>JAXLWW010000013.1:0-131712 GCA_046328265.1 Dehalococcoidia bacterium
GATCGATAGGTAGCGGGTTTCGTCCATGGCGGCTCCTAGCCGGCACGTTCAATCGTGCTGGTCAGCCCATGGCTTTCCAGTCTCTCGCGATACAACTCGGCCTGCTCCAGCGGGCAGACGATGACCTCAGCCTGTCCGCTCGTATGCGCCTCGATCATGATGGCGTAGGCCCCTTCCGGCGACATCCGCGGGATCGTACGCAGCAGAACGGCGACGACGTGGTCCATCGAATTCACATCGTCGTTGTGCAAGATCACCCGATAGGGCGGCAGCAGGTCCGCCCAGATCCGGACGTCGGGAGTGGTCTCGGTTGCCGGTGATGTCATCAAGTACGATTATGCGGAAGGCGCCCCGCGTGGGCAAGACTGCTTCCCAAGGAAACGCGCCGTGGAAATCCCCGACATCCGCCAGAGCCTGCTCGGGCAGCCAACCCGCAAGATCGAGGTCGATATCCTCGAAGACGACTATCAGGACATGCTGCGCCTCTTCGAGGATCGCGGCGTCGAGGAGAGCGAGGGGTTCCGCCTTGCGTTGCTTGCTGGCGTCGCCGAGCTTCGCCGCCAGTCCACGATGAGCGACGAGGACGAGGAGAGCCTCGTCAAGCAATTGAACCGGATGGATTCCGCCTACGTCGGTATGAAGCACAAGGCCTATTTGCTGGCGCTCGACAACGAACGAATGGAACTGGCACGGAACGGCTGGGAAGTCGAACTTCAGGCCCTGCGGCGGATGGTCGCCCAGCTTCGTGGAGACGCCGCGCCCCCCGTCCTTCGGGACGATCCCGCAGCCACTCCGCCCGGCGACTGGACTCTCGAAGCGCCCGCCAATCTCGCCAACGAGGCGTCACCCTCCGACGGTGGCGGCAAGTCTCTCTGGCGGCGGATCACCGGCGGCTGATCGCCCTCGTTCGACACCGAGGTCTCCCTCAGGGTCAACGTTGCGGCGTCGAGCATCAGAGAGCCGCCCCCAGCAACCTGGGAGCGGCGGGTTCGTAACGAGAGCCGAGAGCCTGTCGGACTACTTGATCTTGTAGGCCGAGTCGAAGTTGTAGGCGAGCGGCATCGCCAACTCGACCGCCTTCGTCTTTGGCGTGTGGATCACATAGATCGGGTTCGAGGTCAGAAAGATGACCGGGACGTCGTCGCGGAAGACCTTGTTGGCCTGCTTCATCAACTGACCACGCTTGACCGGGTCCTTCTCGCCAAAGGCGGCATCCATGAGCCGGTCCCATTCGGGGTTGCAATATCCGAGGCTCTCGGCGTTGCCACCGACCGGCTTGCCGCAGCCATTGAAGGTCCGAGCCTGGGAGTTGAACCCGTTGCCGTCGCCGCTGCCGCCGACCGAGATGTCGCCGTTGGTCTGGTTATTGCGGCCATAGCGCTTGTCGACGAAGACGCCCAGTTCCCAACTGTTTGCCTCGGCCTCGACGCCGACCGCCTTCAGATAGCCCTGGATCGCGATCACGAGGTCGGGGCGGGTCATCCCGGGGGTAAAGTCGATGCCGCTCGGCAGCTTGAACCCGTTCGGGTAGCCGGCCTCGGCCAGAAGTCGCTTGGCCATCGCCGGGTCGTATGGATACGGCTGGACGCTGTCGTCCCAGTAGAGACTGCCCGGCACCGCGAGTTGACCGCTCGGCTTGGCATAGCCGCGATAAATGCCGTCCGCGATCGCCTGCTTGTCGACAGCGTAGTTGAACGCCTGGCGGACGCGCTTGTCCTTGAGCGGGGTGTTGTGCTTCTCGTAGACGCCCTGGAGCAGACCCGCTCCGCCGGTCGCCGATAGGTTCGAAATGATCGGGA
This sequence comes from Dehalococcoidia bacterium, assembly GCA_046328265.1. Taxonomy (GTDB): domain Bacteria; phylum Chloroflexota; class Dehalococcoidia; order SpSt-223; family SpSt-223; genus JANWZD01. The sequence goes on from JAXLWW010000013.1 coordinate 1,800, forward strand.
GGTTGTTGCGCTTGATCTGGTCGATCTGGTCGCCGGTGAAGTTCACCTGAGCGGCGATATCCAGTTCGCCGGTCGTCAGCCCGTTCACCACCTGGGTGGATTCGGGGATTGCCCGAAAGATGACCTCGTCGGCGACCGGCTTGCGGAAGGCGTGGGCCGCGGTCCGCTTCTTGTAACTCAGGGTATCGGCCACCTTGAAGGAGGTCAGTTCATAGGGTCCGGAACCCATCGGCTTCTGGACGAAGCCATCGAAGCCGACCGACTGGTAATACGCCTTCGGAACGATCCAGAGGTACGGCCCGGCATTCGGGATACTGGCATCCTCTTGCTTGGTCAACACCTCGACGGTGGCTGGGTCGACGACCTTCGCCTCGGTGACGAACCCGATGAAGGCCCGCTGCGGCCAGTTCTTGGCGACGATCTCGTTGATGGTGAAGGCGACATCCTCGGCGGTGAGCGCCGACCCGTCCGGCCACTTCATGTCCTTGCGGATTGAGAAAGTCCAGGTCTTGGCATCGTCTGAGATGGTCCACTTCTCGGCGACCGATGGCTTGACCTCATAGTTCGCGCCGAACTGGGTCAAGTTGTCGTACATCGGCCAGAACTGGTAGAGGTTCGACGACGAGCTTTGCGGGGTCGGGTTGCCGATCAGTCCGCTCACTCCGATCTTGAGGAGTTGCTGGTCGGCTCGTTGTTCGGTCGGTGCAGCGGGCGCTGCTCCTCCGGTGGTGGGTTGGGTCGGCGCGGGCGCTGCCGGAGCGCACGCCGCGGTAGCCAGCGCCCCAAGCGTCAGCAGGCGCAGTAGGAGTCCCTTCATCAGTCCCCCGAGTTGGCTTATGTTGTTTGCCGAATCTGGAGTCTAGTGGCTGGCTGCTCGGCAGGCGAGGGTTTTTCAGCCTACGGCGGGATCAGACGTCAACGGAGAAATCGCGGCGCTTCACCAGATAGGTCTGACTGCCTTCGAGCACGACCTCGCCGTTCTGGTTGGTCACCCAGGTGCGGAACTTGACGGTGCCCTGCCGGCGGCCCGGGATGACCTCAGTCACCTCGCCTTCGGGGGTGAGAGTGTCGCCGACGAACACTGGCCGAAGAATTCGCGAAGACTGCTCGACGAAGGCAACGATCGAATTCTCGACCGCCCAGTTCAGATTGCTTGCGCCCATCGCGGTCAGCACCGTCACGAGGTAGCCGTGGGCGACTGGACGGCCGAACCGGGTCTTCTTGGCATACTCGACGTCGTAGTGGATCGGGTGGGTGTCGCCGGTGATCGCGGCAAACATCAGGAAATGAGCATCGTTCATCGTCTTGGACGCGACCCGAAAGCGGTCGCCGACTTGGAAATCCTCGAGGTATTTCTCGCTGGTCACCTGGCGTCCGGCAGCATCGCGATAGCGTCGATCTCGATCAATGCGCCGGGACGCAATAGCCCCGCCACGATCACCCCGGTGGATGCCGGGAAGCCGTTCTTGAAGAACTCGCGCCGGACGTCCGCCGTCCCGCGGTAGTTCTGGGTGGTCGTGATGTAATCGGTCGTCATCATGACGTCGTCGTAGCTTGCTCCGGCGGCTTCGAGGATCTTGCCGATCCGGACGAAGATCTGGCGGGTTTGGGCGACGATGTCGCCCTCGCCGACCAGATTGCCATCATCGTCGGTGGCGGTTGCGCCGGATATGAACAGCAGGTTACCGCGCTTGACTCCCGGCGAGAACGTCTGCTTCTTGACGTGTTCCCAACCGGGATTGACGATTTCTTTCTCGCTCATCCGCTCCCTCGATCGCCCGGACGGATGAGGCTGCGCCTCGATTCTTCCCCACCGAGCTGGCGCCTTGATCGATCGGGTGGGGACACCTCACACCCCGGCCGGGCGTCGCCGTGGCTCCTGCCTGGTCGGACGGGGCTCGGCCTAGGCGATCCGTCGGTGCTTGTTTGACACGTAGTCCACCAGCACATACTCGCCCAGCTTATCAGGCGTGGCGTAGAACGCGCGACCACGGTTGATCTTGGTCATCTGCTCGACGAAGCTCATCAGATAGTCGCCGGTTTCGAGCATGAAGGTGTTGATCGTGATCCGGTCCTTGGTGCAGCGGCGGACCTCTTTGAGCGTCTCCTGGATCGTTCGGAAGGTGGGCGGATAGGCGAACGAGACACGCGGCCCTTCGAAATGCGCCGTCGGCTCGCCGTCGGTAATGACGATGATCTCCTTGTTCACCGAGCGCGACTTCCCCAACCATTCGCGGGCAAGCTGAAGCCCGTGCTGAAGGTTGGTCCCGTACTCGTACTCCTCCCACGACAGCGAGGTGAGGGTATCGGCCTTGAGTTCACGGGCGATGTAGGAAAAGCCGACTACGAGCAGTTGATCTTTCGGGTACTGGGTCTTGATCAGACTTTCGAGCGCCATAGCCACCTTCTTGGCGGCAAGAAAGCAACCGCGGAGGAGCATCGACCGGCTCATATCCAACAGCAGCACGGTGGCAGACTGGGTAACGAGTTCGTTGCGGTAGACGTCGAAGTCGTCCGGTTTCAGCTTCAGCGGCGTGACGTTACCGGTACGCATCACGCTGTTCATCACGGTGCGGCCGATGTCGATCTGCATCGGGTCGCCAAACTCATACGGCTTGGTCTCGTCCAGTCGCTCGCCGCCAACGCCACGCTGGTCGCGCAGGTCGTGGTTGCCGAAGCCGTTTCGCTTGAGGCTGCTAAAGATATCGCGCAGTGCCTTGTCGCCGATCTTGCGGATCGCCCGCGGGGTAAGTTGGAGCTTACCGTCCTTGCGCTCGACCAGTCCTGCCTCCTCGAGGGTCTCGGCGAGGTGCTTGAGGTCCTCGAGGCCGGTCGCTTCTTCCTCGCCAAGCAACTCACGCAACCGCTCGGAATCGAGCGCCTCGAGATCCTGATAGTCGCGCACGCCTTTCAAGTCGCGCTCGAGCTCATCCATGTCCTGGAGCTGCTCCATCAGCCGCATCGCCTGTTCGAAGGTGAGCGAATCGTCGCCGCGGAAAGGGTAGCGCTGTGGCATGAACTGACCCGGCATCATCTGTTGAAGCATCATCGACAACTCAGCGAGTTCCTCGCGCAATTGCGGGTCGTTCAGCAGGCCTTCCATCGCGCTCTGGAGTTGTTCGCGCTGCTCGGGTGACATGCTGTTGAGCAACGACTGCATTTGCGACATCGACTTGGCGAGGTGCTCCATCAGTTCTTCGAGGCTGTTGATCCCCGGTGGGAAGAAATGGCCGTGGCGCTGCATAAACTGGTCGAAGTTCGGCTTCTGGCCCATCGCCGCATCGCGCAGCATCTGGTTGAGGTCGCGCAACATGTTGCGCATCCCCTGCATCTGCTGTGGCGACATGTTCTGCATCGCCTGCTGCATGCCCTTGAAGGTGTTGTTGAGCATGTGCTTTTGGAGCATCTCCAGCAGTTCCTGGAACTGCTGACGGGCGTTGGGGTCCATGAATTCGTACTCGGACAGCGCCTTGATCTGGCCGCCGAGGTCTTCGGGGAGTTCGTCGAGATACTCCTGCTTGCGCTGGGCCATTCGTTCGAGCATATCGCGGAACGAATCGGGATTTCCGCCCGGCTGGCCGCTCTGGCCGGCTTGTCCCGGCTGGCCGTTCTGACCGGACTGGCCGCTCTTGCTTCGGTTGCCACGCTGGCGGTTGCCGCTGCTGCTCTGGCCGCCGGCGGCGGCGCGCGTGCCGTCCTCGTCCTCGTCGGCCGCCTCGCCCTGGATCCCTTCCAGACCTTCGAGCGCTTCGAGGTTGTCCTCGTCCTCGCCCTCCTCGCCGCCCTCGCCCTGCTCGCCGGGCTTGGGGTTGCCGAGGGCATCGTCGAGCTTTCGCTGAATTCCTTCGCGCTCGGCCTGCTTGATCGCTTCAAGCCGCTCGCGAATCTCGTCGACGATCGACCCGAGGTCGTACCGGTCGAGTTCCTGGCGGCGGCGTTGGCGCAGCCGTTCCATCAGGTCCTGAAGGCCCATGATCTTGTCGCCGAAGCGGTTTTCGCCGCCCCAGTGCATCAATTTGCGCAGCGAGCGGCGCAGGTCGCCGTCCGTCATCAGGTCGTCGGCCATCGCCTCGAGGAGGTCTTCGGGTTCGAACGGCGCGACGCGCTGCGATCCGTCCCACCGCGAGTAGGAATAGGAGTAGGGCATTGCTACCTCCGGTAGCGCAGAGTGCCGGCCGTTCGATCCTTATTCAGTTTGCGGTTCAGGTGTAGCCCCTCGAGGAGGAATTCGAGCGCCGCCGCGATGCTCGCTGGCGACCCGGTCGCGCCAAGCTTGGCAACCGCTGTCTTGAGCGTTTGAACGTCGCTCAACTGCTGGACATAGGTCATCGACGGCGATGTCTCGCTCACCTCGACCACCAGCCCATTGTCGAAGCGTTGGACGACATCGTCGAACTCCTGCAGGAGGAAGTAGCGCTTCCAGACGTTGAGTACCGCTCCCTGCATCAGCTTGTCGATCACCTTCTCGTCACGCTGGTCGCCCGATGATTCGAGTTCGATCTTGCCGGTCGTCGACGCGAGCATCGCCGGAAGGTCGCTCACCCGTGGGGTGACTTGCCGCTCGCCGAGGCGCACCGACCGGCGGAACGCACTCGAAAGCAGGTTTTCGTAGTTGGCGATCGAGACGCGGGCCGAGACGCCCGAACGCTGGCTGATGTCGGGGCTCTTGCGCGCGAGATGGGTAAACTCGGCGACGATCTCTTTCATGTACTGCGGGACAACCACCTCGTAGCCTTCGGCGGGGAAGGTCTGGCGCTCGGCCTCCATGATGTCGATCTCGTGCTCGAGAGTGCGCGGGTAGTGGGTTCGGATCTGTGAGCCGAAGCGGTCCTTGAGCGGCGTGATGATCCGGCCACGGTTGGTGTAATCCTCCGGATTGGCGCTCGCCACGACGAACACGTCGATCGGCAAACGGATCTTGTAGCCGCGGATCTGGACGTCCCGCTCTTCCATGATGTTGAGCAGGCCGACCTGAATGCGCTCGGCGAGGTCCGGCAACTCGTTGATGCAGAAGACGCCGCGGTTGGTGCGCGGGACCAGCCCGTAGTGGATGACGTACTCGTCCGACAGATAGCGGCCTTCGGCGACCTTGATCGGGTCAACCTCGCCGATCAGGTCGGCGATGGTCGTGTCCGGGGTGGCTAGCTTCTCGCCGTAGCGGCGTTCTCGCGGGATCCAGGCGATCTCGGTATCGTCGCCGTTCTCCTCGACCAGCCTTCGGCCCTCGGCGGTGATCGGGTTGAACGGGTCTTCGTGCAATTCGGTGTTGGCGATCGCCGGCATCTCCTCGTCGAGGAGTTGGAGAAGGCTACGGGCGATGCGGGTCTTTGCTTGACCCCGCTCGCCCAGGAGGACGATGTCGTGACCCGAGAGGATCGCGCTTTCGATCTGGGGAATGACGGTCTCCTCGTAGCCGAAGACCCCTGGAAACAAGGTTTCTCCCGTTCGCAGCTTTGCGACGAGGTTGTTGCGCATCTCTTCTTTGACGGTGCGCGGTTGATACCCGCTCGCCCGAAGCTGCCCGAGAGTCGTGGGCTGAGTCATCAAATCCCCCTAGCGTAGTGGCGCGAAGTGAAGCAAGGTGACGCACCCCGTGCCCGTTCCTCCGCGGCCTGGAGCGCCGACCGCTATCGGGGCCATTATATCACCGGGCAAGATGTCAGTATTCGACATTTTCAGACCCCAACGAGTTCAGCCGTTCGGCGGACGGATCGGGGTTGCTGAGCGGCAAGGCCGCGCGAGGCTCGGGAACGCGGAGTGAGCGACGAGCCCGGATCCGGCCGGGACGCCTGCATCGAAGCATTGGACGGTAATTCGTCGGCAACAAATTGCCGGTACGAGCGGGGGACTGCGATCGACGAGTTGCCTGAACGGTTGGCGGCCGGGTGATCGGCGCATAGGAAGACGCGCAAGACGATGCAAGCCGAGGACGACACGGTGCCGCCTGGGTTCGCGCTTTGGTGCGGGGTATTGGCGAGGAGATCCGCAGCGCGGCGTGGCGGGCGCAACCGCCTCTGCGCCAAGGAAGCCACCAACCACCAAGCCGAACGTCCGCCCAATACGGCGTGGCGCATTCGTTTGGCGGCTGAACTTGTCGACCACGATCGCCGAGGCACTCGGCGGCGTGTCATCCCTCCAGCCCTCGATTGGTCCCCGGCGTCCTCTTGCCCCCGGACATTCTCGCAACGCCGGCGAGGTGCGGACTGGCGCCTCACGTTCAGTTGGGCTATCCGGCCGCTTTCTGATTTCCGGTGAATCCGTCCGTATCTCGGACCAGGTCATCGTCAGGGATATAGTCGAACGGCGCTTTGGAGAAATCCCAGGCGCGGATCAACTTTGGGACGATCTTGATTACAATCGGCCCGATGGCACTTGCGCCGCTTGGCTCGAGGGTCGGCGGCGGTTCCCGGGTGACGCGGCCGAGTGCGCCGTCGCGATCTTGGAACCGGTAGCGCGCGACCAGCAGCCCGACTGCCTCGCCAAGCGGCATCGGGCGCCGGTACGGGCCGCTCTCAAAATAGGTGCCGACGGTATCGCGGCCAATCTCGTTGACGTCGAGCAGCGAGGCGTCGCCTTTGATCGTAACCGCCTTGGCGAAGTTGACCCGGGTGCCCATCTGCGGCCGGAGATCGATGTCGACGATCGCAAAGCAGCGCGGGTCTCGCTGAAGGTTCTTAACCGCTACTCGGGTGTGATTTGACGGAATGTAGAAGCACTTTCCGTCCCAGTAGTACCACATTGGCATTACGTTCGGGTAGCCATCGCGGCCGATCGTCCCGAACCGAACAAGCCAGCGGCCGGTGAGGAAGTCGTCGATCTCGGCTGGCGACATATCGACGCGCTCGTTCCAAGACCCCGCCCCGGTCCGCGTCACCACGGTGCTCCTCCGTCAATCAGTCCTCTGGAGGCATAGGTCGGGTGGGCGCTGCCTACCTTCACGTTTGGTCCCCTTTCGAGCCGCCGGGCGGGTGATGCACTCAGGTGGCTAGTATTGCAGACAGTCCGTTGAGCAGTCACGACGCATTCGGCCGGGCCTCGGGGCTTCTCCTGGGCTTTGCGAGGGTTGCCCGCCTGCAGGTCGGCGAGACGGCCGGCCAGCCACGGTCGTGACGTCGCGGTCTGCTACTCCCCGCCGACCGTCTGGCTCGGTCATTGGTGCTTGAACGAGATTCGACCGGCCGGGTGCTGAAGGCTTCACCATCGATGATCCTCCGAACGTTCGAGGTCACGTCAGCAGTCCGCAGGTCCGGGATCGCGGTGCCGTGCGAGGCTGGCGATGCAACCATCGCCGCCGCGCTACCCACCCTCGCCGGATGCCCCGAGGAGGATTTGCGCGTCACCGGACGACCAAGGCGAGACCCGATTTCAAGCGGTTGAAATTGATGAGCGCCTGAAGTTTGTTCCGGTAGAATGGGAGGTCGCGGCGCCGATGCCGTCCACCGGTGTCGTGTTGGACGGGACGGCCAGCAAGCGGACTTGGTCGCAGATAAAGATCGAGGTGTGAGGAGGAGTGACCCCATGAACTGGGTACCGATTCGTGGCGCGCTCTTGATACCGCTCCTGATAGCTGCCTGCACTCCTGCCGCGCCGGCATCGCCAGCGCCGGTACCGAGCGGCCCTCAGTACGCCGACCAACAGACTTTGGTGCTCGGCTTTCCAAACGCCCCTGGCACGTTAGATCCACACCTCCTGCGCTCTGGCGGGTTTCGCCGCTTCGAGATGTACGAGACGTTGACCCTCTTGAGCGACGGCGGGCGCAACCTTGAACCATTGCTCGCGACCGAGTGGAAGACGACTGACCCGACCACCTGGCGCCTAACCCTTCGGAAAGACTCGAAGTTCCATGACGGTTCGGCGCTTACCGCGGCCGACGTCGCCTTCTCGTGGCAACGCGTCCAAAGGCCCGAACTCAAGTCGCCGGTTCCGGGTGGGATGGCCTCGATCGCCGATATCACTGCGGTCGATCCCCAGACGATTGAAATCAAGACCAAGGCTCCCGATCCCATTCTGCTTCGGCGTCTTAGCCAATTGTCGGTGCTTCCCAAGGCCTATCTCGAACGGGTCGGGGACGCCGAATTTGCGGCCAAGCCGATTGGATCTGGTCCGTTCAAGCTCAAGGACTTCAAGCCCGACGATCGCGTCGTCGTCACCCGATGGGATGAGCACCCGTACCGGAAGCCAAAATTGACCGAGATCACCATCCGAGCCGTCCCCGATGCGGCGACTCGGCTCACCGGCCTCAGAACCGGCGAACTCGACATGGCGATGCTGTTGTCGGTCGAAGCGGCCGACACCCTCAAGCGCGAAGGGTTCCAGACGCTGGTCGCCAGTCAAGGGATCGCCGGGGCGCTCTTCGATGCTTGGGGCACGGACGGATCGAATGGGGCGATTTCAGATAAGCGGGTGCGCCAAGCGCTGAACTATGCAGTCGATCGCGAGACCATGGCAAAGACCATCTATCGTGGATTTGCCAAGCCGGTTGGCCTTCACATCAAGGAAGGCGCCTTCGGCTTCAACCCTGACATCAAGCCATACACCTATGACCCGAAGAAGGCAAAGGAGCTGCTGGCCGCTGCTGGCTATACCAATGGACTGCAGCTTCAAATGGACATCTGGCCGGGCCAGTCTGCCGAGAACCAGCCCAACGGCCTGTTTGTCCAGAGCCAATTCAAGGAGATTGGGGTTGATCTCGAGCTCGTCATCCTCGACAGCACGGCCTTCGTCGATAGGATTTACAAGCGGAAGCCACAGTCGCCGCTCCTTCTCGGTGGCCTCAGCACCGATCCGCTCGCCGATGCCGATGCGGCGCTCACCTGGTTCTGGTCGAGCCAACCGACCTTCGGCAAACGTTTGAACAATCCCGAGTTCGACGCTGCCTATGTGGCAAGCCGGTCAGAGATGGACCCCAAGAAGCGCGAGGACCTCTTGAAGAAGGCCGCGGCTGCCTTACAAGACGATCCCGGCTTTCTCAGTCTCGTCGATTCGATCCAGATTACGGCTTTCAGCAAGACGGTGATTGGATTCTCGGAACCGGTCGATGGCTGGCCGGTGATGGACCGAATCGCGCGGATCAAATAAGAAGTCGCCAGCGGGTATCTCGTCGAGGTGCCCAACTCGGCTGCGTCGATCGGTTCGTGCCGTCATCTCCGATCCGGACATGGCTCACGGGTGCCCTCACGCGGGAGTTCGCGCCCGACTCCAATCGAACACCGATCAGGACTGAAGGGGTCGATCCGGACACGGCTGCGATTCGCCCAGAGTCACACCCGGGCGGTAGCAACCGCCTGCGACCGCGTGGACAGGTCCAGGTGAAACGCTAGTGCGCGATGTCCGAAGCGGTGGGCGGCACGTCGATCGTCTCGCCCCGTCGTAGGTCCCAACTGCCAGGCAAGCGAAGGCCGCAGCCGGTATAAGGATCCCGAGTCTGGGCATTTCTGGGGTTGGGGTCGCCCGGTGGCTGACGAAGTGCCCCCGAGGTCTGGTCGACTCGGCGAGGTCATCCGCCCCGGGGGTGACTGCGGACTCGTCCGCGCCAGGCTCGTCGGCGGCACACTGGTGTCAAGCCACGATTCAAAGGCCCGCACAGCAAGGCTCTCGGCTTTGCCCTGAGGGACCATACCGATGGTCTGCTACCCTCGTCGCGTCATCCCGTACAGGTCTGGGTATGGTCGGGGGGCGCTGCGTTTCCGCTTACACCGCGCCACCCCGTCACTTTTCTGCCTTCCATCTCTCAACTCGACAGCCGAGTCAAAAGGATGGAGTGAGCCTGCCCCTCATGCTACACTCGGTGCTTGGGAGCCGGAACACTGCGGCTTACCGAGGGGTTCCACGGGAGTGCCCGACCCAGAGTCGGGTGCAAGGAGGAGGATCGTGCGCCGGCAGCTTTTCGCCACCGTTGCAGCTATCGCGGCCTTCGCACAGGTACTGGTCGCCTGCCAACCGGCTGCGACGACCGGCAGCACCGCGCCTCAGCAACCGGCCGAGCCAACCGAGATCGTGATGGCCTTTACCCCATCGTCCGATCCGAACGCGCTGCTCACCCAGGCCACTCCCATCACGGACTATCTGTCACGCATCACCGGCCTGAAAATCAAGCCGTTCATCACGACCGACTACACCGCCACTATCGAGGCGATGACCTCCAAGAAAGTCGACGTCGCCTGGCTTGCTCCGACCGCCTACGTGCTGGCAAACGACCAGAACGGCGCGGAGATCATCTACAAGGCTATGCGCAAGGATGCCCGCACCGGTCAGTTGAGCGAATCCTATTATGGAACGATCATCGTCGGCGCAAACTCGGGCATCACCAAGATGTCCGACCTCAAAGGCAAGCGGATCGCGTTCGTCGACCCGGCGTCGACCAGCGGCTATCTCTATGCCGCCGCGATGCTGCTCAAGAACGGCATCGACCCGAAGAAGGACGTCGTCGCCACCTTCGCCGGCGCCCATGACGCCGCCGCGTTGGCGGTCTACCAGGGCAATGCCGACGCTGCCGCAACCTTCGAAGGCGCCGCCGACCAACTCCTCAAGGCGAAGTTCCCCGATGTCAACGACAAACTGCGCGAACTTGCCCGCACTGACCCGATCCCGAACGACGGTATCGCCTTCCGCAAAGACCTCGCCCCCGGGGCGCGTGAGAAACTCAAGCAAGCGATCCTCCGGATGACGACTGACCCTGAGGCGGTAATGCGCGACCCAAAGACGGGGAACGAAGTCCGGATGCTTTCGGTCTATCGCTGGGACGGCATCGCCGAGGCGAAGAACTCCGACTTCGACCCGATCCGCCAGGTGGCCAAGAACCTCGGCATTCCGCTCAAGGACTTCGTGAAATAAGGTGGTGACTGCCCCTCCTGCAATCGAAGCGCGCGGTCTGACCAAGCGCTTCGGCGCGGATGTCACGGCGCTCAAGAATGTCTCGGTCACGATCCCGCAGGGTCAGTTGGTCGGGATCATCGGCTTGTCGGGCGCGGGGAAGTCCACCTTCCTGCGCTGCGTCAACCGGCTGGTCGAGCCGACCGAGGGGAGCGTGCTGATCGACGGCCGGGAGGTCACTCATCTGTCCGGCGCGGAACTGCGCAAGCTGCGCGTCGGGATCGGGATGATCTTCCAGCAGTTCAATCTCGTTCGCCGCCTGCCGGTCCTGACCAACGTCCTGACCGGCAGGCTTGGCTACACCCCATTGCTCAAGAGTTGGTTCCAATTCTTTTCGAAGAATGATGTCGCGATCGCGCTCGAATGTCTGGCGCGCGTCGGCATCGTCGAAAAGGCCTACCAACGAGCCGACCAACTTTCCGGTGGACAACAGCAGCGCGTGGCGATCGCCCGGGCGCTCGCTCAACGTCCGCGGATCATGCTGGCCGACGAGCCGGTCGCCAGCCTCGACCCCGAAACTTCTCGCGTGGTGCTCAACGACTTGCGGACGATCAACCGCGAGGACGGGATCACGACGATCGTCAACCTTCATCAACTCGACTATGCGCGGGAGTACGCCGACCGGATCATCGGCTTCCGCAAAGGCGAAATCGTCTTCGACGGCGCGCCCCACGAGGTCAACGATGACGTCTACCAAACCGTCTACGTCGGTTGAAGCGCCGCGCGTCCTACCTCAGCCGCCGGAGCGCTCGCTGCTTCAGCGGTGGGGTTGGCCGATCGGCCTCGGCGCCTTTGCCATCCTGATTCTGGTCGTCGCCAACAACACCGAGTTCAACCTGCCGGCGATTTGGACCGGCCGGGTTCGCTTTTGGCAGATCTTCTCATCGCTCTTCACGCCCGACCTGACCATCCTGCCCGAGGTGTTACAGCGCGCGCTTGAGACCCTTCAAATCTCGATCTTGAGCGTCACGATTGGCGCGGTGCTCGCGTTTCCGGTGTCGTTTCTGGCTGCCAAGAACATCATGGCGGTCGGGGTCACCGGCGGGGTGGTGTACTACGCCTGCCGGACGATCATCAACATCATCCGCTCGATCCCAGACCTGTTCTGGGCGTTGGTGTTCGTCGCGTCCGTCGGGCTTGGCCCCTTTCCGGGCGTCCTGGCGCTGACGATGTTCGCCTTCGGGATGCTCGGCAAGTTGTTCTCCGAGGCGATCGAAGCGATCGAGCCGGGTCCGGTCGAGGCGGTCACCGCGACCGGCGCGTCGCGCACCCAAGTGATCGTCTACGCCGTCATTCCCCAGATCGTTCCCTACTTCATCGCTCACACCCTCTACGCCTGGGAGATCAACGTCCGGGTCGCGACGATCGTCGGTATGGTCGGTGCGGGCGGACTCGGCTTCTTGCTGCGCACCTATTTCAGCTTCTTCCAGTACTCCTCGGCAGCAACGGTTATCCTGGTTACCGTGGTGATGGTGATGGCAATCGACTTCGCCAGCGCTCGTATCCGGGCGCGGATCGTCTAGTCATAGGGACGTTCCCTTAGCCCGATCTTCTTCCAACGATTGAGCAACTGTTCTCATTTACTTCGCCCAAGTTCACCCGGATAATCGCGGGTAGGCTGGTGAACAGCAGGTACGCTTCGCTCGCGTCAGCGATGCAGGCGGCAGCGCGATCGTGGAGGAGTGAATGCGTACTCGACGGTTTCCGGGCGCCTGGCTTGCGGCCGGGCTGCTCTCGGCTCTGACCATCGCCTCGCTCCTCGCCGGACGGGCGGGCGCTTTCGGTGGCACCGCGGCGCCCATGCTCGCGGCCACCCCATCGACGATTTCCTACCAGGGCCGACTGACCAACGGTGGTGCGTCAGTTTCCGGAACCCGCTGGTTCAAGTTCGCCTTCGTCGACCCGGCTGGCACGTCTAGCTTCTGGTCGAACGATGGCACCTCGGTGGCCGGCGGGCCGCCAACGACTGCGGTACCCTTGAACGTCGTCGACGGGGTGTTTAGCGTCCTGCTGGGCGACACTACCCTGAGCGGTATGACCGTTGCACTTTCGCCGACGGTCTTCAGTTCCGGCGAACGGGCTCTCCGGATCTGGTTTGCCGGCGGCGCCGGCGGTCCGTTCACGGTGCTCACGCCGGATCAACGCGTCTCAAGCGTGCCGTACGCTTTTGTAGCCGACAAGGCGCTCAACGCCGACCTGCTCGGCGGACTGGACGCCAGCGCCTTTCAACGCCGGATTGCCGACGCATGTCCGGCCGGGCAGGCGATCAACAAAGTCACCGCCGGCGGCGGCATCGAGTGTGCGACGATTACCGGAACGACCTCCAGCGGCATCACCGGCATCGTCGCCGGCGTCGGTCTTGCTGGCGGCGGCGTGACCGGGACGGTCTCGCTGGCGGTCAACACTGCCACCATCCAGAGCCGGATCGCCACCGGTTGCCCGACCGGGCAGGCGATGATCGGGGTGGCTGGCGACGGCACGCCGACGTGTACCACATTTGGCACGGTGACGGGAGTTACCGCCGGCGCCGGCCTGACCGGTGGTGGACTGAGTGGGATCGTCGCTCTTTCCCTCGAGACGGCGACGATTCAGAGCCGAGTTGATGGTGTCTGCGGAGCCCTCCAGATCGTCGCGATCAACGCGGACGGCCGGGTGAACTGCGATCCGTACGCACGCTCGATTGCGTCCGGTTCGACCGGCTTTATCACCGTCGAGAGCGCCGGCGTGGTGGGAGAGTACACCTCGATCACGATCGGTGCAGACGGCCTGCCGCTGATTGCCTATCGCGATGCCAGCAATGCCGAGTTGAAGGTGGTTCGCTGCGGCAATCTGCTCTGCTCGGCAGGAAACACCACCGCTGTGATCGACAGTGCAGGCGACGTCGGATACGACACCTCGATCACGATTGGCGCCGACGGACTGCCAGTGATGAGCTATCGAACCGGGTCGCCAACCGGCGGCCTTCGCTTCGCCAAGTGTGCCAGCGTCGACTGCCTGGCGTTGGCCGGCGGCTCGCCGGTCACCATCGACGGCGGGGTCAACGCCCAATACACCGCAATTGCGGTCGGCGCGGACGGCTTTCCGGTGATCAGCTACTACGACGCTTCGGCCGGCGTCCAGGATCTCAAGGTCGCCAAGTGCGGCAACGCCGACTGTACCGTCAGCAGCATCACCACCGTCGATGCCACCAACAACGTCGGCCTGTACAGTTCGATAGCGATCGGCTTTGATGGACTGCCGGTGATCAGCTACCACGATGGAACCGGTCTGAACTTGAACGTCGTCAAGTGTGGCAATCCAACCTGTACCGCGGGCAATATCATCACCCCGGTCGATTCCACCGGCACGGTTGGGCTGTACACATCGATTGCGATCGGTCCGGACGGGTTGCCGGTGGTCAGCCACTACGGCAGCCTGACCAACCTCGGGCTGCGTGTCTCGCGCTGTGGCACCTTCTCCTGCTCGGCGAACAACGTCACGGTCGCCGTCGATCCGGTGCTCAACGTCGGGCTCTATTCGTCGGTTGCCATCGGTGCAGACGGGTTGCCGGTGATCGGCTATTACGATAGCGTCGCGGACTCGCTTAAGGTTGCCAAATGCGGCACCCCCGGCTGTGCTCTCGGTTCGGTGATCACCACGACGGTGGACATCGGCGGCGACGTCGGTCAGTACAGTTCGATCACCATCGGTACCGATGGGTTGCCGGTCGTCAGCTACCAGGCAAATTCCGCGGTGAGCGGAGACCTGAAGTTCGCCCATTGCGGCACGCTCGCCTGCACGACAATCGGGATGCGGCGACGATGAGGGGCGTAATAGCAGGGGGCGCCGCTCTTGCGATCGGGGCAGTGCTTGTTTCAACCGCGCTCGCCCAGAGCATCCTCGTGGTGCGCGGCGTGACAAGTTCGGGCGGTGTTGCCCCGGCGACAGCGGGCAGCCTCGCGCTCGCGGGGTCGCTCGGCCAGCCAATTGTCGGGCCGACCGGCGCGGGTTCGGTCGCGCTGACCGGGGGTTGGGTGCCGACGATCCCGCCGCCCGTCCAGGTCAACTTCGTCCCGGTGGCCGCCAAAGGCACGGCCAGCTACTAAACCCGTCCGAGAGGTTCAGAGCCCTTTTTCGCCGTGCGCCCAAATCCAGAACTCGACCGATGCCGAGCGCATCGTGTCCAGCCAGTCCTCGAGCAGTTCCTGGTGAACGCCCGGCGCCAGATCGATGTTCTCTTCGAGGTAGATCGCACCCACATCGTCGGCGGGCGTACGGCGATAGAGGTACGCCTTCGGCCAGCGGCGGTCACTGTTCCACTCATTGCACAGGTCGAGGACCTTCTCGAACTCGGTCCGGGCAATTGGTATCTGGCCGACGGCCCGGACCGACAAGATCTGCCGGTCTCGCCCACCCAGCAGCAGCCAGATATGGAGGGCGCAGCCAAGCTCCGGGTCGAACGGAAACTCGACCCGATAATCGGTCTCGTCGTCACGCTCGTAGCCAAGCCGACGCGACTCGAGGTATTTGACGAGGAGTTCCGGTGAAAGTCGTTCCACGCTCGCCACTGGCCGGTCCTCCACGCCCAAACTGAACGCAAGCTACCATAGCGCCCGGTGCGTCTGCCGGGCTAGTCGGCGTGATAGCGCTCGAGTTGGTCCATCCGCCGCAGGAAGGCGAGATACTCGCCCCTGGTCAGCTTCGGCCGGTCGCGCTCGAGGATCTGACGGGCAATCACCGCGTCGTCGAGCAGCAGGTCGAGCGCGGTGAGCGCTAACGCCTTGCCGGGGTTGAGCACCGCCTGCTCGTAATTTTCGACCCGGTAGTCCGCGCCGTGGCCGGTTCCCGACCCGCCGGCCGCAGAGGGGTGGATCGCCGGCATGATCTGCGACAGATCGCCCATGTCGGTGCCGGCGGCAACATGCCCTTTGTGGCCGACCCGATCCTCGCCGACCACCCGCGCTCCATTCTGGCGAAACAGGTCGACCATCGTTGGGTTCTGTTGGAGTGGCAGGTAGCCGGGCAGCGTCGTGATCTCCACTGTCGCCCCAAGCGCCATCGCGCCCGCTCGCATTGCCCGGTCGAACTTCCGGTTGGCGTCGTCGATCGCCTCGACCGTCTTACCGCGGACGAAGCTCTCCAACCGGGCGTCGGCCGGGATCGCATTCACGACGTCGCCGCCGCGGGTCAGAATCGGGTGAATCCGCACTGTGTCCGCATCGCGAAACGTCTCGCGCTGAGCATCGATCGCCGCCATCGCCAGCATCGCGGCCCGCAAGGCGTTAACCCCATTGTGCGGCGCGCCGGCCGCATGAGCGCTCTTGCCGACGAAGCGAACGAATTTGATTACATGACCGTTGGATGTCTCGCCCGTGATCAGCAATCCGTCGCTGGACTGATTGCTGGTGTGCGCCATCATCGCCAGATCGACGTCGTCGAATTCGCCGAGGCGCACGAGTTCGGCCTTTCCGCCGAGAAACTCGATCCGTCCAGCATCTTTCTCACCGAGGCGCCACTCGACTTCCACCGATTCCTCGGCTGGCACGGCGAAGAAGACGATGGTTCCGGCCAACTCGTCGCGCACTTCGAGGAGTCCAGCCGCCGCCGCGATGATCGACCCGATCTGGGCATTGTGGCCACAGGCATGGACGGCGCCGGTCTCGGCCCAGCAGTCGGGATGCTCGGAGATTGGCAGGCCATCGAGTTCGCCGATGATCGCCACCGTCGGACCCGGCCGCCCACCGCGCAACACCGCTTTCACCCCGGTGACCGCCAGCCCGGAGCGGTAAGGGATCTGCAGGGCATCGAAGGCGTGCTGGACCTTCAGAGCCGTCCGATGCTCTTTGTAGCCAAGTTCAGCCTCGCGGCCGATCGCCTCGGCAAGCGAAACGGCCCGGTCGCCGCCGTGATCGACGCCGTCGATCAGCCGGCGTTTGAGGTCGTCGCGGTCCATCCGATATCCCTCCAGCCGGCGCGAGGATACCAGAACTTGGGGGTCTCATGCGCTTGCGCCCCTAGTCCCTGCGGACTATACTTAGAACACATGTTCTAAGGAGGCGAATCATGATCGAAATGGGTCTGTTGTGGTACGAGCCGAGCCGCGGAGTGCCGTTGGCCGATCGGATCGACGCCGCCGCGGAACGCTACAGTGAGCGCTTTGGCGAACTGCCCAACATCTGTCTGGTGGCTCAGAGCGAGATCGCCGAGTTCGACCGTGTCGCCGTCCGGAGCGACCGCCGGATCCGGCCCGGCTACCTGTTGATTGGTATCGAACGCGGTGAGGACTTGGCGGACTGGCGGCCGCTGCGCCGCTCGTCCGACGAGGAGGAAGTTGCTCTCCTTGCTGCTGATGGCACGGTGCTCCAGACACTGCGCCCGGCTGCCCAGCCCAAGCCCAGCCGCAAGAGCGCCAAGGTTGCCGAGCCGACGACGTCGCGTTCGCGCGCGAAGCGCACCGTCACGGTTAAGCCAGGATCGCCGAGACAAATGCCCGCTCGCCGCTAGCCAGTCTCTCGCGAGCCGGTGGGAGGGCCGATATACTTCGGCCAGTCCCTTGAGGAGACCTCAATGCCGCCTCGCCCCGGCCAGTTCTTGCTCTTCGACGGTCACGCGCTCGTCCACCGCGCCTATCACGCGATGCCGCCGCTTACGGTCCAGAAAACGGGCGAGCCGTCCGGAGCGGTCTTCGGCGTCGCAACGATGCTTCTGCGCGTCATCAACGAATATCAGCCCAGCCACTTGGCTTTTGCCTTCGATCTCCCGACGCCGACCTTCCGCCATGCCGAATATGCCGAGTACAAGGCAAACCGGCCGGCAGGCGACCCCGACCTCCGCGCGCAGATCCCGCGTGTGCGCGATCTCGTCAGCGCCTTTGGCATCCCCTACTTCGAGCGCACGGGCTTCGAGGCCGACGACATCATTGGCACTCTCAGTCGCCAGATCGAGGAACAAGGGCTTGATGTGGTCATCATCACCGGCGACCAGGACACTTTTCAACTGATCGACGACCGGATCTCAGTCCTCGTTAGCCGCAAAGGCTTCACCGACACCGTGCTGTACGACCCGGCGGGGATCCGAGAACGCTTTGGTATCGAGCCGATCCAGATCCCCGATTTCAAGGCGTTGGTCGGCGACACCTCGGACAATATCAAGGGCGTCCCCGGCGTCGGCGAGAAGACCGCCGCCAAGCTTATCCAGCAGTACGGCGTCATCGAATCGCTGATCGACCATCTCGAGGAGGTGACGCCGCCTCGTATCCGCGACGCCCTGATCGCCGGCCGCAACCAGATGATCTTCTCCAAGCACCTCGCGACGATTGTCCGCGACGCCCCGGTGACGATCGATCTCGAAACATCCACCGCCGGACCGTTCGACTTCGGCCGGATCAGCGAATTCTTCCGGGAGATGGAGTTCAAGAACCTGCTCACCCGGGTGCAGGCTTTGCCCGGCCTGAATGAGCGCCCTCGGTCGCAGGTGCAACTGTCGATGTTCTCCTCGCCCGCCGTAACGCCTGCTCCAGTGGAACTGCCTCACACGATTGTCCGCACCGACGAGGACCTCGACCGGCTGGTCGCACTTTTGGAGGGGGCCGAGAGCATCGTGCTCGACACCGAGACCGACAGCCGCGACGCCGTCCGCGCCAACCTCGTCGGGATCGCGCTCTTGCCGCTCCCCGGTGAAGAAGCGTTCTACATCCCGGTTGGCCATCTCGATGGTCCCTCGATCGAGGTCGTCCCTTCCAAGGGCAGCGCGACCGCTGCCCTGTTGCGCCCCGGCGCAACCGTCGGCCAAATGCCGGTTGAGCGGGTCGCCGAGCGGTTGCGCCCGGTGATGGCCGACCCGGCAAAGCCGAAAGTGGCTCACAATGGGAAGTACGACCTGACGGTGCTCGGCGAGCATGGTATCGAGGTCGAGGGTCTGCACTTCGACACGATGATCGCCGCCTACTTGCTGAACGAGCGGGCGATTGGCCTGAAAGAGTTGGCCGTCTCGCGCGTCGGGATGGACATGACGCCGATCTCCGAGCTGATCGGCAAAGGTGCAAAGCAGATCTCGATGGCCGAGGTCGCTGTCGAGCCCGCCGCTGCCTACGCCGCACGCGACGTGATCGCAACCGCCCGTTGTCGGGACGTGCTCGCCGAGGAAATCGACGGGCAAGGGCTGACCAAGCTCTTTTTCGACATCGAGATGCCGTTGGTGCCGGTGCTGACGGCGATGGAGCGCCGTGGCATCGCCGTCGATACCGAACTGCTTGGGTCGATCTCGCGCGAACTGACCGACAAGATCCGCGAACTCGAGGGTGCGATCTACGACTCGGTTGGCCACCGGTTCAACATCAACTCGACCCAGCAACTCGGCGCCATCCTCTTCGAGGACCTGAAGCTTCCCTCGGCCCGCCGAACCAAGACCGGCTATTCGACCGACGCCCAAGTGCTCGAAGAGCTACGCGGGCAGCATCCGGTTGTCGAACAGATCCTCGAGTTTCGCCAGCTTTCGAAACTGAAGACGACCTATGTCGATGCCTTGCCGGCGTTGATCAACCCGAAAACCGGCCGGATACACACCAACTACAATCAGACGGTCGCCCGAACTGGCCGATTGAGTTCATCCGAGCCGAACCTCCAGAACATCCCGGTCCGGACGCCGCTTGGCCGGCGGATCCGTCAGGCCTTCGTCGCCGAGCGGCCCGGATCGGTCCTGCTCTCGGCCGACTATTCCCAGATCGAACTACGCATCCTTGCCCATATCACGCGCGATCCACGGCTGGTCGACGCTTTCGAGAAGGACGAAGACATCCATTCGGCCACCGCCGCGGAGATCTTCCACGTGCCGCTCGACCTCGTCACCTCCGACCAGCGACGCGTCGCCAAGACGACGAACTTCGGCGTGATTTACGGCATCAGCGATTTCGGCCTGTCGGAGCGCACCGACCTGTCGCGCAAGGAGGCCGCTGAATTTATCCGCACCTATTTCGATACCTATCCCGGCATTCGCGACTATATCGACCGAACCAAGGCGGAGGCTCGCAATGGACGGGTCCAGACGTTGACCGGCCGCTATCAACTCTTCGCCGAGCGCGATATCCTCAGTCCGAACCAATCGATCCGCCGTGCGGCTGAGCGCACCGCCATCAACATGCCGATCCAGGGCACCGCCGCCGACATCATCAAGATCGCGATGATCCGTCTCCAGGACGAGTTGCGCCAACGCAGCATCGAATGCGGGCTGCTGCTGCAAGTGCACGACGAGTTGGTGCTGGAAGTGGACGAGCGTCAGGTCGAGGAGCTAACCGGACTGGTCTGCGACGTCATGGAAAACGCCTACGACCTGTCGGTGCCGCTCAAGGTCGAGGTGAAGGCCGGCAAGAACTGGAACGAGATGACCCCGCTCCATGGGTGAGAACCCGAACCCGCCTTCTTCGCGCTCCTCGTCCGAGCAAAGGGAGGGTCGTATCTGCCTCATGGTGGCAGCCGGGGGGCTAGATCTGGCGGCGACGCTGGGGAGCGGGCAGGTATTCCGCTGGCGGCGGGATGCCGAAGGAAGCTGGGTCGGCGTGGTGGGGCGCTCGACGTGGACAGTCCGGTTGGAGGAGAGCCGGCTGGCGGTCGTGGCGACCGGCGGAACGCCGACCGCCGAGGAGGTCGCCCGGTTCTTCCGGTTTGACGTTGACCTCGAAGTCCTGGCAGCGGCCTGGCGGGGGACGCAGCCAGCGCTCGACGACGCGTTGGATCGCTTCGGCGGTCTGAGGGTCGTCCGCCAACCGGCGCATGATGCGCTGCTTGGCTTTGCGATCGCCTCGGCGAACCAGGTTGGGCGGATCGCCCGGTCGCTCGATCGGCTGGCGGAAGGCTGGGGCACGCCGATCAACACGGCTAGCTTCGCCTTGCCAGGCTGGGAGACATTGGCCGAGGCCGACCCGCTAGCGCTCTGGCAGGGAGCAGATCTCGGCTATCGCGGCAAGGTGCTGGTGCGCCTTGCCGCGGTGATGGCCGCACGGCCGGCTGGCTGGTTGGATGGGCTAGCGGATCTCCCGTATGACGAGGCCCAGGCTGAGTTGGTCGCCCTGCCAGGCATCGGCCCGAAGATCGCCGATTGTGTCTGCCTCTATGGCCTCGGCTTCGACGAGGCGATCCCGGTAGATTCGCACGTCTGGGCGATTGCCCACGAACTGTTTGAGGCGGCCATCCCGACCGCCAGCCTGACCGCGCGAACCTACCGGGCGGTTGGCGACCTCTACCGCGCCGCCTTTCCCATCGCACCGGGTTGGGCGCAGCATTACCTCTTTCACCGCCGCCGGCTTACCCCGCCGGGCGAGCGTCGCCGAGCGGCCTGATGCCCGAACTTCCCGAGGTCGAGACGATCCGCCGTGGGCTGGCGACCCGGATTGGTGGACTGGCGATTTCCGAGGTCGACCTTCGCCTGACCAAGCTTTTCGTCCTTGGTGATGCGGCGTCGCTCTTGGGCAAGCGAATCGCTGGTCTGCGCCGGGTTGCCAAGTTCCTGATCTGGGACTTCGAGGATGGCTGGAGCCTGGTGCTCCATCTGAACCTGTCCGGCCAGATTGTCCATGACCGACTAGACGGCGATCGCTTTGCTGGCGGCCACCCGATCCCGGCGTTCGACGCGCCGTTGCCTCACAAGACGACCCGGCTCATTCTCAGCTTCGACGATGGGTCGACGCTCTTTCTCTCAGACGTGCGTACCTTCGCAAATGTGCGGTTGCTGCCCGGCCCCGAAGCCGACGCCTACCTGGCGGCCCAGCGGCGTGGGCCAGACGCCCTGCTGGCCGAGATCGAGCCGGCGCAGTTCGCCGAACGCCTGATGGCGCGGCGCGGGATGGCGCTCAAGCCGTTGTTGCTCGACCAAGGATTCCTGGCGGGGATCGGCAACATCTACGCCGACGAATCGCTCCACGCCGCGCGCCTCCATCCCCTGCGCCGTGCCGGGACGGTCGATGCCGACGAAGCGGCAGCACTTTGGCGCTCGATCCAGGCCGTGCTTTCCTTGGCGGTGAGCAACGGGGTGGCTGCGGTGCTCAACGGCAAGGCCGCCCCGGGTGCGGTCTTGCCGCGCGTCCATGCCCGGCGTGGCGAACCCTGCCCGGACTGCGCTACGCCGATCGAGAAGATCGTCGTCGGCCAGCGCAGCACCTACTTTTGCCCAGCCTGTCAGCCCGCTCCGCCCGCCTAATCGAACCGGACGACCCGGATCTGGGCGAACTGTCGATCAAGCGTGACCCTCCTGACTGCCGACAGCGCCGGAACAAGCGAGGCCGGTGTCGTTGGGTTCACCTCCACCAACCAGACCCGTTGTGCCATCTCCGTTGCCGTTGCCGCATTGGCCGGGTCGCCGCCTTCAGGAAAGCCGACCAATGGGAGGTCGCCCTGGTAGTAGCGGCGCAGCAGGATGTCCTCATACCCCTGGTAGAGCACGATCGCGTCGCCGGGACGGCCCTCGTTCGAAAGGGTCGCCGCGACACCGCGCCAATCCTCTTTCGGGTGGACAAACAGGACCAGCACGAGCGCTGGCATGCCGGCGATCGTCACCAGCCAGCCTACCCTCGGGAGCCACGCCGCGATCGCGACCGCCGACGCCGTCAGGACAAGCGGCGCGACCAGCGCAAGATGGCGTTTGACGCTGTTGCCCGCCGGCGTGAGCATGATCGCCGCCAGGCCGACCACGACCAGCGCCCCCCCCAAACCGGCCGCCGGCCGCGCCAAGTCGGGACGCCGACGCGCCAGCCACCAGCCGCCCGCGGCGACGATCGCCAGGATCGCCACCCCGGGCAAGAACAACAGCAGCGCCCGCTCGGCAGATCGATGGCCGGCAAACTGGCCAGGGCGACACTCAACCTACCAGCAAGCGGCAGTCCTGCCGCCAGCACCAGCGCGTTTGACGCCACCCACACCGCAAGCCGCCGGCCGGTTGGGCGCGCCACGACTGCAAAGGCAAGGTTGAGCACGACCAGGAGCGGGATCATCCCGTAATGGGTCCAGACGCCGAGCGATGCCGCGAGGATGTAGCCGATCCAGAGCAGTCCGTCCGAGATCGGGGCGGTCATCCGGCCGGCGAGGACCGCCAGCGACCCGGCGGCGACAGCGAGCAGGAGCGCCGTCAGGGCGACGCTTCGCTGCTCCTGAGAGTACCAGACGCCGATCGCGGAGCTTGAGGTGAGCAGGGCGGCAAGACCAGCACCGGGCAGACGCAGCACCCGCACCGTCCCGACGCAGACAAGCACGGTCAGAGCACCGGCAAGCGCCGAGGGCAACCGTCGGCCAGCATCGGTGTCGAACCACGGACCAAGCCCGGCCCATGTCTTCAGCAGCAGCGGATAGAGCGGCGGGTGAAAGGGGTCGTGATCGAGGATCACCGGCACGCTCTGCGCGGACAGCCAGGCGCTGTACCCCTCATCGGTCCAGAAGCTGCGCTCGCCAATGCCGACGAGACGCAGCGCGAGCGCTCCAGTCAGCACGACGAGGGCGATGATGGCGCACCGGACGGCCGCCGGCGCGAGGGAGGTCATGACGGAATGATAGGTGGCTTGTCGCCGGTGGCGGCCTCACGACGTCTCGGCACTGGGCCCGCCGGGGTGTCGTCCACCCACCATCCAGCGGCGGCAAGCACCGTCCTGAGCCGGTCGGCCTTGGCCCAGTCCCGCCGTGACCGCGCCGCCGTTCGATCGTCCACCAGCTGCTGAATAGCCGGGTCCGGGACAGCAGGTTCGGCGGGAGCGGACAGCGCGGCCAACGACGCCTCCCAGAGATCGCGGTCGACACCGTCGCGAGGGTCTGGCAGGACCGCCTCTCCCAGCGCCTCCAGTGGGAACGACTCACCTGCCGCGAAGGTCACAATCCCGTCGCGCGCCACGGTCACCGTCCCCTGCCCCAGCACCCGGCACGAACGGTGGGAGAGTTCCACGACGAGGACGGTGTGGTCGTCGATCCCGACGATCGTCTGGCTAACGGGAAGCATCCCAAGCATCTTCTCGAAACGTTCCCGACCGAGGTAGCAGCATGTCGTGTCAAGCGACGCGCCACCATCGGTGTTGTTCCAGTGCGGCACAAAGGAGACCGCCAGTCCATATTGCGCGAGGAGATCGAGCCCGGGCTTCCAATGGAGGTCTTCCCCGACTTTGAAGATCTCATAAACAGGCAGGGAAAATCGGCTCACCGCGACCGTCGCCGCACTCTCGAAACAGATCGGCGCGCCCATCCGGTGACGCAGCATGAGATACCGCCAGGCGAGGCTGCCGCGAAGCTGGCGGACGGTATAGCTGGGGCTTCCGGCGCCAAGGTAGAAGTAGTTTGCGCCCAAGAGGGGCGCACAGATCTCGGGATCGTCCGGGCTGAAGGGCGTACCCTTCTTCCGAGCAGCAATCACCCGCGGTTGCGGCTGGTAGGGCGACAGACGGTCGCGCATGAAGGTCGCGTAGCGACCGGCAACGTCCGGCGAGTTCAGTTCAAACCCCGCCGGCGTTTCGAGGATGGCAGGGCGGATCGGCCGGTCGAGCGAGCGCCAGAGCGCCTCGTGAACCTTCCGTCCGACCAGCGAAAGCTCCATCGAGCCAAAGAAGACCAACGGACCAGGCTGCTGAGCGGGGACCGCCCCGGTGCGAGGCTTCGACATCGCGCGCTCCGCCGACGGGTACAGGGACGAGTCGCCTTTGGCGAGAGTGTACTCTGCCGCGGCAAACCATTCACGCGCCGAGCCGGGCCCGAGCGAGGGGACGACAAGCAATCAGCCGCCGGGGGCGATTGCCGGGAACTTCGAGACGCAGTACGCTGGGCTGGTGATACACGCGGACCTCGACCGATTGGTGACGATCCCTGCCATCGTCGACGCGGCGCGTCGAGCGCTGCCTGCTGAACTGTGGGACTATTCGTGTGGTGGCTCCGAGAGCGAAACGACCCTTCGGCGCAACCGTTCAGCCTTCGACGAGATCGCGTTCCGTCCACGCGTCCTGCGCGATGTCAGCCGAGTGGACATCGGCGCCACCTTCCTGGGCGAGGCGTTGGCGCTGCCCATTATGCTCGCCCCCGTGGGGTCGATCGGCCATTTCGACACGAGAGGGGCGCTTGCTTGCGCGGGGGCAGCGCACCGCAACCGAACAGCAGCCTTTGTCAGTTCGCTCTCGACCCCGGACCTCGAAACGGTGTCTGCTGACCGTTCGGGGCCGCTCTACTTCCAACTCTACATGAGCGGCAGCCGAGAGTGGGCGGCGGGGATCGTCCGCCGCGTCGAGGAGGCAGGCTACGCCGGGCTCTGCCTCACCGTCGACTCGGCCGCCTATAGCCGGCGCGAGCGCGATCTGCATAACCGATTCGTCCCGATGGGCGGCATCGAACGGCCAAACCTGCGGGACCTCGGGCCGGCCTCTTCCCGGCGGCAGGGGCCACGCGGCGAGGCGACCGTCACCTGGGAAACCGTCGACTGGCTACGGTCGACGACCCGGCTCCCGCTGATGCTGAAGGGAATCATGACCGACCACGACGCTCGCCTCGCCGTCGAGCACGGCGCGGACGTCGTCTACGTGTCCAATCACGGCGGCCGCCAACTGGACCACCTGCCCGCGGCGATCGACGTCCTGCCCGAGATCGTCGCAGCAGTCGATGGTCGGGCCGAGGTCCTGGTCGACAGCGGCTTCATGCGGGGTAGCGATGTGGTGAAGGCGCTCTGCTTGGGAGCGCGAGCGGTGCTGATCGGCAAGCTGATGCTCTGGGGCCTCGCGGCCGCCGGCGAACCCGGGTTGGTGCGGACTCTCGAAATCCTGGCGCAGGAGATCCGCATTACGATGGCGAATCTTGGCGCGGTGAGCATTGCCGATCTCGTACCGGGTCACCTCCGCCCGGCCAGAGCGCCAGCCGCCGCTCCCTGGCCGATCGCCTAGGAAGCCGTTCCGACCGCGCTCACGGCTGAGCGGCGGGCGATCTCCTTCCGGACAGTCGGTGCGACCTCGGTTCCGAAGAGTTCGATCGCTCGCAGCACCTTGTCGTGCGGCATAGTCCCGACGGTCAACTGAAGCAGGAAGCGGTCGTGGCCGAAGATCTGGTGCTGAAAGAGGATCTTCTCGACGATCTGCTCGGGGCTACCAACGAAGTTCGCGCCGCGCAGAGTTGCCGCTGCCTCGTAGACTTCCCGGCTAAGCGGCGGCCAGCCTCGCTCGCGGCCGATCTGGTCCATCGTCAGCTTGACGGCCGGGAAGGATTCCTCGATCGCCTGCTGAGGCGTCTCGGCGATCCAGCCGTGTGAGTTGATGCTCAGCGGCAAACGGCCATGCCCAGCCTGCTCGGCAGCCCGCCGGTGAAGCGTGGCGAAAGGGGCAAACCGCTCGGGCATCCCGCCAATGATCGCCACCGCCATCGGCAGACCAAGCGCTCCGGCCCGCACCGCCGATTCGGGCGCGCCACCAACTGCCACCCAGATCGGCAAGCGCGCCTGGACTGGACGTGGGTAGACCCCACGATCGTCGATCGGAGCGCGAAAGCGGCCGGACCAGCTGATCCGCTCGGTGTCGCGCAGGCGCATTAAGAGACCGAGCTTTTCGGCAAAGAGTTCGTCATACTGCTTCAAATCCTGGCCAAAGAGAGGAAACGATTCGATGAACGATCCGCGCCCGGCCATGATCTCAGCCCGCCCGTCCGACAACAGGTCGACCGTCGCGAAGTCCTGAAACACCCGAACCGGATCGTCGGAGCTAATCACCGACACCGCACTCGTCAGCCGGATTGCCTTGGTCCGCGCCGCCGCCGCGCCGAGCACGACCGCCGGTGACGAAACCACGAAATCCGGCCGATGATGCTCCCCAACGCCAAACACATCCAACCCGACCTCGTCGGCAAGCGCGATCTCTTCGATCAGGTCGTGCAGTCGCTCGGCCGGGCTGACTGACCGGCCGGTCGCCGGGTCAGGCGTCCGCTCGGCGAAGGTGTAGATCCCGAGTTCCATCATGGCTCCTACGTCGGAGAGCGTTCCCGCCGACGCTTTGGTTACTTACTGATGTTTAGCATCTTGCGGCTCGGTTCCGCCACCTCCCACCGGTCGAGGATTGCCAAGATCGCAGGCCATTGGGGCGCGATCAGGCGGGGTATCGCCACCTCGCCTCGGCGGTTGTGACCCCTCTCACCAGCCTGGTACACTTCGGAGGCCGTTCGGGCCTGTGGCGCAATTGGGAGCGCGCCTCCATGGCATGGAGGAGGTCAGGGGTTCGAATCCCCTCAGGTCCACCGCATACACGGCAATGACGGGGAGCAGTACGGACCGCTCCAGGTCGCAGCGAGCCGGGGACACAGTGAAAGCCCGGTGATCGGACGGACCAGAACTCGCCCCGGAGCCGCTGCCGCGAGCGCGATACACGATCGCTCCTAGTGGCAGCCGGGCTGCGCCCGTTAGCGCGCACTGAAGTGGGCGCGCTGCGCCAAGGTGGGTGGTACCGCGAGAGAAGCTCTCGTCCCGTCGGACGAGGGCTTTTTCGATCCTTGGAGTCGGCGCGTCAAGAAGGGTGGTACCGCGGGAACCGTCGCCCGTCCCTTTCGCTCGCCGCCTTGCGAGCCGGGACGAGCCTGGACCAGAGGGGACGACATGACTGAGAACCGGGTCGCGATTCCGCCCTACAAGCCGGCCGAGATCGAGGCGAAATGGCAAGCCCGTTGGGAAGCCGACGCGCTCTATCGCGCCCCCGACCAGGTCGAACCGAAATGGTACTACCTGACGATGTTCCCCTATACGTCGGGTGATCTGCATATGGGCCACTGGTATGCGATGGGCCCGACCGATGTTCAGGCGCGCTGGCGGCGGATGAAGGGCTACAACGTCATGCTGCCGATCGGCTTCGATGCGTTCGGCCTGCCCGCCGAGAACGCCGCGATCAAGCGCGGCATCCACCCCGCCGAGTGGACGCTCGCCAACGTCGGGAATATGCGCCGCCAACTCAAGACGATCGGCGCGAGCTTCGATTGGAGCCGCGAGGTGATCACCTGCTTGCCCGAATATTACCGCTGGAACCAATGGTTCTTCCTGCGGATGCTCGAGCGTGGCCTCGCCTACCGCGCCAAAGCCCAGGTCAACTGGTGTCCGGACTGCCAGACCGTTCTCGCCAACGAGCAGGTGACCGCCGCCGGGCTGTGCGAACGGTCAGACACTCCAGTCTACAAGCGAGAACTGGAGCAGTGGTTTCTGCGCATCACCAGCTATGCCGAAGAGTTGCTCGACCACGATGGCATCGACTGGCCCGATCGCGTCAAGCAGATGCAGAAGAACTGGATCGGCCGTTCCGAGGGTGTCGACGTCGGCTTCGACATCGAAGGCCACGATGGCGAGATCCGCGTGTTCACCACCCGGCCGGACACCATCTTCGGCGTCACCTTCATGGTCCTCGCTCCCGAGCATCCGCTGGTCGAACGGCTGACCAACCCTGAACAGAAAGCAGAGGTCACCGCCTACGTCGATCAGGCGCGCCGGTTGACCGAGATCGAGCGCCAATCAACCGAGCGCGAAAAGCGCGGCGTCCGACTGGGCAGCTACGCCATCAACCGGCTCAACGGCGAGCGGGTGCCGATCTTCATCGCCGACTACGTGCTGGCGACCTATGGGACGGGCGCCGTGATGGGCGTGCCGGCCCACGACGAGCGCGATTTCGAGTTCGCCAACACCTACAACCTGCCGATCCCGGTGGTGATCGCGCCGCCGAATTGGACCGGCGACCCGCTTTCCGCCGCCTATACCGAGGCGGGGACGATGGTCAACTCCGGCGAGTTCGACGCGTTGCCGAGCGACGAGGGCTGGCAGCGGATTGCCGACACGATCGAGGCGAATGGCTGGGGAGGTCGGCGCATCACCTACCGGATGCGCGACTGGCTGATCAGCCGTCAGCGCTATTGGGGAACGCCGATCCCGGTCGTCTATTGCGACCACGACGGCGTCGTGCCGGTGCCGGATGACCAACTCCCAGTACGCCTGCCCGAGCAGGCCGAGTTCAAGCCGACCGGTCAGTCGCCGCTGACCTATACCCCCGAGTTCCTGAACACCACCTGCCCGCGCTGCGGCGGGGCGGCCCGGCGCGAAACCGACACGATGGATACCTTCGTCGATTCGTCGTGGTACTGGTTTCGTTACGCAACCCCGAACGACGCGAGCGGCCCCTTCGACCCGGCCCTCGCGAAGTTCTGGACACCGGTCGACCAGTACACCGGCGGCGCAGAGCACGCCACCATGCACCTGCTCTATGCCCGCTTCTTCACGATGGTTCTGCGAGACCTCGGGTTGATCGACCACGGAGAGCCGTTCCGTCGGCTGTTCAATCAGGGTCAGATCCTGTCCGGCGGCCGGCGGATGAGCAAATCACGCGGCAACGTCGTCACCCCGGACATCTATGTCGGCAGGAATGGCGCCGATTCGATGCGGCTGTTCTTGATGTTCATCGGTCCCTGGGACCAGGGCGGGGATTGGAACGACCGCGGCATCGGCGGCGTATCGCGCTGGTTGGGCCGCGTCTGGAGCCTTGCGCTCGCCGCCGAGCCAGCGGAGCGGTCCGACGAAGCCGGCGAGCGCGAGCTACGTCGGCTGACCCATCAGACGATCAAGAAAGTGGACGAGGATATCGAGCAGTTCCGCTTCAACACGATGGTCTCGGCCCTGATGACATTCACCAACGAACTGACCGACCGCCAGGAGCGCCTCGTTGGAACCGCGGCCTGGCGCGAGGCAATCGAGGCGCTGTTGTTGCTGCTCGCGCCTTCAGCGCCGCACCTCGCCGAGGAGTTGTGGGAGCGGCGTGGTAAGCCGTACAGCATCCACACGACGCCGTTTCCGACCTGGGACGAGGGTTTAGCACGCGCCGAGGTCTTCGATCTGCCCGTCCAGGTGAACGGCAAACTCAGGGACAAGTTGACTGTGCCGGCCGGCGCAGACGAGGCCACCGTGCGCGCGTTGGCGCTTGCCAGCGACCGCGTCCTCCGTCACCTCGGCGGGAAAACGCCGGTCAAGGTGATCTACGTTCCAAACCGGCTGCTGAACCTCGTCGTCAACTAGCCGGGCAATCCAGCGCATCCTCGGCGTCGTACACCTTGGGTCGGCGTCCCAACCGGGCTGGCCCGAAAGTCTTTTTTTGACCCGACTCCGGTGTATCGCATATCGTTTCCGACGGAGAAACCAATGGAGGGCGCCCCGATGGATCTGGCAACCCGGCGCGGTATGGCGCTGAGCGCGCTGTCGATCGTTTCCGCCCTATCGGTGCTGATCGCGGCGTGCGGCACCAGTGCGCCATCGAGCGGCACCAGCAGCACCCCGCCGGGCGATCAGCCGCGGCGTGGTGGCACCTACACGGTTGGGAGCATCGCCGACGCCAATTCGATGCAACCGCTCATCACCACCGACAGCGGATCGAGCACCTTCCAGGGTCTGCACTACAACGCCTATCTGAATAGCGTCAACCCGGACACCCTCGCCTTCGAATGCAAGGACGGCGCCTGCGAATCGTCGCAGCTTTCCTCCGACGGCAAGAAGTTGACCTACAAGCTGAAGCCGAACTTGGTCTGGAGTGACGGCACGCCGATCACCTCGGCCGACTACAAGTTCACCTACGACAAGATGATGGATCCGAAGGTGGACTATCGAGCGCGGACGCTGACCGCCACCGCCATCGATTCGCTCGAAGCGCCCGACCCGCTCACCCTGATCTTCAATCTCAAGGATGCCGGCTTCTGCCCGGCGCTGTTGTTCACCAACATCAACCCGCTGCCCAAGCACATCTTCGAGAACCTCGACATCAACGACAACCCGCTCAACCAGAAGCCGACGGTGGGCTCCGGCCCCTGGCTGATGAAAGAATGGGTCAAAGACAGTCACGCTGTCTTCGAGGCGAACGAGCGCTTTCGCTTTGGCCGGCCAAATTTCGACCGCTACGTGATCCGGATCGTCAAGGACCAGAATGTCGAGTACTCGATGTTCAAGGCGGGCGAACTCGATTCGATCTCGCTGCGCGCCGAGCAGTGGCAAGAGGCGCAGAGCCTGCCAAACGTCACGACCTACCACTATTACTCGCCGACCAATGGCTACAACTACATCGGCATCAACATCCAAAACCCATTGGTGAGCGACCTGAAGGTTCGCCAGGCGATCGCGATGGGGATCGACCGCAAGGCGATCATCGATCGCATTCGACTGGGCTTTGCCCGCCCGGTCAACTCGCTGATCACGCCAAGCTCGTGGGCCTTTGACCCGACGGTTCCGGCGATGAACTTTGACCCGTCACGGGCCAATCAACTGCTCGACGAAGCAGGCTGGCGACGTCCAGCGAACAACCCGCAAGGCACCCGCTCGAAGGATGGGCGCGACCTCAAACTGCGCATCTTCTACAACTCGGGCAACAAGGACCGCGAGGCGATCGCCACCGTCGCCCAGGCGAACCTGAAGCAACTGGGGATCGAACTGGAGATCGTCGCCGAGGAGTTCAATGCGTTCCTCGTCCGCGTCCAGGAGACCAAAGACCTCGAACTCTACGTGCTTGGCTGGACCCAAACCCTCGACCCAAACAGCGGCCGCAGCATCTGGGTAACCGGCGGCGGCCAGAACTCGACCGGCTTTGCCAATGCTCGCGTCGATCAACTGTATGACCAGGGCGCGAAGGCGGCCAGTTGCACCGAAGCGGCACGCCAGCCTTACTATGCCGAGATTCAGCGGCTCGTCGCCGCCGAGCAGCCATATGTCTTTCTCTACGAACCGGAGTCGCTGCTCGGGCTGAGCAGCCGGATTGTTCCGAACCCTCAGACCAAGGTCGGGATCAGTTACCGGATCTGGGAGTGGTATTCAAAGACCGGCTCATGAGAGCCGGTTTGTACAGCCAGGCAGACTGTGCTGTATGCGATGACGCAAGGAAGTGGGAGGGCAATGATGCACTACCGCGCACTCGTTTCGACTCTGGCGCTCGGCGCGTTGTTGGTACCGCTGTTGGCGGCCTGCGCGCCTACCCCGACAACCCCCTCGACCGGTGGCCAGACGCCACCCGAGCAGGGCAGCCAGCCGGTTCGCGGCGGCGCGATCACCGAGATCAAGTTCGCCGACGCCTCGACCATCCAGCCTCTGCTGATCCAGGACACCGCCTCGCGGGCCTACGAGATCAAGCACTACAACGCGCCACTGCTGCGCTACGACCCTGAAACGGTCGTGCTTGGCACCAAGGACGCTGTCGCCGAATCGTTCGACCTCTCGCCGGACGGGCTCAAAGTCACGTTCAAGCTGCGCAGCAACGTCAAATGGAGCGACGGCCGGCCGATCACCTCGGCCGACTACAAATTCACCTTCGACAAGATGAAGGACCCGAAGGTCGAGTATCCGTATCGGTCGCTTTATGCCAAGGTTGACCGGGCCGAAACCCCCGACGACCGGACGATCGTCTTCACCCTGACCGAGGCGTTCTGCCCGATCCTCGGCTCGATCGCCGACATCAACCCGCTGCCCAAGCACATCTTCGAGAACCTCGACATCAACGACAACCCGCTCAACCAGAAACCGGTTGTTGGCTCCGGGCCGTACCTGCTCAAGGAGTGGGTGAAGGACAGCCATGCCACCTTCACCGCCAACGAGAACTTCTATCTCGGGCGGCCAAATCTCGATACCTGGACGATCAAGATCGTCAAAGACCAGAACGTCGCCTTCTCGCAATACAAGACCGGCGAGGCTGACTACGTTACGCTGCGCGCCCAGGATTACGAGGATGCCAAGGCCAACCCGAACGGCCAGGTGATCCAATTCTACGCCGCCGCCTCAAGCTGGACCTATATCGGCTTCAACGAGCGCAACGAGATCCTGAAGGACCTCAAGGTCCGCCAGGCGCTCTCGTATGCCACCAACCGCCAGCAACTGATCGACCGCGTTCGGCTCGGCCGATCACGGCCGACCCAGGGCATCGTCACCCCAAGTTCGTGGGCCTATGTCGACGATGTCACCAAGTTCCCCTACGACATGGCAAAAGCAAACCAACTGCTCGACGAGGCGGGCTGGCGCCGGCCGGCGAACAATCCCCAGGGGACCCGCGTCAAGGACGGCAAAGAACTCAAGATGCGGATCTTCTACAACACCGGCAACAACGAGCGTGAACAGATCGCCACCGTCACCCAGGCCCAGGCTCGCCAGCTTGGGTGGGAACTGGAAGTGGTCGGCGAGGAGTTCCAGGCGTATGTCAATCGGGTCAACAACACTCGCGACATGGAACTGTTCATCCTCGGCTGGAGCTCCGGTCTCGACCCGAACGGCACCGAGAACATCTGGGTGACCGGCAAGCCGCAGAACTCGACCGGCTTCACCAACGCCCAGGTCGATACGCTCTACCCGAAGGCCGCGTCGATCACCGGCTGCAAGGAGAGCGACCGCAAGCCGATCTACGGTGAGATCTCAAAGCTCGTCACCGCTGACGCTCCGTATATCTTCCTCTACGAGAACGAGATCCTCTACGGCCTGTCGAACCGGATCCAATCGGTCCCGTTTGGCAAGTTGGTCGACACCAGCAAGGACACCCGCGTCTGGCAGTGGTACTCCAAGACCGGAAAGTAGGCGCTGGGGGCGGCCCGAAAGGGCCGCCCTGCTCGAGGATCGATGACGAAGTACATCATTCGTCGCGTGCTACAGGCGATCCCGCTGCTGTTCATCATTAGCTTTCTCGCCTTCTGGATCTACAGCATCATCCCGAACACGCCGTTTCGCGCCGAGTTGGCGCTCAACCCGAACGCCACCGAAGAGGACATCCGCGCTCTCGAAGAGAAGTACGGCTTCAACAAGCCGTTCTTCGTCCGCTACGTCGATTGGATCTCGGGGATCTCGCGCGGCGATTTTGGCCGGTCGTACTTCACCAAGCGACCGGTGTTCGAGATGGTCTTCGAGCGGCTTCCGGCGACTCTGACGTTGGCGGCCTGCGCGTTCGTAATCAGCCTCGTCGTTGGCGTCCCCTTAGGGGTCTACTCGGCGCTCAACCGGAATACCCTGTTGGACAACGTCATCCGCTCGGCGACTGTCTTCTTCACCGCCCTGCCGGCCTGGGCGCTCGGGTTGATCCTGATCATCGTGCTGGGCGGCCAACTTCGCTGGTTTCCCCAGGGCGGGATGTACACCATCGGCAAAGAAGCCGACCTGTTCAACCGATTGCATCATCTCGCCCTGCCGGCCCTGGTCGCCGGCATTGACGGCTGCGTCGGCTATATCCGGCTGATGCGCTCGCAAACCCTCGAGACGCTGCGCCAGGACTATGTCCGGACCGCCTACTCGAAAGGCCTGAGCCACAATGTGGTGATCTGGAAGCACGTGCTGCGCAACTCGATCATCCCGGTCTGGACCGGGTTTGGCGGCCTGTTGGCCGCCCTGGTGAGCGGTGCGGCGATCTTCGAGACGATCTTTTCCTGGCCAGGAATCGGCCGGTTGGTGCTCGATTCGGCGTTCAAGCTCGACTACCCGGTCGTGCTGGCGACGACGATGGTTGGCGCGATCTTGATCCTGACTGGCTACATCATCGTCGATATCGGCTACGCCTGGATCGACCCGAGGGTGCGCTTTGACTAGTCCGGCCGCGTCGCTCTCCTCCGCGCTCCACGGACAGCCAAAGAGCCGCCCGCTTGGCTTCTGGGCGCAGTCGTTCCAGCGTCTGCTTCACAACCGGCTGGCATTGGCAGCCCTGTTCGGGCTGGTCGTGCTTGGCGGCCTCGCCTTCTCCGCACCGCTGTTCGAGCGGGCGCTCGGCCTCAATCGCGACGAGATCGACTTGCTCAACAATTACATGGCGCCCAGCCGCGAGCACTGGTTTGGCACCGACGAATACGGGCGCGACTATTTCATCCGAATGCTCTACGGTGGCCAGGTTTCGATGCAGATGGGCATCGCCGTCGCGGTGGTCATCTTGACCATCGGTGTGCCACTTGGGCTGGCGGCCGGCTACTATGGCGGCCTCTTCGACGACGCGCTCAATTGGGTGATCCAGATCATGGTCACCCTGCCGGTGCTCTACGTCCTGATCTTCGTCTCGTCGATGATCCCGCCCTGGCCGATCGTGCTGGCGTTGATCATCGGCGCGTTCGGCTGGATGAGCAACGCCCGCCAGGCGCGCGGCGTCACGTTCCAACTCAAGCGCGCCGAGTATGTCACGGCGGCGAGGGCGCTTGGGGCGCACGATGGTCGGATCCTTTTTCGCCACATCCTGCCGAACATCATCTCGCTGATGATCATTTTGGCCGGGTTTGACGTCGTCGCCGGGGCATTGGCCGAGACCAGTTTGTCCTTCCTCGGACTGGGCGTCCGGCCGCCGTTGCCAAGTTGGGGCAACATGTTGACCAACGCCTTCAGTTACATGTTCAAGGCGCCCTATTTGATCTTCTTCCCGGTGATCGCGATTAGCTTGTTCGTCCTGTTCGTCTACATGCTGGCCGATGGACTACGCGACGCCTTCGACCCGAGCCTGCGGGAGTAACCCCACCAAGCAAAGAGTTCACCCCCTCGTTCTATCGAGCGGGAGGAAGGATAGGCTGGAGGCGGCGCTCGGCCCAGGCGGCGACGCGCAAGAGATCGCCGTCTGCGCCACGGCGTCCGACGAGTTGCAGCCCCAAGGGGAGCCCCTCCGCCGAAAGCCCCGATGGGATCGAGATGGCCGGCGTTCCAAGCAGGCTCCAGGGAGCCAGCAACAGGCGGTCGCCGGTGGTGGCCGGTGCTCCCGCTGGGGTCGTGGTGGACGGCAGCGCCAGGGCGTCGAGGCCGCGCATGGCGTCCGCGACGGCGAGGCGATGGCGGCGACGCAGACGGTCGGCCCGCAAATAGAAGTCGCCTGGGATCAGCGAGCCGATCCGCAGATTGTCACGCAACATCGGCGTTGGAAGACCCTCGGCGAATTTGGTCAGGTCGCGATGGACCGCCGCCGCCTCGGTCCACATGATCACGCGTTGAGCCGCGAACATCTGCGCCACCGGCAGCACGACCGGCACGAGCATCGCTCCGGCTGCTTCGAGGACGGCGAGCGTCTGGCGGGTGTGAAGGGTCGTCTCCGCATCGGTGAGATCGAAGGTCGCCTCGACCACGCCGATCCGCGGCGGCTGTTCCGGCAAACCGAGCAGTCGGCGTCCTTCCGGCCGGACGGTCCGAGTGGAGGGATCGTCGGGATCCTCGGCCGCCATCAGGTCGAAGAAGAGCGCCGCATCCCGCACCGACCGGCAGATAATCCCTACGTGATCGAGCGATGGTGAAAGCGGAGTAACCCCGGTGCGGCCGGTCCAGCCGAAGGTCGGCTTGAAGCCAACCGCCCCGCAATAGGACGCCGGACGGAGCACCGACCCGGCCGTCTGAGTGCCAAGCGCCACCGGAACCGTCCGAGCGCCAACTGCCGCCCCTGAGCCGCTGCTGGAACCGCCAGGCGTTCGCGTAGGGTCGTAGGGGTTGCGCGTGACCGGCGGATCAACGAAGGCAAACGAGGCAGTGACCGTCTTGCCGACGACAATCGCCCCGGCTGCGCGGAGACGTGCCACCGCGAAGGCATCGAGGTCGGCGGTTCTCCCACCTGGCACGCCGTTGGTCGTCGGCATCCCGGCGACGTCGATAATGTCCTTGATGCCGATCGGCACGCCTGCCAGTGCCCCGACCGGCGCACCCGCCGCCAGAGCGCGGTCGATCGCATCCGCCTCGGCAAGCGCAGACTCGCGCGCGAGGTGCTGCCAGGCCCGGATCGTCGGCTCCCAGGCGTCGATCTGGGAATAGACCTCTTCGACGGCAGACCGTGCGGAGCGGCGGCGGGAACGAACGGCTTCGGCGATCCCGGTGGCGTCCACGCTACTCCTCATCCGGCTGAAGGTCGGGCCAGTCGACCTGCGGATCGAGCGGCACATCCAGCAGAACGGTCAGTTCGCGCGCCGCTTCCTGAAGGAGCGGGTCCATCCGCCTCGCCTCATCCTCGCCGAAGACGGTTGCGGCGTCGCGCCGTAACCGCTCGAGGACCGCCTCG
Source organism: Dehalococcoidia bacterium (assembly GCA_046328265.1). Lineage (GTDB taxonomy): Bacteria > Chloroflexota > Dehalococcoidia > SpSt-223 > SpSt-223 > JANWZD01. The sequence continues at coordinate 38,614 of JAXLWW010000013.1, forward strand.
TTCATCGCTAGTACACCTCCGCCGTCTCGGGGTCGAACGCTTCGAGGCGACGGCGAACGCTCGACAGAAAGCGAGCGGCTTGCAAGCCGTCCAGCACCCGGTGATCGAAGGAGAAGCAGAGGAACATCATCGGCCGCACCGCGATCATCCCCTCGACCACCACCACCCGGTCGACGACCGCTTCCATCGTCAGGATGCCAGCCTGGGGCGCGTTGATGATCGAATAGGAGATGATCGTCCCGAAGGTACCGACGTTGTTGACGGTGAAGGTGCCGCCCTGCATGTCCGGCAGGGTCAATTTCCCTCGTCGGGCGCGGTCGCTCAGGTCGTTGAGGGCGCGGGCGATCCCGGCGAGGCTCAGGCTGTCGGCGTGGCGAATAACCGGCACCAGCAACGCTTCTTCGGTCCCGACTGCCACCCCGATGTTGACATCGCCATGCTCGACGATCGCGTCGCCGTCCCACTGGGCATTGACCCGTGGATTCTCGCGCAGCGATTCGGCGGCCGCTTTGATCACAAACGGCACGAACGACAGGCTCGTCCCCTCACGGCGGCGAAACTCGTCCTTTACCTTGTTGCGGAAGGTCGAGATTCGGCTCATGTCGATTTCCTGGACCTGCCAGGCGTGTGGCACGGTTGCCTTGGAACGAGCGACGTTGTCGGCGATAACCCGTCGCATCGCGCTGATCGGAACCCGCTCGGAGGCGCCGGGCCGGGCCGGCGCGGTGGCGGGCGGCGCTGTCGGGGCGGGCAGAGTTGGAGCCGGCAAGGGCGCTGCTGCGGCAACTGGCCCAGAGGCAGGCGCTGGAGCCGTTTCGAATTGTTCGACATAACTGAGGACGTCCCGGCGGGTGACTCGCCCGCCCATCCCGGTCCCAACCACCCGGCTCAGGTCCACCCCACGCTCCTTCGCCAGCAACTCGACCGAGGGTGACGCGCTCGGCTCGGCAGCGGTCGGCGTAGGAGCAGGTGGCGGCACGGTCACGGCGGCAGGCTCCGCGACGGCTGGTGCAACTGGCGTTGGCTCGGGTCCGGTAGGTGCGGGAGCAGGGGCAGCAGCAGGAGCCGGGGCGGCGGCGCTCTCAACCGTCTCGACGACGGCGATTGGTGCGCCGACGGCAACCGTCTGACCCGCTTCGACGAGGATCTGGACGAGCTTGCCCGAGAACGGAGCGGGCACCTCGGCGTTCACCTTGTCGGTGATTACCTCGACAAGCGGATCGAAGGCCTGAAACTCGTCGCCGGGCTGGCGAATCCAGTGATCGACCACGCCCTCCACGATGCTTTCACCAAGGGATGGCAACGTGACGGTCGTCTGCATCTCGACTCCTACGCCGGAGGTGACCCTTCGTAGGGTACCACAGCCGTCCTCAGGATGAGGCGGAAAAGCGCATGACCGGCTCTGCTCTCCAGAAGTCCGGGTCGTGGCTCGGCAGGACAACCGCTCCGGCTCGCCATTCGGCAATGATCACGTCGAGCGAGGCGAGCGCCGCTGCGGCATCGACTTGTAGCCCCGGCGCGATCCGTTCCTCGAGGTTGCGGATCGTTGGCGCGGCATCGCCGGAAACCAGATACCGCGCCGCCCCAAGTTGCACCAGCGCTGAGCAGTGACCGCGGGTGTGGCCCGGTGTCTCGATCAGGGTGACCCCATCGATCGGCGTCTGGCCAGCATGAAACGGCCGCCAGGCGACGGGTGCATCCAGGGTGGCCGCGTGATAGCCCTGACGGGACCGAGCGACACGCGCGGCGTCAAGTTCGTTCTGATGGACCCAGACCGGCACGCCTGGCGGCAGATCGACAAGCGCACCGGCATGGTCGTAATGAAGGTGGGTGAGCAGGACACCGGCGACCGAATCGAGATCGACGCCGGATTCGGCGAGCCGCTCCGGGAGCGCCTCGGCTCGCTCGAAGCGCGCCCGCCGGCCAAGCGGCCCGTAGAACGTCGCCGGATCACCCCCCGCCGCACATGCGAGGCCACAGTCGACCAGCCAGACCCCTTCGTCCGTATCGAGCAACGCCCAGCTAATTGGGACGACAAGTTGCGAGCCACGAATGCCACGCCAGATCGAGGAAGCTTCGGCGAGGATCGCGCCGGCACGCCAGAACCAGAGTGAGTGGACGGCCGTCGTGCCCTCCTAGTGCCCGAGGTCGGTCAGCCCTTCGCTGAGACGCAGCCGGCGCAACGCCGAGGCTTCGATCTGGCGGACGCGCTCGCGGCAGACGCCAAGGTCGCCGGCGATCGCCTCATGCGACTGCGGTGTGCAGCCCGCCAGCCCGTAGCGCCTGACGATCACCTCGCGCTCGCGGCGTGGACAGCGACTGAGCGCCGCCCCAAGCGATTCAAGCAAGACCGAGTGGATGGCGTCTCGCTCCGGGTCGGCGGATGGGTCCGCGAGGCTCTCGGCGAGCGTCTCGCTGCCCGGCACACCCGACGGGACATCCAGCGAAGCCGGCGGCAGCAAGTCCGGACGGGGGGCGGCGTCGGGATCGTCGCCCGATGAGACGTCCACCGTGCGCGGAATCCTCACCAACCGCCGATGCGCCTTTGATGCCCGATCGACGGCCTGGCGAATCCAGGGAACCGCATAGGTGCTGAAGCGAACGCCGCGGTCTGGGTCGTATCGCTCGGCGGCCTGCAATAGACCAATGCAGCCCTCTTGGACAAGGTCGGCAAGGTCCAGCCAGAACCCGCGGTAGCGAATCGCCTCGCGGTAGACCAGTCGGAGGTTTTGCTGAACCAGCCGATTCCGCGCCCCCTGAGCCCGGTAGCGCACCACTTCGAGAAAGAGTCCCCGATCGAGCGTGGAGGGTATCGGCGTGGCGGCAGCCGACTTGGCCGCGAGGATCGCCCTCCCCAGCCAAATCTCCTCGTCGGCAGTCAGTAATGCGTCGTCGTCAGGTTCGAAATGAGCGGGTGCGGCCCCGCCGGTCGGTTCTATCGTGAGCGCCGTCACAAATGCTCCGTCGGATTCACCGGCGGCAAGGAACCTCGGGGATGGGATGCTGGTTCTTTGCTACCCGTGCTCAAAATGCGGGCGAACGGGCCGTGGCGTTTGCCAGCGGCTGGTCCATCCTCCGATCTCCGTACGCGCCGACGGCCCGGATGGATGGCATTTCTTCGTCCCCCCGCCGTTGGGGAAGACGGTACAATGCAACCATTGTACCTCAACTCGGCCGATACGCGTCGGCCGGCCCGACGAGGCCGCCCGTGCCTGATCGTCCTGGCTATCTGCTCATCCGCGACTTGCCGAGCGCCGAGCGTCCGCGCGAGCGGCTGCTCCAGTTCGGGCCGGCCGCCCTCTCGAATGCGGAATTGCTGGCGATTATCTGGCGAACCGGAACCGCCAGGGAGAGCGTCCTCGAGATGGCCTCACGGGTGCTCAGTCAGTTTGGATCGCTTTCCGCGGTCGGACGAGCGAGCCTCGTCGAGTTGACCGCCCAGCGTGGTATCGGCGACGCCAAAGCCGTCGAACTGCAAGCGGCGATCGAGTTGGGACGCCGGACGGTGTCTCTTGCGCCCGAAGAGCGGCTGACGGTGCGCTCGCCGGCCGACATCGCCAACTTCTGCATTCCCGACATGGCCTTGCTGGACCGCGAGACGTTGCGGGTCATCCTGCTGAACATGAAGAACCAGGTTCAATCCGTCCAAGACCTGTACCATGGAAGCCTGAACCGGTCGGTCGTCCGGGTGGCCGAGGTGTTTCGCGAAGCGATACGTCAGAATGCCGCCGCGATCGCGGTCGTCCACAATCACCCTTCCGGCGATCCGTCGCCTTCGAGCGAGGACGTCGCGGTGACCAGCGAGTTGGTGGCAGCGGGCCGCCTGCTCGACATCGACCTGATCGACCATATCGTCGTTGCCGGGCAGCGCTTCGTCTCTCTCAAGGAGCGTGGCCTCGGGTTCCGACCGTAGGAGGATGCGTGACCACCAAGGAGGACTTGCAGGCAACCCTGCGCGAGTCGCTGGAGGGCGTGCTCGATCTGCTGAACGGGCTGACGCCGGAGCAGTGGGCGGCCACAACGCCCACCGCCGACCATTGGACGGTTCGCGATACCGTCAGCCACCTCGTCACCGGCGAAGCCGGCAACCTGGCGATCGCTCGGGGTGTCGCATCTGGCGCAGAGATGTACCGGCCGGATTTCGACCTTGCCCGCTACAATCGCCGCAACATCGAGAAGAACGCCGAACAGTCTCCCGAGGAACTGATCGACACTCTGCGGTCGGTGCGCGAAGAGACGCTTTCCTTCCTCGACAGCCTCGACGACGCCACGTTGGAGCGCTCCGGCCGGCGAACAACCGGCGAAGAGACCACGGTTGCCGGCGTCTTCGAGCGAATCGCTGACCACCAGCACGAGCACGCCGGAGAGATCCGCGCGGCCATCGGCCGCTAGCGAGCCACTGCCGGCACGAAGAGCGAATAGCGAGCCGTCGGCCCGAAACTGGCGACGACCGGGTCGTGATCACTGACCCGATACGGTGTTGTTGGGTCAAGCGCGGCGCTGTCCGGCCAATCCGCATTCAGGTGGACGGCGCGAATGTCCACCAGCCGAGCAGCAAGCGCCGGAGCGAGGTAGATCTGGTCGATGGCTTCGGCTACACCACCAAAGACGTAGCTATAGCGCCCGGTGGCCGGTGTCCGATCGAGCGCGGCGGTCAGCGTTCCGCCGGGCAGGGCGAGCCGTAGCGGAGCCAGCACCGGCGACCCAGCATCGTCGTTGAAATCCCCAGCGAGAGCGATGAGCGCGCCGGGACTGGCGGAAAGCGCGTCGCGGACCAGAGCGGCGGCGAACGCAGCCTGCGCCGCCCGGCGTGGCCGGAAGTCGTTCGGGTCGCTCTTGAAGTGGACGCCGATTACCGTCAGCAGGTCGCCGCTGCGGGTCATTAGCTGTGCCAGCAGCGGAGGACGGGCAAAGAGCATCCCCCCGTCGCCGTCGGCTTCGACGATTGGGTCGGCAACGGTCTGGCGCAACTCGACACCGAGCAGGCTGAGCGTATCGGGCCGGTAGAGGATGGCAGTCACGATACCGCGCGAATCTGCTCCGCGACGGTCGAAGATCTGGGCATAGCCGACGCTTCCGGCGGAGCGGGCCAGGATTGCGTGCGCCAGGTCGGCCAGCACGTCAAGCTTCCCGTCCGCGCCATCAGTCTGCCCGCAGCGGCCGAACTGCTGGCCTCCGTCGTGACAGAGGTCCTGATCCTCGACCTCCTGGATCACCAGCAGGTCGGGGGCGCCGGACCGGTCGAGAACGAGCATGGCGATCTTGGCCAGTCGGTCGACGTAGCGGGCGAAGTTCGCGGGGATAGTGGGAGCGCCGGGGTCGTCCTCCGGATCGGCGGGATCGTCCAGACGGTCAAAGAAGTTCTGCAGGTTGATGGTCGCGACTCGCAATGTCGCCGGAGGGATCGGCGCGTCGTTGCCGTCGGGTGCAGGCCCGGGGTCGAAGGCGGGCGGAGTTTCGACCGCCAGACTCGGGCGCCCCGAGAGCGGAATCACCACACCCGTTGCCGGCAAGCGCAGGACGTCAAAGGTTCGAGAAGGCGCCAGCGCGGCGGCCGCATCAAGGGCCCGCAGCGCCTGGCCGGTCAGTCGCACGAGGCTGGCCGACCCCGCCACAAACGCCGGGTTGGCCGGCGCAAAGACCCGACGCTCATACGGGTCTCCGTCGCCCGCCGGAAGCAGATCGACAAATGAATCGCCACTGCCCAACACGATCCGCGGGCCGACGGCGCTTGCTCCGGCCGGGAGCGTCACCCGCTGGGCAGCCAGTCGCGCCCAGGTACACGGATTGAAGGGCGGATCCTCCAACAGCAACGGCTCTGGCAGCGGCTCGCTGCCACTGCGCTGCTCGATGGTTGCGCCATTCAGCACCGATTGACCGTTTCGCCAACCCACCACGCCGCGCACCTTCAGGCGCTCGCCGATATTCGCCGTTGCCGGGCCGAGGCCGTCGACCAGGATGGCGTCGGGCGTGGCAGGATCGTCGTCGCCGCCATCCTGCAGCGCAACAAGCAGCCGGCTTCCATCGCGCACCAGCGCCGTAACGATGCCGGCTAGCCGGACTTGTCGGCCGATCCAGCGCGGTGGAAAGCGGCAACCGTCCGGAGCTATCACCGGCCCGATTGTCGTGCCAATGGTGAGGTCGGCGAGATCGGGCGGAAGGTTCGGCAGGCCAAGTGACGGGCTTGCCGGACCGAACGGCGCGCCAAGACCGGCGCCGGAGGTCCAACGGCTCAGGGTCTGTCCATCGGGCGGCGGTGGCTCGGCGGGCAGACCGAGTTGCGCCCGCACCGGCGAATCACCCCGTCCGATCACGACCGCATCGCGCACCTGGACGGGATCTATCCGTGGCGGCGGCGGCAGGCCGGTTAGGACGACCGCACGGCGCTCACCGACTGGTGCTCCCAGCGGGAGCGAACCGACAACCAGCCCGCCGGGAAATGCGCCACCTGCCGGCAGAGTCCCGGAAAGAATCCCCGACGTGGCCAGCGTCCCGGTCGCATCATAGAGCGCAACCGCGTACCCATCGATCGGCGAGCCGGCGATCCCGGCAAGCTCTATCTGCCCGTCGGCGCCGACCTCCGAGAGCCGAACCGGCGCATTCGCAAAGCCTGGCGAGGGCGGCCAGTCCGAACGGAACTGACCGTCGGGGCCACGGGAGATCGCGCTCGTTGGGCTATCGGTCGCCTGCAGCGGCCGGGCGAGCGGCCCAAACCGAGCGCGAAATGTGGGGTCGTCGCGAGTGCCGTAGGTCAGCACGTCGACCAGCGAGGTTCCCGTCGGCGAGTGGGGGGCAGCGTCGTCACGGTACAGGGCGACCGCATCGGGAGCGCTGGTCGCATTCTGGATCCCATTGGTCTCCCAGGCGATCAGATCGACCGCTCCGACCATCGCCGACCCCACGACGAGGACGCCGCGCGCGCCGATCCGCCAGCCATCCAGCCGGACGGTACGATAGGCCGGGTAGGCGGAACTGCCCGCACTGAAGAAAACAAGACGAAAGCCATCAAGCGGCGTGCCCGGCACGCCGGACAACTCGACGAACTCCGCGCTGTCTGTGCTCGCCTGGTCGGCGTCGACCTCCGAGATCTGGACGCCGACGGTGTTGGAGATCGCCCGGCTCGAGGCGGGGAGCCAGGCGAGCGCGATCAGCGAAAGACCAGCGAGGCCGCACACCGGACGCCACGCCAAGCGCCTCGCTCTCATGCCGTCACATAATAGCCCGGACGCCGCTGGCGGGAAAGGCGGCGCCAACCACTCCTTTTCGCGGTTGGCGCCAGGCGTTCGATGTCGGAATGTGGCCGGGCGGATCCTCGCGCGAGGGCTAGCGAGCGAGCAAGTCCCTTTCATCGTGGCGGTAGGCGGTGATCTCGCCATGGAGTGAGATATCCAACCCGGCGGCCTCTTCCTCCGCACTCACCCGAAGCCCCATGACCTTGTCGAGCACCTTCAGCAGAATGAACGTCATCACGAATGAAAAACTGCCGATAATCGCCACCGCGGCAAGTTGAATGCCCAGTTGCGCCGGGTTGCCGGCGAGAAGTCCATTTGCGCCGCCAGCATTCACCGCAACGGTTGCGAAGATGCCGGTTGCGATCGCTCCCCAAGCGCCACCAATGCCGTGAACCCCGAACACGTCGAGCGAGTCGTCGATCCGCATCCGGTTGCGAAGTTGAACGGCGATGAAGCACAGCACACCGGCGACCAGTCCGATCACGATCGCCGCGCCCGGAGTGACGAAGCCGGCGGCGGGGGTGATCGCCACCAACCCGGCAACCGCGCCCGAGGCCGCGCCCAGCACACTCGGCTTGCCGCTGATCCACCAGGAAACCGCCATCCAGGAGAGCGCCGCGGCGGCGGCCGAGGTATTGGTGACGACGAAGGCGTTGGCGGCCAAGCCGCCCGAGGAGAGGGCACTGCCGGCATTGAAGCCGAACCAACCAAACCAAAGGAGGCCGGCGCCCAGCACCGTCATCGAGATATCGTGCGGCTCCATCGGCACTTCGCCGTAGCCACGGCGTCGGCCAAAGGCGACCGCCGCCGCGAGTGCCGCCAGGCCCGAGGCGATGTGGACGACGGTGCCACCGGCAAAATCGAGCGCCCCGAGGCTGCGCAGCCAGCCCGGTGCCCCGGCACAGCCCGCAACCGTCGCCGCGCCCTCGACCGGCGTGCAACTCCAGACCCAATGAGCGATCGGCGCATAGACCAACGTCGCCCAGAGGACGGTAAACACGATGAACGCCGAGAATTTCTTGCGCTCGGCGAACGCGCCGGTGATCAACGCCGGCGTGATGATCGCAAACATGCCCTGATACATCGCGAAGGCGAGGTGTGGCACGGTCGGCGCGTAGGCCCCGTTCGGCGTCTGACCGACGTTGCCAAAACCAAGATACTCAAATCCGCCGATGACACCGCCGATGGTCGGGCCAAAAGCGAGCGAATAGCCCCAGAGCACCCAGAGCACGCCGATCAGCGCGACGACGGTAAAGCTCTGCATGATCGTCGCCAGCACGTTCTTGCCACGCGCCATCCCGGCATAGAAGAACCCGAGCGCCGGGGTCATCAGCATGACCAGCGCGGAAGCGCTCAGCAGCCAGGCAGTGTCGCCGGAATTGATCTCCATGCGCGTCCCTCTCTCCGCGGCGTTTGGCCGCGATCTGAACGAGGCGCGGGATCGACGTCACGGACGATCTCGACCGGCAACGCTGCCGACTTTGGGCAGATTTCCAAGGCTCCTTGACGACGTGATCGCTGGATCTATCGTAAGAGCGTGAGGGTAGGGTGCTAAAGCGGCAGCTTGCCTGAAGATTTGTGCCGGCTTTTAGAGGATGTCACAATGTCGAACCTGGCATCATGGGTGGTAGCCAGCAAGACCCGGAACTTGGTACTATGCGGTGCGCGCCGCTTCGACTTTCCACGCGGAGGACGGCATGTCCCGCTTTCTCAGTGCCATTGCGGTCCCGGTGATCGCTCTGCTGGTCATGGTGCCGATTATCGTCGGCATCGGATCGCTCCTGCTGGCGGTCGGCCACGTTGCGGCAATCGCCGTCGCGATTGTCATCATGGTCGTGATCACGGCGGTAGCAGTCGTCCTCGACCGGCCCGGGCTCGCCGGAGCGTCTGCCGCGGCGGGAGCAGGAGCAGCCGGAGTGGCCGGAGCAACTGGTGCGGCCAAACCGGTCCCCGCCAGCAAGTATGCCTGGCGCGGACTGTTGACCGTTGCCGCCCTCCTGTTGGTGGGTATCGCTCTGTTTTTGACCTTTGCCTTCATCCAGATTGGACACATGTACACGACCGTCGGCTGGGTGGTCTTGCTCTCCGGACTGATTGGAACGCCGGCGCTGCTCGGGTTGGGTGTGGCGGCATTGTTGCTGAAGCCACGCTGGGCTTAATCGCCGTTCTAATACAGATCTGTCTTGACAGGCCGTCAAGACGCTCCTACGATCGAAGCTAGCCCTCCTGACGCTCGACGCCGACCTGGTGCGTCCGCGGTCCAGCGTGTCGTCTAACCCGGCAGGGGGCTGTGATATACTCGGACCACGGAGTTTCTATCCCTGTGAAAGTCACATCCGAGCCGGCTCCCGAAAGTCAGGTCGTGCTCACGATCGAGATCGAGCCGGCTGAGCTGGAAAGCTCAATCGATTCCGCCTATCGGCGGCTTGCATCCCGCGCTGTCGTTCCCGGGTTTCGCAAAGGCAAAGCTCCACGGCAGATCCTCGAGCGCTATTTCGGTCGCGCCGCGGTGATGGAAGATGCCATTGAGCACCTCGCCCCCAAGGTGATCCAGGAGGCGATGGACGAGCAGCAGATCGCGGCGATCTCTCAGCCCCGCCTTGAAGTCACCCAACTCGATCCGGTCATTCTCAAGGCGACCGTCGATATCCAGCCGGAGATCGAGTTGGGTGATTATCACGCTCTCCGGGTGGATGTCATCGAGCCGGAACTGGCCGAGGATGCCATCGACAAGACCCTCGACGGGCTGCGCGATCGGCGCGCCACCTGGGAGCCGGTCGAGCGCCCGATCGAGAACGACGACCTCGTCACCCTTGACTACGAAGCCAAGGACGGCGAAGAGCTTCTTGGCAAATCCGATGACCTCACCTACCGCGTGATGCCGGACCGCAAGGATCCTTTGCCCGGGTTCGTCGCCGAGTTGCTCGGTCTGTCGGCCGGCGAGACCAAGCAGTTCGAGTGTTCCTTTGGCGAAGACAACGAGGATCAGGATCTGGCGGGCAAGACCGTCCAGGTCAGCGTCACCGTCCACGACGTCAAGGGCAAGGTGCTGCCTGAGATCGACGAGGAGTTCATCCGGGAGGTGAGCGGCGATCTCACGTCGCTCGACGACCTGCGCGAACGGATTTCGCGAAACCTGGTCAGCCAGTCCGAGGTCGAGGCCTACGGGAAGACACGCGATGCGGTGCTCAAGGCGTTTGTCGAGCAGGCAACCCTCGAGGTGCCGTTCAGCCGGACCGAAGACGAAATCGATACGATGCTGCGCGAGCGCCAGGAACTGATGCGCCGCTCCGGCCTGCGTTGGGAAGATTACGTCCGGATCATTGGTGGCTCGGAAGACGGGCTGCGCGAGCAAGTGCGGTCGGACGCGACCGAGCGGGTTCGCCGACGGATGCTGCTCGAAGCCCTCGCCGATGCCGAGACGATCGAGGCAACCGCCGACGAGATCAACGACGAGTTGGCCGATGATATCCGTAGCTCCGGGCTTTCGGCGGCGCAGGCCAGCCGGATCTTGGACCATCCGACCGCCCGGGCGATTTCCGAGCGCAATATCCGGGTGCGCAAATCGTTGATTCGCCTGGTCGAAATCGCGACCGAGGGGAAGGCCCGGCCGCCCCAAGATGACAACGGTGAGACGTTGATCGACGCCGCCACCGACGACGATCCCGTCGCTGCGGCGACGGAAGAAGGGTAACCATGCTGCAGCCGCAGAATATCATCCCGATGGTCATCGAGCAGAGCCAACGGGGCGAGCGCGCGTTCGACATCTATTCGCTCCTGCTCAAGGAGCGGATCATCTTCCTTGGCACGCCGATCAACGATCAGGTTGCCAATTTGATCATCGCCCAACTCCTCTACCTCGATCGCGAGGACCCCGACCGCGACATCCAGCTGTACATCCATAGTCCGGGCGGGGTGATCACGGCTGGGCTAGCCATCTATGACACCATGCAACTGATCAAGGCCGACGTCTCGACGATCTGCGTCGGCATGGCGGCAAGCATGGGTACGGTGCTGCTGGCCGCCGGAAAGAAGGGCAAGCGCTACGCTTTGCCGAATGCGACGGTTCATATGCACCAGGCGCTGGGCGGCGCCCAGGGTCAGGCGGCCGACATCCGGATTGCGGCGCGCGAGATCGACCGGCTTCAGAGCAAGATCTTGAACATTCTTTCGAGGCACACCGGTCAGCCGATCGAGAAGATCGAGCGGGACGCCGACCGCGACTACTACCTGCCCGCCGAGGAGGCGGTCGTCTACGGCCTCGTCGACGAAATCCTTCTCTCCGAGGAGCAACAGGAGAAGTAACGACGATCGTCGGGGCGGCAGATTGCCGCCGGTCTCGTCACGAGGAACCAGCAGCCCCGGAGCGGTGGAGGAACCAATGGCGAACTCGCGAAACAACCGAGTGCAATACCACTGCTCCTTCTGCGGAAAGAATCAGGATCAGGTGCGCCGGCTGATTGCCGGACCCGGCGCTGTCTACATCTGCGACGAATGCGTCGAGTTGTGCCGCGAGATCATCGACGAAGAGGCGAAGCCGCAGCCCAAACCCAAAACCGCTCTAACCAAGGTGCCAACCCCGAAGCGGATCTTCGAACTGCTGAGCGAGTACGTGATCGGACAGGATCGCGCCAAAAAGGTGCTGGCCGTCGCCGTTTACAACCATTACAAGCGGATCAACCTCGGCATGCAGTTCGATGACGTTGAACTGCAAAAGAGCAACATCCTCCTGATCGGCCCGACTGGCTCCGGCAAGACCCTGCTTGCCCAGTCGCTCGCCAAGATCCTCGATGTTCCCTTCACCATCGCCGACGCCACCTCGCTCACCGAAGCCGGCTATGTCGGCGAGGATGTCGAGAACATCTTGCTCCACCTGATCCAGGCCGCCGAGTTCGACGTTCAGCGCGCCGAACGCGGCATCATCTACATCGACGAGATCGACAAGATCTCCCGCAAAGGCGACAACCCATCGATCACCCGCGATGTCTCGGGCGAAGGTGTTCAGCAGGCTCTCCTGAAGATTCTCGAAGGCACCGTCGCCAACGTCCCGCCGCAGGGCGGCCGCAAGCATCCTCACCAGGACTTCATCCAGATCAATACCGGTAACATCCTGTTCATCTGCGGCGGTGCGTTCGAAGGACTCGACCGCGTCATCGCCAAGCGGATCAACAAGCGTCGCTCACTCGGCTTCCGGGCCGAGGGCAAGAACGAAATCGCCGAGGACGCCGACGAACTGCTCAAGCAAGTCACGCCCGACGACCTCTTGCACTACGGTCTGATCCCTGAATTCATTGGCCGGTTGCCCGTCGCCGTTGCCCTCGAATCTCTGGATCTCGAAGCCCTGGTCAAGATCCTGTGCGAGCCGAAGAACGCGATCGTCAAGCAGTTCCAGAAGATTTTCGCCGCCGACAAGGTCGACCTCGTCTTCGAAGAGGACGCGCTCGTCGCCGCTGCCGAAGAAGCGCTCGCCCACAAGACCGGCGCCCGCGGACTCCGCTCGATCATCGAGGACACCCTGCTCGAAGTGATGTACGAGATCCCTTCGCGCGGCGACATTCGCAAATGCATCATCAAGCGCGAAACCATCCTCAACAAGGCTCGCCCCGAACTCCGAACGCGCTCCGAGCGGATCATCGATTTCGACGCCTTCGACGAGCCTCAATCGGCGTAGCGGCGGGTCGGTCTTCAGGACGCCTCGTCAGCGCTGCGCGGCCGGGTGCGCGTCCGCTTCGAACAGGTCGGACCGGCTCCGTCAGGTCGTAGAGGCGGACCGGTGGTCGGGGAACACCCGTCGGGCGGGATCGGGCAGTCGCCCGGTTATCGTCGGCCGGGTCTTCCGGTTCGAGCATCGAGCGGATCGGCCGCTGCTCTCAACCGCGTGCCCTCATTCCGAACCGGCGGTCGAGGACGAGTGCCCGGCTGTTCGTCACACCGCTCCAAAGCCGGGTACCGGAGACGGATAGCCGGTTTCACGGCCAGACAGAAGCGGCGAGCAGACCCGATCCGGTTGAGTTGGCTACAATAGCTCATACCAGCCGCACGAGAATTCGATGAGCAGCACCGACCGCAGCACGCCGCAATATCCCGTCCTTCCACTCAAGAACGTCATCGTCTTTCCACGGACGATCGTCACCTTGACAGTTGGCCGTTCCAAGTCGATCGCCGCGCTCGACGAGGCGTTGCGCCGTCTGTCGGGCCGGCTAGCGGTGACCGCTCAGCGCAACGCCGACACCGACGACCCGATCGCCGATGATCTTTATCCGATCGGAACGCTGGTCGATGTGGTCAAGGTGACCCGCCAACCGGATGGCGCCGCCCAGATCGTCGTCGAGGGCATCCGCCGCGTGGCGCTCCAGCGTATCGTCACCCTTCCATCCTTCATGCAGGCGCGCTGCCGAGACCTGGCCGAGCAACCCGATCCTCGAGCAGGTGCGCTGATGCGACACGTCTCCGAGGAATTCGAGCGCTACTCCAAGCTCAACCGCAGCGTTACCGCTGGGTCCGTCGAGCAGGTGCAACAGGCGGATACTGCGGGGCGGATGGCCGACCTGCTGGTCGCTCACCTGCCGGTCGATCTCAGCGTCAAGCAAGCGGTCCTCGAAGCCCTCGATCACGGCCAACGGCTCGAACGGGTGGCAGTCGCCCTGGCTGCCGAGATCGATCTGCAGGAACTCGACCAGGAGATCCGCAGCCGGGTGCGGCAGCAGATGGACAAGAACCAGCGTGAGTATTACCTGAAGGAGCAATTGAAGGCGATCCATGAGGAGTTAGGCAGCGACCTGGCGAGCGAAGTAGCCGAACTTCGCCACCAGTTCGACACGGCCGGACTGCCGGAGCCGTTCCTGGCGAAGGTGCTCCGCGAAGTGCAGCGCCTCGAACGAATGACCTCGTCCGCACCGGAAGCGAATGTCATCCGCACCTACCTCGAGTTCGTACTGGCTTTGCCGTGGACCGCCCGCAGCGACGACCGGATCGACATCGACGCCGCACGTCGCATTCTTGACCAAGACCATTCCGGGCTCGATCGGGTCAAGGAGCGGATTACCGAGTTCCTGGCGGTCCGTCGGCTGGTCCAACTCAGCGGTGGGGACCACCCGCCCGTCTCGATCCTCTGCTTTGTCGGCCCACCCGGCGTCGGCAAGACCAGCCTCGGCCGCTCGATCGCTCGGGCGATGAACCGGAAGTTCGTCCGGCTCTCGCTCGGGGGCATCCGTGATGAGGCCGAGATCCGTGGCCATCGCCGAACCTACGTCGGAGCCCTGCCTGGCCGACTCCTCCAGGCGATGCGCACCGCCAGCGTGGTCAACCCGGTGATTCTGCTGGACGAAGTCGACAAGATGACCGCCGACTACCGCGGCGATCCCACGTCGGCGCTGCTTGAGGTGCTCGACCCCGAGCAGAACGGCCAATTCACCGACCACTATCTCGAAGCCCCCTATGACCTGTCTCAGGTGCTATTCATCACCACCGCCAACGTCCTGTCGGCGATCCCGCGACCGTTGCGCGATCGGATGGATGTCGTCGAACTCAACGGCTACACCGAGGACGAGAAGATCCGGATCGGCCGCAATTTCTTGTTGCCCAAGCAGATCAAGCAGCACGGCCTGACACCCCGCCAACTCGTCGTCCCGCAAGCGACGATCGCCGAGATCGTCCGCAGTTACACCCGCGAGGCTGGCGTGCGCAATCTCGAACGAGCGATCGCGACGGTCTGTCGCAAGGTTGCGATCCGCGTCGTCAAGCAACCCGAAACTCGGGTGCGCGTCGGCATCGGGGCTCTGGCCGAGTATCTCGGCCCGGCAAAGTTCGCCGAGGCCGGCCACCTCTTCGAAAGCCAGGTCGGCGTCGCGACCGGCCTCGCCTACACCGAGGCGGGCGGTGCGGTGCTACCGGTCGAAGTCGCGACAATGCCCGGAAAGGGCGTCCTGACGATTACCGGCCGGCTCGGCGACGTGATGCAGGAGTCGGCCCGCGCCGCGCTTTCCTATGCCCGCTCGCGCGCCAACCAACTCCGGATCGACCCGGCCTTTCAAGATCACGTCGACCTGCATATCCATATTCCCGAGGGTGCAACGCCGAAGGATGGGCCGTCGGCAGGGATTACGATGGCGACCGCGTTGGTGTCGGCGCTTACCGGCCGGCCGGTGCGAAACGACCTTGCGATGACCGGTGAGATCACCCTGCGCGGGCGGGTCTTGGCGATCGGCGGACTAAAGGAAAAGGCCTTGGCGGCGCATCGCGCTGGTATCCGCCGCGTGCTGATCCCAGCGGAGAACCGCCGCGACCTCCAGGAAATCCCCGAGCCGGTGCGCCAGCAACTCCAAATCGTTCTCGTTGAAACGATGGACGAGGTGCTCCGAGAGACGCTCGGCGCGGCCGAGCCGGTCGCCGACGATACGAGCGTCCTCTCCTCGCCGGCGTTTGAACCCCCTCCCCCACTTGACCTGCCGATCGACCCAACGATCTCTGCCTGAGCGCAAGTCACTTCAACCGTTTGTCGGCCACTCGAACGATTGCGCCGCCTCGCTCCGACGTCAAGCGAAGTTGGATGGACTTGCAAGTGGTCCACATCCGCCGCCGCCGATAGCACGTCCACGCGAAACGATGGCCCCGGCTGTGTCGCCGCTCCAGCGGCGGACCGTCTGGTTTGGTCAAGCAGCCTTCAGCCGGAAGCGCGGCGGCTGGTACGATCGCTTCATCCCATGCGACGCTTGGGACGGAGGGATGCGTGACGATCGCCGACCGCGCGCTGCTCGCGTTTCGCGGCCTTTTTCCCGCGTTGGAGCGGTTCGTCTACCTGAATACCGCCAGCACCGCGCCGGGCGCTCGACCGGTGATCGAGACCCTGCGTACCGCTCTCGCCGATTGGGAGCGTGGTGACTTTTCGTCGCCCGCCTGGGATGATGCCGGCCGCGAGACGCGCGCCCTCGTCGCTCGGCTGATCAACGCTCCCACCGAAACGGTTGCCCTGATCGGGTCGGCCTCGGAGGGGGCGGCAACCATCGCCGCCTCGCTGCCGCCAGGACGTGTGGTCGTCGGCG
Source organism: Dehalococcoidia bacterium (assembly GCA_046328265.1). Classification (GTDB taxonomy): domain Bacteria; phylum Chloroflexota; class Dehalococcoidia; order SpSt-223; family SpSt-223; genus JANWZD01. The sequence goes on from JAXLWW010000013.1 coordinate 54,887, forward strand.
AGCGCGAGTTTCGCAGTAACCTCTTTCCCTGGCTGGCTCTCGCCGACCGTGGCTTTGAGGTCGCAAGCGTCCCGGCGGTCGACGGTGTCGTTCCCACCGCGTCGATCCTCAAAGCGATCGACGATCGCACCGTGCTCGTCGCGGTCAGCGCGGTCCAGTTTGCCAACGGCTTTCGCGTCGACCTGGACGCGATCAGCCTCCGCACTCGCGAGGTTGGCGCGTTCCTCTTCGTCGATGCCACCCAAGCGCTCGGAGCGTTGGCGTTTGACGTAGCGGCGCTCCGCCCGGACGCGTTGGTTGCCCATGGATACAAGTGGCTGCTCTCACCACGCGGCGCGTGCTGGCTCTATGTCGCGCCGCACAAACTCGGCTCGATCCGGCCGCTGGCCCCGAGTTGGCGCTCGGCCGACGACCCCTATGCTCAGCTTTCCGGCGGGCCATACCGACTCCCAGAACAAGCCTGGAAACTCGACCTTTCGCCGGCGTGGCTCTCGTTTCTCGGAGCCAGGGCCGCGCTTGAGGTTCTGCTGGACCTGCCACCAGCCACGGTCGAGGCGCGCACTCTCCAACTCGCGACGCTCTTTCGCGACGGCGCGCGGCAGATCGGGCTGGACCTTGCTCCACTCGAAGTCCCAAGCCACCTCATCGGGGTGCGCGCCGACGATCCGGAGCAGTTGCGCGATGCGTTGGGCGAGCGCGGCGTGATCGTCGGGGCGCGCGGCCGCTACGTCCGGCTCGGCTTCCATGCGTTCAACGACGAGCGCGATGTTTTGCGGGCGCTCGAGGCCTGGCATGCCATCGTCCGCTAGGAGCGGCCCACGCCCTGTACCCGAGTGAGTACCTCGTTCAATTGGCTGACGACGAACTGGTCCTCGATTGCGTAGTAGATCTGCTTGCCTTCGCGCCGGTTGCGCACCAGACGCGCGGTTCGCAACACCCTCAGGTGATGTGATACCGCGGAAATCGAATCTTCCGAGCCGATCGCCCGCGCCAATTCGCCGACGTTCAGTTCGCCATAGGACAGGAGATGGAGCAGGGCGATCCGGGTCGGGTCACCCAAGGCCTTGAAGATGCCCGCGATGCGCCGGGTGTGGTCGGATTCGCGGATCGCCCGACCGTCGACGTCCGTCGGTATGACCATCGCTGCTCCCGGACTGAGTAGCTCATGCATTCGAGGACGCCCCGCTCGCCGGGCCAGCCAGTACGGCGACATTGTCGATCAGCCGTACCGGGCCGAGCCGCACCGCGCCAAGCGCCCGCGCAACTCCAGTGACCCGCTCAATCGGCTCAAGCGTCTCGGCATCGACGATGGCGAGGTAGTCGATCTCAAGCCCACCGACGTCGAGGATGGCGCAGGCGGCCCTTTCGAGCACCGAGACCGAGGTCTCGCCCGCCTCGGCGAGCGAGGCCGCCGCTCGGAGCGCCCGCGAAAGAGCGGGCGCTCGCCGACGATCCTCGGCGCTCAAGTAGACGTTGCGCGACGACAGCGCGAGGCCGTCCGCGTCGCGTATTGTCTCACAGCCAACGATCTCGACTGGAAGTGCGAGGTCGGCCGCCATCCGTCGCACGACCTGGAGTTGCTGGTAGTCCTTCTCGCCAAAATAGGCGCGGTCGGCCGCCAGCAGGTTCAGCAGCCGGGCAACCACGGTTGCCACACCGGCGAAATGCCCGGGACGCCGCTCGCCTTCCCAACGCGTACTCAACCCGTCGACGCTCACGGTCGTTGCAAAGCCCGCCGGGTAGATCTCCTCAACCGGTGGATTGAACACCAGATCGACCCCGGCCTGCGCGCACTGGGCGAGGTCGCGCTCGATCGGCCGTGGGTACCGATTGAAATCCTCGTGCGGTCCGAACTGGGTCGGATTGACGAAGAGCGTCACCGCGACCGACGCGTTGGCAGCGCGAGCCTGATCCACTAGGGCAAGATGGCCTTCGTGGAGCGCCCCCATGGTTGGGACGACACCGAGCGGGCGCGGCAGCGCAGCGAGAGCCCGGGCAAGCTCGGAACGGCCGCGTGCCACAATCACCGTAGGACGGCCTCACGGGAGGCCATCCCGAAGCTCTCGCGTTCGGTCGGGAATGCGCCGCCCTTCACATCGCGGAGATACTGTCCGGCGGCTTGGCGGATCGTCTCGCCAACCGGTGCGTACACCTTCGCGTGGCGGCGACATTGCTCCGGCTCAAGTCCGATCAGGTCGTTGATCACCTGAACCTGTCCATCGCAGAACGGCCCGGCGCCGATCCCGATCGTCGGCACGTCGACGGCGCGGGTGATCTCGCTCGCCAGCGCCGCCGGGACGTATTCGAGGACAATGCCAAAGACGCCGGCCTCCTGGAGCGATCGGGCGTCGGCGAGCATTCGCTCGGCCGCCTCATGAGACTTTCCCTGAACTTTGTAGCCGCCAAGTTGGTGGACCGACTGCGGCGTCAACCCGAGATGCCCCATCACCGGGATGCCGGCCTGAACCATTCGGGCGATCGTCGGAGCAAGCCAGCGCCCGCCTTCCAGCTTGACTGCCCCGGCTCCTCCCTCAGCGAGCAACCTTCCAGCGTTCTTCATCGCCTCGGCCGCATCAGCCTGATACGTCATGAACGGCATGTCACCAACGATCAGCGCGCGCTTTGCTCCTCGCGCTACCGCCTTCAAGTGATAAATCACGTCCTCAAGCGTGACCGGTAGGGTCGAGTCGTAGCCAAGCACCGCCATACCGAGGCTGTCGCCGACCAACAGGGTTGGGATGCCTGCCTCGTCGAGCAGCTTCGCGGTTGGGTAGTCATAGGCGGTGAGCATTGCGATCGGCTCACGTCGCGCCTTCATCCCTTGGAAGTCCTGGATACTGATCCGCTGAGCCATTACACGCCTCCCGCGACCACCATGGTCGCCTCCACGGTGTCGAGCCGACGCTTGAGGGCCGCGGCTCGGTCGGCCGACAGTCCACGCTCCACTGCGAGGCGAAGCGCGGCCTGTCCCAGGATTTCATAGACGGGTCGAAGGTCGGGCCGCGTTCGTGCGAGCGCGGCAAGGTGGCGATCAATCGTGGAAAGGTCACCGCGAGCAATCGGGCCAGTCAACGCGCCAGGCAGTCCGACCTCGCCAAGATTCGCTGCTGTGCCCGCCAGAAGCGGCGCAAGAGCGGCGACCGCTTCGGCACGATCGATCGCCATCTCGCCCCACAACTCGGCAGCAATCGCGACGAGGGTAACCGCGTAGTTCGAGACCAAAGTCGCTCCGAGGTGATAGAGCACCCTTCCCTCCGGCGGTATGCCCAAGGGCACACCACCAAGTGCTCGCGTCATCTCGTCGAGGATTGCTTCGAGCGCCGGCGGCGCGTCAATCGCAAAGCGAATGCCGCGAAATCGGCTGGTGTCGTCACGAGCAAGGCTCTGAAGCGGATGCCAGGCGCCAGCAATTGCGCCGGTGGCTTCGATGCCGGCAAGCACCTCGCGCCCGAGCGACCCCGCGCAATGCACCGCAAACTGCCCCGGCCGCCAGGGAATGTGGGAAGCAACCTCGGCAATCACGCTATCCGGCACGGTGAGCAAGACCAGATCGGCCTGATCCGGCGGGCCGACGCGTGCGCCAGGAATGAGAGCGGCGAGCGCATGAGCCGATGCGAGCGTATGACTGGAAACGGAGACAATCGCGTAGTCGGCCCGAGTAAGGGCCTGCGCCAGGCTGCGTCCCGCGCGGCCTGCGCCGACGATCGCGATACGGAGTGGCTGGTGCCGTCTCGGTCGTTGCCGATCCAAGCGGTCTCCCTATTGAGGCGAGCCTGAGAGCTACAGTCCAACATTTGGTACTGTGCCTGTATACGATAATGTATCGCCTTGAAGCGGGGCTGTCAATCGGAGTTTCGCGCGTTGATTCTCCGCCGCGGCGACGTCACACTTGCGGCGATCAGCGCACCATTGGTTGCGAAAAATGATGCTCCGATTGTGATACGTACGGTATATTGTCCTCGGAGTTGACGCACGACGACGCGCACGGGTCGAACCGGCGCGCCGCAAAGCGGGGAGTTTCGGCATTTCGGTTTCCCAGCAGGAGAGCGCTCGGATCCCACTAGCGACATCGGCTCTGCCGGCTGATACTCGCGCCCATCCGGTCACCGAAGCGCGTGTGCTCGAGGCTCGAAGCCATCATGACCGACAACGATTGCGCCGAGCAGCGCTTGACGCAAGCCAGCGAACCAAAGGGCTCCAACCTTCAATTTGGCGAGTTGCCCGATGCTGGGCAAGGAGAGGAGTGACCTGATGATTGGGCGAGTACTCCCAACAGCGTTGACCCTTGCCGCGATGGTGGTGACGGCATGTGCCCCTGCCGCGCCGGTGACACCCGCATCGTCGTTACCGCCGCAAGGGGGTCCCCAACTTGCCGACCAACAGCGGTTGGTGCTCGGCGTCGTTGGCCTCGCGCCGACGATGGACCCACAGGTGAGCCTGACCGGCAGTGTCCGGCGCTACGACATGTTTGAAACTCTCGTCTGGCAGGACGACAGCGGTAAGGAAGTGCTGCCACTGTTGGCAAGCGAGTGGAAACTCGTCGATCCGACAACCTGGCGCTTCACCCTGCGCAAGGACGCCAAATTCCATGATGGCACGCCGGTCACCGCCGCCGATGTTGAGTTCACCTGGCAGCGGGCGCAGAAACCAGAGCTGAAATCGGTCATTCCCGGCAACATCGGGACCGTCGCCAACGTTCGCGCCATCGATCCATCGACGGTCGAAATCGCCACCAAGGCAGCCGACCCGCTGCTGCTGAAGCGGCTGGCGCTCTTAGCTGTGCTGCCGAAAGCGTACATCGAAAGGGTTGGCGACCCCGAGTTTGGCCTGAAGCCGATTGGGTCTGGTCCGTACCGGTTCGTCGAATTCAAGCCCGATGCCCAGGTGGTCGTGCAAGCGTGGAAAGAGCATGCCTATCGCAAGCCGATCCTCACCGAGGTCGTCATTCGATCGGTGCCGGACGGGTCGGCGCGGATAAACGGTCTGCGCACCGGCGAAATCGACTACGCGAATGCGCTCTCGATTGAGGGCGCCGAGCAGTTGAAGCGTGAGGGCTTCAGCGTGGATGTCGCCAACAGCGGGTCCGGTGGGTATGCGATGGACACCTGGGGTATTGACGGACCAATCACCGGCCCGTTGGCCGACAAACGCGTCCGTCAAGCGATCAACTACGCGGTCGACAAGGACACTCTTGCCAAGACGATCTGGAAGGGATTCACCAGCCCCGAGAGCCAGTTGGTGCAGAAGCAGACGGTCGGCTTCAACGCCGAGCTAAAGCCCTATCCCTTTGACGTGACCAAGGCCAAGCAACTCCTGGCCGACGCCGGCTACGCCAATGGGTTCAAGCTGACGATGGACTACTGGATCATCTCACCGGAAGGGATGGCGACGGCGCTGTACGTCCAAAGTCAGTTGAAGGCTGTCGGTATCGAGGTCGATCTGAATGCCTTCACCGAGTACCCGGTGTTGGTCGACAAGCTCTATAAGCGCAAGCCACGCGCGGATATTCTTGCCTTCGGCTTGCGAAACATCCCGACCGTCGATTCTGACACGGTGCTCGCGTGGTTCTGGTCCGGGCAGAAGTCGCTTGGTAAGCACTACGACAACCCGGCCTATGACGAGGTCTACTTGGCAAGCGCGAAGGAAATGGACGCGGCGAAACGAGAGAAGCTCCTCGGCCAGGCGCTCTCGATCCTTCGCGAGGATGCGCCGTGGCTCTACCTCGTCGAAGGGGCGTTGGTGAATGCCGCAGCCAAGTCGGTCGGTGGGCCGACTGTCCGAATTCCTGACGACTTTCGGCTGGATGTCGTCTACCGGACGAAATGACGGATCGCTGGCTCGGAGCGGCACTCGTCCTTGCTGCTCTCAGTTCAGCGTGCGCACAGCCCGCCCCCCTGCAACCTGACGAACACGCAAATCATCCGACGCCGGCGGCCACCGCGCCGACGGTGCCGGAAACCAGCCGTATCATCATCATCGTCACTCCATCGTCCGCACAGGCTCACCCCGAGGCGACGGCAACGGCAGTCGGACCCGGCCAGTCAACGGGTCCGATACCGACGCCGGTCTCGGATGAGCACCAGCACTAATCGCACGCGGCGAGCGGCGCCCCCAAGCTGACTGGCGGTGACGTTGCAAGGGTAACCCCTTCGCGGTCGCTTTCAGCAGCGGCGCGTTCGCCATCCGCCCTCATGCCGGTCAACCGGTCCTCGACACCATTCTGGAAAAGGACAGGGGTAAGGCCGAGCCCGAGGCGCCTCTCTGGGTTTGCCGAGCGCCTAAAATGGGCACCGCCACACCGAGCGGAGGAGGCACGATGACCGAGCCGCGAATCCATCTCGTCGCGCTCACTACAAACGAGGTGCGCGAGCGCCAGCAGCAGGGCTGGAACACCGTCATCCAGAGCTTTGGCAGCACCGAAGGGCATCTTGCCCACTTGCCGCTTGGTACCGATATCTTCCAGGGGTCGGCAATCGCCGAGCGGGTGGCGCGTGCTCTCGGTCAAGCGTTCGTCGCTCCGACAATTCCGGTCGGCTTTGCCGAGGGGCTGTTGAGCTTTCCCGGTTCGATGAGCATGCGGGACGACCTGGTCACGGCAGTCGCGTTTGACTGCTGCCGCAGCTTTGCCGCCTCGGGCTTCCGCCGGGTGGTGTTGATCGTCGCCCATCTCGGAAATGCCAGGCCGCTTGGCGAAGCCGCCGCGCGTGCCCGCGATGAGTTTCCAGCCATCGAGATCATCTGCGAAGCCTCCCCGGAAGCGTTCTTTGCGCCGATCAAAGAGGTTGGTGAACATCTTGGCGTGGTCGAGGGCGCGATGAAACACGCTGGCCACTCCGAGACTTCGATGATGCTTTCTCTCCGACCCGAGTTGGTCCATCTCGACCGACCACCGACCGAGCCGCCGCTCACTCCTCTACACGCACTGGCCGAGGACTTCGCCGGTTCAAGCGCTAATGCCGGCGAGCGATATCTCTCCGCCTGGACCGATGCTATCGTCGCCAAGGTTCGCACCGGCTCGGCGGTCCCAAACGACTAGGATGCGACGGTCCTGCCAGTCCGGATCTGCTCTGATCTGGACGCGAAACCGGGCACCGGTCTGCACAGGAGTGCAGTCTGGAAAGTCAGTCCGCAACTGCTAGAGGCGGACCGGACCGTTTGCTAGAGTGCATCGCCAGGCCGGGAGGATGCGACACGGACGGACATTTGCCGGTCCTGCTGACGGAGGCGATCGCGCTGTTGAACGTCGAGCCAGGAGGGCGCTATCTCGATGGCACTGCCGGGGCGGGCGGTCACAGTGAGGCCATTCTGCGGGCAAGCAGCCCGGACGGCCGACTGGTCAGCCTCGACGTGGATCCGGCGGCCGTCGAGCGCGTCCGGGGTCGGCTGGCGCAGTTCGGTGAACGGGCGGCGGTGGTGCAAGCAAATTTCGCGAACCTCGAACAAATCGCTGAGCAGCACGATCTGCTGCCGCTCGACGGTGTGCTGCTCGATCTCGGCGTCTCGTCGCTCCAACTCGATGACCCGACGATCGGGCTGAGCTTCCAGCGAGATGACCCGCTCGACATGCGCCTGGACCCCACCCTTGAGATCAGCGCCGCCGATCTCGTCAACCAGGCCGGCGAGCGCGAACTTGCCGACCTGATCTACCGCTATGGTGAGGAGCCAGCCTCGCGACGGATCGCTCGCGCCATCGTCCGCCATCGCCCCATCAGGACGACCGGTCGCCTGGCCTCGGTCGTCGCGGGCGCGGTCGGCCGGCCGCGCGGCCGCACCCACCCGGCAACCCGAGTCTTCCAAGCCTTGCGGATCGCCGTCAACGACGAACTTGGCGTCCTCGAACGGGCACTCGGCGGCGCGATCGACACCGTCAGACCAGGCGGCCGGATCGCCGTGATCTCGTTTCACTCGCTGGAAGACCGGATCGTCAAGCAGCGATTTGCCGCTGAAGCTCGCGGGTGTATCTGTCCGCCGAACCTGCCGGCCTGTGTTTGCGGCCGGACGCCGCGGCTGCGGATCCTCACCCGCCAACCGGTCACTCCGGGCGCGGCGGAATTGGCGACCAATCCTCGCTCGCGCAGCGCCAAATTGCGCGCCGCCGAGCGCCGCGAGGCAGCATGACCGCATTGCTGGGATCGCTTCGACGGAACCGGGCAGAAGGGCTGCGGCTGGGACGCCTGCCCGGCGTCTTTACGATGGCCGCCGCCATTGTCTCGATCGTCAGCGTCCTGCTTCTGATCCAGACCAGCGGCGTCGCCTCGGTCGGCTACGACATCCAACGCCTTGAAGATACGCGCGACCACTGGCGCGAGAGCAACTACCAGCTCGAACATGAGAACGCCAAGCTGAAATCGCTCGACCGGGTCGAGCGCGAGGCGCGCACCAAACTGAAGATGCAGCCGGCCGAATCGCCCGTCTTCATCGCGGTCGACGTCAAACCCTCGGCCAAGGACAGCACCGCCTGGGCACCGTATGTCCCGGTCGAGCCGGCGGTTCGGGTGAGGAACAGCGGCGGAGTTCAGGGGTTTCTGGCCTGGTTGGCGGCGCTTGGCCAAGGCGAAATCGTCCCATGACAACCGGGATCTCGACGGCCCGCCTGCTGACGATTGGCGGTGTCCTCGCCGTCCTCACCATCATCCTCACTGCCCGGATCGGCTACCTCCAGATCGCCGAGCACGAGCGCTACACGCAGATGGCCGACGACGAACACTGGGGTGTGATGCGGCTCGAACCGCATCGCGGGGCAATCCGAGACCGCAACGGCAACCTGCTTGCGGCGAGTGTCGTCACCTATCGTCTCCTTGCTGACACGTCGAAGGTGAAGCCAGAGCAGATCACCCGGATCGCCAACACCCTCGCCCCGATCGTCAACCAGCCGGCTGACAAACTCCTGGTAGCGCTTGCAACCCCGCCCAAGCCGATACTCCTCGAGCCGAGTACCGAGCGCCTGGCCGAGACAAAGAAGATCGTGTACGAAAAGACCGTCTTGGCCGAAGGGTTGTCCTATGCGGCGGGGCCAAAGATCGAGGCGCTCGACTTCGCCGGGATCGAGCTTGAGCGCCAAAACAGCCGCATTTACCCCGAAGGGAACCTCGCTGCCCAGGTGATCGGCATCGTCGGGCGCGACCAACGTGGTTTGGCTGGCATCGAAGCCGACTACAACCGTCAGCTTTCGGGCCAGATCGGCCAGGTCTGGTATGAGCGCGACACCACCGGCGCCGAGATCCCGCTCGGCATGCGTGGCGTCACCCAGGCGCTCGATGGCGCAGATGTCGTGTTGACGATCGACCGCTATATCCAGCGCATCGTCGATCTTGAAGCGGACGCGGCGATGGTCCGTCACAAGGCCGACGCCGTCACGATCGTGGTGATGAACCCGCAGACTGGCGAAATTCTCGGGATGACGACCCGGCCGTCCTTCGATATCACCAAGCCGAAGCTCAACGACCCCAAAGAGCAAGAGTTGATCCGAAACCGTGCCGTTACCGACATGTACGAGCCCGGATCGGTCTTCAAGATCCTGACAATGGCGATGGCGCTCGAGGAAAAACTTGTCAACCCAAACACGACCTATCTCGACCGTGGCTGGGTACGCAAGTGGGACCGTGACATCGTCAACTGGGACGGCGCCGCTAATGGCACCACCACGATGACCCGGCTACTGGTCAAGAGCGCCAATGTTGGCGCAGTCTGGCTGTCCGACCTGCTTGGCTCAGAGCGCTTCTATCGTCATGTCTACGATTTCGGCTTTGGTCGGCCAACAAATATCGATCTCGGCGGCGAGGCTGCCGGCCAGGCCCGAACGCAGAACGACCCCGGCTGGTCGCCTTTCGACCTGGCGACCAACAGCTTCGGCCAAGGTATCAATGTCACTCCGATCCAACTCATCACGGCGGTCAGCGCCATCGCCAACGGTGGCAAGTTGATGCAGCCGCACGTCGTCAAGCAGGTCATCGGACCGAACGGCACGCGAACCTTCGACCCCGTGGTCGTGCGTCGGGTGATTTCCGAGGAAACCTCTCGGACTCTGCGCACAATGATGGTCGAGGTCATCAACGAGGGCACCTCGCGCGCGGTCATCCCGGGCTATCGCCTTTCCGGCAAGTCCGGCACCACCCAGATCGTCACCGGGCGCGCCTACTCGGACGACCAGACCATCGCCAGCTTCGTCGTCTTCCCGACCGAAAATGCGCCGTTTGTCGTGTTGACGCGGGTCGATCGACCAAAGGACAGCCAATGGGGCGGCCAAGTGGCCGCGCCGCTCGCCAAGAGCATCGTCGAACGGTTGCTGGCCTACTACCGGATCCCGCCCGACGCGGTCAAGCCAGGCGGGCTGGGATGAGAGAACACCATATAATCCAGCCTGGGCGGGCCGGCTGTCCGTCCCGTCAGGACCAATGATCGTTCTCCTTTCTCGCGCTGCTGCCAAGTTGCGCACGGACCCCAACCAGTTCGTCGACATTGGCGATGTCACCGCTCTGGTGATGGCGTATGCCTTGCTCGTTGCCGCCTTGGCCTTTCTGATCGGGCTCGCTTGGGGCCGACCGTTGATCCGATTCTTGATCAAGAACCGGATCGGCAAACAGATTCGCGCCACCGGGCCGACCTCCCACGCCGCCAAAGAAGGTACGCCGACGATGGGTGGGCTCCTGATCTTCATTACCGTCTTCATCGTGACGGTGCCGCTCAACCTGATCGGACGGCTCTCGATGCTCGTGCCGTTGGGCGTGTTGGTCGCCTCGGGCATTCTTGGCGCCGTCGACGACCTCCTGAACCTGGCCGGTGGCGAAAAGACCGGGCTAACCGCCCGTTTCAAGTTTGCCTGGCTCCTTCTGATCGCCGGGGTCGCCGCAACGGCGATGCATCTTGGCCTCCGGCTCGACAAGGTGAACGTGCCGTTTGTCGGCGGCTTTTCACTTGGACTGCTCTACCTGCCGATCGCCGTGCTGGTGATTATGGGCACCAGCCATGCCGTCAACCTCACCGACGGGTTGGACGGACTGGCCGGCGGGCTTGCCGCCCAGGCCTTTGCCGCCTATGGCGTCATCGCCTATCTGCAGGGGCAGTCGTACCTGGTCACCTTCTGCTTCACCGTCGCCGGCGCGATCCTCGCCTTTCTCTGGTTCAACGCCCATCCTGCCCAGGTGTTCATGGGCGACACCGGATCCCTGGCGCTTGGTGGGACGCTCGGCGTGGTCGCTCTGATGACCGGACAATGGCTGCTGTTGCCCATCGTCGGGATCATGTTCGTCGTCACCACCCTTTCGGTCATCCTTCAGGTCGGCTATTTCAAGCTCACCAAGGGCAAGCGGCTGTTCAAAATGGCGCCGCTCCATCATCATTTCGAAATCGTCGGCTGGCCGGAAACCTGGGTGGTGACACGCTACTGGTTGGTCGGGATGCTCTCGGCGATGGTCGGAGTTGCCCTCGCCTTGACGGTGCCGTCGTGACCGATCGCTTTACGGGCGCATCGGTCACGATTGTCGGGTTGGCGCGCGAAGGCACCGCGTTGGCACGCTACCTCGCCGGCGTCGGCGCGCGTGTCACCGTTGGCGATCTGCGAACGCCGCAACAGTTGGCTTCCGCGCTCAAGCAGATCGCCGACCTGCCGGTCCATCTGGTGCTGGGCACGAACCGCATCGACGATGCGATATCGACGGAAACGCTGTTTCTCTCGCCAGGTGTACCGCTCGGCCTGTCAATGGTCGCCGCCGCCCGGGAGGCCGGCGTGCCGCTCGGTTCGGAGCCGCTCCTCTTCGTCGAACGCTGCTCCGCCCCGGTCGTCGGGATCACCGGGTCGAGCGGCAAGACGACGACAGCCTCGTTGGTTGGCGAAATGCTGCGCCGTGGCGAAGCGCCGCGTCTGGGTCAGCGGGGAAACATCCGGTGCGCCCCTGATCTTGGCCACCTGGCCGACGTTAACGCAAGACCGCGTCGTCCTCGAACTCTCCAGTTTTCAACTTGCGCTGTTCGACCGCAACCCGCAGTTCGCCGTGGTGACCAATCTCTCGCCCGACCATCTCGATCGTCATGCCACCTCGACGAGTACTACGGCGAAGCGAGCGATCGTCGTTTCCAACGTTCGGCGATGTCGCCATCTCGACAAGACGACCCCGAAGTGGTCGCCTTCGCCGAAACCGAGCGAGGTTCGTGGTTCTCGCTGGTCCGGCGTTGAGCGTGGTGGCTACCTCGCAAACGGCGCCCTCTGGCTGGTGGATGACGCCGCGTTGGTTGCTGGATATCACCGACGTTCGGCACGTGGTCGCCACAACCTGGCAAACGCGCTCGCGGCGGCGATCGCGGCGAGCATGGCCGGTGCGAACGACAGTACGATCCGCGCGACGTTGCGCCAGTTTGTCGGCGTCATCGAAACCGAGGCGGTCGCCGAGCGTGGCGCTGATGTGCTCTACGTCAACGACAGCATCTACGTCGCCGGCGCGAGCGATCGCCGCGCTCGAGAGCCCGACCGTCCAGTCATTTGGCTCGCCGGCGGCCGCTCGAAGAACCTCCCCGACCATGATCTGGTTGCGCTGGCGGCGCAGCAGACCAAGCGGGCGATTCTCTATGGCGAAGACGGGCCCGCCACTTCAAGCTGGACTTGAGCGGCCGGGCTCACGACGTTGACCAGTGCGGCGGCCTGGAAGCCGCCGTCGAACAACGGTCGGGGTCGCCGAGCCGGGCGATGTCGTGCTGCTGTCGCCGGCCTGTGCAGCTTCGATCCAGTTTCGCGATTACGAGGCGCGTATCCCGTTCCGTGATCCTGGTCGGCCGCCTAACGGGGGACCAATGACGAGACGGCCCGGGGACGAGCGGATTACCATGCTGGGCACAGTTGCCGTGCTGGTGATGGTCGGCTTGCAGGCCCTCTACTCGGCGTCGTTTGCCCTCGCGATGTCGAGTACAACGACCCGCGTATTCGTCGTCCGCCAGGTGTTGCCGTCCCGGCGATCTTGATGCTGGCCTGCTGGCGGCTACCCTACACGCTCTGGAGACGTCTGGCGCTTCCTGGCCTCGTGCTCGCCGGCGTCGCGCTGGTGCTGGTACTGGTCGCCGGCATCAACGTCTATGGCGCGCAACGGTGGATACAGATTGGACCGCTGCCCGCCATCCAGCCGAGTGAGTTCGTCAAGTTGGCGATGATCATCTATCTCGCGGCCTGGCTGGCCGACCGGCCGGACCGAATCAAGTCAATCGGCGCCGGACTGGTCCCCTTCGGCATCATCGTTGGGTTGATGATCGCACCAATCCTCGCCCAGCCTGACCTGGGAACGACGACCGTCATCTCGATCACCGCGATTGTCCTCCTCTATCTGGCTGGCGCACCATCGACGCACATGATCGCCATCTTTGCCGGGATCGCGGCGATGATTCCGCTCCTCCTTGCCGCAAGCTACCGCAGCAGCCGCCTTGAAGCCTTTCTAGACCCCTGGAAAGACCCGCTCGGAAATGGTTTCCACATCATCCAATCACTCATCGCGATCGGCAGCGGCGGGCTGACCGGCCTCGGCTTTGGTTCGGGACGTCAGAAATTCTTCTACGTCTTCGGATCGCATAGCGATGCGATTTTCGCGATCATCGGCGAGGAACTCGGCTTCATTGGGACCTCGATCGTAATCGGACTGTTCGTCCTCCTTGGCCTGCGCGGCTTTCGGGTGGCGGCGCGTTGTCCGGACCGCTTCGGGGCTCTGCTCGCGGCAGGTATCACCACCTGGCTCTGCGTCCAGGCCTTCATCAATATCGGCGGCATCACTCGGACGATTCCCTTCTCGGGGATTCCATTGCCGTTCATTTCCTACGGTGGATCGTCCTTGATGGCGCTCTTTGGAGCGGTCGGGATCTTGCTCAACATCTCACGCACCGTTCCCGAAAGCGCGTCGGAGCCCGAGCCGGCTGAGGACGACCCGCCTCGTCCGCGCCTGGCAGGGCGAATCCGCCAGCCCGCCACCGAGCGGTAGGCGATGCGCCTGCTGCTGACTGGCGGCGGTACCGGCGGCCATGTCTACCCTGCGCTGGTCGTCCTCGACTGGCTCAGAAAGACGACCGAGGTTGAGGCGACGTGGGTCGGCAGCCAGCAGGGGATCGAGCGCGACCTTGTCGCTCGATCCGGCATCGAGTACGCCGGGTTGCCGGCGGGAGCTTTGCGCGGCCGTGGTCCGGTTGGGATCGCCCATGGCCTGCTGGCAACGGTTGCCGGCGTCCGTGCTGCCCATTCGTTACTCGGACACCACCGACCCGATGTCGTTCTGGCCACCGGCGGGTACGTCTCGACTCCGGCAGTGCTTGCCGCTCGACTGCGCCGGATCCCGGTGGTGGTCTACCTGCCGGACGTCGTCCCGGGCTGGGCGGTGCGGGCTCTTGGGCGGATCGCCAATGTGGTCGCTACCACCTCGCCCGAGGCGCGCCGCCACCTGCCGGGCGCAAGAGTCGTCGTCACCGGGTATCCCGTCCGTCCCGGATTCCTCCCACGCGACGCCGCCGCCGCCCGCCGAAGGTTCGGCCTCGACCCCTGCCGTTTTACCGTCACCGTCGCCGGTGGCTCGCTTGGGGCGACCCGCCTGAACGACGCCATCGCCGCGGAGTTGGAGAGGCTGCTTGCGGCCGGTCAGGTCATCCATCTCACCGGCCGGGCGGATTTCGAGCGCATCGCCGCCCTTCGCGATGGGCTGCCGAGCGACTGCCGCGACCGCTACTATCCAGCCGCCTACCTCGACGCCGAGATGCCCGAAGCGCTCTCAGCCGCCAACCTGATCGTCTCGCGCGCCGGCGCGTCGGTGCTGGGCGAATACCCGGCAGTCGGGAGGGGGAGCCTGCTCGTGCCAGGGCCATTCTCTTCGCAGTTGAAGAATGCCACCTATCTGGAGCGGCTCGGTGCTGCCGAGGTGTTGCCGAACGAGCGCGCCGCCGAGATCCCCGACCGCGTTCTCAACCTCTCGGCCACGCCGGAACTTCTCCGGGCGATGGCGGATGCCGCCGCCAAGCTTTCCCGCCCGGCGGCCGCCGCCGACCTTGGCCGCCTCTTGATCGATCTCGCGGGCCGCCGGTGAGCGCGTTGCCGCGCCGGGTTCATTTCGTGGGCATCGGCGGGATCGGCATGAGCGCACTCGCCAAGGTGCTGCAGGATGATGGCCACAGGGTGAGCGGGTCCGACCAGAAGTTGTCGGAAATCGCCAAGCGCTTAGCCACGGGTGGAGCACGGCTGGTCGAAGGCCACGCCGCCGCCAATCTCGGCGATGCCGAACTGGTCGTCACCACCGCCGCCCTACCGCCGGGCAACCCGGAAGTCGATGCTGCCCGCGAACGCGGCATCCCAATTGTCAAGCGCGCCGAATTGCTTGGCCGGCTGATGGACGATCGACGTGGGATCGCCGTCGCCGGCACGCATGGCAAGACGACGACATCCTCGATGATCGCCCACATTCTGCTCTCTGCCGGGCTCGACCCGACCTTCGTCGTCGGCGGGGAGATCCGTGGGTTGGACGCGAACGCTCGGCGCGGTGGCGGTGAGTGGCTGGTCGCCGAGGCGGACGAGTACGACCGCAGTTTCCTCTACCTCCGTCCCGAGATCGCCGTCATCACCAACGTCGAGGTCGACCATCTTGACATCTACCGCGACCTCGAGGACATCCAAGCCACCTTCGCCCGATTTGCCGACCAGACGATTCGGGTGCTAATCCTCTGCGCCGACGATCCCTTTTTGCGCTCGAACCAGTTTGCCCCGGCCCGCAAAGCCCGGGTCGAAACCTACGGACTGACTGGCGGCGACTGGACCGCCCGCGATATCCGTCTTGGCGGCGCAGCTTCGACCTTCGTGGCCACTGGTCCGGCCGGCAACGCGGCCATCCGGCTGGATGTGCCAGGCCGGCATAACATCCAGAACGCACTCGGCGCGCTCGCCGCCGTGGTGGCCAGCGGTGTCTCGTTGGAACAGGCCGCCAGCGCGTTGGCTCGCTTCCAAGGCGCAAAACGTCGCCTCGAACCGGTCGGCGCCGTTGGCGGCGTTCTGGTCATCGACGACTACAGTCATCACCCGACCGAGATCCGGGCGGCCCTGTCAGCCCTGCGAGCCAGCTACCCCGGCCGGCGGATTGTCTGCCTCCATCAGCCGCACACCTTTAGCCGGACAAAGACGCTACTCGACGAGTTCGCCCGCGCCTTTGGCGACGCCGATGTGGTCCGGATCGCCGACATCTACGCTGCCCGTGAGCGCGACGAGTGGGGCATCTCCTCGGTCGACCTCGTCAAGTCAGCCGACCATCCCGACATCCGCTCCAGCGGTTCGGTGGAGGAATCAGCGGAAACAATTGCCGGCGAACTTCAACCCGGCGACGTGCTGGCGTTAGTTGGCGCGGGCGATATCAATCGTGCCGCTGCGTTGGTGCTGGCCCGCCTGAGCGGCGTTGGAGAGGTGCACTGACCCCCGAGCAGGTCGCTGTCCTCGCCGATCGACTGCGCGGGGTCGTGGCGGTCCGGGCCGGCGAGCCACTCGCGAAGCACACGACCTTTCGTATCGGCGGACCGGCAGACGCCTATGTCCAAGCCCGCACCCTCGACCAATTCACCGCCGCCGTTCGCGCCGCCTGGGGTCTCAACCTGCCCACCCTCGTCATTGGCGGTGGTAGCAACCTGCTGATCCGCGATGGCGGTTTCCGCGGCCTCGTCATCGAAATGCGCGCGCGTACCCTCACCGGTCTCAATTCCCCCTCTCCATCGTTGCGAGCGCAGGGCCAAGTGGTGGAGGTCCCGATCCTCGCCGAAGCCGGCGCGCCGTTGGCTGCGCTTGCCCGCAAGACGGCCGCGCTCGGCGTTGCTGGGCTGGAATGGGCGATCGACGTGCCGGGGACAGTCGGCGGGGCGGTGGTGAACAATGCCGGTGCGCACGGCGGCGACATGGCAACGGCGATCACCGCAGCTCCTGGTGCTTCCGCCCGGTGGCGAGCCGCTGGCAGCCGGTCGAGACATTAACGATGGCCTACCGGACGAGTGCGCTCAAAGCAGCCGACCTGACCGCGCCGCGACCGGTCGTCCTGGCGGCGAAGTTCGCGCTTCGGCCCGCCGATCCCCTTTCGCTGCGCCAGGTCGTGGCGCGATACTCGCACCACCGTCAGTACATCAGCCGGTTGGCGCGTGTGCCGGGTCGATACCCAAGAACCTCCCGGAAAGGCTGCCGGTCAGGTGGCGTCGATCAGGCGGGATTAAAGGGAACTCAAATCGGGGCAGCACGGGTGTCCGACCTGCATGGCAACTTTATGCTCAATCTCGGCGGCGCGAGCGCGACTGAGATGCTGTCGCTGGTGGCCTTGATCCAGGGACGCGTTTTCGAGCAATTTGGCGTGGAGTTGGAGCTTGAGATCCAGGTGACCGGTGAGGACCTGCCATGAGATATGCGGGGCGGCATCCCACCTCGGCCATCTGGTCGCCCCGTGGCAAGCGTCGGGCAGGCCAAGCGCCGCGACCAGCGTTGCTACCCCGGATCCGTGGCCGGTTCGCCAGTCTGCCACGTCCGCGACTGCTGGCTGTTCTGCCGCCGGTCGTACTGTCGCTCGTGGCTGCTGGAGCAATTACTCTCTATAATCAGCCCGTGTTCAAGGTTGCTCAGGTGCATGTGCGAGGGGTGCAGGCGGTGAGCACCAGCCAGGTGCTGGACGCCGCGCGGCTCGATGGGCGACACGTCCTCGATATCTCCGATAGGACGATCGCGGAATCACTTGCCAGCCTGCCGCGGGTCAAAGGGGTGACGGTCAATCGCCTGTTTCCGAACGAAGTCGAGTTGATCGTCGAGGAGCGCAAGCCTTGGGCGGTCTGGCATGTTGGATCGAGTAACTACGTGATCGACGACGAGGGCGTGGTGCTCGAAGCAGTCGCCCAGCCCTCGGCCTCGCTGCCGGTCCTGGTCTACGGCGGCAATGCTCAACTCAAGCCCGGTACGCGCGTCCCACTCGAACCAGTGCGTCTCGCCCTCAAGCTCGATCGTGCCCTCCCGGAGATGTTGAAGGTAAAGGTGAAGCGCTTCGAGTACAGCGAGAACGGTGGCTTGCTGGTGATCACCGACGGTGGCTGGCAGGCACGGTTTGGTACCGGTGACGACCTGGACTACAAGCTCGCGACCCTCAAATCCATAGTCGAGACGGCCCGCGCCCGAAAGATCCCGTTCACCGCGGTCGACATTCGGTTTGGCGCCCGGCCCTTCATCCGGTAGGCCGACGTGGCGCGCGAGCGGGTGATCGCCGCAATCGACATCGGGACGACGAAGGTCTGCACGCTCGTCGGAGGGCTTGGCCGCGACGGCGAGACCGAGATAATCGGCGTCGGAGTCAGCCCGGCGCGCGGGCTGAAAAAGGGCGTCGTCGTTGACCTCGACGCCACCGTCGAATCGGTCAAGGCGTCGATCGAGAAAGCCGAGCGGACCAGCGGTTTCAAGATCGTCTCGGCCTTTGCCGGGATCTCCGGCGACCATATCGGGTCGCAGAACAACCGGGGCGTGATCGCGATCAACCACCCCGATCGGGTGGTGACTGCCGATGACTCGACCCGGGTGATCGAATCGGCCCGCGCGATCCCGGTTGCGGCCAACCGTGAAATCATCCACATCATTCCGCGCTCGTACGTCATCGACGGTCAGGACGGTGTCAAGAACCCGATCGGGATGCACGGCTTTCGGCTGGAAGTTGAAACCCATATCGCCACCGGAGCGACGACCTCGATCCAGAACCTGATGAAATCGATCAACCGCGCCGGGGTCGACGTCGACGACCTGGTCCTTCAGCCCCTCGCTTCCGCCGAAGCGGTCCTGACCGAAGAAGAGCGAGAAATGGGCGTGCTCCTCGCGGACATCGGCGGCGGCACCACCGATATCGCGCTGTTCGTCGATGGCGCGGTTTGGCACACCTCGTGCCTCCCGGTTGGCGGTTGGCACCTCTCGAACGACATCGCGGTTACCTTGCGCACGTCGTTCCAGGTCGCCGAGGAACTCAAAGCGCGCTATGCCCAGGCCCAGCCGCAACTTGTCGAAGGCTCAGAGCAGATCGACATCCCGGCGTTGGGGGACACCAGCAAGCGCCAAGAATCGCGCCGCCATCTGTGCGAGGTTGTCGAAGCGCGGGTGGACGACATTCTCCAGATGATCGTCGCCGATGTGAAGCGCTCTGGCTATGACGGACTGCTGCCTGCGGGGATCGTCCTGACCGGCGGTACCGCCAACCTGATTGGGATCGACGCGTTCGCCCGCGAGGCCTACCGGATGCCGGTGCGCGTTGGGCGGCCGCGTGGCCTGCGCGGTCTGACCGACACCGTCTCAGACCCCGCCTATGCCACGAGCGTGGGACTGCTCCTTTGGGGGCTGAAGGCAGCCGAAATGGATGTCAAATCCGCGCAGCACGGGAAGCGGAAGGGCGGCGGCGACATCGCACGGCGACTGTTTGGCTGGGCGCGGGAGATGCTGCCGTCGTAGGTGGACCGGCGGGGCGGCAGCTTGGCGGGGATCCGAAGGCGTTCCCAAGGGATCTCCAAGAGGCTCGAATGACCTCAATCGGGGAAAAGCAGGCAGACGAGGAAGCAGTCGCCAGCTTTCTTGCTTGCGCCGCCAGGTTGGCTGTGTAACAATCCGAGCCGGTCCGGCTGGAGGAAAGCTCTGGTCCGGCCGCCACGGAAAGGAAGGAACGGGTCCATGTACGACTCGGCCGAGAACGAGAACGTCGCCATCATCAAGGTCATCGGCGTTGGCGGCGCCGGTAGCAATGCGGTCGATCACATGATTCAGGAGGGCATCCGTGGGGTCGAATTCATCTCGATCAACACCGATGCCCAGGCTCTGATCCGCTCCGAAGCGCCCACCCGCGTCCGCATCGGCGACCGGCTGACCAAGGGCCTTGGTTGCGGTGGCAACCCGGAGCAGGGAGGCAAGGCCGCCGAGGAGAGCCGCGAGGAGATCCTATCGGTGGTCAACGGTTCCGACATGGTGTTCATCACCGCCGGGATGGGTGGCGGAACCGGCACCGGCGCGGCTCCGGTCGTCGCCGAACTGGCCCGCGAGGCCGGCGCACTGACCGTCGCGGTGGTCACCCGCCCCTTCAACTGGGAAGGCAACAAGCGCCGGATGTTTGCCGAAAAAGGCATCCTCGAGCTCAAGGAAAAGGTCGACACCATCATCGTCATCCCCAACGACCGGCTCAAGGCGGTTCTCGACAAGAAGGCGCGCGCCCGCGACGCCTTCAAGTTCGCCGACGACGTCCTGCGCCAGGGTATTCAGGGGATTTCGGAGTTGATCACCGTTCCCGGCGAGATCAACGTCGACTTTGCCGACGTCCGCTCGGTGATGAAGGATGCCGGCTCGGCGCTGATGGGCATCGGCGAGGGCCATGGCGACACCCGTGCCGCCGACGCCGCGCGGATGGCGATCAACAGCCCGCTGCTCGACCAGTCGATCGACGGAGCGAAGGGCGTCCTGTTCGTGGTGTCCGGCGGAGAAGACCTGACGCTGTTCGAGGTGGATGAGGCCGCCGAGATCATCGGCAAATCGGCTGACCCCGACGCCAACATCATCTTCGGCATGACCTTCGACCCGACGCTTGACCAGACCGTCCGCATTACCGTCGTCGCCACCGGGTTCGACGGCCGGATGATCCGCCAGCAGGATGTTGCCACTGGCCAGGCCGCCGGGTTCCAATCCGGCGTCGTCCAGCGCACCAGCGGGCCAGTGTCCAGTCCAGCCGCTCCCGTC
The DNA here is from genome assembly GCA_046328265.1 of Dehalococcoidia bacterium. Classification (GTDB taxonomy): domain Bacteria; phylum Chloroflexota; class Dehalococcoidia; order SpSt-223; family SpSt-223; genus JANWZD01. The sequence goes on from JAXLWW010000013.1 coordinate 75,600, forward strand.
GCCGGCGACCGGCCGCGGACGCTGCCCAGCTTGCCGACGATCGACAGCGGCGGGCAGGATATCGACATCCCGCCATTCCTACGACGGCAGGGGCTGCGCTAGACCTCACTCCAAGCCTGAGATCATCCTTCCCCGGCCTCCTCACCGTTCGGAGAGGAGGCCGGGGCGCGCTCACCGGCTTGCCCAGTACTTCGTGGTAGCGCAGCAGGCGGGGCGGAAGAGGTTCACTTCACGAGGCGCCGACGCATCAGCATGATTGCGACCGCGCCGGTGGCCCCAGCCGTCACGAGGAGATAGGCAAGGTTCACGGCCTGCTCCGGGCCGACGACGCCGCGGTTGAGCGCCCGCGAGAGGCTCGCGACGTGGGTCATCGGGATGAACCAGGCAATCGCCCGAACCCAGTCGGGCAACTTGTCGAGCGGAAAGAAGACCGCGCCGAAGAAGAGGCTCGGGGTGAAGTAGAGGCTGAAGAAGTAGTTAAAGGCGTTGATCGACGGGGCAAGCGCGGTAAAACAGAGCCCGATCGACGCAAAGACCATCCCCCCGAGAAAGGCCACCGGGATCATCGCGACCGATAGGGGAGACTGCGCCAACCCGAACACCCAGACCGCCACCAAAAGCGCCGTCGCGGAAATCACCCCGCGCGTCGCCCCCCAGAGGATCTCTCCGGCGATGATGTCCTCCACCGACAGCGGCGTCGCGAGGATGGCATCGTAGGTGCGCTGCGAATCCATCCGAAAGAACGATCCAAAGGTCGTCTCGAAGGTTGCCCCGAAAAACGCCGATTGAGCGATCAGTCCCGGCGCAAGAAAGACGATGTAATCCTCGTCGCCGAGCGCGACATAGGCTCCCATCCCGAACCCGAAGGCGACCAGCGTGATGAACGCTTCGAGGAAAGGCGGCCAGCTTTCGGTGCGCCAGAGCCGCAAGAAAACGTCGCGGTTTCGCTGCCAAACGCGGATCGCGCTCGGCGAAAGGTCGATCATTCCTGCAGGCTCCGGCCAGCGAGACGAAGAAAGACATCCTCGAGGGTTGCCGGTCGCCGCAACGTTTCACGGACGTTGCTGAGCGGCTCGGGTGATGGTCCATCCCGCTCGAAGACATAGACGGCGTCGTCGGTCGCTTCGTAATCGACACCCCAGCCGGAAAGCTCGGCGACCAACGGCTCGTTCTCCTCGCGGTCGATCCGTAGCTCGAGCACGGTCTGGCCGGCGTAGGCGTCCACGAGAGCAGACGGCGTACCTTCGGCGAGGATCGTGCCGCCATCCATGATGATGATTCGGTCGGCGAGGCGCGCCGCCTCTTCCATGTAATGGGTCGTCAGAATCATCGTCGCACCGCCCTCTTTGAGTTGGCGCAGCTTCGTCCAGACGAGGTGACGTGCCTGGGGATCGAGGCCGGTGGTCGGCTCATCCAGCACGATCAGCCTCGGCCGGTTGATCAGGGCGCGGGCGATCGTCAGCCGGCGTTGCATCCCACCGGAAAGCGTGTCGACCTGGGCTTTCCCCTTCTCGGTCAGCGCGAATAGCGCCAGCGCCTCGTCGGCGCGCTCGGCAGCAACCTGGCGTGGGATGTCGAAATAGCGGGCGTAGGTCAGCAAGTTGTTGCGCACCGACAGGTCCGGATCGAGGTTGCTGTCCTGCGGGACGACGCCGACGATTGACTTCACCTTGCGAGCATGGCGGTTCACGTCGAGGCCATCGACGAGCAACGTCCCGTCGCTGACCGGCGAGGCGCAGTAAATCATCCGCATCGTGCTCGACTTCCCGGCGCCATTCGGCCCGAGAAAGGCGACGCATTCGCCGGACTGAACGGCGAAGTCGATGCCGGCGACGGCGGTGAAGCTTCCAAAACGCTTGGTCAGCCGGTGGGCTGTAACGATCTGGCGATCGACCGGGACGGAGAACACCAGCAGACTATAGCGGACGGTGAGCCAGACCGGCCCGCCGTTCGTACCTTGCAGAGACATCGACGGTCATCCCCGTCGGCGGGAGCTTGTGTCATGCTCGATCTCGAACACGCCCGGATGGTCGCAGCGGGCGCACTCGACGACCGGCCCGTTTTCGTTCCGTGGACGCAACGATCCCTCTATGTCGAAGTGACCAACCGGTGCAATTCGCTCTGCGTCCACTGTCCGCGCACCTTCAACGGCCTTCACTGGGATCGCGACCTGACCATCGCCGAGTTCGTCGCCGTGACCGACCAACTTCCCGACCTCGAGCGGATCGTGCTCCACGGATTGGGCGAGCCGTTGCTCAACCCTCAGTTGTTCGAGATGATCGCGCTGCTCAAGGCGCGCGGCGTCCGGGTGGTGTTCAACTCGAACGCGATCGCCCTGTCGGCACGCTTACGGCAGCGGGTCGTCCAGAGCGGGCTGGACGAGTATCGCGTCTCCTTCGACGCCGCCACCCCCGAAACCTACGCCAAGATCCGCGGCGTCCCCGGCTTTGGCAAGGCCGTCCACAACGTCCGGGCACTGCTGGCGCTCAAGCAGTCGCTTGGCGCAACAACACCGCATGTCTCGCTCTGGTTCGTCACGATCCGCGAGAACGTTCAGGAACTTGCTGATTTCGTCCGGTTGGCTGCCGAGATTGGCGCACCCGAGATCCACATCCAGCGGCTGGTCTATTTCGGTGAAGGGCTGGCAGTCGAGGAGCAATCGCTTTTTCACCGGCTTGCGGACGAGGAACAGCGCCAGATCGATCTCGCCGAGCAGATCGCCGCCGACTTTGGGGTGGTCCTTTCGGCGTCGGGAAACGAGCCAGCAGCAGACAGCCTCAGCAGCCGCCCCGCGCTCGCCGCGCATCCCTGGTGGACCTGCCGACGGCCGTGGCAGCTTTCCTATGTCACCGCTGAGGGCGAGGTGCTCGCCTGCTGTTTCGTCCCCTTCGTCACCAATGGCAACTGGAAAGATCAGGTGCTCGGCAACGTCCGCGAGCAAAGCCTCGCCGAGATCTGGAACGGCGATCGCTACCAGGCCTTTCGCCGCCAATTCTTGAGCGACCGTCCCCCGGCGATCTGCGCCGGCTGCGGATCCAAATGGAGCGTCTAGCCGGGGCGGTCGCGGTGATACCGGCGATTGACGAGGCCGAGACGATCGGCTCGGTCGTTGCCGAGCTTTACGCGGCGGCAGTCGATCGGGTGATTGTGGTCGACGGCGGTTCGTGCGACGGGACCGCCAAATGCGCGTCCGAGGCCGGCGCCGAGGTGATCGTCGAGCCGGCCAGAGGCTATGGCCGGGCCTGCCTCGCCGGTATTCGGGCGGCCGGACCGGCCGAGGTCATCCTCTTCCTTGATGGCGATGGCAGCGACGACGCGAACGACGCGCCACGGCTCGTCCGGCCGATCCTCGACGACCATGCCGACATCGTCTTCGGGGCACGTCACGTCTCTCGCGCCGACCCAGGCGCGCTCGCTCCGGCCGCCCGCTTCGGCAACGCCCTCGCCTCGACCCTGATCCGGATGCTCTATCGGGCGACCGTGTCCGACCTTGCGCCGTTCAAGGCGGTCCGCGGCGAAGCGCTTCGCTCGATGGAGTTCCGCCAATTGACCTATGGCTGGACCACCGAACTGACGGTCTATGCCGCTCGGCGCCGGCTGCGGGTCGTCGAAACGCCGGTACGCTACCGCCGACGCGGCGGCGGCCGCTCGAAGGTGTCCGGGACGGTTCGCGGATCGGTCCTCGCCGGGCTGGCCATCCTCGGCGCGGTTGTTGCGCCAACGACCATGGACCGCCTTCTGATTGCCGCCAAAGCGCCGTTGCCCGGCAATGCCAAGAAGCGGCTGGCCGCAGCAATCGGCGTCGAGCCAGCGGCCCGGCTTGCCGAGGCCTTCCTTGCCGACACCCTCGCGCTCGGACGGGCGCTTCCCCAGGTCCAGACCGGTTTCTTCTCACCGCACGGCCAGCGTGAGGCGCTCGCCGGCCGGTTCGACGCGTTGGTGGAGGAACAACAGGGCGAGGGGCTGTTTGAAGGGCTTGAGGAAGCCCTCGATCGTTCACGGCGGGTCGGCTTTCGCCGAACGGTGCTGGTCGATGGCGACAGCCCGACGCTTCCGGCCCGCATCCTCGCCGACGCCTTCGGTTCGCTTGGACGCGCCGATGTCGTGCTCGGCCCGACCGATGACGGGGGCTACTATCTGGTTGGCGCACGGCGTCCGCTGCCGGCGGGCCTGCTCCAGACCGGCGCGCCGTCCAGCGAGGTCTTCTCGGCGACCGTGGCGACGGTCCGGCGGGCGGGGCTGTCGCTTGCGGTGCTCCCGCCCTGGTTCGACGTCGATACCGGCGACGATCTCGCGCGCCTGCGCTCCGACCTTGCCCGGAACGCGAGCCTCGCCCCGCATTCGGCGGCGGCGATCGCCCAGCTTTCGGCCGGCGTCAGGGCGTGAAGCGTTCGAGTCTTCTGCTCGCGGCGGCCGGGTTGGTACTGGGCGCGATCTACTGCCGGATCGCCGTGATGCCCGACCTCGTTCGCGAAACGACGACCTTCGTCGGGCTGTTTCTCATTGCCGCGGCAGTCCAGGCCGGGGCGATCGCCCTGGTGTTACGCCGGCCTCCGTCCATCCGGTCCGGGCTGGCGATTGTCATTGTCGGCGCGGCGCTCTTTCGGGCGGTGTTGCTTCCGGCGTTTCCAACTTCGTCGGACGATCTGTTCCGCTATGTCTGGGACGGCCGCGTCCAGTGGCAGGGGATCAGCCCCTATCGCTACCCGCCGGCCGCACCAGAGCTTGCTCACCTTCGCGATGAGGCGATCTGGCCGCGCATCAACCGCCAGGATTCGCCGACGATCTATCCGCCGGCTGCCCAGATCGCCTTTCTGACTATCTGGCGCGTCGTCCCCGATTCGGTGCTGGGGACCAAGGCGGTGCTGGCACTGGCCGACCTTGGCGCGGGCGCGTTGCTGGCGCTGGCGCTCGCTCGGGCAGGACGGACGCCGTTGCTCGCCCTTGTCTATCTCTGGCACCCGCTGCCGATCGTCGAGTTCGCCCACGCTGGCCACCTCGACCCGCTGCTGATCGTTGTACTGGTGGTGGCGCTCCTCGCCCGGCTGGGCGAGCGTCCGGCGTTGACCGGCGCGCTGTTGGCGATTGCGACGTTGGTGAAATTCTTCCCGGCGCTCCTGCCGCCGGGGAGCGTGGTGGCGTTGGCGCAAATGGCGTCTGCCGATTGCCTTCGCCGCGACCGTCCTGCTGCTCTACCTGCCGTACCTGGGAACGGGGCCGGCGGTGCTCGGCTTTCTCCCTTTCTACTTCAGAGAAGAGGAGTACGCTACGGGCGCGCGCTATTTCCTCTATGGGCCGGTCGCCGGGCTGCTGCCCCCGTCGGCATTCACGTTCCTAATTCTCGGCGTGCTGGGTGCACTGTCGGCCTGGTTTCTGCGCCACCCGCCGGCGCGCTGTTCCCCGGCGTGGGCCGACCGGGCGGCTCTGGTGGCGACGGTCGCCCTGCTCCTGGCCACCCCGAGCTACCCCTGGTACTACGCCTGGCTGCTGCCGCTGGCCGCCTTTCGGCCGCGCCCGGCGCAACTCTACCTCTGTGCGGCGGTGGTTCTTGCCTACGCCTGGTGGTGGCTGCCGGACCTCGTACACGTTCCGGGGCCGCAGGTCTGGATTTTTCTTCCGGCGATTGCGCTGCTTGGCGCGGATGTCTGGAAGATGCGCCGGACACCGGCTGTCGCCTGGGGCGCACGGTGACCGGACGGGTTGCCCTCGCGCTCGCCACGAGCTTACTGGTCGGCCTGGTGATCAAGCTGCCGGGCCTCGTCGCGCTCGACGACTACGCCCAGCGCGCCTACGAGGGCCTCTGGTATAGCGACGTGGTCAATCTGTATAACCGGGACTTCTGGGCCGGCTTCGTCCTGCCGTATCGCGACGCCCCTTTCGAGTATCCGGTGCTGGCGGGGTTGCTGCACGCCGCCGGCGGGATCAGCGGAAGCGCCGCCAACGCCTTCTTCCTCCACTATGCCGTCCTCGCCGGCTGCGCGGTCGTCACCACGATCGCACTCGGCAAGGTGCCGGGCGCCCGGCCGATCCTGTTTGCCCTCTCGCCGGCGCTCCTCTTCTATGCCGGGATGAACTGGGACCTGCTGGCGATCGCGCCGCTGGCGCTCGGCTGCGTTGCCTTCACCCGTGGGCGAGACGCCCTCGCGGGAGCGTTGATCGGCGTTGGCATCGCCGCCAAGCTGTTTCCCCTCGCCTTTCTTCCCGCGTTGGCAGCGGCGCGCTGGGGAGCCGGACGCCGCACCGATGCCGCCGTCGTGGTGGGCAGCGCCGCGCTTGTCGTCGTTGCCCTCAACCTGCCCGTGGTCCTCGCTGCGCCGGATGGCTGGTGGCACTTCTATCGGTTCAGCGCCGAGCGTCGCGCCCATTCGTCGATCTTCAATGCCTCGCCCGACCTCGCTGCAGAGGCGAACCCGATCGGCGCGCTGATCGTCTTCGCCGGCTGGGCTGCCGCGGCGGTGGCGGTGCTCCGACGCCCTGAGCGCTGGCTGGCCGGCGGGGTGGCGATGCTCTTCTGGTGGCTGCTCTGGAACAAGGTGACCAGCCCGCAATTCTCGCTCTACCTCGTCTTTGGCCTCGCCGCTCTCGATGCGCCGATCATCCTCGCCATCACGCTCGGGCTGGTCGATCTCGCCTACTTCGTGACGAGTTTTCAGAGCCTGGCGATCTGGGGCCGACAGCAGTGGGACGCCGGGGCAGCGTATAGTCGCTTCTTCGTCCAGCCGGTCGTCTGGACGCGGATCGCGTTCCTCGGGGTGCTGAGCGGCTGGGCAGGCTGGCGGTTGTCCGTCCGGAACCTCGCCGAGCGGGAGGGAGCATGGCGCATCACCTCATCGTCGGGCTTGGCATCGCCGGCCGGGCCGCCGCCCGCTGGCTCGACGCCCACGCGCCGGAGCACGACCGGATAACCGTGCTTTCGGCCGAAACCGGCTCCTTCTATCCTCGACATAACCTTCACCACCTGCTGGCCGGCGACCTCGCCGACTGCGAGATCTTCGATCCCGCGTGGGGCGCTCGCGAAGGCCGACTGACGATCCGGGTCGGGACACCGGCTACGTCGCTCGATCCGATCGCCCGCCGCGTTTCGACCCCGGCGGGGGATTTCGAGTACGACCGGCTGCTGATCGCCTGCGGTGGCCAGCCGATTCGCCCGCCCTGGCCGGGAGCCGATTTGGCCGGCGTCTTCACCCTGCGAACGGTTGGAGACGCTGCCGGTATGCTCGCCGGCCGGCCACGCCGGGCGCTGGTGGTTGGCGGCGGCGTGCTGGGACTCGACACACTCTATGGACTCCACCGGCGAGGTATTGCGTCCACCCTGCTGGTGCGCGACCGCTACCCCGGCAAGCCTGCACTGGACCCGGCCGCCGGCGAGATCGTCGCGGCCCGGCTCGTCCGTCTTGGGCTGGATGTGCGCTACAGCATCGAGGTTGAACGCCTCGAAGGCGAGAACGGCCAGGTCGCCGCTGCCGTTACCACCAGCGGCGAGCGGCTTCCGGCGGACCTGGTTGTCGTTGCCATCGGCGCAGCGCCCGATCTTCGCTGGCTGGAAGGGAGCGGGCTGGTGGTGCGGCGCGGCGTCGTGGTGGACGGCCGCCTTGCGACCAGCAGCGAAGGCGTCTGGGCGGCCGGCGACGCAGCCGAAGCGTTCAGCCCTCAACTCGATCGCCCGGTCACCGGCGCGGCCTGGCGCACCGCCGAGCATCAAGGCGCGCTCGCGGCCCGAGGAATGCTGGACAATCTCGAAACGGCCCGGCCACGCGCCTTTGCGATCACCCAGGGCGTCTACGACCTCCACTACACGGCGATCGGCGACACCGTCGGCGACGATTCTGTCGTCCGGGCCGACCCGGCCCATGAGGTGTATCGAAAGGTCGTCCTGCGCGACGGCCGGATCGTCGGGGCGTTGCTGATGGGCGAACTGGACGACCTCACCGCCTTCGAACGCCTCATCGCCGACGCGACGCCGATTTCCCGCGAGGAGGCCGAGCGGCTGGTAGCCGGGGTTGCGCCAGCGGTGCCACCGGCGCTTTCTCCGGGCGAACTTGCCAGCGGGACCGGCAGGAACGGCGCGCCGGTACTGGTCGCCGTCGAGGGGCGCGTCTACGACCTGAGCGCGAGCGGAATGTGGCACCTCGGGCTGCACGTGGCGCGGCACCTTGCCGGGCGCGATCTCACCGCCGCCCTGCGCGATGCTCCTCACGATTCCAGTGTCCTGACCCGCTACCCCGTCGTTGGATCGCTCTCACGGCGGCCGCGCTGGCTCACCTGGAACAATGCGGCGGTGGCCGCGGCAGTCGTCTGGTTTGCGATCCTGCTTCTCTCCTTCGTCCAGATGGGCCTGCGTTAGGGGGAAACCGTGGCCAAATTCGCCCGCCAACTCGCCAAGCCGTCGCTCTACTCCTATCTGGCGCCGCGCCTCGGACTGGTCATCCTGGTCTTATTCGTCCTGCAATACCTGAGCGCCTTCTTCTTTGCCCAGATCGGTTTCAACGCGCCGGTTCCCGGCTGGGTCAGTTGGTACGTCGTCCAGACGGTGCATTTCTGGGTCGGGATTGCGCTGTCGGTGGTTGTCGGGATGAAGGCGGGGACCGCGCTCGGCAAACTCCTGCGACGGGATGCCTGGGAGCCAGGGCCAGGGGCAGGCTGGTCGTGGTTCAACAGCCTCGTCTCGATCGGTCTGGTGCTTTGCTTTGCGACGCTTTTTGTCACTGGGCTGGGAATGAGCTTCCGCCTCTATTACCTCTGGGGGGAGATCCCGATCGTCCAACTCCGCTGGCTGGAGACCCACTACTGGGCGTTTACGCTCGTTCCGCCGCTCTTTGTCCTGCATCTGCTGCGCTACTTCAAGCCCGCCTGGCGGGTTGCCTGGCCCGCAGGCGCTCGACCGACCGGCGGGACGCCGCCGCTTGCCGGCCGACGGACGTTGCTGGGCCTGACAATTGGCGGCGCGGCAGCGCTCACGTTCGCGCTGAATTTCTGGCCGCTGGGCCGGCTGCGCTTTCTGGCCGGACCGGCGATCGAGGATGGCTACCCGGTCGAGACGGTGCTCGGGATGAGCGGACCGATCGATCCGGCAGCCTGGCGGTTGGCAGTGACCGGCGACGTCGCTCGTCCGCTCGCTCTGCGCTACGAGGAGATCCTACGCCTGCCGATGGAGACCCACGAGATCCGGCTCAGTTGTGTGACTGGCTGGACGACCGTCCAGCGTTGGACTGGCGTCCTGCTGCGAACTGTCCTCGAACAGGCTGGAGCGGCAGCCGATTGGCAGCATGTCGACTTCCGCGGCGCGAGTGGCTACCACTGGGCCTGGTGGCGCGATGACCTAACCCCCCAGGCGTTGCTTGTCGTTTCCGTCGACGGAAAGCCGATCTCGCACAACCACGGCTTTCCACTCCGGTTGATCGCCCCGAACCGGCCCGGCCAGAACAACGTCAAGCAACTTGTCGAATTGGTGGTAAGCCGCGAGCCTGCGCCACCAAAAGGCGGCGACCTGAGGATCTTCGCTGGCTCCTGACCTCTGCAGAAAGGCGTACTAGTCGGCCATACGTCCGGCATAGAAACGAATAACGAGCAACCTGGCGATTGGCGGTGATATCGGCGGTTTCGCGCCCCTGACCTCGCGCACCACGGCGGGATGCATGTCCGGATTGCCGGGGCGTTGAGGTCACCCAGGGGCAACGAGCCAGTAGCTCAAACGCGCCAAGGACGGGGGGAAGACCGCCTTGAAACATCGGAAATCTCCCGGTCGTCCCCCATAACTCCGGCCCGAGCAGCGCGAGCACGTCGCCGACCACCTACACCATGGAGCAGAGGCCCACGGCTTGCGCGGGGAGGCCTGGACAACCCGGCGGGTCGCCGCGGTGATCCAGCGGGAGTTCGGGGTGAGGTATTTGGCCACCCACTGCAGCCGGGTCCTGCGGACTCTGGGTTGGAGCGTCCAACGCCCGGATCCGGCGTGCCCGCCAGCGCACCGAGGCCGCGATCCAGCAGTGGAAGGATGAACGGTTGCCGGCGCGGCAAGAAGGGGCGATGGCGAGTAGGCAACCATTATCTGGGTGGACGAAGCGGGGTTCGGGCTGGCGCCGGACTTGGTGCGAACGGTGGCGCCGATCGGCACCTGGGACCATCCCGACCAGGGCCCGGATACCGTGCGATTCCTGAAGCATCTGCTGCACCAGGCGGCTAGGAAGGTGGGAGTGATCTGGGACAATGCGTCCATCCACCGTGGCCAGCCGGCGCCGGAGTTCCTGAGGACGCCACTGGGGCAGCGGTTGCGGCTGGTGGCACGGCCAAGCTCCGCGCCGGAACTGCAGGCGGCCGGGGCGCTCTGGCATCACCTGAAGAACGGCGAACGGCGGGCCACAGTCTTCGCGGGGCGGCGACATTGGTGGACTGGACAGAACAACTTTGTCCAACCCATCCGCGTATGCGATGAGTATCGATAGGCTATCGTTCATCCGCAGGACCACCACTCTTGCAGCGGCCCGGCCCTTACGGCTGAGCAGCAGCACCAGCCAAAACACATCCGGGCGGTATGCGCGAGTGTTATTCCAGGCCTTGGAGGATCAACCACGATGAGCGCCGGCATACACAGAGGTTACGTCGATACCCCGAAGGGGCAGATCCACTACCAGGAAGCAGGCGAGGGCAGGGCCATCCTGCTGCTGCACCAAAGCCCAAGCTCGTCGCGAATGTGGGAGCCGATGCTGCTTCCGCTCGCCCGGCGCGGCTACCGCGCGGTGGCCATGGATTACCCCGGCTTCGGCCAGTCGTACAAGCCGGAAACTCAGCCCACCCTCGACGATTACATTCAGAGCCTTATCGACGTTGCCGATGCGCTCGGCATCAAGGAGTTCGACTGCCTCGGCCACCACACCGGCGCGACCTTCGCCCTGGTGCTCGCCGACCGCTACCCGGATCGGGTCGGCAAGTCCGTATCCTACGGGTTGGCCTACCTTGAGCCGCAGTACGCCGAACGGCTGGCCAACGAGCCACCGACCACCTTTACCGAGGAAGGATCTGAGATCCTACGCGGCTGGCAACGCTACTGGCAGAACAAGCAGAAGCGCAATCAACAAGGCAACGTCAATGTGGCGCTGCGCAACCTCACCGACTTGGTGCAACTCGGCGAAAACTCCGGCTGGGCCCACAACGCCATCGGCAAACTGGACCACGAGCCGATCTTGCGTCGCGTCACCCGGCCGGTGCTGATCGTCGGCGGCGAGCACGACCGGGGTCTGCTGCCCGGCAGCCGTGAGGCCGGCAAGATCCTCAAGACTGGCCGCTTCGTCGAACTGCCCGGCGGCACCGGCGACATCTACGACGAAGACCCCGAGCGGCTCGCCGACGTGGTCGATTCCTTCCTGCGCGAGCCATAGCCCGGCGCGGCCGGACCGGCTATTCGAGCGTACGGTTCAGCGTGCTCACCGGACTGCGGATCGTGCTGCCGGCGGTGCCAAGCCCCACATGGGCAACAACGCCTGAACCGGCGGCGCTCTCGTGGCCCGCCGTGTCAATTGCGGGTACCTGAACCAGGCCGCCGTCTCCGGGGGCGGGCTGGGCAAAGAAGCGCGTGCTCTTGAGCAGCGCAGCCGTCGCCCGCACCCGCCTCCCGCCCGGCGACGTGAAGTACACGTGATAGCCGTCGAGATCCGCCGCGGCGGCCGGATCCCACTCAAGCACAATCTGCGGTCCGGCCACCCTGGCCGTCAGGCCCGTTGGCGGCGCAAGGTCCCTCGTGGTGGCAGGACCGGGCTGCGTTCCTCCAAGCAGCGCGCTGTCGAAGGCCGACACCACATACCAGTACGTCGCACCGACCAGTAACGCACTGTCGGTGTAGGTCGCGCCCACCACCGGCTGCCCCTGGTTAGGCCGCTGGAACGGCGCGGCAGCCGACTCTCCACCGTGGCCAGCCGGCGCCGGAGTTCCTGAGGACGCCACTGGGGCAGCGGTTGCGGCTGGTGACACGGCCAGGCTCCGCGCCGGAACTGCAGGCGGCCGGGGCGCTCTGGCATCACCTGAAGAACCGCGAACGGCGGGCCACTGCCTTCGCGGGGCTGGGACATCTGTGAGCCGGGGCGACGATGGCGGTGGCGCGACTGCGCCTCCAGCGGGAGGCGCTGCTCGGCTAAATCAAGCAACCTGGCTATGCCGTTGAGCCCTTCCTGCCGAGGCCAGTAACGCTATACTTGCTCCAATCTCCGGTGGAGCACAGGATGATTTCCGAACGCGATCAGTCGGCGATACGCCAGCGATTTGCGGCGATGGTCAAGCCGGTCCAGATCGACCTGTATGTCCGGCCCGAGGCTGGTCTGTTCATCCCCGGCCGGCAGCCGACGACCTCCAGGGAGACGCGCCAACTGCTCGAAGAGGTGGCGGCGCTCTCCGAGTTGATTACGCTCAACCTGGTGGACGTGACCGCCGACCCGTCCGCCGCCGAAGCCGCCGGAGTGAGCGGCGTTCCGGCGATCGTCATTCGCGGGCCGGAGGATAGACGGGTGCGGATGCTCGGCATTCCTGCCGGCTACGAGTTCGCAACCCTGATCGAGACGATTGTCAGTGTCTCCTCGGGCGAACTCGGCATCGCCGACGAGATCGTCGAGATCCTCGACGGCCTCTCCGACCCGGTCGATATCCAGGTGTTTGTCACCCCTACCTGACCGCATTGCCCCCGAACAGCGTCGTTGGCGCTGAAACTGGCGGCAAGTTCACCGAACGTCCGGGCAACCGTCGTCGAGGCAAACGAATTCGCGGACCTGTCGCGTCGTTACAACGTCTCGGCGGTGCCGCAGACGGTCTTTACGTCGCCGGCCGAACCGGAGCCGCGGATTGTGGTTGGCGGCGTTCCGCCCGAGCGCTTTCTCGGCGAACTGTTTGCGCTCGCCCGGGTCGAACTTGGGGACATCGAGGACGAGGAGCCTTAGGCGATGATCCGGAAGTTCGGAAAGTCGCCGCGAAACGGTTCCCAGAGGACCTGAACGTCCTCGACTCGAGCCATCGGCGGTCCGTGCTTGCACCACTCGATCATCCGCAGGACGTTGGCGCGATCGCCCTCGAAGATCGCCTCGACCCGCCCGTCGGCGATGTTGCGCACCATCCCGGCGACGCCGGCGCGCTGCGCTTCCTGGCGCGTTGATTCGCGGAACATCACCCCCTGGACCCGGCCGGTCACCAGCACGTAGGCCCGTGAAGGGGTCATCAGTCCAACCCATAGCGATGCAAATCCGCATCCGACAGGCCGAAATGGTGGGCAAGTTCGTGGATCACGGTTGTCTGCACCTCGGATCGCACCGCCCAATCGGAGGGGCAGGCCTGTTCGAGCGGTCCCTGATAGATTGTGATCTTGTCCGGCAGGGTCAGACCATAGTCGCTCGTCCTGCCCGTCAATGGCGTGCCCTGATAAAGGCCCAGTAGCGTCTCGCCCGGTTCGAGACCGGCAGCGGCGAGGTCCTCGTCGCTTGGCCAATCCTCGATCGCAATCGCGACGTTGTTGAGGTGGTCGCGTATCTCGGCTGGGAGGTCGCGCACGGCGCGCGAGACGAGTCGCTCGAAGCGGCGGCGGGACATCTTCAACTCGAATGACACGCCACGGAGTATAGCCGTCTATGATCGGCCCGAACCGATCGGGGAGGAAGAGGCCGTGGTGCTGCTCGACGATGAGCTTCGAGATTACCGGGCGCGTCGCCAGGAAATGGACCGGCAGGGCGCCTATTTCCTCGGCGATATCACCGAAGAACAGGCGGAGAAGTTCAACAAGTCGCTGTTGGTGATGGCGACCGATCGCGCCGGCCGGCCGAACGACCCGATCCGGGTGTTCATCACCTCGGGCGGCGGTTCGATCGGCGCAGGGTTTTCGATAATCGAGATGATGAACCGGATGCGTCGGACCTACAACGTCCGGATCACCACCTTCGTCAACGGCTATGCCTATTCGATGGGCGCGATCATCTTTCAGGCAGGCGACCGGCGAGTGCTGGGTCCCTACTCGACGATGATGCTGCATGGCGCAGCCTGGGCGGTTACCGGTCAAGACGATCAGGTCTTTCGCGACCTCGCCAAGCTCTCGCGGATGTATCGCTCCCAGGTTGGCGAACTCTTCGCCCAACGCACCGGCCGGCAAGATGCCAAATGGTGGGAACGCTATATCTACTCCGGGCGCGACAAGTACCTCTCGGCCCACGAGTGCCTCGAACTTGGCCTCGCCGACGAGATCACCGAACCGGTCGCCTGGCGGCCGGTGTAGCCTCGAGATCGGCCTCCAAGCGTCCCGTCCGGAGTGCCAATCGAAACCTCGGACGAACAAGACCGCTGGCTCAGCCTCCTGCCATCCGCTCCCGACCGGGCATCCAGGACTTGCGGCTGGCGGTCCGAGCCCGCGTCGCCGCTCAAGCCGGGACGGTTGTCTGCGATAATTTCAGCCGTGCCGGACCTTGCGCAACCAGGACCAACCGGCCTGTCACCGCGGACCTATCCTCCTTGGTAGCCCTTTCCGCCGATCGGGATGAACTGCGAACTGCCACCGATGAACACGGTCACCTCGGCCTGGCCGGTTAATCCGGTGCTGTCGGTGGCGGTCACCGTGATCCGATGAACCCCGGCCGAAAGTGTGCTGGTCGACAGCAAGCCCCCTTGGCCAAGTGGGCCATCCTTGCTGGAGGACCAGCTAAGCTTGACGTCGGGAACGAATCCGTCTTCGGCATCGTAGGCGGCGGCCGCGAGGGTGATCGTGATGCCGGTCGCGAACGCCTGCCCATTGGTTGGCGCGGCGATCCCGACTTGCGGTCCCTTTGGCGCGAGGGTGAAGGCCGCATCGGATTCGTCTTCGGCAGAATTGACGCCATCGCTGACGCGCACCCGGACCTTTGGCGCTGCGCCGCTGGGCAGGAGGGCGGTGTTGACGATGGTGGACGTTCCAGTCACGTTCGAGGCGACCGGCCACCAGGTTGGCTCCGACCCCGAGTTGTAGAAGACCGTCGCGGTCAGGACGTCGCCATCGAGGTCGGCAGCCTCCCAACGAACCGCGAGTTGGCCGGTCACCGATTCGCCGCCATTTGGCGAGAGGAGCCGAACCGTCGGGCTGTTGGCGCTCACCCGCCGCTCGGCGAGCGCCACGCCGCCCCGAGTCAGGACGATGAACCGCGTCGCGGCCTGCCAGGTAACGAACTCGGAGAAATCCGTCGCCGGATGGTCGCCATGAACGGCGGGTGGCGCATCGAACCGGTGGCGCGTCAGCAGCAGGCGATTGGCATCCAGCAACTCAATCGCCAGATCGCCGCTGACGCCGGTGCTCGACTCATAGGTCGTTGTCACTCGTCGGAAGGGTCGCAGGGTGACGGCATTCCCTGGGAGCAACTGTCCCGCCACGATCACCTTCTCGATCGGATCGGCGAGCGGTTGCGCCTCAAGGCTGGCAGCGCTGCGCAGCTTGGTAAAGAGCGCCTTGTAGGTGTAGGGAGAGACCCAGTCTTCGGTGTGGGGACCGCCGGTGACCGATCCATACGACATAAAATCGTGGGCATGCGGCTGGACCGGGGCGGTCTGCGGCCCACCGGGCGAGATGAAATGCAGGTCGCCCTTCCACCAGTTGGTGATCGTGGAAATTCCGGGGACGCCGATACCGCCGTGGGGATAGGGAAAGTTGCCGTCGGCGTCGGGTTCGTCATGCCCGGTCGCATGAGACCGGCCGAGATTGTGGCCGACTTCCTGCGCCCAGATCGCACCGTAGAAGCCGAAGTTTTGCGAGGGAACCTGGCCGTTGGTCGTGCTCCAGCTATCGCCAAAGGAGACCGAACCGGGCTGCTGGCCCATCCCGCCGCAGCCGCAGGGGGTCATCCCAAGGATGCGGGTGCCGGACGGGAGCGTGCTTTGACTTCGCAAGTCGTCGAGCCGGTCGGCCAGTTCGCCGAGAAAGTCGCCCTTGTCAAACCCCTTGCAGCCATCCGGTCCTGCGACGCGGGCAGGGAGCATCCGGACCAACCCTATCCCTTGGCTGTCGTTCGGGAAGTTACCGGCGATCGGATAGACATTGTTGAGCCACTGCAGCCCGAAAGCGGGCGTCAACAGCAGTTCGACGCTCGTCACCGTGCCGCAGTCATACGGCGCGAGCACCAAGTTCAATTTCGGAACCCGGGTGAACGTCTCCCGGACCGGAAAACCGCCGACACCGCGGTTGTCGCAATTGTCACACGGCAGAAGCGTTTGGTCACCCTGGATGCGGCGTTGGGTGAGTTCGAGGTGAAGCGACCCTTCGGTCACCCATTCCGGTGGCAGCCGGAAATTCAGGGTCTCGGCGAAGTTCAACTGCGACGCTGCCCCACCAGTCGTCCGCGAGATCGTGATCGGGCTCGTTGACTGAAGCAGGACGGGACCGGGCAGCAGACTGCCGTCGGGTCGATAGGCGGTGAGCGCGCCCGAAAGTTGGCGGATTTCCGACGTCGCCTGGGCTGGCCCATCGACCCGGAGATACGCCCGCGCGACTGCCGCCTTGTCAGCGACAAGCGGAACGCTCTCGTCGCTCAACTGGGTCGCCTGATTGATCTCGATCCGCTCAAGGACGATCCGCGTGCTCGGGTCGATGGGAGCAAAGGCGAGCCGTGCCGTCGTGATACCCACGCCGGCGCAGTTCTCGGCCCGCAGGGTGATGACGTTACCGCTCGGCGCGATCGAGAGAGGAAAGAGCATGTCGTAGATCAAGATCGGCCCCAACGTGCCGCCGGTCGGCTGAAGCATCTCATTGAGCAGATTGATCGACTTGGAACTGGTGCCGGCGTCGTTGGCGACCGTGAAGGTGGCCGACAGCAGTTGCCCTCCTGGCGACGAAACCGACCCGTTGAGCAGGAACTTGTTGATCTGCACGGCCGGGCCGGTCGTCGGGCTCTTCAGCACCACCTGCGGTCGGCTGGCAAGGCAGGGGGTCGCGCTCGGGCTGGGTGTCGGCGTCCGGGTGACGGTCGGCGTCCCGGTCTGGGTGGGAGACGGAGTTGGACTGAAGGTTTCGCCGGGCAATGGCGTCGTCGTCAAGGTCGGCGTCCGGGTTGGAGTCGGGGCCGCGAACTCGACGTTCAGGCAGGGGGAATTTCCGCCGGAACGCTCCTTGCTGTCAAGAAGGCGCGAATTGAAGCTCCCCTCGCTGCCGCTAACCAATTTGACCCCGAAATTCGGGCTGGTCCCCGCATACCAGTCACGCACCAACTGGGTGACGTTCCAGTTCACGAAGCCGGGCGGCGCTCCGACGGTTTGGACGGCGGCGGCCGTCGCCTGATGAGGTGGTTGCCCAAACCAGGTCACGCCGCTCTCGGTCCAGCCAGTCAACACCGGATGGACGCCGATGGTCAGCGGGGCGGCGTCTCCGACCCTCGCGTAGAGCGTAAGCGTTGCGCTTACGATGAGTTGGCCGGGTGGAATGCTCGCGAGGTCAAAGCGGAGCAGGCTCCGCGTCAGTGGGTTGGTGTCGAAGTTGTTGACCGAGCCGACGGTGAGGCTGACTTCTGCGCCGAAATTCCCACCGCCAGGCGGGTTCTGGATGAGGGCGTCGGCGACCGGGTTCAAACAGACGACGGCGCCAAACGGTCTGCCGGGTGGCGCGGCAGCGACCTGTCCGGAGGGCTGGGGCAGGATCGCCAAGCCAACCCAGATTGTTGCCAACGTGATCGCAAGCAGTATCGGCGTCCAACGAACAAGGAGGCGGGGGCTCCCTGACATTGCTCCTCCACGTGACGAGTGAGGCCGAATTTGGGCGACGACTGGACGAGTCGAACGTGCGTACCTTACGCGTCACCGTACGGTTGTCAATAGCCCGAATGTCAAGCCTGCTCTGGCGACCAGGCGCATCGGCCGCTACAGCGTGGGAGGTCCTTCTGGAATGGGGGAGCGCGGCCCGCTCGCTCAAGCCGGTGAGTGCTCGTGACGATCCGTCAGTCGGACGGCCGGTGAGCCGCGGCGTGCTCCGCGACGCTATCTGCCTTGCGACCTCGCTTCTGGGCCGCTCGCACCGCCCAGGGCGACGTCAGCCCCGCTTGCGGAAGACCACCTCGTAACTGAAGTGATTGGCCGAGTTGCGCGGCTCGCCGTTGCAGAAGAGCGATTGGCGCTCCTCTTCGGTGACGGCAAAGAGCACCGTGTCCATGTTCACGGCATAGTCGGAGGTGGTGTCCTGGCCTTTTTCGTCCTTGGTCACCCAGGCGGTCCAGTTGCCGCGATAGAAGTAGGCCTCGATCTTGCCTGGGCCCTTCTCACCGGTGCGGTAGGTGAAGGTCGTTGGTCCCGAATCGGTGCGGATCGTGACCCCGCTCAGAGGAGCGCCGCCGGCATCGAGCGTCGTGAGATAGCCGACGCCGTTGCCGGAGTTCTCGCAGGCCGTCAGTTGATGCAGTTTGACGACGATCCACTGAGCGCCCGGTGTCTCTCGCAAATAGGCGGGGGTCATCCGGGTCTGCTTGTCGATCTGGCGCGGAAAGGGCGAACCTGCGCCGGTGACGGCGGGTGTCGCGGTCGCGGCGGGAGCAGCGGTGGTAGCCGGAGCGGGCGTCGGGGTGGCTGCTCCTGCCTGTGGTGGCGGCCCAGCCGTTGGAGAGCCTGGAGGCGCAGCCGGGACCGGCGTGCCACCGGTTGAGCCAGCAGGCTCCGGAACAAGCGCCGCTTCCGGGTAGATCCCTCCATCCTTGCCGACATCGCCGCCGTTGGCGACCTGGACATCGCCCTTCTTCGCCCACGGCACATCCTCTTTCCACTGCTGGAAGACGACACGCTGAGCGCGCAGGACGAAGGAGTTACCAAAGTCTTCAACCTTCGAGGTGGGGAGGCCATTGGTGACGATCGGGTCGCCGAGGGCGGCGAAATAGCGGCTCTTGATTGCCGGGTTGTCGTCGAGTAATGCGAGCCGACCCTTGACGATCTCCTCCCAGGACTTGCCGTTTTCGTCCAACTTCACCGGGTTCGGGACCGACTTGACGGTCCGCAGCCAGGGGTCCTTGCCGCTGTCGGACATCTTGTCGAAGACATTGACGAACAGGACCGCGTCCTGATCGGGCCGCCATTGCAGGACGACCTTTTGGAGCGCCTGGCTGACAAACCCATCCCACATGAAGCGGCGTGAGATAGGGTAGCCGAGCGCCTGCGGCCCGCCCATCCGGCGGTACTCGCTCCAGAACGGAACGTTGTCGTTGTTGGTGATGGCAAACCCGGTGCCACCTTCACCAGCCTTGCCGTTGGCCTGAGAGTAGAAATGCCCGTTGGGTACATCGTAGTCGAGCGCGTTCTGCCCCGATGCGGGAACGATGGCAAGCGCCGTCGCGATCTGCGCGACCAGCAAGGCGAGAACGACCGGCCACCTTCGAGTCATACATCCTCACTCCCGGACAGCGCCGGAGCGGTCGAAGGGCGCGGGCCGGTGAGACGCGCGGATAGTAAGAAACCCAGCAGTTCGATTCAAGTTTTGGATGCGCGCCGAACCCGTGCCTCGGTCCGCCGGCCAAAGAACCCGCCAGCCACCGGATAGAGAAGGTAGGTCAGCCCGCTGAGCGTTCCACTCTGAAACACCCAGGCGAGCACAATCGAAAGCGTCGCGATCCCGATGTATGCAACGCATTCGGCGAGATCACCCTCCGCCTCAATCCGTTCACGGGTCGTAAGGTTGAGCACCCCGCCCAACCGAAGGGCATGCAGATACAGCAGCACGAAGCAGACGGCGATCAACACCATACCGGTCCCATAAAAGGTCATCAGCAGCGGGATATCCTGAGGCTCGATCGCCGGAGTGGCCACGCCATCGGGGCGCATCACATCGGTCGGAAGGCCAAGTAGCCCATCGATAGTCCAACTGAAGAGGAATTTCAGCGGATAGACAAAGAAGAGGATGACGAACAGCAGGGCGCTGTTGACGGTGATGACGAAACCATCCTCGAGACCAAAGCGCCGAAAATAGTCGTAGTGCGCCCGCCAGAAGACCAGCAGCAGCGCAAAGCAGGCCACAAATGCCGGAAAATGCAGCAATTCGCGCTGCAACTCGTCGAAGTTGTCCGGCACGTCCAACGAGACGACCAGCAGGGTGATTGCAAAACCGAAGACCGCATCGGTCAGGCCCTCAAGACGCGAGACATCTCCGCCGCGCATCACCGTGTCCGGCTTGACGCCGATCTTTTGCTCGATCATCTTCTGGCGGATCATGTCTCCGCCATTCTAAGACGTCGGCCGAAAATCCGACTTCGTGTGGCCCAGTCGAGCAAACCTGAGCGTGTGCCCCAGCGCAGCCGCCGTGATTGCCCGCATATCTCGAGCCAAAACGAGGGCCGGCCGCAGGCTGTTTGCTAGAATCGTCACCCGTGAGCGCCCTGACCACCGCCCCGCGCCGCGCGGATGCTGTTTCCGCGGGTCCCACGGGGCCGCGTCGCCGTCCTTGGCCGCAATTGGTGGTCCCGGTTGTCGTCCTGCTTGCCGCCTTCGGCTTGCGGCTCGTTCGCCTCGGCGAGCAGAACGTCTGGTGGGACGAAGCGCTCGCATTCTGGGCGGTACGCCTGAGCCTGCCGGACACGACCCTCTGGACCGCCGCCGACGTCCATCCGCCGGTCTTCTTCTGGTTGCTCTGGGCGCAGACGCGTCTCGCCGGCGAAAGCGAGTTCGTCGGGCGACTGGTCGATGTCTGGGCAGGGGTCCTGACGGTCGCCCTGGCGATCCCGGCTGGACGGTTGCTTGGTCGCTGGCGCGTCGGTATCGTCGGGGCGCTGCTTCTGGCGCTGGCGCGCTTTCCAGTCTGGTGGTCGCAGGAACTTCGGATGTACGCACCGGCCACCGCCTTCGCCCTCGCCGCCTGCATTTTTGCCTTGCGGGCGGCGGCCGGTCGGCGTTGGTGGTTCGGCTATGTCATCTCGGCGACGCTCGCGCTCTGGACGCTCTACTTGAGCGCTGCGGTGCTGCTGGCCGCCAATCTGTTCGTCGCGCTGGCGATCGTCCGGGCGCTTGTCCGCCGTCGGGGCGCTTGGCGGCTCTTGCTCGGCTGGGCGAGCGCTCAGATCGTCGTCGCGCTGCTGTTTGGT
Organism: Dehalococcoidia bacterium; assembly: GCA_046328265.1. Lineage (GTDB taxonomy): Bacteria > Chloroflexota > Dehalococcoidia > SpSt-223 > SpSt-223 > JANWZD01. Next base: position 96,626 of record JAXLWW010000013.1, read on the forward strand.
GTTTGGCTGGCGTTGGCCGGTGGCCGGATGCGAAGCTGGTCCACCGCCGAGCCGGTCGATCCGGCGATCTTCGTCAAGCTGTATGCCACCGTTCTGACGACCGGCATCTCGGTCGACATCGACCGGGTCTGGCCAGGCGTCGCCGCCGTCCTCGGGGCGCTCGCTCTTGGTGCGGCGGTCGGCCTGCTTATCCGGCGGCCACGGTCCGGTTTTGGCTGGTTGCTGCCGGTGCTGGTTGCTCTCATTGTCCCGGCGGCTGTCTTCTCGGCCACCCTGCCGCGCGCCCTGTTCTACTCGCCACGCCTCGAGGTGCGCTACTTCCTGCTGGCCGCCCCGGCGGCGGCGCTCTTGCTGGCCGGTGCGCTGGTTGCGATCGACCGGATCTGGCGGCCGCTCGGGGTTCTGGCGACCGCCGCCACCGCACTTGCGGCCGGGTGGTTCACCTTCGACTATCTCGATGCTCGGCACCATCGCGACGAGTTCGATTCGATTGTCGCCGCGCTACGCGCCTATGCCCGGCCGGAAGACGCGGTCGTGCTTGTCTCTGGCGACCGGGCGGTGCTGTTCTCCTACGCCGCGCGAACCGGCGCCTTCCCGCTGACCGACCCGTACGGCCTGCCGTTTACCGTCCCGGCCAGCGCCGAGAGCGCCGCCGGCGACATCGGACCGATCGCCGAGCGCCATCGCCGGGTCTGGCTCGTCCTCGCCGAGGCGCACCTCCAAGATCCGGGGGGTGAGGTCGCTCGCTGGCTGGAGGCAAACCGCCCGAAGGTATACGACCAACCCAACGGCTACAACCGCCTGGCGCTGTTCGACCGCGCTGCCGAACCGCCCGCCGTCCAGAACGTGATGCCTCAGCACGCGCTGGATGTCGCGGCCGGGGGTAGCCGCCGTTTGCTCGGCTACGACCTGCCGTCACAGAGGCTTTTCCCCGGCGAATCGGGCCAGGTGGCGCTCTGGTGGCGTTCGGGTGGAACGGATGCTGGCCCCTTGGCGCTGCGGCTGATCGACGAGGCGGGCGTGCCGCTCGAGGAATGGATCGTCGACGATTCGGCGTACCCTCCGAGCCAGATCGTCCGCCGTCAGTTTCAAGTGACGGCCCACCGCTATACCCCGGCGGGCAGCTATCGTCTTGAGGTCGAAAGCCTGTCTGGTAGAATCTCGCTCGCCGACCTTCGGATCGAACGAACCGCCCCCGCGCCCGGCTTTCCCGGCGGCGGGACCGCACCACGACCGGTCGGCGACCTCGGAGAGACGATGCGCCTGGCCGGTTATGAGTTGACATCGAACGGCCGGCCGCTTGCACCGGGCGCCAACGTCCGCCCCGGCGACCCGATCGAGCTTGCCCTCTACTGGCAACCTCTGGCGCGCCCGGACCGCTCGTGGGTTGTCTTCGCCCACCTGCTCGGCAGCCAGATCAATCCGGCCAACGACACCCCGCTCTGGGGTCAGGCCGATGGGTATCCGCTTGGCGGCGAGTTTCCCACCCACCAGTGGCGGCCCGGCTCAACGGTCGAGGACCGCCGTCGCTTCGTCGTCGACCCAGCCACCCCGGCCGGTCCGTATGAGATCGAAGTCGGGATGTACTTCCCACCAACCGGCGAGCGACTGCCGACCGCCGACGGCGCTGGCCGGCTGATCCTTCAGAACCTGATGGTGGAGCGGTGACCAGCGGTCCGCAGGCGCTGGCCGGGCCACTCGCCGCTGCCGAGCAGGAAAGCGGCCGGGCGCGTCTGTCGCCAGGTTTGGCGGTCGTGATCCTCGCGCTCGGGTTGCTGGCGGCGTTCGGCCTGCGGCTCGTCCTCGCCGCTGGTGGCGGCAACGAATGGGACCTTGACGTCTACAAGGCCTGGGCAAGGATCATCGCCGAGCGTGGCGTCGTTCACGCCTACGACGGCGAGGTGGTGGTGGACTATCCGCCGGTCTTCCTCTACTGGCTCGAGGCTGCCGTCCGTGGCTACCAGGCCACGCTATCGCCAGCGCTCGACACCAGCCGGATCGAGTTCACCTACCTGATCCGGCTGCCGGGGCTACTTCTGGACTTGGCGCTTGCCGCCCTGATCTTCCACTTCGTCCGGCGACGCGGCGGCGATGGCTGGGCGTTGGCGGCCTCGCTTGGCTACGCCTTCAATCCGGCAGTCCTGTTCGACATCGCCTATTGGGGCATGCCCGACTCGCCTCACGCGATCATCATCCTTGGCGCGCTCTGGCTCGCCCTCGCCCGTCGGCCGTTTCTGGCGTGGGCGCTCATCTCGGTCGGTGTCTTCACCAAGCCCCAGGCCGACATCTTCGCTCCGTTGGTCGCGCTGATCACCTTGCGCGAAGAGGGACTGCGCGGTTGCCTGAAGGGCGTGGGCGGGATTGTTGCGGGCGTCCTGCTCGCCACCGGTCCGTTTCTGCTGGCCGGCACCGCCGACGGCATCCTCAAACAGATGCTCCAGATGGCCGATTACGACCCATTCATCTCAAACAACGCGCACAACCTCTGGTGGCTGGTCGGCTGGGGCTATGGCTGGCAGATCCGCGACACCGAGCCGTTCCTCGGGCCAGTGAGCTACCGGACGACCGCAATCGCTCTTGTCGGCATCGCGTTCGTGTTTGCGCTCTGGCGCACCTGGCGCACCCGCGACGAGACCAAGACCCTCGAGATCGCCGCCTACGTCGGGTTACTGCTCTTCATGTTGATGACCGTCGTCCACGAGACCCATGCCTACACGGTGCTTCCATTGCTGGCGCTCATTTGGTGGCGCGACCGGGCGCTACGCTGGCTTTATCTGGCGATCTCGGTCGTTTTGTTGGTCAATCTTGTCCTCCACGATTCGACGATCTACGGGTGGCTCCAAGCCTGGGGCTTGCACTACCGCCATCTCAGCCTGACGCTGGTCAACGCCGTCGCCTACAGCGCAATCCTCGTCTGGTGGACGCTCCGGATCGGCGGGGTTGCGCTTGGCGGCTGGCTGCGGCCGGCCGCCCTGGTCGGGACCGCGCTCGCCGCGGCCGTCGTGTTCGCCACCAGTCCGCAGTTGGTTTCGGCGACGTACGACCCGTCGCGTATCGGCACGCCGAGTGGCGCCGTCTTCGGCGAGCGCATCCGGCTGGCCGGCTTCAGCCTGCGGCCCGAGCGGGTCCTGCCGGGCGACAACGTTCAGGTGTCGTTCACCTGGCAGCCCCTGGTCGACATCGACGAGCATTACATGCTGTTCGTCCACCTGCTCAACCCGAAACTGGAAAAGGCCGGCCAGCGCGACGGCCCGCCGACCCGTAACGTCTATCCCACCCGTTACTGGCGCGCCGGCGAAGTGATCCACGACGAGCGCAGCGTCCAGGTGGCCGCGAATGCCGCCCCGGGGGTGTACAACGTCGAGATCGGTTTCTATCCGGTGACCGACTTTCAGCGACTGGTGGTGCGAACGCCCGATGGCCGAAGCGACAGCCGGTTGGTTCTCGGCCAGATCGTCGTGACCGGCCCGCCCCCTGCTGAACCAGCAGTTCGGGTGGACCGGCAACTTGGCGAGGCGATCCGGCTGACCGGCTTCAGCAGTCGCCCAACGACGGCGGATGGGACGATCGCCGTGCGTCCAGGCGAGAAGATCGCCCTCGACCTCGCGTGGGCGGCCGTCACCGATCCGGCCGCCGACTACACCGTTTTCCTTCAACTCGTCGATGCCGATGGCCGGTTGGCTGGCCAGTACGACGGACAGCCGCAGAGCGGGCGCTACCCCACCTCGGTCTGGATAGCCGGCGACCGGGTCGGCGACTCGGTATCGTTGACCGCGCCCGCTCCCGGCACCTACCGGTTGATCACCGGACTGTACGAGGTGACAACCGGCCGCAGGTTGCCGGTGGACGGGGCGGATTTCATCGATCTGGCCCGGGTAACGGTGCGCCCGTGAAGCGAGCCGAATACCGGATAATGTACGAGATCGAGGACGATTTCTGGTGGTATGTCGGGATGCGCCAAGCGGTCGCTGGTCTTCTCGATCGCTACGTCGGCCCGGTCGGACGGATCCTTGACGCCGGCTGCGGGACCGGCGCGAACCTCCAACTCCTGGAGCGCTACGGCCGGCCGCTCGGGATCGACCTCTCGGCTGAGGCGCTCACCTTTGCCACCAAACGCCGCCCCGACGCGCTTGCCCGCGGGTCGATCGGCACCCTGCCCTTTGGCTCCAACACCTTCGATCTGGTGACTTCCTTCGAGGTCATCTACCATCTGGCGGTGGAGGACGATCGGGCCGCGATCGCCGAGATGGCGCGAGTGGTCCGGCCTGGCGGCTGGGTGCTGGTGCGGGCGCCGGCCTATGACTGGTTACGTGGGGCGCACGACCGGGCCGTCCAGACCCGCCACCGCTACACCGCCGGAGAGCTTCGCACCAAACTCGGCGAAGCTGGCCTCGACGTCGTTCGGACGAGCTACTTGAACAGCACCCTTTTCCCCTTGGCAGCAGCCAAACGTGCGCTCGAATGGGTAGCCCGCACACCGGGCGACGAATCGGATCTCAAGCCGATCGCGCCGTCGCTCAACCGGCTGTTCACCGGAGCGCTTGCCGCCGAAGGACAGGTGCTCAGCCGGGTCGACCTGCCCTTCGGGCTGAGCGTGCTCGGTCTCGCGCGCAAGGTCTAATGCAGCGATCGCTCGGTGAGCTTGACCTCTTCGGCGAGTTGGTGCTCCCGCTGGCCATCGCGATCGGCGGTGCGGCGCTCGTCTGGTTGCTTCTTGCCCGCTTCGGCCGCCGCTTGCGGCCCGCCTTCGCCGTCCACGAAGCGTTGCTCGTCCGCGTTGCCCCGGCCATGCTCGGCCTGCTGATCGCCGCCTACATTCTGGCGATCGGCGGACTGGCCCTCGCGCGTCACAATGCGATCAAGAGCCACGCCTACGACCTCGGAATCTTCAGCCAGGTGCTCTGGAACACCAGCCAGGGGCGGCTCTTCGAAAACACGGTGATGCTCGAATACTCGGCCAGCCTGCTCGGTCAGCACTTCGCGCCGATCTTCTTGGTTCTTGCGCCGCTCTACTGGCTCTGGCCGGACGCGCGAGCGTTGCTGGTGCTTCAGACGGTCGCCCTCGCGCTTGGCGCGATCCCGGTCTACCTCTTTGCCAGGCGGCGCACCGCCAGCCGTGGTGTCGCCCTGATCCTCGCAGCGGCCTATCTGCTGTTGCCGGCGCTCCACTACGTCAACTTCTACGATTTTCACGAGATCGCCCTGACCACCCCGCTCCTGCTGGCGGCGATCTACTTCTTCGATTGCCGCCGGATGCTGCCGCTCGTTGGCAGCCTCGCGCTGGCGTTGCTCTGCCGCGAGGAGATTGCCATCGTCGTGATCGCTTTCGGCGTGGCGCTGCTGGTCATTCGCCGCTGGTGGTGGGGCCTTGGCCTGATCACCGCCGGGGTGGCCTGGCTGGTCTTTACTGTTGGCTGGGCGGTGCCGTACTTCCAACAGAGCCCGGTCTATTACTTCGTCGTTCGCTACGGAAAGCTGGGCGACACCATCCCGCAGATCCTGCTCACCGTCGTCACCAAACCGCTCTGGGTTCTCGAATACCTCTGGACGGTGCCGCGGCTGGAATACCTGGTTCGGTTGCTTGCGCCGGTCGGACTACTCGGACCGGTCGGCCTGCCGGTTTTTGCCCTCTCCCTGCCGACCTTTGGCTACCTGCTCCTTTCCGATTACAAGGAGCAATACGATATCGTCAATCAATACAGCGCGCCCCTCATTCCGTTCATCATGGGCGGGACGATCGTCGCGCTCGGCTGGCTGATGCGCCGCCGCCCGTTCGAGAGTTGGGCCGGGCGCTACGCCCTCGCCAGCTATGTCCTGTTCGCCGCCGCCGCCAGCACCGTCGCCTTCGGTCCGACACCGCTCGGCCGTCGCCATGACCCCACACAGTTCACCGTCACCGACCGTGCCCGGTTCGCCGAGGAAGTTTTCCGGCGCATCCCGCCGGATGCGTCGGTGTCGGCTCAATCTGACCTCGTGCCGCACCTGAGCACCCGGCGCGAGATCTATCTCTACCCGAACATCCACGACGCCGAATATGTCGTACTCGACAATTTCTCCGACTACTGGCCGCTCAGCGCGCCCCAGTTTGCGCGGGCACTCGACGAACTCTGGAACAACCCGCTCTACACTCTCGACTGGCAGGAAGGTGGCTACGGCATCTTCAAGCGCAAGAGTACGCCACCGATCCAGCACCCGCTGGCAATCGGCTTCGCCGCCGGCGGCCAGGCGCAGATCGAACTTGCCGGCTATGACCTGCCAAAAGCGGTCCTCGCCCCCGGCGAGACCTTGACCGTCGGGATGTACTGGCGCACCCTGACCCCGATCGAGACGCGCCGGATCAAGTTCCGCTCGACTACATCGCTGCAGTTGGTTGGACCGGACGGTAAGGCAGTTGCTCAGGTCGACAAGGAGCCGTGGGACGGCATCGTCTCGAACGACCGGATCGCCCAGGGCGTAATCTACTTTGACCGCTATGCCCTCGAGGTTCCGGCAAATGCGCCTCCCGGGCGCTATACGCTGGTCACAGCGATCTACAGCTACTACAGCAAGCGGCCCTGGACGGTGTTCGACGAGGCCGGCCAATCGATGGGTCAGTTCTCCGTTCCGCTGGCATCCATCGAAGTCGGTCGGCGATGAGTGCGCTGCTGACGCGCCTGCGCGCCGAGCAGCCGCTACTCGGACTGCTCGGTCTGTTCATCGTATTTCGCCTTGGGACGTTGTTGAGTTGGCGGCCGGGCGGCTACGTGGTGGACTGGTCGGAACGCTATTTCTTCGGCTTCTGGCTGCGCTACGTCGATGCCGGCTACCTCCCCTATCGCGACTTCTGGATGGAATACCCGCCGCTTCTGCCGCTCTTCGGGATCGCCGCGCACTGGCTGGCGCTCTGGCTGCCACCCTGGCGTGAGCCGGCGCTCTGGTTCTCGCTCACCACCGGGCTTCCGCTGCTGGCGGTCGATGCAGCGACGCTTGTCGTGCTCTTCCTGATCGGCCGGAGGCTCTGGGGTCCGGTACCCGCGCTGCTTGGCGCGGCGGCCTGGGCGTCGCTTCTGGTGCCCCTCTACTTCTTTCTCTCCGGCTTCGATGGACCGGCGGTGCTGTCGATCCTCGTCGCAATCTGGCTGGCCCTGCCGGGCGGCCGACGTCCGGTGCTGCGCGCCGTCCTCGCCGGGGTCGTGCTGGGTCTGGGAATGCAGTACAAGGTGCTGCCGCTGGCGGTTGCCCCGGCGATCGCGATGGCGTTCTGGACCACAACTCGGGCGGCAACCGGCGCGTTCGTCCTCGCGGTGGCGTTGACGAACCTGGCGGTCGCCGGACCGGCCTTCCTAGTCAATCCATCGATGGCCCTCGCGTCCTATGCCAGCATCGTGACCCGATCGTCATGGGAAACCGTCTACGCCTTGATCGACGGCTATTACGGCGGCGGACTGGTCGCCCCGGTCGAGCAGCGCTTCGACCCGGCGATCGCCTATCAGGCCCAACACGCCGCCCGCCTGCCGTGGATCGTCGTGACGGTCGCGGCGGGGGCAGTAATCGCCTGGGCGGTCACTCGCCGCCACGACTGGGGCAAGCCGATTACCGTCGTGTCGCTCTCGGTCTTGAGCCTGCTGGTGCTGATGCTCTCCTCCAAAGGCTGGAGCGCTCAGTTCGCGGTCTACCCGCTCGCGTTTGCGCTGCTGCTCTGGCCTTCGGTACGCGGCGCGGTGTATGCCCTGCTCCTGTCGGCGGTCAACGTCCTCGAATGGCCGTTCTGGCTGGCGATGTTCGGCGAGAACGCGGCGATCCTCACCTTCCTGGTGCTCTTTCGGACGGCGTTGCTGGCGGCCTTGGCGGTGGAATGCTGGGCGTTGCTTCGACCGGTGCGCGTGCCGGCGATCGCCCGGTCTCTGGCGGCGGCGGGTGCGGCGCTCATCCTCATCGTCGGCACAGTGGGCATGGCCTGGGCCTACTACGACGGGGCGTATCGGAAGGATCCCTATCAACCGTTGATGGCGGTGCTGCTGGCAAGTGAGGGGCCGGCGCTGTTTACCGATCCGGTGCTCTATCGCGAGATCCGCCCCTTCCTTGGCGCACGCCGGACGTTGCTGCTTCTTGAAGGGTTGACCGACGAAGAGATCGCCCGTCGGCTCGACGCCATCGGCCCGGGTCAGGAGGTTGGGCTGGTGTTCTCCGGCGCCGAGACTGACCGAGAGGCCAACCGCCGAGTGCAGACATTGCTGGCCGAGCAACTTTACCCGACCGGTGAGGTCTGGCTCGACAACGCCCGGGTTGGCTGGTTTCAGGCAGCGAGCGCCACCGACGAGCGACCCGGGGCCGAGTTTGAACACGGCGTCACCTTGCGGCGGGCGGCGGTCACGACGGCCCCCGACGCCACCAAACCAGTGGCCGTCACCCTCGTCTGGTCGACGAGCGCGAAGCTTGGGACCTATTCGGTCTTCCTCCACGCCTACGATGCGGCCGGTACGCTCGTTGCCCAGCGCGATGGCCCACCGGCCGCTGGAACCCGGCCGACGACCGACTGGCAGCCCGGCCAACTCGTCTTCGACCACCGGACGCTGGTGCTGCCACCGGGCGAGTTCCTGCTCCGCGCCGGGTTCTATGACGCGAGTGGCGCGCGGCTGCTGCTGGCTGATGGCTCCGACGCCGCCGATCTCGGCCCGATTCGGGTGGGGCCGTGATGCTGACAGCCACTCAGCGCCGGACCGGTTGGGCGGTGCTCCTGCTGACCTTTATCGGGCTTCGGATCGCGATCCCGGCGGTACTCAGGCCGGTTGGCTACATCGCCGATTGGAACGACTACTACTTCTTCGAAGGGTGGGCGCGCTTTACCGACGTCGGGCGCTACCCATACCTCGATTTCTGGATGGAGCATCCACCGCTCTTCCCCTGGTTGGTGGTGGCCGCCTACCGACTTTCGGCCATCATCCCGGCCTGGGACAATCCGCACCTTGCCTTTAGCCTCGTCTTCGGAACGATCTTACTCGCGTTCGAACTGGGCAACCTGCTGCTGATCGGCTGGATCGCCGGCCGGATCGGCGGACCCGATCGCGGCCTGATCGCCGGCTGGGTCTGGGCGCTGCTGTTCGCGCCAATCTTCTTCTGGTCCGCCGGCTTCGAGGGTTACCCGCTCTTCTTTCTGCTGCTTGCCCTTGCGCTTGTCCTGCGGGCATTCGAGTATCAGCCGGTTCGCTGGGGTGCGCTGGCTGGCCTCGCGGCGGGGGTTGGGATCATGATCAAGCTGATCCCCGGGCTGATCGTCCCGGTGGGGACATTCGCTCTCTGGCGGTCCGGCCGGCGTGCTGCCGCCCTGACGCTCGTCGGCGCTGCCACTGCCACCGTCCTCTTGATTGCCGCACCGTTTGTCGCCGCCAACCCGCTGATGGTACGCGCCTCGGCCGAAAGCCTGCTGGCGCGCGGTTCGTGGGAGACGGTCTGGGCCTTGGCCGACGGCTATTACAGCGGCGGAGCAGTCTCGCGGCCTGAGACGCGGCTCGACCCGGCAACAGCCGGACAAGTGGAGCGGGCATCGCGCGTCCCAATGCTGCCGGTATTAGCGGCCGCCGCCCTACTTGGCGGGATGCTGCTCTGGCGGGTTCGGCGTTGGACCGAGCGAACGGTGGTAGCGGCGGCCGGCCTGGCGATTGTCCTGTTCATGCTCGCCTCGAAAGGCTACAGCCCTCAGTTTCTGGTCTACCTGCTTGCGCCGGTGGTTCTGCTCTGGCCGGAACGGCGAGGGGTTGGCTATGCGATTGTCCTGAGCGCGATCAACCTCGTCGAGTACCCACTGGCGCTCCTGCTCTTCGCCGACCAACCGACGGTGCTGGTGACGACGGTGCTCGCGCGCACCTTGGTGCTGATCGTGCTGGCGGTCGACTACGTTTCGGTACTCTGGGGGCGGCGATCGCCGGTGACGATACGCCTCGCCGCTCCCGTGTCGGCGGCGATCCTTGCCGTCCTCACTGCTGTCACCCTCTCGGCGACAGCGACGTATGCCGCCACCCGCCTCCCAACCGACTCGGCGCAGGATGCCGTCCGGCTTCTGCGCGAACGGGGCGGGACCGCGGTTTTCGGCGACCGCGGGCTCTACGATCGACTGACGCCGCTGCTGGGCGGCGGGGCGGCGACCCGACTTGTCCTATCCGACCAGCCACCCCGGTTGCCCGACGGCGATATCTGGGACGTCTACATCGACAGCGAGGAGGGGCGGAAGGTGAGCCGAACGCTGACCGCTGCTCTCGCCCGCGATCGGTTTCCGGTCGAGACGCGGGTCGAATCCGGGCTTCGGCTGACGCGCTTTGCGGCACTTCCGCTGCCGCCGATACGGCCGGTCGATGCGAACCTTGGTCGGGTTCGGCTGGTTTCGGCCGCGCTGCCGGAAAGTTCCCGGGCCGGCGCCCTGCTCCCGGTCCGTCTCGACTGGCAGGCAGTCGAGACCCTGACGGCCGACTATACCGTCTATTTGCACCTGATCGACAGCGCGGGACGGGTCGCGGCCCAGCGAGACGCGCCGCCCGTGGCAGGTGGAAACCCATCGACGTCGTGGCCGATTGCCAACCTGATCGTCGACCGCCAAGTGATCCCGCTCCCCGAGGGTCTGCCCGCGGGCGACTATCGGGTCCGAGCCGGGCTGTACGACCCGAAGACCGGCGAGCGCGTTCAAGGCGCCAGCGGCGACGGCGCAGACCTGGGTATCGTCCGGGTCGAGCGGCCGTGACCGCCCCCGCGGTCGCGCGCCCTGCGGAACGCCCGCTGGTGCTCTCCTTGAGCCGCGCTCTGCCATTGCTGGCACTCGGCGGCCTGATGGTGGCCTTTGCGGTCTTTTTCGCTTCGCTCTCGATCCATCGCCACGAGACCTTCGGTACCGCCGGGAACGACCTCGGCAACCTCGACCAGGCCGTCTGGAACACCAGTCAGGGACGGTGGTTCGATTCGACCAACTGGCGCGGCGGGACCAATCGGCTGGGCGCCCACGTCGAGCCGATCTTGCTCCCGCTCGCCCTCGTCTACCGAATCGCGCCGACGCCGGTGGCCCTGCTGGTCGTCCAGGCGGTGCTCGTCGCCCTCGGCGCAGTGCCTCTCTATTGGCTGGCGCGTCGCCGACTGGGCAATCCCTGGGCGGCGCTGCCTTTCGCTGCCGCCTACCTGCTGTTTCCGTCGCTCCAGGCGGCGGTGCTCTACGAGTTCCATCCTCTGACCCTGACCGCGCCGTTTTTCGCCCTGGCGATTGCCGGTCTGCTCGAACGCAACAACGTCATGTTCGCTGCCGGCACGGCCCTCGCGGTTGCCTGCAAGGAGGATATGCCGTTGGTGGCGATCTCCATGGGGCTGTACGCGATCGTCTTCCAACGGCGCTGGCGACTCGGCTTGACGACGATCGCCCTCGCCGCGGCCTGGTTTGTCTTCGTCTTCCTCTGGGTCATCCCGACCTTCAACCCTGGTGGGGCATCGCCGTACCTGCCACGCTACCGCGAGCTTGGCGGCTCGATCCCCGAGATCATCGTGACGATGATTACCCAGCCGTGGCGAGCGCTGCCTTTGCTGGCCGGCGGCGATCCTGGAGCGTATGCGCTGGCGCTGCTGCTGCCGGTAGGGCTGCTTGCCCTTGCTGCGCCGGAGGTGCTGATCCTCGCGCTGCCGCCGATCGCCGAGAACCTCGTCTCGAACAACGTCCTCCAGCAAGTGGCCGAAACGAACCATTATCCCGCGCCAATCGTGCCGTTCGTCGTTGCGGCGGCGATCGTCGGCGCTTCCCGGATCGTCCGCCTCTCCGGTCGAGGGCGGCGTCCAGCGCTGATCGCCGTCCCGCTTGCGCTGGTCGTCGCCAGCCTGCTCTATGGCCGGGTGCGCGGATTCACCCCGTTGGCCTGGGATTTCGAGGTCAAGCCCGCCGTCGCCCACTACGACGTTGCCCGCCGGATCCTCGCGCTCGTCCCGCCGGACGCCTCGGTCAGCGCGACCCCCCAACTCAACCCCCATCTTACCCAGCGGCGTCAGGTCGTCGTCTACCCGCGCAATCTCGATTCCGACGTCGTACTGCTCGACACCTGGGCGCTGAACGTGCCGATGGTCGTAGAAGATCAACTCCAGACGGCCCGACGGCTCCTCGACAACGGGTACGGGCTGGTCGCCGCCGAGGACGGCATCCTGCTGCTCCAGCGCGGGCAGGTGGATCAAGCCAGTCTCGGAGATGCTTACCGCGGGATGCTGGGTACTCAACGACCAGCCGAACGAGCGTCGGTCGCCTTTGGCGACGGGATCATTCTGGATGGCTATTCGCTCGTCCCCGCGCCGCCCTCAACACCACATCTGCTGCTTGCCTTGCGCTCCGGCCCCCGGCCGAGCGATGGCCAACGGCTGTTCGCGATCGTCACCGAAGGGGACGGCCCAGCTTCGCCCGCCGATGAAACCTGGCAACTCCCTGGGCCAACCTTTCTACCACCGACCGCCTGGGGCGACCGGAGCTTTGGCGCGATGACACCGACTTTTGGCCGCTGGCGACGGCCGGGACGGTTCACCGTCTCACTTGTCGCCACGTCGGGCGGCAGTCCCTGGGATGTCGCCGGACGGCTTCCGATCCAGTTGGGAGAGAGCACCCGTCAGATCGAAGGACGCGAAGGGCTGGTCCGGTTGGGGGTCTTCGAATCGGATGGGCGGGCGGTGCGCGACGTGACGCCGCTGCCGCTGCGGTCGCTTCCGGCGAATGCCGAGGCAGTTTCGGGCGAACTTGGCGATGGGTTGGCGCTGGTCGGCCGGCGGTTTGGAACGGCGAAAGGTGGCGAACCGTTTGAGGTCGACCTCTTTTGGCGGAGCGAGCAACCGCCGACGCACGACCTCGCGGTGTTCTTGCACCTGATCGGGCCGGACGGAGTCCTGCGTACCCAGCGGGACGGCCCGCCGGCGGGCGGTCTGCGCCCAACCACAAGCTGGCAAGCAGGCGAGATCGTCATCGACCGGCGTACCCTCGACCTCCCAGCGAGCCTGCCGGCGGGCGACTACCGACTGGTGGCTGGATTGTATGACCCGATAACTGGCGCACGCATCGGCCTACCGGGGCGGGATAGTGCGCCGGTCGGCACGATCGCGATCGGGCGATAGCTCGCCACGCGTCCGTTGCCGCCTGTCCTCCCGCGCCGGTACAATGTCGATGTCTGGAGGGGATGATGGGAAGTTGTCCATTCCCGTTCTTGTTGGCGTTTCTCGCGCCGTTTGTGCTCGGCATCTTCCGCACCGCCGGGCGCAAACCAAAGTCCACCGGCGTTGCGCCGCTCAAGCCGGCCCCCGGCCGCTATCTCCCCCACCAGGAAGCTCGTGACCCGGAGCCTGTCACGGCCCGCTAAGTCGTTGCTTCCGCCTGTCCGCTGTGGGCGACGACTCCCCCGGTGCACAGGATCCGTTCCAGCGTCTCACGCCATTCCGGGTTCCGGAGAAGCAGGAATTCCAGCCCCATCCCGAACTGCTTCGTCTCTTCCCGCTGGGCGTTGGCGAGGGTGGCTCGCGCGTCCCTGCCCTCCTCCACTGCTATCCGCTGGCCGTTCCAGTTGATTGCCTCAGCCTCCTCGATCGGCGAGACGATCATCCGGGCAACGGTGTGCACCTTCTCCGGTAGCTCCTACGGCGGTACGTGATATCGGCCGAGGCTGCGGACCCCGCGTTCCACTTTCGAGTTCTGTTGCCACGAGATCCAATACACGAGCGCCGAGGACCTCAGCGCGCCAAGCGACCCGACCAGCCCGCTGCCGAGCCGACTGCCGGCGCCAGCCAGACGACGCCAAGATAGATAGCGAACGAGACCGAGGTGATGAAGAAACTCGGCGGCCAGGGAACGAGCACAGCAAGTACCAGCCCGGACCAGACGCTCACGACTGCCAGCGCCACCGACAGCGCGATTGCCCGGCCAGGCCTGGCGGTGAGCCGTTGGGCAGTTGCCGCCGGCGCCACCAGCAGCCCGAAGATCAGCAGCACCCCAACCACCTGGACCGAGGTCGCCACCGCCACTGCCAGTACCACCATGAAGCCGATCCCAAGCAACCGCACTGGAACGCCGCGGGTCTCGGCAACCGCCGGGTCGATCGAGGCAAACAGCAGCGGCCGGTAGGCAAACGCCAGTGCTGCCAGCGAGAGTATGCCGAAGGTCGCGATGGTAATCACCGAATCGGCCGAGATCGCCAGCAGATCACCAAAGAGAATGCCGGTCGCCCGGCCGGCCAGTTTTGTCGTCTGGCTCAAGAACAGGTTGCCCAGGCCGAGGCTAAACGCCAACACTGCGCCAATGGCAACGTCGCGCCCGCGCAGGCGGTCGCCAAGCAGGCCGATTGCGATGGCCGCCCCGGTGGTAAAGACCGCCATGCCGACGACGAGGTCCGCGCCAACCAGCATGGCGCCAGTCGCACCGGTGAAGCCGATGTGAGCGAGCGCATGACCGGCAAAGGCAAGGTGGCGCAACACCACGAAATAGCCGACGACTCCGGCGGTCACTGCAACGATCGTTCCGGCCAAGAAGGCGTGACGCAGAAAGTCATACTGCAGCAGGTCGGTAATCGGCTCCATGGCCCTCCGTCAGCGTATGAAGATCGATCCGTCCTCGGCCCGCAGGGCCTGGACCGGAATGCCGTACAGCCGCGAGAGCGTTTCGCTCGTCAGTACCTCGCCGACCGTCCCCTCACGTGGCTGGCCATCCAGCAAGTAGACCAGGTGATCGATCGCGCCAAGCAGCGGATTGAGATCGTGGGTGACAACGAGGATCGTCGCCCCTTGACCGCGGTTGATCTGCCGACAGAGCGCGACCAACTCGTGCTCGTTCTTGAGGTCCAGATTGGCAAACGGCTCGTCCAGCAACAGCAACTCGAGCCGATCGAGTAAGGCCTGGGCGACGAACAGCCGCTTTTGCTGACCTCCCGACAGCACACCGACTGGCTCATCGGCATAGTCGATCGCGCCGGCCGCCTCAAGCGCCCGATCGACCCGCAGCCGATCCTCCCGGCTTGCTCCGCCAATGCCCCAGCGAAAGCCGGTCAAACCGAGCATCACCAGGTCGCGCGCCCGCACCGCAAGGTCGTTCAGCACCTCGCCGCGTTGCGGAACCAGGCTGATCGACCGGTTGCCCGACCTCGGCGCTCCACCGAGCACCTGAATCCGTCCGGCGCTCGGCCGAAGCTGACCGAGGATTAGCCGCAGGAGCGTCGTTTTGCCCGACCCGCTCGGGCCAATCAGGGTGCTGAACGCGCCGCGCGGGATCGTGAAGGTCGCCCCACTCCAAATCGTCCGGCCACCGAGGGCAACCGCAACGTCGTCGAAGGCGACCGCTGAGTCGCTCATCCTAGTCTCCGAGCGCGGCTACGAGCGCCCGTAGCTGGCGGACCTGCAACTCCTGAAAGGTCTCGTCCGCTGACGGCAGCGTTTCGGTCACCGTCACCACCGGGACGCCCGCCTCCTGTGCCATCGCCGCCCATTGCCGGCTGATCGCGCGTTCGGTCTGGGCGTTGTAGACCAGCACTCGGATCTGGCGCTGCTGGATCTGGTTCTGCATCGTCGTCACGTCGGCCACCGAAGGCTGCCCGGCCTCAGCCAGGGCATCCAGCAGCCGCGGCGGCGTGAGGACCGAAAGGCCGGTCGCCTCGGCCATCGGTACGAAAAGCGTCTCGGTCGTCCCGATTGGTGTGCCAGTATGGCGGCGACGAACCTCGGCGATTGTGTCGCGATACGGCCCGAGCGCCCGGTCCAGATCACCCGCTCGCTCGGCGAAGTAGCTGATTGCCTCTGGCCGCGCCTGCTGGAAGGCCGTGGTCATCGCGTGGATGATCCGCGTCAGATAATCCGGGCTGTACCAGAGGTGCGGGTTGTCGCCATCTCGCAGGCCGACGACATCGCCAAAGGTGACGACAACCGGCCGGGTCGAAAGGGATGAAACCAAACGCTCGGAAAACGGGTCGTAGCCAAGACCGTTCTGGAAGATCACGTCAGCGTCCTGGTAGGCGCGAGCGGTTCGCGCGTCGATCTGGTAGTCGTGCGGATCGACGTCGGCGCCGGCGATCACGCTGACAACTCGGACGCATGCGCCGCCAAGTTGGAGGGCGAGGCTGCCATACTGGTTCTCGGCCGCGACGACGTTCAACGGCGTGGCCGGGCAGGCCGGACCCACGCCGGGCGTGCCGGAGGGAGCGCCGCCCGCTGGCGCACAAGCCGCCAGCAGAAGCGCGAGGCCGAGCCAGAATCGCTGCATCGTCAGTCCTCTTTGACCAATGATACCCAGTATCAGTTCTGCAGTCCAGTGTCTGGCGAACTTAATGGTTTGCCAAGCGGTCGGTGCTTCGTGTAGAGTTTGGACGATCGGCAACGACGGAGAAGAGTAGTCGAGCCGTCCCGTTCAGCGAGCCCGGATTGGTGAAAGCGGGCGCGGGGCCATCGACGAACGTCGCTCCTGAGCCGCCGCCCGAACGGTGTGAGCCTAGTAGACGCGGCCGGTTGGTCCTCCGTTAACAGGACGCGGAGCGTACGCGCTCCGGCAGAGCGGCCTGGATTTCCGGGCAAGTAGGGTGGTACCGCGGGACTTTTCCGTCTCGTCCCTTCTGGGGCGAGGCGCTTTTTTTTGTCGGCTCAATGGCGAGCCTTCGGGCGGCGGTGATCGCCGAACAACTGCGGGCGGGGAATGCGCCCGACGAGGAGACTGGCCATGCGGCTGAGCGGATCGCACATCATCATGGAATCGTTGCTGCGCGAGGGCATTGATACCGTCTTCGGCTACCCCGGCGGGGCAGTTCTGCCGATGTACCACGTCATGCCGGAGTACCCGCAGATTCGCCACATTCTCGTTCGCCACGAACAGGCCAGCGCCCATATGGCCGATGGCTACGCCCGGGTGCGCGGCAACGTCGGCGTCTGTATCGGCACCTCGGGACCCGGCGCGACCAACCTGGTGACCGGACTGGCCACCGCCCAGATGGACTCGATCCCGATGATCGCCATCACCGGTCAGGTCGCCCGTCCTTTCATCGGCAAAGACGCCTTCCAAGAGTGCGACATCACTGGCGTCACCCTGCCGATCGTCAAGCACAACTATCTCGTCCGCACCGCAGCCGACCTTGCGCCAACCTTTGCCGAGGCGTTTCACATCGCCCGCACCGGCCGGCCGGGCGTCGTCCACATCGACATCCCGAAAGACGTCCAACTCGAACTGGCCGAGTTCGACTATCCGAGCCACGTCGAGTTGCCCTGGTTCGAGCCGAAGATGGCCGGCGACCCGGCAGAGATCAAGCGGGCGGCCAAGCTCATCAACGAAGCAAAGCGGCCGGTGATCATCGCCGGCCACGGCGTTATTCTCTCCGAAGCCTATGCCGAGTTGCGTGAACTGGCCGAGAAGGCCCAGATCCCGGTGGTCAACACGCTTTTGGGGATCTCCAGCTTCCCCGGTACCCATCCGCTCTTTCTCGGCATGATGGGCATGCACGGCATGGCCTGGGTGAATTACGGCATGGGCGAGGCCGACGTCATCATCGGCATCGGCCAACGTTGGGACGACCGGGCACTTGGTCGCTTCGTCGACTTCGCTCCCCAAGCCAAGTTGATCCACATCGACATCGACCCGAGCGAAACCGACAAGAACGTCAAGATCACCGCCCCGATCACGGGCGATGCCCGGACCGTGCTGCGCGACCTGCTCCCGCAGATCCAGAACACCACCCACGCCGACTGGCTGGCGCGCATCGATACCCTCAAGCGCGAGCACCCCTCGGTTGAGATCCCCAGCACCGAGCGATTGCTGCCACAGCATGTTTCACGAGCGCTCTACGAGGTGACCAACGGCGAGGCCTACGTCGCGACGGGGGTCGGCCAGCACCAGATGTGGCAGGCTCAATTCTTCTGGTACGACCACCCCAACCGGCTGATCACCTCTGGCGGGCTTGGCACGATGGGCTTTGCCCTACCGGCGGCGATGGGCGCAAAAATGGCCAAGCCCGAGGCAACGGTTTGGGCGGTCGAGGGCGACGGTGGCTTCCAGATGAACCTTCAGGAACTGGCGACCTGCGTCCAGGAGAACATCCCGGTCAAGATCGCGGTGGTCGACAATGGCTATCTGGGAATGGTCCGCCAGTGGCAGGAGTTGTTCCACGACAACCGCTATTCGGCGGTGCGGATGGTTGGCCCTGACTACGTCAAACTCGCCGAGGCCTATGGCATCCCCGCCTTCCGTACTGACCGGGTAGATAATGTCGAAGACCTGATGCGCGAGGCAATGGCCGTCGATGGCCCGGCCCTCATTCATTTCGTGGTCGAAGCCGAGGAGAACTGCTACCCAATGGTTCCTCCCGGCGCGTCGCTCGCCGAGACGATCAAAGACCCCCGCCACGATCGCATCCTCGCCGGGGTGTAGACCTCACCCCCGCTCGCGCAGTTCGCCGCCCCCTCTCCTTCAGGAAAGGGGGCTTCGTCGTCATAGCATCTGCCTGCCAACGTCTAGGCAACGACCATCAAGCGTAACGAGCCTTCTGACCGCCCCAACCCCTCCGCATCTCCCTTCAGGAGAGGGGGACCGGGGGGGTGAGGTCTCGTCTATACTCCGGCGCGTGCGAGCCGTCCAGTATCGAACGAATGCCGACGTCACCGTCGTCGAGTTGCCGGAACCGACGCCCGGACCGGGCGAGATCGTCGTGAAGATCGAGTTATGCGGGGTGTGCGGCTCGGACGTGATGGAGTGGTATCTAGCGCCGCGTGCGCCGATCACGCCGGGCCACGAGCCGGTCGGGGAGATCGTCGCGATCGGCGAGGGCGTCGAACGCCTGCAGATCGGCCAGCGGGTCTTCATCCACCATCACGTGCCCTGTATGGTCTGTTCGCGTTGTCGGCGTGGCAACTGGTCAAGTTGCCCGCGCTTCAAGCAGACGAAGCTCTATCCCGGCGGCATGGCCGAGTTCGTCCGGGTACCGGCTGCCAACGTCGAGTTGGACGTCCACGTCTTGCCGGATGACTTTCCATCCCAGGCGGCGGTGTTGATCGAGCCGGTGGCCTGCGCCCTCCGGGCGGTGGCCCGGGCCAACGTCGGCCCGGGCGACCGAGTCGCGATTGTCGGCGCAGGGGTAAACGGCATCCTGCTCACCCAACTTTGCGCTCTCGCCGGGGCGAGCCGGATTGTCGTGTCGGATCCAATCGCCATCCGGCGCGAGCGGTTGACGAGCTACGGCGCAGACGCGCTGATCGACCCTTCGGCTGGGCCGGCGCTCGAGCAGTTGTCCGAGGTGAACGATGGTCGGCTGGCCGATATCGTCTTCGTCGGGCCGTCCGGCCTCGGACCGGCGCAAGCCGGACTGGAACTGCTCGAGCCGGGCGGCTACCTGATGCTGTTTGCGCCGTGCGCCCCGGGTGAGAAATTGGCGATCGAGCCGCACCGCCTCTGGTTCAACGAGCACACCATCGGCGCGAGTTACTCTGCGGGCCCCCACGAGACGCGGATCGCCTTCGACTATCTGCGGAGCGGCCGGGTTCGCGGCCCCGAGATCATCACCCATCGCTTTCCAATCGAGCGGGCGCAGGACGCCTTTACCATGACCGCCAACCCCGGCGCCGGGCTCAAGGCCATCATCGAGATCGGCTGATGACGCCGACGACGATGCGCGCCGCCTTCTTGCTCAAGCCGCGCGAAGTCGTCGTCGAGAGTATCCCGGTTCCCGTGCCTGGCCCGGGAGAAGTGCTGGTCGAGGTGACCACCGCCCTCACCTGTGGCACCGAGTTGAAATCCTATCGCCAAGGACACCGGCTCTTCACTCCGCCCTGGCCGTTGGGCCATGAGTTCGTCGGGCGGGTTGTCTCCCTTGGCGAGGGTGTCAAGGGATTCACGGCCGGCGAGCGCGTGGTGGCTGCCAACTCAGCGCCGTGTGGGACCTGCGATCCCTGTCTCGCCGGCCGGACCAACCTCTGCCGCCACCTGCCGCAGATGCTGCTGCGCGGCGCGTTCGCCGACTACCTCGCGATCTCTGCGCCGATCGTCGCCCACAATCTCTTTGCTGCCCCCGACGGCGTGCCGGACCAGACGCTCGCCTTCCTCGAACCGTTCGCCTGCGTCGTCCAGGGCGTCGAAGAGGCGGCAATCGAGCCGGGCGAAGCGGTCGTTGTGCTGGGCGGCACCGGGCCGATCGGGCTGCTGTTCGTCCAACTGCTGCGCGAGGCTGGCGCGGACCCGATCGTCGTGGTCGGCCGTAAACCCCAGCGCCTCGCCCTTGCCCGCACATTCGGCGCGACGGCCGCGATCGATGCCACTAGGGGCGATCTGGTCGAGCAGGTGCTGGCGGCGACTGGCGGAGCCGACGTCGTCATCGAGATCACCGGTATCCCCGAACTGATCGAGAAGGCAATCGCGATGGCGCGGCCCGGTGGACGCGTGATTCTGTTCGGCGGATCGGCAGCCGGGGCGACGGCCGCGCTCGACATCGCTCGCGTCCATTACGATGCGCTCAGCCTACGCGGCGTCTTCCACCATACCCCGCGGACGGTGCGCCGTTCGCTTGCCCTGCTTGCCAGCGGCGCGATCGACGTTGCGCCACTCGTCGGCGAGCGGATGCCCCTGGAGGCGGCCGCTGAGGCGATGCGCCGCTTCGACAGCGGCGAGACAATGAAGTTGGCGATTGCGCCAGGCGGGCGGCCTCCCGCCGTATGATACGGCCGGAACTTGAACAGAGGAGACCCTGAGATAGCACACATCACCCCGTTGGGGAAAAAGTTGGTTCCGGTTATTCCGGGCGACGGTATCGGACCGAAGTGCGTCGATTCGACAGTGCGGATCGTCGAAGCCACCGGAGCGTCGATCGTGTGGGCGGTGGGCCGCCGCTTCCGCTCGGCCAAGGGTGAGATCGGCGATGCCGACATCCTCGACTTGCCCACTCGCCCCGGCAAGAATCATGCCCGGGCGCATTTCGAGACGCTTCCAAAGCTCGAAGGCGAGCCGCGCTTCACCAAAGAACGGGGCGAGGACTAGCCTGCACACCCATCCCGATCATCTCGTGCTCAACGACCGCTATCGTGGGGCGCTGCTTGGACTGAGCCTCGCCGATGCCGACGCGGCACGACTCCTGCTGGACCGCGCCGCTTTGGTGCTGGAGCGTGAGATGATCGAGCCGGGAGGCGGCCCGGAGACTGCCGGTCTGCTGGCGCTCTGGCTCGCCGACGACCCGGCGCGGGCGGCGCGCCAGGCCGGCGAACTTGCCGAAGACGCGCCTGTCTACCGGGCGGTCGCCCTCGTCATGCTTGCCGCGCTCGGCGGCACTCCGCCAGACGAACTCCAGATCGAACCGGCGGCCATCCCGACCGAAGCCGGAGCCGCGCTTGACCTCGCGCTCCTGACGATCGCCGCCACGCCATCCTTCGAGGCCGGACTGACGCGTCTGCAGGCCGAACCGGCGGTGACGCTCTACGGTCTGCTCGCCGGAGCGGTTTGGGGTGAGAGCGGACTGCCGACCAATGCTCTCGCTCGGTTGCCAGTGCGAGCCGAGGCGGTAGCCATTGCCGGCGAACTGTTCGAGCGAGCCTGGGCTCATCGGCCCGAGGACTCGCCCGACGTCGTCTGCGAGCATTGTCAGGCAGCCAATGGTAGTTAGGAGAGGTCCGGAAACTCGCGCATCATGAACTCGCGCGGGTTCTCGCGAAAATGCTCCGACCGCAGGAACGTTGGCTGTAACCGCAACAGCACCGTCTCGACGGCCGGCGGCTTGGTAAATCGCTGGCCCCAGACACGCTGCCGCCGGTCGAGAAAGGCGTCGATTTCCGCCCGGTCTTCGACGATCTCGACGTCGCCCTGAACCCAGACATTGCGCGCCAACCGGTCGGGAAACTGCTGCACCCAGAGAAACGCCGCCGCCGGGTTGCGGCGAATCTGGCTGATCTTCAGCCCCTCCGGCGGCGAGAGCGAGGTGACCGTCCAGCCATCGACAAACGCATTCACTTGGCGGATGAACGGCCGACCGTCACGCTTGGTCGTCACCAGAAAGGCGGTCACCTCCGGATGGCGCTTCTGCATGAATGCCTGGATCTCGCGGATGATCGGGTCGACGCATCTCTCGCCGCTATTCCCCATCGAAGACGCCGCTGCGGCCCCCGCTTTTGTGGACCAACCGGACTGCTTCGATCCGCATCCCCTTGTCGACTGCTTTGACCATGTCATAGATGGTGAGCGCGGCGACGCTCACCGCGGTGAGCGCCTCCATCTCGACCCCGGTCCGGCCACGAATCTTGACGGTCGCCTCGATCTCGACGGCGTCGGTGGTAAGCGAAAAGGCGATGTCGACCGCCGAAAGCAGCAACGGGTGACACATCGGCACGAGATCCGGTGTCCGCTTCGCCCCCATCACCCCGGCCACCTGGGCAACCGCGAGGACATCCCCCTTGCTGATACGCCCCTCGCGAATCAGCGCGAGCGTCTCCGGCTGCATGGTCACCCGCCCGCGCGCAACGGCGATCCGGGCCGTCTCGTCCTTGGCCGAGACATCGACCATCCGGGCGCGGCCGGCCTCATCGAAATGGCTCAGTTCGCTCATATCCGCACCCTCGTCCGCTCGGCCAGCCAGGTCCGCGCCAGAGCAATCGCCCTTCCCCGATGGGAAATTGCCGCCTTCTCGTCGATTGACAACTCAGCCATCGTCCGCGTCTCACCCTCCGGGAGGAAGATCGGGTCGTAGCCAAAGCCGCCCGCACCACGTGGAGCCTCGGTCAGGACGCCAACGCACTCGCCACGAAAGAGGACCGGCTCGCCGCCGTCCTCGGCGATCGCGATCACGCAGACGAAGCGCGCCGCCCGCTCTCCGGAACCGAGCGCCGCTGCCCGCTCCAGTACCAGGAACATCCGCCCTGCGTCGTTGAGGTCGGCGCCGCCGTACCGCGCCGAGTGCACGCCCGGCTCACCGCCGAGGGCATCGACCTCCAGTCCCGAATCGTCGGCGAGCGTCAGCAGGCCGCTCATCGCGGCGTACGCGGTCGCCTTGAGCGAGGCGTTCTCCTCGAAGGTCGCGCCGACCTCTTCGATAGTAGCGCGGATACCGCGCTCGGCGAGTGTGACGACATCGTACGGCAGGCCGCCGAGGGCACGCACAAGCTCGCGGTGCTTGCCAGGATTATTCGAGGCGATCAGCAGCGGTTCGACCATCGGGCGGTATAGTACCACCGCCCACAGGCAGGAGCCGGGCGGAGGAAAGAGGATGCTGCTCGAGGGCAAGGTCGCGTTGATCACCGGCGGCGTCAGCGGCATCGGGCGCGCGGTGGCGTTGCGATTTGCCGCCGAAGGTGCGGCTGGTGTGGCAGTCAACTATTCGGTTTCCGAGGCCGAGGCCGCCGAGACTGCCGAGGCGCTTGGCGAGCGCGGACTGCCGGTCCGCGCCGACGTCTCCGATTCGGCGGCGGTCAGGGAGATGATCGATCGGGTCGTCGATCGGTTCGGCCGTCTCGATATTCTGGTCAACAACGCCGCGACAACCCGGTTCTCCTCGTTCGACGAGGTGGACGACGAGTTGTGGACGCGGGTACTGGGCGTCAACCTGAACGGCCCGTTCTTTTGCATCAAGGCGGCGCTTCCACACCTGCGGGCCGCTGGCAAAGGTGCGGTCGTGAACGTCTCGTCGGTCGGCGGCATCGCGCCGGTCGGAAGTTCAGCCGCCTACTCCGTCTCAAAGGCGGGGCTGAACCACCTCACCCGCGTCGCCGCCAAGGCCCTTGGCCCAACGATTCGGGTCAACGGGGTTGCGCCGGGGCTGGTCTTCACCCGCTGGAATGCCGGCCGCCCGGCCGCGGGCCAGGACGCCCAGGTCCAGGAAGCGCCGTTGAAGATGGGCGGCCAACCCGAAGACATTGCCGATGCCGTCCTGTTCTTCGCCTCTGACCAGTCGCGATTCATTACCGGCCAGACGTTGATCATCGACGGCGGCCGCTACATGCAGTGAGTTCACCAGACACGGTAGGGATGGCGGCGGAGATTGCCCGTCCCCGATCGGCAAGTCCGGCGCAAGACTGACCTGCGACGCGCCCGGGTCTCGCCGACGGACTGCAAGCACCCGCCCCCCATCCGAACCGGTAGGCGACGAACCGAGTGGCCGGAGCGCCGGACGTGCTAGCGCCGGCGGCGCGACCCCTTCGACGCGGACGGTTCGGCCGGTGGGTCCGCCGGGACTTCCGGTCCGGCGCCCTCGGCGGTCGTCTCCGATGGCGCGGGGTCGGGCGCATCGGCGACCGCCGACGCACGCCCACGGCTAGCCCGGCCGCCGCGCGCCGCAGGCGGTTTGGCTGGCTCGCTCGGAGCAGCCGCTTCGCCGCCAGGGCTGCTCTCCGCCTCGACTGGTGGCTTCGTTGCTTTGCTCGATTCGTTCGGGCGGCGGCGACGGTTTCGGCTCGCCGGGGCAGCCTCGGCCACCGCTTCGACCGCATCGCGGAATGCCTCGGGCGCTCCCTCAGAATCGAAATAGACGTCGATCGGGTCGGGCGACGGCCGCGCCTCGGGAACCTCGGCGGCCGGGGTAGCTGACACTTCGCCGGCGCCGGATGGCCGGCGGCGACGACGGCGGCGCCCCGGCTCGCCGGATGCGTCGTCGATCTGCTCGGCAAGGTCGGCGGCGACCATCGCCACGCCGGGGTCCATTCCGCCGCTCCGATCGGCCAGGCGGGCGATCGCCTGCTCGGCTGGCGTCTCGACGTCCTGCGGACCACGGACGATCACCCGCCCGAGCAGCGACTCAAGCGGCGGCCGGATGATTTCGGTGTCGTCCAGTGGCTCGGGTGCGATCCCGGCGGTTTCTTCCGGCTCGGTGGCGCGCGGCGGTGCGGCAGCGGCGCGGATTGGGCCGACCGGTGGCGTAGCTCGGCGCACTTCACCTTCGTCCGGCTCCACCGGCGGGCCGACCTGCTCTGCCAGTCGAGGCTCGGGCGCAACTTCGGGTGAGGTATCGAGCACGGGCGAGGGCTCGAGTGTCGGCTCCTGAGGGGCGGCCGGTTGTGGGCGTTCCCGCACAGCCGGTTCGGGACGGCGCGCCTCGACCCCAAGTTGGGCCAACACCTCGGGACGGCGGAAGGGCAGCCGTCCACCGGCTCCACTGGCTCGGCCCGTACCCCGTGGTGGCATCGGCGCCCGCGCGGGCGATTCGACCGGCGGACCTTCAACCTCCGGCTCGGGCTCCTCGACCTGGTCGGCTTCGTTAATTGCCTCCGCCAGATCCATTTCGACGGTGGTTTCCTCGACGGAGCTTTCCTCAACCGTCGTGACAGCGTCGGTGCTGTCAGCGCGACCGCTTCCCCGTCGACGGCGGCGCCGCCGCTTGACGCCGACTGCCTCGCCTTCGGCCGGTATCGGCTCCGGAACGGCGGGCGAAGCTGCCACCGGCGCGACCTGGGTGACTGGTGCGGCGCTGTCGTCCGGTTCGACCGCCGGCCCTGCCGGCGCCCGGAAGGACGGCTGAACTGCGCCGGGAAGGGTTTGCTGGGCTCGTGGCATCGGTACACCGCGCCGGCGCGGTCCGCCGACTAGTTCCCGATAGGTCACCAGCCGATCGGCGGATTGGGCCAGTTGGGTGGCGGTGAAATCGCTGCCAACCACCGCCACGTGGGTGCCACGCAGGCGCGCCATTCGCACCAGCGGCATCAAGTCCTTGTCGGAGGAAACGACGACCAGAAACTCCGGGCGCAACAGATGGAGGAGATCGATACCATCGGCGACCAACGCGGTGTCGGCGACGCTCTTGCCGGATCCTTGCTGTCCCATCGTCGTTTGGAACACCGGCGCAAATGCCGGCTCGACGCCCGACCGGTAGACCATCATTCGCAGGTTTGGATCATCCCACGAGCCATAGGCACGGGCCGAAACGACGGTTCCCAGGGTCTGGGCGTAGGAGACTACTGGGGAGAGATCAGCAATCATCTGGAGGTCGCGGCGAACACAAATCTCGAAGTTGTCGTAGTCGATAAGGAGAATTACTCGACCGTTCTGGGAATCCACACTTTTCCTCGTAATGCCGTGCGGGGCGTTGAGCGATGACGATGCCCCAATCGCGGCAATTATAGTCTGCCGCTTGATTCGGTATGATCTGATTGATGTCAACACGGCCACAAATTCAGCACGCTCTCGACGATGAGGTCGCATCGAGCGGCGCTCTGTTGACCGAGATCGCTCGATCGCTGTTCGAGCAACCCGAGCCAGGATTTGGTGAGTTCAACGCCACCGCCCGGCTTACCGGAGCGCTTTCGGCAGCCGGCTACGCCATCGAAGCGCCGCTGGCCGACCTGCCAACCGCCTTCCGTGCCAGTCTCGGTCACGGAGATCCGGCGATAGGCATCTTCCTTCACTACGACGCCCATCCCGTGAACGGCCATCTCGCCGGCAATCACCTCGCCGCTGCCGCCAGTATCGTTGCGTTGCGGGCCCTTGCCGCCATCGCCGATGGCCTGCCCGGCCGGATCGTGGCCGTTGGCTCTCCGGCATCGGAGCCAGACGCCTTGGGCGCCGGTGGGAAGGAGATCCTCCTCGAAGCCGGTGCTCTCGACGACCTCCAGAGCGCACTCTGTCTGGTCGCCTCGAATGTCCACCGGCCTCGACTGACCAGTTCGCCGGCCGGCCGGCTGATCGAACTTCGCTTCACCGGCAAAGCGTCGCACGCCTCTTCCGCTCCCGAACGCGGGATCAACGCACTCGAAGCGGCGCTCGGCACGTTTTCGCTGGTGAACGCATTGCGTCAGCACCTGCCGATCGGCTCGCGGATCGACGGGGTCATCCCGAACGGCGGCGCAGCGCCGAACATTGTCCCCGAGCGGGCGGTCGCCCGATTCTGGCTGCGAGCGCCCGGCCCGGTCAGTCTCCGCCGGGTGGGTCGACGATTGCTCCGTTCGGCAGAAGCGTCGGCTGCCGCGGCCGGCGCAACGGTCGAGTCCGACGACCGGTCCCGCACCTACTTGAACCTGATCGACTGCCCACCGATCGGCGATGCGGTCGCCGGAGAGTGGGATCGGCTCGCAGTTGGCGGGGCGACGGGAGCCTGGGCTCTTCCTTACCCTACCGACTTCGGCAACGTCTCCCAGGTGATCCCTTCGGCCTTGTTGCCCTTCTGGGTAAGCGATGCGCCACCCAAGAGCGCCAAGTTCGCCACCGACGCGGCCGTCGCAACCGGGCCGGCGCTCACCGGAGCGAGGCTGCTGGCAACAAGCGTCGCGACGTTGCTGCTCGAACCCGAGCATATCGCCACCGGCGCGGCCGATCTGGCGGCTCGCCAGGACCGGATGCGTGCCTTCGCGGCGGCGGCCGGCGAGTTCTGATAGACTGCCCGCCGCCTTAAGGAGCGGCCGTGAGCGTGCTACTCGAAACCCACTTGCCCAACCGGCTGCATCGCGGGAAGGTCCGCGATACCTATGACCTCGGCGACCGGTTGCTGATCGTCGCCACCGACAGAGTTTCCGCCTTCGATGTCGTAATGAACGAGGGCATCCCCGACAAAGGCGCGGTGCTGACCCAATTGTCAGCCTTTTGGTTCGAGCGCACCGCTGCAATTCTGCCCAGTCACTATATCGCGGTGGTCCGCGATACCGGCTGGCCCTACGCCGATGCCCTGAAGGACCTCGTCGAGCCGATCCCCTCCGAGTTGGTCGGCCGGTCGATGATCGTCCGAAAGGCGGAGCGGATCGACGTCGAGTGCGTCGCGCGTGGTTATCTCGCCGGCTCTGGTTGGGAGCAATATCAAGAGAGCGGCCAGGTCTGCGGCGTGGCTCTGCCGGCTGGGCTCTCCGAGAGCGACCGGCTCCCCGTGCCGATCTTCACCCCGACAACCAAGGCCGAGGCGGGACACGATCTCCCGATGTCGTTCGACGAGGTGGTCGCCCAGGTCGGCCTCGAATTGGCAGAGCACCTGCGCGACTCGACCCTCGCGCTCTACCAGACTGCCGCCGATTTTGCTCGTGAGCGCGGTATCATCGTGGCAGACACCAAATTCGAGTTCGGCTTGATCGACGGCGAGTTGATCCTGATCGACGAGGCACTCACTCCTGACAGCAGCCGGTTCTGGCCTGCGGATCGGTATCAACCCGGACGCGGCCAGCCGAGTTTCGACAAGCAGCCGCTGCGCGACTGGTTGGCGGCGACCGGCTGGAACCGTGAGCCGCCACCGCCCACCCTGCCCGATGAGGTCATCGCGGCGATGGCCGAACGCTATCGCGAAGCCTACCGCAGGCTGACCGGCGAGGAGATTGAACGTGTGGCTTGCTAGGATCGTCGTCAGCCTAAAGCCGGTTGTCAACGACCCGCCGGGGATCACCATCCACGGCGCACTCCGGTCTCTCGGCTTCGACGGCGTTGGATCGGTCCGCTCCGGCAAATACTTCGAGGTTCGGATCGACGCGGCAAACGAAGAGACCGCCAAGGAGCAGATCGACGCGATGTGCAAGCAACTGCTTGCCAATCCGGTCATCGAAGACTACCGGTTCACCGTCGAGCCAGCCTGAGGGTATCCGGCAGGCCCTATAATCCAAACGATCCGGAGCGCCGAAGCCGGCGCACGGTGCGCGCCAGTGCGGTCCGGGCGGTCAGCCCGGCGCGGAGGCAAGACGTGCAATCGTTCGTGATCGTTTCAACGCGCCCGGGCGCAGGTAAGACAGCCCTGGCCGCCGCACTGGTCGAACTTCTTCGACGAGATGGCCGGAGCGCCGGCTACTTCAAGGCGTTCGAAGCCGATGACGCGGCTCCCGCAGCGTCGACTGATGCTCGCTTTATGGGCACGGTATTGCGCACGGAGAGCACCGAAGCCGGCGCTTCCCTCGGCAGTACGGCTCTGGGCGGGCTGCTCAAGGGCGAACGCTTCGACACCGCCACCGCCATCGAGCGGGCGCGCAGGGCTGGCGACGGGCGCGACGTCCTGATCGTCGAAGGTGGGTCGACTCTCACTCAGGGCCTGGCTCTCGGACTGTCCTCCCGCGAACTGGCCGATGCCCTCGATGGCCGGGTGATCGTCGTCGCGCGCTATGACGGCGAAAGCGTGGTCGACGAAGCGCTCGCCGCCAAGACGATCCTTGGTGAGCGCTTGCTTGGCGTGGTGGTGACCGGCGTTCCGCGCCAACGTTGGGATGGAGCAGCCGATCGCTTCCGTGCGTTCTTCGGCGAGCGAGGAGTTGGGTTCCTCGGTGCCCTGCCCTTCGAGGAGAAGCTGGCATCGGTAACGGTCGGTCAACTGGCTGCCCATCTCGATGGCCAGATTATGAACAGCGAAGCAAAGGCCGACGACGTCATCGAGAACTTTATGGTGGGGACGGTGGTGCTGGGCAAGGCGTCGGACTATTTCCGCCGGCTGGATCGCAAAGCGGTGATTGCCCACGGCAGCCGGCCGGACATGCACCTCGCCGCGCTGGAGACCGATACGCGCTGCCTGGTGCTGGCCGGCAATGTCATTCCGAACCCGATCGTCCTGGCGCGCGCCGAGGAAGAGGACGTCCCGATCGTCATGGTTCGTCAGGACACCTTGGCGGTCCTCGAACAGATCGAAGGGCTGTTCCCGGCCGGGCGGTTCGCCGCCGTAGCAAACGTGTCGGTGATCGCCGACCTTGCCGCCGCCAATCTCGATCTCTCGGCGGTTCGTACGGCAGCCGGCGCAGTTTCGTAGGGTCGGGATGGCGCGTCGCACCAAGATTGTCGCAACCCTTGGCCCGGCATCGAGCGACCCGGCTACGGTTGAGCAACTGGTTTCGGCGGGTATGGATGTCGTCCGGCTGAACTGCTCACACAGCACCCCCGCCGATCGAGAAAAGCTCTCCAAGATCGTTCGAGACGCCGCCGCCCGCGAGCGGCGCAGCGTGGCGATTCTCCTGGACCTGCAGGGGCCAAAAATCCGCACCGGTCAGAATGTCGACGGCCAGCCGATTGAACTGGTCGCCGGAAACGACGTCGTCATTACCACCCGGCCGGTGCTGGGGACCGCGCAAACGATCGCCACCACCTACCTCGGCTTGCCCGCCGACGTCCGCCCGGGTGACCGGATCTTGCTGTCCGACGGGGCGATCGGTCTGGTCGCCATCGAAGTCGATCACGACTCGGTCCGTACTCAGGTCGTCCGCGGCGGGCTGTTGCGCGAGCGTCAGGGGATCAACCTGCCCGGTGTGGCGGTTTCGGCCCAGGCGCTCACCCAGAAGGATCGAGAGGATCTCCAGCACGGTATCCAGATGGGGGTGGACTACATCGCGCTCTCCTTCGTTCGCCGTCCAGACGACGTTCGCGAGGCAAAGCAATACATCAGTTCGCTTGGCGCAAAGACCCCGCTGATCGCCAAGATCGAAAAGCCTCAGGCGGTCGATCACCTCGACCGGATACTGGCGGCCTGCGATGGCGTGATGGTGGCGCGCGGCGATCTCGGCGTCGAAGTACCGCTCGAACAGGTGCCAGCGATCCAGAAGCGGATCACCCGACAGGCCCGCGAGCATCGGCGGCCGGTGATCGTCGCCACGCAAATGCTCGAATCGATGACCGTCTCCGAACGTCCAACTCGCGCGGAAGTGTCGGATGTGGCCAACGCGATCTTCGATTCCGCGGATGCGGTAATGCTCTCAGGGGAGACCGCCACCGGCCGCTTTCCGGTGTTGACCGTCGAGACGATGAGCCGGATCGCGGCTAGCGCAGAAGCGACCGAACTGGCCCGCCCAACGGAGATCGAAACTCACGGTGGCCGCTCCGAAGCGATCGCCGAGGCGGCCTGCGTCTTGGCCTCCGGTATTCGCGCCAGGGCGTTGGTTGCGCTCACCCGCAGCGGCTTCACTGCCCGCCTGATCTCCAGTTTCCGGCCCGATACCCCGATCATCGGCGTGACCGAAAGCGAGGAGGTCCGTCGGTCGTTGGCGCTCTGGTGGGGGGTCAGCGCCGTCTACCTGCCGTTTCGGCCGACCATGGACGAAACCCTCGCCGCGCTGCAAGAGCGCCTGATGCTCGATGGGCTGGCTGGACCAGGTGAATCGGTGATCGTCGTCGGTGGCACACCGTTCGGTCCGCGCGGCCGAACGAATTATTTTACCGTTCTCGATATGCCACGAACCCGCGGCTAGCGGCGTGCTACAGTTGTTCGGAACACCCGCCACTGGCGGGCCAGCCAGGCGGAGCAGCGATGTCCACCCGCGTCGACGATTCTATCCTCCGAGGTCTCAACGAACCCCAACGTGATGCCGTAACGGCAATCGAAGGTCCGTTGCTCATCCTGGCTGGCCCCGGCAGCGGCAAGACGCGTGTCATAAGTCATCGCGTCGCCTACTTGATCCGCACGGTTGGCGTCTCGCCGCGCCGGATCATGGCCGTCACGTTTACCAACAAGGCAGCGCGTGAACTACGGGCGCGGATCGAGCGCCTGGTGGGGGCAAGCGCCGACCAACTCACCGCCGGCACCTTCCACGCGATCTGCGCTCGAATTCTCCGGATTGATGGCGCGCCACTCCGGATCGACCCGCATTTCCAGATCTTCGACGACGACGACCAGATTCGGGTGATGAAGGGCGTGCTGAGCGATCTCCGCCTCGACGAAGGGAAGGTCAGCCCGCGGGCGGTGTTGAGCGCGATCAGCAAGCTGAAGGCCGAATTGATTTTCCACGACAGCGGCGAGTTACGCGGCGCGGCCAGCTATTTCGAGGAGATCGTCCAGCGCGCCTACGGCGCCTATCAGAACCGGCTCGCCGAGAGCAACGGGCTCGATTTCGACGATCTGATCACCAAGACCGTCCTGCTGTTGTCGCTCGTTCCTGAGGTCGCCGCTAAGTATCAGGAGCGCTATCTGCACGTGATGGTCGACGAGTTTCAAGACACCAACATCGCCCAGTACGAGTTGGTCAAGTTCTTGTCGGCCAAGCATCGCAACCTGGCGGTCGTCGGCGACCCCGATCAGTCGATCTACCGATTTCGCTCGGCCGACATCCGCAACATCTTGAACTTCGAGCGCGATTTCCCGGACGCGAAGCTGGTGATGCTGACCCAGAACTACCGCTCAACCCAGCATATTCTCGATGCTGCCTCCGGGATCATTACGGCCAACACCCGACGCAAGCACAAGGAGTTGATCACCGACCGAGGGCCAGGCTGGAAGGTCGTGGTCCGAGAACTGGCGAACGAGCATGACGAGGCCGCCGAGATCGCCCGCGAAATCGAGCGGGTGGTCGCTACCGACGGGCGAGGATATCGCGACTTTGCGGTGATGTACCGAACCAACGGCCAATCCCGGACCATCGAGCAGCGCTTCATCATGCATGGCATCCCCTACCGGCTGGTTGGTGGCACTCGCTTCTACGAGCGCAAAGAGGTGAAAGACGTCCTCGCCTATTTGCGCCTGGCTCAAAGTCCGCTCGATGCGATCTCTTTGACGCGGGTGATCAACGTCCCGCCCCGATCGATCGGCCAGAAGACCATCGACGAACTGGTGCGGCTGTCGCGGGCTGAAGAGCAGCCGCTCTGGTCGATGTTGCACGCCATTCGTGATGGCGAGCATGCCATCGCCAGTCGGGCGCGCGGGGCACTGGTCGCCTTCGTCGACACCATCGAAGACCTGATCACAGCCAGCGAGACACGGCCGCTCCCCGAGTTGATCGACTACATCCTCGAGCGCGCCGGCTACCGCGACTACCTTCAGCCAGAGACCGACGAAGGCGCCGAGCGCCTCGAAAACCTCCAGCAACTCATCTCCGCCTCGGTGGAATTCGCCCATTACTCGCCGCGCGAGGCGCTGACCCGCTTTCTGGAAGAAGTTGCGCTCTTCACCGACCTCGACCAGGCCGACACCAACGCCGACGCCGTCACCCTGATCACCCTGCACGCCGCCAAAGGTCTCGAGTTTCCGGTCGTGCTTATCGCCGGCCTTGAGGAGGGGATCTTGCCGCACGCCCGGGCGATCGCCGGCGAGGACGAGAGCATCGACGAACTGGAGGAGGAGCGGAGGCTCCTCTACGTCGGAGTGACCCGCGCCGAGGAACGGCTCTACCTCTTTCGCGCCTACCGG
Source organism: Dehalococcoidia bacterium (assembly GCA_046328265.1). Taxonomy (GTDB): domain Bacteria; phylum Chloroflexota; class Dehalococcoidia; order SpSt-223; family SpSt-223; genus JANWZD01. The sequence goes on from JAXLWW010000013.1 coordinate 129,577, forward strand.
CGTAGCCAGTGGGGCCGGAACGATGCGCTGCCACCGTCGCGCTTTTTGGACGACATCCCGCCCGAGGCGCGGGAGAAGGAGCAGGTCGTCGTCCGTCAAAGCAGCTTCAGCCTGCCGACCGTCCACGCCCCATCGCGGCCAGCTACGCCACGGCCTTCAGCCGGGTCAAACGCCTTGCCGTTTGGCCCGGGAGACCGGGTCCGCCAGGCGCTGCTGGGCGAAGGCACCGTCGTCGCCGTCACCCCGGCGCGCGGAGACTTCGAGGTGAGCGTCGCTTTTCGCAATCCGAAGGTCGGGCTCAAGAAGCTCTTGCAGAGCCTGGCCCGGCTCGAGAAGATTATCGACCTGTGACGCCGGTCGATCTGCAGTTGCTGATCCCCCTCTCGCTTGGCGCGCTCACCGGGCTGCGCCGCGGGTTCATCCTCGGCGTGTTCGATCTGATCGGCCTGGCGGTATCGATCTGGCTGGCTGCTCTTCTCTTTTCGCCGATAGCCGGGCTGGTCGATTCGCCGATGGGCTTGCCACCGTGGGCGGTCAACCTGATCGCCTTTGGAGCATTGGTGATCTTTTTCCAACTGGTCTATGGGCTTGTGCTCGTCCGCTGGATCTACCGGCTGCGCCGGCTGTTGACGCCGACCTTCTTTCTGAAGTGGCTCGACCTGGGGGCGGGAATTGTGCCGGGGGCGCTCAAAGGGTTGCTGCTTGTCGCCCTCGTCTTGATTGGGCTCGGGATCTGGCCGGTCTTTCCGCCGGCGCGCGCCGCCATCGAGGCGTCTCAGTCCGGCAAGTTGGTTCTGCCCTGGATCCGGCCGGTTGAACCGTTGGCGGCCCAACTCGCCGGCCGGATCGGGCTGCCGATCCCTGCCGGGTCGACCGACGGGACGTTGGCGATCCCCGCCGCGCCGCGCAGCACGATCGATACCCGCGCGGAGGACGAGATCCTGCGTCTGGTCAACGCCGAGCGCCAAGAGAATGGCCTCGCCCAACTTGCCGCCGACAACGCCCTCCGCGACGCCGCACGCGCCTACGCCCAGGACCTCTACCGCGCCGGGATGCTCTCTCACACCGGGCAGGATGGCAGCACCCCCGCCGAGCGGCTCCAACGCGCTGGGATTCGTTTCGTGGCGACGGGCGAGAATCTGGCGTTTGCCCCGACTGCCCAGAGCGCCCATGACGTTCTGATGGCTAGTCCCAGCCACCGGGCGAACGTCCTCTCGCCGCTCTACCGGCGGGCCGGTATCGGCGTCGCAACCGCCCCAGGAGGGATCGTCGTCGTCCAGGAGTTCCTCGACTAGTACAGCCCGTCTCTTCTGGAAACGGCGGGCGAGGGGATGCGGTCTCGCACCGCTAAATCAACACCTCGCAGGGGATCGAGAACAGCCGCATCGCGAAGCTTACGCCGCGCGGCGTGTAATGCTGGGCAAGATAGGTACGCAGCGACGTGGCGATCTGGTCGGCGACGTGTTGGGGAACCGCGCAAAGAAAGGCCGAGTTATGGCCAGGCCAGATCCGGTCGCCCAACCGCAAGCCCGATTCGCCCCGGCCGACCAGTTTGCGCACCTCGGTCCAACCGGGCGCGCCGGACCGATCGAGCAGGGCGCGAACTTCCTCCTCGGCTGCCTCGGGAAAGACGATCATAAGCAATCGGACCGTCTCGCCCTCATGCAGCCCGTCCGAATTGGATGCGGATTCGATGACGGAGTGCGCAACGTTCATCAACCCTCCCGTAGACACCGCAGGGGTGACCCATCCGCTTGCAGGATACAGTGCACCGTGCGATTGATGGAGGGCCGATTGGCCTAAAAGGATGGGCCTGGCCGTCGATCGAAGGTCAATTGGAGCCATGCGACCGGTGCGACCTGATTGGGACCGGCGTTCGAGGTCACCGCCTCGACCATGAACAACTACTCGGCCGTCAAATGCGCCAGCCTGACGATTGGTGTGGCCGTTCCGGTCATGCGGACGGTCTATTCCCGCCTGGGTCAGGGAGACGTACAATCGGCCAAATCGCCCGGAGGTCGATCTGGTGACGATAACCGAGAAACCGACCCACTACGAGAAGTCCGAGGTCATCGGCGCACCGCCAGCCGGGGCCCCCTCGTACGGCGGCCCGCCAATGACCCTCGAAATGTGGAT
>JAXLWW010000014.1:0-129108 GCA_046328265.1 Dehalococcoidia bacterium
ACGTGCGACGGCTGGCAGAGCAGATCGGGGCATGGATGCGGGCGCGTGCGATCACCTCGGAGTGCGCCCGATGCCCCGTGCAACCAATGGCCGAGGAGCCGCTCAGGGACTGCCCATTCCCCTTGGAGTTCATCGTTGACATGGGCGATCGGCCGGGCACCCACATGGCGCGGCTCAGTCAGGCAAGCGCGGAACGGCACTTCGCGGCAATGGACCAGTTCGTCCGCGACCTGGTCGGGCTGACCAAGTTGGTGCAGTTCGTCGACAGCACCGGCTACCGCGCGCCAACGCCGCTCGCCCTCGTCGAGCGCGCCCTCCAGGTCTACGCGGCCGACGATCCGGACCTGCGTGGGTACGCGCGGTCGCGAGTGAACAACATCGTCGGTGTCCCCGCCGACGGGCGCTTCGCGCGCGTGCGCGATGCCTTTAAGGACGACCCATTTCGGGCGTACGTCGAATGCATACTGCTCGAGCGCTTCGCGTTCCACCGCCGGTACTTCCGGCAGATGTTCCGATCGCTCATGTCGGCGAACCGGGACACCGGCATGCTGGTTTCCGGCCGCTCGCCCCGCTCGCCCGTGCGGTTCCATCTTGGCACGCGCCTGCTCGAAACCCTCGTGCAGATCGCCGTGCTGCGTCCCACCGGCGCCGATCCCAACGGCCACGCCCAGTTCACAAGCGAACCGATCCTCATCAGTGACCTCCTGACGTGGCTGAGGCAGCGCTACGGGATCGCCATCGGCGCGGCGCAGGTGCAGCAGGGCGCCGCCGGGCTCTCCCCGGCGGACCTGAAGGCGATGCGCGAGAACGAGGAGCACTTCAAGGCGAGGCTCCGGGAAATCGGCTTCTACACGGACCTGTCGGACGCCCGCAACACGCAACGCGTGGTGCCCCGCTATCCACTGGAGTAATTGGGCAATGACCGTAGAGAGCTCTATCCGAACCTTCGTGTTGCCCACCATGGCCGACGTCGAGACCGCGATCATGGAGGGCACTATTCAGCGCCTGCGCGTCTGGCTGCAGGGCGCGCGGCCCGGGTTCTGCGCCCGGCTCGACGATCTGCCGGCCGCGTTGATGGCACGCGTCGCCGAGGGCCTCTTCACGGAGTGCGCGCCGACTACGGCCGGCGCTGAGGCGCGCGCGAACGTGCGCCTGCTCGTGGACCGGCCGCCCGCGCGGCCGTGGGAGTGCGAATGGACGGAAGCGGTGCGCCTCCGCAATCCCGATGAACGAGGGGAGAAGCGCCCCCCCCTGTTGCTCCTCATCCCGCCAGGCACAGCCCTGTTGGGCTCGCTCGACGCCGACACGTTCAAGGTCGTCTCCTGCGACACCGTCGTGCAGGAGCTCGTGGCAGCGCAGCTCCGTGCCCTTCCCGACGAGCTGGCACCGCTGGTGGGGCTGATCAGGCAGTACGCAACAACCGACGTGCAGCGGCTGCACTACCTCCTGACTTCGGCCGCGAACGGGTACACAGCCGAGGCCGCCGGCCTCGCCCTTTGCATCCTGGGGCTGTGGCCACATGGCGAGTGGCTCGCCTCCGGCGAGCAGCGGGAGTACTGGCTCACGCGCAACAAACAGATCGTGTCACACCTGAAGGGTGGAACGACATCGTTGTTCAGCCGGGTCTACGACCTCGGCCTCAAGTCGTCGGAGCAGACGGCGCGGCTCTATGAACTGGTGTCCACGTCGCCCACTTTGGAAGAGGCCGCCGGGAGGGTAGCCACCGATCCGGCGTGGCGCGATCTGGATTTCGGACTGTGGGACTTCGCCTCGCGTCCCGAGACGGTCGTGGTCACGCTGGATCCCCTCGGCCTCCCCCAGCGGGAAGACGGCTACCAGGTGCTGAAGCTCCAGGAGCAGCCCTACCTCGCGCTTTCGTGGTCTAGCGATCCCGCGCCGGCGCACGTCCCCGACCTAACCCACTACTTGGTGGAACTGCTGCCGGCCGCGGCCGCCGACGGTGTCGGCGAGGAAGCGGGTCAGGAGGCGGCCGAAGTCGCCTACCGATCCGAGGCCATCGCTCCCGGCAAGTCCGCTCGCAAGAGCTTCCGCATCAGAGACCTGCGCGCGCTCATGGAAGGTCGGGCACCTTCCGAGAGTGGTGTGCTGCCCGAGGGCCTTTACCGCGTGCGTGTCACGGCGTGGGCGAAGGCGACCAATATCACGGCGCAGCGCCCTTCTACCGGCGGTACAGAAGTGGCGAGTAACCTCAGCGACTACTTCTGGCTCGAGTGGAACCGCGAGGAAGAAGACACCGAGCCCCCTCCACGGCGCCTAGAGCGGACGGTGGCGAACTTCCTGGAGGCCCGGCGCGAGGTGCAGTGGGACCTAATAACTCGAAGGCGGGATCCGGCGTCGCTTCCCACGGGCGACTGCGTGTGGGACTCCGCCGTCGACGGCCGGGCGGCTCAGGCGACCTGCACGGTGCAGTTCGGCCGGCAGACCTTCCGCATCCGGCTATCGAACGTGTTGAGGCGGATCGAGGCGCAAATTCTTGTAAAGCCCGAGGAGCTTGGCGCCCTCTCGGCCAACCTGACCTACAGCGGCTCCGCGAAGGACCTAGCGCTGACGGCGCGTTCGGATCTGCCACGGCTGTCGCCGAATGATCCGTTCCTCGCCGCCCGTTCGGCGCTGTTCGCGAAGCTGCGCGGCGCCGATGGTCGGGGGCTTGTGGAGACGGCGGACCTGCTCGCGCTGCGCGACGAGATCGTCGCCTATGCGCGCGAGTACGCGAAGCTGCTCCACGACGCGGAGCAGGAGGTGGCCGCTGAGCCAAAGCAGTGGCCCGACCGAGTCGGCCTCGCGACAATGGACACGATCCGAATGCGGCTCCCGGGTCTCTCCGAGCAGACCTCCGTGGCCATGCTTTTAGCGCCCACGCATCCGCTCCGGCTGCTCTGGTCACTTCAGCTCGCGCTACTTGGTGAGGCTTGGCTGAGCGACGCTTGGCGGCGCGGCTCCGCCGACTCTCTTTCTGCCGACGCGTGGCGGGCGCTCCAGGGTGGACTCCACCCGGCGAACATCCCGCCGGTCCTGTTCGACCGCCGACGGGTCGGCTACCTTTACGCCGGCCGGGTGGCTCCTAGCTGGGGCGTCTACCTGCCGGCCAATATCGCGGACAAGCAGTCGGCGCTCGCGCGCCTGTCGCGCGCCGTCGCCAGCACGGCCATGCCGCTCGGCGACGGGGCCCGCATGGGGGAGGTGGCGGACCGCGTGCTCCGCTACCTCAGGCAGCACCCATATGTCGGCGAACTCCAGATTAACGTGTTCAATCCTGGCGACGGCAAGATCGTTGTCGATCTTCTGAACAACGTTGACAAGCAATACCCCGACCTCCGCTACGAGGTGCGGCTATTCTCCCACGAAGGGATCCGCGAGGATCTCGGTGCGGCGCTCGACCAGCTCGTGAACCCTGAGATCACGGCCACAGTTGGCGAGACGGCGGACAAGTACTCGCAGGGGCCGGTTCCCGCTCCATCCGAATCTGAGCTATTCGAAGCATCGGGTCGCGGACTTCCTGGAGGACCCGAGCCGCTTCGTGGCGCACATCTCCGTGCTACTCGACGTATTCCATCCAGGCATCGACATCGCCTCCTCGCTGACCACCTGGCTGAGCGCGGACCTGTACGGGCTTGTCCAGGACGAAGCGGTCCGGACCTCAGGCGGCCAAGGGCACGGTATGGGAACGCCAGATCGTCCTCGGACCGCCGACGCCAAGGAACGCGGTGGAGGCGGGGCTGCCGCATGAGGCGCTCCGAGCGACCCGCGAGTTCGTCGCGTCGCTGGGTGCCAGTCCCTCGGACCGCAAGGGGCGTATGCCCACCGTGCGGCTTGACCCTCACGATCGACGGGCAGAACCTCCTGTACGAGATTCACCGCGTCAGCGACTGGGTGCTGACTCTCGACCGCCACCTAGGGATTGACTACTTTGACTCCGCAGTCGATACGGAAGCGCCGGGATCCCCGGCCATCCTGCTCGACTTCGCCCCGGAGTTCCTGACCTCCGACCACGCTGTGCTCATGCTTACGACGCAGGTCGGCAGCGAGATCGACAAAACCCAGCAGCCCCCGCACTCCAGCGGCTAGGGTTAGATCCTTCGGCGGCGGGCGTCGGGTGGTCGAGCGGCTCCGGTCGCTGTCCGGTCGTCTGGCGATGCGGCTGCTCGCTGCGCCTACCGCTTCGCAGGGTGTTCTTGGCATGGCCTTAGCCCGCGCGTTCTTGGCCCGTCTCGGGGTGTTCCAGGACACTATCGTCGTCCCAGCCGACGCGCACATCGCGCTGCTGCGCAGCGGCAGTCGCGCTGATGTCGCACAAAACCGGACAGATCTGATCCTCGTCCGGCGCTTGGACGGCGCCCGCCAACTCGAGTTCACGCTAGTCGAGGTGAAGTGCACAGCGGGTCTCCTCACGCCTGCTGGCTATCAGGCGCTGAGGGAGGAGATTGGCACGCAGATTGGCCAATCGCAGGCGGCTCTTGGAGCGCTCTTCGACCCGCTGCAGCAGAGCCCAGACCATCTTGACCGGCCGCTGCGCAACAGCACGCTGAGGCGGTGGCTACGCTTCTACGTGGGCCGCTCCAGGCGGTACGGCCTCCTCGGCGCCGAGGCAGAGAACGCCTTTGCTGATTTCCTGAGCCGACTGGGCGAAGGCTATAACGTGTCCTTCCGTCAGCTGGGCATCGTCTTTGAGCTTGGCCGAGAGGACGACGTGGAGGACACTAGCGGTGAGGTGCCCATCCACCGAATCGGGCGGCTGTCATGCGAACGGCTGCTCCGCGGCGACGACACACCCGCACCGAACCCGCCGACGTGGGACCGAATGCGCATCGCGGTGCGCGGCCGTGCCGCGTGGCCGCGCACCGGGACTGAGCGGGGCACCGCGACGGAACCGCAAGCGGCCGAGGAGACTCGAGTCCGACCGGACGCCGAGCCGGACGAACCTGATGGTGGGTCGGCTGCATGGGCGGGGAGAGATGGTCCCAAGTCCGGGAGCGCCACCGCTCCCGCTACACCGGAGCCGACTCGAGACGCCTCCGGCGTGGGCCCGGCACCCCAGCACTCTGTCGATCGCGCCGACGGCGAGCGCGGGTCCGAGCAGAGCGCGGAACCGACCGCGGCAGGCGACTCGAAACCTGCCAACTATCCGAGCTGCACCTACCTCGTAGGCGACACCAAGATGACGCCGCAGTGGGGCGTGCTCGGCAAGCTCGGCGCCGAAGTGGTCGGCATCGATCTGAATGGCTGTAACACGCTCAGCATCTTCGGCGTACAGGGCGCCGGCAAGAGCTACACGATGGGTAGCATCCTGGAGATGGCAGTCCGCCCGCTCCCTACTCTAAATGTGCTGCCGCGCCCGCTCGCGGCCGTGGTCTTCCACTACAACGAGTCCGAGGACTATCCGCCGGAGTTCGTCAGCATGGTCCGGCCGAACGGCGTGCCAGCGGAGGTTCTCCGTCTCCGTGAGGAGTACGGCGCCGAGCCCGCGAAGCTAGAGGACGTTCTCGTGCTCGCGCCGGAGGACAAAGTTGCCACACGGCGAAGCGAGTTTCCGGAAGTTCGCGTTGAGCCGATCGCCTTTCACCCGGCCGAACTCGCCATCCAGGACTGGCGATTTCTCATGGGGGCGGTGGGAAACGACAGCCTCTACATCAGGGAGCTGAGCCTGATCATGCGCTCGCTGCGCGACAGCATCAGCATCCAAGACCTCAGGCAAGGGGTTGAGGCGAGCCAGCTGTCCGAAGCTCAGAAGAGGCTTGCGCGGCTTCGCTTGCGCTTCGCCGAGCAGTTCGTCCGCGATGGCGATCGGCTGCGGGACAAGCTCTACCCTGGACGCCTTGTGATCGTCGACCTGAGGGATGAGCTGATAGAGAAAGATGAGGCGCTAGGGCTGTTCGTGGTGATGCTGCGTGTCTTCGCCGCAGCGACCTACCAGGGTCAGTCGTTTCATAAGTTGATCGCCTTCGACGAGGCGCACAAATACATTCGCGACACCGATTTGCTCGATAGCGTGGTCGAAGTCGTACGGCAGATGCGCCACCAGGCGACATCAGTCCTGATCGCTTCACAGGATCCGCCGTCACTGCCCCTCAAGGTAGTGGAACTGTCTTCTTTGGTGATGCTTCACCGGATGGATAGCCCGGCGTGGCTCAAGCACATCCAGCGCGCGGTCACCGCACTCAGCGACCTGACAGCTCCAGCGCTTGCGCGGCTGCGCCCTGGCGAGGCATTCCTCTGGGCTCGGGCCGCGACAGATCCAATGTTTGTGCACCGACCTATGCGAATACACGGCCGCCCACGAGTGACTCAGCACGGAGGGACAACCAAAGTCGCCAACTAAGCCCCCTAGTAGATCGCCACTCCTGCATTTTGGGAATAGGCGTTTGAGCGTGATGCGAGCATCGTCGGTGGTGAAGCGCCAGTCGACGGGAACGTCGCTGGCCATGCGCCGGGCTTACCAGGCCATGCCTCTTGCAGGCAACCAGGTGGGTTCTATCCTCGGCAATTTGGAGCGCGAGCAGCGCGTGCGCAGCGAAGGCCTGGACAATGAGCGCCGCTGGTATCTAACCCGGTGTCACCAACTTCAATTTGACATGACATGGATTGGTAATGACAGGCAGGGTTCTGAAAGCGCACTCATTACTCTGATTTCGGGGAGGACGTCGTTCTTACGTAGCGGCTTTGAACCCGCTTCAGCAGCATGTACGCGCAGCCCTATGCCCCAGTCGGCCGCTATCCAGCGGCGAGGGCTTGCTGCAAATTTTCGTCTTTTGACTACGTCGCGCTCGCGTCACGTGAGTGCTAAACTCACTATTGTCCAATGGACAAGGCCCTTCATCGGCTGACTGAACGCGAAAATGCAGTGAAATGGGAAAATACCCCCACCCGCGTACATAGTCCTTCGGATCAGAAGGTCGCGGGTTCGAATCCTGCCGGGGGTACCTCGTACGTCTCCTGGTGCTCGAAATCAGCGGTCACACCACCGCCGATAGCACGATCGGATCATGCGGACCGGCTCTTGTGCTCCAGGCGCGTCGGCGCTCGGTCGAAGCAGTCCCCAAACCTCATTTCGAATTCGAAGCCGGTTCCTCTCGATTCCGGACGCCACTGGACCCAGCCTCGCCGGGTTGTCTGGCTGAACCAACCTCCCCGGTGCTCGGCGAGGCGAACCGAGACAACCTTCCTGGTCCAGTCAGCATCGAACGCGGCGCCGGATGATCGGGTAGGACATAAACGGCACATTGTATGATCTATGCTGGTACTATCGGCGTAGTACCGCACTGCTCCCCGTGGCCACTAGCAGTGGGCGATCTTGGACCACCAGCAGTGAGGTAGGCCGATGTTGCACCGGCAAGCCACGACACCCAGTAGCATCCTGCTCCCGCCGATCGTCCGATTTTCGCTTGTACTCGTCGTTCTCTCGCTCGCCCCGGGCGCGTTGCTCCCATCATCCGCCGCCAGCGGGCCGCCAGCCAATCCGGTTGAGACCTCGGCACTCGACCTCGACCCACCGGCCAGCGATCCAGGCGTCACGCTCGAGCGAAGGCAAGGCGCCCCGGTTCAAGAACCAGCGGCGAGTGAAGCGCCGCCGGATCAGACCGCCGGCTATACCGGCTACTACTTTGGGTCAACGAGCGATGGGGGCTGGGTTCAGGTCGACGGCTCCACTGGGGGCATCGGTTGCGTTTCGATCCACAAGACCACGTTCGGTGGCCTCATCCCCGGCGGAGCCGACCTCTGGTTCAGCGGTGGCGGCTCACTGGTCGATGGCGTCTTCGGCATCGCCGAGCCAGCAGGATTCTGGTTTGGCGGCATTCGCTGCTACTCTGGTGGCAATTCGCCAGGCTTTCGTCTGAAATTCAACGGAACGTTCATCAGCCGGAGCGAGATCCGCTTCACCTACACGATGAACATGTACGAAGGGATCCACACCGGGTTCTGTTGTGATTATTCCAAGATCGTCTCGCAATACACCGAAACCGTCATCCTCCGCAATGTCGGCTTTCTCCAGTTCAGCGCACCGTCCTACACCGCCAGCGAAATCGACGGCTCGGTCGTGCTCACGATCACCCGGGTCTACGGCGACTACGGGACCGTCTCGGCGCCCTTTGCCACCTCGCAACAGACCGCCTATGGTGAGTGGGATTACGTCGATACCAAGGGCAACGTGACGTTCCGTGATGGCGAGGTTTCAAAGCCGATCACCATCCCCTTGCTCATCGATGCCTTCTCCGAAACCGACGAGACGTTCAAGGTCGGACTTGGTATCCCGCAATGGCCGACGCTTACTGGCGCGCCAACCGAAGTGACGGTGACCATCAAGAATAGTCAGCCGTTGATCGTCAACGTCCTTGGCGATGCGCCAGATGCTCAACCAGGCGATGGTGAATGTAGCACCGGCGCCGCTCTGGCGACCCAGTGCACGCTCCGAGCCGCCATTCAGGAAGCCCAGGCCGGCAAAGCTCCGCCGATCATTGGCTTCGATCTGGCCGGGTTGACCAGCACGATCATCTCGCCGTTGAGCGCGTTGCCACCGCTGGAAAAGCCGGTGGTGATCGATGCGCGCAACCAGCCTGTGATACTCGACGGCAGCAAGGCTGGCGCCGCCACCCATGGCCTCCGGGTCACCGGGCCGGGCGTCCAGGTGCTCGGCCTCCAAATCCGCAAGTTCGGCGGCGCGGGGTTGCACCTTCGGACGAACCGGGCAACCTTCTCCGGCCAATTGCTGACGCTCAGCCAGAACGGGACAGCCGGCATCGACTCGCTGGATACCTCGCTCTCGCTCGACCGGGTGACCTCGTCCGACCACGACCGTGGCTACGGCCTCCTCATCCGTGGAGCCGGTGATCTGGCGATGTTCGGCGGCGCGAGCAAGATCCTCCGCAACTACTTCGGGATCGATGCCTCGTTTTACGACGCAGCGGCAACCGTCAGCCTTCAATCGCTCGAGGTGTCCGACACCAAGTGCGGCTCGGGTATCAACCTCGCTGCATCCCGGCTTTCGACGGTCAATCTGCGCGGGGTCTCGGTCTTTCGTACCGGCTGGGGACCCGGTTGTCCGTCAGTCACCCGCAGCGCTGCCGCCCTGCGAACCTCGCGGTTCGCCGTGACCGCCGAAGGCCTGTCGGTCCTAGACAATCTCGGTGACGGGATCTGGGTGAGCAGCGACCGGACTGACATCCGGCCGACGATGCAGGCACAAACGATACAAGTGCATCGCAACGGCGGCACGGCCCTGCAAATCACCGGCGGTGGCGGCCTGACGATCGGCGGGACCAGCAACCTCTTTGACGCGAACGGCTACGGGATACGTGGCGGTTTCTACGCCGGAAACTTGGTTTCCATTTCGTCCACCACGGTGAAGAATACCGTGTGCGGCCCGGGGATGCAGTTCATCGCCAACGACCTCGCGGATCTCGCGCTCGAATCGGTGATCCTGCGCAACAACGGCAAGGGCAATGATTGCTGGCAGAGCACCAACCCGATCGGCGGGTTGGAGGCCGAAAACTTCCATCTCGACGGGCGCAATCTAACCGTCGAGGACAACCACGGCTCCGGTATCAGCGTCGGGGGCGCATCGGCATATCAGCAACCACGCGCCTACCTTGCCGACATCACCGTCCGGAACCAGACCGGCGGAACCGGCCTTGCCATGCGCGGAATGAGCGGGTTGACCCTCACCGGCACAACCAACCGGATTTCCGGCAATACCTACGGGATGTCGGGCGGCTTTTACGACCGGGCGCGGGTCGTCATCCACAACACCGAAATTCGCGACAACCAGTGTTACTGGGGGATGAACCTCACCGCCAGTCTCTATGGTCTCGCGACGCTCTTCATGCGCAATGTGACGGTTGCCAGCAACGGTCTGGCCGCCGACTGTCCGAGCGGGTTGGAGCCAGGCGGCATCCGCGCCTACAACTTCGACATCCTCGGGCAAAAGCTCAAGGTGCTGAACAATGGCGGTGACGGCGTCAAGACGCCGAAGTCGGTGGAGTGGCAAGGTGGCGACTTGTGTGGCAACCGCGGCTTCGGAATCGTCTACGGGCGGAAGTTGCGGCTGGCGCAGGTCAACGTCTGCCAGAACCAGAAATCGGGCATCTTCAGCACCAGCGAACTGTACGAAGGCTTCGGACCGGGATCGACGGCTCGGCCAGCATCGATCCGGCACGCGGAGCCCGGCGTGGCGGGTTCTCTCATCGCTTCGAGTGTCATCTCAGCCAACCAGCACGACGGCCTGCTCGTCCAATCCAGCGGGCCGGTCACCGTCACCGGCAGCAGTTTGTTCGCCAATGGCGGCTACGCCATCAACAGCCCCGCCACTCCGACCGAGGCACGCGGCAATTGGTGGGGAGCCATCACCGGCCCCGGCACATCGGTCGCGGGAACGGTCGATGCCACGGAATGGCGCACCAGTCCACTGACCCTGACGGTCGAACCGGCACAGAAAATCGTCACCGCCGCACGGGGAGTCGGCAGTTCAACTACGGCCGGTATCCACCATTGGCAGGGGATCACCGGCACCGTGTCCGTCACCGTCACCGACAGCCTCGGCTGGCGGAACGGTCCGCAATTGAGCTTTCTGGCATTGATCGCCGGAGAAAGCGCGACGCTGGACCTCAACTTCTTGCCGCCAAACTCGGCGGCGCCGGGAACGACCAGTACCGTACTCCTCCAAGTTTCGCCCCCCGGGGGCGGGGTCGTCACCAACACCTTTCAAGTCGTGGCGGCGCGGTCGATCGATCTCAGCACGTCGTTGGTCCAAAGCGCGGAGACCGTCGCCGCCGGCGCTGCCATCACCTGGACCGCGACGATCACCAACCGCGGGATCGATGCGGCGGCCGGTACGGTGGTGACGGCGGCGATCCCCGCCGGGGTCACGCTCCAGAGTGCTCGCTGGGACGGCGGCGCTTGTACGACTGGCGCAACCGTCGTCTGCACCGTCGGCACGCTCACGACCTCGGTTGCGATCACGTTGGCGGCGACGATACCGCAAGCCGGGCTGTATCCGCTCACCGTCTTCGCCGCCACCCATGGTGAACTGACCCCGGCCGACAACATCGCCTCTGCCATCGCCACCGTCTACGTCGAGCAGGAAGTCGGTCCGGGTGGCAACGCCGAGTTGCGTTACGTCGATCTCAACGGTCATTGGACGACGGTAACCCTGAACGGCGCAGTGACCGAAACGGCCACCATCCGGCTGATGCCACTCGCCAATCTCGTCCGCCTCCCCACCATAGCCCGCCGCTTCGCCCGCCATGACTTCGTGCTGGAGGCATTTCGCGGCGGCACGATCCTTGCGGGCTTTCAGTTTGCCACGCCGGCTGCCGTATCGGTCGTCTATGGCGATTCCGATGTCGCTGGCCTCACCGAATCGAGACTTCGGCTGGAACGATGGGACGAGACTGCCGGGCGCTGGGAGGATGCCGCCTTGACCTGTTCCGCGCCAAGCGCCCCAACCCTGCAAACCGGCGCAAACAGCCTGACGCTTGGGATCTGCCGAACCGGAGATTTCGCCCTGTTTGACTTCGCGCCATTCTTCCAGTTTCTGGCGCTCATTGGGAAATAGCCCCGACGACGCCGCGAATCGCGGTGACGCAGCACAATACGACGACCATCGGCAGCGCGGTGTCAGCCAGTGAGGAGAGCGGCCCGCCATGGGATGATCGTTATCCCCACGCAACTGGCTGGCCTCGCCTTGCTGTCGCCAACCCGGCGCCCGCCGGCCTCCTGCTCGATCGCGCGGTCGTCTATCTCGGCGCTCCAGCAGTCGGGGCGCGTGAACCTCGGAGACGCTCGGGCGGCCGGCGCCGCACCCCACAGGGTCAGGATGCGACGGTTCAGTCCCCTCTCTGGTTCGGTCGCGAACGTGGGATCAGTTCACTGGCGCCAGAACGGGTTGTCCTGCCCCGACCCGAAGCAAGGCGGTTTCGAAGTCGCGCGGTGTCACACCACGATGCCCACGCTCGACCGCCACCTGTTCGCACGTCTCGACAAAGGTCGTCATCGTCTCGTCGTCGAATGACGGGTGGTTCATCATGATCGCCAGGACATGGTGGACATGACCGCACCAGGTGAGCGGCCGGTCCGCGACTCGATGATGGGCTTCGCCATCATTGGGCCGGACTTCTCGTGCGAGTTCGGCAAAATGCTCCGGCCAGTCGGCAGATTCGCGCTCCGCCCGCGCTTTGGCGCGGATCATCCGCCAGCCGTCTGCCGTAACTTGGTGCATCGATGGCATCGCGTCGACAGCCGTCTGATAGGCAGGGTCAATCGCCTCGGTCGTCCAATAGTCATAGCTCGTGGCGGATTCGACCATCGTATAGGCCACATCCGCCACCGAAACGGACGTATGTCCGCGCTGTTTGGCGGTGTGCTCGATCGCGGCGGCCAATTCACGCGCCATCGAGTGCGGCACCGTGCCGTCAGACAACCCACCGGCGAAGAGTTCTTCCGCCTTCGCGTCCCACCCGATGGTGCGCCAGTCCTCGACGAACTGGAGACCCAAGAACGAGAAGGCTCGTTCACGAGCAAAGCAGATGAATTTCTGCTCCTGCGGGCAAACTTTGCAAGGGTTTTGCATCGAGCCTCCAAGCCTGATCCGTCATTCCACTGGAATACTACCACGCCGTTGTACCATCAAGGATCCAATGTCCAATATGTCCCACTCGGCGTCCGGTTCTGACACCGGCTGTTGACGTCGCTGGCCGGTGACACCCGGCGCCACCTGTACAGGCAATTGCCCGGCCAGGCAACCTGCATCCCGGTCCCCGTCGCGAGACGCCCACTGCCTCGTGGATACGCCCGAGCACCGGCAAGCATCGTCGAACCAGCCTGATCCTCGGCGACCTGTCGATAGCGTGCCGTCGTTCCGCCATGAGCCAGTGTTTGGACCAGCGCGCTGATTTGGTGGCCACCGGCGCAACCATCATCTGAACTGCAACCATCGTCTGCCGGAAATCGATACGGCCCCGATTCGCTCGAGCTTGGGAATGCGTCGATGCTCAGTCTCGGAAACAGTTGGCAGCGAGCAAGACTGTGATTTGGCCCCCTCGCAGCGACGAGCGGGGGGCGATGATAGTCGGTCCACTCGATGGATCGGGAGGGCGGATTTCCCGAGACCAGGGCGAACCTCGATGCCATGCAGGTCGAGCAAGCGGTAGGCCAGGGGTCAGTCTCTGGCTGTCTCCTTCAGGGTGAAGGGGGCCGGTCCCGGCTCGATCTACCCGGCTTGCCAAAGGTCTTGAAGCACCAGTCGGCTTCAGGCTAGCGCGAAAAGTCGCGATAAATGGCCGGTTTCTGGGGCCCAAGGAAACCCTCGGCACGGACCAGGCTGGGCGTCGTGACGAGGAGGAGCCGGGTCCATTCCTCATCGGCGTGCCGGGCGCCAACCCCGGTCGCGGCCTCGCGCCGCCGGTAGAACGCGGCGAGTTCTTCGGGGTCGTCCACGACCTGGCAGACGCCCTGGAGCCAGACGCAGCGCAGCCGGCCGCCTCGGGTCGGGGGGGATTCCATCCAGAGGTAGGCGACCTGCGGATTATTCCGAATATGGGCGTTCTTGAGGTGCTCGCCTTGACTGATCGTACCGACCGTCCAGCCTTCGACGAAGGTGTCGACCGGTCGACCATGCGGCCGCCCGTCCTTTCGAAGCGTCACCAGGAACCCCGGCCAGGTGGTGCGGATGAATTCCTTTACTTCGGCTCGAACCCGCTCGGCATCCTCCGGGCGTGCTTCTGCCTGCATCTCGAAGTTTGCCCGCTGCGTCCCTTGAGACTCGTTCACGGCGCGCCTACCCTCCTTCGTCTCGTCGACGGTGAATCGACGGGAGCCGGACCGCTCCTCCGGTTCACGACAACTGAATAACCGGGAGCACCCGGCGCACCAGTCGAGCGATTCTAAAACGGAACTGAAAGAGCCCGCAGGATCAATGCAGCCCGTCGCCGGCGATCACCCGATAGCGCTGGCCGACCAGTTCCGGCGCGTACGCTTCGTTCGTCCCGGTCGCGTAGGCGCTCAGGTCGCCGTTTGGGATCTTGCGGGCGAATACCTCGGCGCCAACCACCGGCTTATTCGGCGGCACCGGGATCGCCGAAATCTCCTCGACCAGCCGCGACAACTCGTTCAGCCGCTCCAGCCGCAGCCCCGTCTCGACGCCGGCCACCACCGTCAGCGCGATCGCCAGTTCCTCGAGCGAGGTGTTTCCGCAATGGTCACCCAGCCCGTTGACGCTGACGTCGATCATCGTCGCGCCGGCCTCGACCGCCGCGAGGCTGTTTGCCAACGCCAGCCCGAGCTCGTTGTGACAATGAACGTGCACCGGCAGCCCGGCGCGCTCGCCAAGCTGGCTCACGAGATAGGCGATCGCGCCAGGTCCGGCCGAGCCGACGGTGTCCGAGATCGAAATGCGCCGCGCTCCGCACTCCTTCGCCGTCAGGTACATCTCGATGGCAACGTCCAGTTCGGTCCGGGTCATGTCGGTGCAGGAAAAACGCACCAGAATTCCCCGGTCGACCGCATAGCTCACCGACTCACGGGTGCGCTCTTTCACCTGTTCGGGCGTGACGTGATGAACGTTTTCGAGGCGGATCTGCGAGGCCGGATGGGTCAGCAGCACCCAGTCTGCGCCGCTTTCGACCGCCGCATCGATCTGGTGGCGCCAGTCGTCGCGCCAGACGCTGGCGATCACCTCCAGCGGCGCAGCAACGCCCGCCTCCTTCACTGCCCGCGTCGTCACAATGTCGGCGGCGACCGTCCCGGGGAAGCCGACTTGAATTTGACCGATCCCCAGCGCGTCAAGCTCCTTCGCGAGGGCGATCTTTTCGGCGCGGCCGAACTCCCCACCGCCACGTTTTTGCCCCTCGCGCATCGTCACGTCCTGTATCACGAGGTCCGGCACGATCCGCCGCGCTGCGGCCACCGCCGGAGTTGCGTTGTAGATGCTCGAAAAGATCTGTTCCGCCACCAAGAGCCTCCTTACCCACGGATCGTCGCCAGCACCGCGCCGTAGCCGCTCGGGTCGATCCGGGCGGCGACGAGTGACGGTCCATCCTCACGCAGTGCCGCGGCGAACGCCCCGCCGAACTCGTCGTCACTCGAGGCGGCAAAGCCGGCGACGCCGACCGAACGCGCCAACATCGGCCAGTCGATCGGCGCGAACGACGTGCTGGCATCGTTGCCCTGGCGTTGTTTGATCTTGATCAGACTGAGCGAGCGGTCGTCGAACACGACGATCGTCAGGCGTACCCCCAGCCGCGCAGCCGTCGAAAGTTCGGCCGCCGTCAACAGCATCCCGCCGTCGCCAGTCAAGACTACCACCCGTCGATCGGGAAAGAGCAGCGCGGCACAGATCCCTGCCGGCACGGCATAGCCCATCGTCGCGAGGCCGTTCGAGATCAAAAAGCTGCGCGGCGCTTCAGCGCGCCAAAAGCTGGTAGCCGGGAACATGTGCGCCCCGGCATCGACCGCGACGATTGCATCCGACCCGGCCTGCTGACAGGCAATTTCGACCACCCGGTGCGGCGCAAGCCCGTCGACCGGCGGCGACAGCCGTCGCCGTTGAACGGCCAGAATCCCGGCGAGCGCGTCGCGGTCCCAACCATCGCTGCGCGGACAACCAAGCGCCGGCAGGGTCTCGGCGAGCGGACCAGACAGCGCAAGGCTGGGCCGGAACTGCGTCTGATCTGGCAACGGCCAGGGGCTGATCGACAGGACCGGCTGACGATAGCCCCAGGCGCGCGGGATCAACTCGACCGGGTCGAGGCCAATTGTGATGATCAGGTCGGCCTGGTTCACGATCTCGCGTTCGATTGTCGCGCCGGTGAAGATGCCCGCCGCGAGAGCATGGCTCTCGGGCAGCACCCCTTTCGCCTTGTAGGTTGTCAAGAAGGGAAGCGCCCCGTCCTCGACAAAGCGGCGCACCGCTCGCGCACTTGCCGGGTCGGCGGCGGCCAGTCCGATCAGCACCACCGGCCGCTCGGCGGCGGCGATCATCGCCCGCGCCTCCGTCTCAACTGAGGGAGACGGCGTGTTCGGCGCGGTCAGGTCGGGACTGCCAGGGTCGGCGGGTTGCGCCGCCTCATCAGCCGGCAGATCGATTTGCACTGGGCCGGGGATCGGCGTGGCGGCGATCGTCAACGCCCTTTCGACTTCTCCTCTCACCGTCCGGTGGTCGAGGGTGAGTTGCGCTTTGGTGACCGGGGCGAACAGCGCCTGATGGTCGATCCGCTGGTGAAGCATCGCCGTCTGAACGGCGGCAGGGTGGCGGTCGGTGACGAGCAGTACCGGGGCGCGGTCGAGGAAGGCATGAGCCGCCGGGTTGACGAGGTTGGCCGCGCCCGGCCCGAGTGTCGCCAGGCAGACCCCCGGTCGGCCGCTGAGTTCGCCGAAGGTCGCTGCCATGAAGCCGGCGGCCGATTCGGAGTGGGCGAGGACGAAGCGAAGGCCGGCATCCTTCGCCGCGGCGATCAGGTCGAGGTTGCTGCCGCCACCCGGAAAGCCAAACAGCAGCCCGACGCCTGCCTCGCGCAGCGCCGCCGCCATCACCTCGACGGTCGTCCCGCTTACCCGCAACCGCTTGCTCCGTCTCGCCTAACGAACCTCTAGTTTCGTTCTCGGTCAGTCTAGGCAAGCGCGGCGGCCAGTGTCAACGTCGGGGCGCTCGTTGCGCGAGGAGTGGACACCGGAGATGTAGATGGTAAATTGCAGCGTGTTCGTCGTCGGCGGCGTGTTGATCGGGCCGGACCGTCCCATGCGCCTCACTCGTCGCCAAGCGCACTCCGTGAGACCTACCCGACGACACCAGAGCGCATTCCGCGGCGGTGTCGTTGGCGCCCGTTCTCTATGCCTGCTCGGCACGGCCCTTCAGCGCATCGGCAAACTGAGCAAACGACGGCCCAAGGTCCGGCATCGAGCGCCAGATCAGTGGCAACAACGGGCCGTCATACTCCTCGACCATTCGAAAGCGGGTCGTGCTGTCTTCGGACGGATCGATGGTAAAGGTACGAACTCCGCGAAACAGCCCGAGCGGCATCCCGCCGGTCCAAACCATCCGCCGGCCCGGCTCGGGCTGGCTCACCTTCACCGGAAAGGCGCGCCCCGGCGCAACCGCCGAATAGACTTTGATGGTCTCGCCCGGCGCGATCCTGCCTTCGACCCGCTCGACCCCGGACCCCCAGTGGGGATAGGCCGCGCCATCGGTCAGGATCGACCAGATCGCCTCCGGGGTCGCCCGGATCGTCGCACTCGCCTCAAACGACTTCATCGCCCCTCCTCGCTCGGGCATCACGGTAACAAATCGGTTACCATTGCGCAATGGTTTCCGCGCTGGCCGGCGATCCCTTCGAGGCGCTTGGCGACCCGCATCGCCGGGCGATCGTCGAGTTGCTCGGCAGCGGCGGCCGCTCGGTCCGCGAGATCGCCGACGCTCTGCCGATCAGCCGCCCGGCGGTCTCGCGGCACCTGCGGCTGCTCACCTCGGCCGGGTTGGTCCAAGCCCAGCGCCACGGCACGCGCCGGTTCTATCAACTGCACGACGAGGGCGTGGATGCCGTCCGTGCCTACCTGTCGCAAGTTTGGGGCGAGGCCGCCGCTCGCTTTCGCCTCTTCGCCGAGAACACTCAGGAGACCGACGATCGAACCGATCCGACTGTCGTTTGAAGTCGCCTGTCCGGCCGCGCACGCCTTCGCCGTCTGGACGGCGAAGACGTCACACTGGTGGCCGCGCTCTCACACCGTTTCGGGTGAGGCGGTTCGCGACGTGATCTTCGAGCCGCGCCGAGGGGGCCGGATCTTCGAGCGTTCCGCCGATGGCTCGGAGGTCGATTGGGGCGAGATCACCCGTTGGGAGCCGCCACACCGTCTTGGCTATCTCTGGCACATCCGCAGCGACCGCGCCGACGCCACCGACGTCGAGATCTCCTTCGTCGACCTCGGAGAAACCACCCGGGTCGAGATTGAGCATCGTGGCTGGGAGCGCCTCGGCGAGCGTGGCAACGCCTGGCGCGACGCCAACTTCGGCGGTTGGAGTGGCGTCCTACCGCACTTCATCGCAGCCTGCGCCGACTGACCCCCCGGCCAATCGACCGGGATTCATCTCCGGGGGTCGTCTCCGACGTCAAGAAGGGTCATCCGACGGCGGGCGCGCCACCGTCCGGCGCAGAAGCGCGATCGGTTCACCGCGCCCCGAGTCGGCGATCAGCGTCTCCAGTCGGCGCTGGCGCGTGTCGGCTCGCTTTGCGCTGACCACCCACCAGGTCGCAGCCTTGCGATAGGACGGTGGACGGGCTGAGAAGTAGCGCCAGGCCGCAAGGTCAGCTTCGAATGCGGCCTGTTCGGCGGCGCTCAGGCCGGCCAGTCCCTGCTCGTAGGAGTAGAGTTCGGTCCGGCGCTCGTCCCGCTCCTCGAACGCCCGCAATCCCGCCGGCTCCATCAACCCGAGTGCCGTCAGTTCTTCCACCCGCCGAACGTTCACCGCGCTCCAGTTGCTGCCACGGCGGCGTGGGGTAAAGCGGTTTGCGAAGCTGCTGTCGCCCAAGCTCCGTCGAACGCTATCGATCCAGCCAAAGCAGAGCGCCTGGTCGACCGACTCGGGCCAGGTCAGGCTCGCCCTGCCGGTTGCCTTCTTGAAATAGCCGACCCAGATCTCGGATTCTCGCTCGTGATTGGCCGCCAGCCAGGCGCGAAACTCGTCCGACGTCTCGAAGAAATGCGGGGTCATCGCGGCCCTCCAGCAAGCCGAGCATAGCCGCACGAGCCTGATCGCCGCGCACGGCAAGCGCGGGCCGGTGCATGATTCGCCAACGGAGCAGGGATGAATGTCTCGGTGGTTATCCTGACCTACAACCGCGAGGAATTATTGTGCGAGACGATCGCCGACGTCCTCGGGCAAACGCCCGCGCCTGGCGAGATCGTCGTCGTCGATGGTAGCGCTCGCCATGAGGCGCAGACGGAGGCCTACCTCGCGTCGGTCGACGGCCGGGTGCGCTACCTACGCCAGAGCCGGCCTGGGATGACCGCCGCCCGGAACATCGGGATCGAGGCCGCCGGCGGGTCGATCGTCCTCTTCGTCGACGACGACGTCGCACTGCCAGCCGGTTTTGTCGCCGCCCACGCGGCCAACTACGCCGACCCGGCGGTTGGAGCGGTCGGCGGCCGGGTCCACGTCAGCCTCGACGTCACCCGTCCGCTGGGTACGCCACCACCGGCGACCGGAACCGACTTCGACCGGCTGGATCGGCGGATCGTCGCATTTGGCCGGGGCTGTAATCTGTCGTTTCGCCGGAGCGCCATCGTCGAGGCCGGCGGCTTCGACGAGACGATGACCGGCCATGCCACCGCCGAAGAAGAGGACGCTTGCTTCGCGGTGCGTCGGCTCGGCTATCGGATCGTCTTCGACCCGGCGGCCTGGCTGATCCATCGCTATCAGCCATCGGGTGGCAGCCGCGCCGAGTTTCGCGACCACGGCGACGATCTTTCGTACTACCGGAATAAGACCTACTTCGCGCTGAAGAACGTCGCCGGCCTCGATTTCGCGCGGGTTCTCTGGGACACCTATCGCAGCAACACGCTCTCGGCGCGGGTGCGTCAGGCCGGCCCCCGCCGGCTATTCGGCCGCCAGATCCTGTTCTGGCGCGGCGCGGCCGCCGGTGTCGCCCAATTTCGTCGCAGCGGCGCCCGGCGGGTCGCGCTGCCCTACCGCCACCCATGACGCGCCTCGCGATGATAAGCACCGATGTACGGCGCGACCTGCTCGACCCGTTGCGCTTCTTCCGTCGCATCGAGATTGCCCTCCTCCACCGCGTCTCGACCTACCGCGACTTCCGCGGCGACGGCGGGCTGATCCCCTACCGCTCGCCGGCCGAGTTGGTCCGCCAACTGCGTCGGCTCCAACCCGACGTCGTTCAGCCGCCCGAGCCGATCGCCGCACGACTCTTGCCGTACTCGTGGGCAGCGCTTGCCTATAGCCGGGCAGCCGGTGTCCCGTTGTTGGCGGTGACGCTCGAAAACCGGCCCTGGGCGACCAAGTTCGGTCGCTTGGCTCGTCCGATCCGCGTGCTGGCTGCGCCAATCCTTCGGGCGGCGCGGGTGGTCGTCGTCCTGAACGAAGGGGCGAGGCGCAATGTCCTGGCCGCCGGGGTGCCGGATACGCGCGTCCGCCGGCTGATGTGGGGTACCTGGGGCGTCGATCTGGTCGAGTTTTCGCCGGGCCGTCCAGTGACCGCGCCGCGCCTGCTGTTTGCCGGCCGACTCCATCAGGAAAAGGGGATCTTCGATCTGCTCGATGCCTTCGCCGAGGTCCGCGCCCGCCGGCCGGACGCGACGCTGCTGATTGCCGGCGATGGACCAGCACGAAGCCAGATCGAGCAGCGGGCAGAAGGCGGCGTCAGGCTGCTGGGGGTGGCGCCGAACGACCAGGTGGCGGCGTTGATCCGCTCGGTGGCGCTGGTCGTCTCGCCCTCGCGCACTACACCAAAATGGGAGGAACAGGTCGGAATGACGAATCTGCAGGCGATGGCTTGTGGCGTGGCCATCGTCTCGACCTGGAGCGGCGCGATCCCGGAGTACACGCCACCGGGCGCGGGCGGGTTGCTCGTCTCGGAGGCCAATCCACCCGATCTTGCCCTGGCAATCGGCCGTCTGCTCGACGATGCACCGTTGCGCCGTCAGATCGGTGCGCTCGGTCGCGCGCTTGCCGAACGCGAGTATGACGCCGAGCGCAACGTCCGACGTGCCGAGGATCTCGTCCTTGCGGTGGCAGGCAAGTGACCGCACGGTTCAGCCTCGCGATCGATGTCCAGTCGACGCTCGGTCAGCGCACCGGGATCGGCCAGTACACCGCCAGCCTGCTGACCGCCTTGCGCAAGGTCACCCCGGAACTTGTCATCCGCGACGTATCCGCCGGTCGCGACCTGGTGATGCGTACCGATCGACGGCTCTGGTGGCAGCAAGTGGGAGTGGTGAGGCGGGCAGCGGGGGCCGACCTGCTCCACGTTCCCGGCTTTGACGCGCCGGTCCGGCCGCCTTGCCCGGTCGTCCTGACCGTCCACGACCTGATTGGCGCGATCTTCCCCGAGAATCTGCCACTCGTCTCAAGGCTCTATTGGGCGCGCTGGCTGCCGTTCACGTTGCGCTTCGCCCAGGCCATCGTCGCCGATTCCGAAGCGACCCGGCGCGACATCCTTCGCTTGACGAAGGTCGGCGCGCCGATCACAGTCGTACCGCTTGGCGTTGACCCTTCGTTCGCTCCGGCGGACCCGCAGAGCGTCTCGGCCCTCCGTGCCCGCTACGGCCTATCCGGGCCGTTTCTGCTCTATGTCGGCACCCTCGAACCGCGCAAGGGGATCGATACGTTGGTCGATGCGCTCGCCTTGCTCGAGGGCCGGTTGCCGCTGGTGCTGGCCGGCCAGCGCGGGTGGTACTGGGATCGCGTCGCCAGCCGGATCGCCCGGCATGGGCTTGCCGACCGAGTGGTTCGGCTCGACTACGTGCCAGACGCCGATTTGCCGGCGCTCTATTCGGCTGCCGAGGTCTTCGTCTATCCCTCTCGCTACGAGGGCTTCGGATTGCCGGTCCTCGAGGCGATGGCCTGTGGCGCCCCGGTCGTCACGACGACGGCTGCCTCACTACCGGAGGTTGCCGGCGAGGCCGCGGTACTGGCCGCCCCGGACGACGCGGCGACGCTCGCTGCCTCAATCGCTCGGCTGCTGGACGACCGGACGCTCGCCGCTGCGCTCGCCGGCCGTGGCCAGGCTCGCGCTGCCACCTTCACCTGGGAACGGACCGCTCGGGCAACTCTTGCCGTCTACGAAGCGGTGCTCCGGTCTACGAACTGACCGCGGCGGACGTTCCACGGCGCGGCTCGGCGAGTGTCGACAGCTTCCATGGTACGCCAAGGACCGGGAGCAGGAAGCGGTCGACACCCCAGTACCCGGCGACCTTCCACGCCAAGAAGATGAGCAACTGAATGACGAACAAGGCCGGGTTGGTGCTGGCGGTGCCAGCAAGCATGAAGTTCAGGTTGAGCGTCATGCCACCCAACGCCGCGATCCCGGTGAACAGGCCAAGCAACAGGCCAATCCCAACCGCGAGTTCGCCAAAGACGACTACCTTGCTAAACCAGGTCCAGGCTTGCAGGTCGACCATCGTCTGAATAAAGGCCCGGTACCAGTCGTAGGTGATCACCGGACGTGGGTCGGTCTTGAGGGCGTTGACCCAGAAGCCTTGGAGGGCGGCGCCGGTGTCCATCCAGGCCGGGTTGGTGAACTTCCCCCAGCCGGAGGTGAGCCACTGGTAGGCGACGAACAGCCGGATCGGAACCCAGATCCAGGCCCAGCGGGTGTTGTTGAACAGGGCACGGATGATCGGCGGGTCTTCGATGACGCGATGGTGACGATCGGTAGCAGCATTCATGGAAACCTCCATCGAACGATTGCGCTCGAACGGCTGTTCTCGAACCGCCCCCCTGCTCAGTATACAGCGTACGATTCGGTGATCCACCAGGTTCACGATGAAAGACGGACTAGCGAGATCGGGCCGAATGGCCCGACCTTGCATCGGCCCGACACCGCGATACTTCGGGCAGGAGGAGCGAGCATCGACGGTGGTTCTGGCGCTCGCGGAGCGCCGGAGCATCGCTCCTCCTTCGCATCGCGGCCGGGACCGATCCCGGCCGCGATCGCGTTTCGGGACTGGTGGCGTACACTCTCCCCATCCGATGGACAACCCGCCCCGCGACGGCATCGTCCGGCGCACCACCCTCACCGATGCCGAGCGCACCGCCGCCCAGGCGTTGATCGTCGCCTGCAACCAGCACGACGGCCTCGAACTTCCACTTGCGCTCGAACGTGGCCGTGACCCTGACCTGCCCTGGCTGCTGCTCTACCGCGACGGCGACCTCGCCGGGCTTGCGTTGCTGTCCGACTATGGTGGTGTCGAGGCTTGGTTGATCGTCCACCCCGACCACCGACGTCACGGGTTGGGACGGTGGTTGTTACGGGTCGTCCAGGAAGCGACCGGCGGGCGGTTGCTCCTCACCTGCGACGAAGCATCGGCGCCCGGTCAGGCGTTCGCCTCAGCCGTCGGGGCGGGCTACCGCTTCTCCGAACACAAGATGGCCTATCGGCCGGATGCGCCGCGGACGCCGGCGGCAGCTCGGGTTCAGGTGCGGCGTGCCGGACCAGGCGATGGCGATACCTTGATCCAGCTGACTGCCGCATCCTTCGGTGACGACGAGACGGTGGTGCGTTCGTTGATCGAAACCTGGCTTTCGAGCGAGGCGCAGCGCTTCTACCTCGCAGAACTCGACGGGACGCCGGTCGGAGCGATCCGCGCCCAGTTTGGCGGCGAGGCCGTTTATCTGGCGACCTTTGGTGTCCTGCCGGAGCACCGTCGGCGGGGCTTCGGCCGGGCGACCCTCTCCTTTGTGGTGGACGATCTCCTCGCCGAAGGGTCCAGCGGTATCTTCCTGGAGGTCGAGACCGACAACCGCGACGCGTTGGGACTGTACGAATCGTGCGGCTTCCGGACGGTTCGCACCTACCACTATTACGCCACGAGTTGAGTTGTCCGGCGCTTGACTTCTTCCGGCGTGATGCCGGTCAATTCCGCCAATTCGAGCGGCAGCGCGATCATCGTCGCTCCAGCACTGGTCAGTCCGTCCAGCCAATGCCAGAAACTGGCCGGGTCACCGCAATCGACGGTCACCTTCGGAAAGATCCGCTCTCGAACGATCGTCTCGGCCCGCGCGGTATCACCGGCCAAGGCTGCCTCACGCACCGCCACGGCCTCCGCTCCGAGGCCGCCGTACTGCCAGGTGTGGGCAAACTCGGGATCGACGCAGTGGCGGACGTAGAAGCCAACCTGATCGTCGACCGAGACGCCCGCTGGGAGAAACGTTCCTTGGACGAAGACTTCGAACTGGTCGAGCGTCCGGCCGGCTTCGGCTGCGCCGGCGCGGATCTGCTGCCAGGCCCATTCGACTGCTGCCGGAGCGGCCAACTCCATCATAATGCCGTCGGCGAGTGCGCCGGCCAGCCGAAGCATTCGTGGCCCGGCCGCAGCGAGGTAGATCGGAACCCGCCGCTCCGGCAGGAGGTCGGGCGCAGCACGCTCGATCTGGATTGTCGGACCATGATAGCGAACCGACCCATCAGCATGGCGTTCGACGCCAGGAAGGTCGTCTCCCCAGACCGCCCGGATCAGCGTGATGACATCGCGCATCCGAACGACCGGCCGATCGAATTCGTAGCCGAGCCGACCACGAGTTCCCCGAACCAAGCTTGCCCCCAGGCCGAGCGCAAAGCGCCCTCCCGACACCCGATCAACCCAGGCCGCCGCCGAGGCCAGGTAGATCGGGCTCCGGCTAAACGCCCCGATGATCCGGGTGAACAAGCCCACCTGGTTGGTTGCCTGGGCGGCCAAGATCAAGGGCGGAAAGGGATCACCGGAGACGAGGTCGGCATATGAGATGTCGTCGAAACCCTCGGCTTCGGCGCGCCGGGCACGCTCGGCCACTTCGGCAACCGCATCGGCAGCACGTGGTCCGCCACGATGGTTGATGAGCGCAGACAATCGGACCGTGGTGGACATCGCTATCTCACTTCGCCGGAATATCGGGAGTTTGACAACCGGCCGCTTGGCCTGTCAATGGCCCGCGAAGTGGCGGAGTGTCTTAGCGGCGGCCGAACGGCGCACGCAGGAAGTCGAAGAGGCTCCCCTTCGCCTTCGCCGGTTCTTCGGTGTGGCCCTGCCAACTTGACTGGCTCGATCCACCGCCCGACGCGCCAGCCGAAGCGCCGGCCCCCGACGTGCCACCACCGCCCGACTCGGATGACGTCGCACTCTTCTGCTCAGCGGCCGCCTGCCCGGCGTTCCCGCTCCCCCCGGCAGAACTGGGGACATAGAGCGTCCAGTTGTACTGGCGGAACTCGTCTGGTTCGGTCTCGCCCGGGTCGGGCGCGCCGAGCCGGAGTTCGTGCTGGCGAAACTCGGTCCAGTCGTAGGCATCCTCGTTGTTCTGGGTTCGGGCGATCTGCCAGTCGCGAAGATGCTCGCCGATGTTGGGGTTCTCCTCGGCCAACCGGTCCAATGTGTCGCTCATGGGATCCTCCTTGTCTTGGTGGTGGATGGTTCTGCCGTGCGCGTATCGTACGGCAGAGGGGCGTGATTGAGCGACGGTAGCTGATTTCGCCGGGGTGATCGAGCCGGTATACTGACGGCCATGGACGCCGAGCCGTTCGTCCGCTGGCTTCAGGAGCAGGTTCAGGCCGCCGGTCTTTCCCAACGGGAGGCGTCGCGCCGAGCCGGGCTGGGGGATTCGGCGGTCAACGACTACCTGGCAGCCCGACGACGCCCCTTGCCGGACGCCTGCCGCAAACTGGCCCGGCTGTTTGGCGTGGCCGAGGATGACGTTCTGGCGTTGGCTGGCCATCGCTCGGCCCCAATTGGCAGTGAAAGCGGGTTCTTCACCCTCCTGCGCGAGCAACCTCCCGAACTGCTCGCCGAGGTCGAACGTTGGGTTCGACCGTACATTCGTGCCTACTGGGAGCAGCCCCGCGACGACCGATCGCGCGGGCGGCCCGACCTGGCGATGCAACTGCGCTGGGAGCAGTTAGGAGAAGGATGATGGCGGGCCGACCACACTACCGCGCCGCCGTGGTGCAACGCGGCACCGATTGCGTGACAAGCGCGGACTACCGAAGCGAGATGGAAGCCAATCGCGCGGCGATGATCGACTGGGTACGCTTCCTCGAGGAGCGGCTGGCCGAGCCACCCCGGCTGATCGTTTTTCCGGTGCTCACCTTCCTCGGGGCAAGCCGGCGGCCGAGCGCCTACGAGCAAGGGGCAACCAGCCTGTTGCTGGACGACCCATTCTTCGACCCGCTCGTCGAGGTGTGCGCCCGCTTTGACTGCTACCTCGCGACCAGTTGTGTCGAACGCCATCCGGCCTTTCCCGGCCGCAGCTTTCACACCGGCTTCGTCCTTGGCCCCGAGGGGCTGGTGGTACGCCAGCCAAAGGTCCAGGCGCGCAGTTCGGCGGCGATCACGGTGCTGAAGACCTTTCGCGAGGAATATATCGCTGCCCTTGGCGAGCAGGCGCTCCACGCGGTGGCCGACACGCCAATCGGCAAGATCGGCGTTATCGTCGAATCCGAGCAGTTCTACCCCGAAGTGCTCCGCGGCCTCGCGCGCAATGGCGCCGAGGTGATCGTCCATCCGAACCTCGAACCGAGCCGGACTATCCCCTATGCCGCGCTCAAGCAGGCACGGGCCTTCGAGAACGGGCTCTATCTCGTCTCGGCGACGCCAGCCTTCGAGCGTTGGCAGCAGGACGGCGAACGCAAGGCCTGGGTGGGGCATGGCGGGTCGGCGGTCGTCGCTCCTTCAGGCGAACTGCTCGTCCGCTGCGATGCTGGGGAAACGTTCGCATGCGCGACGATCGACCTTGCCGGGTTGGACTCGCTCCGCACCGACCCACGCACCGAGACGATGCCCGACTGGTCGGTGTACGCCCCGATCTATCGCGACTAGGTTCCGGGCCGGCGATCGCCGCGATGTCCTGCTTCAGCCCGACATCCCGCCGGTCGTTGCGAACCGGCGAGGTGGGGCGTGGCGATCGTCTGGTGGACTGCCCAACCACAGCAGCGACGGCGTCCGCCTGAAGCCCGGCCCGGCTGGCTCCATCGCCCAATGGGGAATACGGGGATCGCTTAGCGCGGCATCCCGAGTCCGCGCGTGGCGATCACGTTTCGCTGGATCTCACTGGTGCCGCCGGCGATCGTTCCCGAGACCGCACTGAGCGCCAGTTGGGCGAAACGGCCCTGAAGCCTCGCGCCTTTGCTGCCTTCCTTGAGGGCGGCCGCCGGCCCAATCAGGTCCAGACCAAGGTTCGCGAGGCGTTGGCTCAATTCGGAGCTATAGAGCTTCGAGAGGCTGCCTTCCTTGTTCGGGATCAACCCGTGCTGCTGGACCGACGCGGTCTGGTAGGCGAACAACCTCGCGACCTCGATCTCGATCGCCATCTGAGCCAGTTTGGCCGCCAACACCGGGTCTTTGGCCAGCGGTTCGCCATCCGGGCCGATCGTCTCGTTGGCATAGGCGATCAGGTCTTCGAGGGTGCGGCGCGCCGATGCTGGTCCAGCCACCATCGATCGCTCGAAGTCGAGGGTGGTCGCCATCACATACCAGCCGCGGTTAAGCGGACCGAGCAGGTTCGCTCGCGGAACACGGACGTCGTCGAAGAACACTTGATTGAGGTGGTGGTTGCCATCCATCGAGATGATCGGCTGGACGGTGATGCCGGGCGACTTCATGTCGGTCAGCAACACCGAAATACCACGGTGCTTTGGCGCGTCCGGGTCGGTCCGAACCGCTAGATAGCACCAATCGGCGTGGTGGCCAAACGAGTTCCAAATCTTGGCGCCGTTGACGACGAACTCGTCTCCATCCTCGACCGCGCGAGTCTGCAAGCTTGCGAGGTCCGACCCCGTTCCCGGCTCGGAGAAGCCTTGGCACCACTGCACCGTCGAGGTGGCGATCGGCGGGAGATGTTGTCGCTTCTGCTCATCGGTGCCGTTGATCATGATGGTCGGTCCGATGAAGGTGACACCCGGCCCGACGTACGGCCCGCGGGCATAGCCATACTCCTCGTTGAAGATCAGTTGCTCGATGATGCCTGCGCCGCCACCACCGTATTCCTTGGGCCACGCCATGATCAGCCAACCGCGCGCCGCGAGTTTTTGATGGATCCTGCGGATCTCGGCGCGGCCTTCGGGCGTCTCACGGTCGCCACCGGAATAATCGGGGCCAAGCTCACCGCGCAGGAAGGCACGGACCTCCTGTCGAAACGCTTCCTGCTCGGGGGTAAAGTTCAGGTCCATCGTACTGCTCCAGGATCTCGAGTATGCCCAGTGTACCCGCCACGGCAGTCGGCGCGACAGCCCGCCTCTTGGGCAGGATCCTGGCGAGGTCTTGCGCAAACCCAACCGTAGCGCAGTAGACTTTTCGACGTGCCGACTGTCCGCACGACGGGCTGAGCCTGGGAGGCAGGCGATCGACACCGATTCACACCGTTGGTGAGCGTCGAAAGTACGCTGGGCGAGCCAGCCAAGCGCGCCTTTGTCGTCCTCGATAGGGAGCACAGCACGAGCGGCTCCGATGCCGTCCGGGCGGCAATCGAGGCCGCCTTCGGCTCCCCCACCTGGCGGTACACGGTCTACCAGACGACCGGCAACGACAACGTTCGAGCGATCGTCGGCGGTGCGGTGGCTGATGGCTATGATCTCGTGGTAGCGGTGGGCGGCGACAGGGTTATCTCACGGGTCGCCGGGCCGCTCGTCGTCGCCAACGTACCGCTCGGCATCCTGCCGGTCGGCGCCGCCAACGTCTTTTCGCGCGCGCTTGGCATTCCGGCCGATCTTGCCGGAGCCGCCGCGCTCTGGACCGGCCGGCACGCCCGTCGCACCGTGGATGTGATGAGCCTGGGCGACACCTACGCCCTGATCTTCGTTGAGATCGGCCTGGGCTCGCGGATGAGAAGCGAAGCCGACGGCGAGGAGCCACGCCAGTTTGGCCGGTGGACGCCGGTTCAGACGCTGTTCGACCGCCTTCGCGGTAATTCGCCTCAGCGCTTCTCGGTGGTCGCCGATGGCGAACTCCACCGCCCACTGGCCCGGCGGATCCTGATCGCCATTGTCGGTACGCTCGACGTGCGGACGGTCCGTCACGGACCGACCATCCGCTCGGATGATAGCGCTCTCGATGTGTGTCTTGTCGACGGCCGGACGACCGCCGATCTTGGCCGTCACCTGCGCTATGTGCTGTCCCGGCGCGGTCACAGCGGCTCCCGAATGCGCTCCATCAAGGCGACCATCTCGGTTTCGGTCGCCACCGATCCCCCTTTGCCGGTCCTGGCCGACGGCGAGACCATCGGCACGACCCCGGTTCAGATCACCTTGCTCCCTCAGGCGCTTGAGGTCGTCGTCCCCGCCAAATGAGCTTTCCGGCGCGGCCGGTTCCGGGCCGCACCCAGTCGCGGGTGGGAGGCACTCCCCGCCGCAGTCTCTTCTTCTCCAGACACCCACGTAGAATTCCGGCGGGAGGGACGGTATGCACGTCGGGGTGATCGGGGCGGGGGCGCTCGGTTTGATGGCGGCCTGGCAGCTTGGCCGGGCGGGTCATCGGGTGACGGTGATCGAGCGCGAGCAGGAGGTCGGCGGGCTTGCCGTCAACTTCGCTATCGGCGGCGCGCCGCTCGAACGGTACTATCATCACATCTTTCGCTCGGACACGCGGATCATCCGTCTGATCGACGAGTTGGGCCTCGGTCCAAAGCTGATTTGGGGCCGTCCGCCGACCGCCTTGCGCCGCAAGGGCGCAACCTTTCGCTTCGACGACCCGCCAAGCGTACTGCGGTTCCCGCTGCTGCCCCTGTCCGATCGGCTACGGCTCGGGCTGGTCGTCGCCTACCTGAAATCGGTCTCCAACCCGGAACGCTTCGAGCGGCACACCGCGGCGGATTGGCTGCGCCGAATGATGGGCGCACGCGCCTACCAGACCGTCTGGGAGCCGCAACTCCGTGGCAAGCTTGGGGAATACGCCGGCGAGGTCGGGATGGCCTGGTTCTGGGCGCGGGTGCACGATCGGTCGTCGTCGCTCGGCTATCTGCGCGGCGGCTTCGGGCAGATCTACGAGGTCCTGGCCGGCGAGGTGCGCCGGCGGGGCGGGACGGTTCGTACCGGCGAGCGCGTCGATTGGATCGGTCAGGACGACGGACAGGCGGCGATCCGTACCGTCGCGGGCGTCGAGCGTTTTGACCAGTTGATCGTCACCCTGCCGACCGCGCTCTTTCTGCGCCTTGCCCCGGAACTCCCCGGGCAGTACCGCGCCCGCTATCAGGAAGCGTCGCCGCATCTCGGCGCCCACAATGTCGTGATCGGGCTGAGCCAGCGGGTGCAATGGAGCTATTGGCTATCGATCTGCGACCCCGGCTATCCGTTCCTGGTCCTGGTCGAGCATACGAACTTCCTGCCGGTGTCCGACTACGGTGGCCTGCACGTCCTGTATCTTGGCAACTACCTCCCGCAGGATCATCGGCTCTTCTCGCTGAGCGACGCCGAAACGCTTGCCGAGCTTTTGCCGGTGCTGCGCCGCTTCAACCCCACTTTCGAGGAGGGCTGGCTGCGCGAAGCGACGGTCAATCGCGCTCCGTTTGCTCAGCCGGTCGTCACCCGTGGCTATCGCGAGCGCCAACCGCCCTTCGAGACGCCCTGGCCGAACCTCTGGCTGGCGAACATGGGCCAGGTCTACCCGCACGATCGCGGTCAGAACTACAGCCTGCTGCTGGGCGAAGCGGTCGCCGAACGGGTCGCCGCTCAGCGCGGCAGCAATCTCGCAGCGTTCGTGGGTTGACCCGCTGGCCGCTGCCGAAACGGATGAAAGGAGGATCCCCGATGAGCCTGTTCGCCTGGTATCAGCACGACACCCACTGGTCGCGGGCCGGGCTGGTGTGTGCGAGCGTCCTGCTTGCGCTTAGCCCCTTTCTCTGGGCCGGCCTCGGCCCGGTCGCCTTTCTCGTCTTCTTGCACCTCCCGATCTACCTCGTCCATCAGTTCGAGGAGCACGGCCACGGCGCGTTCAAGGCCGAGGTGAACCAGTTGCTCCCCCCTCGTATCAAGCGAGTGAGCGACGCCAAGATCTTCTGGATCAACATCCTGGCGGTCTGGGTGCTGCTGATCGTCGTCCTCTACCTCGCGGTCTACGTCAACCCGGCGATCGGGCTGGTTGCCCCGTACCTGGTCGTCGTCAACGGGCTGCTCCACACGTTGATGGCGATCGGCCGCCGCCGCCCGAACGCCGGCCTCTGGACGAGCCTGACCCTCTTTTTGCCGGTCGGTGGCGTATCGATCGTCCTGATCTCCGGGGCGATCCAGGCGTCGGTGGTGGCTCACCTCGCCGCGCTCTCGGTGGCGATCCTCGGTCACGTCGTCATCTTCGGGGTTATTGCGCTCGACCAGATCCGCAATCCGCGCCCGGCGCCGGTCCAGTAGACCGAGGAGAAGCCCCGCCCATCACCAAGCTCCCATCGCGAGCGAATGGAAGCGGAGCGCGGCAATGTCTCGTTCGTGGGCGGCGCCCCAACCGCCGCTCAGCCGGCTTTGCGCAGACCCTTGCGGCCGTTGCCGCCTTCCGGGTCGATCGGCACGATCTCGAAAGGCGTCAAGCTGACCGCGCCCGGACCCACGAGATTGTCCAAACCGGAGCGCAAATCCGGCGAGAGCGTAACTCCCCGGATCGCCGGCAATTGCAGAACGACCTTGGCTCGCCGGTCCCGAACAACCACCTCGACCGGGTCGTCGCCCTCGTTGCGCTCGAGCAGTCGGATGAGTTGGTCGAAGCGGCTGCAGTCGGTCTCCGGGTTGCCTTCCTCGCGAAGCTCGATCCGCACCCGATTTCGCTTTGGCGCAAGGTCCGCCGCTTCCGCGCCCGCGCCCGGTTCGTAGCGGCTCGCCGCCTCGATCACGAGGGTGACACGGTCCTCGCGCGGGCGAACCCGTCCCTTGGCGGTCACGATCGACCCCTCGACCCACAGATCTTTCGTCCGCTCGTAGACATCCGCCCAGACGGTCACCTCAATCGAGCCGACTAAATCCTCGAGGACCGCCGAGCAAAACGAGCGCCGGTCCTTGGTGAAGAGCATCCGTACCGAGGCGACCATCCCGGCGACGAAGTGCGTCTGGCCGACATGCTCCTCCGAAAGCGATCCGCAGGGGACGACCTCGAGCGTCCGGTCGGCGGCGACCGCCGCGAAGGGATGCTCGGAGAGGTAGACCCCGAGCAGTTCTTTTTCCCATTGCAGCCGATCGCGGTTGGCCAACGGAACCACCGGGATCTCGATGCCGGGCTGCGGCACCGGCACCTCCGCTCCGAAGAGGTCGAACATCGTCGACTGGCCGCTCTCCTTCAGCTTTTGCTGGCGTTGGGCGAAGAGGATGATCCGATCGAGCGCTTCGAGCATGCCGCCACGGTCGCCAAGCGCATCGCAGGCGCCCGCCTTGATCAACGATTCCAGCACCCGCTTGTTGACCGCCTTCGGGTCCAACCGGCGGCAGAAATCGTCGATCGAGGCAAACGGCGTCTCGCCGCGCGCGCGACGATCGCCGCTGCAGCGCCCGCGCCGACGTTCTTGATCGCCCCCAGCCGAAGCGGATCGTCCGCTCCCCCTCGATGGTGAAGGCGACGTCGCTGCGGGTCACGTCCGGCGGCGCAACTTCCAACCCGAGGCGCTTGCTCTCGGCGATCGTCGCGGCGATCTTGTCGGTCACGTCCAGATGCGCTGACAGCACCGCCGCCAGATATTGCGCCGGATAGTTCGCCTTGAGGTAGGCAGTCTGGTAGGCGAGGTCGGCATAGCAGGCCGAATGCGCCTTGTTGAACGCATAGCCGGCGAACGGCTCGATCAGGTCGAAGATCTGGTCCGCCAACTCGGCGCTGTACCCGTTGGCGAGCGCCCCTTGCTTGAATTCCTCGCGCTGGGCGCGCATCACCTCGGCGATCTTCTTCCCCATTGCCTTGCGGAAGATGTCGGCTTTGCCGAGCGAGAAACCCGCAACCGCCCGAACGATGTGCAGAACCTGGTCCTGGTAGACGATGACCCCATACGTCTCTTCGAGGATCGGCTCGAGGACCGGGTCGAGATAGCGGACCGGAGTGCGCCCGTGCTTGGCGTCGATGTAGCGCGGGATATGCGCCATCGGGCCCGGGCGGTAGAGCGCCACCATGGCGGTGATCTCGGCGATGCTCTGCGGCTTGAGGTCCTTGATGTAGCGCCGCATTCCCTGAGATTCCAACTGAAAGACGTTGCCGGTTTCGCCCGAGGAGAGCAGATCGAAGGTGCGCTGATCGTCGAGCGGGATGGCCGCGAGGTCGAACGGCTGGCCGGTTGTCTGCTCGATCAGGACGCGGCATTTCGCCAACACATTCAGGTTGATCAGCCCGAGGAAGTCCATCTTCAGTAGGCCGATCTTGGCGACCGACCCCATGTCGTACTGGGTCATCAGGATCGACGTTTCGTCACCCTTGGCGGGCCGCTGGAGCGGAACGTTCTGGGTCAACTCGTCCTGGGAAATGACGACGCCGGCGGCGTGCGTGCTGGCGTGACGGGTCACCCCTTCCAGGTGCTTCGCCATCTCGACCAGGTCGCGCACCGCCGGGTCCTCGTGGATCAACGACTTGAGGTCCGGTGTCTCGGCGACCGCCTTGTCGATGGTCATGTGGAGTTGCTGGGGGATCAGCTTGGCGACGCGATCGACGAAGCCGAAGGGCAGTCCCTTGGCGCGGCCAACGTCGCGGATCGCGGCCTTCGCCCCGAGCGTTCCGAAGGTGATGATCTGCGCCACCCGGTCGCGGCCGTATTTCTGGACGACGTAGTCGATCACCTCTCCCCGGCGGTCGTCCTGGAAGTCCATATCGATGTCAGGCATCTCTTTGCGCTCGATGTTCAAGAAGCGCTCGAAGACGAGCCCCTTCTCAACCGGATCGATGGTCGTGATGCCGAGTGCGTACAGGACAATGCTCGCGGCGGCGCTGCCCCGCACTCCAAGGAGGATCCCGGCACGCCGGGCAAAGGCGGCGATGTCCTCGACGACCAGGAAGTAGTTGGCGAACTGAGTGACCTGGATGACATCCAGTTCCATGCTAAGCCGCTCGCGCACCCGTGCCGGCAGATCGCCTCCGTAGCGCAGGGGAAGCCGCTCCCAGCAAAGCGCCGCGAGGTAGTCGTCGGCGGTCATTCCGGCGGGCCGCTCGACCTCCGGCAAGGTCACCCGGTCGAAGTCGAGCGTGAGGTTGCAACGCTCGGCGATTGCCAGGGTCGCCTGCAGCGCATCCTCGAGGCCGCCAAACGCTGCCGCCATCTCCTCGGGAGACTTGAGGTAGAACGAGCGGGCATCCATCCGCATCCGCTTCTCGTCGGACACCTGGGCGTTGGTCTGGATGCAGATCAGATGATCGTGAGCGTCGTGATCTTCGGCGCGCACGTAATGAAGGTCGTTGGTGGCGACCAACGGCATACCGAGCGAGCGGCCGATTTCGACCAGTTCGCGATAGGCGCCGGCGAACTCCGGCATCTCGTGGCGTTGAACTTCGAGGAAGTAGTCCTCGCCAAACAGGCTGCGGTACCAGTCGATCGCCGCGACCGCGTCGTCGCGCCGGCCCTCCTGGATCGCCCGCAGCACCTCGCCGCTCGGGCAAGCCGACAGGCAGACCAATCCCTCGTGATGCTGTTCGAGCAGCCGCCGGTCGAAGCGCGGCTTGTAATAGAACCCATCAACCCAGGCTTTGGTGGTCAGGGCGATCAGGTTACGATAGCCGACGAGATCCTTGGCGAGCAGCACCAGGTGAAACGGGTTCTTGTCGGCGTTGGTCTTGTCGGTATGCAGCTTCGGGGCGACGTAGCCCTCGACGCCGAGGATCGGCTTGATCTGGCGCGCCTTGGCCTCGGTGTAGAACTGGATCGCGCCGTAGAGCCCGCCGTGGTCGGTCATCGCGATCGAACTCATCCCGAGGTCGCGAGCCTGGTCCATCAGTACGGGGATACGACAGAGACCATCGAGCAGCGAAAACTCGGTATGGACGTGCAGATGGGCAAACTCGGCCACTGGCTCCCCCGAGAAGGCAAGACTGCCGAGCAGTATGGCAGGCAAGCAGGCGGTGTTTAAGCACTTACCGGCCAGCCACAAGAAACCTAGCATATGCACCAAGGTAGGTACAAAATCTTGTAGTCAACCAGGCTTTGAGGAGGAGGTCGTGGAGCTTCTGCTCTTCAGTGGCGGGGACATGAGCCCGTATCGTGACCGGGTGCTGGCCGAGATCGCCGCAATCGTCGGCGACGCCGGCACGTTGTACTTTGCGCCGTACGCGCTCGCCAATCACGACTGGTATACCGAGCGAGTCAGGACCGGCTTTGCGCCGCCGGGCGTCCGGGTCGTCGGGCTGCACACGATATCGGACCCACGCGCTGCCCTCGAAGCTGCCGAGGTCGTGTTCGTCGGCGGGGGCAACAGCTTCCGGTTGCTCAAGGCGCTGCAGGACCTCGACCTGGTCGAAGTGATCCACCGGCGGGTTGAGGCCGGGCAACTCCGCTACCTCGGCGCGAGCGCAGGCTCGAACATGGCCTGTCCGAGCCTGCGTACCACCAACGACATGCCGATCGTCCAGCCGCGATCGTTCGCCGCCCTCGACCTGCTCCCGTTCCAGATCAACCCGCATTATGTCGAAGGATCGTCCTCGCCCGGCGGTGAGACTCGCGACACTCGGCTGGCCGAATTCCTCGAGGAGAACGA
Organism: Dehalococcoidia bacterium; assembly: GCA_046328265.1. Classification (GTDB taxonomy): domain Bacteria; phylum Chloroflexota; class Dehalococcoidia; order SpSt-223; family SpSt-223; genus JANWZD01. The sequence continues at coordinate 35,334 of JAXLWW010000014.1, forward strand.
CGTGGCGGTGCTGGGCCTGCGCGAAGGAGCCTGGCTGCGTCGCAGCGGCAAGCGGCTCCGTCTGGAAGGAGTGGCCGGCGCGAAGCTATTGCGGCGGGGTGGGCCGCCCGAGGAATTCGACCCCGGCGCCAACCTGTCCTGGCTGCTGAATCTGACGCCGCGCTTCGATGTCGGCCCGGAAGGCTAACCATCGGCTCCGCGATGACATCGAGCGGTTCGCCCTGAAGTCGCGAGGTCAAGTATGACACGGTGAGGTGGGACGGAGGTTGGTTGCGGTGGGCGCGGGACACGGCGTACTCCCGCTCCTTTCGCCCGCCGTGCTACGATAGCCGCCCCAACCAGGCGCTCGGAGGGCCGATGGCACCGTTCCGTAAGGGCTATGTCGATACCTCATTCGGGCAGATCCATTACCGCGAGGCTGGCGAGGGCGCGCCGTTGGTGCTGCTTCACCAGACGCCAAGCTCTTCGGCCATGTGGGACCCGGTGCTGCCGCTCTTCGGCGAGGCGGGCTATCGCTGCGTCGCCTTCGATATGCTCGGCTTCGGCAATTCGGCAATGCCCGAATCCAAACCGGCCGGACGCGAGTATGCCCAGGCCATGGTCGAGGCGGCGCAGGCACTTGGCATCCAGCAGGCCGATGTGCTGGGCCACCACACCGGCGTCACCGTCGCGATGATCCAGGCCGACGAGTTTCCCGATACCGTGCGGAAACTCGTGCTCTGGGGTATCCCGCTGCTCCCGGCGGCAGCCCTCGACCGGCTTCGCAACGAGGGACCGAGCACCTACGGTGAAGAAGGCGCTGAGTTGACCCGATTCTGGGTCAACCGCCGGCGGATGAGCCGGCCCGAGGCGTCCACCGAGCTTTCGATCCGCTGGATGATCGAGCGCCTTCAGATGGGACTGAACACCCACTGGGCCCATAACATGGTCGGCGAGACCGATCATGTCACGCTGCTCAAGCGCTTGCGCCAGCCGATCCTGTTGATGTGCGGCCAACTCGACACCTCAACCTGGCAGGCGACCCTCGACGCCAAGGCGCTCCGGCCGGAGTTGCCGTTCGTCGCGATCGAGAACTCCAGCCTCGACGTCGCCGACGAGTATCCGGGTGCCTTCGTGCGCGCCGTCCACGGCTTCTTGAGCGAGCAACTTCCCGACTGGGCCTAACGTCCCCGCTCACCCCAGGCGGCGTCGACCAACGCCCAGAGTCCGCCGGATACCAGTGAATGGCCGCCCAGCACCACCGGGATCGCCGCTTCGACGGCGGCGCGGGTGATCGCGGCGGCGGCCGGATCGCTGACTTGCTGCCAGTTGCCGAGGTCCGACTGGAAGCGGTCCTCGGTCGAGAGGTCCAGGCCGAGGTGGGAAAACAGCACCCGGCTGTCGACGAAGGCCGAATCGGCCATCCGGGCGATGGTGTCGAACAGCGCTTGAGGTCCGGATGCCTCGAGAAAATAGCCAAGCAACGACCGGGCGCTGCGCTCGCGGCCGTCGGCCTTCATCCCGCGTTCCTCCGAGAAAATCCGGACGCGGGCCTGGGTGGTCGCCTCCAGCCGCGCCCAGGCGGCACTGCCGACCCGGCCGGCGACGATCACCTCCTGGCCAAGCTCGGTGAGCGGGCGCATCGCCCGTCGCACCGCCGAATCGTCAAGCTGGAGCGTCTCCAAGGAGCGTCGGGTGTGCGGCCCGCCGCCGCCATGCACCTGCATCACCAGCAGGTCGGTTGGAGTGTCGAGATCGAACTGGGTGGTGGTGCTGCGCTCGAGCACCTTCGCCGGCAGGCCGGCCTGCTGCTGGAGGAGTCGCGCCAGCGGGTTGTCGAGCGCCGGCAGGGCGACCCGGTCGAGTGCCGTGGCCGGCGTAAAGCCAATCAGGTCGGCCGAGAACAGGTTGTTGGCGATCACCAACTCGTCCGCAGCGGCAAGTTCGTCAGCCATCGCTGCGAGGTCGCCGGCGGTCAAGAAGGGCAGAGCGCCGCGACTGAGATAGAGCGGCCGCGCGAGGTGGTGACGGGCGATGACATCGGCAAGTTGCCGGCCGAAGTGAAAAGGCGTGAGGCTCGCCTCGACGATGACATCGGACGGGACCGCCGCTGCGAGGCCGGGCCGGTCGGTCACCAGAATATAGCGCTCAAAGGCGTCGCTGGCGCGTGCCGCCTCGAGCAAGTCAAGCGCAACGGCATCCTGGGCGGACCCGACGATCTCGGCTGCCCTGCCTGGCTCCATACCGCCGACGAAGGTGATCAGTGATGGGCCGGTTCCGGCCATCGGCTTCATGCCGGCAGTATAGCGGCCTCTCGTTGACCGCCTGGTTTGCACTGTGCTAGCGTTGGCGCATGGGACGAGACGAGCGAGTCCGGCCAACGAGCTATCGGCGCCCGGTCAGCCCGCTCGCCTAAAGCGACGAGCCGGGGCCGGTTGACGCTCCGGCCCAGCCCTCCCGGCGCTGCGGACTGTCGGCGTCACGGTCCGTCCCGGCTGGGAGAGGACCATGTCCGACGTTCTCGATATTCTTCGCGAGCGCGGCTTCGTCAAGGACATTTCCGACGAAGCCGCCCTGCGCGAAGCGATCAAACAGCCAATCACCGTCTACAACGGCGTTGACCCGACCGCGCCAAGCATGCATGTTGGCCACCTGATCGGGATGATGGCGTTGTCGCACCTCCAGCGCGCCGGTCACCGGCCGATCGTGATCGTCGGCGGCGGCACCGCCCTGATCGGCGACCCGAGCGGCAAGACCGTCGCCCGCCAACTCCTCACCGAGGACACGGTCAACCAGAACCTGCTGGGACTCCAACGCCAGGTGGCCCGCTTTCTCGATTTCGAGGGCGGCCGCGCCTTGATGCTGAACAATGCCGACTGGCTGCTGCGCCTCGGCTACGTCGAGTTCTTGCGCGACATCGGCCGGCACTTCACGGTCGGCCAGATCCTTCAGCACGAAACCTACCGCGAGCGCGTCTCCGGCGAGGGTCTGAGCGTCATCGAATTCAACTACGTCCTGCTGCAAGCGTATGACTACCTGCATCTCTTTCGCGAGCATGGCTGCATCCTCCAGGTCGGTGGTTCGGACCAGTGGTTCAACATCCTCGCTGGGGTCGACCTGATCCGCCGCGACACCGGCCGCGAGGCATTCGCCCTGGTCTGGCCGTTGCTTCTCAAAGCCGACGGTTCGAAGATGGGCAAGACCGAGTCGGGCGCCCTCTGGCTGAGCGCCGATCTGACCAGCCCGTATGACTTCTACCAGTATTGGGTCAATTGCGACGACGCCGACGTCGGCCGACTGCTGCGCCTGTTCACCTATCTGCCGATCTCCGAGATCGAGCGCCTCGAAGCGCTGCGCGATGCCGAGATCAACCACGCCAAAGAAGTGCTGGCCGTCGAATTGACCACGATCGTCCACGGCCAGCAAGCCGCAACCGAAGCGCGCATGGCGTCGCGAGCGCTGTTTGCCGGCGAGGGCGACCTCACCGCTGCGCCGACGGTCACGATTGCCGCACGCGACCTCGAGGCCGGCATCTCCGCCTCACACCTGTTTGCGCTCGCCTTCGGCGACACCCGCGCCGCAGTCAAACGGCTGATCGACCAGGGCGGCGCGGCCGTGAACGGCGAACGGGTCAGCGGCGACCCGAAGATCGACGGTGGCTGGCTGCGCGACGGAGCTTTGCTTCTGCGCAAGGGGAAGAAGCAGTACAAGCGGGTGCTGCCGGGTTGAAGCAACGCCGGTCTCGCCGTAGGATCGGTCCATGCTCGGCGTCGGCGCGATCGATCCGCCTCCTTGCCCGGCCTGCGGCCAACTGATGGCCGAAGTCCAGTCAAAGCCGGTCAAGTGGCACTGCCCGGCCGATGGCTGGTTCTGCCGGCTGGAGCAGGGGTTCATCGCAAAGCAGGTGATCAGCCGGCGCGAGCGCTATCAATTCGAGGGCGGCGAGGTCGGGACCCAGTTTCGCCACAAGCCGATCCGCACAAACCCGAGCCTGCGCTACCTGTTCTACCAGCACCCGACCTAGCAGCGTCCTCGGCGCGAAGGACAAGGAAGAAGCGGCGCATGCCCGAGTTGTTCGAAGAGGTGATCCTGAAGGCTCCGGTCGAGGATGTCTATCCGGTCGTCGCCGACGTCGAGCGATACCCCGAGTTCCTACCGGACGTGCGGCTGGTCCGCCGCCAGGGCGATCTCGTCGAGATGACGGTCCAGGCCGGGCCGCTCGAACTGACCTGGGTCCACGAAGTCACCATGATCGAAAACCGTGAAATCCGGCTGAAACTGGTGCGTGGCCCGTTTCGCCAGCTTGACGGCATTTGGACCTTCTCCGAGACGCCGGAAGGCACCCATGTCAGCTATCGGACAATCTGGGAACTTGACCTGCCGGTGCCGGGCGCCGGGTTCGTCGTCTCGCGCGCTCTCAAAGCGAACGTCGAGGGTACGATGCGCGCGTTTGTCGCCCGTATCCGCGACCTGAGACGCGCCAAGCGCGCCGCCGCCGAAAGCTGACCAGAGGCGGCCACACCTCCGCGACCATCTCGGGAAACCGATCCCGGCCATGCTTTGGGCGCCTTGTTTCCTCAGAACGACGGCATCCCAAGGCTCGGCTGGTCGGGGATGGGCAATCGACGAACGTTCCGGGCGTCGAGAAACCCGCCCATTGCTACCACCAGCCGACGCGGCGGAAGAACCAGGCGAGCGTCCCGCCGGTGACGGCCATCAATCCGAGCGCCCAGAGGTAGCCCAACTCCCAGTGAAGCTCGGGCATGTTGTCGAAGTTCATCCCGTAGATGCCGGCGATCAGGCTCATCGACATCAGCACGGTGGCAAAGAAGGTCATTCGCTTCATCACCGTGCTCAGGTTGTTCGAGACGAAGGTGAGGTGGACATCGGCCACCGAGATCAGGATGTCGCGCTGGGCGTCGATCATGTCAAGCGCCCGCTGCATATGGTCAAAGACGTCCTGGAAAAAGACCGGCGTCTGCTGTCCGAAGGCTGGCGCCTCATGTCGGATGATTTGCAGCAACACATCGCGACATGGCCCGGCAAACCGGCGAAGCCGTTGGAGGTCTTTGCGGATCTGGAGCATGTCGCGCAGGTCGTTGGCCTGACGTCCGCGAAAGACGTTCGTCTCGACGCGCTCGATCTGGTCGGAGGTCGCATCCAGCACCGGAAAATAGCCATCGACGATCGTATCGAAGAGCGAATAGAGCATCACGCCAATTCCGCTCGAACGAATCAGTTCGGTGTTGCGCTGCCAGCGGAGAACCGACTCGTCGATCTCCGGCATCTCCTGGTTGTGGAGGGTGACGACGTAATGACGGCCGGTCATGATCCGCAGTTCACGCAACAGCACATGCCCGCCGGCCCGTGAGACGGCGTAGAAGACGATCAGCAACGACCCTTCATACTCGGACACCTTTGGCCGTTGCATCGAGTGACGCATGTCCTCGAGGATGAGCGGATGGCAGTTCAGTTCGCTCTGGAGTTGGACGACGTCCTCGTCAGTCGGAGCCTGGATATCTACCCAGACGAGTTGGCCGTCTTGCGCGAGGATGTCGTCGATCCGGTCGAGGTCGTCGGACTGGTGGATGGTCCCATCCTCGAAGCTGAACACCCGCACTCGACGCGGGGCGATCAGACCGGCGGCGCGCCGCTGCCGGCTGAGGCTGCTCTCTTCACCGTTCAGAATGCCGCGATCGGCCGTCCTGGGGGTGCGGCTCATCGTTCTTTCTCGCCCGGCTCGCTTCAAGACCGTCCTGATACCATCATAGGAGAATGAGGGTCCCACGGAGAAGACCGTGCGCATTGGCGTGATCGACATTGGCAGCAACACGATCCACCTGTTGATTGCCGAAACCGACGGCGACACCCTTATCCCGGTCGCCGACCCGAGCCGGGCGTTGTTTCTGGGTCAGGATGTTGCCAAGACCGGCCGGATCTCACCCGCTCGGCTCGGCAAGGCGGTCTCGACCGTCGCCGAGTTCGCCGAGCGTGCCCGACATGCCGGCGTCGACCAGCCGATCGCGCTCGCCACCGAGGCGATCCGCGCCGCGGCAAACGGTGACGACGTGCTCCGTACTCTCCAGGGCATCGGTATCCCGATTGAGCGAATCTCCTCACGGCGCGAGGGCGAGCTCGCGACGATCGGCGCCGCGCTCGACTCGCCGACGCGCGCGGCGGCGATCCTCGCGGATATCGGCGGAGCGAGCACCCAGGTTGTCTGGATGGAGCATGGTCGACCGCACGCGCTCGTGTCAGCGCCACTCGGATCGGGCACGCTCGCCGCTGGCCTGCACGGCGACCCGCCCGGCCCCGCCGCCATCGCCCTGCTCGGCGGTCAGATCGCGCCACCGCTCGAGGCCGCGCTCGCAAGCTTCGGCCCGCTGCCGCCAATCCACCGGCTAATCGGCGTTGGTGGGACGATCCGCCGGCTAGGTCGGCTGGCGACCAGGAGCGCCCCGCCGATGGAGCCGAGCCGCACTGCCCTCGTCGAGGTGATCGAGGCGCTCTTTCGCGCCCCCGCCGAACCGCTCAGCAAGCGGTTGGGACTGGACGCCCGACGGGTCGGCACGCTGCGCGTCGGCGGACTGGTGCTGCTGACCTTACTGCACCGGCTGGACAACCCGAAGGTGCGGGTGAGCGCCGCCGGCATCCGCGAGGGTGCGGCGATCCTGCTGGCTCGTGGCGTCGATCCCGCTGCCGATGGCCGCTTTGCGCCCGACGATCCAGCGCCCGTCTACTCCCCGGCGTTCCTGGCTGTCGGACAGACCGAGGACCGGGAAGTCGGGCCGCCGTGAGACACCAAGACGCCGAGGACGGCAGATTGAGCTATCTCGGTTCAGGGTTGCCGCCGCAGCCACCCGATGGCGGCCCATCGTCACACCGAACAGCCTAGCTACGAATAGGCCTCGAGGATGTCGTCCACCGTCGTCGGCGTCGCCTCAGCCTCGCCCATGAACTCCTGCCGGAGCAGGATTGCCCGGCGCACTCGGCGTCGGTGGGCGGCGATCTCCAGAACCTCGGCCCAGCGCTTACGCCGCCGGGCGGCGATCATCCGGTCCTCGAGTTCGCGTTCGAGCGCAGCCAGGCGGGTCAACTCGGATCTGCTTGCCAAGAACATCACGACTCCCCTTTGAGCCGGCGTTTTCATTGCCGGGCAACCCGGCCAACTCCTGTCGGCGACCAACGTGGTACGAACCGCAGTATGATCCAGTATGCAGCCGGAAGGGCCACGCGTCAAGACGCCTCCAGTCGCGGATCCAAATCGTTGATCCGGACAGGCTGGCTCGGTACAGTCGATCCATGCGTTTGATTCTGCTTCTCTTCCTCCTGCTGGCCACCCCCGGCTGTGCGCTTGGCAGCAGCACGGTTCTCCCTACCCCGACGACGCCGGCCGGCCGGCCTCCGCAGCAGGCGACCAGCACCGTCCGCCCGCCGGGATCACCCGCCCCACTTCCCAGTGTCACCGCTGCGCCTGGCACCGCCGACGGCCTGCCGGGGATCGTGGTGAGTACGCCCGCCCCCGGCGCGACAGTCGGCAGTCCAGTGCGGATCACGGGCAACGCCTCGGTCTTCGAAGCAAACGTTCAGGTCCGGATCAAAGACGCGTCGGGCCGAACGATCGGCCAGGGGTTCACGACCGCCAGCCAAGGCGCACCTGGCCGCGGCGCCTTCGCGGCCGAGATCGTCTACAGTGGCCGCGGCCCCGGAACCATCGAGGTATACAGCCAGAGCCCGCGCGACGGCTCAGACCAGTTCCTGGTCCGCATCCCGGTCACCTTACGCTAGAACAGCAGCCACTGGTTATGCTCAGAGCCATTCCCCAACCAGGCTGAAGTGCGGCTCGCTTGCCTTCGAATGATGACGTCAGGCTTGGACGCCTCGATATGAGACCGCTCCGCGGTCATGGGGCGCCCCGACCCGTATTCTCCCAACTCATGCGGCTGCCCGCGCCGATCGCCGTCATTCGGGCCTTGAGGTCCTTGCGGCCATAGACGTGGTCCTCACCAGCGGCTCGACCGCATCGTCGGCCGTCGGCCATGGCGAGGTCCTGAGCGAGCCACGGGCCACAGATTCCCGTCTTCTGTGTTCCCCCATTCCGGCTACCCCAGGACCAGCGCTCAGGACCACACCACGCTCCGGCACATCGCGATCGACAGCGCACCAGTCTCCCGGGGGATCCCATCCGCCCTACCCCATCTCGGCCAGCCGAAATTGGCTGTATCCGGTATATCGATAGGATGCTACAAGGGTTCGTGTGGATTGCTGGAGGAAGACACCATGAGCACGGTTCAGCTTGCGACGCTCTCGCGCTCGACGATCGCCGACCCGGTTGTTCGGCAGTTCGTCGATACCACCGCCGACCTGATGAAGTGGGAAGTCATTCAGGCGCTCTCTGCGCAACGCGACCCGGCCGCTATTCCGGTGCGGCTGGCTCCGCTTTCGGTTGGCCACACGCCGAAGCAGGCGCCCTCCGTCGGCGATGTTGTGACACGTTGGTACACCAAGCAGCCGGCGGCCAAGCGGAAGGTGATCCTGACCAATGCGCTCAGCCCAGCCACCATCACACCCCGGCTCAAGGCGGTCGGACGTGACATGAACATCGATCTCAAGTCCAGCAAGTACGTGCTGGCGCAGGTCGATGTGAAAGTGGCCTATCCCTTCTTCGACCGGGGCTTTGGCGACCGCCTGGTCGATCGGATTCGCGATCTGCTGGATGAGATTGAGCACGCCAATGGGTCGGGCGGTTCGATTGTGACCAACCGGGGGCTCAAATTCGAACTGGAAGAAGTCAAATGCATCGACGAGACCGACCCGGAGTTCTTCGGCAAGGACACCATCGCGATGGGTGGTACGGCGGTCGATGACGCCGAGACGGTCACGACAATTAACCAGTTCACGGTCGGCGACTTCGACGACGGCGACGTCAAGTCCTATGCACCACGCCGCGAACTGAAATCCTTTTCGCTCGGGAACGGCGCCTACCCGAAGACCTTCGCCATCTTTCTCTCGATCGCCGAGAAGGATGCCGGCGGCTTTTCGGATTTCCTGCGCGAACTCTACGAAGCGATCAAGGCCGAAGTCGTCGTGATCCTTACCGCGCTCGGCGCGGCTGCGGGCGCAGCAATCGGCGCGGCGATCGGCGGCACCATTGGTACGACCATCGGCGGTCCGATTGGCACCATCATCGGTGTCGTTGCCGGCCTGATTCTCGGCGCACTGGTTGGTTTCCTCGTCGAGGTGCTGCGCGACGACATCTTCGAGCCGCAGGTCGCTACCGTCACCCTGCCGGCTCAAGACTCCACCTTCGAGGGCGGCGGCCTCCTCTCACCCGCGCTCAGCTTCGTTTACGAAGATCACGGCGGCAAGTATCGCGTCCGTTACCGCTGGCGGATCGTCCGGTAAGTTGTCAGGTCGCCGAGCGGCGAAGCTGAAACTCCAGCGCGAGCCAAGTCCAGCCTGTCCGCCATCCTTTCAACCAGCAGGGTGGCTGCTTGAGGCCGCTGCAGGCAACTGCTGATCGGACTAGAGAGGTATAAGCCGTTTGCTGCGGCCGGAGGCACCGAATGGCCCTGTTGGGTGCACTCGGGTTCATCCACACTCCGATGGTGCCGGCGACGCGACAGTCCCCGACTGTGGCGCACTGGACGGAGTTGTTCGATGGTCCGAGTGGTGCTTGTCGCCGTTGTCCTCCTCTTGGCGGTTCGTCCACTGGCCGCTGAACCGCTCGCTCCCTCCAACGGGGCGCGATCGGCCGAAGGCGGTTTCCCGATCTCTACCCGCTGTATCGGCCCAGCAACCCCCTGGTTGTCCGGACCGGTCGCCCACCTGGAACTCGAGGCAACGAGCGACGACCTCCACCTTCACCAGCTTGACACATCGGGCGACGTCTGCCGTTGGCTCTTTCAAGCCTATGCCCAGCGACCGCCGGCAACGCTTACTCTTAAGCCGAACCGGCTGATCGTGACCGGGGGTTACAAAGTCGAGGCGCTCGCCTTTCGCACCAATAATCCGCAACCGATCGTCAACGGCGGCGGTGGCTTTACTCCGCCGCCCGGCCGCGTCTTCGGGCCCGGCGGGGCGAGTTTCTCCCTCCAGGGTCTGGAATTCGAAAGCCCGAACTGGATCGATTCCACCGGCTTGCGCTCATTCACCATCACCGGTCTTCGCATCCTCGCGACCCTCAGTTGGTCGGATGACTTGGGCCCTCACACGACGGTCGTCGAGTACAGCTTCGACCATACGTCTTACCTCGACGTCTATCCTCGATCGATGGCTGAGCTTCAACTGGGGCAAAGCAACCAAGGAACGGTGCGGGTCTGGGATCTCGTCTATTACCGGACCGTCAAGCAGTTCATCCCGCGGCCGATCGCCGGGGTCGAAGTCATCCTCGGCACCGGCGGTACTCTCCGCACCTCCCCGGCGACGGCCCGCACTGACCGTGACGGCCGAGTAGCTTTCGAGATCGTCCCTGCGCCTGGCGTCCTCGCCTCGGCAGCGAGCGCGACCGACCTGCTGACGGCCTCTGCCGCCACCGCGAGCGGGACGGCGGCCCGTCGGTCGTCGATCAGTTTTGGGTTGGCGACTGCCGGCGGAACTTGCCTCACAGGTGCGCCTCCACCTGGCACGCCGTGGCAGTTCGGCCAGCCGATTAGGCCGACTGCTAATTGTCCCGAAGGATCGGTGCTCAGCGTGAACCTCGCCGACGAAGCGATCCACCAGTTTGAGTGGGGTCCGCCCGGCACGAGCGCCGGAACCGTCACGCTCCAGCCCAGCGGATTCGAAGTCGATATCAGCGACTTGTCGCGGGAGAACCGCGGGGCCGTCATCTGGACGATGCGACAGTGCGCCGACAAAGGGGTTGACGCGGCACTGGGCCTGACCGGTTGGGGGTTACTGCTCAAGACCGCTGCCGGCTACATCATCAGCATCGGCCTCGATACCCTCTTCGATTTCGATCCATCGAGGGCGCAGGCGCTCCGCTCACCCGGGTTGCCGGCATCTCCGGTCCCCCGGCTGGTCGTCGACGCCAATGCTGACAATGTGACGATCACCAATCCCTATGCATCGGACGGGTTCAAGGTCACCGTGGCCGGATCGGAAACGCGCCTCCTGCCGGGAACAGCCGTCACCATCCAGCCGGATGGGACGATTGGTACGCCGGTTCCCGCCCCCTACCGCCGTGATCCTCAGGAGATCATCATCACGGTCGATGGGTTGCCATTTACGGCGACCGAGACAGCCAAGCGCACCTTCGCCGGTACGGTGGAGTATGGAGCCATCCCGGACCTACTGGCCGGGACCCAGACCATCGCGCCGGAGACTGTCCATCTCTGGGTCAACGACACGGCGGTGCCGCTCTCCGGGTTCTGGGCGATGAGCTATAACCTGCGTGGTGTGACCAGCCTCATCAGCGGGACAAACGTCCTACGCGCGTCGGCCACGACGCTCTGGGGCACGGCGATCGAAACGACCCGACTGATCACGCTCGTCAATCCAACTCCGGACCCGCCGGGTGCCCTCCGCGCGTTCCCCGCCCTCACCGCGATCGGGCTGACCTGGTCCCCCGACCCGGAGACCTCGACCGTCGGCTACAACGTCGAGCGGCGCACCGGAACCGAAGGGTCATGGCAACTGCTCGCCAGCGTCCCAACAGCCAGCTATGTCGATCGCGGACCATTGCCTGGTACCGGATGGTATCGCGTCCGCGCAATCGACGAAACCGGCACTCAAAGCGTCCCATCGGAGGAGATTAGTGCAACCATCGCCAGCGCCGTCGACCCGCTGGTCGCCGGTGCGCTCGTCGTCACTGCTACCGCCCGACTGGACGGCGTGCTGTTGGAGCCGCAGACCGTGCCACTCACCGCCTTTGGGCTCACCCTGCAGCGTGGTGCAGGGCCAGTCGGTCCCTGGATCGATCTACTCCCGGTCGGTGGCCTGCTTTCGCCGTTACCCTGGTTAGACCGCGCGTCCGGAACGCCGGGGGCTCTTGCCGGTGGCGTTGGTCCCGGACCGGCCTGGTATCGGCTGACAGCAGTCACCGTCGACGGAGTGCCAAGCGCCGCGATCACGATTGGACCGTTTACCCGCCCCTCGGCGCCACCAGCCGCGCCGCAGGGGCTGAGCATCCAGCGCACCGGCAACACCGCCCTATTGCGCTGGGGAAGAGCCTCCGGCACAGTCGTCGGCTACCTCGTGGAGCGGTGGACCAGCGCGGACTGGGTCCGGGTCACCCCATCGCCGATCGCGGCTTTCGAACTGAGCGACATCGCCGAGACCTCGACGGTCTACCGGGTCATCGCCGTCGGGACGGACGGTCGCCTCGGAGCGCCTTCTGAATCGGCAGCGGTGACTGCCTGGCCGACGGGGTTGAACACCATCAGTAGTCGGACTCTGATGCCAACCGCGTTCGTCCAGTCCCCTGTCTAACCGAGGCGAGCCTAGCGGTCCTCGATGCCGGGGATCGGCTGGCGACCGGCATACCCCGCTTCGAGGGTGTGCCAATAGCGCACCGAAAGCTCGCCAAGCTTCCAACAGAGGTAGACCCGCCGGCCCTGGTGCAGGCTGAGAAAGTCGATCAGCCCGATCTCGACGTCCTTGATCTCGACACCGAGGGCATTCACCCGGGCGATCCGTTCGCCGGATTCGTTGACGATCTGCTCGATCGTACCGCTCACCTCGGCGATTTCAGCGGCGCGGTTATGGCCGTTCGAGCGCGCCTTTTCCTGCAGTTGTGCCTGCCCTTCGCGCAGAGCGTCGAGTTGGCGCTTCATCGCTTGGAGTTCTTCCAACAGCGGGATCAGTTCGGGCAAGAGCCGGTTTGCCTGATCGACGGTGAAATAGCGTGGCGGCATGGTGGCCGAATTGTACCGGTCTGCCCGGTCACAGGCCGCCCTGCTATGCTAGGCCGCCGATGGATCGCGACCGGACCGCTACACCCCCGCGCGCTGCCTGCCTCGGCGGCGGAAACGGCGTTGGCGTGGTGGCGCGCGGGCTGATCGATCGCGGGGTCATAGCTGCGGCGCTGGTCGCCACCAGTGACAACGGCCGCAGCACCGGGCTGGTCCGCCGACTGTTCGACATCCCCGCCCCGGGCGATGTGCGCAACGTCCTGTCGGCCTTCGCCGGCGACCCGGCGCTCCGCGACCTCTTCGAATATCGGTTGACGACGCCCGAAATCCCGGCCTTGACCGGCGCAGCCTTCGGCAACCTGATCCTCGGGGTGCTGAGCAAGACCAGCGGATCGTTCGAAGAGGCCGTCGCAATCGCCGCCCGCCTCCTCGACGTCCGGATCGAGGTCCGCCCGTTGACCGTCGCCAACGTCGCTCTCTGTGCTGAGCTTGAAGACGGCCGTCACGTCCGCGGCGAAGTCGAGGTGCGTGCGCCGGGCAAAGCGCCGATCCGGCGGGTCTACCTCGATCCTCCGGGCCCGGCAGCCACTCCCGCGCTCGATCTGCTCGCCGGGGCAGACCTGATTACGATCGGGCCGGGCAGTCTTTTTACCTCGGTGCTGGCTTGCCTCGCCGTCGACGGCGTTCCGGCAGCGTTGACCGCCAGTTCGGCGCTGCGCGTCTACGTCGCCAACACCACCACCCAGCCGGGCCAGAGTGACGACCTTCCGTTGACCGCCCAGATCGAGCATGTTCTCGCCGCCGCCAGCGACGCGATCGACGTTGTCCTGATCGACGCCTCGCAGCCCGATCCGGCATTGCTGGAGCGCCACCAGAGCGCCGGCCGCCAACGGCTGCGGTTGTCGGGACCGGAGCGGGAATGGTGCCAGTCGCGCGGCCTGCGGATCGTCGAGGCGGATCTAGCCGAGTCTGCCGCCGCTCCACGCGACTTGTGGCAAAAAGAGGACGCGATCCGCCACGATGCCGCGAAGCTTGGTGCGGTCCTGCTGGAGTTGCTGGCCACCAGGGAGGCCCGATGATCTCGCCGACCCGACTGCGCGTCTTCGACGATGGCTGGCAGATCTACCCGTTCACCCTCACCCGGCCGGCGATCGACCTTCGTCTGGGTGCGCTGCGGCTGTGGGAGAAAATCGCCGTCGTCGCTCCCCCTCGGGTCGGCCTGCTGATGAGCGACGCGATCGCGCCGGTCGTCGTCGAGCGCGCCGACACCCCACCCGTCAATGAAGGGTTCGCCGATGGTCCGACCTGGTTCCTGAATGGCCGGACGCTCTATGCCGCACGCTTCTGGCGCAATCTTGCCGAGAATCTGGTCGAACTTCCTTCGCACGACGAATACGCCGTGCGCGACGGTGACCGGGTGGTCGTGGCGCTGCTTGGAGAGGATCGGAGCCGCCGGCTGAGTGAGGCGATCCGCGCTGGGCGGCGGGCAGTCGAAGCGATTGACGGTATCCCCACCGGCGACCAGTCGGTTGAGTGGATCGACTGGCCCTGGGACTTAATCCGGCTGAACGCCGCCGAAATCGTCGCCGACTGGGACCGACTCGGTGGAGGCAGACGCACCGGTGCGGTGTCGGCAGCGGCGACGATCCTTCGACCAGAATCAGTCCGGATCGAGGCAGGGGCGCGGGTGGAGGCGGGCGCGGTGATCGATGCCCGCGAGGGGCCGGTTTGGATCGGCGAGGGCGCGATCGTCCATCCTCTTGCCTACGTTCAGGGCCCGGTCGCGATCGGTCCAACTGCCGAAGTGATGGCGGGCGCCCGCCTTCGTGAGGGAACCAGTCTCGGACCAGGCTGCCGGGTCGGCGGTGAGGTCGAGGAATCGATCTTTCAGGGCTGGTCGAATAAGTATCACGATGGCTTCGTCGGACATTCGGTGGTTGGCGCCTGGTGCAATCTCGGCGCACTCACGACGACCAGCGACCTGAAGAACACCTACGGGCCAGTCCGGGTTGACCTGCCGGATGGCAGCCACGACACCAACGAACGCAAGGTGGGGAGCTTCATTGGCGACCAGGTCCGGCTGGGGATCGGGTCGTTGCTCACTTCCGGCGCGATTATCGGCCCGGCAAGCAACCTCTTTGGCGGCGGGTTGCTTCCCAAGGCCGTCGGCCCGCTGAACTGGGGCGGCCCGGCCAGCCTCGAACCGTATGACGTCGAGCGCTTTCTGGCGACCGCCGAGATCGCGATGAGCCGCCGTGGCGCGACCCTCGGACCCGCCGAGCGCGCCCTCTACCGGCGGCTCGCCCGGCACTGAGTCTGAAGGCCGCTTTCCGGTCGCCTCGCACGCTCCGGTCAAGCCTTCGGTACCCGCCGTTGTCAGCAAGCCGAAGACGAACGTGGCAACCCAGCGGCGCGTCCCCGGCTGACGTTGAGGGCGCTCATCGACGCTCTGAAAGCGGGACTGGCGCAGCGCCGCCGGTGACCGCTCCGCCCAAACACGGCCTGCCGGACGCTCGTCCACGGCGGCCGGGAGATAGTGTTGGCACGGCCCGGAGCATCGGTGGGCGCCCGGCGGGTACGATGGACGCCCAAGCGGAGGGAAGATGGAGCAGACCAGCGGCGCACTTGCCTGGAGCCCGACCGTCGCGATGAGCGAAGCCGAGATCGACGAGTTTCTCTCCGGGCGCCGGATCGCCCGGCTCGGTACCCTCGACCGTGACGGCTTCCCGGCGATCGCGCCGATGTGGTACTACTGGGACGGCCGCTGCGTCTACTTCTCGACCAACCCCACCCGGATGGCGTTGCGCAACCTCCGGCGCGACCCACGCTGTTTCGTGATCGTCGATTTCGACCTTCGGCCCGAAATGGGTACGCGGACGAACCTCGCCAAGGCGGTCGCCATCAAGGGTGAGGCGCAGATCCTCGACTCGGCGGAGATTGGCCCCGCAACGGTCGGCGTCTGGTTCGACGCTGGCCCCTTCTCCCGGCCGATGCCCTTCATCGAAGCATCCGGCCGGATCGTCGACCGCTACCGCATCCAGGCGCGTGACGGCGCGCTCGGGCGGTCGACCCGTGGCGCTCCCCCGGTCGGCGATACGGTGGCCGAAGCAAATCGACACAACGAAGCGCACCGGGTGATTATCAAGGTCGTCCCGAAGTCGATCCGGGCGTGGGATTTCTCGAAAGCGCCCTTCGGCTACCTCGCCGACCGACGTACGGAGTCGGTGACTCGACCCGGCTCTTGCGTGTCACCGGCCTCCCTCCGGGCTGCTCGGCAGAGCGGCGATCACCCGATCGACCCGCCCTCCCGCGATCAGGTCTTCGACTGCGCGGACCAGCCCATCGGGAGAGCGCCAAGTTGGTTGTCCGGCCGCCTGCCAGCAGCCCTGCACCTTCGCCAATCGCTCGGCCCGGCTGAGTGGCTGAGCGGGACTGCCCAGCAGCGTGGTCACCTCGTAGGCGATCGTCGCGCCGTCGCGCAGCAGGACGCGCAGCCGCACCGGCACGAAGGCCCCGGGTGGGATGTCCGGCACGGCATGCACCTCAATCCGCTCCATCACCGCGCGCAGCGCCGGGTCGGCTGCCGCACCACGGCCAAACTCGGCCAACGTCACCCGGCCATGCCGCAGCGCCTGGGCGACAGTAAACGGCACGCTCAGGCGTTGGTGGACGACCGAGGCATCGGGTGCGGGCAATCGACCGGTGCGCGGCGATCACGGCGCTCGTCTCGAAGACGACCCGCTCGATCTCGATCGGCGCGGAGACCATCGCGGCGCACTGCCAGCATCCCATCGATCGGCCCGTGGGTCAGCCGGCCGGACGGGTATGGTTTGATCTCGGAGTCGAGCAACAACCAGCGCTCGCCCAGTCCATCGAGGACGCACTCGCGTTTCCAATTGTCGTGTTCGTAGGTGTGGTAGTAGCCCGACGGCCCGGCGAGCACGTCGGCAGGTCCGGTCGCGCCCTCGCGCGAGCGCGACCGCCAGCAATCCGCTGCGGGCGCCGAAGCCCGGCAGTGCGCCATGGATCGACGAACCCTCGACGTGCGGCTGCCAACACGGTGCGCCGAGACTGCCGGCGATCCCAAAGGCGTGGCGGGTGTGCGCCGCATCCAGTCCGCTGAGCCGCGCCCCGGCCGCCACGCCGGCAAATGCCCCCATCGCGCCACAGCGATAGACCGCTGGAACTCCGTCGGCGGCTGCACTGATCCGGCAGGCGACCTCCCCAGCCACCGCGATCGCCGCCAGCAGGGTGCGGCCATCGATCAAGCGCTCCTCGGCCGCCATCGCCAGCGCCGCCGGCACAGCGCCCGCCATCGGATGGATCAGGCCAGCTTCGAACGCCGGGTCGAACTCGGTCGAGTGGATCAGCGCGCCGTTGGCGAGCGCGGCATCGGCCGCCGACAACCGCTCCGAAAAACCGATCACCGGCGCGACGCCACGGCTGCCGCGTCGCAGCGCGGCCACCAATCCGGATGTCCCTTCGGCGATCCGTCCGGCAATCGCGACCGCCAGGCAGTCCAGCAGCAGCGCGGCGGTGAATTCGAGTACGTCGGCTGGAATGTCGGCGACCGCGAGGCCGGCGGTGAACGCCGCCAACTGGCCGATCGGGTCATCGTCGGTGGGCGGGCGGCGCTCGACGGGCGGACGCGCGGGCGCAGGCGGCGGCGCGGGCACAGGCGGCGGCGCGGGCACAGGCGGCGGCGCGGGCTGCGCCTCAGCCGCCCGCAACCGGTCGCGCGCCGCCGGGGTGACGATCGCGCCGGGCGGAATGACCAGCGGCGTGCCGGCGGCGAGCGCCGCTAGGACGTCGCGCTCGGTGATGACGGGCATTGGGCGATGATACGGCTACAGCCGGCCGTAGGCTTCGCGCACCGCCGCGACCGACCCGCCTCGCGGAGCGGCGTACATTCCGGCCCGGCTGCGGACGATCCCGAAAGCTCGATGGATGTCCACCAGACTCGATCAACTTGACGGCGCAGGAGATCAGATCGACCACGACCGCGCCGGTTCCCGGAACGCTGAAGAAATCGTGCTCGACCAGCGCCATCGACAGGATCGTGTCGCCGCTGAGGATAACGTCCGCGCCTTGCTCGATCAATCGGCGGGCCTGCGCCTCGTAGCGGGTGAGGATTTCGTCATGGCGGCGTGCCGCGAGGTCCCCTCGAAAACGGTCGCCGGGCATCTCAAGTGGCTCGATGCCGACGAGGCGGTCGAGCACACCGTAGCGAGCAAGCTGATCACGCCGGTAATGGAGATCCTTGATCCGGCCCGGGCCGCTTTGCGGGTTGGTGATCATCCCGAAGCGCTCGCCCCAGATCGTTGCGAAGTGACAAGCCGCTTCGGTCAGCCCGACCACCGGGACATTCAGAATCTCGCGCGCCTCGACGAGGCCGGCGTCGCTGCTGACACCGATCACCGCGCCATCGAATCCGTCATTCGCGCCAGCGATGGTATCGACGATCTCGGCGTAGGAGAGGCGGCGGGCGTAATGAAGTTGGTCGTGGATCTGAGCGCCACGCTTGACGGCGACGATCTCGATGACGGTGTCGGGCCGCCGGACACGGTCGGCGATACCATGCACGCTGTTCCAGACGACGTCCTGCCGAAAGGCGTCCACCGGCGCGGGATACTGGTACCAGATACGCATCAGTCCTCCACCCGTGTTCTTTCCGCTTGGTATACACTGCGTTTCGACCGGCGGTCCTTCAACTGGCCGGCACTCGCCCAAGGGAGGTTCACGATGACCCGGCTTATCGACGTGCATCGCCATCTGTGGGATGTCGGCTGGTTTCCACCCAGCCATTTGCAACGAATCGCCGAGACCAACGCCAAAGCAACCAACCGCAATCCGGACGACATCCTCGAGAAGGTCAAGCGAGCCAAGACGATGGACCCGACCGGCGACGGGGCGGTCGAGGAAATGGAGCACTTCGGGATCGACGTCTCGATCATTCTCGCGCTCGACTATGGGCTCGCCTATGGCGACGACTCAATCACCCCGGTCGAGGAGTTTAACCGGCTGACGATGGAGGCGTGCAAGAAGTATCCGGGCAAGCTGTATGCGATGTGCGGCTTCGACCCGCGTCGGCCGAACGCCGTCCAGATGTTCGACAAGGCGGTCAAAGAGTGGGGCGCGATCGGACTGAAGGTCTACCCGCCAAACGGGTTCGCCCCGGAAGACCCGGTGGCCTATCCGATGTATCAGAAAGCGGTCGAACTCGACGTGCCGATCCTGATCCACACCGGCGGACGCGACGATCGCGCCAAGCTGTGGCCGCAGGGTGTGGCCAAGGTCGCCCAGGACTTCCCGACCCTGCGCATCCTGATGGGCCACGTCAACCTGCAAAGCCCCTTTACCACCGAAGCGTACTGGGATGGGCTGGAAGCGGCCGCGCCGCACTCGAACATCTACCTCGATTTGTGCGACTGGCAGGCGTTGGGGGCGGTGGACGAGCAGAACATTCCGAAGCTGATCTCGGTGATCCGCACCTTCCTCGACCGGGTCGGGCCGGAGCGGATCTGCTGGGGGACCGACCTACCGCAGGCCGGCTTGAGCAGCAAGCAGCGCCGAGAAACCGAGATCTGGGCCGACATCTTCAAGAACCTGCCCGAATGGGGCGAAAAGCACGGCGTCGCTTTTACCGAGCACGAGCGCGACGGCATCTGCTATCGCGCCGCCGAGGCCTGCTTCAGCAATATCTTCGCCAAGTCCGCCTGAGGCGCGTTCGCTCGGGTAGACCAGGGGCCTGGCGCGATCGGTTCGACCGTCGCGCCGACCCGGTGATCGACCTTCGATTTACATTGCTACGCTCGCTTCTCTTGCTCGCGACGACCGGATCGGAAAGCTGGCGATCGCCGGGGTATGACAAGTTGTCCTCCGAGTTTCGTGAGGTTGCTCGCTGTTGTCGCGACGAGCGCCGAATGTCATGTCCAGTCGTGAGAGTGAGCGAGTAAGCTAGCTGGAGCGCAACTGGACGCACCCCTTGGTTCGGGCCTCGACCGCCACCTCGTTGGCTGGTCGGACGGTTGACAGCCGCTCGCCATGCTCCTATGCTGGCGACGGTGAGGGGACACCCACCGCTGAGGAGCCTAAGCACCGGACACGTCTGGCGCCTGGCCGTATGCGCAGCACTGGCGACCGGGGCGCTCTGTCTACTGCTGGTCTGGCTTCCCTCCTTCTCCCAGGCCAGCGGGCAGGTCACCAATTGCGCCAATCAGACCGACCTCCAGAGCAAGCTCTCAGGCGGTGGGTTGGTCACCTTTTCCTGTGGCGTGGCTACCATCCCGGTCGGTTCGACCTTGGTCATCACCTCACCCACCACCATCGATGGAGGCGGTCAGATCACCCTCGATGGGCAGGATGTGACGCGCATTCTGTCGGTGACGGGGAGTGTGGCGCTCACCCTGACCAATCTGACGCTCGACCGAGGCCGTGCCGGGAGCGGCAATGGGGGTGCGCTCCTGTCGCTTGGGGAGGTGGTGCTGGATCGGGTGACGGTCATGCGCAGCAGTGCGGCCTCAGGTTCTGGTGGTGGGGTGTTTGCCACCTTCGCGACGGTAACGGACAGCAGCTTTGTCAGCAACACCGCCCAATTCAATGGTGGTGGGGTGTC
This sequence comes from Dehalococcoidia bacterium, assembly GCA_046328265.1. Lineage (GTDB taxonomy): Bacteria > Chloroflexota > Dehalococcoidia > SpSt-223 > SpSt-223 > JANWZD01. Next base: position 55,779 of record JAXLWW010000014.1, read on the forward strand.
TGCCTCCAGCGTGACGGTGACGGGCAGCAGCTTTGTCAGCAACACCGCCCTGTTTGGTGGCGGGCTGTCTGCCTCCAACACCGCGACGGTGGGGAGCAGCACCTTTGTCAGCAACACCGCCCAGCAAAGTGGTGGCGGGCTGTATGCCTTCTCCAGCGCGATGGTGGGGAGCACCAGCTTTGTCAGCAACACCGCCCTGTTTGGTGGCGGGTTGTATGCCTTCTCCAGCGCGATGGTGGGGAGCACCAGCTTTGTCAACAACACCGCCAAGGGCAGCGGTGGCGGGCTGTATGGCACTATCGCGGAGGTGGGGGGCAGTAGCTTTGTCAGCAACACTGCCGGGACACTTGGTGGCGGGCTCTTTAGTACCTTCGCGACGGTGGGGAGCAGCACCTTTGTCAGCAACACCGCCCAGCAAAGTGGTGGCGGGCTGTATGGCGCCTCCACCACCATCGTGACGAGCAGCACCTTTGGCAGCAATACGGCCAGCATTCAGGTGGAGCGATCCGCGCAAGCACGCTGCTCACCATCGAGAACAGCACCCTCGTCGCCAACAACGCTCCCCTCGCCAGCGCCGTCTTCAATGGCTCCGGTTCCCAGCCCACCCTGATCGCCTTCTCCACGCTCAGCGCCCACAACCCGGCCAGTGGCACGCTTTCGACGGCCGGTCCCCTCACCCTGCGCGATAGCATCGTCGCCCAGAGCAGCGGCATCGTCTGCGTCGGTGCGGGCGTCAAACTGCTGGCTGGCAAGAACTTCCTACCCGATGCCACCTGTGGTATCGGCACCCGCTCAACCCCTGCTCGGTCCGCTTGCCGACAACGGTGGCCCGACCTTGACCTGCTGGCGTTGCTGACCGGCAGTCCGGCCATCAACACCGCCAACAGTTGTCCGGCATCCGGGTGGACCAGCGGGGCGTGCCACGGGGAGCACCGTGTGATGTGGGCGCCTATGAGGTTGGTGGCAAGCCGGTGCTGACGCTGCTGGTCCCGCCATCGACGATGCAAGGGAGTGGAGGGTGTTGCGGGAGGTGGAAGGAGCGGGTTTCTGAGTGGGACGGTGGCGCTCTGGCAGGGGAGTGTGCGCCCGACGACGGTGCTGAGCAGCACGCGCCTGGCGGTGGTGGTGAGTGCGGGTGACCTGAGCGTCCGGGGTGTTCACGGTGGCGGCTCGCTACGGGGTGGCCGCCGACAGCCTGTCCAACAGCCTGCCGTTTACGGTCAATGCTCCGACCCCGACCAGCACCCCGACCTCGACCAGCACCCCGACCTCGACCAGCACCCCGACCTCGACCAGTACACCCACCTCGACCAGTACGCCCACCTCGACGAGCACGCCCACCTCGACGAGCACGCCCACCTTGACCAGTACGCCTGCCCCAACCGGGACGCCGGTGACGAGTAGGAGCGTCCGTGCGCCGCTGGTCTCCCTCAACCAGCCGCAGGACTGAGCGGCCGGCCAGTCCCTGCGTCTGGCTGGTCTTGGCGTCGTTGTCGAGCGCGCTATCCCGCGTTTCCCGGTGTCTATCCCACGAGCGCCCAAACCGCGGTCTGTCTCGTCGTTCTCCAAGCGTCGTTGCGCGGGTCATCCTTCGTCCTGTCGAAACCGACGTTCACGCCGAACTCCGAACGTCCGCGGCCAAACCCAGCCGGAAGACAACCGGACGCACAATCGCCGACCCGCGTTGACCACCCCCGGAACGGCAGATACGATTGCCCCGGGGAGGTGAGCCATGCACTACCGTCGGATTGGAACCCTCGACGGCGCGACCGAGCGCGACGACGCCGCCTATCTCGACTTCGTCGAAGGGATCAAGGTCTTCGACCACGGCCAGGTCGAGCCAGCCCTCTGGGATCGCTACGTCGTGATCGTCCGCGATTTTCAGGCGCAGCACGGCCGCCCGCCCGCTGATCTGGCGGAACTTCAGGCGACGCTTGATGCCCTGCCGGTCCTCCAGGCTCATCAACGGTTGTTCCGCTCCAGCCAGGATATGCGAGCGGTCGCCCTGCCGGAAACCTACCAAAAGCGCAAGGCCGAGTTGGTGCGCGAACTGGACGAGGCCGAGCACCGCGGCCCGGGACGGCTGATCCTCGACCCCACCCTCGTCTACCCGGACTACTTCTCGACGGTTGAGTTTCACAACCAGCCGGGCGGCTATGCCGGCGATCCGCTGGCCGGCTACATCTACCACTACGGCACCAAGATGCTCTACTTCGGCAAGAACGACAACGACGAACGCAACCAGGACATGATCGACCGCGCTCCGCTGCCGGCGGATGGCCGGGTCGGGCGCATTCTCGACCTCGCCTGCGCCATCGGCCAGAGCAGCACCGCCTGGAAGCGCCGCATCCCCAGCGCCGAGGTCTGGGGGATCGACATCTCCGCGCCGATGGTGCGCTACGCCCACAAGCGCGCCGTCGAGATGGGGTTGGACGTCACCTTCGCCCAGATGGCCGCCGAGCGACTGCGCCTTCCCGACGCATCATTCGACCTTGCCTTCGCCAACATCCTGTTCCACGAGGTGCCGGTGGACGTCGGCGAGCAGGTGATCGACGAGATCTATCGGGTGCTTCGGCCGGGCGGGATCTTCGTCGTGCACGACGTCGGTCAGGCTGTCGACTGGTCACCGCTCGATGCCTACGTCCGCGACTTCATCATCCGCGACAACAGCGAGCCATGGGAGCGGGGTTGGACCGAATGGGATTTCGGTGGGTCGCTCCGACGCGCCGGTTTTCACTCGGTCGAGCGCATGGTGATGGCGCCGGGCGGTATCCGGCCGTATGTCTCAGCCAACCCCGCCCGCTGGGTCGCCACCAAATAACGAGGAGCCGCCATGGCCGCCATCCGCCGCCGCTACGTGCCGACCACGCTCGGGCAGGTGCTCGTCCGACATGGCGGCCATGGCGCACCGGTCGTCTTGCTGCACAACACCTACCTCTCGTCACAACGCTTCACCCAGGCCGGATTTCTTGAAAGCCTCGCCGACCGCTACCAGGTCTTCGCGCCGGACGCGATCGGCCAGGGACATTCGGACCTCCCGCCCGGCCAGCTCTCGGTGGCCGACTACGCGGCAAACCTCGCCGAGGTGTTCGGTGCGCTCGGGTTGGACCAGGCCCATCTTGTGGGCAGTCACACCGGCGCGACGATTGCCCTCGAACTTGCCGTCAGCCGTCCTGATCTCGTCGACTCGCTGGTCTTCCTCGGTCTGCCGATGTGGACCGCGGCCTACCGAGACGAGCGTTCGAAGTTGGACCGCTTCAAGCCCTGGACCATCACCGCCGATGGCGGATACCTCACCGATCTGTGGACGGCGCGCCTGCCGATTACCCACGGCCTGACGCCCGGCGAGATGAACGACCAGTTCCTTGAGTTTCTCGAACCGGGGCCGCGGGTGCACGAGCCGTTGTACGCGCTCTTTGCCTATGAGCCGCGTGACCGGCTGCCGGACGTCCGGGCACGCACCCTGGCGATCGCATCCGAGAGCGACGCCTTCGGCGACTATCTCGACGAGATCGCCCAACTCCTGCCCTTGGTCCAGACCGGCCGCGCTCCGGCTGGCACGGTGATGCACGCCTTCGACGCGCCGGCATTGGTCGATCGTCTCGCCACGTTTCTGGGCTAATCAAAGGCTGACATCCCGCCAAGGGCACCGGCCTCAGGAGATGCGGGGCAGCACGATGATTGGGCCCGCCGGTGATCATCCGGCCGCCGCGCCCTACAGAGCTTGAAATCCAGGCGAGATCGCGCTGTTGAATCGTCCCGTGGTCGCAAAGACATTGCGAACGGTTTCCAGCAGGTCGCTCATGCCAAACGGCTTGCGCAGGAAGGCGCTCGGCTGACCCTCTTCGAGTTGTCGACGGCCAACCGGGTTGGAGGAAATGAGGATGACCGGCATCCCCGTCCCTTCCGGCCGCTCGGCCAGTTCGCGAAGGGTCGCCCAGCCATCGCGGCCAGGCAGAACAATGTCGAGCAGCAACAGATCGGGCGCTTCATGCACGAGTTCATCGAGCGCGTCCTCGGCGCTCGAGAACACCGAGATGACGTAGCCCTGCGAGCGCAGTGCGGCCGCCATTACCCTGGCCAAAGCCCGGTCGTCGTCGACAATCATGATCCGCACGCTGGAGTCTCGACCCACCTATGCCATCACTCGCAACCGAACATCATCAAGCAGCCAGACTGTAGAGCAGAATCTGTGAAGAGGCCGTGAGCAACCAGAAGCGGGAGATGAAGGTTTTGTGAGAAGTGGTCTTAGGAAGCGGCCTCGAGCCGATAACCAACTGCCGGCACCGTCAGGATGTAGCGCGGCGACCCCGGGTCGGCCTCGATCTTCTTCCGAAGCTGTTTGATGAAGGTGCGCAGCGAGTTGGTCTCGTCAAGATACTCACGGCCCCAGACGTGTTCGAGGATCTGCCGCTGGGTCACCACCTTGCCGGCGTTCGCCGCCAAGTAGCGCAGCAGTTCGAACTCGGTGCGCGTCAACGTCACTTCGCGATCGTCGATCGTCACCAACCGGCGCGCCTGGTCGACCTTGAGTGGTCCGAGGTCGATCACCGGACCGCCGCCGGGCACCGGGACATGCGAGGATCGGCGCAGCGCCGCACGGATACGCGCCAGCAGTTCGCCGACGGCAAACGGCTTGGTAACGTAGTCGTCCGCTCCGCGATCGAGGACCCCGATCTTGCGATCCTCTTCGGCAAAAGCCGAAAGGACGATCACCGGCCCATCGAACCACTCGCGAAGTTGGATGAGCGTCTCTTCACCGCCCTGGCCAGGCATCGCCAGGTCGAGCACAATCAGGTCTGGCGCTTCGGTGGCGGCGAGGTCGACCGCCTCGCGGCCGTCGCGCGCGGTGGTCACTCGATAGTCACTTGCCCGCAAGCTGGCGCTGACGTAGCGCAGTGTGCCTGGGTCGTCGTCGATCAGAAGCACATGAAAGCCGCTCATCGTACCTGCCCGGACCCAACCATCTCGTTGACGAGCGGGACGGTGAAGGAGAACGCCGCCCCTCGGCCGACTGCGCTCTCAACCCAGATCCGGCCGCCATGCGCCTCGACGATCCCCCTCGCCAGGGTCAAGCCGACGCCGGTCCCCGAAGCGCTCCGGTCCGGATTCGGCACGCGGTAGAATGTGGTGAAGATCCGCTCCTGATCCTCGGGGCTGATCCCGATCCCCTGGTCGATCACCTCAACCCGCACCGTTGAACCCACCGGCTCGACGTCGGCGCGCACGACGATCGGCGTTCCGAGCGGAGCATATTTTGCCGCATTACTGACAAGATTTGTCACCACCCGACCAATCTGCTCGAAATCAACCTTCACCAGTGGTAGGTCACCAGGTACGTCGACCTGAAGGTCATGGCCGCGGCAAAGCACCTCGATCTCGCGCCGTCGCGAGCCGACAATCTCAGCCAGCGAGCAGGGCTCTTGATCGACCTGCAGCCCTCGCAGCTCGAGGCGGATGGTATCCAATAGGTCGGTCACGAGGTAGGTGAGGCGGTCAGCCTCGTCCTCGATCGTCGAGATCAACTCGGCCTTCGTCTTGGCATCCCATTCGATCCCGGCATAGGAGAGGCCACTGGCGATCCCCTTGATCGTACTGATTGGCGTTTTCAGTTCGTGACCCACCATCGCGATCATTTCGCGCCGCAACCGTTCGAGCGATCGTCGGTCTGAGATGTCGCGCAAGACTGCCAGGAAATAGGTCTCACCATCGAGGCTCACCGGCCGGGCGTGTACTTCCACCGGCGCCGCCGCGCCGAGAGCGCTGCGTACCTCGATCTCGAAGAGGTCTTCTCCCGATACGATTCGCTCCGGCAAGGACGGCGCATCGTTCGGACCTCGGATCCGAAACGTCTGAAAGCGCATTCCGCGCAGCCGGTCATGCGCCATCCCGAACAGGCGGGTCGCCGCAACATTCGAGTCGACGATCGTCCCATCAGATCCGAGCAGCACGGTGGCATCGACCACGCTTTCGAACAGCGTTCGGTAGCGCACTTCGGCTGCCTGCGACTCCGAGCGTGCCAGCCGCTCGGTCTCGACCAGCATGGCCCGCTCGACCGCCTGGGAGAACTGCAAGGCGATCGATTCGAGGAACAACTGGTGGCGCTCGTCGAGCTCTTGAGGATCGCGAAATTCGAAGCCGAGGGCGCCCTGGATCGATTCGCCGATCGTCACGGGCAGCACCGCCCGAGCGCGGACGGTATCGCCGTTGGCACTGTCGTTGGCCGGCTGCTTCCGTTCTGGCGGCGACACCAACGCCATCCAGATCGGGGTACCGGTTCGGAGGGTCTGGAGCACCGGTTGAGGGCCGTCGGCCATCGACGATTCGGCAACCTCCTCACGTAACTGGATCGTCGTGTCGGCGCTCTCGCTGATGGCGAGCATCCCAGCGCAACGGAGTACGAGCGTCCCGAACTGGGCGCGTGCCGCCGGGACAGCCTCGCGATGGAAGATGTCGACGATCTCGTCGACGTTCTGGGCGTTCGCCAGGGAGGCGGTTACCAGTTGGAGCCGGTACAGTCGTGACGCGTTGACCTGAGCGGCAAGAGTACGCGAGACGAGTTGTTCTTGCTGACTGGCGATGACATAGGCAAGATAGGCGACCAGGATGAGCCCGGCGACCGACCAGGGGACGATCTCATAGTCGACACCATGCCAGATCACGTCCATCGCGTAGAGTAGGAGCGAGGTGATACCGGCGATCAAGGTCGCGGGAGAGCCGAGCCGGCGGGCGGCCCAGATCACGGGAACGGCATAGAACACCGGCAGGCTCATCGCCGGTGGAATCACGAACGCATTAACCAGAACCGCGAGCACGAAGAGCAGCGCAACGAGCGCTCCATCGACGAGCGCCCGCTGGCTCCCTCCTCTGGCTTTCGTGCTCTTCAGTGTGTCGCCCCTCGACCAGTTCCGACGGCATGCCGATTCGGTCAATCCGCTTCGGGCAGGCTGCTCGATGTAGCAACTGGTTGTAGGCTTATTCGCTTCAGGGAGCGGCCGGACGCCAGGCCACGTGCTCCTTCGGCACCCTTCAGGAATAAGACTACGTCAATTGTGCCGTAGGCCGGGCGCTTGCTGCTAGACCGCGAGGTTCTGACGGAAGAAGCGCAGCACCCAACGCCAGGAGTCGCGCGCAGCATCGGCGTCGAAGATCTCGGGACGGGTGTCATTGAAGAAGGCGTGATGCGTTCCCGGATAGATGTGATAGGTGAAATTCTTGCCGGCCGCCGCCATCGCCGCCGAGACGCTTGGCACATTCGGCGTAATGTTCGGGTCGTCCTCAGCGTAGAGACCCAGCACCGGCGCGGTGATTGCCGCGAGGTCCTGCTCCTCGGGCGCACGGCCATAGAAGACGACCGCCGCACCGAGGTCGGGAATGCGAGTCGCAGCGAGGAAGGACAGCCAGCCGCCGAGGCAAAAGCCGACGATGCCGACGCCGCCGACGTCGCCGACGTCGCCGCGCCCCTTCAGATAGTCGACCGCTCCCCGCATCTCGGCGACGGCGGTCTCTTCCTTGAGTCGCATCCGCAGCTTCATCGCCTCATTCGGCTCGGCGGCGATCTGGCCGTGATAGTGGTCGGGCGCGACCGCGACAAAGCCTTCGGCTGCCAAGCGGCGGGCGACATCCTTGATGTGATCGTCCAGTCCCCACCATTCTTGAACGACGACGACGCCGCGATGCGGCCCCAACCCTGCCGGCTCGGCGACGTAGGCATCGACCGTACCACCGTTTGCCGCGAAGGTGACCATCTGCTCGGCCATGCTCCCCCCAAACCCGCCGGCTCTGCCGGCCGGCGCCATCATACGGCCCGCCGACAGCACGCGCACCTGTTCGAAAGCGTAAGGAGCCGGGGGACACTCCGACCGCCCTCGGCCAAGTGGCCGCCGCTCCTCGTCGCTGAGCGTGCCGGCGCCGACCCTAGATGCCAAGATGGCGTTGGAGAAACCCGACCGTCGCGCTCGACGTTACAAGCTTGTTGGCCAGCTTGACGATGCCATGACCCTCGTCCTCGAAGCGCAGATAGTCCACCGGGTGGCGCCGCGCCCGCAACGCTTCGACGATCTGCTCGGCCTCGGAGATGGGAACGCGCGGGTCGTTTGCGCCGTGAATCACCAGCAGCGGCGCCCGGATCGCCTCGACCCGGTGGATCGGCGAGATCTCGCGCAGGAAGTCGCCATCGGCATCAAGATCGCCGTACTCGGCCATCCGCAGCTTGCGCCGCCACGGTCCGGTGTTCTGGAGAAAGGTCACGAGGTTGGCGATCCCAACCGTCTCGACGCCGGCCGCCCACAGATCCGGCTGGATGGTGAGCGCCGCCAACACCAAAAAGCCGCCGTAGCTGCCGCCGGTGATCGCGATCCGCTCCGGGTCGACCTCGCCAGAGGCGCGGAGCCAGCGGTTGGCATACTCCAGATCGCGCACCGAATCCATCCGCTTGCGAACGTCGTCGAGGTGGCTGAAGGCCATCCCATAGCCGGTGCTGCCACGGACGTTCGGGGCAAACACCGCGTAGCCCGCGGCGAGGTAGTACTGATAAAGCCAGCGAAAATCCGGCCGGGCTTGCGCCTCGGGGCCGCCGTGGACATCGACGATGCAGGGCGGCTGCGCCGGTCCGCCCGGCGGCAATGAGAGCCAACCGGCGATCCGGCGGTTATCAAAGGTGGCAAAGCGCACCAGCTTCGGCTCGACGAACGATTCCGAGGCAAGCCCGGCGCGAAAGCTGTGCGTGACCTGGCGGAGGTGCCCGCTGCCCGGGGCGAAAGTCCAGATGTCACTCGGATGGCGCGGCCCGCTCAGGGCAAAGGCGAGCAGCCGGCCATCGCGCGAGGCTTGCAGCCCGCTCACCACCCCGAGCGGGAGGGTCGGCCGAGCCACCACCTCGCCGCGCCGCTCGTCGAAGACGACGATCTCGCTCGCACCGTCGCGATTGACCGTCCAGGCCACCAGGCCGCTCTCGCCGAGCGCGACGAACTGCTCGGCATCCCGGTCGGGGTCGCTCGGAAAGCGCGTCGAGGCGCCGTCCGGGTCGATCGCGAGTGGATAGGCAAAGTCGCTCTCGAAGGTCGTCACGCAGAGCGTCCGGCCGCGGCGGTCCACCCGGACGTCGCCGTAGTAGGCCGCGGGCGTCTCCGGCGTGAGCGGCGAAAGCCGGCGGGTTGCCAGGTCCAGCCGATGCAGCCGGGTGTGGAGGTTGCTGATCGCCTCGCTGACGATGAGCGCCGACCCATCGGGCAGCCAAGCCCTCGCGACGAACGCGCCGTCAGTTTCCACCAGCAACTCGTCGGCGGCGGCATCAACGTCCCGCCGAAAGAGATCGCGCGCCGCCGGATCGCGCCGGTTGGCCGAAAAGGCGATCGCCCGTCCGTCCGGCGACCAGCCACCAAACAGATGGATCGCGTCGGGCGATGCGCCGGTCAGGTCGACCGCCGAGTCGCCGTTCTCGCGCTGAACGGCCAGTTGTTCGCGCTCGTTGCCGCCAAGGTCGCTGGCGACGACGAGATCGGTTGAGACCGGCGAATAGGCGGCGAGGGTCGCGCGACGCTCGCCCCAGGTGGCCTGTTGGGGCCAACCGCCTTCGGCCGGGACGGTCCAGACCTGGTTGTGGCCGGTGATATTGGTCAGAAAGCAGATCCGACGACCGTCCGGACTGAAGTCAGGGTCGGTTGCGGCACGGATCGCGCCATAGCGGCGCACATCGGGGATGGTCACGCCTTACCCTCCGGGACGCGCTGTTGCCCGTCGCACCCCGCCACTATAATGCCCGCCGGCCAGGAGGGCGGGCATGGCAGCGGATGCAGCCGACGATCTCTACGGGCAGATCGAATGGCCCTTCGGCGAGGAGTTTCTCGGCGGACGCCACTTTCTCGCCCGGATGGAAAAGCGTCCCTTCGCTTCCCTGAGCACTACCGGCGGCCGCTACCAGTTCTTCGCCCACACCGACCGCTGGGACCCCGAAGACGTCTGGACGCAGGTGCTCTTTAGCCCGGCCGGCGTACGAGCGATGGACCTGCCGGTGATCTTCCACCGCCGGGAGAGCACGATGGGCCACGGACTAGAAACCCTCGACGCCGCCCTCTCGGCGATCGCCGAGCATCTCGCGGCCGGCCAGCCGATCGAGTGGGACGAGGCGGATGTCGAGGAAGAAGACGAAACGGCGGACGAGGACTGACGTGAGCGATCGAACGGACGGCGCGAGCTACCGGGAAGCCGGCGTGGATGTCGCCAGCGAAGGGCTGGCGATGGCGGGACTGCGGCGATGGGTCGAAGCGACCTTCGCCTTCCGGCCGGAGAGCGGGCGAGTGCTGCTGCCGATCGGCTATTTCGCCAACGTGCTCGATCTGGGTCATGGGCTAGGGCTGGCGATCTCGACCGATTCGGCTGGCACCAAGGTGATCGTCGCCGAGTTGATGGACCGCTACGACACGATCGCAATCGACTGCATCGCGATGAACGTCAACGACCTCCTCTGTGTCGGCGCTGAACCGATTGCCCTCGTCGACTGCCTGAGCGTCCAGCAGAGCGACCCGCTTTTCCTCGAAGAGTTGGCCCGGGGGCTGTACCGCGGCGCCGAGTTGGCGAACATCTCGATCCCGGGCGGCGAACTTGCCCAGGTGCGTGAGTTGGTCCACGGCGTCCGGCCAGATCGCGGCTTCGATATCGTCGGTACGGCGGTTGGGATCGTCCCGACCGACAAGATCATCATTGGTCAGAACGTCCAGCCCGGCGACCGGATCATTGGCGTCGCATCCTCGGGGATCCATAGTAGCGGCCTAACCCTCGCGCGGCGGGTGTTGCTCGACCGCGCCGGGCTGTCGGTGAACGACCCGTTGCCGGGGGGAGAGACGACCGTTGGCGAGGCGCTGCTCGAACCGACCGCGATCTACGTCAAGCCGGTGGTCGAGCTATTGAGGTCCGATGTGGACGTCCGCTCGCTGGCAAATATCACCGGCGAAGGGCTGCTGAACCTCGCGCGGATCGAAGCGCCCTGCGGGTTCGAGGTCGACTGGCTGCCCGAGCCACCGGCGATCTTCCGCGCGATCCGCGAGCTTGGCGCAGTCGCCGCCGAGGAGATGTACACGGTGTACAACATGGGAGTTGGGTTCTGCGTCGTCGTGCCGCCTGACGACGTGGCCGCGACGATCGACACGTTCGGCCGCCACGAGTTTACCGCCTGGGAGATCGGACGGGCGGTCGCCGACGAAGCCCGGACGGTCACCCTGCGTCCGGTGTTCTTGACCGGCGTCGGCGACGAGTTTCACCCGCTTTCACATCGCCCCTGAAGATTCCTCAGGTCTCGGTTCGTGCGCCTGCGCACAAATTGTGCGGATTCGTCGAAAATCTCTACAAAAGGGCTAGCGCGGACGTCTGATTTCGTGTACTGTAACTGACACGAAAGTCCTAGGACTTTGCGGGGATTAGATGAGTCTGCCGGTGCTGGCGACGAGGGAGTTCGGAACGGTTGACCGCCTGGGCGGTCGCTCAATCCGCCCGGTCGCCTCTGTGGCGCCGGTTTCGTCGGCTTCTCCGCTGGACGACCCGCGCACCGCACGTCCCTTTGGTCCGGCGGCACGTCTGGACTTGACGCCGCTCGGCGCAGCGCTCCTGCTGCAACACCCGTACGGCCTCTCGGTCACCCCGGCGAAGCTCGAGGTTGTCCGGGCGATGGTCGCCAGCCAGGGTTTCTCCCCGGATGCGGTGGCCTTCGCGGTTCGCCTGTTCGCCAACTAGCCCAGACCGGCTCTGGGGGTCGTCCGCTGCAGGCCAGGCGGGGAAGCGCGGATAGCCCCGTTCGAATCCGATTCTCTGGGTGCTGGTGCAATGGTGGGCCCGCCAGGATTCGAACCTGAAACCCGCCGGTTATGAGCCGGATGCTCTGCCGTTGAGCTACGGGCCCGCACGTCCAGTATAGAGGCAGACGCGCCGCATCGCGTACACTGGGTCGTACTGCCTTGCGGGAGCGGCGCCGTGAGTGAATTAGCCGAATGGCTCCGCGAACAGATGGCGCTCCGGCTGCTCGGGACCGCGCAGTTGGCGGCGTTGGCCGGCGTTGCGCCGAACACCGTGACGGCCTGGCGCACCGGCCGACGGGCGCCTTCGACCGAAAGCCGGACCCGTCTGGCCGATATCTTCGACACCGACCCTGAGACGGTTCGGCGACTGGCTGGGGAGATCGACTAACCGGTGGCACCGCGCCCTTCACGCCAAGCAGCCGGCTACAGCCGCGACAACTTCCTCGCCGCCTTTCCGGAGCGGCTACGCCTGCACTTGCCGGAGGACTGGCGGCACTTCGTGGTCCGCAAGCGCTGGGGGATGCTCCAAATCAGCTTCGCCGACCCGCGTTTGCATTACGAGATCTGGCTGCAGACCCGGGCCGACCTCATCGAACTGGGGCTTCATCTCGAGGCCGACGCCGTCACCAACGAGCGGATTCTTCAGGCGATCGCCCAGCAGGCGCTCGAAGTTCGCGAGGCGCTCGGCGCTCGTTGCGATCTGGAAGTCTGGACCTCTACCTGGCGGCGGGTCCATCTGGTTGTGCCGCTTGCGCCGCTCGACGACGCCAAGCTGGACGAGTGCGCCGCCTGGCTCGGGCGCTGTATCGAGACGCTTCAGCCGGTTGTCGAGGGCCTTGGACGATCAGGGCGTCATCGCCGCCTGAACGAGGGCAGCGGGGACGACGTGGGTGAGCCGTCGGCCGGTGGCGGGATCGTCGCTGCCGCCGACGACGATACCGATGAGCCCGCCGCGACCGTCGTACATCGCTCCGCCTGAATCACCGCCACCCGCGGACGAATCGAACATCAGGGTCGAGTAGGTCCGGGCGCCATACGGCTGATAGAGGGGGATCGGGCCACCGAGCCCGGCCATCGATGCCGTCCGCGCCGCCGGTGGGTCGGGATAGCCTGGCTTGTAACCGACCACGTAGCTGGTCAACCCGGGCGGCGGTGGAACGATGGTGAGCGAACGGGGCGTCGCCGGCAGGTCGACGGCGCTGACCAGCAGCGCGATGTCCGACTCCGGGTGGCCCGAGGCGAGGCGCGCTTCGACCACCGTGCCACCGGGGAATTCGAGACGGAACTCTGCTCCCGGCGCAGCAACGTGAAAGGCCGTCACCACCAGCCGTTGCCCAACGACAACCCCTGACCCCCAACTTGATCCATCGAGAACTCTGCCGCCGCGATCGCGCGCCACGACAACTCGCGGGACGGCGGCACGCCAGCTTGGATCAACCGCCACCACCGCGCCGAGCGCTGGCTGGGTCGGCGCCGGAGACGGGGCGGTTGGCGGTACGGCTGTCGGCGACGGTGGAACCGCGGTCATGGTTGGAGGCGGTGGGGTGAGCGTCGGCGCGGCCGGCGTTGGCGGCTTGGACGTGGCGGTGGCTGGGATGGCGGTCGGGCTGGCCGAGCGCGGCGTGTTGGACGGCGTGGCGGCCGGCGGACGCGTTGGGGTGGCGGGTGGACGGGTCGGCGGCGCGGTCGCGCTTGGCGTGGGTGGGTTCGGCGCGATAGTGCTTGGTGCGGCGGCGACGGCGGCAGTCGGACTGGACAGGGTGACCGTGGCGGTCGGGCTGGCCGGGGCAGGCTGGGCGAGCACGCGGGCGTCGCGCAAGGGTGCGGCGACCGCCAGGGCGATGCCCGACAGCAGGACGCACGAGAGGGTGACGGCGAGTGTGACGACCGCCGCGACACGCCGTTCGGCCGACCGCGCAAGCTTGCGGGCACGGCGGCGGTTCTCCAGCCAGACCTGATCGAAGCGTTCCAGCGGCGCCTCCGCTTGCTTACTTCCATCCTACCCCGGTTGGCGACTGACTGCCAACTCTGCTTGCCTGGTTGGTGTATTCTCAGCCGACCGTGAGAAGAGCAACGGCCTTGGCGGTGGTGGTGATCCTGCTGGCGGGCTGCTCCGGCGCCCCGACGGTGAATCCGACGCCGCGCGTAAACGTCGGTGGGCTAGAGCGCTTCAGCACCCCAGTGTATGCCGTCCTGTTTGATCCAAAGCTGGTGGAAGTTGAGGACCGCGGCGACGTGGTGGTCTTCTGGGGTAGCGACCGCGAAGCGTTCTTCGCCGTCGATTCGTTCGTGGCCTCCGGCGACCTGTTCGGCAACACCGGGGAAGATCTCCGCAACCGGGCGCGCGACATCATCGACGACTTGGCTGGTGAGGCGATTGTGCTGCCGGCGAGCGGCCAACTCGGGCCGGAATGGGATACCGGGGTCGAGTGGGCAATTGGGCAGGACTGGACCGGGCGGGCGCTCTACCACCAGCGTGGGCGGGCGCAGCGCGACTACCGGGTGCTGGGGATCGTCTGGGGGGAGCGCCGGTCGGCATCGTCGGTGGAGCGTGCAGCGATCGACGCGGTACGCCAATCGTTCGAACCGGTCCGCTGATTTGACGCGACCGGCCGGATCCCTCCTGAGAACGATGAGCAGTCCCGAACCTACCGGACGTTCGGCCACACCAAAGCCGGCGCGCGGGCGGTCCGCCGCTGGCTGACGATCGGCGTGGAGATGGCGACGGGGCAGACCGCTCGAGCCTGCCTCGTTCCGGTTGCGGTGCGGGCGGGGCCTACTTGGCGCGGGCGTAGCGCTCGGCGACCGCGGCCCAGTTGACGGTGTTCCACCAGGCGTTCAGATAGTCCGGCCGGCGGTTCTGGTAGAGCAGGTAGTAGGCGTGCTCCCAGACGTCGACGCCGAGGATCGGGCTGCGTCCTTCGGAGAGCGGCACGTCCTGGTTCGGGGTGCTCTCGATCTTGAGCGCTCCGCCCGGTTCGACGGTCAGCCAGGCCCAACCGCTGCCGAAGCGTGTCGCGCCGGCCTGGTTGACGAGGGTTTTGAAGTCGTCGAAACCGCCGAATGCGTTGCGGATGGCGTTGGCGAGGTCGCCTTCGGGTTCACCGCCGCCGCGCGGTCCCATGATCTGCCAGAACATCGAGTGGTTCCAGTGGCCGCCGCCATTGTTGCGAACGGCGGTGCGAATGTCTTCTGGCACGGCGTTGAGGTCGCGGACGAGGTCGTCGAGGCTCTTGGAAGCGAGTTCGGGGTGTTTCTCGATCGCCGCGTTGAGATTGTTGACGTAGGCGGCATGGTGGCGATCGTGATGGATCTCCATCGTCCGCGCGTCGATATGCGGCTCGAGCGCGTTGAAGTCGTAGGGAAGAGGTGGAAGGTCGAATGCCATGCTACATCCTCCGGGGACAGGTCTCGGCCTTGGCCGGCGTGAAGGTATCCTACACTGGACTGGGTGTTTGCCGCTGATCCGGCGCGTTCGCGGCTCCGTAAGCCAGTTGGGGGCAACGATGGCATTTCGGTTCGATCCCGACGCGATGGCCTGGTACGAGGCCGAGGGTTGGCGCGCCTATTATGACAAGAACATCCCCCGTGGGGTGTGGTTGATGGCTCGGCTGATCCGTTCGCAGTTTGGCTTGTCGTGGCGCGAGACGGCCCCGGCAACGCTCGACGTCGTCCGAGCCTACCTTGCGTTCCAGCCGAAGGATGGAGACTGGGTGGAGACGCGTCGTCATCTGGAATCGTTCTATCGGCGGGCGCTTGGTCCGTCAGGAATGGCGTACGACCCGCGGCTGGTGGCGCAGCGCGAACTGGAGTACTGGATCGTCCATCGGGTGACGGCGGGCGACGAGAAACGCGAACCGCTGATCCTGTCGTTGGCGGAGTTGCACGCCGCGCTGTTCGGCCGTCCGATTGGGGAGATGCGGCGCTCGGCGGAGCACCGTGAGCGGGCGGCGCAGGCGGTCGACCGGATCACCAGCGGCCGGACGACGAGCGCTCAGCAGGACTGGGCGGTGGTCCATTCGGCGCTTCGCGACTGCTATCGCGACATCCGGCAGCGTTTGCAGGCTGTCCCGGCGTAGCCGCGTCAAACCAGGCGGTTCTGGTCCTCACCCACCGCGCAGGCAGGTGCTACCAGGCTGGACGCGGCCGCCGATGGACCGAAACTGCGACTCGCTACTTGGCGAAGATGTTGCTAAACACCTTCTCGGCTGCCCGGAAGCAGATACCGTCGCGCTCGTCTTCGGTGAAACGAACGCCGTACTTCTCGCCCCATTCCGGCAGGTTCTTGAAGATGTCCGCCCAGGTCTGGGTTTCGTACTGCGCCTTGCGCCCCACACCCGTCTGCGGCAAATCCGTCCCCCAGACGATCCGCTCCGGCCCAACCGTGTCCAAGAAGACCCGCATCGCCCGCAACAGTACCGGGATGTTCTCGTCCTTGACCGCCCCCAGCACCTGCCAGTCACACAGGTCCAGCCAGATGTTCGGCTTCGAGCGCGCGGCAGTCAGCCCACGCCAGTACGCGCCGCTTTCAAACGGCGTCTGCAAGTTCGTGTGGCCCATCAGAATGCGCAGCTTCGGGAACTGAACCGCCACTTCCTCGACCCACTCCGGCCAGGTCCAGCGCGTCTTGGCAAAGCGCGAGCCAACCCCACCAGTGTGGATCAGCACTGGCACGTCCAACTCGATCGCCTTCTCGTACATCGCGAAGCACATCTCTTCGTTCGGCTGGAATCCGTTCGGCGGATACACCTTCAGCCCAACCGCCCCGTGCTGGACAACCATCTCCTCGAACAGCTTCGCCGCCCGCGGCCGCCGCGGATCGATCCCCGCCATCGCATACAGCTTGCCAGGGTATTTCTTGCAGACCTCCATCGTCAGCCGGTTGAACTCCTCCACCGGCGTGGTCGAATCCTCTTCCGGCCCATAGGCATAGCCCCAGTCGAGCGCGAGGATGACCGAGACGTCGATCCCGTACTTCTCCATCTCGGCGATCGCGCCCGAACCGGTCTCGTCCATCGTCGGCGATTGGCGGATCCGATCGAGCACCTGCTCGACGCTGCGATTGGTATCGCGCGCCCGCGTCACCGCCCCTGAGCGCAGATGGCTCGGCGGAAACCAGTCAAACCCCCAGAGGTGCCGGTGAACGTCGATCAGTCTGGTCATCACTTGCTCCTTGAAATGTCGGTTCGGCTCATCGTACTCCGCCGGACGGTTGGCTGCTTGCTGCGAAATTTTGCCGAAGCTCGGCCGCCGCGTCTGACACGGCTTTCGCCGCGTCGTCCACCAGGCCGATCTGAACGGCGAACCCGTGATGCATCCCGGCATAGTCGCGCAGGACGACCGGCACCCCCGCCGCGTTGAGCCGGTGGGCATACAACCGACCGTCGTCGCGCAAGGGGTCGAACTCGGCGGTCATCACGATCGCCGGCGGCAGGCCGGCAAGGTCGGGTACGCGCAATGGCGATGCGGCAAGGCCATCCCCCGGCCGCTCCAGATAGCACGACCAGTAGAATTCCATCCCCTGACGCGATAGCCCGTAGCCTTCTCCCTTCTCACGATACGATTCGGTGTCGAAGCCATAATCCGTCACCGGATAGAGCAACCATTGCGCCGCCAGCTTCGGCCCATCCGTGTCGCGCAGCGCGATCGCCACCGCCGCCGCCAAGGCGCCGCCCGCCGACGCCCCACCCACCGCAACCACCGGCTCGCGCTCGAGGAAATAGCGAGTCGCCGCCACCGAATCGTCGACCGCTGCCGGAAACCGATGTTCAGGCGACAGCCGGTAATCCACCGAGACGATCCGGCAGGGCGCTTCGACTGCCAACCGGCGCAGCATCGCCGCATTCGAAAGCCGGTCACCGACGACCCAGCCGCCACCGTGCAGATACACCAGCAGTGGCAATCGATCAGCGGGAGCCGGGTCGTAGAGCCGTCCGAGGATTGTCCCGGCTGGGCCGGGGATCGCCAGGTCCTCTTCTCGCGCCAACGGCGGGACCGTTCTCGCAGTCAGCGCATCACGCTCACGTGCCAGCCGGCGCGCCTCCTCCGGCGGAAGCTCCCAGACCGGCGGCGCAGCAGCCGCTACCTCGATCAACGCCTGGACTTGCGGATGAACCGGCATCGCCCACCTCGACCAGTTTGGTGGGCGCATTGTAGGCCGCGCAGCGTGTCAGCGGCCCCAACTCACCGCCCGCTCGTCGCTGAACGAGAACGCCACGCCGAGATCGTGGGTGAGCAGCGGCTGCACTGTCCGCGTCGCCAGATCGAGCGTATAGAGTTGCCAGACCCCATCGCGGTCCGAGAGGAAGGCGATCCGGCTTCCATCGGGCGACCAGACCGGCGCGACGTTATTCGCCTGGCGGGCGGCAAAGGGGCTCTCGGTCACCAACTGAAAGCCGCTGCCATCCCGGTTGATCACCCCGATGTCGACGTTGTCGTTCCGCTTGAAGGTGACGGCAAAGCGCGTGCCGTCCGGCGACCAGGCCGGTTGACTGAACAGCCGGTTGGTGTTGGGAACCAGGACCGGCTCGCCGCTCCCGTTCGTTGGTACGACGAACAGCCCGATGTTGCCGTCGAATACCAGCTCGGTTCCGTCTGGCGAAAAGCTGGGAAACGAACTGAAGGTCATGCTCGGCAGGTCGGTCGTCGTCCGACTGGCGACATCCACCACCACCACGCTGAAGTGGTTTTCGAGAAACCAGCCCGAGCGGCGGGTCGCCGGATTGGTCCCGCGCACCGGGTCCTGGCGGGTTTTGAGGATCGCCAGACGCGTGCCATCCGCCGACCAGATCGGGCTGCGCGCCCCGTTCTCGGTCGCGACGCGCTGCTCTTCGCCGGTGCGCAGATCCAACACCCAGATCCCCGGCTGTTCACCAATCCGGACGAAGGCGATCTTCGTCCCATCGGGCGAAAGCGCCGGCTCATTGCCCGCGCCGACCACCCGCTCGCTTCCATCCGCGAGGTCGGCCACGACGATCTCACCCTCAGCCGATCGATAGACGACTCGCCCGTCGAACTTCGGCGCGGCAACCGGCAGAGACGGCGAGGTGGCCGGCGGCGGCTGGCGCAAGGTCGTGATCAGCGCCACTCGCCGGAGCGTGTCGATCCAGTAATCGCCCAAGCGAGAAAGGCGAACTGTCCCGTCGGCGTCGCGCTGAAGGCGCGCCCGCTGATGCCAAATCAGCGTCTTCCGCGATTCGCCTGACCACCTGCTCGTCAGCGGCAAGCTCCTGAAGAACTCATCTCCTGCCATTCATCTAAAAACGGTCAGGAAGTTATGCCTGAAATGGTGGGCGTTTCATTCGAGAATACCTGCGATCCATCAGCACCTCAGGCTTGTCCGAGCCCTCCCGCGCCGTCGATCGAATGTCCAAGGATCCCCTCTTCCGGCTGTCTGGGGTGCACATGGCATGTCGACTGATCGGCCCCAGAACTCATCCCGACAGCTCGACGAAACCGGGAAGCCACGGGACCAAGCCGGTCCACCTCCCGGTGGAAGCCCCGGTGTGCGTGGCGGCTTCCCAGCACCTGCTCACCGGAAGATGCCCGCCAGGACTGGGGCCAACGCTACCATAAGGGTGTCGGTTTCCCCCCCCGGGGAAGCTGAGCAGCAGTGCTCTTGCACCCCTCCCCGGCCCCCCCCCCCCCGCCGGTTTTAGCCACCCAAAGCCAACAACGGTGCGGCCAGCAGAAGAGCGAGCAGGGTTCGCAATCGATTCATCGTCTCTCGTAGCGCAGCGCCTCGATCGGCCGCAGCCGCGAAGCGGTGGATGCCGGATCGTTGATGAATAATCGCCTGATCACCGTCATCGCGGCCACGATCTCGCTGATCGGAACCGTGCCACTGCCCGCCGCCGGACACCACCGCACTGGCAGGCTCTTCCCGACAGCGAAGCAACGCCTCGGCGTCGTCAAGGATGGCAGACCTCGTCACCAGCGCCGAAGACGCGCCGGATCAACTCGCTCTCATCGTTGACGGTCCAACCTTGGCCGCGGCACAACCGGACGGATCGTCAAAAGCGGCCGGCGTCGTACTGAGCCGGTCGGTCAGGTTCAGGCGCAATCCGATCGGTCACGACACCGAGAGGACGATCTTGCCGAAGTGGGTCCGGTCGGACACCAGCCGGTGCGCTTCGTAGACGCCTTCGAGCGGTAGCACCCGGTCGACGACCGGCCGAAACAGCCCGTTGGCAAAGAGCGGGATCGCCACCTGGCGAAAGGTCTCCATCGTCTCAGGCACAAACCGGCTGCTTGAGGTGATGCTGAAGCTGAGCAACCGCAGGTTGCGTCCGCCAATCGTCAAATCGAGCGGCATCGTCTTCCCACCGGTGCTCCCAAAGAGCAACACCGTTCCGTCATCGCCCATTGCGGCAAGCGTCCTTGGTCCCTCGTCGCCGCCGATGGTCAGGAGGCTGACGTCCGCGCCATGCCCGCCGGTGTCTGCCAGAACTCGTGCGGTCACGTCCTCGGTGGTGTAGTTGTAGGCGGCGTTTGCCCCCCACTCGAGCGCCTTGGCGACCTTCTCGTCCCGGCTGGCGGTGCCGGCGACCCAGGCCCCACGCCAGCGGGCGATCTGGAGCGCCGCGCTGCCTACGCTGCTGGCGATTGCTTCGATAAGCACCCGTTGGCCGGGCTGAACCTCCGCCAAGGTGACTACCCCGTGCCAGGCGGTCAGCCAGCCAACCGGAATCGCGGCACCGTCGACGAAACTAACCCGGTCCGGGAGCGGCAACAAGTGATCGGCGTCGAAAACGACCAGTTCGGCATGCGATCCGCGCGCCCGGCCAAAAACCCGGTCGCCGGGCCGAAACCCGCCGACATCGGGCGCCACCGCCTCGACGACGCCGGCCGATTCCATGCCACCAACGAAGGGAACTTCTTGGCCGCCATAGGTGCCGGCGCGCATCCGGGTTTCGGCAAAGTTGATGCCGGACGCCTTGACCCGTACCAGCACCTGCCCTGGCCCCGGCATTGGAACGGGTACGTCGACGATCTCCATCGCCTCGATAGGACCGAACTCGCGAACGTAAACAGCTTTCATCGTCCCATCCTCGCCCGGCCGGGCGTGGCAGATTCCGCTGGTGCTGGGTCAAAACGGCTTGATGACGCCCAGGAGGAGAAGCACCACAATCAAGCCCCAGATCATCAAGACATATGGATAGACGCGCCGGACCGCCCGATTGAACCGGGCTTCTCGTTCTGGCGTTGACCCATACCTGACAATCTCGCCAATGATGACCGGAGACTCGACCGAGACAACCCGGATCGCAATGCCATTCGCCAGAATCAGCCCGAACAGGATGAGTTTGGTGTTCAGCCAGCCGTAGGTCTCGCCAAGCACGTTGAAGAAACTGGCAACCCCAAGCCCGATCAGCACCAGCGCCAACACCAGCCGCAGCATCAAGTCGAAGGTGCGAAACTGCCGGACGAAGAACACCCGCCCGCCGATGTCCCGACCGTCCGCGGCGTCATGCACCGCCAAGTACTGCTGCCAGATCGCCCACAACCAGACCGCCAGGAGCGCGATGATGACCCAGACAACCATCTGCGGGAGCCAGCCAAAGGCCCAACCGCCATAGTACGACAGCAAGAGCCCAACCCCGAGCATGCCGACCAGGCTGCTGCGCGGCCCCATGTCCATCAGTCCGCCGAACCGGCGCAAGGTCAGTCGTGCATCGGTGGAGAGCTTCACATTTCGCACCCAGAATGAACTGGTGAAAACCGCAACATCCATACCCAGCCAGGCCACGACCAGCAGGATATGGAGCGATACGAGCAACTGATACGGCAACATAGGGTTCTCTTCGGCAAGACAATTGCAGCGGGCGCCGCCGCCGAGTATAGCAAACGGGTTCGGTCGCTTAGCCCGCCTTCCCCGGACGCCCAGCCAGCAACGCGTCAACGCGTTCGCCCCGGATCGAGGCATCGATCAACTCGATGGGGTGGAAGACCGGCAGCGACCGCCCGACGCGAGACAGAGCGCTCTGGATCTGGATCAAACAACCGGGATTGGCGCTTGCGAGGGCGTCGGCGCCCGTGGCAAGCACCGCTGCCGCCTTGCGGTCACCAAGCTCACGAGCCGGCTGTGGCACCAGCAGGTTGTAGACACCCGCGCTGCCACAACAGATCTCCGGCTCCCTCACTTCGGCGAGGCGCAGCCCCGGCACGCGTCCCAACACGGCGCGTGGCTGGAGCCGCACTCCCTGGGCGTGCTGGAGGTGGCAGGCATCCTGGTAGGCGACGCTCAGCGGCAGTGGCTGGTAGGTGGCGATCGGTTCGAGTTCGGCGAGGATCTCCGAGACGTCGCGCACCTTCGCCGAAAAGCGAGCGGCGCGGCCTGCCCAGCGCCGATCGTCGGCCAGCAGGGTCCCGTATTCCTTCATCGACGACCCACAACCAGCGGCATTCACCACGATCCGGTCCGCCCCCTCCAATGCGGAGATCAGGGCTCGGGCGCGTCGCAATGCGCCCGGTTCGCGGCCGGCATGCAATTCGAGCGCACCACAGCAACCCTGGGGTGGGACGATCACCTCGCAGCCCTCGGCCGCCAGCACGCGGATCGTCGCCTCGTTGACATGCTGGAAGAACACCTGCTGGACGCAGCCAGTCAGCAACCCGACGCGCAGCCGCAACATGCGCTGCGGCGGAGTGCGTGTCGGCAGCGGCCGCACCAGGGCTGGCGGCAGCGGCGGAGTGAGCGACTCCATCGCCTGCAGCCGCTCTGGCAACCTCGCGAGCAACCCCGCCCGCTGGACCGCCGCTCGGATCCCGCTCTGACGGTAAAGCCGAAGTGCCGGAAGCAACGCTCGCAGCCGATCGGGATAGGGAAACAATTGGAAGATCAGCCAGCGAAACAGCCGGTCACCAGCCGTGCGCGGCGCATTGCGCTCAAGCTGGGCGCGGGTTTGCTCGATCAGGCGGCCATATTGGACGCCCGAGGGGCAGGCACTGACACAGGCAAGGCAGCCAAGACAGTTGTCGAAATGATCGACGGTGGCGGGCGTTAGACCGATCTGGCGCTGAAGGACACCGTCCATCAGGTCGATCCGGCCGCGTGGCGAATCTGGCTCAAGGCCCCAAAGCAGATAGGTTGGGCAGGTCGGCAAGCAAAAGCCGCAATGCACGCAATCGGCGATCAACGCCGCATCGGGCGGGTGATGACGGTCGAAGCCCGGGCCGGTCACGCGTTTCCTCCCAGCGGAACGAGCCGGCCGGGGTTCAAGATGCCCTTCGGGTCGAACCGCTCGCGAACGCGCTGCATCAACGGGAGACTACCGGGCGCAAGGCCCCAAATGTCGATCCGCTTCTTGAGGGCAGGCGGCGCATCCAGCACGACAAGCGTCCCATCGCGTGCGCCGATCGCCGCTCGCAGGCTCCGGATCGTCGTATCGAGCGCTGCCACGTCGCCCTCCAGCCGTAAGAAGCCGAGGCCGTGGGCGTGGATCGTGGTCACACTCGGCAGCCCGCAACCGGAGACGGCGGCCAGCAGAGCCGGGATCTCACTCGGCAGGACGCTCAGTCGGCAGACCGCCGCCGTTCCATCGCCGATCCAAGGCGCTTCGCCGGTCTCACGCCAGGCGGCAACCGCGCTCTCGCCCTCCAACCGGGCGCTTGGCGCACCGACCGCGGCGGTCACCGTCTTGATCTCGGCTCGGACGCCGGCGGCGTCGCCTGCAAGGCGCACCAGCACCCGCCCATCCTTTCGGGCAACCGCCGAGAGCGCCGCTGGAGAGACCGGCGTATGGACGATCCGCAGCAGCAGACCGGCAGGGCCAGGCGCCTCGTAGACGAGGGTGACATCGGCCTCAGGAAGGGGGTGAAGGCGGAAGGTCGCCGCGACGACCACGCCGAGCGTGCCGAGCGAACCAGTAAACAGCTTCGGCAGGTCGTAGCCGGCGACGTTCTTGACGACTTTTCCGCCGCCACGGGCGATCACCCCATCGGCCCGGACCACCGTGACACCCAACAGGAGGTCACGCACGCCGCCGTAGCGCAAACGCAACGGGCCGCTGTCGTCAGAGGCGATCAGTCCGCCGATCGTGGTGCGCTCCGGCCAGCGCGGGTCGATCGCCAACTGCTGACCGCGCTCGCCGAGCGCCTGCTGGAGCGCAGCCAGACTGACGCCAGCCTCGACAGTCACCGTCAGGTCAGCCCAGGCATGCTCGACAATCGACGCGAGCCGGCCGGTGGAAAGCACCAACCCAGGCCGATCGGGGGTGCACCCCCAGCGCATACGCGCCCCGCCACCCCGTGGCCAAATCGCCAGGCCCCCGTCGTTGGCCCAGGCCAGCACCTCGGAGAGTTCTTCAACCGTCCCCGGCTCGATCAGCCCGGCCGCTGCCACACCGTCGACCGCGTCGTCGCCTTCGGCGGGGCGCAGGGCGCTTTCGGCGGCGTCACTCATCGGGTGCACCTAGAACAACTCAGCCAGACCGGCTTCGACCAATGGATGTGGACGGTAGGGCCCCGGGCGCTCGCCACACAGCCGGGGCGTCGGGAACAGCTTGCCAGGGTTACTCAGCCCCTCCGGGTCGAAGGCGCAGCGAACGAGACCCATCGTGTCGAGATCGGCCTCGCCGAACATCGCCGAAAGATACTTCTTCTTATCCAAGCCAACACCATGCTCGCCGGTGATACTGCCCCCCGCTTCCACGCAGGCGAGCAAGATCCTCCCCGCAAGCTCGGCGGCGCGGTCGGTTTCGCCCGGAACAGCCGGGTCGTAGAGCACCAGCGGGTGGAGGTTGCCATCGCCGGCATGAAATACGTTTGCCACTCTCAAGCCGGCCTCCGCCGAAAGCGCCGCAATCCGCCGCAGCACCGTCGGTAGTGCCGTCCGTGGCACTACGCCGTCCTGCACGTAGTAGCCTGGCGACAGCCGGCCCATCGCCGGCAGGGCAGCCTTACGACCCTTCCAAAGCAACGCCCGCTCCTCGGCGCTCTGGGCAATCCGCTGCTCAGTTGCCGCCTGGCTGCGGCAGATCGCGGCGACGCGAGCGGCCTGAGCGGCCACTTCGGCCGGCGACCCGTCCAACTCGACCAGCAGTAGCGCTCCGGCATCGCGCGGATACCCGGCCCCGACCGCGTCGTTCGTCGCGACGATCGAGAAATGGTCCATCATCTCGATGGCAGCGGGTAGGATGCCGCCCGCGATGATCGCCGAGATCGCCGCCCCGGGCGTCGTCGTCGACCGTCGCGAATGCCGCCATCACCAATTGGACCGCCTCCGGCTGCACGAGGCGCAGTGGCCTCCATCACCACGCCGATGTTCCTCCAGCCAACCGTCCACTACCCCGCAAGATGCCGGGGAAGCCGCGCGCCGAGCGTCCGCCCGCCGAGGGGTGGGTCGAGTGCGCGTTGGGCAAGACGACCTTTGCGCCGGCGCATGGGTTGCCGATCTTCGTGAAACCGCATTTCAGGCAGTGGACACCGCCGCTGTTCTCGGCGACATCGTTACCGATGCGGTTAACGCTGGCTGGAGGGGTCGGGGCGGAATAACAGCCAGCGTCGGCCACCGGCGACACACGTCGAGGTTGATCATTTCCCCGGCTCGACGACGATCTGACCATTGGTCAGGTCGACGTCGAGAATGCGATTGAGACGAGCGAGGCTTTTCTGGATCAGCAGCACCTCTTCCGGCAATGGCACTGGCCGGACAGACCGGTGCCGTGTCCTCGGGCGACGAAGGAAGCCGCCGCCGGGCGCAGAGCCGGACGATCTCGCCAGACCTTAATAGCGGTTTCCGGTACAGACGACGATGCCGCCGGGTAGAGTAGGCATTCGCGCCCGTCCGTCTCGTAGGTCCGGTGTAGGCTTCGCGCATCGATCGATGCCGCGGTCGCCGAGGATCGCTCGTCATCGACAATCGCCGGGTCCATCACGCCTCCGCCGGTAGAGGCAGGAGCACGGCGGAGCCACGGTCCCAGCAGGGCCAGCTGTGATGGGAGGTGAGTCGTATACCGGCCACCGGCCGCTCGGCATCGCCCAAGGTTAGCGGCATCGACGACGAGCGGCCGGCGAGAAGACCCTGCCGCTCGCATCCAGGAGAGGGCATGATGCACGTTCGTCTTCCACGTCCCAGGCCGTGGGTCGTCTCGCCGTCGTCGGCTCGGCCCTTCGGTGCTCGCCCACCTGGTGGCGCCCAAGCCCAGGAGCGACGACCTGGCAGGTCCAGGTCGGAGCGGGCGGGCAATCGCGCGCCGAATGTGGCGATCGACGGGATGTTCCCGAAGTCGCTCACCATCCGCGTCGGCGACACGGTCTCCTTCACCCGGAACACCCCAGGCCCTCCGCACACGGTGACCTTCCTCTCCGGCGCACCGGCGCCCGAGGCGTTTATCCCGGTTCCCGGCGCACCTCCCGGCGCGATGATGGGCAACCCCGCGGCGGTCGCACCGGCCGGTGGGCGCGTCTACAGCGGCCGGGGTTTTCAACTCCGGCGCGATGGGCCTGCTGCCGATCCCTGACGTGTACAACCTCACCTTCGACACCCGGGCAGTTTGCCTACCAGTGTCTGCTCCATCCCTTCCAGATGGCGACAATTGTCGTCGTCGGCGCTGGCGGCGCGTTGCTACGAAATCGCCGAGGCCACTGCGCTGGCTGATGGCGATTCAGGCCGATCTGGCCGAACTGGCGGCTGTCTCAGCAGCAAGCGATGGTGTACCGCAGGAGCGGAAACCAGCAGATCATCGCGACGTGCCGTCTCAGTTGCGCAATGTTGCCTCACTTCCCGGCAACAATCCGCGTGCCGGTCGGTACAACCGTGACCTGGGCGAACAACAGCGCCTACGAGTTCCACACGGTCTGCTCGGCTACGGTGACGACTTGCCGCCCTGGTCCTGCCCAACGGCCAGGTCAACCCGGCAGCGGCGGCGCCGGTCGGTGGGCCGAGCTTTGGCGGCAGTGGCATGGCCAGTTCAGGATTGCCGTTGGCCGGCCAACGCTACTCGCTCACCTTCTCCCAGCCGGGCACCTACTCCGGTACATCCGCCCTGTCCACGAGCAACGGCTACCGCGGACTATCGCCGAGCCAGCGCAGCCTCGGCCAGCCGATCCGTTCGGTGCGATCTTCGTGAGCGCTTCCGCTCGATCTTCGCCTGCAAGTCGAGCGGCCTTCATGGCTCCGGCGGCGTTTGTCGTCGCCGGGCTGCCAGCCGCATCTGCTGCGCCCCCATCGCAGGGGGCGGCGGCCACCATCACGATCGTCGACGACGCCGTCACCGTGCCAGCCAGCGTGACGGTGCGCGCCGGCGAGCGCGTCCTGTTTCTCAACCGCGGCGTCATCGGCCACAATGCCGCTGCCGACGACGGGTCGTTTCGGTTACCAACCCTGGCGACCGGTGAGAGCGCCGAGGTCGTCTTTCCGATCCCGGGCCGGGTGACCTTTGGCTGCACCCTTCACACGTCCCAACGCGGAACCGTCATCGTCCTCGAAGCGCTCCCGCCGCCGCCACCGGCCGATCCACCAGCGGACCCGCCCGCCGATCCGCCGGTAGAGCCGCCGGTAGAGCCACCGGCTGACCCTCCTATCGACCCAACGATGGATCCAGCCGCCGAGCCTACTGCAGAGCCACCAGCCGCGCCGATCGCCGAGCCGACGGTGGACCCGGCCGGTGAGCCGGCTGCCGAGCCGGCGTCCGGGGAGTAGACCCGGCGGACAACCGCATCGACCCGCCGCCGTTGCTGAGTGCCCTGATCGACCGGGCGCTTGCCGCCGTCGAGCCGGGGGCGGCGGTACGCCGGGCGCTCGCCGTCCGGCGCGACACGCTGGCCTTCGGGTCGTTGCTGCTGCCGCTGCGCGCCTTGCGCCGGGCGATCGTGGTCGGCGCTGGCAAAGCGGCCGCGCCGATGGCCGCGGCAACGGTCGAGGCGCTCGCCGGTCTCCCCGTCGAAGGTCTGGTTATCGTGCCGTATGGCTATGGCGCACCGGCCGGCCCGGTGGTGGTCCGAGAGGCGGGCCATCCGCTCCCCGACCGGGCAGGCCTGGTTGCGACCGGGGAGATCGAGCAGATGCTGACAGGCACGACCGAGCAGGATCTCGTCGTCGCGCTGATCTCAGGTGGCGGGTCGGCGTTGCTCACCGCGCCCGCCGGGAACCTTACCCTCGACGATCTGACGGCAACCAACGCGGCGCTCGTCGATTCCAGCCTGCCGATCGAGGCGATCAACGCCGTTCGCAAGCGACTGGACCGGCTCAAAGGAGGCGGGCTGGCAAAGGCCGCCTCCCCGGCAACGCTGATCGCCCTGATCGTCTCGGATGTCGTCGGCAGCCCGCTTGATGCAATCGCCTCCGGCCCGACGGTTCCCGACACGACGACCTGGCATGATGCGGTCGCGGCGGTCGACCGGGCGACGCTGTGGGATGCGCTCCCCGGGCGGGTCGTCGATCGGCTGCGCGCCGGGGCAGCCGGGCAAGCGGAACAGCCGCTCGGTCCGAGAGATCCGGCATTTGCAACTGCCCGGAGCGTGGTCATTGCCGACAGTCGGATCGCGGCCGGGGCAGTCCTCGAGGCCGCCGAGGAGCAGGGACTGAATGCTCTGCTGTTGACGACTTCGTTGGAAGGAGAGGCGAATCAAGCCGGACGGTTTCTCGGCAGCATCCTGCGGGAAGTGGTCACCAGTGGATCGCCGGTCGGCGGTCCATGTTGCCTCGTCGCCAGCGGCGAGACGACGGTCACCCTCCGTGGCGGTGGACTGGGTGGGCGCAATCAGGAATTGGCGCTCGGGGCGGCGCGGTCGATCGCCGGGCTCGAAGGCGTGCTGCTGGCCAGCATCGGGACCGACGGCCGTGATGGGCCGACCGACGTCGCCGGCGCCTGGGTCGATGGCGGGACGATCGCCCGCGCCGGTAGCCTCGGCTGGTCGGCTGAGGCGACGCTTGCGGGCAATGATTCTTATCGCTTCTTCGACTCTGTCGGCGGTCATCTCCGGCTTGGTCCGACCCGGACGAACGTCGGCGACCTGATGTTTCTGCTTGCCCTCGGACGAACCTCGCGACGTGGTGGCTGAGCCGTCTTAGTCGCGCGGCACCTCGATCAGCCCTTGTCGCAGCGCGAGCGTGACGATTTCAAGCTTCGAATGGGCGTTGAACTTGTGCATAATATTCTGGAAGTGGGTCCGCAGGGTGTGGGGGCTGATCACCAGCTTTCTGGCGATCGTCGTGTTGTCGCTGCCGGAGGCAAGTTCCTGGAGCACCTCTCGCTCTCGCTCGGTGAGGTGGACGGCTTCGCCGTCCACCCGACGTCGACGTTCCCGCAAGGCAGCGAGGATACGTTGGAGTTGGGCGCCGGAGATGAGCATCTCGCCCTGGAAGGCCGCCCGGACGGCGAAGATTACCTCGGCCAGGGCGCGATCTTTGCTGACAAAGCCGCTCGCCCCAGCGTCGATCGCATCGATCACCGCCTGGCTCTGCTCGCTGGCCGTCAAGATGACAACCCTCGTCTCCGGGTGAGCCTCGCGGATCGCCCGGGTCGCCGAGACGCCATCGCGACCAGGCATCTGGATGTCCATCAGAACGACGTCGGGCTGAAGGCGAGCCGATTCCCGAATCGCACTATCGCCGTCGAAAGCGATCCCTACGACTTCGAGATCCGCCTCGTGATCGAGCACTTCGCTCAATGCTTGGGCGACGGTCTGGTGGTCATCCGCGACCAAGACCCGCACTGGCGCAGCCACCGTGTACTCCTCGTGACCCCGGATCGGACGCCGCGTGCGACACTCTACCCTGCCGGCCCAGGGGCGTCAAGGCGTGGCCGACGCGATCGCATTCTCGTCGACGCCCTTAGACACCGCAGGCGTGGTGCAACTCGGCATCGGCGATCCAAGCGGGATCGCTGGCGACAGAGTCGAGATCGCCAGTCAGCAGCATAAAGTTGCCGACCCCGCCCGTCCCGTCGTAGACGGCAAGATAATAGGTCCCCGCTTCAAGTTCGGGGTAGAGGCGTGGCCCCGCAAAATACGGCAGCCGGGTGTCGGCATCGATGAAACGCCCCCAGAACGGCGACGAGGCCGACAGCACCGACATCCCATCGGGAACGACGACCAGGTCATGCGAGGTCATCTCGCCGACGGCCGAGCCGATCACCGCGAGTTGCGGACGAAAATCGCGACAGCCCGAAGAGTTCGGTACCAGCAAGAACAGTGACACCATCCGAGGATCACCGAGGTCGAGCCGGTAGTATTGCACCGCTCCAGGATAGGCGATCGTGCCGTATAGCCCGGTTTGGTAGGTGACATCGTCGATCTGATAGGCCGTCTCGATCGTCGGCGAATCGACGAATACGGGAACGTGCGCCGCTGCCGGCAGTGTGTCGAAGACGAGGAACCCGGCTAATACCACTCCTGCCAACTGCCACCGCATCACAAGCCTCTCTGGCGCCAGGGGCGCGAACTTGATCGCCTCGACAATAGCAAGGAGGCAGCCAGGAGTCAACGTTCGTGCTAGGCAAACTTCTTGTTGGTTGCCGACCTATCGTTGGGAGGCGAGACGGCCGCTCAACTGACCGATTCTCGGCACGGCAATCCACACACGGGCTCGGGAGGATCGACCAGAACCCTCGGATGTTCACTCGTCGATGGAGCACGCGGGCGGGGGCTTGACAGCCACGTACAATGGAACTGCCTCAGGGGCCGCCCCGCCTCCCAGGAGGACTGCGATGGGTACGATCCTTCGTCAGCCCGTCGTCCCGCTTGCCGCCATCGGCGCGGTGCTCTTCCTGCTGGCGCTGATCCTGCCGACCGAGTGGAAGGCCGTTCGCGCAGCGCCGCTCGGCTTGACCCTGTCCGGAACCGCAATCGCCGACAGCTACGTCCGCTCGGGGGCGCCGACCACGACCCACGGCAGCGCCGCCACGATGCTCGTTGGCTTCGATGGCGAGGAGACCCGCCGGGCGCTCGTCCGCTTCGACCTCAGCATCATCGGCAGTGATGCGGTCGTCGAAGGAGCGGCGCTCTCGCTCTATCTCGCAAGCGCCACCGGCCCGGCCAGCCTGGCGATCAGCGCAACCACGACGCTTTCGGCGTGGAGCGAGTCGACCGTCTCGTGGGCAAGCCAGCCACCACACGGCCCGCCGAGCGCTGTCACCACCGTCCCGACCGCGACCGGGTGGTACACCTGGGACGTCCGGTCGATCGTCCAGGGCTGGGTAAGCGGGTTTGCCCCGAACGAGGGGTTCGTGCTGCGCGCCTCCGCCGAGAGCCAGACCGGCACGCGCTCGTTTCATTCCCGCGAGATCACCTGCATCGTCCAACCTTGCTTCGAGCCGCGCCTGACGATCACCTTCACCGGCAGCACCGCGACCGCGACGATTACGCCGACCCCGACCCAGACTTCTACGCCGACCGCCACGCCGACCCCGACACGAACCTCGAGCCCAACCCGGACGCCGACGCCGACCAACCGCAACCTGACGATCCGCAAGTTGGAATTGACCCAGGCGATCCAATGCCTGGACGAAGCCGCGCCCGATCCGTCTTGCGAGGAAAACAGCGTGCCGTTGATCCAGCGCAAGACACTCGCCGTCCGGATGTATCTCCTTCTGAGCGGCACCGGGTTTTCCCAGCCGAACGTCCGTGGGCGGTTGGTGACGCGCCCCTGCGGTCAGGTGTCCGGCGGGGTGGTTCACCCACCGGTCTGGCCGGCAGCGACCGTCCGACCAAACGAGACGCTTACCACCACCCGTACGCTCACCAATACCTCGCTCACGTTTCTGGTGGACAAGGCCTATCTCGCCGGCACCTGCCTGACCTTCGCTGCCGAGGTCAACCCGAACCGCGAGATCGCCGAGACCAGCTACGACGACAACCAGTTGGTGCTCACCCCGGTGCGCTTCTGGGACACCGACGACCTGAACATCAAGTTCGTCCAGGTCGATTACTACCCCGGCTTTCCCAATCCCTTGAACCCGCCCGATCACAAGAAGCCGAAATGGAGCACGATCGATCCGATGATCCCGGTGATCGCCAAACTGTTCCCGGTCGAGCGAGTGCGCTACTGGAAGGCCTCCAAGGAGGTGAACATCACCTTCTGGACGATTTTCAAAGACTTCGCCACCAAAGAAGCGTGGCAGTACGTCCTGTTGAAGCTCTGGCTGATCAAGACGGCGACCACCGACCAGGCGCCGGACATGCACTACTACGGGCTGGTCCATCCCTCGGTTCCAGACGGCAGCATCCGTGGCTGGGGGTCGAATGCGACGTGGGCTGTCGGCGCCGGGGTCGCCGGCAATGGCGGCATCCTCGCTCACGAGGTCGGTCATAACGAGAACCGAGATCACGCCCCCTGCGGCAGCCCAGACGGGGTCGATACCGACTGGCCGGACGCCCGCTACCCCAACGCGCGGATCATGGAGACCGGCTTCGACGTGGACGAGCGCGTCACCCGGCCCTGGGACACCTGGGAAGACGTGATGGCCTACTGTGACAAGTGGGTGACGCCCTACACCTACCGCGCGCTTTTTAGCCGCTTCACGACATTACGCTCCCCGGCAACCGACCCGGTCGATCACCTCGCGATCGGCGGGATGGTGCTCGACGATGGCAGTGTCTGGTTGCTGGATTGGTATCACCAGCCGGCGGCGTTGGCGAGCGGCATCGGGACCGGGCAGTACGCGGTCGTCCTCCAGGCTGGCGATGGCCGCACGCTGACCACCCGCCGTTTCGAGCCGGATCATCATCTCGGCGCTCCTGGCAGCGGGCCGTTCTTCTTGCTCGTCCCCTATCACCCCGAGAGCGCCCGGATCGCGATCCTGCGCGGCAGCACCGAGGTGGCGGTGCGCCAGGTGAGCGCAAGCGCTCCGCAGGTGCAAGTGCTGTCTCCAAATGGCGGCGAGCGGGTCTCCGCCGGCGGAACGTTCACGGTGACCTGGACGGCAACCGACGCCGACGGTGGGGCGTTGAGCGCGATCGTCCAATACAGCCGGGATGGCGGGGCAACCTGGCAGGCACTCGAAGCCGACCTGACCGAGACGAGCCTACCGGTCGAGACGGCGCTGCTCGCCGGGACCGACCGGGCGTTGATCCGGGTGATGGTGACCGACGGGGTGAATACCGGGTCGGACCAGTCCGACGCCGTGTTTGCCGTCGAGCGCAAGCCACCCGAGACCACGATCTTCACTCCAGACGGAACGACGGTAGCACCGGGGGCGGGGCTGCTGTTGCGCGGCGGCGGCTACGACGCCGAGGATGGCCCGCTGCCCGAGGCATCATTGCGCTGGAACTCGGACCGCGACGGCCCGCTCGGCGAGGGTGACGAGGTTGTCGCCCAGCTTTCGCCGGGACTGCACACGATTGTCCTCGAGGGGCGCGATGCCGACGGCGCAGTCCAACAAGCCCGGATCACCGTTGTCGTTGGCGAGAACTCCTCGCGCACCTTTATCCCCGGCGCGTTCAACACCGTCAACGCCGGCTAGCTGGCCCGACAATCGCTTGGCCGGTCGCGGGATCGAAGAGGTAGGCGAGGTCTAGGTTCAGGGTAGCGCGAGCCGTCTCGCCCGGGCGCGGTCGAAAGCCCGGCGGGAATCGGCCAGTAAGCGTAGCACCGGCAAAGCGAAAGGTGACATAGACATCGCTTCCCACCGGCTCGACCATCTCGACCGGCAAGGAAAGCTCCGGCCCGCCAGCGTGCGGCCCGACCGCCTCCGGCCGCAAACCGAGAACGACCGCCGAGCCGGTCCGCGCCGCCACCGCGGCGGCATAGTGCGCCGGCAGCGGCAGGATCAGCCCGTCGGTTGAAATGACCGGTCCCGTTTCCTGATGCAGAACCGTCCCCTCGACGAAGCTCATCGCTGGCGACCCGATAAAGCCCGCCACGAACAGGTTGGCCGGAGTGTCGTAGAGCGCCTGCGGACTATCGAGCTGTTGTAGCACCCCCGCGTTCAGCACGGCGATCCGGCTACCCATCGTCATCGCCTCGGTCTGGTCGTGGGTGACATAGAGAGTGGTGACGCCGAGCCGACGATGGAGTCGGCTCAGTTCGGCGCGCATCTGGACGCGCAGCCTCGCATCGAGGTTCGAGAGCGGCTCGTCCATTAAGAACGCCTGCGGATGGCTGACCATCGCCCGGCCGAGGGCGACGCGCTGCTGCTGGCCACCAGAGAGTTCGGCGGGTCGGCGGCCGAGCATGGACGTCAGGTCCAGAAGTTCGGCGGCCTCGCCGACGAGCCGGGCGACTTCCGCCTTCGGCCGCCGACGCATCGTCAGCCCGAACGCAAGATTGTCGTAGACACTGAGGTGACCGAACAGCGCGTAGTGCTGAAAGACCATCGCGACGTCGCGCCGTTCGGGGGGCAGGTGATCCACCCGGCGGCCGCCGATGAAGATCGCCCCAGCGGTCGGCTCTTCCAGCCCGGCAACCAGGCGCAGGACGGTGGTCTTTCCACAGCCGGACGGCCCAACCAGCACCAGGAACTCACCATCGGCGGCACGCAACGACAGCCCGGCAAGCGCCGAAACGGCGCCACGCTTCCCGGTAAAGCGCTTCTCGACCCGGTCGAGCGCCACCTCGGCCACCGGACCAACCTCCGACCCGTCCCCTGAACGCCGGGAGAGAATACCCGAACCGGCTTGCTGATCGCGCTCAGTGCTACGATGCTTCCCGCGGGCACGAGCGCTTGCAGGAGGTAGTGATGGACCAGCAGAGGCCGGCGCAAAGCCGTGCGGCGGCGCTGCGCGCCCGGCTGGCCAAGCCAGAGATCCTCGTCGTACCCGGCGCGGCCGACGCGCTGACCGCCCGGCTGATTGGTGAAGCAGGGTTTGCCGCGGTCTATGCCACTGGAGCGGGGATCGCCAATGTGCTGCTGGGTCTGCCGGACCTCGGCTTGACCACCATGACCGAGATCGTCGACCAAGTCCGGCGGATCGGCGATGCCGTCGAGATCCCGCTGATCGCCGATGCCGATACCGGCTTTGGAAACCCGCTTAACGTTCGCCGGACGGTGCGCGAGATCGAACGCGCCGGTGCAGCCGGAATTCAGCTCGAGGACCAGGTGAGCCCCAAACGTTGCGGTCATTTTGCTGGCAAAGACGTCATCGACGCCGACGAGATGGTTCAGAAGGTGCGCGCCGCCTGCGATGCCCGCCAAGACCCCGATACGATCATCGTGGCGCGCACCGACGCGATCGCGGTATTGGGCGTAGAAGAGGCGATCCGGCGAGCGCGGCTCTATCACGACGCCGGCGCGGATGTGATCTTCGTCGAAGCGCCGACCGACCGCGATACCTTCGCGGCGCTGCCCCGCCAGATCGACGCGCCGCTGTTGGCGAACATGACCGAGGGCGGCCGATCGCCGCTGCTGCCGGCCAGCGAACTCCAGGCGATGGGCTACAAGATCGCGCTCTTTCCCAACACCGCTCTTCGCCTCGCGCTCAAAGCCGTCCAGTCCGGGCTGCAGACCCTCGCCGCCGACGGCGGAAGCGCCGCCTTGCTCGACCGGCTGTTGCCGTGGGACGAGCGGCAGCGGGTGGTCGGCCTGCCGGAGTACGAACAACTCGAACGGCGTTACGTCACTCGATATGAGGAAAAGGTGAGTTAGATGGATCTTCAACGTACGGTGCTCATGGTGATGGACATGCAACGCGACTTTTGTGATGCCGACGGCGCCTACGCTCGCCACGGGTTCGATGTCTCGCCAGTCGAGCCGTTGGTTCCGCGGATCGCCCGGGTGATGGACGCCTGCCGCGCTCGCCGGATCCCGATCCTCGCCACCCAACTCACAATCCTGACCGACCTCGACGGCCGGGCGATGGGGCTGGGGCACCTCCGCGAGCTTCGACCATGGATGGTGGACGAAGGGTTTCGCGCTGGCACTCGCGGTCACGAGTTGATCGACGGACTACCTGCTCCCGACTATCCGGTTCGCAAATGGGGCTACTCGGCGATGTATCAGACCGAGTTGGAGAAGATCCTCTCCTCGCTCGGCGTCGAGACCCTCGTCTTCACCGGCATCGCCACCAACGGCGTCGTCGAAGGCACCGCACGCGACGCGATCATGCGTGGCTGGCACGTGATCACCTTGTCGGACTGCGTGGCGAGCTTCAGCCAGAAGCTCCATGATGCCTCGCTCGTCAACCTTGCCAACATCGGCACGGTAACGACCTCCGAGGAGTTCCTCGCCCGGCTCGACGCGGCCTAACCGCCCAGCCAACGCCTCGAACGTGCGGCAATTCGATATTGACATGTGACTGTCAAATTGGTATAGTCCGGTCAAATCGAGGTGG
The DNA here is from genome assembly GCA_046328265.1 of Dehalococcoidia bacterium. GTDB lineage: Bacteria > Chloroflexota > Dehalococcoidia > SpSt-223 > SpSt-223 > JANWZD01. The sequence continues at coordinate 91,778 of JAXLWW010000014.1, forward strand.
TGCAATGGCGAACCCCGCGGACGACGCCTTTCAGAGCGTACTGCTCAGCCTCTTTCAGCTTCATGGACAGGTGTTGCACGCCGCCGATGCGATGTCGGCGGATCTCGGCCTGACCGGCGCACGCTGGCAGGTGCTCAACGTCGTCGTGCGCGTCCCGATGACCGTCTCGCAGATCGCCCGCCGACTCAGCCTGCGACGCCAAAGTGTCCAACGCAGTGTCGACGAACTGCGTCGGCGAGATATCGTCGCCTTGGAACCGAACCCGGACGACCGCCGCGCCCCGTTGGTGCGGCTCAGTCCGCGTGGCGAAGCGCTGATGGTGCAACTCAGGCGCCGCCAGGACGCCTGGGTGGCCGACGGACTTGAGGGCGTCGCTCCGGGATGGTTGGAAACGCTCGCCGTCGGTCTTGGGCAACTGACCGAACGGGTGCGCCAGGCCACCGCCATGGCGATCGAGCGGCTCCCAAATCTCGATTCGAGCGCCGCCCGTCCAACCGCTCCCGGACGGCGGCTTGTGCTCGAGGAATAAGCCTCGAAAGGAGAGAACGTGGTCCTGGATTCTGGCCTCCTGGCCTACGGCATCTTGAAGTGGATGCATATCATCGCGGTCATCTACTGGCTTGGCGGTGAGTGGGGTGTCTTCCAGACGTCCTACAACGTCACCAACTCGCGCCTGTCGATGGACGAGCGGCTTCGCCACATGGAGACGGCCTATCGGATCGACATCCTGGCTCGCACCGGCATCATCATCGTGCTGCCGCTCGGTCTCCAACTCGGCAACATGCTCGGCATCCAGCCCTTTGGCGGCGGATGGCTGATCGGGATGTGGATCTTAACCGCCCTCTGGCTCACGCTGACCTGGACGGCTTTCATCAAGCGCAGGGATAAGGCCGGGATCACCTTGACGCTTTGGGACGAGCGGATCCGCTATGTCCTGATCCCGGTGCTGGCAGTCGTCGCCATCGTCTCGCTGGTCACCGGCGGTCCGTTCACCGCCGCTTGGTATGCCACCAAGGTACTGATCTTCTCCGGGTTGCTGGTGATCGGATTGGGGCTGCGCTTCGTGATGCGCCACTGGAGCGAGATCTTTGCCAAGCTGGCACAGGGCCCGCAGCCCGCGCTTCAGCAGCAACTCGATCGCGAGATCGGCTATGCCCGACTGATGGCCTATGTCTACTGGATCGGGATCGGCACCAACGCCTTCCTCGGTGTCACCAAGATTATTTGAGCCAGTCATTCGTGGGCGGTCACCTCGAGACGATGCGCCTCTGCTGCGCTGACCCGGGTAACCGCCCGCACCTCGCGATGGTCCTGCCTGGTCAGGTGTTTCGCGCCTTGCTTGCAACGATGGGTCGATGAGGCGTCTCGTTCGCCACGTCGGCCACTGGTTGACCCGACATCTCCAAGCGAGTCTCCCTGACCGCTCGCTCTGAACGAGCCAAGCCGAGCGTGGCAATCTCCCTTCCGGGGTCTGCAGGAAGAACCAGACAGGTCAGGAGGATGACGGACTACCGGGCCTGCAGCAGCAGCGATAGCCCACCACGCGGCCGAAGGGTGACTGCCGGCTGGATTTCCACTCGATGACCAGCGACCGGCCGGGCACGCCAGCGTTGGGCGAGTGTCGCCAGTACGAGGATCGCCTCGGTCCAGGCGAAGTTCTCGCCCGCGCAGATGCGTGGGCCGGCGCCAAAGGGGAAATAGCTCAGCTTCGGCCGGGTCGCCACCGCCTCGGGCAGAAAACGCCGCGGGTCGAAACGCCGTGGATCCGGCCAGAAGCGGCCGTCGCGATGGGTCGCCCACTGGCTCATGATCACGATGCTACCAGCCGGGACGATCAGGTCGTTCAGGGCGTACTCGACGATTGCCTTACGGCCGATCGCCCACACCGGCGGGTAGAGCCGCATCGACTCGGCGATCACCAGTCGGGTGTAAGTCAGGTTCGGCAGGTCGTCGAAGGTTGGCGGATGGCCGGTCAGCACTCGGTCAAGTTCCCGATGTAGTGTCACTTCGACATCCGGATTCTGGGAGAGCAGATACCAGGTCCAGGTCAACGCGTTGGCGGTCGTCTCGTGGCCGGCAAGGAAGAACGTCAGGACTTCGTCTCGCACCTGTTCATCGCTCATTGCGCCGTTCTCGCCGTGGGCGGCCAGTAACAGTGACAGCAGGTCTCCCCGGTCGTCTCCGCGGTCGTCTTCGCTCTGCCGATCGGCGATCAGCCGGGCGACGATCGCGTCGAGTTGGGCGCGCGATTCGCGCCAACCACGCCAAGGGCCGAAGGGCACTCGGTCCAAGAGGTCGGCAAACGGAAGGGTACGTGCATTGAACAGTCCCATCAGCCGGCCAAGCGCCTCCGCCACCTCACCGGCATCATCTTCGACATCGGCGCCAAAGAGGGTCCGGCCAACGATGGCCAGGGTCAACTGCATCATCTCCTCGGCCATGTCGACCTGGCCGCCATCCTGCCAGTGGGCGGCGGCGCGTTCGGCGAGGGTAGGCATCTCCGCCGCATAGCCCGCGACCTGCTGCCGGTGAAAGGCTGGCTGGATCAATCGGCGCTGCCGGCGGTGCTGGTCGCCTTCGCTGGTGAGCAGTCCGTTTCCCAGCACCCGGCGGGCGACCTGAAGCGCTCGTCCCTTGGTGAAACAGGCGTGATCGGCGACAAGCACCCGCTGGATCAACTCAGGGTCGTTGAGCAGGACGATCGTTTGGCCGGGCAAGCGAAGCGGGACGACGTCGCCTCGTTCGCGGAGAACGCGCTCGATGGCGAGCGCCGGATTGCGCCGAAAGCGCATCAGGCCGACTAGCGGAAAAGGACGGGCGGCGAGCATCGTCGAACCTCCATCAGTGCTACTGAGATAACTGATGAAGGTATCAGTTAGTTTCGCGCTGGCCGGATCAACGACGACGGACGATCGCCAGTCCGCCGATGACGCCGAGGATGCCGCCGACGATTGCGCCCGTCCCAAGAAAGACCGGACTGACCCAGAGGCCGAGATAGACGCCCTCGAGTCGGCCCGGAGCAAACGCACCCGAGAGCGCCATGCCGATGGCTCCGCAGACCAGCGCGCCAAGCAGGACGCCGAGCGTCGCGCCGATGATCCCGACGAGAGAAGTGCCGCGATCGCCCATCGTCTCCTCGCCCTGCCGGCCGCCCGGCGAGACGATTGTACCAGTCAGTGGTTTCCAAGTGGCCCGTCGCTAATAAAGATATATCTTGACAGGTCGTCATCGTCTTGGTATTCTCCGTTCGAGATATATCGTGATACAACCCGATCGTGAAGGAGGATACAATGCGAGGACCATTTGCCGGCGTCTTTGAATTTCGCGGGCGCCATCAGGGAGGCCCGGGCATGTTCAATCGTGGGTGGGGAGGCCGGCGCCTCGGCCGAGTCTTCGAGAAGGGCGACCTTAAGTACGTCATCCTTGACCTGCTCAAGGAAAAGCCTCGCCACGGCTACGAGATCATCCGCGCCCTCGAAGAGCGTTTCAGCGGCTTCTACACACCCAGTCCCGGCGCCGTCTACCCCACCCTGCAGTTGCTCGAGGACCTCGGCCAGGCGACCGCCACCCAGCAAGACGGTAAGAAGACCTATGCCATCACCGACGCCGGTCGCCAGTTTCTTGCCGAACGCGAGAACGTCATGGAGGCGCTCCGCGACCGCTTCCGTCATACCTGGGGCGGCAGGCCAGACGCCGAAACCGCCGCGTCGTGGTCGAGCATCAAGCACGAACTCGGCCAGCTTGGCGAACTTGGACGGATGTTTGCCAAGCACGGCGCAAGCGACCCCGAGAAACTGCGACAGATCGCCGAGGTGTTGCGCCGCGGCCGTGTCGAGATCGAGGTGATCTTGCGCAGCGAAGGGCCCGTCTCCCAGTAGATTGATCTAGGCGCACCGCCACGGCGTATCCTGTCGAAACCCTTTTCCAGGAGAAGTTGATGGCCGGTGAGACGTTACGCCGCACAATCTCCCAGTTGTCCAGCGCGGCAACGACGTTGGCCGGGCTCGGCCTCGCGCTCGAGCGCCAACTCTCCGGATCGCCGCTCGATCCGGCGCTCGCCGGTCCGATCGATCGGCTGATCGAGACGCTCGGCCTGACCGACCTCGGCGAGCTTTCCGAGCCGGAGCTACGCCAGGCTCTCGGAGAAGTCCGGATGACCGCGATCCAAGCCGCTCTACTGGTCCAGTCCGGGCCGGTCCAACCGGGCTGGGCACACCTAGACGAAGAGATGCTGATCAGCATTGGCGACGCCTCGGCGCTCTTCGCCGGGGTTGTCCAACGACTGCTGGTACCGAACCTTCCCGGTCTGGGTGATCGCCTCGCCACTCCGGGCGCCGCGTTTCTCGATGTCGGCGTCGGCGTCGGGTCGATTGCCCTCGCGATGGCGCGAGCCTTCCCGACGCTCCAGGTCGTCGGCATCGACCCCTGGACGCCGGCGCTCTCGATCGCCCGCCGGCGCACCGAGGCAGCCGGACTGGCCGACCGGATCTCTCTCCGTCAGGAGACCTGCCAGGCGCTCGCCGATCACGAGGCCTACGCCCTGGTCGTCTTCCCCGGTCCCTTCATCCAGCGGGACGCCACTCCGCAAGCGCTTGAGCGTCTCTCCGATGCGATCCGGCCGGACGGCTGGATCGCCTTCGGCCAACTCAATCTCGGCGCCGACCCGCTCAAGGCGACGGCGGCGGACGTCCGGACGGCTTACTGGGGCGAGGGGATCGGTGACCCCGCCGAGGCGGCAGCGGCACTTTCGGCTGCCGGCTTTGTCGACGTTCGACCGCTGCCTTCTCCGCCCGAGGCGCTGATGGCGATCGTCGCCGGCCGGCGACCGGCTTAGTGGTGAAACAGCCGGACGCCGCTGTAGACCATCACCATGCCGTAGCCATCGGCCGCCGCGATGACCGACTCGTCGCGCAACGCCCCGCCCGGCTGAACGACGTAGCGCACGCCGCTTCGTGAGGCGCGGTCGAGGTTGTCGCGGAAGGGAATGTAGGCATCGGAGCCGAGGGTTACCCCGGTCAGCCGGTCGAGCCACACCCGCTTGTCCTCGACGCTCAGCCGCTTGGGGATGACGGCGAGGTGCTCCTGCCAGACGCGTTCCTCGGCCGGGGTCAAGTCGTCACTGAGATAGGCATCGACCGCGTTGTCGCGATCGGGTCGGCTGACGCCCTGGCGAAACTGCATCCGCAGGACCGCCGGATGCTGGCGCAGCCACCAGAGATCGGCCTTGCCGGCCGCCAGCCGGGTGCAATGGATCCGCGACTGTTGTCCTGCGCCCATCCCGATGATTTGTCCGTCGAGCGCCAGGCAGACCGAGTTGGACTGGGTGTACTTGAGCGCCGTCAGGGCGACCAGCATGTCGCGCTTGGCTTCGTCGGGCAGGTCTTGGTTCTTGGTGACGATCGTCGTCAGCTGATCGGGCGACGCGACAACGTCGTTGTGGCGCTGCTCGAAGGTGATGCCAAAGACATCGCGCCGCTCGATCTCCGGCGGTTGATACTCCGGATCGACTTCGAGAACGACGTACTTGCCGGCCTTCTTGGCGGTCAGGATCTCGAGGGCCTCGGGGTCGTAGCCCGGCGCGATGATACCGTCGGAATTTTCGCGGCGGAGCAAAATCGCCGTCGGCACGTCGACCCGGTCGCTGAGCGCGGCGAAATCGCCGTAGGAAGAAACGCGATCAGCGCCGCGAGCACGCGCATAGGCACTCGCCAGCGGCGTCAGTTCGAGGCTTCCGAGAAACGAGGCAGTCCGGAGCGGCTCCGACAGCGGGATGCCGATCGCAGCGCCGGCCGGGCTGACGTGCTTGAACGAGGTCGCTGCCGGCAGACCGCTTACCTGTTTCAGCTCGCGGACAAGTTGCCAGGCGTTGAGCGCATCGAGCAGGTTGATCGTGCCGGGCGACCCGTTGACCACCCGAAAAGGCAGCGGCCCGTCGCGAAACACGCGGGCCGGGGTCTGGTGAGGGTTCATCCCATAGCGCAGGGTCAGATCGCTCGTCATCGTCGCCTCGTTCGCCAGGATTACGCGATCCGGACACCCCGCCGGACCAGCACCTCGGACCCCTCGGCGATGAACGCCGAATCGGGCGGACGGCGCAGCGTCTCGACGAAGCCTGGACCATAGAGCGGCGCGATGTCCGCCTGGAGTCGGACCTGGGTCGCCGGAGAAACGCGCCAGTGCGGATGTTCGACTTGGTATTCGACGGTGCCGCCGTCGCGCTGGCGGGCGTAGCCCCAATAGTGCTGGGAGATGAAGGCCGCTTCGGAGTCGTCGGCCGGCGGCGTCGGTGATCCAGCCATCCGGCCGCGGATGGCCTGGGTCTTGCCGCGAAAACCCCAGGCGTAGCGCACCAGACCGCCCGGCCGGATCGCATCACCCTCACGCTCGATACGGTGACGGGTCGGCAGAGCGACATAGTTCTCGTTGTAGATCAGGTTGGCGGTCAGCGCGATCGCGGCGCGCGGCACGATTTCCTTGACGAAGACAACCCCGCGCCGATCGCCATCCGGGTGGCGGCGGACGACATAGAACCGGAGGTTGATCTCCTCGAAGTCGGTATGGAACGGCGCAGGCAACCAGCCGAACAGCCGCGTCTGCTGGAAGAGAAAGCCAACCACGCTTACGTAGGTCTTGCCTTCGTGGAAGTCGATTTCGGTGCCACGTGGGACCAACGGCTCCACGATCGCCGGGTCGACCGCCCAGTTGGCCATCAAAAGGTCGCGCCAGTGCGCCGCGAGAAAGACCATCGGCATGGCGGAATTGTAGCGGGCGCTCTTACGGGGCGAGGAACGTCGGCCGGCCGCGCTCGGCGTCGGCGGCGACTTCCGCCTGGACCGCGTTCGCCGGGCGGATCCGCTCGAGGTGCGGTAAGACTTCCTCGGCGAAGCGTTGGATCGTCTCGGCGGCAAGTTCGGGCGGCATCGCGCCGAAGTAGGCCCAAATCATCACATGACCCATGCCACGCTCGGCCCATGGGGCTAGCCTGTCGAGCACCTGCTGGGACGAGCCGGCGAGCATTGTCCCCCGTCGATAGTTTGCCTTGCGCTTTTCCCATTCGGCTTCGGGGGCGCGGTCATAGCCCATGTTGGCGCGCACGCCTTTGTGCAGATAGAACTTCGAGTACTCCCAGACCTCGGCCATCGGGTCGGCGGCGTCGCTGATATGGGTCTGCTGCGTAAAACAGCTCCATTCGATAGCCCGGCGCTTCTGTTCGTCTGGTGCGTCGCTCCCGGCCAGGCCTTCAAGAAAGTGGTTCCAGAGCACCTCGCCACTACCCGAGGTAAGAGACAACAGCAGCGGCTGAGCCATCTTGCCCCATTTCCGGCAGAACTCGGGTGTCAGGGTGGCGCGCGCGAACATTGGAAACGGCCGCTGAATCGGCTCGGGGATAATCCGGCCGTCCATCTTTCCCTTCCACCAGGGAGTGTCGAAGATAAATGGCTCGGGACCACGATGCTGCCAGGCGCCCAGCACGATTTCATACCAGGCGTCGAAGAGGGCATGGCGGTTACCGGCATCGAGACCGTAACCGGCGAACTCGTCAGGACCGATGCCGGTGCCAACCCCGGCAATCGTCTTGCCGCCGGTCAAATTGTCGAGCAACGCCACCTGGGTGGCGAAACGGATCGGGTGATGGAGCGGACCGACCGCGACCGAGAAGCCGACATGCAGGCTCGGCGCAACCGCCGCCAGGTGCGCCCCAAGGACGATCGGGTCGCTGTAGGCGTTGTAGCCGGTGAAGGCGTGCTCGGTCCCCCAGACGGCGCGGTAGCCAAGGCGCTCGGCCAGCCTGGTGTGGGCGATCACCGTCTCGACGATACGGTGATCTTCCTCCGCACCGCGGGTTTGGGGATTGAGATACAGTCCTGCGTGCATGGTCCTCACGCGCGGCGCACCATCTAGGATGCGGGCGCTTCCTCCTCTCGCCGCTCCTGGGTGAGCGTGATCCGGAACAGTCGTTCGTCACGAAACCAGTGCCAGGTCCGCGCTCGATGGTGGCCATCGTGGCTGATCTGGATCATCTCGCAGACGGTCAGCGTCTGGTCGCCGGCGTAGCCGAAGCGAGTGTAGACGGTCAGGTCGTCCACCTCCCACATCCCTCCCACCAGCCGTTCGTTGCTCCATTGCAATCGCCCGTCCGACAACCGCGCCTCGTTGACGAGCGTCTGAGTTCGGCCATCGGGCCACCGATTGACGCTGGTCAGCCGGAAATCGCAACTGCCGTCCTCGGGAAACTCGCAGATGGAGCGCACTTCATACTGATCCTCGAGGACGCCGTCCGGGTCGAGGTGGCGGTAGGTCCCAACCCAGACCCCTTCGTGGCGCGCCAGCACCGGCATCATCTCGCGAATAAGGCTATTCATGCCGGCAGTATACCCAACCACTGTCGAGAGGGGAGCAGGGGCGCCTCGCGCTCGGTTGCCTCAACCAAACCGGACCCAGCCGCTTCATCGCTTGCCCGATCTATCACACCGCGCTGCTCAGCATCAGGCGCCGCGTTGGTTGCCGTCGTCTGAGTTGTGCCATGGCACAACGCCCTCCCATTCGCCGCAAACCCTGAACTGGGTCAACGAGGTTCTTTCACCAGGTCGGTCCGTAGGTTCGGTGTCTCCGGAGTGGGACGATGTGGCCCTCTGGTAATCGCGCTTGGCCGATAAGCAGAGCGCGTCACTGTTGGATGGCCGTGACCCTGGTTGTCGGCCCGGATCTGATCATGCCACGACGGGTCGCCAAGGGAGTACAGGAGCCACGTCGTTGAACCCACCATCGAGGCCTGCGGCTACAATTCCGGCTGGCTCCCTCAGTCGGCTACCGGCAGGCCCGTGGGCGACATTGACCCAAAACGATCCCTTTCTGGCGCTACGTCACCGAGACTATCGTCTGCTCATCAGCGGCCGGGCAGTCGGCTTGATGGGCGAACAGATGGTTGGCGTCGCGGTGGGTTGGGAACTGTACGAGCGGACCGGAAGCGCCTTTGCGCTCGGGTTGGTCGGACTGGTGCAGGTCCTGCCGGTGATCGTGTTTGCGCTGCCGGCTGGCGCAATCGCCGATCAGTTCGACCGGCGACGGGTGATTGCAATCGCCCAGAGCACCTTGGCGCTTGGATCGCTCGGACTGCTAGCGATCTCGTTGCTCGGCTTGCCGGTCGAACTGTATTACGCCGCGCTCGCGTTGACCGGCTGCGCCCGCGCCTTTAACAACCCCGCCACTCGCGCGCTGATCGCCCAGACCGTCCCGCCGCCCGCCTATGCCAGTGCGGCGACCTGGTCGGGCGGGCTAGCCCAACTTGCGCTGATCCTGGGGCCGTCGGTCGGCGGGACGATCGTCGCGCTCTTCCAACGCGGCGCACCGGTCTTCGCCCTCAATCTGATCGCGACCCTGCTGTTTGCCTTGCTCGTCTCGCTGATTCGCGGCAAGCAGAGCACCCTCGCCCAGCGCGGCCTGAGCGTCGGTGCACTGCTTGGCGGGCTGCGATTTATCAGTGTGACTCGGATCGTCTTGGCGGCAATCACGCTCGACCTCTTCGCGGTGATGCTCGGCGGCGTCGTTTTCCTCTTGCCGGTCTACGCGAAGGAGATCCTCCACATCGGCCCACAGTTGCTTGGCTGGCTCTATGCCGCCCCTGCCGCCGGCGCGATCACGATGTCATTCCTGATCGCCTTCTTGCCGCCGTTCCGGTGGGCCGGCTGGACCTTGGTCGTCTCGGTGGCGCTCTATGGCGTGGCGATGGCCGCGTTCGGTCTGTCGACGTCGTTTCCGCTCTCGCTGGCAGCGTTGGCGCTCGGCGGGGCGATGGATCAGGTGAGCGTGGTCATCCGCTCGACGTTGGTGCTGCTCTGGACGCCCGACGAGAGGCGCGGCCGGGTCACCGCGGTGGAAGGCGTGTTCATCAACATGTCAAATCAAATTGGCGGGTTTCGCGCCGGGACGATGGCGGCGTTGTTCGGGCCGGTGACGGCGGTGGTGGGCGGTGGCATCGGGGCGGTGCTGATGGTGGCCGTAGTCGCGTTGCTCTTCCCCGAGCTTCGGGCGCTGCGGCGGCTGAACGGCCCGGCAAGCCAGTAGGCTCATCGCCTGGCGCTGCCCCAGGAGTACACTTAGCGGTCGGTAGGGAGCAAGATGAGCCCGGAGCCCCCAGAGCAGACGCAGCCAGGCGCCAACGAGCCCGAACCGGCCGCACCGCCGCGTCGTGGACCAGACGGCGCGCGGGGAGATGGGCCGACGACGGGACGCTTCCGCGTCCCCAGCGGCGCGGACCTCCGGCAGGTCGAGCGCATTCGCGGCGGATCTCCCGGCAACCAGTATGTCCGCATCACCCGCCACCCGGATTTCCGCCGCGTGCGCTCGGGCTATCTCGTCCCACGCGAGGGCGTCGGCGAGCCGGAGACGGGGTTCGGCAAAGCCTCCGCCGCGGTCCAACGGTTCCTGTTCGGCCGGCCGATCGCCTCGGCAGAGGAGGCATCCGAACGGGTCAGCAAGTTCACCGGGTTGGCGCTGTTTGCCTCGGACAACATTTCATCCTCGGCCTATGCCACCGAAGAGATCATGCGGGTGCTGGTCCTGGCGGGCGTCGGTGCGCTCACCCTCACGATGCCGCTCACGCTCGGGATCTGCGTGGTGCTGGCGATCGTGGCGATAAGTTATCGCGAGGTGATCCGCGCGTACCCAGACGGCGGCGGATCGTACGTCGTCGCCAACGACAACCTCGGACCGTTGGCCGGTCTGACCGCCGGGGCCGCGCTCTTGACGGACTACATCCTCACCGTGGCGGTCTCGACCGCCGCCGGCATCGCGGCGCTCACCTCGGCCTTCCCGGAACTGTTCCCCTACCGGGTCGTGGTGATGGTGGCGGTGGTGGGGGTGATCACGATGATCAACCTGCGTGGGGTCCGCGAATCCGGCCGGGCGTTTGCCATCCCAACCTACCTCTACGTCGTCGGCATCCTCGGGTTGCTCGGCTACGGGCTGTTCCGGTTTGCCACCGGTACGCTGCCGGCCTACGTCGCGCCGCCCGAATGGCTGGAAATCGAACATGGCGCAACTGAGGCGCTCGGGCTATTTCTGCTGCTGCGCGCCTTTGCTTCCGGTTCGGTCGCCTTGACCGGGACCGAAGCGGTCTCCAATGGTGTACCGGCATTCCGGCCACCCGAGGTACGTAACGCCCAAACGGTCCTGATCACGATGGCATCGCTCTTTGCGGTGATTTTCGTTGCGCTGAGCTTTCTCGCCGGCCAACTAGGGATTGTCCCAGACCCGACCGAGACGACCACCGTCGTCGGTCAGCTTGGCCGAACGCTCGTCGGAGAGAGCCCGTTCTTCTATTTCTTGCAGTTTTCGACCGCGCTGATCTTGCTTCTGGCGACCAATACCAGTTTCAACGGCTTTCCCCGGTTGACCAGCATCATGGCGCGCGACCGCTTCCTGCCGCGCATCTTCCAGTTCCGTGGCGACCGCCTCGCCTACACCAGCGGTATTGTCGTCCTCGCCGTGGTGGCCTGCCTGCTGATCGTCGCCTACAACGGTTCGGTGACGTCCCTGATCCCGCTCTACACCGTTGGCGTCTTCATCGCCTTCACGTGTAGCCAGGCCGGCCTCACCCGCCGTTGGTTCCTCCGACGCAACGAGGAACGCGGCGCGCGTATTCGGATGCTCATCAACGGGCTTGGCACTCTCACGACCGGCTTCGTCGCGATCGAGGTGGCGTTCTCGAAGTTTCTGCTCGGCGCCTGGCTCGTGTTGGTGTTGATCCCCTTGATGATCGCGGTGATGTGGGCGATCCGAAAGCACTACACCGCGCTCGATGCCGCACTTCGCCCGGAGACGCCGCTCGACCCGGCCCAGATCCGGCCGCGCTACGTCATCCCGATCGCCAAGCTGAACATCCCAGCGACTCAGGCAATCGCCTTTGCCCGCGCCACCGCCGGCGAAGGGGCGGTCACCGCAATCCATATCACCGACGATCCGGTCGCGGCCGAGCGGATGCGTGAGGAGTGGAACCGCGGCCAGTATGGAGACGCCGAGTTGGTGATCATCGAATCGCCGTTCCGCTCGCTCTCACGTCCGTTCCTCGCCTACATCGATGCGCTCCGCGACGCCTATCCGTCCGACCAGATCATCGTCGTGCTTCCTGAGTTCGTTCACGCCAACTGGTGGGAGCATCTGCTCCACAATCAGACGGCCTTGCGGCTGAAGGCGTCGCTTCTCTTCGAGCCAGGTGTCATCGTGACCAGCATCCCCTACCACCTCGCTCGCTGACCCGCCGGACGATCGCCTGGCAGCGGTTTGCCACCGCAACCCGATGGTATCTCCAGGCGCCCTGGCGTTGCGAGTGTCACGCTCGGCCGCGCTCCGCTCGCAGTGATGGGGCCGACGTCCAGCCCTGTCCGGTCGGCGCTTGTCGCCATCGTCCAGACACCGCCTCGCCATCGTCACGCTTGTTCGCCCTGAACTGAAGACAGCAAAGGCGAGGAGTTGAGATCTCACTCAAATGAAACGGCCGGCGGATGACCGCCGGCCCAAATGCCGTGTGGAACTGCCCGCGACGCTATTTGGGCATCGCCGCCAACGCCCCATACGCCGGGCGCGGGCGCCCGTCCGGGTAGAGGACCGAGAACGCCTTCTTAGCGTAGCGGTCGTCCGGTTCGGCTGAACCGGCGAAGTTCAGGTTCCAGACAAACATCGGCCCGACCCAGCCCTTCTCTTTGCCGATCTGGAAGGCCCGGACCAGATAGGTCGCCTGCTGATCCTCCGAGTTGTCCTTGGCATAGGAGTATTCGGGGTACGGATTGGACGAACTCGCCCAGCCAAACTCCGTCAACCAGATCTGCTTGTTGGCGTCGCCGTACTGGACCATCACCTCGCGGAATTGCTCGATCCGGCGGAAGTACTGCGAGCCGTGGCCTTTGAAGGATGTCGAAGGAACGGTTTTCCGGTCGCCCCAATCGTCGGGCGGATTGTTGAAGCCGCTGGGGTGTTGGCCGATGGCGTCGGAGACGTCCTTCAGGCCGACGTCATACATCTGCTTGAGGAATTCGAGATCGTCGATGGCGATATCGCCGTCGCTATGGCCGGTCGGCGTCGGAGCGCCGGATATGACCACCACGTCTGGATTCACCTTCTTGATCGCCGCGTAGGAGACCTTCAGCATGTCGACGTATTGTTTGGCCGAAAGCTTGCGGCCACGGCCGCCCCACTCGTACCAGAGGTTCTGCTCGTTCCAGATCTCGATGGCATGGACCCGGCCTTTGTGCCGGGCGGCGATCGCCGAGACGAAATCGGCGAAGTCCTGCGGATTGGTCGGCGGACCCGGCACGCCAAAGTCGGTGTCCTTCGGGCGCGACCAGGCCGGCGCAGTCACCACACTGAGCATGACCTTCAGGCCGCCAGCGCCATTGACCCAGCGGTCGATGTCGCCCCAATTGATCTGACCCTTGGCGTTCTCGAGGTTCTCCCAGCGGATCTGGAACTTCACCCAACCGAAGCCCGCCTTCTTGGTCATATCGACGCCATAGGCGAGGTTGCCCTGATCGACCTGGAACCCGTAGCCAAACTGCTGGCCGGGGAGACCGGCCGGTGGTGGAACGGCGGCGGCCGGTTGGGCCTGCGGCGCTCCGGGCGCTCCCGGCGGGTCGGACGGGACCATCGATTCCTTCGGGAAGATCCCCGCCTCTTTGCCGAGATCACCACCGTTTGCGACCAGGACCTGGCCCTTCCTGGCCCAGGGAACATCTTCCTTGTAGTGCTGCATGATCGCCCGCTGGAAGCGGACGACGAAATGGTTGCCCTTGTCTACCACTCGCGAGGTCGGCAGGCCGTAGAGGGTCACGGGGTCGGGAACCGAGAAGTAGCGCTGCTTGATCGACGGGTTCTCGTCGAGCAGGGCTTGGCGCTTCTTGACGGTATCTTGGAAGCTCGTGGAATCGGCGTCGAAGGTGGTGGGGAGCCGGTTCGGCGTCGAGCGGACGACATCCAGCCAGTCGTCCTTGCCGGCATCGCCGATCGCGTCGATGATGTTGGCAAACACCACCGTGTTCCCCTGATCGGGCCGCCACTGGAAGACCGCCTTCTGGAAGGCCTGGGTAATGAAGCCCTGATAGGTAAACCGTTGGGTGGTCGGGTAGCCGACCGCATCGACACCACCGACGAACTTGAACGCGTCGAAGAACAGAACGCCGTCGGCATTGGTCAGCGGGTAGCCCTTCGGGCTGGTACCGAGATCGGAACCGTTGGCCTGGGTGTAGAACCACCCGCCCGGGATCTGGTAATCGAGAGCGGACTGTGCGGCGGCCGCATCCGGCCGAACGACCGGCAACACCAAGCCGGCAAGAACAAAAACAGAGAGGACCACTCGCCACATGTGCGTCATCTACACCCCCACTGCTGGGCGCCTGGTTGCCGTTCCTCGGAAGAAGGGGCGGCCGAGGCGGGCAAGAGTATAGACAGAAGCAAACAAGCCAGCAACAACCTTGCTGCCCCCCGTTTCTGTTGTGCGACAGAAATGACCGTCCAGGGCGCCGGAGTCGTTAGAATCCCGCCGGACTTGGCCGGTCGACCGGCCGCCGCGGAGCGCATAGATGGGCATCGGCGCCGGCGAGTTGCTGATCATCCTGCTGGTGGTGTTGATTGTCTTTGGCGCCGGCCGCCTTGGCGATATCGGCGGCGCGATCCCGAAGGCGGTCAAGAATTTCCAAGCCGGCAGCCGCGGCGAGTTGGCCGACGAGCCACGACCATCGGTTTCACGTTCGACATCGGCCGTCGCCCGGCCCGCTCGGCGGGCGAGACGCCTGCGCCCGGTCGGCCTGCTGGTGATGGGATTGGCCCTTCTGGTGTTATATGCCGAGCTGCAGTGGCTCCAGACCGGCCTACCGCTGCAGGTCGCTGCGGGGTTGCTCGGCGCACTCGGCGCACTGCTCTACATCTTCTTTTAGAACGCTCGGAGGATCCTCTATCGAGCCACTCGCCGGGGCGCTTTCTCCTTTCTGGCCGATTGGGCTGGCTGCCCTCGCCGCGGCTGCCGTCGGCCTGCTCCTTGGTCGCCCACTCCAGCGCCTGCCGAACGCACTCGCTCCCATGCTCGCCGCCGCCTTCGCGGTCGCCTTCGTGGTCATCTTCACCACGCTCGCGATCCAGCGACACCAGGCGCTCCGTTCGAATGCCTATGACCTGGCAATTTTCGACCAGGCGATCTCGAATACCGCCGCCGGACGCCTCTATGCCGTCAGCATCAAGATCGACGACCTCGCCAACCCGATCCTGCTCGGCGACCATTTCTCGCCCGCCGTCGCGCTGTTCGCCCCGCTCGGCTGGCTCTGGAACGACGCCCGCGTCCTGTTGATCGCCCAGAGCCTGCTGCTGGCGGCCGGCGCAATCCCGGTCTTTCGCGTCGCCCGCTGGGCAACCAAGTCCACTCTTACGCCGCCGGCGATCGTCCTTGGCTATTTTCTCTCTCCGACACTCCAGCACACCGTCCTCTATGACTTCCACGAAGTCGCCCTGGCCGTCCCGGCGCTCGCCTTTGCTGCCGAAGCATTGGTACGCCGTTGGCGAACGTCGCTGCTCCTCTGGCTCGGCTTTGCCCTGCTCTGCAAGGAGGAGATCGCCTTCGTTGTGGCAGGGTTCGGGGTCTACCTGATCGGCCGTGGGTTGCTAGGCTGGCGATCGGGCGACCGCCGAGACCTCGGATACGGAGCGTTGGTCCTGATGGTTGCGACGCTCTGGGCAGCGCTGGCAATCGGCGTGCTGATCCCCTGGTTCGAGGGCAGCGGGGCCTATACCTATACCAACCGGTATGAGAGCCTCGGCTCGTCTCCGGCCGAAGTCGTCTGGACGACCCTTACCCGGCCCGACATCGTTGTGGGTCTCCTCTCGGAGAGCGTCAAGGTCGAATTCGTCCTCAGCTTCTTTGCCCCATTCGCCTTTCTGCCGCTTTTCGCTCCGGAATTGCTGATCCTGACGGTCCCGACCTTCGGCTACCTGCTGCTCAGTTCCTACGCGGCCCAGTACAGCCTCGGACGCCAGTATGGCGTCGTGATCGTCCCGATCGTTGCGATCGCCGCGGCAATCGGTGCAGCGCGGCTTGAGCGCCGCCTGGCCGGTCGCATCCCCTCGCCGACGCCGGCGATTGCCCTCGCGGCGGTGGCGGCAGCACTCCTTACCCACCGTCAGTTTGGGGCGGGGCCGTTCGGCGGTTGGTTCGATCCAGAGCGTTACCAGGCCGCGCCGCGCGTCGAAGCAGCGTATCGACTCTTCGGCCGGGTTCCGCCGGATGCGTCCGTGTCCGCTCAGGAGAACCTCGCCCCCCACCTGAGCCGCCGTGAGCGGTTGTACCTCTTTCCTGCCCTCCACGGCGCAGACTTCGTCATCCTCGACAACGAGGGCGGGACCTTCCCGGTCGACCGGGGCGCCTGGGACCGCGAGACCGGCGAGTTACTACGGAACCCGCTTTACCGGCTGGCTGTCGAGGATTCCGGGTTTGCGTTGTTCGAGCGTCAGGCGGCCTTGCCGGGGACGCCGACAGACCTCCAGTTCGGCTCGGTGTTGCGTCTGGCTTCGGTCGAGGCGGCGGCGGGGTCGATCGGGCTGGTCTGGGAACTTGTCGAACGGCGCGAGCCAGGGCCGCCGGTGGATGGCTATCGCCAGGTTGTTCGCTTGCTGCGACCGGATGGGTCGGTTGCCGCCAGCCTGGTCCGTCCGCCCCGGCCAGGCAGCGGCTTTTTCGAGACGGGTCGTGGGGTGGCCGGCGAGCGAATCTGGGAGCGATACGACCTCCCGGCGGATCTGCCGCCCGGCGACTATCGCCTCGATGTCGATGTCCTCGCCGAACCGGACGGGCCAGCCTTGACGCGCCAGGGCGCCCTCCCAAACCTGAGGATTCGCTGAGAAGCCGCGCAAATCGAACGCCGATCACGGCAGGGCTGAAGCAGAGGTGGCGTACAATTTCCTCGTCGCGCCCAGCGCCCGGAGGTAGGTCGTGCAGGTTCTTCTCAACATAGCGACATTCCTGGCCGTGCTGGTCGTTCTCGTCGTCGTCCACGAACTCGGTCACTTCTTGACGGCCAAGAAAGCGGGCGTGCGGGTCCTCGAATTCGCGATCGGCTATCCGCCGCGGCTGTTCGCTTTCCAGCGCGGCGAGACCGAATATTCGATCAACCTGCTGCCGCTCGGCGGCTTCGTTCGGATGGTCGGTGAAGAAGACCCGAGCGACCCGCGCAGTTTGGCAGCACAGAGCATTCCCTGGCGGCTGACGATCCTATCGGCCGGCGTGGTCATGAACATCCTGCTCGCCTTCGTCCTGTTCACGGTGAGCGCGATGTTGCCGCGCACCGAAACGACCGGCAACGTGGTCATCATCGGCGTACGCGAAGGGTCGCCGGCCGCAATCGGCGGCATCCTGCCCGACGACGTGGTGGTGAGTGTCAACGGCCGGCCGATCCGCAACCTCGCCGACCTGCGTTATAACGTCAATTTGAACCTCGGACAGCCGATTGACCTCGTCGTTCAGCGCGACGGTAAGAACGTCCTGACTCGAGTGACCCCACGATTTGCGCCACCACCCGGCGAAGGCGCAACCGGCATCGAGATCGGCATCGACAACCCGATCTGGCGCTTTCGTAGCGAGCGCGACCTCACCCCGGCCCAATTGGCCGAACGGATCGGCGTGCCGGCCGAGGTCGAACGCGTCTGGGAGAATGCTGGCCCCGATGCCGTCGGGCGCACCCAGTGGGAGCGCCAACAGGCCGAACAGCGCGGTATTACTCCCGACCAGTTGCGCGAGGAGTATCTCGCCAAACTGGCGAGCGTGCTCGGTATTACACCGGCTCAGCTTGGCGAGAGTTACCTCCAGCAGCAGACCCGTTCGCTCTCGCCGATCGAAGCGATCCCGGCGGGCGTCCAGCGCGGCTGGGAGATGATCGTCCTGTTCAAGAACGACCTTGCCAGCATGATCGCTCAGCGTGCCGCGCCTCAGGTGGCCGGACCGGTCGGGATCTATGAGATCACCGGTCAGGTCGCTCAGCAAGCGACGCGCTCCGGTCCCTCGGTTATCCTCGACCTGATGGCGCTCTTGAGCATCAACCTCGCGGTGGTCAACGCCCTGCCGATCCCCATGCTTGACGGCGGCCGGATCCTGTTCGTCTTGATCGAGGCGGTGCGCGGTGGCAAGCGTATTTCGCCCGACAAGGAGCGTATCGCCCACCTGATCGGCGCGGCCTTCCTCTTTACCCTGATCATCGCCATCACCTTCAACGACGTCATTCGTCTGGTCGGCGGCGACGGCCCGTTCCGCTAATGGCGCGCCGGCCGCTGGCGCTCTCGAGCATGTGGGCGGTCGACCGGTTCACCACACCGGCCGCCTTTCGCGCCGCTGCTGCCGCGCTCGGGTTCGACGCCGTCGAGTTCAACTACGAGGCGCCAGGCGCCTGGCTGGACGATCCCGGTGACGGTGTTCCCATTGGCAGCCTCCACAACCCCTGCCCGGCTGACACCGTGCTGGGTGGACGCTGGTCGTACGATCTCTCGCTCGGGGCTACTGACGAAGACGAGCGGCGCGAGGCCGTTCGGCTGACGAAGCTCACGCTCGACCATGCCGCACGGATCGGTGCGCATGCCATCGTCGTCCACGTTGCAACCATCCCGATTGACCAGGCCAAACAGCGCGCGCTGCGCGCACTCGTCGACTCAGGCGAGCGTGGCAGCGACGAGTTCTGGACCCTTCGCGACGCCCTGGCTGCCGAGCGTGAAGCGAACGGACCGCCTCATCTCGACCAGTCGGTGCGCAGCCTTCGCGAACTTGCGCCGTATGCAGCCGAGCGTGGCGTCTGGCTCGGGATCGAGACGCGCTTCAACGTCTACGAGATCCCCAACCTCGCCGAGACCGAGATCCTGCTCGAGGCAGGCCAGGACGGCCCGGTCGGCTATTGGCATGACGTTGGCCACGCCGCCGGCCAGGAGTTGCTTGGCTTCGGCTCCCACCGCGCCTGGCTGGAAGCGCTCGGCCCGCACATCATCGGCGCCCACCTCCACGAGTTGCGCGGCGTCAAGGACCATTTTGCGATCGGTACCGGTGAGATGGATTGGCCGCTCGTTGCCGCTGCCCTGCCGGACGACGCTCTGCGCGTCTGCGAGCTTGACCGTCGCAACCCGCCCGAGGACGTCGCCCGCGCCTTCGCGGTGCTCGAGCATCACGGCATCATCTGAGGTGGCGCAGCCGTTTCGACGCGGCGTACCCTACGGGCGACATGGTTCGGGCATTGAAGATTTTCGGCCGAGCGGCGTTGCTGCGCTGTCCAAACTGCGGCGCCAGCCGTCTGTTTCGACGGTGGTTCACGATGCGCCCCTACTGCCCGGCTTGCGGCCTGCGCCTCGAGCGTGAGGAGGGGTTTCATACCGGTGGGATGGCGGTCAATCTCGTGATCGCCGAGTTGTTGTTCGTCGCGCTCTTCGTCGCCATCCTCGTCGTCAGTTGGCCGAATCCGCCGTGGGAGTTCCTGCGCTGGGGGTCGATGGTCCTGATGGTCCTCTTTCCGATCGTTTTCTACCCGTTCTCGCGCGCGCTCTGGCTCGCCCTGGACTTGGTGATCCGCCCAGTCGAGCGCGAGGAGATCATCGATCCGGCGCTGCCCCAGGAGCAGGCCAATCCGGCGTGAACAGCCGACCCGCTGCCGGTGATCGGCGCCACCTCACCCATGGCCGGATACCCGGCCGGATGCTACGGTACCTCGCCAGGAGGAACGCGCATTCGCCGCTTCATCACCGCCATCCGCGAGGCGGGACTGCTATTGGCCTGGTGGCCGCTGGCGCTCGGTCTGTTCATCCTCGCAGCCGAAACTGGCCGAGGCCGCGCTGACCTGCGTCTCGTCGGCGTAACGCTCCTGCTCGGGATGCTGCTGACTGCCATCGGGCTGATCCTCTTCGATGCCGGGGAAACTCTGCGTCGCCTCGCCACGAGCGAAGATCTCGTCAGCGGACTGATCGCCGACCTGGCGATCGTCGCGTTGGCAATCCTCCTGACTCCATTGAGCCCGTGGAACGCCCTTCCGGCGATTGCAATCGCGGCAGTCGCCTTGACGATGGCCTTCGCCCATCTCGGCGTCTGGGCCGCCGTTGGCATCGACCGGCGCGCCCCGACGCGAAAAACCGTCGGCATCCTGGTGGCAGTCGTGGTGGTCGCGATCTGTGGCGGATCGACGATCGCGGCGAGCGCCCTTCTCGCGGTGCGGCAGGGCGGGATCGGCGTGCTGTCACTCGATCTGCCAGCGAAACCGAACGGCCGGTAAGTCGCTAAGAAAGCTAACGTCCGGACCTATCGTCGGGTACACTTTATAGAATTCGCGCCCGTACCGGAGGGAAGATGGCTCTTGCCGTCTCTTCGCCACCCAGCCGATCGACAATCGACGGCCTGCACGCCTACGTCCGGGCGTTGCGCACACGGCTGTGGAGCAAGCGGGCGCTCCGGATCATCCTTCGAACCCTTACAGCGGTGGCAGCGCTGCTTCTGACGGCGCGACTGCTGGCCGCTTTCGGTGCAGCAGGCGCCGCCGATGCGACCTTGCTATTGGCCGGAATGACCGCCGCCGGCGGAACCGTTGCCGCGATCCGCAGCCGGCCGAGCGACGCCGTCGCCGCCCGCGCCGCCGATCGCGCGTTTGGCCTGCGGGAGCGGCTTGGCACCGCCCTCGAACTTGCCAGGCGCGAATCGGCGGGCGAACTCGCCGCTCTCCAGATCTCAGACACCGGCCAGGCCCTTGCCGACCGCCCGCCTGCCCGTGCCTTCCGGGCCGCTTGTTCCGGCGCGAATTGGCGGTCGCACTGGCAGCGGTGGCGCTTACGGCGCTTGTCTGGCTGACCGTGCCAGACCTCTCGACGTTGGTGCGTTCACCATTTGCTCCGCAAGAAACCGCCCAAGTTCCTCCGTCGCCGCTGGAGAGCAACGGCGACCTGAACGAGAACAACGTCAACGACATTCTTGCCAGTATCGAAGAGACCCGCCGACGCGCCCAAGAGCGCCAGATCGACCCGGCTGAAGCGCAGCGGCAGCTTGGCCAGGCCGAAGCGCGATTGAACGCCAAGATCGAGGCGAGCAATCGTCAGCAGCAGAACCTCCAGAGCCTCGCCGACCAGTTGCGTCAGACCGCCACCGCCCAGGACATCGCCGGTGCGATCGACCGCGGCGACTACAGCCAGGCAAGCGACCTGCTCAATCAGCTTGCCCGCGAATCGGACCAGCTTTCGCCCCAGGCCCGGCGCGAGCTTGCTCAGGCGCTCGAACGCGCCGCCCAGCAAACTCAGCAGAACAACGGCCTGCGCGACGCCGAGCGACGCTCGTCTCAGGCGATGAGCCGGGGCGACTACCAGGAGATCGACCGGTCGATGCGCAGCCTTGGTGATCAACTCGGAATGGCCGGTCGCGATGTCGTGCCGCAAAGCGAGCTTGGCCGGGCGCAGGGCCGGCTGGACCAGGCACGCGATGAGCTTGGCCTCGGACAGGGCCAAAATGGCGAAGGTGAAGGTGGCATGGAGGCGCGTGGCGGGCAGCCGGCGGCCGGTGGGACGCAGCCAGGCAACATGCCGGGCGGGTCGCAGCCAGGAGACATGCCGGGACAGAACCGCCAAGGCCCGGGCGGCCCGGAGGCGCAACCCGGCCAGGGCGGTCAGCAGCAACAGGGCGTCGGTAATCAGCGCCCCGGCGACTTGCCCCAGCAGGAGAACGGCGGCGACCGCCTCGGCGTTGGCGGGAAGCCGGTTCAGATCGACGCGACCGACTCCGGCGGCCAACTTCGACCGTCCGACGGCCAGGGCGAGCAACGCGGCAGTCAGATCAGCAACGCCCGCCCCGCCACCGGCGTTGGCGTCGCCCAGCCGACCGATCCGATCGACAGCCCGGCCGACTTTACGAGCGTCGCCCCGGACCGACGGCCCGCCGTCCGCAGCTATTTCACGCCGAACAGCCCGTGACCAGTCAGTCTCCGCGCCCCACCCAACCGGTCGAGCACAGCCGGACCCTGCTTGGCGACGAGGCGTTTCTCCGTTCGCTCGAACAACTTGCCATCCTCGTGCGGCGGGTTTCGCGTCCCGGTCTCAACGGCGAGCATCGCGGCCTGACCCGCTCGAACTCCGCCGAGTTCGCCGACTACCGCCGCTACGCCCCCGGCGACGACTTCCGCCGGATTGACTGGAACCTCTATGGCCGAATGGGCGCCCTCTTCGTCCGACTGTCCGAAGCGCGCGAGGACGTTGCGCTGCATGTGTTGCTCGATTCCAGCCGCTCGATGGACTTCGGCCGGCCGAACAAGCTCGCCTATGCCAAGCGGCTGGCCGCATCGCTCGCCTACATCGCCCTCAGCCGCCTCGACCAGGTCACCGTTGGCTCGTTGACCTACGACGTCACCGACCGCGCTGGTCCGCTCCGCGGCAAGGGCCGCATCCACCGGTTGCTCGGTTTCCTCGACCGGCTCAATGGCGCGGGCACCACCGACCTGAACGCCGCCCTGCGGCGCTACGCCGACGCCGGCCAACCCGCCGGGATCGCCATCGTCGTCTCGGATCTGCTCTCGCCAAACGGCTTTCGCTCCGGGCTGGAGCGCCTGCGCGCCGCTCGCATCGAGGCGGCCGTCATCCAGGTGCTCGCGCCTCAGGAGCTTGAACCGGAGGCGTCCGGCGACGTCGAACTCGTCGACCGCGAGACTGGCGAGATCGTCGAAGTGACCCTCACCGAGGGCGTTGTCCATGAATATCAACGCCGGCTTGCCGAGTGGACCGCCGAGAACGAGCGGATCTGCAGCGACCTCGGCGTCCCTTTCCACCGGGTGAGCAGCGCTACGCCGCTTGAAACCGTTGTCGTCACCGAGCTTCGGGCACGAAGGATCCTCGTATGAGCCTGCTCGCCCCGGCACTGCTCGGTTTCCTCGCCCTGATCCCGATCGTCATCATCATCTACCTGATTCGTGCCCAGCGGCGGCGCGAGCCAGTCGGCAGCGTCCTGCTCTGGCGGAACATGGTGCGCGATCTGGAAGTGCGTACTCGGTTTCGCCGCCCGCCGATCACCCTGCTGCTGATCCTTCAGTTGCTGGCTCTGCTGGTTGGCGCGCTGGCGTTGGCGCATCCGTTCTTCGAAACGACCACACCCCCGGCTCGCCAACTGGTGCTGGTGATCGATGCCTCGGCCTCGATGAACGCGACGGATGTCCAGCCAAATCGGCTGGCCGAGGCGAAAGCACGGGCGCGCCAGATCGCCGTCGGCTCGGACACCGCGGTGGCAGTGGTCCGTGCCGGGCCGACGGCGTCGCTCCTGATCAACACCCGCGACGTCCGCGACGCCCAGGCGGCGATCGATGGCCTGGCGCCCTCCGACGGAGCGGGCGATCTTCGGACGGCTTGGCTGCTGGCCGGGTCGATCGCCGCATCGCGGCCGGAGGCGCCGGCCGAGGTGGTGCTCTTTACCGACGGCGCATTTGCTGGCCCCTTGCCGGCGAT
Source organism: Dehalococcoidia bacterium (assembly GCA_046328265.1). Taxonomy (GTDB): domain Bacteria; phylum Chloroflexota; class Dehalococcoidia; order SpSt-223; family SpSt-223; genus JANWZD01. The sequence goes on from JAXLWW010000014.1 coordinate 115,247, forward strand.
CCCGGCAAGTGCCCGGCTGGTGCCGATCGGGTCGGGCGGGGACAATCAGGCGATCGTCCAAGTCGGCGTCCGGCGTCCGACGACGGGAGGCGCGCGGCCGGATGCCTTCGTTCGGGTCGCGAACTTCGCCGCCGGGCCGGTCGAACGGCGGGTACGCGCCTTTGGTGACGGGCTACCGATCGGCGAACAGACGGTACGTCTGACCGGTCGTGGCACCGCCGATCTGTTGTTCGAGCCGCCGGCCGGCACCCGGCTGTTTGCCGTCCAATTGGTCGGCTCCGATTTGCTCGCCCCCGATGATCGCGCCGAAGCGGTCATTCCCCAACCCGGCGAGCGCGAGGTGTTGCTGGTCTCGACTTCGCCCGAGGTGATGCGCCGAGCCCTGCGGGCAATCCCCCAACTGACGGTGCGCGATGGATCGCCCGAGGGCTACAGCGGCCCTGGCGAGGCAGCGCTGGTGGTGTTCGATGGCTTCGTCCCGCCGGTGCTGCCGCCGTCACCGGTGTTGATCGTCAACCCACCGGTCGGCTCATGGCTGGCGACGGCGCGGATCGGTCGGCCATCCTTTGCCGTGGGCGTTGATCCGGAGAGCGCGGTCGTCGCCGGGGTTGATCTGGCGGCGGTCGAGTTCGGGCGGGTTGCCCAACTGGTCATTCCACCCTGGGCCGCGGCGGTGGTCACCGGCCCGGATGGCCCGCTTATCCTCGAAGGCGAGCGCGATGGGCGGCGCGTCGTGGTGCTCGGCTTCGATCCAGGCGCGTCGAATTTGCCCAAGATGGTTGCCTTCCCGGCGCTGGTGGCAAACGCCGTCGATTGGCTGCTAGCCGGGCCGGATGGCGCGAGTATCTCTGGCGCGACGGTGCGCCTGCCCGGCGGATTGAGCGGCGACCTCGTCGGCCCAGATGGTCGTCGACAGCCAGCAACCGGGCTGGCGTTGACCGCCGACACCGACCGAGTCGGGCTGTACCAGACCCGCCGACTCGGCACAGACCCGCTGACGATCTTTGCTGTCAACCTCACTGACGAACGCGAATCGGACATTCTGCCGCGCCCGCCACTGGTCGGGGCGCCATTTGCACCGTTCTCGCTGCCGGCGCTCGGCGTCGACGGCGCACCGGCTGGGATCGACTTCTGGCCGTTTCTGGCGGCGGGCGTCTTGCTGCTGCTGCTGGTCGAGTGGATCGTCTTCATCCGGAGGGGGTCGACATGACCGTCGGGCCGCTCCAACTCGGCTTCCCTTGGGCGCTGGCGCTGCTCGTTCTGCTTGTTCCGGTCGGCCTGCTTGGCTGGCGGCGGCTCGCCTTTGCCTCATCAGGGCGGCGAAATTTCGTCGTGGTGCTGCGCTCGTTGGTGATTGCGCTGGTCGTGCTGGCGCTGGCCGATCCGCGCTGGCTTGCGCCGGGACACGAAAAGGCGACCATTTTTCTGATCGACAGTTCGGCGTCGACCGCCGGCTTTCAAGTCGCCGCCTCAAACTGGGTCCGCCAGTCGCTCGAACGGATGGGACCGGATGATCGGGCCGGGGTGGTCGCCTTTGGCCGCGAGCCGGTTGTCCTTCAGCCGCTCGGTAAGACCCGCGAGTTTCGCGCCGCCGCTCTGCCGCGCGACGACCGCACCGACCTCGCGACGGCATTGCGCCTGGGCCAGGCGATGCTGCCACCCGGTGGCGTTCGGCGGCTAGTGGTGCTCTCGGATGGCTGGGAGAACCTCGGGTCGGCCGAAGGAGTGATGGACGGACTGGCAGCGGCCGGGATCGTCGTCGACGTTGTCAAACCGACCTTTCCGGCGAGCGGCCTGACGATCCGCCAGGTCGATGCGCCAGGGTTGCTCCGCGAGGGCGACCCCTTCGACGTTTATGTCCAGATCGATTCGGCGACGGCCGGCGACGGTCGGCTGGTTGTTTCGATCGACGGCCGCTCCGCCGCCGACCAGGCAGTTCGGTTGCGCGCCGGGGCGACCCAATACGCGGTGCCGCTCACCGCCCAGGGCGCCGGCTTCCATCGCGTCGAGGTCCAGGTGGCCCAAGAGGCCGTCGTGGCGCTTCCCGCGGCCGGGCACTTCGCGGTGAAGCCGCGTGGCAGCGTCCTGATCTTCGAAGATCGCCCCGGCGAGGCAACCCGGCTCAACGTCCTCCTCCAAGAGGCCGGTCTCCAGACCGAGGTGCGGCTTTCGCCGTCCGCGCCGTCGAACGTCGCGACCCTACGTTCCTTCGACGCGATCGTCCTTGCCAACACCGCGGCAACCTCGTTCACTCTCGACCAGCAACTTGCACTCCAATCGTTTGTTCGCGATCTCGGCAAGGGGCTGGTGTTCGTTGGTGGGCCAAACAGCTTCTCCCTCGGCGATTATGGATCGCAGTTGCTCGGCCAACTGATGCCGGTCCATGCTGACATTCCCCCCAAGCCCGAAGAAGGCACCTTCGGCCTGGCGCTGGTGATCGACAAGTCCGGCAGCATGGATCTCAAGGCGGACGGCGTCTCGAAGATCCAGATGGCCAAAGAAGCGGCGATGCTGGCGGTCGATATGCTGCGTGACGACGACATCATTGCGATCGTCGTCTTCGACTCCAACAATCGTTGGTTGGTTCAACCGCAGAAGGTGAGCGACAATCGCGGCGTCCCGGCAATCCAGGCGCGGATCGTCGGTATCCAGGCCGATGGCGGCACCGAGATCTTCCCAGCCCTCGAGCGCGGCGTTCAGGGCATCCGCGGTACCGATGCCCGCTACAAGCATGTCCTGCTGCTCTCGGACGGACAATCGCCATCCGGCGACTACGACCGGCTGCTGCGCGAGGCACGCGCTGCCAACATCACGATGTCAGCGGTCGCCGTCGGGGCAGATTCGGACACCACCTTGATGAGCCGGCTCGGCCGCGAAGGCGGCGGGCGCTACTACTTCACCGAGCGAGTGCGAGACATCCCACGAATTGTCGCCAAGGAGACCTCGATCGCGATCGGCGCGACCACCGCCCAGGGCAAGATCCAGCCGCAGTACGTCGCACCAAGCCCGGTGCTTCGCTCCTTCGTTCCGGCCGACCTGCCCACCCTCGCGACCTACGCCGTCACCACCCCGCGCGATGCCGCCGAGACGATCCTCGTCTCGCCCTCGGGCGATCCCCTCCTCGCCCATTGGCAGTATGGCAACGGCCGAACGGTGGCCTGGACGTCGGGAATGCAGGACGATTGGGCGGGTGAGTTCGCGGCCTGGGCAGGCCGTTCGCAGTTTTGGGGCCAGGTCGCCCGCTTCGCGATGGGCGTCCCCGCCGAGCCGGGCATCGGCGTCCGTGCTGAGGTCCAGGCGATGAACGTCACGATCACCGCCGACGCCCTGACCGACGACGGTCAGTACATCGATCTTGCGGATGCCGAGGCGACGGTGATCGCCCCTTCCGGCGCGGCGCGCGCCTATCCGCTTCGCCAGGAAGCACCCGGCCGCTACCGAGTCCAGTTCACCGCCATCGAGGCGGGGGCTCACGAGGCGCGGGTGCGCATCAGCCGTGCCGGCGGGCCGGAGCGCAGCGAGATCACCGGCTTTGTCGCGATCGCCGACCCTGAAGCCCGCTCACTCGGGCCGAACGACCGACTGCTCAATCGCCTCGCTGGGGTGACCGGTGGCCGCCAGATCGCCGACCCCGCGGCCGCCTTTGCCGATATTACTCGTCCGGCTGGGCTGGCCTGGCTACCGGTCTGGCCCTGGCTCCTTGGAGCGGCGTTGGTTCTGTTCGTCCTCGACATCGCGGCGCGCCGGCTGCGCGGCCTCGGGCTGCCGCGGTTGAGACGGTAGCGAGGTTAGTCCCAGACCAACGGCTCTGCCCCATTCTGGACGGCGCCCACCAACGCCGCCAGCCGATCCTCCTCCGCCAGCAACGCCGCCGATGGCGAGAAGAGGGCGAAGCGGGTGATCACACCGCGATAGCGCTCGCTCACCAGCCGTGGGAGATCTTCCAAACGGCCAGAGAGAGCAAACACGTCCAGCACGTCGTCCGGCACCTCGGCGGCGATCTGGTCCCACTTGCCCCCGGCAACCATCCGGCTCAGCTTCTGGCCAAGGTCGTCCAGCCCATGGACCGTCAGCACCGGCCGGTAGGATGGTGTCGACGCATAGAAGGCGACCATCCGACGCGCTTCCTCACGAGCGCGGGCGATCTCCTCGTCGCTGTCGCCGATCGCCTGAAACGAGGCGGCAATCAGGTCGAACGGGTCGCCGGATCGCCCGGCCCTGAGACGGCCTTCGCGGATCGCCGGGACGGTCACCTCGGTCAGGTATTTTGGGGTCATCAACGGATGCGTCCGCAGTCCATCGGCGACTTCGCCAGCGAGCCGCGACATCGCCCGTCCGACCGCCGCGAGATGGACCCTCGGCGGTCCGAAGGGTTGCGGGCCGGGGTTGAACTCGCGCGTCAGGAGCGTCAACTTGTAGCGATCGCCCCGATGATCGAGCGGTGATTCGCCGGCAAACGCCCGCCAGAGCGCCCGGAGCGCCTGCACGTACTCGCGCATCCAGGGCGCCGGTGGCGACCAGGCCAGTCCGAAGCGGCGTTGGATGTGGCCGCGCACCTGCGGCCCCAGTCCGAGGGTGAAGCGTCCGCCCGAAAGCTCCTGCAGGTCCCAGGCTGCCATCGCGGTGATTGTCGGGCTACGCGGAAAGGCGAGCGACACCGAGGTGGCGATCTCCGTCGTCCGGGTCGCCGCCGCCGCCACCGAGGCCGCGACGATCGAATCACGGGCGGTTTCGTTGACGCTCACGGCGTCGAACCCGGCCGCTTCGCCGATGGCGGCAAGCCGGCCCACCTGCGAGGGCGGAAAGACCCGCAGCGCCAGTTCGATCTTCACGCGTCGCTGCTGGTTGGGCGCGCCGGCCGAGGGGTTTGGGCGAGCAGGTAGCCAACCACCTTCTGACGAATCTCCGGGCTGGCAAGCTCGAGGAGCACCCTCGCCCATTCCTCGGAGAAGTGCAGCCGCTCGGGAGGGAGCGGCCAGCCAGCCAACAGTCGCAGTGTCCCCGGAGCGAGTTCGAGCGGCCCGTCGAGGGCATCGCAGGTCTCGCCGGTCGGCCGGGCGCCGGCCAGCACAACCCGCAGCGTATTATGGCTGAGATGGGCCTGAAGCGATGCCTGGCGCGCCGAGACACCGAGCGTCTCCAAACGCCGGCGGATAAGCTGGGCGACACCAACGTCGTGCTGCAAGCCTGGACCCCCGGGGAGGCCAACGCCCCCAGCGGAGCAGTATAGCCCGATGCCGCCTGAGCACATCGCCCTGCTGGATTGGCGACGCCAGGTCGCCGTTCTCTATGCCGCGGTGCGCGCCGGCGGAGAACCGGCACAGACCGCCGCCCGTTTTCGCGCCGGGCGCGACCGACTGTTTGCCGAGCACTCGCAGTCGCCACTCTCCCCCGAGGCGCAGCGGCGCTTTGGCGGGCTGGACTGGTTCCCCTATAACCCAGCCTATCGGGTAGTCGCGCCGGTCGAGCCACGTCCGCCGGTTGTTCGCGAGATCGCGGCCGGTGACGACGGCGAGGTTCGACTGGAGCGCTTCGGCGCGGTGCGCTTCGTCCTCGCCGGTGAGGCCTGCTCGCTCGACCTGTTTTGGATCTCCGGCTATGGCGGCGGGCTGTTTCTGCCTTTTAAGGATGCGACCAGCGGAAGCGAGACCTATGGCGGCGGACGGTATTTGCTCGACACCATCAAGCAGGCTGATCTGGGAAGCGAGGACGGCGCTCTGATCCTCGACTTCAACTACGCCTATAACCCGTCGTGTTGTTATGACGATCGATGGGTCTGCCCGCTCGCCCCACCAGAGAATGTCCTGCAGGTGGCGGTGCCCGCGGGCGAGCGCTTATTCGTTCGCTAGCTATTCCTGAACGACTGGGCGGGTGGCGCGGAAACTGGTGCGGGCAATCGTCTTTCCATCGACGTGCAGGATGAAGCTGTAGCGCGCCGGCCGTGGGATAGCGATCTGGCCGAGGGTGACGGTGAACGGCATCGACACCTCGTCGCCGGGTTCGGCATTCGGCGGCCGGCCAACCGAAAACTGCAAACGCGGAGGCTCCGCCAGCACGGAAGCGCCATCGTCGTCCACCAGCATCACGATCAGTTCATGCTGGTCGGCGGTGGCGCTCCACGGCACCACCAGCTTGATCGCGAGGCTTAGCTGGGGGTAGGTGAGCGGGTAGGTCCGGCTATAGAGCGTGTCCCAGCCGCCACCCAGCACAAAGAGTTTGCCGGCGGCTTCTTGCGCACCGTCGGCGAGGATAAAGCATTCCGCGCGAATGTTCGCCACCCACTCCTGCATCCCATCTCCTCCCGAGCGCAGGATAGCAGCCTTGGTCAGTCAGCGGCGCTCTCGGACGGCACCCGGAGCCGTTGTAAGACCGCCTGGATCTCGGCGGCGCTCACACCAAAGCGTCGCAACGCAAAGCGCGTCATCTCAATCGCCAATTCGAGTTCGCCGACGACGGCCTCGTGAACGCCAATGGACATCAGATGCTCTTGCTCTTCGATGGAATGGGTGCGGGCGAGGATCGGCAGCCGGGGATAGGACGAACGGACATGCTCGACGATGATCCGGGTCGCCAGAGCGTCGGGCAGAGCGATGATCAACAGCCGCGCATGCTCAAGCCCGAGTTGATCAAGCAGGAAGGGGTTGTCGGCGTCGCCCAAAATCGCTGGGATCCCTTTGGTGCGTAGTTGCCGGACAATCTCCTGGTCTTCGTCGACCGCGACATAGGTCAGCCCGCGGCGGCGGAGCGCGGTAGCGACGATCTGGCCAACCCGGCCGTGGCCAAGGATCACGGCCGGCTGGCGAGGGGCGCCTTCGAGGGGTGGAGGTCATGGCTTGACCGGATCGCTACGTTTCCGCCCGATGGTCTGGAAGATCCGATAGAACCGGAGCGGAAATCACCGACACGATCGACGCAGTCAGACCGCGCGAAAACTTCCGACGAAAGGACACCAAGCGCGAGGCCATTGACGCAAGGAGAAAAATAAGAAAACGCCGAATGCGCCAACGACCCGCTAACGACGACTGCCGTGCGCTGCGTGGATAGCCGCCATTCTGGCAATATTCACCGCTGGTTGACCACGACGATCGTGTTGCCACCACCAGCACGAGGTGCAACTCGCTGGCAACCGCACCGCTGAGGAGCATCCCGATTGAGACGAAGAAGATCCCGAAAGATGTCTCGCAGCGCCGGCCGTCGCCAGAACCCGATGCGACGACCTGCTCACCACGATCCCGGCACAACGCCCCAAGCGCGAGCGACAGCCCAAAGAGGGTTGCGGATAACGCAACCGCCAGCGCAACCGCGGCGACGGTCAAGCAAACAACTCACGGTTGTGCATTCGCGCAACCTGCCCGAATACCGCGAGTACCGCAATTCACCACGACGACCACGACGAGAAAGAGGACTGCCTTGCCAAGGGCAAGTCCGAAATCGAGCGGCGTCGCCTCGTTACCGCCGGCCAACGATCGCAGCACGATCACCAGCGCGATTGTCGCGAGGTCCTGAACCGTGGAGAAGACAAACGCGATCTGCCCGTGGACCGACCCTGTTTCGCCGCGCTCGGCCAGCACTTTCCCAAGCACAATGCTCGACGAGATGGCGATTGCCGCCCCGAAGCAGAATGCCTCGGCGAGCGGCCAGCCGAGCAGGACGCCCAGCCCAAAACCAACCCCAAGGGTCGCCGCAACCTGGAGACCACCAACCAGGAAGGCCATCCAGCCGAGTTCGACCAATCGGGGGAGCGACAGATCGACACCGACGGTAAACATCAGCAGGACGATCCCGATATCGGCCAGTGCAGCGACCGCGCCGACGTCTCCGTGGATCCCCGGGGTGTTCGGACCGATCACGACACCAGCGACGATGTAGCCAAGGATCGCGGACAAACGTAACCGTGCGCTGACCACCGCGCCGACCCAAGCCACCCCTAACGCGAACGTCAGGGTGATCAGCAGCGCTGACCCCTCGCCTGAACCTTCCATGCCGACAGTATCGCCGTTTTGCCAGACCGCTTGCCTTCAGCGCTGGCCGTAGGCTCCTTGCTCGACGAGTAAGAGGGTCCGCGCAACAGCGGCCGGCTCGTAACCGGCGATCCGGTCGGCAATCCCTTCGCCAGTGGCAATGAGTTGGTCGTCCGGCACAACGAGAGTTACCAGACCAAGCTGTTGGGCGGTGGAGGCGTCGAGGCGCTCGCCCAGGAGGAGCAGGCGGTTGGCACGCAGCTTGCCGAGGGTGCGCCCCAGCCGGATCGGCCAGCTTTCATCGGTCAGTCCGGTCGCGCGAAGCTCGGTGTCGAGCAGTTTGAGGCTTTCGCCGGCGATCACCACGTCGGCGGCGGTGGCAAGCTGAGCGCCGGCGGCGATGACGTGGCCGTAGATGAGCGCGATGACCGGTTTGGCAAAGGAATCGAGCCGCTTGGCGATCGCGGTCAGGCGGACGAAGGTCAACGGTCCTTCCTCGGCGCCGCGCTCCTGGAGTTCGGCCAACGCCATCGTGTCCAAACCGGCGCAGAATCCACGCTCGCCCACGCCCTGGAGGAGGATCACCCGGATCGCCTCGTCGCGCTCGGCTTCGTCTAACGCCCGGTCGACAATCCGCAGCATGTCAAGCGTGAGGGCGTTGATCACCTCCGGTCGGTTGAGGGTCAAGTACAGCTTCGGGCCGCGCCGTTCGACCAGCACGGGCGCGTCGGTCATGGATCCTCCCGAGGGCGTGCCCGGCATGATAGAGCCTGCGCGCTTAGCCCAGCCGCAGGCCGGGCACGCGGTCGAAATGGCGAACGTTGCGCGTCAGCAGCGGGAGGTCGTAGAAGATCGCGGTGGCGGCGATCAAAAGGTCGGCGTCGGGCAATGGCGTGCCCTGTCGTCGAAGCGATCTCCTCAACGAAGCCCACGTATCAGCAATCGACGTGGTCACATCCAGAATGTCTACTCCTCGCAGCAACTGCCGAAAGGCCAACCAGATTGGCGAGTCTGGGGACTCATTTCCAAGGCCCTCAACAATCTCGCCATAGGTGATCACGCTTTCATTGCCAGGACGCCAGGTAGACTCTCTTGAAGCAGTGCTACCGCGTCTGGCCGGCCTTTGAGGTAATCGATGACCCGATCGCTGTCGAGGAGGACGCTCATAGGCCAAGCGGTGGCTTGAATCCGAGATCCTCTCGGGCGCGGTAGATTGCGTCGATCATTGCCTCGGTATCCAGATCCCGCCAGGCGCCAGCTGCTCCAAGGAACGCCTCGCGATCCTCATCCGAGCGCGGCCGGGTCTGTGGAACTGTTCTTCGATGGTGCGGGACGACCGACGCGACGACCCGGCCGTCCCGGCACAGCCGCACCGGAACGCCGCTGCGTTCCGCCTGCTCGACCAACCTGACGAGGTCCGGCATGGCGTCAATCTCGATGCTGTTGAGGTCGTCGTTCATCACCCGTTGATCGTACTGCTATTCGCCGATGCGCAGCGAACGGCCGATCGGGAGATGCGAGATGACCACGCCGATCGCACCGATCGCACCGGCGAAGAAGAGCGCCAGCAGCCCATACGCCGGCACCACGGCTTGCCACTGGGTCGTGATGACGAACGGGGGCAGGATGCGGGTTCCGCGCTCGGTCAGTTCGAGGAAGGGCAGCATGAGCGCCCCGATCTGGAGACCAAGCAGCGTCCCCGCGGCGATGCCGCAGAGGATCAGAAATACCTGCTCGAAGGCGATCAACCCGCCAAGCTGGAGATAGGAGAGACCCATCGTCCGCAGGATGGCGAACTCGACGATACGCCGCTGGAGCACCAGCACGCTCTGAACGAGAAAGCCAACCAGCGACAACAGCAGCGCCGCCAAGAACGCGAGCGTCAAGATACCCGACCAGCCGGCGGCTACCAGCGGGTCGTTGCTCGCCTCGCTCAGCAGTCCGTCCACCGACAGAACCTCGCGCGCCGCCAGGCCACGCACTCCGACATCTTCGAGAACGGCGCCGTCGCCCGAGACATCGAGAAACACCTCGTTCGGGTACACCGGCCGACCGGGGACGGCATTCACCCGGACCAGGGTCGGCTCAAGCGCCGCCACCACGAAACCCGCTCGATCGGGATCCAGCGTCGCAAAAAGATCAAGCGTCCCACGGATCTCCGCCGACACGGTCCGGTCGCCGATATTCAGCAGAAGCGTCTCGCCGACCTGACGGCTGGCGGCACGCAGGAAGTTCGGCGACGCCAGCACCGGTAGCGGTGTCTCGTCGTCGCGAAGCTTCAGCCCCCGCGTACCAAACGAGCGGCGTGGAGACCAGGCAAACCGGACCGCCGGGGTACCGGTCCGAGTATCGGCGCGGACGACGCTCAAGCTATCTTGCTGCTCACCAACGCCATCGCGCAGCGCCTCCCAACCGGCGGTGCTATCGAGCGGATCGACGATCCGCCGGATCCCGCCCTTCTCACGGATCGCCAGATCGTCCAGCAGCACCGCGCCGCCGCCCGGCTCGGAAAAGCCACCGGCTGGTTGGAGGTAGATCGCCGCGAGACGAAGCGGACCGCGAACCGCGCCGAGACTTTCCAGCGGCGCTTCCAGATAGCGCCAATCGGCGAAGTCAAGCCGGCCAAGCTCAAGGTCGAGCAACTTTCCCTCGGCGTCGCGCAGTCGGATGATCAAGTTCAGTCGATCCTGGCGCGGCGTCGGCCGCACCCACAGCCCGAGCGTCTCGCCGCCGTCGGGCAACACCGGCCCCTCGACAATCGCCCCTTCGTCAGCGACTTGGGCGATCAAATCACCGAGCGACCGGTCAGCGAAATCCGGCCGGAACCAGACGACGTTTGGTGCGGTTTGGGCATCGAGCGCGAGAAACTGATAACGCTGGTTCTGCTGGGTCGGGCCGACCTGCCCATCGGTTCGGTAGGCCGCGGTTGCTGCCCCCAAACCGGGCACGGAAACGGCTTCGAGCACCTGCGCCTTGGGGCGTCCTGCGCCGCCGTTGATCCCGGCGATTCGGGCGTCGGCCCCGACCCGATAGGCCGTCCGGTCGCGATAGGAACGATCGATCGTCCCGCTGAAGGTGGCCGCGAACAGACCGAGGCTCGTGGTGAGAGTCAGCAGCAAGATCAGGCGAGTGTAGGGAGCAGGGCGCCGGCTCATCTGGGTGAGGCCGATCAGGATCGGCGCGGGGGCTGCGCCACCAGCCAGCCGCAAGAACAGCCGCATCGCAAGCGGAAACAGCCGCAAGAAGGCGGCCGAAACCGCCAACGCCAGCAGCGCCGGAGCAAGCAGCAGCAGCGGATCGACCCGCTCTGCGCCGCCGAGCGCGGATTGTTGACGGATCGACCAGAAGCCAAAGAGCGCAAAGACCAGCAAGACGACGTCGAGGTAGTACCGTTGCCAGAGCGGCGGGCCACCGCCACGCGCCGCCTGCCGCCGGTAGAGGACGATACTGGTGCGCGCCGCCCGGCTTGCCGGGATCAGCAGAGCAATCAGCGCCAAGACCGCACCGGCCATGGCAAGCAGCCAGGTTTCCGGGCCGAGCCGTACCGGCAACGCTCCGCCGCCAGCGAGCGGCGACCCTGGCAGCCGGCCAAGCGAGGACGTCAGCAACGCTGCCAGCGGCGGACCGACGACCACTGCCACGACGCACATCGCCGCCCCCTCGATCAGATAGAGCAGCAGAATCTGACCGCCGCTCGCGCCGCGGCTCTTGAGGAGGGCAATCTCACCAGCCTGGCGGTCGACTAACACGTTGGCGACCAGCACCAGATAGAACAAGACCAGTCCGACGATCTGGAGGATCAGCAAATAGAGCGGGACCTCGGTGACCGCCAGCTTCGCCAGGTAGTCGCCGAGGATCGAATCGAGCGCCGTCACCACCGCAACGCCCTGGACCGCGCCAGGCAGACTGGATCGCAGCCGACCAATCGCCTGGCGCAGTTCGGCCGCATTGGCCGTGGTGATTTGGCCGGTATCGGTCGGCCAGAGCCAGGTAAAGTCCGAAGAGGCGCGTTCTGCCGCGGCAAAGTAGCGATCGGGCGCAACCACGAGCGGCAAGATCACCCAATCGCGCGCCTGCTCGGAGAGCCGCACCGCGCCGACCGTCCAGAACCGGTCGTCCGGGTCGACTGGCTCGCCGAGCGCTGCGATCTGAATCCGAACCGGATCACCGCCGTTGACCGGCGACAACAGGACGGTATCGCCGACCTTGAGCCCAAGCTCAGCCACCGCCTGGCTCCCGGCGACGGCCGGAATATCTCCACTACTGAGGTTTGGCCAGGCGCCGGCAGTGATCCGCAGCTTGGGGCCGATCCCGTCGGCAAACTGGACGTAGCCACGGGGTTGGTTGTTGGGGGTCTGGCCGGGAGCGGCGATAGGCTGGTCGGGCCGATAGACGAAGAGACTAGCGCTCTTGCCATAGCGCACCGGGTCGCCGACGAAGCGGCCGAGCGCCGCCTCGACCTCATTCTCGATTGCGCCGTTGGCAGCGGCAAACTCGTTCTGCCGGCTTGGGCGGCCGTTCAGTTGGACGATCAGGTCCGATCGTGCCGGCGGCTCGCGTCGCAGCGTGTAGCGCAACCCGAGGTCATTGAGCACACCCGAATAGAGCGGCGCGCTCGCCAACAGCACCACCGCGGCGAGGACGCCGAGCAGCACCGCCGTCAGGAGTTTCCAGTTCGCACGAATTCGTTCGAGCGCGAGCCGCCAGGCGGCAACCAGGGTAGTCACGACGAGGCACGTCCTTCGGCCGGCGGCCGGTTCGGGGCATCGCCCGTTCTTTGTACGATGGTAGGGGGCCAGTCGGCTTCATGCCAGTGAGCGACCGAACCTACCCGTCTACCTGCAAGCGGCGCGGTGGTGTATCGTGAGTGGCGGAGGACACCATGTCAACGATGACGGCACGCGAGCGCGTGCTGACAATCCTTCGCGGCGGCGAGGCCGACCGTCCCCCGCTCACCTTCTGGCAGCACACGCCCGGTCGCGACCTTGCCGCGGCCAGCTTTGTCCCGGCGGTGCTCCGCTTTCAGCGCGACTATGACCTCGATATCGTCAAGATCACCCCTTCCGGCACGTACCAGGCGATCGACTATGGTGTTCGGTCGGTGTTAGCACACAACGACATGGGAACCACCACGATCGTGGACTTCCCGGTCCATAGCCCAGCCGACTGGGCGCGCCTGCCACAACTCCCGCTGGACTGGGGCGGCGTCGGCGAGCAGGTCGAAACCGTCCGCCAGGTCCGCGCCGCTGTCGGCGACTGGCCGATCCTTCAAACGCTCTTTAGCCCACTCACCGTCGCCGCGCGTCTTGTCGGCAACGCCCTGACGCGCGAGGTGATGGACGCGCCTGAATTCCCGGCAGCGATCGAGAGGATCGCCGAGGATGTCGCTCGCACCGGCGAGGCAATGCTCCAGGCCGGCGCCGACGGTATCTTCTATTCAAGCCAGCACGCTCATCCGGCGACGATGCCGCGCGACCTGTTCGACCGTTTTGGCGATCCCCGGGACGCCTGGGTGTTGGGGCGCTTGCGCGCGGCGGGGGCGTTGATCCTCGTTGCCCATGCTCACGGCCACGACCCCTATTTCGACGCGGCGGCTCGCTGGCCGGTAGACTGCATCTCCTGGCACGACCGTGATACCGCTCCATCGCTCGAAGAAGGGGCGCGACTGCGTATCCCCTTCGCCGGCCTCGACCAGAATGGTCCAGCGCTAGGCGGCACGCCGGACGACGTCGCGGCCGAAGCGGCCGACGCTGCCCGCCGCGCCAACGGCCGGATCTTCCTCGCCCCCGGCTGCACCTACCCGCTCACCGTCCCGGTCGCCAACCTACAAGCATTGCGCGCCGCCGTCGACACTCTCTAGCCCGGATAAGTCACGCGCCTGGTTGAACAGGCGAGCGCTTG
>JAXLWW010000015.1:0-110084 GCA_046328265.1 Dehalococcoidia bacterium
CGCACGATCGCCTGGCGGCGACGCCACGTCGCGATCTCGGCATGGTTGCCCGAAAGCAGAACGTCCGGCACGCGTCGGCCCCGGAACTCAGCCGGCCGGGTGTAATGCGGGTATTCGAGCAGGGCGTCACCGTGCGATTCACTCTGGAGCGAACCTTCGGTGATCGCACCAGGCAGCAGCCGGACGACGGCATCGACGATCGTCATCGCCGCGATCTCGCCACCAGTCAGGACGAAATCACCGATCGAGATCTCCTCGGCCGCCAGCAGTTCGCGCACTCGCTCGTCAACTCCCTCGTAGTGGCCGCAGATCAGCAGGAGCCGTGCCTCGCGAGAGAGGTCCTCGGCGAGGGACTGGTCGAAGCGGCGCCCGGCTGGCGTCAGCAGGATCGTCCGCGCCGATTCACCGCCCAGCACCGCCTCGGCCGCCTCGACGATCGGCCCGGCTTTCATCACCATCCCCGGCCCGCCGCCAAAGGCGTAGTCATCCACCGTCCGGTGCCGGTCGTGCGCCCACTCGCGCAGGTCGTGGATCCCGACCCGGACGATCCCGCGCTCGGCCGCCCGGTGGACGATGCTCTCGTCGAACGGTCCACGAAACATGCCGGGAAAGATCGTCAGAATGTCAATCTGCATCGCCCGCTTCTCGTGGAGGCTCACTCGGCGGGAGGCTGCGGCTCCGACTCACGTCGGCGGGCGTCCGACTGAAGGCGAAAGACCAACTGGATTATCCTCTGGCGGTCGCGCTCGGCAATCGACTCAAACGTGGCACGGACCGACAGGATCGAATCCTCGTCATTTCGCAAGGCAGCCTCGACAACTCGGATCACCGGGCGGATCGGCTCCTCCTCGCCCATGGTAAGCACGATCGTGAACAGTTGTCCGGGCGCGAGCGGTTCGAGACACTCGAAGCGAACGCCGCCACCGCTCAAGTCGATCAGGCGGACGGCAAAGCGCCGTGCCGGTTCGCCATCGGCGCCGAGCAGGAACGCGGACATCGTGTCGAGATCGATCTGGGCACGGACGAAGCCACGACGCTGGATCCGCTCGACGGCGCTCACTTCGATCACCAGATCAGGACCGCGTACCGCCTTACCGGCGACCTCGCCGGTGGCAAGGTACAGCCCGGTCATCAGCCCGGCCTCGAAGGTAACCGCCACGCCAGCGGGCGGCCCGTCGCCGTCCGGAACGACGACCACCTGCTGGTGACGCACCGACTGGACGATCGCGGTGCGGGCGCGCTTTTCGCCGCGAGCCGACGACCAGCGCAACAGCACCCGTTGGCCGGACCCGAGAAACGACAGGTCGGGGGCGGTCATGACCGCCTCCCAAGGAGCCGTCGAGCACCGAGCAGGGAAGGAGCCCCAAGGGTGACGGTGGAGAGTTCCTCCACCGCTCTCGACGTTTCTTCGCACACGTCCTTAGGGAACGGCCGGACTACGCAGCCGGACGGTCGGCCGAGAGCCACGGCCGCCTGCGGTGAGTGCCGACAGCGCCACATCGGCGCCGGCGGTCTGGCTGGATGCGAGCGTGTTCTCACGCTGGATCTCCGCCCACAATTCGGCGCGATAGATCGGCACCGTCCGCGGCGCCTGAATACCGAGCCGAATGTGATCGCCGTCGATCTCCAAGACGGTTAGCTCGACGTCCCCGCCGATGACGATGGATTCGCCGGCCTTCCGTGTCAGTACCAGCATGGTTATA
Source organism: Dehalococcoidia bacterium (assembly GCA_046328265.1). GTDB lineage: Bacteria > Chloroflexota > Dehalococcoidia > SpSt-223 > SpSt-223 > JANWZD01. Next base: position 1,704 of record JAXLWW010000015.1, read on the forward strand.
CCCTAGCCGGGGCGGCGACGTCTGCGTGTAGTAACGGAGTGCGGACGCTCCAGCGGGCGTCGTTGAGGACGATCTGGCGTCCACGGTGGTTACGGCGGTTGAGCACCACCGGCGCGGCGAGGTTCGCGGTCGTCTCGTGCGGTTCGGATCCGAGCCGGACGATCACCATCGCATCGACTTCTTCGGCGGTCTGCAGGTCGAGCGCCCGGACGTGATCTTCGGTCAGATCGAACTCGTAGTCGCTGAAGAACCCGGCTGGATCGGCCACGACAAAGCACGTTGCTGGGTCGTCGAGCGATTGCAACCAGCCGAGCATCGGGTTGTCCGCGTCGCCGATCCGGGCGAAGCGGCGCCCCTCGCCGTAGCCGACGATGGCGAGGGCGAAGACGCCCTCCTCGTCAATTTCGATGGTTTCCGGTTGACCGAAGCGAGTGGTAAGCACCTTCACCGTCCCTCCTGGGAACTTGCCGCTCATCGGAGAAAGTCCAAGAGCGACGGTTGGATCACCTTCGCGCCAGTCGCGAGCGCCGCTTGATAGACGGTCTGGCGCGTTTGGAAATCGAGCACCGCTTCGACGAAATCGGTGTCCTCGACCTCCGAGAGGTGGCCGGCAATCGCCAGCCCTTCCTCGGCGGCGCGCTCGCCGAGCGCCTCCAGTCGGTTCATCTTCGCACCGGTCGAGGCGCGAGCCGAAAGCACATCGTCATGGGCGTCCTCGATCGCCTGGAGCCGGACTGGATCGATTTCCTGGCCTGGTGTTTGGAGGTCAGTCGAGAGCGCTCCAATCGCCGAAAAGACACTCAGCAGCCGGTCGCCGGTTATCCCGACGTCGATCACCACGCCGGCATCGACGCGCATCGCCACCCCGTTGGTCGTGCCGTTGTAGGTTGCGCCGGCCGGGCCGGGGGCGCGGGTGAACGGCGGAGTATCGGTACGGTCGCCGGCAAACAGGAAGCGGTCGCCGATCCGGGCGTTGCCCACTTGGACCAGGTGATCAAGGATCTGGTCCAACTCAGCCGCGATGTGGCCGCGGGCAGCCTGGTCGAGGGTGGTATTGGCAGCCTGGACCGAGAGTTCCTTCACCCGAATGAGCGTGTTCGACAGGTCCGCGAGGTTGCTCTCGGTGGATTCGAGCCAGTCTTTGGCCGCGCCTCGCCCACGCTCCTGGGCTTCGAGGCGAGCCTGGCGGGCGCGCAGACCGAGGGCGACCGCCGCGCCGGTGGGGTCGTCGGACGGCTTGCGTATCCGCTTGCCGGAGGTGATCTGCTCGTTCAAGTCGTCCATCTTGACGCGGGTATCGTTCAGGTTGCGCGTCACCGAATGAACCAGCATGTTCTGAGTAATCCGCATCATCGCCTCGCTAGCGGCCCGACAGGCCCATCTGATTGATCACCGTCGAGAGCATCTCGTCGATCACCGCGATCACCTGCGATGCCGCTTCGAACGCCCGTTGGTAGCGAACGAGGTTGGCCGCCTCCTCGTCCAACGATACGCCCGACGTCGCTTCGCGCTCGCGAATGAGCGACTCGAGAACGACCGACTGGCTCGTCTGGTCGATCTCGGCGTCGTTGACCGTCACGCCCAGTTGAGCGATGAAGGTGTTCCAGTACCCGCCGAACGTTGCGCCGGCAGGCATAGTCTGGGCCTCGGCCAGAGCGGCGAGCCGCAAGGCGATCCGGTTGCCGCCCGGCAGGGTTTCGGCGGGGACCGGCGGCGGACCGGCGCTGCCGGCGAGGTCGGCGGCGGCGACACGCTCGGGAGCACCGGCGATCCCTGCGTTCAGGGCGATCGTGCCAGCGTCGGCGCCGCTGAAGAACGCCAGCCCGGCTGCGCCGGTCAGGTCAGTCCCGGTTTGGTGCAGCGCGTTCACCTGGCCGATGATCGCCGCGGCGAGGCTGTTGAGGGTCGTCAACTCGTTGACCAACTCGCCGTCGCGCACGGCGATCGCACCGGCGATCTCGCCGCTGGTGAGCGCGACAGCAGCGTTGTCGGCAGCCCAAACGACCTGACGGAAGTTCGATGGCGGCGTGGCGACCGCGGCGACGGCGTTGGCCGTTGCACCGCTCACCAACGCCCGGCCGCCGATCGACACATCGACCGCTCCGTTGGTCTGGGCGGTTGTCGTAGTGCCGGCCAGTTTGCTGAGGTCGTCCAACCGGCGGTCGCGTTCGTCCATCAGGTCGTTGGGCGTTTCGCCCATGCCGATAGCGGTGGTGATCTTGCCGTTGAGCGTGGCGATCTGACCGGCGAGGTCGTTCACCTCCCGGACACGCTCGTTCACCAAGAAGTCGAGGTTACCCTGCTCGTCGCGGATGGCCTGGGCGGCCTGGTTGAAGCGACCGGCGAGGCTTTCGGCGTGCTCGAGCAGGGCGGTGCGGCTGCTGCGCGATTCGGGATTGTTCGACACATCCTGCCACGCTTGAAAGAACCGATTGAGATGGCCGGAGATGCCGCTATCGGACGGCTCGTTGAAGGTCTTCTCGATCCGGGCAAGCGCCCCGATGGTCACGTCCAGCCGGCCCGTCTCGGCGTTCGCACTGCGGAAGCGGCGGTCGAGAAAATCGTCGCGCATCCGCCGGACGCTCTGGACGTCGACGCCGTTGCCCGGCGCCGGACCTCTTGGCGAGTAGAAGCCAAAGTAGGTCGCGGCGGGCCGCGCCGCCAGGCTGATCTCCTGACGGGTGTACCCTTCGGTGGCGGCATTGGCGATGTTGTGGCTGATCGTCTCGGTGGCAGCACGAAAGGCGCGCAAGGCGCTCAGTCCGTTCTCGATCGCGCTAAAGCCGTTGGCCATCGCCTGCTCCCTCTACGCCCGCCGGTCCAACAGACCGGGCAGCACGACTGTGCGTGACTGGCCGCTCTCGCCGTAGAGTGATCGCGACTGGACAGCGGCCTGCAAGCGCTCGCGGTGGAGGCTGCTGAGGGCGCTCAGCATCGCCTGGGCGCGGTCGGTCGCGAGGCGCACCCGCGCCACCTGGGCACTGAGCGCGTCACGCCGATCGAGCAACTGGTCGCCGGCGGCGCCACCGATAGTCTCGGCCAACTCACCGAGGGTGATCTCGCGGCCGACCAACGCGATCCGCGCCTTTTCCTTACCGACCAACGTCTCGACCAGCCCGGCCTGCTCCTCAGCGGCAGAGCGCAGGGCAGCGAGGTCATCGCGCCGCAGCGCGGCCGCCTCGTCCTCGGCGAGCGTCTCGATTCGTTGGTAGATCGCCAACTCTTCGTCGAGGATCGCCAGGATCGTGTCGAGCGCGTCGGTCATCTCCGTTCCCTTCGTCACGCCGCGCCAAGCAGCTTCTGAGCGAGCGCCGCCGTGTCAATCTGGTAGACGCCACGATCGACCGCCGCCTTGAGCGCGGCGACGCGCTCGTCCCGTACGTCCGGCGCGGCCTCGGCGGCCACGCTGGCGCTACGAAGCTCACGGGCGGCCGCCGAGATTTCAACGGCATCGGCTCGCTGGGCAGGAGCGCCGGTCGCCGCGGGAGCGCTCCCCACGCCATAGGCCTGGCTGGCGGCCTGGCCGCCGGCAAGCCGGTGCAAGTTCAGGCCGATTCCTTCGATCGCCATCGCTTCCTCTCTACGCGCTCAGCGTATTGGCCTGTTGAATCATCTCGTCGATCGATTGCACCGACCGGACGCTTGCCGAATACGCCCGGCGGGCAACCAGCATCGATACCAACTCGTCGCCAATCTGGACATTGGACATCTCGCGGACGCCGGCGACGATCTCCCCGGCTCCGCCGCTGCCGGGCGCAACGACCGCCGGCTCGCCGGAAGCAGCCGTCGGCAAGAAGATCCCTTCTCCAGCGGACTGAAGACCGGCCGGGTTGGGAAAGACCGCCACGCCGACCTCGCCCGAGCGTTGCCACGCCCCGGCGACCAGCGCATTTACGGTGCCGTCGCGGTCGACTGCCAGCGCGGTCGCGCCGGCCGGCAACTCGACCCCGGTCAAGCGGCCGCCACTCCCATTCACGAGGGCTCCCGCCCCATCGAGGGCAAAGGTCCCGTCGTGGCTGTAGCCGGTTGTGCCATCCGGCAGAGTGATGACGAAAAAGCCCGCGCCGGTTATCGCGAGGTCGAACGGATTGCCGGTGGACTCGATCCCGCCAGCCGTCTCGATCCGCTGTGCCTCGCGAACGACGACGCCGCGCGCCGCCGTCGCGCCGGAGCGGAAAGCGTCCTCGGCGATCACCACGTCCTCGAAATTGGCACGAGCCCGCTTGAAGCCGTGGAGGTGTTGACATTTGCGAGGTCGTTGTGACCGATCACATCGAGCGCCGCTTGCTGGCGCCAGCCCTGACCCGGCCGATCGCAGTGCTGGAGATCATTGACCCCACTCTCATCAGTTGTCTATCCGGCCGACTTCGTCGACCGCCCGCCGGGCCGCTTCGTCGGCCATCTTGATCGCCTGGCTTGCCTCGTAGGCACGCGAGACGGCGAGCATGTCGGTCATCATCTTGGTCATATCGACGTTGCTTCCTCAAGTGGCGAACTGCTCGACCACCGGAGCCGCAACCTGGTCGGCGCTTCGCCGCCCTCGGGAACGCAGCAACGACCCCGCGGTCCGGCGAGCCTGATCGACGTCCAGCCCGGTGGCGCGGCAAGCCGGCCGGCGGCCTCACCGTTCAGTCCGAGGGCACCGTCCACGCCAACGGTCAGTTGACCGGGTGCGAGCGCAATCGGGCCGTTGGGGCCGGGCACCTGGAAGGAGGCAAGTTGAGCAATGGCGGCGCCGTCTTGCAGTACCGATCCATCGGCGGCGATGGTGTATTGGCCGGCCGCGAGCCGGGTTGTGCCGCCGAAGGTGGCGAGTTCGAAGCGCGGCGCAAAGTCGACGACCTGCAACCGGCCAACGACCTGGCGGTCCTGGACGACCGTGCCGTCGCGAGCAACCTGAAACGCGCTGGGGCCAAGGACGATCGGCCCGTCGGCGCCCAGTACGGGGTTGCCCTGGCCGGTAACGAGTTGGCCGTTGGCCGAGCGGGAGAAGCTGCCGTCGCGGGTGTAGCCGATCCCGTCCGCGGTCTGAACCGCGAAGAAGCCGGGACCGCCCAAAGCGAGGTCGAGCGGGTTGTCGCTCTGACGAAGCGGTCCCGGCCGGGTATCGATCACGAAGCGATCTGGCTGGACGCCGGTGCCGATCAGCCCGATCCAGTCTGCCCCGAAGACGTTCGCCGCCGGGCCGGGCTCAAGGCCGTTCACCTGCCCCTGAAGGACCGAGGCGAAGCCTTCGGCCTGGACGGCGTCCGCCCGGAAACCGGTGGTGGTGGCATTCGCCAGATTGCCGGCGATCACCTCCTGGCGCTTTTGCATCCGCAGCAGCGACGAGGCGGAGGTGTACATCGCCCGGAGCATCAGCGCACCCCGGCCGGTTCGCGATAGCCAGCCAGTGAGGCGCGCAGCTTCAGCACCGCACGGGCGTGCAACTGGCAGACGCGCGACTCGGAAATCTCGAGCACCCGGCTGATCTCCTTCATCGTGAGCTCTTCGTTGTAGTAAAGCGCGATCACCATCCGATCGCGCTCGGGCAATTCCTCAATTGCTCGCACCAGCGCCCCTACCAGTTCGCCGCGCTCGGCTGCACCAAGCAGGCTGACGGCCTGACGGTCCTCGACGAGGTCGGCCAGCGAGAGCGGGCTGTCGTCCTCGTCGGTCGATAGGACGTGATCGAGCGAAAGGGTGACCGTGGCTGCTTCCTGGACCGCCGCGTGGTAGCGGTCGAGATCCATGTTCAGATACTTGGCCACCTCTTCGTCGGTTGGCATCCGGCCGAGCGATCCCCGCAACTCCTGGATACCGCGCTCGATCTCCTTGGCGCGTTGGCGCGCCGAGCGCGGCAGCCAGTCGAGCGCCCGCAGTTGATCGATGATCGTGCCACGGATGCGTGGAATGGCGAAGGTTTCGAACTTGAAGCCGCGCCCCGGGTCGAAGCGCTCGACGGCGTCGATCAGCCCGATCACGCCATAACTGACGAGGTCCTCACTGTCGAGCACCGCCGGGAGGCTGATCGCCAGCCGGTCGACGACGTACTTGACGAGCGGGGTGTAGGCAAGGATCAGGGTTTCTCGCACCCGCGGCTCGCGGCGCACGACGTAGTGCGGCCAGAGCGAGACGATCTCTTGGGACACTACCATGGCAACTCTCCCCCTCGGTTGGACCGGTCATCGTGCCCGATCACGCGCCCTCCTCCCGGCCCAGGGCCAGCAGCAACGATTGGCTGTCGTCCATCGTTGCAGTCGGTACATCCTCAAGGTGGAAGGGACGGACGGCGGGTTCGGGTTCGGGCGTCGGCCAGACTTGCAGCACCGCCCAGAGCAGCACATTGAGCACCAGCAGGGCCGCGATGCCGAGCAAGGCCGAGCGAAACAGATCGCCGCTCGTCGCCATCGACACCGCGCCGACTGCCAGAGCCAGAGCCGCGATCACCGACCCGGCGGCTGGAACACGGTTCGTACTACTCGTCATAGTCGCCTCCCACGATACCCACGGCATTGACCTCGATCTTCGGATTGAGTTCGTTGTAGGCCAGAACGGTCAGGTGCGGCACGACCCGCTCGGTCAGTCGCTTGAACGCCAGTCGAATTCGCGGTGAGCAGACGATCACCGGTTGGTGGCCCTGGGCGACCATCGCCTCGAGCGCCGCCACGAGGTCCTGGAGCAGTCGCTGGGCGAGCGTCGGCTCGATGCTGATCACCAACCCCTGGTCGGTCTGTTGGAGGCCGGCCGCCAGGCGCTGCTCGATCTGTGGTGCCAGTGTCACCAGGTAGATCTGCCCATCCGGCTCGCGATACTGCTGGCAGATCGCCCGGGCGAGCGCCTGGCGGACATACTCGGTCAGCAGGTCGGTGTCGCGGCTCTGGCGGCCTCGTGCCGCGAGCGTTTCGAGGATTGTCACGAGGTCGCGGATCGAAACGCGCTCGCGCAGCAGGTTCTGCAGCACTCGCTGGACTTCGCTCACCGACAGCACACCCGGCACGAGGTCGTCCACCACCGTCGGATAGTCCACCCGCAGTGAGTTGAGCAGGGTCTGGAGGTCCTGGCGGCCGAGGATGTCGGCGGCGTGCGACCGGATAATTTCGGTGAGATGGGTGGCGAGCACCGATCCCGGGTCGACGACGGTGTAGCCAAGCAACTCGGCTCGCTCGCGCTGGCCACTGGTGATCCAGAGCGCCGGCAGGCCAAAGGCTGGCTCGCGCGCCTCGATCCCCTCGATCTCCTCGGTTGCCAGCCCGCTGTTCATCGCGAGGTAGTGATTGGCAAGCAGATCGCCACGGGCGATCTCGACACCCCGCAGCTTCATAACATAGGTGTTTGGTCCCAGTTGCAGGTTGTCGCGGATGCGGATCGTTGGGATGATGAAGCCAAGCTCCATCGCCGTCTGGCGGCGGATCGCGGTGATCCGTTCGAGGAGGTTGCCACGCTCGCCCGCGTCGACCAGCCCGATCAGCCCGTAGCCGATCTCCACTTCCATCGGATCGACGCCCAGCAGGGTGGCCGGGCTGTCCGGCTCCTTTGGCGCTTCGAGCGCTGCCGCCTGACGGGCAGCCTCGAGGGCAAGGGTTTGTTTCCGGCTCTTGTTGGTGAGGAAGGCGAAGCCGCCGATCCCCGCCGCGACCGCGCCGAGCGCCACGGTTGGCAGTCCGGGAACGAGCGCCAGCGAACCCAACAGCGTTGCGACGATCGTCAGTGCCTTCGGATTGCTCAACAACTGCGATCCGACGTCCGAGCCGAGGTTGGCATCCGAGGCGGCGCGCGTGACGATGATGCCGGTTGCCGTCGAGATGAGCAGCGCCGGGATCTGCGAGACCAACCCGTCGCCGATGGTGAGCAGCGAAAATTGCTGGAGCGCTTCGATCGGCGCTATGCCAAGTTGGACGATGCCGATGATGACACCGGCGACGATATTCACCACCGCAATCAGGATCGCGGCGATTGCATCACCTTTGACGAACTTGCTCGCGCCATCCATCGCACCGTAGAAGTCGGCTTCGCGCTCGATCTCGCGGCGACGGCGACGCGCCTCGTCCTGGTCGATCAGCCCGGCATTCAAGTCGGCGTCAATCGCCATTTGTTTGCCGGGCATGGCATCGAGGGTGAAGCGGGCGGCGACTTCGGCAACGCGCTCGGAGCCTTTGGTGATCACCACGAACTGGACGATGATCAGGATCAGGAAGACCACCGCGCCAACGATGTAGTTGCCGCCGACGACGAACGACCCGAACGCCTCGATCACCCGTCCGGCCTCGCCGTGGAGCAAGATCAGCCGCGTCGCCGAAACGTTCAACCCGAGCCGAAAGAGCGTCGCCACCAACAGGATGCTCGGGAAGACCGAGAACTGGAGCGGCTGGGTGGTATACATCGCCACCATCAGGATGGTGAGCGCGGTGGCGATATTGACGATGATCAGCAAGTCGAGCAGGAAATCCGGCAGCGGGATGATCAGCATTCCGACGATGAAGACGACGGCGACGGCCATCAAGACGTCGCTGTTGCCAGCCAGCCGGCGCAGACCGCTCGGGGCGGAGGTGACGGTCATCGGCGATCTCGCAGCCGGTAGATGTAGGCCAGCACTTCGGCGACGGCCTGGTACAGTTCAGCCGGGACTTCTTGATCGAGATCGACCGAGCTATAGAGCGCCCGCGCCAGCGGCACATTCTCGACGCACGGCACCGCGCTCTCGGCGGCGACCCGCTTGATTTGCTGGGCGACCAGATCGACGCCTTTGGCGACAACCCGCGGCGCGCCATCATTGAGCGCGTCGTAGGAGAGCGCCACCGCGTAGTGGGTCGGGTTGGTGATGACGACGGCGGCCTTCGGCACCTTGGCCATCATCCGGCCGGCAGCCATCTCGCGCTGGATCTTGCGCACCCGCGACTTGATCTCGGGGTTGCCCTCTTGCTGCTTGAGTTCCTGCTTGACCTCGTCTTTGCTCATCCGGATGCTCTTCTCGAACTCGAAGCGTTGGTAGAAGTAGTCCAACGCGGCGATCACGAGATAGGCCCCGCCGCACTTGAGCGCCAACTCGACACCGATTCCGGCGATCGCGCTCGCCGCCCCAAGCGGCGCCAGCGTCATCAACGAAACGATGGTGAGTTGATGGGACGAGATGACCGCCCACGCGACCGCGCCAATCACGACGATCTTGGCGATCGACTTGCCCAGTTCGACCAGACCGCGGGGCGAAACGAGCCGCTGCAGCCCGCTCAAGGGGTTCAGACGCGAGAACTGCGGCGTAATCGCCTTGGTAGAAAAGAGCAACCCGACCTGGCCGACACCGGCGATCAACGTCACCCCGAGCACGCCGAGCATCAGCGGGGCGACCATCGCGAGAGCTTGCAGCCCGACTGCCCAGCCAAAGGGCTGGAGTTGGCCGATCGTGACCTCGCGCACCGAGGCCGCCGCCAGAGACTCGCGGAAGATGACGCCGGCATTCGAAAGGAACGCCCCGCCGGTGGACTGGACGATCAGCAGCGCGGCGATCAGGGCGGCGGCAATCGTCAAGTCGGCGCTCTTGCCGACCTGCCCTTCACGACGCGCCTCCTGGCGTCGTCGTGGTGTTGCGGCTTCGGTGCGCTCTCCCGCCATTACTTCACCACCAGGCCAGCCTGGGCGGTCATCGTGCGGAAGGCGCTATCGAGATAGCCGGCGAAGGCAGGCAGGGTGACGAGCACGACGACCACCCCGACCAGGACTTTGAGCGGCATCGAGACGACAAAGACGTTCATCTGCGGAACGGTGCGGGTCAGGACGCCGAGCGCGACGTCGGTCAGCAGCAGCGCCCCGGTCACCGGCAGGGCGATCTGAAAGGCGACGACCCACAACTCGCCGGCGAGGGCGAGTACCCTGCTGGTGGCGATCTCCGCCGAGAGCCCGGCGGAGGTCAGCGGGATCGCTTCGAAGGTGCGCCCCATCGCGGCGATCAGCCAGTGATGACCGGAGAGCGTCAGAAAGACCATCGTGGCAAACAGCGTGTAGAACGTGTCGAGGGTGTTGGAAGCCCCCTCGAACATCGGATCGATCACCTGGGAGAGGCCGAAGCCGATCTGAGTGCCAATTAGCCCGGCGCCGGTCTGGATCGCGCCAAAGACCAGCGACGAGGCAAAGCCGACCGCCAGCCCGACAATCGCGTTCAGCAGCAGAGCGCCCAGAAAAGGCAGCAGTTCGGCTGGCAGATGGGACGGCGTGACGGCGCCGGGCGGAAAGAGGATGATCGAGAGGGCGACGGCGAACCCGATCTTGACCGGGCCCGGTAACGCTCGGCTGCTATAGACCGGCGAGGCGACGACCAGGCCGCCGATCCGCGCCAGCACCAGAGTCAGGGTCGTGACGTAGGCGGCGACGCCTTCCGGCAGGATCATTTGATCAGTTCCGGCAGCCGTTCGAGCAGGCCGCTGGTGTAGCTGACCATCGTCCCGATCATCCAGGGACCCAGCAGCGCGACCGTTGCGAAAATCGCGACGATCTTCGGGATATACGCGAGGGTCATTTCGTTGACCTGGGTGGCGGCCTGAAAGACCGAGATCAGCAGGCCGACGACCAGACCGACCAGCAAGATCGGTCCGGCGATAAACAGCACCAGCATCAACGCATCGCGCCCGGCTTGCAGCACCAACAGATCGGTCATCACTCGCCTACACGAAGCTCGCCACAAGCGAGCGGGTGATCAGATACCAGCCGTCGGCCAGGACGAAGAGCAACACCTTGAACGGCAGAGAAATCAGCGAAGGGGGCAGCATCATCATGCCCATGCTCATCAAGCTGCTGGACACGACGAGGTCGATGACAAGAAACGGGATGAAGATGAAAAAGCCCATCTGAAACGCGGTGCGCAGTTCGCTGATGATGAAGGCCGGCACCACCACCTGCAGTCCCAGATCGTCGGGCGTCTTTGGCCGCTCGGCTTTCGACAGTTGGACGAAGAGCGCGAGATCTTTCTCGCGGGTGTTCTTCACCATGAAGGAGCGGACTGGGACGATGGCGCGGGTGATCGCCTCGCTCTGGGTGATCGTCCCTTTGGTGTACGGCTCGATTGCCGCCGCATTCACCTCGGACCAGACCGGGGCCATCGTGAAGAACGTCAGAAAGAGCGCCAGGCCGATCAGCACCTGGTTTGGCGGCAGTTGAGGCACGCCGATCGCACTGCGAACGAAGCCAAGGACGACGATCGTCCGGGTGAACGAGGTGACCATGATCAGGAGCGCCGGCGCGAGCGCCAGAACCGTGAGCAGCAGGACGATCTGCAAGCCGACCGCGGCATCGGCCGGCTTGGTGGCCTGGCCGACCTCGACGGTCACCTTCGGCGACGGCACCCCTTCGACCGGCGCGCCGACGCAGCCAGCCAGCAACAGCATCAACCCGGCCAGCAACGCCAGGCTCGCCGGGCCGCGCAGCGTGCGGATCATTCCTCCTCCACGACGGCGCGGTCGAGGGCGACGGCGAACGTACCGTTCCGGTCGAGGCGGGTGAGCGCGGTGATCTGGCTCGTCGTCGCGCCGAGCAAGAGGGTCTGGTCGCCAACCTGGACCAGATAGAGCGTCCGGTTGTTGGCGAGGTGGGTCACTTCGAGCACATCGACGGTTCGAGCGCGGCCAGCAACCGTCGTTCGGCCATGGATCGTTCGCAGCAACCGGGCGCTCATGCCGACCAGCACGAGGACGATCAGTAATTTCGCGCCAAGGTCGATCGCGGTCAGGACCGTCGAACCTTCGGCCGCGCCTTCGGCGGTCCAGACGAGGACATAGATACAGGCCAGGACGATCGCTGCGCCGCCGAGCAAGGAGCGTTGGAGCGGTGACAGCCGTTCCCAGCGCAGCTTGAGCTGACTGAGCAGATCGGGGGCCGGGCTCTTGTTCACGCGGCTGAGTATGAGTTTTGGGGCGGATCAATCAGTAGAGGCGGAAGTCCGCAATTGGTCAAGCGAGTGGTCCTGGCCGTCCCGGGGACTTTCTTCGCCTGGCTCGATGGTCCTAGGGGTTTCCCGCACCAGTCGGCGGGGTGCACAACGGCGTTGGGGCGGGGAGGTCTCCGCGACCTTCGTCATCGCACCAGAGTCTCGCTCACAGCCTGGTCGCCGCCGCGGGGAACGTGACGGTGATGGTCGTACCAACGCCAGGTCGGCTGTCGGCGGCGATCGTGCCACCGTGCGCCTGAACGAGGTTCCTGGCGATCGCCAGACCCAAACCGCTCCCGCTCGAATCGCTCGAACGATAGAAGCGGTCGAAGATGCGCGGCAGGACGGCGGGGTCGATCCCCGCGCCGGTGTCTCGGACAGCGACCGTCACTCCGCCATTCGCGCGCTCGACGGCAATCGTGACCCGATCCCCCGACGTGGTGTAGCGCAGGGCGTTGCCGATCACGTTGGCGAGCACCTCACGCAGCCGGACCGGATCACCCTCGATCAGCGGAAGCGCCCCCTCCGAGTTCACCTCAAGCCGGACCCCAGCAAGGTCGGCCCGTGGCCGCAGCGTCGTGGCGCACTCGTTGGCGAGTTCGCCGAGATCGACTGGCTCGCGCTGAAGGGAAAGTACTCCGTTCTCGGCGTGAGAGAGCGTCCGGAGGTCGTCGATCAAGCGCGCCAGCACGTGTGTTTCCTCAAGGATCGGGGTGAGATGGGCCTGGTCGGCGGGATAGACGCCATCGAGGATACCTTCGATCTGACCCTGGATCACCGTCAGCGGAGTGCGAAGCTCGTGGGTGACGTCGGCAAGGAGCTGGCGGCGCTGCTGGTCGGTCTGCTCGAGGCGGGCAGTCATCGCGTTGAAGGCCTCGGCAAAGCGGCGCACCTCACGCGGCCCGCTTTCGGGCGCACGCGCCGAATAATCGCCCGCCTCGACCCGTCCGGCCGCCTCCAGCCACGCACCTACCGGCAACGACACCCGGCGCAGCAGGAAGCCGGCCGCCAGCCCACCGATGACCAGCAGCACCAGCCCGAAGCCGACGAAGCGCAGGAAGAAGAAGAACGGCGCGCCCGAACGCGGCCAGGCCGGCGGGGCGCCATCGAAGGCGAACGCCGCCAGTACGAACGCGACGATACAGCCGCCGACCGCCAGAAACGCGAGCAGTCCAAGCGCCAGAGCCGCCCGCCAGATGAAGCGAGCCTGATGGTGACGCCAGGCCGGCTGAGGCGGCGGCCAAGGCTCGCTCGACGGCCACCACGGAGGGCGGGGCCTCACGGCCCTTCCGCAAAGCGGTAGCCAACGCCATAAACCGTCTGGATGTAGAGCGGTTCACGCGGGTTTGGCTCCAACTTGCGCCGGATATTCTTGATGTGAGCGTCGATCGCCCGTTCATATGATTCGATGGCGACACCGTGGACGATGTCGAGCAGTTGGCCACGGGTGAAGATCCGCCCCGGCTGACCGGCCAAGGTGGCCAGCAGGTGAAACTCGGTTGGCGTGAATTCGAGCAGTTCGCCCGCCCGCGTAACCCGCATCCGGCCGACATCAAGCTCGACGTTGCCGGCGCGGATCGTTTCGGCGGGAGCGATCTGGTCGGCACGGCGCAGCACCGCACGGACGCGGGCGACCAGTTCCTTCGGGCTAAACGGCTTGACCAGATAGTCGTCGGCCCCAAGCTCGAGGCCGACCAGCTTGTCGCTCTCTTCGCCGCGCGCCGTCACGATGATGATCGGAACCGCCGAGTCGCGGCGGATCGCCCGGGTGACGTCGAGCCCGTCCAGTCCCGGCAGGCCGAGATCGAGCACGATCAGGTCCGGCTTCTCGCGGCGCGCCAGCGCGACGGCGCTCGGGCCGTCGCCAGCGCTGAGCACGGCGAACCCGCCGTGCTCGAGATAGTCGCGGGCAAGTTGGACGATGCGAGGCTCGTCGTCGACAACCAGGATCCGCTTCATGTTGCACCGGCTCGATGATAGCTCACGCTAGAAGCGGGTCGGCGTCGGCTGTGCCGCCGGCGGCTCCTCGCCATGCGCCCGCCGATGCCAGTCGTCAAAGCGCTGGTGGGCGCGCTCGCGCCAGCCGCCGCGCCAGCGCCCGCCGCGAAACAGCTTGACGGCGAGGACGATCAACCCGAAGAAGAGCAGCGCCTTGAAGACAAAGCCGAAGAAGCCGAACAGGACGAAGCCAGGATGCATAACGAATGGCGCTGCGCCCGGTACTGCGGCGCGCGGCCCGACGATCGTTCCACCGGCGGCAACCTGCGCCGTCTGAGCAATACCTTGGCTGACCCCCATGTTGAACGCGAAGCTGAGTAAGAGCAAGGCGATCCCACCCACCACCGCTAGACCAATCCAACGCTGTCTGTTCATCTCCATTCGATCCTCCCGGTCGAGCACGTTGCTCGTCATACCAAGAGTGTGACCGGCGATTGTGAAGCGACTGTGAAGCAGCCATGAAGAACCGGCGGAGATCGTGCGTTCTATCATCCCGCGAGGAGGACCGGATGGACGACCGCGCGATCGACCAGGCGCTCGACCGAACCGCGGCCTGGCTGCTTCGCGAACTCGGCGCAGCGCTTTTGCCGTCCCAACGGGCGTTGGTGCGCGAGGCGTTGCAGCAGGGGTATCTCTACGGCGAACATAGCGAGACAGATATGAACCTCGCGGTGGTCGGCGCGGCCTATGCCGATGCCGCCGAGCGACTCAACCAGGTTTCGGTGATGATCCGGTTGATCGACGATGGAGCGTATGGGCTGATCGCGGCGCTCGACTTGCCGCTCTCAGCCGAGTTGGAGGCCGAGGTCCGTCAGGCTGGCGGTGGCGTGACCGAGGACGGCGCGGTGTTCGTCCTACCGACGCGCGAGGCGGCTGCCGCGCTGGTCTCGCTCTGCCAAAACTGGTACCTGCGCCAGCACGCGAGCTAGGCGGGCGTGGCGGCGTCGATCCACTGGCGAAACAGTGCCACCCGCTCGGCGGGCCAGGCATCGTCACACGGCATCGATCCATCGGCGAGACGTTGGTAGATCCCCTCGGCGTTCGCCTTCACTTCCTCGTAATCCGACAGATCGAAGGCAAACTCCATTGCTGTGATGTCTTTGTCGCGAAAGAGCGGACGGATATCCTGGGAAAAGCTTGGCATCGTATTCCCCCGGCAACGTGATCGTATTACCAAGAAAACTATACCGCAGGTCCGGTGAGTACGTGGATCTGGGGACGCGAAGACGCCCCAGCGTGTTTGCCGGGGCGTGAAGGTCACCTGTTCGGTTTGGGTCGCTTGCGCGTTCCGGACGTCACCCGCTCGTGGTGTTCAATGCCTGAGCGTCTTTCTGGTCCATCGTGGACTGCTCGGACACGGGTCGGTCAGGAAAGCGCGACCGGGCTAACTGCCAGCGCGAGTCTCTCCAAATCGTCCGCTCTCTTGCGTTCGGCCCTTCATCGTGGCCTCCTGCATTCGCCTGATGACCAAAGCATACGTCCCCGGTGTTTGGAGATCGCCTGCCGAACGGCCTCTTCTGGCGGGACGTCGGGGGGCCGGTTTCAGCCGATTTGGCCCTCGCCCGGTTGGCCTGTAGCTGGAAAACCGGGACACAGAGTGAGGCCCTCGGTTTCTCCGTCTACCGAGGGCCTCGTGGCGCGTTTGAGGTTGCTGAGGAGGGATTCGATACAGTTGTGTCACCGCCGTTGGTCGCGAACGGCGATGCGCTGGGTCGCGTCGGATTTGCGTTCGGTCTAGCTCCGTGTCGGTGCTCTTGACCCTGCCCGAGGGCAATGTGGCAAGAACGCCAGCGCGGTGAGTGCTAGCCCGCGCGGGTCTGACCAAACCTCCCGAACTGTTGGGCTCGCTCTCGGCCGTTCATCATGGCCTCCTGCAGATCCCGGATGCCGAGAAGATAGCACCCTGTCAAAGAGGCAGGACCCTGCCAAATGGCCTGTATCGACTGGGACTTTTGGACCCTGGCTCAGCGCTCGGCGAGCGCCTCCCGATTTACCAGGCTGCTGCGATCGCCGGCGAGATGCTGCTCAATCCGCTCGACCACCGACTCGACGAAGCGGACAGCATTGGTCTCAGTCACCCAGCCGATATGGGGAGCCAGCACGACATTGTCGAGGGTCGTCAGTGGATGATCCGCCGGTAGCGGCTCCTCGCCGAAGACGTCCAGCCCCGCCCCGGCGATCCGTCGCTCCTGGAGCGCTTCGAGCAAGCCCGCTTCGTCGACGATCGGCCCGCGCGCCACGTTGATCAGGTAGGCGGTTGGCTTCAGCAGCGCGAGGTGCGCCCGGGTGACCATCCCGCGGGTCATCTCCGACAGCCGCGGACAGACAAACAGCGCATCCGACCGCTCGCACAGTTCGTCCAACGAGACGAACCCGACGCCGTTGGCGGCCGCCCGCTCCGGCGTGAGGGTTGGCCCGTTCGCGATCACCGGCATCTGGAGAGCCTGCCCCAGCCGGGCAAGGCTGCGGCCAAGCCGGCCCAGCCCGAGGATGCCCATCGTCAGGCCGTGCAGCATCACCGTCGGCGCGACGTTCCAGGCGCCGCCGCGAACCGCCCGGTCGTTCGCCGGCATCTGGCGAGCGAGCGTCAGCAGCATCCCGAGAGCAAGCTCCGCCACTCCGTCGATCGAGTAGGGCAGCCCCGGCGCTCCGCAAACCTCGATCCCCTGCTCGCTCGCCGCCGTGACGTCCACATTGCCGCTCACTCCACCGGTCTGAACGATTAGATTGAGACGCGGCAGTTGGGCGATTGTCTCTCGGTCTAGCCGGGTTCGTTCGCGGTTGAGCACGACAATCTCGGCATCCCGCAAACGCTCGATCAACGCCGCGCGATCCGCCGGCCGGTCGGTCTGCACCTCGATATCCAGCCGTCCGCGTAGCCGATCGAGGGCCGGCGCTCCGACAAACAGGCTATTCCAGTCTTCCAGCACGACAACCTTCACCGCTCGCCTCCCGGCGCATCGTAGCCCAGCAGGAGCGCGACCGCGCTAACCGCGCCGCAAACCGGCCGGCGGCAAGATGTCGTCGACGGCGATCGCTACGTCGGGGAACGCCAACGGCGAGACCCGGTCGCCGGGCTTCGCCACGAGGGTGGCCTCGTACGCGTCTCCAACTGGCTGGCGATAGATCTCGACCTGGCGCTGCGGCAGGTTGACGATCCACAACTCGGGCAGCGCGGCGCGGGCATAAAGCGGCAGCTTGACATACCGGTCGTACCGGTAGGAACTGTCCGAGACTTCGACGACCAGCAAGACCGCATCCGGCGAGGGCGCTGCAAGTTCCCACCCGGAGGCCGGCTCGCGGATCAGCATCACGTCCGGCTGCGGACGCGAGCTTGGCGAGAGATCGAGCGCGTTCTGGACGATGACGTAGGTGGTCTGGGGCAGAAGGGTATGGAACAGGCGATTGAAGCGGTTGACTGAGTAGTTGTGCAAGTCGCCGGGTGGGGTCATCTCAACCAGTTCTCCCTCGACGAGTTCGATCCGGTCGTCCTCGCCAAACAGCCCGGCGTCGATCGCTTTGGTGAAATCCTCGACGCTGAAGCGATACCGCTTGTAGTGCGGCTTTGTCCGGCTAACCATCGCCATCCCCCGAATCGATTATCGCACGGCCGGCCAGCCTGGCCAGGCGCGGATTGCCTCCTCCAGACAGCAGCGCCCCGCCGCCGTCAGCAGGCCGACGTCAAACAGCCCGCCGAGGGGCGGGACGTGGACGAAGCCAACAGTCGCCAGCAGATCGAGGGCGTCGAGCGTGCGGATCGCTCGATAGTAGGCGTGATTGCAAAGGTAGCCACCAGCATCATCCGACCGTACCGCCGGAATGCCGGCTCGCTCGAGCGCGTCGAGGATCGCCGCGACCGGCAGCGTTCCGAGGAGTGTCGCCGGTCCGGCTGGATCGATTGGGCGGTGGCGTCGCCGCTCGCCCCGAAGGTCAGGGTTGACGCTATCATCGCGGTTGCGGGCGGTTGTCTCGACCCGAACCCGGTCGGAACTCCCGGCGACGCCAAACAGCAGGACGATCTCGGGACGAACCTCGGCGATCGCTGCGGGAAGCAGTCGGTCGACCTCGTCGTAGTCGACCGGGAAGATCCGCGTCTGCAACGATGCCGGCTGGCCCGCCGCAAGTCCGGCGACAATCGCCTCGCTCGGGTTGACCGGCATCCCATCAAACGGCCCGAAGCCGGTCAGCAAGACACGCGGTCCGGCGCTCATCGCCCGGCTACGGTTGTTCCTGCAGACGTGCGTCGACGACGCCCGGTTGGCGGCGAGCGATATCCACCGCGCGATCGGCCATCGCCGGGTCCTCCGCCGCGCCGGTGAGTGTGACCTCGCCGAGGGTGGACTGGACCAGAAACGGTACCCTTGCCAGTTCAGGGTCGGCGGCAAGCGCCCGCGAGACCTCGCTGGCGAGCGTCAGGTCGCTCACCAGATCGTTCTGGACCGCCTTGACGTCGTGCACGCCGCCTGCGGTTTTGGCGGCAAGATAGCGATGCACTTCGGTGCGGACGATTCCACTCAGGCGGACGCCGCCATCCCGTTCTTCGACGTTGATCCGAAAGCCGACCGACTCCAACGGCTCGGTTTCGTTCAGGGCGTCGTACACCGCTTGGACGCGGCGTGAGTTGGAGCGGTTCATTGGCGTCTTCCGGAGGGCGATAGTCCTTCCATTCTACTCGAAGCGACGACAGGGATCCTTGTTCATCGGTGCGGGTTCGGGTAGCGTTGCGTCTGCCATGCCGCCCCTTCGCCTCGGCCTGATCGGAACCGGACTGTTCGTCCAGAAAAGCCACCTACCGGCGCTCGCCGCGCTCGAAGACCGCTTCGAGGTGCGCGCCGTCTGCAGTGAACGGGGCGCAAGCGCCAAAGCGGTCGCCTCCCGCCTCCCCTCCCGCCCCATCGTCGAACCGGACCATCGCACTCTGCTCGCCCGGCACGATCTCGACGTCGTTCTGGTGGCGACGCCGATCCACCGAACCGCGCCGATCGTCCGCGACGCGATCGTCGCGGGCAAGGCGGTCATCTCGGAGAAGCCGGTCGCCGAGACCGTCGCCCAGGCCGCCGAGTTACTCCGGCTTGGCCGTGAGCGCGGCGTGCCGCACCTCGTCGCCGAGAACGTCCGCTATCAAGGACGTTTTCTGGCTGCCCGGGCGTTGCTGGAAGCCGGGCGGATTGGCCGGCCGAGCGTCTACCAAGTCGAGGTTACCAGCCGGATGCTGCCGGACAACCCGTATGCTGCGTCGCGTTGGCGGCGCGAGCAGTACCACCAGGGTGGCTGGCTGGTGGATTCGGGGGTTCACACCGCCGCGGCGTTGCGCCAGATCTCATCCGCCGAGCCGACCCGGGTCTTTGCCGTCACCCGGTCGATTGACCCGGCGACGCTTGGCGACCAGCCGGACACCCTGCTGGCGACAATCGACATGGATGATGGTTCAGTCGCCCATCTGACGCATTCGCTGGCGATTCTCGGCCGCTGGACGAACGCCCTTCGCGTCTCCGGCGCCGAAGGCACCCTCTCACTCTTGCAGGAGCGCCGGTACGAGGACGGCCGTCCTCGCTATGACGATTGGATCGAGATCGCGACCGACGAGCAGACCCCGCCCGAGCGGGTCGCGCTCGAGGACAGTCTTGGCGGCTTTCGTCAGGAGTGGGAAGACTTTCACCTTGCTCTCACGACCGGCGCACCGGCGCTCGGGATCGCCTGGGAGGCCGCCCGAGACCTGCAACTGATCGATGCCTCGCTCGCTTCGGCCGAGCGCGGTGAGGCGATCGCCATCCCGCTGGAGATCGCCGCACCGTGGCGACAAAAACAGGGACCGGCCCCGTCGTAGCTCCGGCTCGACGGCGGGACCAGTCCCCACGGACGACGGCTCCCGAAGCGGGAGCGCCGCCTACCGGGTGACGAGCGGATCGCTCCCGATCCGCACGCTCGTGAACGGCACCATCACGCGCCGGCCAACGATGGCTTCGTTGGTCGCCACGTTCTCGCCCGAGGCGCCCTGGGCTGCCAGCGAACTGGTCACCTCGGCTCTCAGGATGACCGGCGTCCCCACCGCCACGCCTGGCTTGAGGCGGACGACGATTTCCTTGCTGACCGGTGTGTTGGCCGCGAGGTCGATTGCCGGCCAGTTGAGCACGCCATTCCCATCCGGCACGATGCCGTCGCTCGCCGAAACGAAGTCGGCGACCTGACCGTTCGGCAACGTTACCTTCAGGACTGCCCCCGGCGTCGAGCGGACCGGGCTGCTATAGGTAACGGTGTAGCGAACGACCTGGCCCGGCTCGGGGAACACCGGTGAGCGCAGGATGCGGACCCGAAGGTCGGGCGCACCTTCGTTCACCACTGCTACCAAGTCGGCGCTCTGCTCCAAGGTGACGCCGTTCTGGACGGTCGACACCCTGACGCGGTTGACCGACAGTTGGCCGCGCTGAGCGTTGGCCGGGATGACGATCCCGACGCGCTCGGTCGCGCTTGCGCCCGCGGCGATCTGAACGCCGCTCTTTGGCAGGCCGGTCATCGACCAGGCTCCGCCCACCGAGGCATTCTCGAAGGTGAAGGCGCTCGCCTGACCGGTCAGGTTGAGAACCGTCACGCTATAGAACACCGTCGCCCCGGGGTCACCGCGCACATCGCCCACCGGCACGGCTGTCACCTGAAGGCTGGATGCCCCGATGGTGAACGGCAGGCCGGAGGATGTGCCACCGCCGGGAGCCGGGTTGAAGACGGTCAGCGTCGCCGACCCTGCGCCCGCCAGATCGGCCGCCGAGATCTGGACGGTCACCTGGTTGGCATTGATGTAGGTAGTCGGCCGATCCTGGCCGTTCCAACGCGCCACCGACGTGCGAACGAAGTTCGCTCCGGTGAGTTGGAGGATGAGCGCCGACGACCCGGCACGAGCGGCGTTCGGGCTGATCGCGGCGAGAACCGGCGCCGGGTTCGGGTCGGGCAGGCCAACGATCACGAACGGCGAGAAGGTCTCTAGCGTGACACAGAGCCGGTTTGTCGCCACGTCATGCACGACCGGCATGGTGACCCACTGGTTGTTGGTGTAGTGCAAGAGGACGAGGGTCGCTTCGTTCACTCCGGCCGACTGGAGATCGGCGTCGGAGTAGGGGAAGCAGATCTTGACGTTGGTGAAGATGAAGCCAGGGGTCTTGTCGACGAAGAAGCTGGTGTTGAGCAGCCTGAAGTTCGGCGTGATCGTATTGGTCGCCGGCAACAGGCTCGGGTCGGTGTTGACCGTGACGGTGATCAGTCCGCCCTGGGAGAGGCCGGTCCAGACCGTCTCGATCGGGCCAACCGCCGACGGGATCGTCAACGTCACCTGCTGGGTCGGACTGACCGGCCCGGTGGGCGCAAGCACCTGCGTTGCCGCGGCCTGAATGACGACCGTCAAGCCAGCGGACGTGCCGCCACCCGGTGCGCCATTGAAGACCGTCACCGTCGCCAGGCCCGCCGTGGCGATGTCAGCAGCCGAGATCGCCGCTTCCAGCCGGGAGCCGTTGATGAAGGTCGTCGGTCGAGCCCCGCCGTTCCAACGCACCACCGAGGTGTTGACGAAGTTGGTGCCGGTCAACACGAGGGTGAAGCCGTTGCTGCCCGCAATCACCGAAGCCGGCGACAGCGAGACAAGTGTCGGGACGGGGTTGTTGACCGCGAACAACTGCTGGACCGGCGGAGCAGCGTTGAAATCAGCATTGCCGGCTTGCGAAGCGACGATCGCGCAAGCGCCAGCGCCGGTCAGGGTGACGGTATTACCGGCGATGGTGCACTGCCCGGTGGCCGAGAAGACCACCGGCAGGCCCGACGAGGCGGTTGCGTTCACTACGAACGGCGGATCGTTCGACAGTTTGTCGCCGAGCGCCGCGAAGGTGATCGTCTGGTTTGCCTTGCCAACATCGAAGGCATTGCTGAGCGCATCGGTCAAGCCGATGGCATTCGCGCCGATCGTCCAGCCGCTGCCGCCGTGATTGACGCCGATCCCGCTAAAGGTCGGGTTACCATCGACGGCGTTCACCGTCGTCGTGCCGGTGAGCGCACCGCCGACGACGCCGGGCGGTGGATTGCCGACGAGATTGACCGCTCCCTGGAAGTTGATCGCGCGATTGCCCAGACCATCCTGCGCCTGGACGACCGGCTGGGTGGTAAGTGCCTGCTGGAAGGTGCCCGTCGTGGCCGGCTGGGTCGTGAAGACCAGGGTGGTGGCAAGGCCATACTTGGGGGTCGGGTTCGGGATGAAGCCCGGGTTGCCGCCGTTGTTGGTCCCGTCGCCCAGCCAGGGGCTGAAGTCGACGTTCGCCGAGACCGGCTCACCAGTTCCACCGGGGTTCGCGCCGGTGGTCGGCCCGCGCAGTGTCCCCCACCAGTTGATCTCGCCGTTTACCGTGCCAAGCCCGGCCACGCCGACGTGGACCGCCTCGGTGATCGTGCCGGTGAAGCTGTTGTTGTTGACGCCAAGCGCCCCGAGCGTACTGGTGGCGTTTGCCGTGCCCGGAACGTAGACATCGTAGCCGTTGTTGGTGAAGCGGTTGTTGGCGATCGTACCGCCGGCGATCACACCATCCTGGAAGCCACCGCTCATGCCTTGACGCGGCTCGAAGGCGATCGCCTGGTTGTTGTTGTCAAACCAGTTGTTGGTGATATTCAGGGTGCCGACGTTGCGCGGCATGAAGGCTGCGCCGTAAGGCGCCTCGCCGACCGGGTTGTATCCACTGGTGCCAACATCCTTCATGATGTTGCCAGTGAAGGTGGCGCTGTCGACGTAGAACGCCTTGAAGAGCCCACCGAAACTGGTGGTCGCCGAACCAGTGCCAGTGACGACGTTGCCCGAGAACAGCACCGTCGCGCCGGCGACGCCGATGGTGTTGCGGAAGTTGATGTGCCCTTTGACATTGGTAAGCGTGTTGTTGACGAACTGACCGCTGGTGATCGTCGCGCCCGAGGTAGGACCGCCCGAGCCGGATCGCGTGTCGAACGCCACCCAGTTGGGGATGTCGACGAACGGCGAGCCGGTGATCACGATCGTGCCGTTGAACTGGCTACCGTTCACGCCATGGCGACCGGCGACGTTCTGACCGTCGACCCGGACGTTCTCCATCGTGAAGCTGTTCAGGCCGCCGAGGTTCTGGATCACCGTTGTGGCAGTGCCAGCACCATTGACGATCAGGTGCTTCAGGGTGATCGAGTTCGCCCCGGAACTGATCAGGATACCCGGGGAGTTGCCGACGCCGGTGATGGTCGGCCGATTGACGCTGCTTGCGCCCTGGATCGTCCAGCCAGGCGAGGCCGGTGTGGCGGGAGATTCGCTATAGGTGCCGGTTGCCGCGGTGATCGTCGCGCCGACGTTCGAACCGGCGAACGCCGCGGCAAACGAGGCGAACTCGGTCTGGCCGGGCGTCACCGGGTTGTTGGTGCTGATCGGCCCGAAGAGCGATCCGCTCGGGATGAAACCCGGGACGCCACCGTTGTTGACGCCGCTAGTGAGCCAGGGGGTGAAGTCGACGTTGTCGCTCACCAACCGGCCCTGGGACCCGACCTCGAAGGTGTTGTTGGTGGCATGAACCGGGCCGTTAGCGCTGCCCCACCAGTTGCTCTCGCCGTTCACCGTCACCGTCGCATAGTCGCTCAGGACGGCGTTGGTGATGGTGACGCCCGAAACGTCGTTGTTCTTGAACACGACGTTGTTGAAGGTCGTCCCGTTCGGCGGGCCGCCGGTGTAGCGCGTCAGCCGGAAGGCCGGGATCTGCAGGTTGACGAAGCGATTGTTCTCGATGGTGACGTTCTCGTTGGTGGTCGGCCCCCAGGCCGCTTCCATGATGATGGCGCGGTTCATCGGGTTGCCCCAGAGATCGCTCCCATTGGCGGTCCCGCCGGAGGCCGGCGGCGCCATGTCCTGGAACAAGTTGTTCTTGACCGAGGCGTTGGAGACGGCGTTGAGCGCCATCCCCGAACCGCTAAAGGTGTTGGTCATCACCGACAGGCCGTTGACGCCCGACAGGTAGAAGTTGCCGCCGTCGTGGATCGTGCTGTTGATCAACTGGACGCCGGTGGCGGCGGTGCCAAGGTTGATCTGCGCCCCGTAGACCACCCCGCCGTCGGTGTAGCTACCGGAGAGATCCAGTCCGTCCCAGACGATCGGCCCGCCGGACGCCTGGATCCAGTAGAAGGCCGACAGGCCGTTGAGGGTCGGATTGACGGTGCTAATCCCCATCTTGCTGTTCTTGAAGGTGAGGCCGCTGCTGTTGACCGTCACGCTCGGCATCGAAAGCATCGCGAAATAGCCGATCGGGGTCATCGGCGTGCTGGTCCCGTTGAAATCGAACCAGACATTGTCGAAGGTCATCCCCGAGATCGTCGTGCCGATCGCCAATTCGAGCATTTCCTCGGTGTTGCGCAGGATCAGGTTCTTCAAGGTGACGCCGTTGATCGTCGGCAGGCTGGGGTTCTCGACGCGGCCAACGATGACCGGACGGTTGCCGGCGTCGCCCAACAGGGTCATGTTCTTGGAGAGGTTGACCGTGCCGGTGTAGGTGCCGGACGTCGCCGTCACGGTGCCGCCGGCCGACACGGTCGCGATGCCGTCGCTGACGTTGCCGACGCTGTTCCACGACGGACTGGTCGCGTCGATCTGCAGCTTGGCGAAGTCGCCGCTGTAGCCGACCGCATTGTCAGTCCCGTCGAGCAGCCACGGCGAATAGTCGAGCCGCTTCGGGTTGCTGGTGCCAAGCCCACCAGAATCGACACACCCACCGCCAAGGGTGGTGCAAACCGTGTTGACGACGAACAGGTTCGATGCGCCGGGCGGAACCGCCCCACCGCCGAACTCGACCGGGATTTGAGCGGCGTACCCCGGCTCGCCCGAGTTCATCGCCTCGACGATCGTGAAGGTGCTCGTGCCAAAGTCGTTGCCGCTCAGGTTGCGGACGATGCCGCCCGGGTTGCCACGATCTTCGACCTGGGTATACCAGTTGCCCTCAATCCGGTTGTCGGTGATGGTGTGCTGGTTGCTGGTGTCCTCGCGGAAGAGAATGCCGATGGTCCAGTTGTTGGTGATCTGGTTGCCCTGGACCACCGCGTTGGTCGAGGCGGTGTTGATGAAGTGGAGGCCGGTGCGGTTGTTGGTGACGTTGCTATTGAGCAGCTTGTTTCCAGTACCGGCGGCGAACAGAACGCCCGTGCGGTTGCCGGAGATGATGCTGTTCTGAACGGTGTTGTTGCTGCCGATGATGTCGACGCCCTGGTTACGCGTGTTGCTCGCCCAATCGGTGGTGTTGTTGCCGTCGCGGGTGATCGTGAGTTGCTGGACGGTGTTGTTGCTGCCGTTGATCACGAGGGTGTCGCCGCCGCCGGTCTTCGGGCCCTTCAGGATGGTGGTGGCGGCAGCCGCGCCGTTGATGGTGAGCGAATTCTTGTTCAGGTTGACGCCTTCGAGATAGGTGCCGGCGGCGACGTTGATCGTGTCGCCATCCGATGCCTTGGTGATCGCGCCCTGGATCGTCTGGCAGGCGTTGCCGGCGCCGGGGGCAAGGCAGGTGTTGGCGTCACTGCCGAGCGCGGCATCGACGAACCACGGTCCAGCGGCCAATGCCGGCGCGGGCGGAAAACTGGCGAGAGCGGCGCCCGCCGTCAGCAATCCGAGGGCGATCAGCCTGCTCGAGATCGCCGCAATACGTCGCACTCCACGATTCGCCATGATGCTCCTCCCGCCGGTGGCCCCCACCGATTACGCTGCACAATTGCCAAAGAGGTGCGAAACGCACGGCAGCCAGGAGTAAGAGGTCCGCGAAATACGACGGCCGCGCGCTGCGCCCGGCCGCGTCGACTGCGGGACTAGCCCGGATGTCTCAGGCCAAACGCCTCACCATCTTGAGGGACTGGCTCTGTTCCAAACATCGTGCAACGCATGAGTTAGGCATCATGCAAATGATGATTTCTTCGTGAATTCTCGGATTGCACAACTCTTATCGAACAAACAGTCCAAGTGTCCTGGATAACTCAGGCCAGGCAGCACTAGCCAGGCTGGCCACACCGATCTGCCCTGGTGGGCTGCCCCGTTCGGCTGTCAGCGGTGAGGCGGCGCCCTCACGTTCGCTTGGCCGGTTCGCTGCGAGGAGTTGGGAGA
Organism: Dehalococcoidia bacterium; assembly: GCA_046328265.1. GTDB lineage: Bacteria > Chloroflexota > Dehalococcoidia > SpSt-223 > SpSt-223 > JANWZD01. The sequence goes on from JAXLWW010000015.1 coordinate 27,713, forward strand.
TCGCCGAGCGATAGGGCCTGAAGACACCATCCGGATACGTTGTCGTGAGGCAGTCTCTCCGCCGAATGCCGCTGTTGGTGGGGGAAAGGTGGGGGCCACGCCATTGCCCCCGTCAGTTGGACTGTCTAGACTGGCCGGATCGTCGCGAGGAGGCCCCAGCCGGAAAGACGCCCGCTCGGCTCACGAGGTCGCCGGGGCGACTGACCTTCAATCTCGTGGGGCAGAAACGGGCTTCCGAACCTGGCTGCGCCTCGCGGTTAGGTCTCGACCGGGCATCGAGGGATGATGACACTGCGGCAGGTACTACTGATCGGCTTCGGCGGCTTCCTAGGAGCGTTGGCTCGGTTCCTGATCGCCTCCTCGTTGGCGCGTTGGCTCGGTCCGACCTTCCCCTATGGCACCCTGATTGTCAACCTGTCTGGCAGTTTTGCGATCGGCATGCTCCTCGTATTGCTACCCTCGTGGCCAGATGTTGCCGACGACTTGCGTCTGTTCGTGGCGGTTGGCTTCCTCGGCGCCTACACCACCTTTTCCACCTTTACCTATGAGGCGCTCGCGTTGATCCAGGCCGGCCGGTTCGTCGCCGGACTCGTCTATCTCACCGGACATTTGGTGCTGGGCATGCTCGCCGTCGCTTCCGGCGTGATGTTCGGACGGTTCCTTACCTGACACCGGCTCGATCACCACGCCCTCCTGTCGGATGAGCCGACAGGACCTAGCGGCCGAAGGTCTGGACGATCCGGTCGAAATTGGCGTAATGGCGGTCCCGCGGGACGAGGTGTCCCGGCGAGTAGAGGATCGCCTGATCGAGGAGGCCGTCGTAGCGTGCCAGCTTTGCTTTCACCTCGTCGGCGGTGCCATAGAGCGTACAGGAGTCGAGCATCCGCTCGGTCACCGCGCTCGCGAGATTTTCGAGGTTGCCGGTCCGGAACGCCTGGCGGACGGTCAGCTTTTCCTCTTCCCAGCCGCTGGCATCGAAGATGCAATCGAAGGCGCGCGGCGAGAGGTAAAAGCCGAGCGAGATCGCGACGTCGCGCTTGGCGAGTTCGCGGTCCTCGTTGATCGAGGTGAGGATATAGCTGGAGAAGTCGAAACTGGCGCGGTCCCGGCCGGCGCGGGAGAGCGCGGCCGAGATCGTCGGGACGACGGTGTCCTTCAGATACTCGTAGCTATAGATCGGGTGGCCAATCAGCCCGTCGGCAAGTTCGCCGGTGACATTCAGCATGTGGTGGTTGACGGCGGCGATGTAGATCGGGACGTGGTAGGCGGCGCCCCTTCCACGGGCGTTGAGCTTAAAGAAGCGGCCTTCGAAAACGACCGGCCCCTGGCGCTCCGGGTCGGTCAGCAGCTTGAACAACTGGACAAACTCACGCATCCGTGGGGCCGGATGCTCGGCTTGATCGCCGAAGATGCCGTAATAGGCGTTGAGTTGTCCTTTGACGCCCGACCCCATCCCGATGATGACGCGGCCGTTCGACATCTCGGCGAGGTCGCGTGCCGCGGCGGCGTGGCTGACCGGGTTGCGCAGCGGCTGAATCGCCGCGCCGGTGCCAAAGAGCATCTTGCTCGTCTTTGCCGAGTAGGCGGCGAGGCGGACGTAGCCGTCGATGCTGCCGTCGTTGGTCCAGCCGCTTTCGAAGCCGGCCTCCTCGGCGGAGGCGATCAGCCGGTAGTCGTCGACGAAAGGACCGGTGAGGGGTGCGATCCCGAAACGGGCGATCATAGCGGTCTCCAATTCACTGCTCAGACCGGACCAGCGACCACGCGAGCCCGGCCTGCTCCGGAGCGTTATCGCCCCGCGCGATGATAGCGAAAAAGAGGCGAGGCATGACGCCACCGCCTGACACGCGCCCGCCCCCGCCGAGATCCGTCACCGACAGGCGGGGCAGGCCGCTGGCTGGACCCGCCGACAAGGGTCGAGGCGGTCCGGTGCGCGATGACTCGAATCACCATCGAGAAGATCGCGTCTCCTTTGCCCGGAATCGTCCGGGCGCGCACCGAAGCGCGTGACCCGTTCGAGATCCCCGACCGAGATCGAACCATCGGCTTGATCTCACCAGTCTCTTGCTCGGTGACTCGTCGCGCCAGTGGGTCCGACGGGACCACGATCGAGCATCTCATCGAAGCCGGGAGCCAGGACTGGCCGCTCGACCTCTCGTTCCAGATGTTGATGGACGAGCGACGCCGACCTACCTGAATCCCGACCGAGGTCCCGTCCGAATCACCGCGCCGTTCCCGCGTTAGGGTGAGCAAGGCGCTCTCTGCCTGCTCGCCTGGTGCACCCGAGCGCCGTGATACAATCGGCTGCACGCCCCCGCAAGGAGGATCCGGTGATCGTCGGCGTTGTTCGTGAGATCAAAGACAACGAGTTTCGCGTCGCCGCCACCCCGGCCGGCGTCGAGTCGTTGGTCGCCGCTGGACATCGGATCCTCGTCGAGCAGGGCGCTGGCGAAGGAAGCGGGTTTTCCGACGATGAGTTCCGGGGGGCCGGAGCCGAGATCGCCGCCACCGCCGACGTCTGGCGCGAATCCGGGCTGATCTTGAAGGTCAAAGAGCCGATGCCGGAGGAGTACGTCTTCCTTCGGCCCGGCTTGATCCTCTTCACCTATTTCCACCTGGCCGCCAACGCGAATCTGACCCGCGCGGTTGTCGAAAGTGGCGTCACCGCGATCGCCTACGAAACGGTCCAGACCGCCGACGGCCGGTTGCCGCTGCTGACACCGATGAGCGAAATCGCCGGGCGGATGAGCGTTCAGGTCGGCGCCTACTACCTCGAGCGGATGAATGGCGGGCGCGGCAAACTCCTGGGCGGGGTGCCCGGCGTACGACCATCGGATGTCGTCATCATCGGCGCGGGCGTCGTTGGGTCGAATGCTGCCCAGATCGCGCTCGGTATGGGCGCCCACGTCTCGCTGCTCGACAACAACGTCGACCGTCTGCGGTCGTTGGACGAGCGCTTTCTCGGCTCCTTCGAGACGATCGCCTCCAACCAGCGATCGGTCGCCGACGTCGTGCGCTATGCCGACGTCCTGATCGGCGCGGTTCTCGTCCCCGGCGCGAAGGCGCCCCATGTTGTGACCCGCGAGATGATCGGCACGATGAAATCGGGGACCGTCGTGATCGACGTCGCCGTCGACCAGGGCGGTTGCGTCGAGACGGCGCGCCCAACCACCCATTCGCACCCGACCTATTTGGTGGACGGCATCACCCACTATTGCGTTTCAAACATGCCCGGCGCAGTGCCGCGCACCTCGACCTACGCCCTGGCGAATGTGACTCTGCCCTACGCGCTCATTCTGGCGAGCCAACCGCTCAACGCGGCGGTCGTCACCCGCCCGGAACTTGCTCCGGGGGTCAATGCCATTGGCGGCAAGTTGACCATCGCCGCCGTCGGCACGGCCTTTGGCTTTCCCACGACACCGTTGGCCGAGGCATTGCCATGAAGCGATCACGCCGTCGGCCACCGCTGCCAACCAAGGAGACGATCTCGGCAGGCGGGGTCGTCTATCGCGCCGGGCCGGAAGGAGCCGAGATCGCCCTCGTCATCCGGGACGGGCCCGGGATCTGGGCATTGCCCAAGGGTGCGCCGCATCAGGGAGAGAGCATCGAAGCGACTGCCGCCCGTGAGGTCGCCGAGGAGACCGGTCTGCTGGTCGAGCCGGTCGCCGACCTTGGTGAGATCGAGTACTGGTTCGTCTCGCGCGGCGAATCGGTCCGCTATCACAAGCGGGTGCGCCACTACCTGTTTCGTGCCGTCGGCGGTTCGACCGCCGATCACGATCATGAGTACGACCGGGTCGAATGGCTGCCGATCGGGATCGCCCCGGAGCAGATGTCCTACGAGAATGAGGCTGCGGTCGTCCGTCGCGCCGAAGAAATGCTGGCGTCGGTGCCGCATGGCTGAACGTACCGCATTGTTTGCCTACCACCAGGCGGCCGGCGCGCGCTTCGTCGAGTTCAACGGCTGGGACATGCCGGTTCACTATGAAGGGATCCTCGCCGAACACCGAGCAGTACGCGCCAACGCCGGCGTATTTGACACCAGCCACATGGGCCAGGTTCGCATCTCGGGCGCAGACGCCGGCGCCTGGCTCGATTGGCTGCTGCCAAACGACCTCGCCGGTCTGACGACGGGACGGGCGCGCTACTCGCCGCTCTTGGCCGACGACGGCGGTATCGTCGACGACTTGATGATCTACCGGCTGGACGAGGACGACTATCTGGTGGTGGTCAATGCTGGTGGCCGGGAGACTGACCTCGCCTGGTTTCGCGAGCGCCAAAAGCCAGGCGTGGCGATCGATCCGCTCTACGACGGCCGGGCGATGATTGCCGTCCAGGGGCCGGAGGCGATCGCCACCCTCGCCCGGCTGTCGCCCGACCCGATCGCGGCGCTGCCACGCTTCGGTATCGCGCCGGCAACCATCTCCGGGCGGCCGGTCCTGGTGGCGCGCACCGGCTATACCGGCGAGGACGGCGGCGAACTCTTTCTCGACGCGGATGATGCCGCGACGGTCTGGACCAGCCTGATCGAGGCCGGCGTCACTCCTTGCGGGCTGGGCGCACGCGACACGCTCCGGTTGGAGGCGGCGTTGCCGCTCTATGGCAACGACATCGATCGCACGACCAACCCGTTCGAGGCGGGCCTGGGCTGGACGGTCAAGCTCACCAAGGGTGACTTCGTCGGCCGACAGGCGCTTGTGCCGGTCGCCCAGAGCGGGCCGGCGCGAGCGTTGTGCGGCTTCCGGATGGACGACCGGGGGATCGCTCGCCACGGCTACCCGGTCCAGATCGCCGGTCAGGTTACCGGCGAGGTCACCAGCGGCAGCTATACGCCAACCGTTGATGCCGCCATCGGGCTGGCCTACTTGCCCTCGGGCGCCGCGATCGGCACGCCGATCGCCGTTGTCATCCGAGACCGGCCCCTGGCGGCGCACGTCGTCGCCCGGCCGTTCTACCGGCGGGAACGGTAGCGGTCAGATGGACCGGCTATTTGGCTGGCGGCGTCGCCGCCATGAGACACGACAGGGGGAGGCGATGACCACGACCGAGCGCGAGGTGATCGAGGGAAAACTCGTTCGGCTCCGACCGAAGAACATCGACGACGCACCGATGGACTACGAATGGCGGCGCGATGCCGAGTTGTCGAGCTTCGACGCCATCTTGCCAACCACCGCCACCTTCGAGGAGTTCTTGCGCGAGTTTCGCTACGACCTCGCCAGCCTCGGGCCCCGTCGCAAGCGCTTCGCCATCGAAACTCACCAGGGCCGCCATATCGGCAATTGCAGCCTGTTTAACATCGACGACAAGCGCCGCCAGGTCGAACTTGGCATCATGATCGGCGACCGCGCCTACTGGGCTCGTGGGTTTGGTCAGGACATCGTCCGGACCCTCGTCAGCCACGCCTTCGACAGTCTCCCGGTCGACAAGGTCTATCTCTACACCCTCGACTGGAACATCCGCGCTCAGCACAGCTTCGCCAATGCCGGCTTCAAGGAAGTGACCCGGATCGCCGACGACCGCAACCGCTTCGTCGTGATGGAGATCTACCGGCCGACCGAGGACGGGTCGCCTCCGCCCTTCAACCCCGACCAGGTCGATTGGTAGCGCCGGGCGGCGTGCCGGCCGTCTGCCCAGCCTGTGGCGCAGCCAACTATCGGACGCTCCTGCGGTGCAACACCTGCGGCGCTCACCTGCCGACCACCTTCGAGGAGGATGAGCAGGACGACACGCTGATTGGACAACTGGAGCGCCTCGCCTCGCTCCATCGCTCGGGCGCACTGAGTGACGAGGAATTTCAGGCCGCCAAAGCGGCGATCCTTGGCTACTCGGCGTAGAGGCGCACCCGCCGGTCGATCACCGAGGCGTTCATCTCGCCGGTGAACTGCTCGCGCAGGATACCGGCCTGGTCGATGAAAAAGGTGCTGGGCAGGCTGCGCACCCGATAGACGCCGCTCACCGTTCCGCTCGGGTCGAGCAGGATGGAGAAGGTCAGCTTGAATTCCTCGACGAACTTCGCGGCCAGTTCGGCGCTCTCCTGAACGTTGACCCCGACAAAGACGACCGGCTGACCGCGATAGCGCTCGCTCGCCGCCTCGATCGCCGGCATCTCGCTGCGGCACGGACCGCACCAGGTTGCCCAGAAGTTCAACACCACCAACTTGCCGCGATAGTCAGCCAAGTTGACCATCTCACCGTGGAGGTTCTTCGCCGAGAAGAGCGGGGTTGGCTCGCCCGATCGGGCGAACTGGCCGCTCTCGACCGCGGCAGCCGAGGCGACATCACCGCCGCGCGTTCCAAGCAACCGGACACCCACCACGCCGACCATCCCGACAAGCACGCAGGCAAAGAACCCGACGAACAGGATCGCGCCAAGCCGCCGCATCAGTTGCCTCCGCTCGGAACGGGGCGCGCCCCAAAGCCCGTCTGCTGGAGCAACAGTCGCATCTCCACCATCGTCCGATGAACGTAGGGAAAGAGGACCCAGATCGTCGCCAGGCCAAACAGCCCACCGGTCAATGTCCGAAGTTCCCAGGTGCTGGTACGCCAACCCGGGATCTGGGTCAGCCCATCGATCGCCATCGGCAGGATCAGCACCAGATAGACCCGCCATGGCAGCGGGCGGATCCAGCGCCGCAGCAGGACGAACAGCAACCCGCCCAGCAGCATCGACCCGTAGATCGCGGCACAACGTTGGCAGCAGGCCATCTGGTGGCCGGCGATGAAATGCGAATGGGTCGGAAGCTGATGGCAGATTGGCCGGAAGATCAGGTAGATCCCGCGGGCCGGCAACTCCCAACCCCAGGCCATCAGCAGCGGCGCAAGCGACGCCAGGAAGAGGTAGAGCGCCAGCACGCCGTTGACGGCAAACAGCCAGTGATAGGTGATAAACCGTACCACCACCTCAGCCAGCCGATTGATCGCGCGTTCGAGCGACGGCAGCCGGGCTTCCAGCCAATCAGAAAGCACCATAGCCCGATCCTACCACAGCCTCAGCGCGGTGTTTCCACCATTGACGCGACACGAACCATACGCCGCCCGCCAAAGAGCAACCCCAGCCCGCCAAGCGAGATCCAGACCAGCGAAAACAGTTGATCACCGCGCAACCCGAGCAGCCAGACCGGTTCAAGCCGGGCATATCCAATCAGCAGATGACCAAGCCCAAAGGCGAGCGCCGCCAGCGCCCAACGCTCGGCGGCGGCGATCGACGGCCACGCCGTCCAGAGCAGTCCGGCTACCAGCGCCGACCAAACCAGCGCATAGAGCGCAAGCGGCTGAACTCCCCGCCCAACCAACGTCGCCGGGACGCCGGCATCCGGCCGGCTGTAGATCACTGCCCACGGCACATCGGCGATCGACCCGGCGAGGTCGCCGGTCACCAGCAGGCCAACCGAGGCGATCGCCTCGCCTACCAACAGCGCCCCGCCCGCTGCCCCGAGCGCACGCGCCAACGGCTGACGGGCAAGCGCCGCCCAAACGATCAGCACCAGCGCCCCGCCGAGCGCCGCCGCCGGAACTGACACCCCACCCTGCGACAGCACCGCCGCAAACCCCGCGCCGCGCCGCAACAACTCCGGCCGCTCGATCAGCACCGCCGCCCGTCCGGCCACCACCCCCGCCGCCACCACCAGCGCCGCCGGCAACGCCACCGAAATCAGCCGCAGCCCCGCTGCCCGGCCCCATCGGCCGGCCAACAGCAACCCCGCCACGATCGCCAGCAGCGCAAAGACGAGCGACCAGCGCACCTGCACCAACCCGGCAGCAAGGGCGGTCGGATCGATGGCAATGGTCAGACCTCACCCCCGGCCCCTCTCTTCGTGGAGAGGGGCGATATTCCGTGCGACGTGCGCCTCGATGGACTGGTTGGCTTCGATTTCGAACGTTCTTGGCGAGGGCGATATCTGGCCTCCTTACCAGATACCCAGACGCCACACTCGCGCCAGTCGTGCCGCATCACCCCTGGCGTCGTAGACCGCCCCCATCGTTCCCGTCTCCTTCAGGAGAGCGGTCAGGAGGCGAGGTCACTCCGCCGCAACTGCTCGCCCATCGCCTCGATCTCGCGTTCGAGGTCGCGTTGACGGCGGTTGAGCGTAAAGACGTAGCCGCCGATGACCAGCCAGAGGATGGTATAACCGGCGAAGAGGATCCAGAAGGATGGGTTGTCAAACATCGGAGGCTCCCTGAAGTTCGCGGCGCAACTCCGCCAGGCGGTCACGGTCGGCTTCGATCCGGTAGCGCGTGTTGAGCAGCCAGAAGTAGAGCGCGGTAAAGGCGACCACCCCGACGATCAACACCAGCAGCATCGACGGCGGCAGGGCTGGGCTCTCGCCAGGTTTGACCACAACCGGCGTCGGATGAAGTGTCCGCCACCAGGTGACCGACTGGTGAATGATCGGCACGTCGATGAAGCCGACGATGCCGACGATCGCGGCAAAGCGCGCCGCCCGCGGGCTTTCGCCCATCGAGGATCGCAGCATCAAGTAGCCGACGTAGATCAGCCAGAGGATCAGCGTCGTGGTAAGGCGAGCATCCCAGACCCACCAGGCGCCCCAAATCTGGCGGCCCCAGAGTGATCCGGTGACCAGCGCCAGGGTGGTGAACACGACGCCAAGTTCGGCCGAGGCAAACGCGACCCGGTCCCAGAAGCGCGAGCGCCGCACCAGGTAGAGGATGCTACCGACGAAGACGACGAAGACCGAAAAGTAGGCCAGCCAGGCCGATGGCGCGTGGATGTAGAAGATCCGCTGGGTGATCCCCTGAAAGCTATCGGTCGGCGCATAGAGGAGCGCGCCGAACATCGTCAGCCCCATCAGCAGGATCGTCAGCCAGCCGACCAGGGTCCAGGGGTCGAAGCGCCGTGTCCGGGCGCCGGGGACCGCGAGTTGTGCCATGGCTCCCCCAGAATCACTCTTCGAGGACATACCCGAAGATGAGATACGAAACGACGACAAAGACGAGATCGAACACCACCATCAAGTTTAGCCAGGGTATCGCTTGGGCCGGGGCAATCGTTCCGATCGCGTAGCCGGTCGCCTTGACCGCCGAAATGACGATCGGCACCAGCAACGGAAAGAGCAGCACCGGCAGCATCACCTCGCGGGTGCGCGTGTTGACGGCGAGGGCGGCAAAAAGCGTTCCGAGCGAGGCAAAGCCGATCGTCCCGAGGACGAGCGCTGGGAGCAGACCGAACCCGAGTGCGCTCAGATTGAACATCACCACGAAAACCGGCACCGTCAGCACTTCGACGGTCAGCATGAAGACGACGTTGCCAGCGAACTTGCCGAGGTAGATCGCGCTGCGGTCCATCGGACAGAGCATCAGTCCCTCGATCGCGCCGCGCTCCTGCTCGCGAACGAAGCTGCGGTTGAGCCCGAGCACACCGGCAAAGGCAAAGCTGACCCAGAGAATGCCCGGCGCGACCGCGTCGACGCTCACCTCGCGCAGGTCGATCGCGAAGTTGAAGATGATCAGCACCAGCAGCGAGAAGTAGGCCATTGCCGTCAGGATGTCGCGAGCGTGCAGTTCGGTACGGAGGTCCTTTTCGAGGATCAGCGCAGCCTTGCCGAGCATCAGCGGCCCACGGCATCGGCGTAGATCCGTTCGAGAGCCGGCCGGTCGATCTCGTCACGCGGCACGTCGAGCACGATCCGGCCGCCAACCAGCAGCACGACCCGGCTGGCAAGATCCAGCCCGAGATCGAGTGAATGCGAGGTCAACAGCACCGCCCGGTCCGGCTGTTCGACGGCGGCCAGCAGTCCGCGCAACCCGGCGGCGGCATGGGGGTCCAGGCCGCTCTCCGGCTCATCGAGCAGCAGCAAATGGGGCCGGTGAAGAATTGCCCGCGCCAGGCCGAGCCGCTGCTGCATCCCGCGCGAAAAGATCCGGACCCGGTCGGTGCGACGGTCGGCCAGACCGACCTGGGCCAGCACCGCACCGATCCGCTCGTCGAGGCGCGGCACGTCGAACATCCGCCCGTAGAAACGCAGGTTCTCCTCGGCGGTCAGGTCGTCGTAGAGATAGGTCTGGTGGCCGAGAATGCCGACCCAACGGCGGATCGCCGGGCCGGCTTCACCGGCATTCGCGCCGGCGATCCGTACGGTTCCGCTGCTTGGTCGGGAAAGCGTGGCCAGGATCCGCAGCAACGTCGTCTTGCCCGCGCCGTTCGGCCCGAAGACAACGACCGTCTCGCCAATGTTCACGCGCAGGTCGATCCCGCGCAGGATCGGCCGGCCGCCGATCTCCTTGCGAAGAGCCTGCACGTCGATAGCCGGCGGCAGCGCCGGCCGGTCGGGCCGGTCGGGCGCGGCCTGCTGAAGCGCCACCTAGATCCCCCGCACGTCGCGGATCAACTCGACCAACGCCGACTTCTTGGCCGTTCGCAATCGCTGCCAATCCTCGTCGCTCAACTCGCCGGCATCATGGCGGTCGTCGAGGTCGGCGAGCGCCGCGAGTAGGGAGTCTCGCTCCTCGTCGCGCGGCTCGGGGGGCCGCACTCCGACTGCCGGAGCCGTCGGCACGGCACTCGTGACGGCGCTCGCTCTCGGAGAGGGCGTGCGAACCGGCGTGGGCCGACGACGACGGCGGGCCAGCGGGATGGCGATTGCCGCGATGGTGACCACCAGGATGCCCCCGCCGATGGCAACCGAGACGGCGGTCTGATTGGAAAGTGCCTGGCTGGTGAGGCCCTGACCCTGGATGACGGCGCGGATCTCCTGGCCGGGCGCGAGGTTGGACGCCCGGTAGCTCTGGAAGCGCCGACCGCCCTGCTCGACGAGGCCGCCCGGTTGCAGACCGTCAGCCGTCAGAGACCAGTCGCCTTCGGCCAGCAGAATGCTGAACTCGTTGGTCGGGTAGGAGACCGGCAGGGTAAAGAGCAGCCCGTTGCTCTCATAGTCGACGAGATACTGGAAGACGATCGAGCGTTGGCCCGGCTCGACCGGCAGCGTATCCGCAAAGCCGTCGGCGGTCTGGACGAGCGCGTTGACTTGGATACCTTCGATAACTTGCAAGCTGCGCGATCCGGCGGGCAGGCCAAAACGCAGCGTCTGACGTTGCTGGCCGACCTCTCGGCCAATATAGGCGACATTGGACGGGTTCTCGACATCGGCGAGTGTGAGCACGGTTAGCTGGCGTTTGGCCGGATCGGGCAAGACGACGACAATGTTGCGCTCCATCCGGATACCGGGGTCGCGATCGGTGGTCGCAAAGACCGCAACGTTGACCTCGAGCGTGTTCTGGCCGGGGTCGAACTGAAGCGGCCCTTGCTGAAAGCGCGCGCCTTCGAGTTCGGCCCAGACGACAAAATACTGACTGGCGTCGGTCGCCAACCCCTCGAAGCGAAACGATCCGTCCGGTCCGCTGGTGGCTGTTTGGCGTTGGCCGGGGCCGGCGGCCGTCACCGGCATGAGCGTGACCGTCAACCCGGCTGCCGGAGCGCCGGCAAGCGACCCGTTGGTCACCCGCCCGCTCACCACCCCGGTTCCCTGAGCCAACAGAGCCGGAGCAGCGCTCAGGAGGATTGCCAGTCCGATAAGCGGGAGAGCCAGTCGGCGTAACGCGGCCATCCGGTCTACAGGCCGGCGCCACAGCGCGGGCAGACCTGGTCGCCGGTGGCGACGGTGGCGCCACAGCGGGTGCAGGCGCGACTGCGTGGGATGCCACAGGTGCGGCAGAACCGGTCGGAGGCGTCCAGCGCCGCGCCGCAGGCAACGCAGCGCAGCGCGGCCCGGCGTGGCGTCGTTCGTCGCGCGGCGATCTCCTGCTCGATCTCCTGATCGATGGTCAGCAACGCGTCACGCGTTTGGTCGTCGAGTTGCTTAAGCAGGCCGATCGCCTGGCGTTTGTAGGTCTCGGACAATTCAGCGTGATCCTTGGGCGAGATCTTGCCGGTCCGCTCGTCAAAATCCAACTCGCGCAGGGCATCGTAGATCGTGTCTCGCTTGCGGCGGAGTTCGGCGAGTGTACCGTCCGGTTGGACAACCGGGCGCTGGCGAGCCTGGAGGAACGGCCAGGCAACGAAGATAAAGCTGAGCGCCGCGAAGGCGAGAGCCAACAGCAGGGTCGTGGTCACCGGCCCTCTCCGGTGACGGCCAGAACCGGAGCAGGCTCGCTCGGCGATCGGCGCGTGCGCGCCGGCTTGGGACCAGGCAAGAAGCAGACGAACGACCCGAGCAGCGCGACCGCGCCTCCGATCCAGATCCAGGCCACCAGTGGGTTCAGGTACAGCTTGAGCGTCACCTCACCGCTCGGCTGCCAGGCCGCGAGGACGATATAGAGATCGTCGACCAACGTGGTTCGCAACCCGACGACCGTTTGCGGCTGCTGCTGGACCGGGAAGAAGTTCTTCTCCGGAAAGAGCGTGGCAACCTGTCGTCCATCGACCAGCACGCCGACGGTTGCCCGGTTCACCTCGCGGGTGGCGGTCGCGGTCTGAGAAAGGCCGTCGTAGCGCAGGGTGTAGCGGCCGAACTGGGTGGTCTGACCGGGCGAGAGCGTCGCCTCGGCAGCGTCCTGGTAGACCTTCGAGCCGATCACGCCGGTCGCGAGCAGGATCATCCCGACATGGACGAGGTAACCGCCGTAGCGGCTCGGGTGACGGGTGAATAGCCGAACGAACGCGAGCGGGATCGGCTCGCCAAAACCGCGCATCCGCGCCCGGATGCCGCGATAGAACTCAAGGGCGATCCCGCCGGCGACGAAACCAAGCACCGGCGCGGCAAGCAAAGTCGGCGTCTGGCGCGCCCCAAGCGCCAACGCCGCCAGCAAGGTGAACACGCCGACGGCGATCGGGATGCGAAAGTTACGGATCAGATTGGCGACCGACGCGCGCCGCCAGGCGATCAGCGGGCCAACGCCCATCACGAAGAACATCGCCAACAGGATCGGCCCGACGACTTCATCGTAATAGGGTGCGCCGACCGTCACTTTCAGCCCGCGCACAGCCTCCGAGACGATCGGATAGACCGTTCCCCAGAAGATCGCAAAGGCCGCGCCGACCAGCAGCAGATTGTTCAAAAGGAAACTGCTCTCGCGTGAGAGCGCCGAATCGAGCGTCGCCTCCGAGCGCAGGTCCTTCAGCCGGCTGACGATCAGGATGAGCGACCCGAGGATGACCAGTCCGAGGAAGCCAAAGAAGAACGGCCCGAGGTTCGACAGGCCGAACGAATGGACCGAGGTGAGGACACCGCTGCGGACGAGGAAGGTGCCGAAGATCGTCAGGCAGAAGGTCGTGACGATCAGCGCCATATTCCAGACCTTCATCATCCCGCGCCGTTCCTGGATCATCACCGAATGAAGGAAGGCGGTGGCGGTGAACCAGGGCATGATCGCGGCGTTCTCGACCGGGTCCCAGCCCCAATAGCCGCCCCAGCCAAGCGTCTCGTAGGCCCAGATCGCTCCGAGCAGGTTGCCGAGCGAAAGAAACGTCCAGGTCAGCAGGGTCCAACGGTGGGTCGCCTTGAGCCACTCGTCGTCCAACCGGCGGCTGAGCAGAGCGGCCATCGCGAAGGCGAAGGGGATCGAGGCGGTGACATAGCCGAGATAGAGCGCCGGCGGGTGGATCTGCATCCAGTAGTTTTCCAGCAGCGGGTTGAGACCACGGCCGTCGGCGACCGGCGCGGCAAGGCGCTGGAAGGGGCTGTCGAGGAAGTTGATCATCGCGAGGAAGAAGACCGCCACGCCCATCAGGACGGCAAGGGTGTAGGGAGCAAGTTCGCGATAGCGAGTTCGGGTGGTGACGGCGACGATGCTGCTAAAGAACAACAGCACCAGCACCCACAGCAGCAACGACCCGGCGTTACCGGCCCACATCGAGGTAACGGCGAAGTTGAGTGGAGCGTCGTTGCTGGTGTAGAGCGCAACGAAGCGAAGCGAATAATCCTTGGTGACAAGCGAGGCGATCAGCGCGGCAGCGGCGATGATGACGAGCGCAAAGCAGGCCCAGACGGTGCGACGCACACTCAGCAGCAGGTCGGCGCGGCCGGTGCGACCGGCGAACGCGCCGGCAACGATGCCATAGACGGCAAGCAGCAACGCAACCAGCAGCGCGGCGCGGCCGGCATCAGCGATCATGCGGTCCCTTCATCCTCGCGACCCGGAGGAGGGGGAGGCGCTAGGTTTCCGCCTCGAATTTCGATGGGCATTTGGCGAGCAACGTGCTGGCATCGAATGCGCCGGCAGCGCTCAGCTTACCCTCGACGACCACTTCGGAGCCATCCACGAAAGTGTCCGGGATCAAGCCTTTGTAGATCACCGCCATCGTTTGCGACGGATCGGTTGCGTCCTCCATCAGGAATCGTGCGCCCGACCCGTCAGCGAATTTCTCAATCGTCCCGGCCCGCACCAACCCGTTGACTCGAACCATCTCGCCAGGCGCAAGCTGGCGCGCTTTGACCTCGGGGATCGTGAAGTAATAGACGGCAGTGTTCTGGATGCTGGTGGTGATCAAATAGCCGACGGCGAGAACGAGCAAGACGACGCCGACGATCAGTTTCTGATGACGAACGAACACCGAGGGGCGGGAGGGCGGCAATGAGATTGATTGTTCGCCGAGCATTGGGCCTCCACGGCTCGCGGCGGAAGATGCCTGCGATAGTCGTGGCGCGGATGTCGTGCGCTGACATGCCAGCAGCAGAGATCGCGCTCGGGCACCGCGTCACCCAGGCGCGGCTAGTCTACCATAGCGCCCGATCACCGTCCACCAAGGCACTCTCCGAGAGCCGCTCGTCGACCGTTGGCGGCCGCTCCTTCGAGATGCGCGATGGTCGCCTGGTCAGGTCTCTACGAGGGGCGGGCAACGGCTGCGGGGCGGCAAATTCTCTTTCGGAACGTCCGGTAATTGTCCTCAAGTTCCGCAAACGGCGCGCCGATCTTCTTGGAAGGGGCGGCCAGGCGATTACCTCGCTGGCCAGGGCGAAAGCAGGACCGCTCGACCAAACTGGACCGGGCGGCGACAAGATCGCGACCTGATGATTGCCGAGCGATCGGTGACTGCTCGCCAAAGGGCGGGCGCCGGGACCGCGCAAGAATCCGGTGTATCGGAAGTTTGACCGCCGGGACAGAGCGTGGTATCGTTCTTACCTGACAGGTCCCATTCGAATCCGGGAGCGCGCATCATGGGCGAACAAGCGTTGGCGTGGCTGTTGGCAGCGGGGCTGGCCTTGCTCATCCCGCTGCTCGTCAACGGGAACAAGACGGACACTGAGCCCGTGGAAGTGCCGGTCGAGGACGAGGCGCGCCGCCGCTAGTCCCTGCTCCCTCTCTATCCCGCCGCAATGGCCTCAACCGGTTGTTGCTGACGCGCCCGTCTCGCCCGCACCGCTCGTGACAGATCCTTTAGCACGGGCACGGTGTCTCCCCAGCTCAAGCAGGCATCGGTGATGCTCTGGCCGTAGGTCAGCGGCATCTCCGGCGCAACGTCCTGCCGCCCGCCCACCAGATGACTCTCGAGCATCACCCCGACGATCTGGCGGTTACCGACAGCAATCTGGCTGGCCACATCGGCGGCGACCGCCGGCTGGCGCGACGAGTCTTTGCCGCTGTTGCCGTGAGAGCAGTCGATCATGATCCGGGCCGGCAAGCCGGCGCCTTCGAGCAATGAAGCCGCGCCGTCGACGTCCTCGGCGCGATAGTTCGGCCCGCGAGTGCTGCCCCGTAAGATGATGTGACAGGCATCGTTGCCGCGGGTGACAACGATTGCCGCGACCCCCTGCTTGGTGACCGAGAGGAACTGGTGTGGCAACGACGCCGCCCGGACGGCATCGACTGCCAGTTGAATGCTTCCGCCGGTGCCGTTCTTGAAGCCGACTGGCATCGACAGCCCGGACGCTAGTTCACGATGAACCTGGCTTTCGGTCGTCCGGGCGCCGATCGCCCCCCACGAGACGAGGTCGGCGATGAACTGCGGGGTGATCGTGTCGAGAAACTCGGTGCCGACTGGCATCCCTAGCTTCGCCAGATCAAGCAGCAGTCCGCGCGCCAGGCGCAGCCCGTGGTTGATGTTGAAGCTACCGTCGAGGTGGGGATCGTTGATCAACCCCTTCCAGCCGACGGTGGTTCGTGGCTTCTCGAAATAGACCCGCATGACAACGAGCAGTTCGCCGGAAAGTTCGCGGGCTTGCTCGTGCAGCCGATTGGCATACTCGCGCGCCGCCGAGACGTCATGGATCGAGCAAGGACCGAGGATCACGATGAGTCGGTCGTCTTCACCCTGCAGGATACGAGTGATCGCCTCGCGCCCCTCGGCGATCGTCTCCGACGCCTCGGGAGTGAGCGGGAATTCCTCCATCAAGATGGCGGGAGGGATCAGCGGCTTGAGCCGTTCGATTCGTAGGTCGTCAGTCTGGCGGTACATCGTCGCTCCTCGCGTCGCGGCCTCTTGCCGCTGGTAGGTTCGCGTGGTCCGGAACGCCGTTGTCCCACCGTGAATACAAAAAGACCGCGGAAGCCAAGCCCGCGGTCCTGAGCGTCGTTGCTCCTGGTGAACCGGGGCGGTCAGGCCTCCGGCTCACCCACCCGTCTAGACGGGCAGGCGGCCAGAGGCCAGGGGAAAATAGCCCCAGGTCATCCAGCCGCGTCGCACAGCAGTCATAACGCTCGTACCGTAGCACACGATTTGACCGATGGTCAACTTTTCGCGATGTCGTCCAACGGGTTGGCGGCTTTCTCGGCGAGCCCGAGCTTGAACACCGCATCCGCCGTATCCCGAAAGAGGAACCGGCGGGCATCGTCGCGAAGTTGCTTCTGGGACAACTGGCGCTCGCTCGCCTGGTAGGTGAGGATCGGCAAGTCCGCACCCCAGAGGCACTTGCCCCGCCCTTGGAAGTTGATGAAATTGTCCAACTCCTGGCCCCACATCCGCGGCGCAAACCCGGAGGCAGATAGGTAGACGTTCTTGTGCTTCCAGGCCATCGCGATCAGTTCGGGCGTCCACGGCCAGCCGGTATGACCGCCGACGATCTTCAGGGTCGGAAAGTAGAGCGCGATGTCGTCGAGCAGGATCGGCCGGGCGTGAGCGCTCGGCATTGTCTGGGCGCAATGGCAAACCTGGATGACGACCGGCACGTCAAGTTCGACGCACTTGGCATAGTACGGATAGAGATCGCGGTGATTGATCGGCATGTCAAAGCCGTAGACCAGCAGGTGGGCGCCCTTGAAGCCAAGCTCACGCACCGCCCGCTCTAACTCGCGCACACCGGCCATTCGCTTATACGGGTTGATACCGTAGTAGCCAAACAGCCGATCCGGCGCCTGACGGACGACGTCGGCAACCTCTTCGGCGGTAATGTCGACGAGTTGCTCGCGCCGCTCGAAGCTCCAGAGTTGATAGGCGGGGATACCGGCCATCAGGACGTTCGCGTCGTCCATGATCGCGACGAACTGCTCGACGCTCCAGCCTTTGACGTTCTCCTGGAGATTGAACCGATCGATCTCCTCGGCCAATTCAGGCGCATCGCGAAAGATGCGCTTCATCAAAGGCGGCGTGAAGGGGCTGCACCAGACATCGACCGCACCGCCTTCATAAATCATCTGTCCCTCACAGCGCCGCGCTAAGGCGCGGCTGAGTTTGGCGCAGTCTAGCCGAGCCTAGGGCCGGACGGTGAGCGAGCCGCGCATCCCGCGTTCGGCGTGGCCGGTGATTGAGCAAAAGACGTCGTAGCGGCGGGCCTCAAGCGTGACATCGACAAAGCCCAGCGCACTTGGCGCAAGGTTGGGTGTCCGCGCCTCGACATTCCCGCCGATGACGACGAGGTTGTGTACTTTCTTGCCGACGTTGCGCAGGACAAAGCGCACCTTGCCTGGGCGTACGGAAAAGTCGGGTGGGTTGAAGGCGTAATCCAATCCGTCGACGGCGACCTCGATGCAGTCGGGCGCAACGCAGGGTGTGGTCGGGGTAGGAGCCGCTTCGGCGGCCTGCTCGGTTTCCGGCGAGCAGCCGGACAGGACGAAGACGATGGAAATCAGCAGAAGCGTGATTCGTTTCATGGGCGTGGGCGGTGCTCTATTCCCAGTTGATGATCCAGACGCACAGACCGGCGAGGACGATCGTCGCGACGACGAGCGCGGCCATCTGGGTCGGCAAGAGACCGACATCCTTAGCGGACCACACCAGCATCGCCACCATCCCGATGGCCAGCACCGCCCACATGACGAGGTTTGGATGCCGGATGTAGAAGTTCCGCAAGAAGCTCATGGGTGCGTCTCCTGATGGGATGGTAGCAGAGGCCATTCCCGCAGGACGACATGCTCGGGGCCGTCTGGAAGCAAGATGCTGCGGTAGAGCACGACCTTCTCGATGGTGAACGGCTGACGGCCCGGCCGGACGTTCGGCCCTGCCGAGACCAGCTTCTGGACAAGATCGCGGTCGGCCTTTGGCCGTACCCGGCCGATCGTCAGATGCGGCTGGTAGGGGCGTGGATCGGCGGCAAAGCCGAAGGCGCGCAGCGCCCCGGCGACCGTGTCGCGCAGCGCCCGCAGCCCACCGATGTCGCCCTCCAACCCCACCCAGACGACCTGGGGTTTGCGCCAGTTCGGAAATGCGCCGACGCTCGTCGTCTCGAGAGCAAGCGGCTGAGCACCGGCGAGCGCCTCGTCGAGTGCCGGGGGCAAGTCCTCCAGCACCCAGCGTGGAACGTCTCCGAGGAATTCGAGGGTGAGGTGCATCGTCTCCGAGTCGACCCACTTGACCGCCCGGCCACTCGCTTTGGCGATCGTGCGTTGGACGTCCGCGAGGTGTTCGAGCACGGCATCCGGTAGCGGCACGCCAACGAAGGCGCGTACCGAGCCAAGATCGTTCGGATCGAGCAGGGTCATCGTTCCCCAAGCAGCCGGGCGAGGTTGCCACCACCAACCGCCGCTCGCTCGTCCGGCAGCAGCGGCGCGGCGGCGAGGTGGGCCAGCGGCCGGCGGAAGCCGATCAGCGGCGCATCGCTGGCGAACAACACGCGCTCCAACCCAACCAGATCGACCAGCGCACGATAGATCTCGGGGCGGTAGAGCAACGGAGCCGCCGCCGTATCGTACCACACGTTTTGCGCCGCTTCGGCGACCTCCGGCATCAGGTGATAGAACGGGAGGCCGCCGCCAGCGTGGGCCAGGATAAAGCGCGTGCGCGAGTGGCGCTCGACCAGACGCAGCAACCGCTCGGGCGTGCTGCTGCCCTTACCGGGATAGGCGTGGCCGACTGGCTCGCTGGCGTGGATCAACACGATCAAGCCGAGGTCGGCCGCCAGCGCCATCAACTCATCGAGCGCGCCGTCGTCCGGCAGAAATCCTTGGCCGTCCGGCATCAGTTCGCCCACCCCACACGCCCCACCGGCCGCGCAGCGCTCGACCTCCAGCAACGCCGCCTCGCCGGCCAGCGGCGGGACCGAAACAAACGGCGTCAGCCGACCCGGATGACGCGCCGCCCATTCGAGGAGATCGTCGTTTGCCCGACGGGCGCGGTCGAGGTCGCGCCAACCCCAGCCGGCGATCACCGCCCGATCCACCTCGGCCTCGTCCATTGCGGCCAGGAGTGTCGGCGCATCGGCCAACCGGCTGGGAGGCGATCGATACAACTGCTGGAAGTAGGGGTCGTCCACGTCGTCCCGCGCGGCGACGACGTCCGGCGGAAAGACGTGGGTATGGGCGTCGAAGATCGTTACTTGTTCATCCACGGGTCGAGCGCATCGCGCAGGCCATCGCCGACGAAGTTGAAGGCGAGCAGGGTGATTGCCAGGGCGAGCGCCGGCCCAACGACCAGATAGGGCTGCGATTGGATCGAGAGCACGCCTTCGGAGATAAGCGACCCCCAACTGGGCATCGGCGGCTGAATGCCGAGTCCGATGAAGGAAAGCCCCGCCTCGGTGATGATAGCCCGCGGAATGCCAAACGTGGCGGCGACGATGATCGGCGCCAGGACGTTTGGCAAGAGGTGGCTGCGAATGATCCGCGGGCCGCCCGCGCCGAGCGTCTGAGCCGCCTCGACGAACTCACGGTGTTTGAGCGACAGCACCTGCCCACGCACCAACCGCGAGACGGTCAGCCAGTGGGTAAGGGCAAAGGCGATGAAGATGCCCAACAGTCCGCCGGTGAGGGCGTCGAGGCCGGCCAGCGGCATCAGCGGGCCGGATTTGACCTGGGCGAGGTTCTGACGGAGATAGGTCATCACGATGATGATCAGCAGCAGGTCGGGAAAGGCATAGAGGATGTCCACCGCCCGCATCAGCAGGGTGTCCCACTTGCCACCGAGATAGCCGGCCATCAGCCCGAGCGGCAGCCCGATCGCCAGGATCATCAACTGGGCGACGATGCCGACCACCAACGAGATCCGTGCGCCGAAAATCACCCGGCTCAGATTGTCTCGCCCGAGGGCGTCGGTGCCGAGCCAATGATCGAGAGAGGGCGGTTGGCGGGTGGCGTCGATATTGGTCTGGTCGTAGGGATAGGGAGCGATCCACGGCGCAGCGATGGCGATAATCGCCATCAAGAGCAACGCCGCCAGGCCGATCATCGCCAGTTTGTTCTTCTGCAAGCGACGCCAGGCATCACTCCAGAAGGTGCGCGGCTTGCGCGTCAGCAAGCCGGCCATCGTCCCGCGCTCGGCCGGGCCGGCGGCGGGCAGCGCCGCGATGATCTGGGTTTCGGACCGGTTCTCGGCGGTCATCGTCTTCCCTCAGTCATAGCGGATGCGCGGGTCGAGAAAGCCGTAGGTCAGATCGACCATGAGGTTCATGAACGTCACGATCGTCGCCAGCATCAAGGTGGTCCCCATGATCACCGGATAGTCGCGATTGGCGATGCTCGAGACGAAATACCGGCCGATGCCCGGAACGCCGAAGATCGTCTCGACGAAGAACGACCCGGTCACCACCACTGCCAGCAGGACGCCGCCGACGGTGATCACCGGGATCAACGCGTTTCGGAGGGCATGGCGGACGATGATGACGATCTCGCGAAGCCCTTTCGAGCGGGCGGTCCGAATATAGTCCTGGCGGATAACCTCGAGCATCGACGATCGCGTGTAGCGGGCGATCAACGCGGTCGGTTCGAGCGCCAGCACGATCGCCGGCAAGATCATGTGCTCCGGCCGCGACCAACCACCGGTTGGCAGCAGCCGAAACTGCACCGCGAAGATCAGAACCAGAATCGGCCCAATCACAAAAGTAGGGATCGACACCCCGACGATCGCGATGAACATCGCGATGTAATCAGCCAACTTGTTCTGGTTGAGGGCGGAGATGATGCCGAGCGTCAGGCCGACGCTCAGGGCGATCGTCATCGCGATCAGGCCAAGTTGGATCGAAACTGGAAGAAAATCGGTGACAATGTCGGTGACGGTCCGGTTGGTCATTTTGTAGGACGGGCCGAAATCAAATCGCGTCACCACGCCGACGAGGTAGTCCCAATACTGTTGATAGAGCGGTTTGTCGAGGCCGTACTTGGCGTTGAGCGCGTCAAGCGTCTGGCGGGGCAGTCCGCGCTCGTTGGTATCCCACGGCCCACCGGGCGTGGCGCGCATCAAGAAGAACGTGATGGTGTAGATCGCCAACAGCGTTGGGATCATCGCGAGTAGCCGCCGGATCGCATAGCGTCCCAGGTCAGCCTCCTTTAGAGCACCGAAACGCCGCCCTGCCTCGCGCACGCGCCTGGCTGGTGCGGCGGATCGATTTGGCCCGCCCGGAGCGATCTGGACGGGCCGACGGATTTAGCGTTGGATGCTGACTTGGCGCAGGGCCGCCCCTTCGGCGATCCGGCTGACCTTATAGTTCTTGACGTAGGGCTTCACCAGCACGCGCTGGGCGCCAAAGAAGACCGGGATGGTGAAGTAGTCCTGCGCCATCAGCCGGTCGGCTTCTTCGTACATCTGCTGACGCTTGGCAGGGTCGCGCTCCGAGGCTGCCTGACGCACCAGCTGGTCGAAGCGGTCGTTCTTCCAGTTGGTCGTCTGTTGGGTCTGGTCCGCCGTGGAATCAAACAGCGTGTTGTACCAGTTGACCGGGTCCTCGAAGTCCGAGCCCCACGAGCAGCGGAAGCTGTCGTAGGTCTTGTTGCCGCGCCGCAGCGGGATCAACACCGGGAAGTCCATCGCTTCGAGCTTCATCGTGATGCCGAGCGCTTCCTTCCAGCGCGCCTGCAGATACTCGGCGATCGCCTTGTTGGCGGCCGACGAGTTGTACAGATAGGTGAACTCGGGGAAGCCGCGGCCATCGGGATAGCCAGCCTGGGCGAGCAAGCTCTTGGCCTCGGCGAGGTTCTCCTTCGGCCAGGCGTTTGGCTGGCGGCCGAGGATGCCCGGCGGGACGACGCCCTCAGCCGGCTTGAGCGGCTGCTTGAGCACCTGATTGATCAGCCGGTCGCGCTCGAGCGACATCCCCATCGCCTTGCGGACGCGCACGTCGCTAAACGGCGCCTTGATGTTGTTGACGCACACCCAGGTCGTCCGCGACTGGTCGAAGATCGCCACTTCCTTGCTCAAGACCGGATCGCGCATCACGCGGTCGACTTCCGACGGGGGAACGTCGCGCTTGCCGGTGACGTCGAGTTCGCCCGCCTCGTAGGCACGGAGGATCTGGCCTTCCTGATCCGGCCCGTCCGGGAAGACGCGCATCGTGATCTTGGTCAGGGCCGGCTTCTGGCCCCAGTACTCTTCGTTGCGCACCAGCACAAACCGCTGGTCTGGCACCCACTCCTGAAGTTTGAACGGGCCGGTGGTCTGGATATTGCCCTGGTTGATCCACTTGTCGCCGAACTTATCGAGCAGGTCCTTGCGGATCGGCATCGCCGTCCAGGTGCTCATCAGCGCCAGGAAGTAGGCGGCAGGCTCGCGGGTCTCAACCTCGAGCGTCGTCGGGTTGACGGCCTTGGCGCTGATCGACGTTGGCGGAGCTTCGCCCTTAAGCGCCTTGTCGCCGCCCTTGATCACCTCGATCGTCTTGGCGTACTCGGAACCGGTCTTCGGGTCGAGTACCCGCTGGAAGGCGAAGACAAAGTCGTCGGCCGTGATCTGCTTGCCGTCGCTCCATTTGGCATTCGAGCGCAGCGTGAAGGTGAATTTGGTCGCGTCGGTCGAGACCTCCCACTTCTCGGCGATCTGCGGGGCGATCTTGCCGTCGTCGGTCAGATCGACCAGCCCGTCGAAGATCTTGGTGATCACGTCGATCGAAACGTTGTCGGTCGCCAGGCTCGGGTCGAGCGTGCGAACCGTCTCGATCGGGTAGCGAAGCTCCTGGGCAGCCGCCGGCTGCTGGGTCGGACCAGGAGCCTGACCGCCGGTTGTCGTCTGACCGGGTTGCTGCGGGGCGCAGCCGGCGACGACAATCGCCGCCAGGGCGACCGACGCAAGGAACCGCGTCGGCCGGGGACTCCAGAAACGCCTCATGAAATTCCTCCTCGAACTTCCCGCCGCTCAACCGACTGGTCGAGCACCGCGGCGACTGCGCTCGACGACTGCAATTTGCGAGGCGCTCGATGTCTCGTCCCCGGCAGGCCGTTGCCGGGACCTCTCCGTAGCCAGGCACAATAGCACGCTCGCGAGTATCTCGGCAAATATTCTATGTATCCACTGATGCGGACAAGAAGTCATCTATAGGCGGCCTCGCGACACCGGTCCTGGCCCGGTCGGGTCAGGTGCGCTATACTGCGTCGCCGTGGGATGGCTTCGTCTCGGGCTGCTGTTGGTGGTGCTTGGCACGGGCTGCCAGCCGCCGGCGGCGGCCTTCGTCTCAGGCTTGCAAGGGATGGCCGCCGAGATCGCCGAGGATCCGGCTGACGCGATCGCCGATCATCTCGACCAGGCTCACCGGTTCGCCCACGCCAGTGGCATCCCCGAGTTTCGCGACGGCGTCGACCGCCTCGCAGCGGCATGGGCTGTGCCCGAGGTTCCCGGCGGTGTTGTCGTGCTGATCGAGCCAACCCGCTTTTCGGATGCCCTCAACCCGATCCACACCCGGCCGAGGACGGTACGAATCAGCCCTAACCTCGTCGATGGCGTACTCCGCTACACCCTACGGATCGACCGCTCGCGCTATCAGGACACGATCCCCGGCCCGGCCGAATTGGCCGTCTATCTCTTTGCGGCCTCGCTCCGGCGAGACTGGTTCGAATCCAAGCGCGCCGGAGGGGCGCGCGGCCGGGAGTTGCTCGACACCATCATCGGCGATTCGCAAGGAATGCTCGGGGCGCAGTTTCGCACCTGGGACCGGGTGATCGAGGTCGCCTATCTGCCGCTCCGTGCCCGCAACGCGATCGCGCCGGTGCCGGAACTGGAATCGCTCGCTGAAGGCCGGGCGGCCTGCCGCCTGAAGCCGGACCCGGAGGGCTGCTGGCAGTCGCAGGTGCGAGTGGCGCTGAATTTGCGCGAGCCGCAGTAGCTTAGCGCTCGGCCTGACGAAGCTCGCGTTCAAGACGCTCGGCATAGGCCTCGTCGAGCGGTGGAGCGACCGGGGCCGGATCCGGTCGGGAGCGGAAGCGCCGCAGCGCCGCCACGACGATCCCCGCTCCGACGATCAACCCGACCGCCGGCATCACCCACGCCGCCAGACTGCCGCCCGCTTTTGGCGGCGCGACGAGGATCGATTCGCCGTAGCGCTCGACAAAGTAACTCTTGATCTGCTCGGGCGATTCACCGGCCGCGAGCTTTTCGCGGATGAGGTCCTTCATCTGGTTGGCGATCTGAGTGTCGGACGCTTCGAGCGAGGTGTCGCAGATCGGACACTTCAACTCCCGATAAAGGGTAAAGGCGTCGTGGGTCGGGTCCTGGGCAAATGCGGAGCCGACAAACGCCAGCAGCGCAAAGAGGGCAAGGATCAGGGAACGGGCCATCGGCTACCCCACGACCGGAACCGGCCAGAGGCCATAGAGCCGGCTGGCCAGCATGGTGACGACATAGAAGCGATCGGTCAAGAAGAGGACGCCGACGGCAATCAGAGTGAGGCCGGACAGCACGCTCAAGGGGCCGCTCACCCGGCGCAAGACGCGCCAAGCGCCGAGGGTCCGGCTCAGCCCGACCCCCACCGCGACGAACGGCACGCCCAACCCGAGCGAATAGGCCAGCAGCAGCAGTCCGGCCTGGCCAACTGTCTCACGCGTGCCGGCATAGAACAAGATCGAAGCGAGGATCGGCCCGATGCAGGGCGTCCAGCCAAAACCAAAGGCCATCCCGAGGATGACCGGCCCGGCCGGTCCCAGCGCATCGCGCCCGATGTGCCAGCGCCGGTCGGCCTGCAAGAATCGGGGGCCCATTCCGATGAGCACCAACCCCATTAGGACCATCACCACACCGGCCGCCCGATAGAGCACCGGCCGCACCCCATCGAGCGCACCACCCAGCAGGCCGGCCGACATCCCCAACGCCACGAAGACGAAGGTGAAGCCCAGTACGAACAGGAGGGTCGTTCCCAACACTCGGCCCGTCGGCGCCGGCCGGTCGAGCGTCGAGCCGGACACGTAGGCCAGATAGCCGGGAACGAGCGGCGCGACACACGGCGACAGGAACGAAATCAGCCCGGCCAGAAAGGCAACCGTCCAGCTTACCTGCGGGACGACCTCGATCACCGCGTCAGCTCGTCCAGAAAGGCGGCGATCTGCAGGTCGGTCAGCGGGCCGATCCACTTGCGCACCAGCGTACCGTTGCGGTCGACGAAGAACGATTCAGGGACACCGCCCACACCATAGTCGATCGCAATCGCGCCGGTCGGGTCGACACCGTTGCGGTAGCTGATGCCGTAGCGCTGCAAGAAGGCGCGCGCCTCCTGGTCCGTATCCCAGACGTCGATACCCAGCACGACCACGCCGCGGTCGGCATACTGCTTGGCGGCGCGTTCGAGCACCGGCGCTTCCTCAATGCACGGCCCGCACCAGGAGGCCCAGAAGTTGACCAGCACGACCTTACCGCGGAGGTCGTCCAGCCGCAATGACGACCCGTCGAACAACGACAGAGTGAACGGCCGCGCCGGCCGCGGGTCGATCGCGATATTGCCGCTCGGCTTGCCGGCAACCAGGAGCCCGTAGCCGAGCAGTCCCAGCAGCGCCAGCACCACCGCGACCACAAAGCCGACGCCGGCCATCCGGCCAACGGTCCAGGTCGGAGGGGTCGGTTCGATTGCTGGGCGGTCGAGCGTCGAGGTCACGCGCGTGCCTTTCGGGACGCCGGTCTTGTTGGCGATCCTGCTGAATTTTACCCGACGGCGGCGACGCTCCCCACCAGTCCGAGTTGGCGTCTGGACCACACCGCCGCGCCATGAGAAGGACGATAATGGCGGCGCAAACCACAGGCCAAGGAGGACCGATGGCGAAGATCTTTGCCGACCTGAAGATCGGCGACGAATTGACACCAGCGGAATTCGACGTGACCCCAGAGTGGGTCGAGAATGACGCCCGATTTAAAGAGGACCCCTCACCCTGGTATACCGGTCCGTCGCCCTGGGGCGGCCCGGTCGCCCCGCCGACACTGACCAATGCCGACTTCGATCGCTTCCTGCGAGCCAACGATTTCTTGATGTCCGGGATCATTCCGACCAAGACCAGCCACGAGTATCACGGCCCGGTCAAGGTCGGCAGCCGTATCCGGACGACCTGTACGGTCGTCGACGTTTCCGAACGCAAGGGGCGTCACTACGTCACCTTCGAGTTCCTGACCACCGACGACTCCGGCAAGGTGCTGGTCAAGAAACGCGACACACTGCTGCAGATGCCGCAAGGAGGCAACTAATGTCCGCCAGCACCGCGACCGCCGTCGGGACGCCGTTGCCCGAGATCGTTTCCCACGCCAAGAATGTCCAAGCCCGCCAGGGCCGCACCTTCGAGAAGAACATCCACGACGACCAGGCCGCCCAGAGCTTTGGGTTCAAGCGCGGTTTCGTCGCCGGGGGGCAGACCATCGGCTGGATCTCGCGGATGCTGGTCGATTTCTTCGGCCCGGCCTACTTCGAAACCGGCCGGTTCGACTGCACCTTTGTTGCGCCGGTCTTCGACGACGAGGATATCTTCGTCCGGGGGATCGTCCGGGATCGAATCGAAGAGGACGACGGAGTGCGTCTGGTCTGCGACGTCTGGCTGGAGAAGGAGGACGGCGCCAAGTCCATCGTCGGCACGGCGAGCGCCATCGTTCGCTAGTCCTCCGCGCTCACGTTGCAGACATCCGTCCGCCTGCTCTGGCAGCGACACGTCCGGCTCTCCCCGACGGTCCTCTGCGCTAGCAGACCTGGCCTGACCAGCGCCGCGTCAAGTTGGCTCTCTTGACGCGGCGCTAGCGAGCAAGCGCGTCTCATCAACGCCACCTAATCCGATCCCTTTCTCTCCGTGGTGCAACCGACCTGCCGCCTCACGAATTGGTACGAATCTCATGTGCAAAGTTTTTGAATTGAGTAGACAAGATGCTAAACTCCGGCCGACCATGCAGCGCCTCGCGGATCGGTGCTCCAGTCGACGCGAGGGAGGAGGGATCGCATGCGCTCGGCCCTGGCGAGCTTACTTCTGGTTGTCCTGATTGGCGCGGCCTGCACACCCTCAGCGCAAACGCCCCAGCAGCCCACCGCCAGTTCTGGCGGCCAGGCGCCCTCCGCTCCCCAGCGCGCCGCCGACCAGACGTTGCGAATCGGCGCGGCCGCGCTCAACACGCTCGGCCCCGAATCAGTCCTCGTCAACTTCAACACCATCCAGTTCGATTCGCTGCTCAACTTCGGCAAGGACTTCGTAGTTCAGCCCGGCGTCGCCCAGACTTGGACCCTCCAGCCCGATGGACTCACCTGGCGCTTTGCTCTGCGGCGCGATCTCACCTTTGGCAACGGCGAGAAGCTCACCGCCGACGACGTCGTGGCAACCTTCGAAATGTTGTTCGTTCCGGCGCCCACCAACACGGTCGGACGTCAACTGCTCTTTACCACCGGAGCCAAGAAGGTCGACGACTATACCGTCGACATCACCACTCGCCAGCGCGACTTCTCGCTGATCTACGTCTCGCCGAACATCTTCATCGTCTCCAAGAAGGCGATCGAAGCGGTGGGCGGCTACAAAGAGTTCATGGTCAACCCGAAGGGCGGCGGCAGCGGACCCTATGACTACGTCGAGGGCAAGTCGACCGATATGGTCGTCTACAAGTTGCGCAGCACGCCGCATCCGTACCGCAAGCCGATCGCGAGCGAGATCCGCTGGCGCGTCATCCCCGACCCCAGCCAGCGGATCAATGGGATGCGCACCAACGAGATCGACATCGCACTCACCGTCAACAGCCCGGACCTCGTCGATGCTGCCAAGCGCGAGGGGATGAACGTACTGGCCGAGACCGACAGCTACCTGAACATATTGTTCAACAAGCGCGAAGCCGAGCAGACCGCACTCCGAGACATCCGGGTGCGCCGGGCGCTCAACTACGCGGTGGACAAGGAAGCGATCGCCCGGACGATCTACCGCGGCTTCGGCACGCCGATCGGCCAACTCGGCGCCCCAAGCTCGCCGATGTACAACAAGAACGTCCCGCCGATCCCCTACAACCTGACGATGGCCAAGCAACTGCTGGCCGAGGCCGGCTACCCGAATGGGATCACCCTTCAGGGTATCCAGTTCACCAACGCCGACCCGGTCGCCGTCTCGGTGATGCAAGCGGTCCATTCCGCCCATCGTGACGCCGGCATCAACTATCAACTAGTGCCACTGGAGAACACCCAGTACGTCGCGGTTGCCCTTGGCCAGGCTCCTCGGATGGAACTGGTCTCGGCCGGTGGCACCAACCCGAACGGCATCTTTTCGTTCAGTTGGCAGTTCCTCAAGTGCGACCAGCCGCCCCAGATCGTGCTGTGGTGCGTTCAGGCGATGGACGACCTGCTGACCAAGGCCTATTCCGAGCCAGACACCAACCGGCGTTGGACTCTCCTGCAAGAGGCGATGAAGGCCTGGGCGGATGAAGTTCCGATGGTCTTCCTGGTCGGTAATGCCACGTTCGTGATTACGTCGGCCAAGACCCAGGGCCTCGTCCGAACCACGCCAGGCTACTGGAACTACGACCCGGCCTTCCGCACCCAGTAGACAACCCGGTTCCGTACAGCCGAAGGCCGCGCCGGACAGTTCCGGCGCGGCCTTCTGTGTCGAGCCCGCACCTGCCGCCTTGCGGCTCGGGCCGCTGCCCGGGGATCGAAAAGGGGGAGGCGATCCCGGCAGGTGCGGGGGTAAGTCCGGCCGGGACCCTCACCGGGCGCACGACCAGAGCCGGAACGACGGTAAAGTCTGCGAAAGCGCCGTCAGCTGGGGCGCGTGGTAGCCCAGGTCGGTTCCAGCCAAGGCGATGATGTCGGATGCCCAATCGCGAAACAGGGGCCGATCGGCAGGTATGACCAGGCCATTTCGGCCCCCCCTGGTCCGGGCTATCTGGCCCCGCCGGCGAGGGAGGCGCAGGTGGCTGCGCCCGGCAAATCGCCACCTCAGGGTGGGTCGCAACGGCAATCGGCGAGCAATACCCTCGGAGCGCCAGTTCTAGGAAAGTGGTAGCAACGTCGCTCGCAGCTTCTTCATCGCGAGGCGAAGCCGGCCCTTCACTGTGCCGACTGGGACCTTCATCCGGTCGGCGATCTCGACGCAGGTCAACCCGCGGAAGTAGGCCAGTTCGATCGTCTCGCGCTGCTCTTCCGGCAGGCCGCGCAAGGCGCTCCGCACGGTGGCGGCTTCGAGCGACCGTGCCACCTCGCCGAAGACGTCGGCCTTGTCCGCGGCATCATAAGCAGCATCGATCGGCAAGGCGCCGGGCTGGGCGGAGCGCTGACGCAGGATGTCGATCGCCCGGTGGCGGACAATCCCCAGCAGCCAACCGCGCGCCGACCCGCGATCGGTGTTGTAGGAATCAGCGCGTCGCCAGGCCGAGAGGAAGGCGTCCTGGACCACGTCTTCGGCTGCGCCGCGATCGCCCAGCATCCGCAGTGCCAGACCGAAGGCGACGGCCTGATGACGGTCGTAGAACTCCTGAAGCGCTCCGAGATCGGTCTCTCGGAAGCGGCCGATCAGCTCTTCGTCTCGTCGGTCCAGTTCGCTGCGTACCCCAAACGCGATCACCGGCAACCTCGCCTCCTGTACGTGACGGGAGCACAGTCGCCCACGATAGCCACCCTCCGTGCAGAGAGCGTATCGCCGAACGTGCAAGGCCGATGTCGCGGCTATTCTACGGGAAACATTCGCCCACTCAGAGCAGCCGGGTGCTCCCGAGGGCACTCAACGTGATCGCCAGTCCCAGCACGACGATCACCGCCGCGCTCAACACCGGCATGAAGCGCAGCGCCACTCCCGGCGCCCCGGCCGGCAGCCGGGCAAAGAGCCGGTGGGCATACACCAGAAGCAGTCCGATCCCGGTCAGCACTCCGGCTAGCCCGAGCGAGAAGAAGATGATCAGAACGATCCCAAAGGCGACCCGTCCGAGCGCGATTGCGCTCAGCATCACCACCAACGCCGATGGGCAGGGCAGCAACCCTCCCGACACGCCCAGCGCCAACAGCGACCGCCAGCCAATTCGGGTCCCATCTGCCCCGGGCGGCAGGTGGCTATGCTCGACCCCGCCGTGCGAATGCACCAGGCCATCCTGGTCGTGATCGTGTGAGTGGTCGTGCGCGTGATCATGCGAGTGGTCGTGGACGATGCCACGGGCGTGCTGATCGGCGTGACTATCGCGGCGGCGCAACCGGGGGAAGGCATACAGCAGCCGTTGACGAAAGAGCGACAGGCCGATCAGGACGACCAGAAGACCCGAGATCAGTTCAAGCCAGGGAAAGAGCCGTTCTGGCAGGATGAAGCTGCTCAGAAAGAGCGTGACCAGGCCGAGGGCAAACACGCCTAGCGTGTGGGTGATCGTGACGGTCGCGCCAAGGAAGAGCGCGTGAGCGGCGGTCCCGCGCGAACCAACAAGGTAGGCGCCGACGACGGTCTTGCCGTGCCCGGGCGAAAGCGCGTGCATCGCGCCTAAGCCCATTGCCAACAGCAGCGCGAGGGCGACGAACCCCGGCGTAATGT
This sequence comes from Dehalococcoidia bacterium, assembly GCA_046328265.1. Lineage (GTDB taxonomy): Bacteria > Chloroflexota > Dehalococcoidia > SpSt-223 > SpSt-223 > JANWZD01. Next base: position 58,676 of record JAXLWW010000015.1, read on the forward strand.
TCTCCTCGGCGATCAGCGCGGCAAAGGCGTCCTGAGCGGCGGCCGCCGTCTCGCGCACCGGGGTGAGGATCGGGATCACCGCCGACGGCGCACCGGCCTGGAAGACGAAACTAACCTCGCGCAGTGCCCGCGGCGAACTCAGCACGTCATCCGGATACACGGTCAGTCGCTCGGTCGGGTCGTCGGTGGAAGCCGAGGTTTCGAGCAGGCCGACGCCGTCGGCAGCGTGGACCAGGATGTCCTGGTAGCCCAGCCGGTCGGCGAAGTTGCCATCGCTATAGCGCCCGCGCATCGGCCGGCCGGTCGCCGAATAGTCGCCGGAGAAGTCGATCTCGAGCCGCAGCGTCATCAGCCCGCCCTGGCCGGGCGGATAGGTCAGGGTGGACTGGCGCGCCGAGAGTGCAACCGGCTGGCCGTCGAGGGTGAGCCGGAGGTTCTGCTGGATCTGCCCGGTGAGGCGTCGGCGCGCCTCGGCGGTCTCGGCGTCGGAAAGGATGCCGTCGCGATCGGCATCCATCGCCAGCTTCTCCTGAAGCGCCGGGATCTCGGCCATGTCGAGGATGTAGTGAATTCCGATCGCCTGTGGGCCGATTTCGAGGATCGACATCCGGTTGACGGTGAAGTTCCCAAGCGGATGAGCCGCCCCGCCGGCGGGCCAGGCGGCGATCGCCAGCAGCACGGCGAGTGCGAGCACGATCAGTCGCCTCATCGCCCGCCTCCAACCGCCAGATAGGAGCGCTGGAGGTCGTCGGCCCAGAGCACCGAATAGCGCGGGTTGAGCGCCAGCGCTCGCTCGAAATAGCCGCGCGCCTCATCGGTCTGGCCGGAGCGCGCCGCCAGCTTGCCGGCGTGATACAGCGCCAGCGGGTCCGGCGTACCGAGCCGGAGCGCCTCGCGCGCCTTTGCCAGCCCGGCAGCATCGTCGCCAGTGCGGTAATAGGCCCAGGCGAGGGCGTCTTGCACTTTCAAGCTGGGCCGCTCGGCCTCCAGCCGGGCGATCGTCGCGAACGCCTGCTCGACATTCTGCTCGTGATCCAGATCGAAGAGGGCCAGTTCGAGGTCGACATCTACTCCACTGGCCCGGTATAGCTCGTTCATCGCCCGGACGACCCCGTATTGCTGGCCAGCCTCGGCGAGGCGGCCGGCGGCGGCATAGACGTCACCCAGCAGGATGACATACTCGGGCAGCGGCGCCTGCAAGGTGACCGGCCCGAGCAGCGCGATCGCCTCGTCGTAGCGCATCCGGGCGGCGGCGATGCGCGCCAGACCGGCGCGGGCGGCATGGTAGCCGTTGGTCTCAGCCTCGGCGCGGCGGTAGGCGGCGGCTGCCTCGTCCAGCATGCCAGCCAGGAAGTGCAGATGGCCCGCCTGAACGAGCGCCCAGGACCGGCTCTCGGTGCCGGGCGTACCGGCTTCGGCGGCAAGTTCCATCGCGGCAATCGCGCCGGAAAGGTCGCCATAGAGTTCGCGAGCGTAGGAGACGCGAGCATAGGAGGCAAGCGCGGGCTTGCGGTCGACCATCGCCTGAATGACGTCAGCGGCCCGTCCATGGTTGCCCAGTTCGATCAGCGCATCCGCCATCACTCCGTAGGCGCCGACAAGCTCAGGGGCAAGACGGCTGGAGCGCTCACCCCAGCCGAGAGCGTCGGCGAAACGATGGCGCGCCAGTGCCAACTCGCCGAGCGCGATCGCGGTGCGAGCATCGTCCGGCCGGCGAGCGATCGCTTGGGCCAGCACCGCGTCGGCCTTGTCATACCAACTCGGGTCGGAGGTGATCCGGGCTTTGGCAAGATAGAGTTCGCCAAGCTCGGCCAACGCCAGCGCGTCACCCGGCGAACGGCGCAGCGCCTCCTGGCGGACCCCGATCGCCGAATCGATCGCGCTGGCCTGCAACGCGGCCGACGCCTCGGTCCGCGCGACCGGCGTCTGCGGCGCATACCAGCCGAGCCCTTCGCCAGCCCAGAGGATGCCCAGCAACCCCGCGAGCACCGTCAGGATTGCCAGCCGGCTGGCCGGGTTTCTCAATAGGCGCATGGTCGATCCTTTGTACGAGTACGGCGCTCCCGGCTGGATCGGATTGTACGGCCGGTCCAGCCGGCAGAGCCGCCGGCGCACGAGGCGCCGGAAGCCTGCTGCAGGGTTACCAGCCGGGAGCGTTGCGGAACGCCGACGCCGCATTCGTCTGGTACTGATTCTGATGGATGCGGTAGTAGCCGTCCCACGGATCGGCGAGGTAGGGGAACGCAGTAAGGAAGTCTTTGTCGTTCCGATCCACCCCGTCGGTCAGCGCGTTGTTGGGGAAGACGTCATAGTTCGGGCCGGCAGGGACGGCCAGCTTGTAGAACACTCCGGCAACCGCGCGCAGCGCGATGTCGGTGACGTCGTCTTCCAGCCGACGGCCGTTCGGGAAGCCAGCAAGGTCGAGCGCGATGATCCCCAGCCGATTGCCCTTGCCAACCGCCGCGGTCGGCGCGACGGCGAGGTTGATCCGGATCTGCTCGGACGGCTTGGCAGCCGATTGTTGCTGCTGGTTGTTGTAGCCACCGGGGATGCCCAGCGCTGGCAAGTTCAACCCCTGGGCGAAGATCGCCAGCAGGTCGAGCCGGTTGGAGACCGGCGTGCTGACCACCGCGCCGGGGTAGAGCACCGGCATCAGGCTGGCCAGTTCCGACGTGAGAATACGATCGCCGGCAGCCGTGACGTCGAGCGTTGGCGGAATACCGTTGAAGGCGTCCTTGCGAGCGAGGTCGATCACCACTTCGTTCACCAGCGGCATTCCAAGCCGGGAAACCTGAACCCAGTCGCCGGTGTTGGTCACCGAGCCAAGGCTGAACGTGCGGATCGCGCGGCGCTCGGCAGTCGACCAGACGCCGATCGTGCAGCGGGTGTCTTTGATATCCGACAGGTTGCAGCCGGTCGAGACGACCCGGTTGATCGGCACTTGAAGCACGTTCGCCAGCACGTTGAAGCCGGCGGTGCTATCGACGCCTTTGGCGGTCGGCAGCTTGATCAGGTGGAACTGATTGAGCGGCCGCAGGCCGGCGAGGTCGAAGATCGACCCGACGTCGACGAAGAACGGGTCGTCGCGCGATCCGGTGAATTCCTTGATGGTGTCTCCGCCGGCTGTCGTCGTCCGGATCGCTTGCTGGCGCAGCGTGCTGTAGTTCGGGTTCGAGCGCGGTCCGACGTTCTCCGGGATCATCAACTGGTTCGAGAACAGGGTGTTGGTGACCGGCGTCGGACCGGCGATGATCTCGGTGACGGTGTAGTACTGGCGGACGTTGTAGGACGGTGAAGTGATCGCGGTCATCGGGCCGGTGTTGTAGAGAAACGTATTCGGGTTGACGATCTCGTCGCGGAAGGTCCAGCGATAGGTGATGTCCTGGACGCCGTCGCCATCCTTGTCGATGTGGATGTTGTAGCGAGCGCTCGGGTCGAAGCGATAGAAGTTCGGGCCGCCGGTCGGCTCCATGAACGGATACCAGGTCGCGGCGAAGGTGACCGTGCCGGGAGCGTCCTCGGTGCGAAAGACATAGGTATCGACATTGTCCACCGCCGGGTCCTGAGAGATCAGCGGTGCTTCGCGGTGGCTGGATGCCTCGCCGCCCGGCGCGATCGCCCGCAAGCCGACGATGGCGGCAGCGACGACGGCGGCAAGGCCGGCAAGATGAGTGATGCGCATGGTCGGTCCTTTCCTCGGGCCACCGATCCGCCAGCATGCGGTCGTCTCCGGCCCTGTTTGGCTCTGTCGATCGAGCGGTACTCCGTGCCTCCTTCCTGCCGGCCGGCTGGCTTCCGGCTTCGGGTCTTGCAGCGAGATACGGATTCACGCCGAGTGCGGATCAACGCCGCCGTACAATGGACAGCGGAACGACCCGATCGGGAGAGGATGCACGTGATCAGTGAACTCAAGTTCGTCACCCAGGGCGTCGCCGACCTCGAACGGACCGCTCGCTTCTATCGAGAGGCGTTCGGCTACGTCGAGCAGGGGCAGATGTCGGTCGGCGGACCGACGTTCGAAGCGGCCTGGCGGATGCCGGAAGGGCTCCGTGGCGAAGGGCTCGTGCTCGGGCCGGACGGCTGCCAATCCGGCCTCCTGCGGCTGGTCCAGTTCGACCGCCCCGGCGAGCCGATCTGGGGCGGCTACGAGCGCCTTCAGGACCTCGGCTTGTATGCCGTCAACTATCGCTACCGCGAAATCAAAAGCGGCTGGCAGCGGTTGCTGGCCGCCGGCGCAACCAGAAAATCAGACCCGACCTACTGGAAGGTCAACGACGACATCCAGGCCTGGGATTCTCAAGCTTTCGACCCCGACGGCGTCCTGCTGGACGTCTTCGAGGTGATGGGCAATCTCGAAGGGACGATCGGCTGGTTGTTCGACGACGCCAGCGAGGTCCAATCGGTGGCGCTCCATGTCTCGGACGCCGCCCAGACAGCCCGGTTTCTGCAAGGGCTCGGCTTTCGAGTGCTGTTCGACACCCACCTCGAAGGGATGGGCCATTTCCTTGGCACAGCCGACGACGTGCGCGTCCACAACATGAACTTCATCTCACCCCATGCGCCAAACGGCCGGATCGAATTCTCTCAATACCTCGGGACCGAGGGCCGGCCGCTCACCGAACGCGCCGTCCCGCCGAACCTCGGCATCCTGTCGGTCTCGCTCGAAACCGACGACCTCAAGGACTCCAGTTCGCTCATGATCTCGCTCGGGGCGACCGCGATCTCCGAGCCATTTGAAGCCGAAATGCCGCCCTTTGGCGAGGTGCTCTTTGCCACCTTCCACGGTCCGGACGGCGAGCAGTTCGAACTGTTTCAGCGGATCTAGCCGATCGGCCATACTTGAAGATGTCCTCTGGCTAAGGAGCGACCAATGCATGACGGATACGAACTACCACCCGAGCAGATGATCCCGCCGGACGGCGGCCGGCAGATCGAGATCGCCCAACTTGCCGCCTTGAACGCGGTGATCGTCGAAGATCTCGGCCGGCGTAAAGCGGCGAAGAAGGCGGCCGACCGCCCCGCCAAGCCCGAGCAGCCGGGGCAGAGCAGACTGGGAGGCCGGCCACTTCGCGGCTAAAGCGTCGGACCTGCGCCGGGTCACTGGAGCGGCCGGGAAGGTGGCGCGGCCTTGGGAGGGCGTTGGTGCTACGACTGAACGCCCCGCGCTGAGATTGCCACGCGGCTTTCGGCCGCTCGTGTCGGCGGGCAAACGATGGCTCGCCCAGAAACGAGGGGGACCGCCGAGACGGCGTCCGGTCAGTCGCCTCGGTCGAAGAAAGCGCGATAGAGCCCGGCGGTTTCCAAGAGCGCTTCGGGCGTGCTGATCCCGGCGTTGACCGACACCTCGCCACGAGGGGCGAGCCGCGCCGCCTCCGGGACGCCGCCCGAGAGCGAATCACCCCGCTTGGCGGTGACCAGCGCAGCCGCCGGAAGCTGGACCAGCCGGTCGGCGGTGGGATAGCGAAACGCCGCCCAGTAGTTGACGTGATAGGTCTTCGCCCCTTTCAGGAAGTCGACCGCGCCAGCGTGCATTTCGGCGGCATCTGGATATGGGTCGCGGCGGCGCGACGCCTTCTTACGCCGGCGATACCACGGCGACCACAGCCCCATGTCGCGCCGAAAGTTCCAGGCCCAGACGAGATGGCCGCCGTGCGGGTCGATCTGCATCGGCGGCGCGTAGGTCGCCAGCAGTTCCTTCGCCAACTCCGCTGAGTAGAGCGGAATACCATCGATGACGACATGGCGCACCCGCGCTGGTGCGCTGATCGACGATTGCAGCGCGATCAACGCCCCCGTGTGGAAACCGTAGGCGTCGTACTCGCCGATGCCGAGTGCATCGATCGCGTCGCCAAGGATCGCCGCAAGATCGTCGATCGTTGGCTCGCCGGGAAAGACCGCCGAATCGCCGTTGCCCGGCGAATCAAAGGCGACCACCAGCCGGTCGGTCGCCAGCGCTTCGAGCAGCGGTTCGAGTGGCTCGCTCGAGGCCGGCGAACTCTGAAACAAGACGACCGGCCGCTTGCCGCCCGGCTCGCCACTGAGGCGGGTCAGGATCGGCCCGAGCCGGCTCGGCAGGTAGGCTCGACGGATCGCCCCGAAGCGGCTTTTCACCGCCGCCGGCGGCGGAGGTCCGGCTGGCAGACCGTCGTTGCCCAGGAACGAAAGGATACGCTCGGCGAGTGCGCCGGTATCGTCCAGTGTCGCTGGCGGTGCATCGATCTGGATCGGGCCAGCCGCGTTGAGCCGTTCGAGGTGCATCCGCACCGGATCGCCTTCGCTGGCCAAGAGCAGGGTCGAGGTCTGAAGCTGATCGAGGGCAGGCAGGCCGTCGTAGGCGAAGGAGGCGAGGTGGCCGAGCCAGGGAAACGTCCCGCCACGCAAGAAGTCGACGAACAGGTCGTGCAGCCGCTCCGGCGATGGGAGATCGAGCGGCAGCCGCGCTTCCGGAATCCGCCGGAACCACGGCCGGAAGACAAACATATCGCGCCGCATCGCCCACGCTCTCACGAGATGGCCACCGGCCCAGTCCGGGACCATCGGCGGGCAGAACCGGGCGATCAGTTCGTCGCGCTCCTCGGGGGTGTACAGTTGGTACTCTTCCAGCACGAGCTTGCGGACACGGTCGGGACGGATCAGAGCAAAGGCGACGGCGATGGCTGCGCCGGTGTGCGCCCCGTAGAGGTCGACCCGGTCTAGTCCAAGCGCGTCGAGTGTCTCGCCGAGTGCGCGGGCGTAGTTGAGGATTGTCGGCCGTGCCACGGGTAGCGGATCGCTCTCCCCGTAGCCAGGCAGGTCGATCGCGATCGCGGTCCGGCTGGCGGCAAGCTGAGCAATCAGCGGTTCGAGGACAAACGAACTGTTGGGCGCAGCATGCAGCAGGACGAGCGCCGGCCCGCCCCCGGCCCGCCGGTAGTGCACGCGCCGCTCGCCCACCATCGCATAGTGACGCTCAATCGTCATACCATCCCCCACATTGCCGACCCCGCGGCGGAATAGAGCCAAGCCGGATTGTCTGATGGCGCCGCCGGGGGTCTACTCACCGACGATCTGGCAAACCACCTCGCGCTGGCGCGGCCGGATATCGAAGTCGATCAGGACGACCTGTTGCCAGACGCCAAGCAGCGGTACACGGTCGAAGAAGGGCACGACCAACGACGGACCGAGCAGCGCGGCACGGACGTGCGAATGGCCGTTGTCATCGTGCCAACGAGCGTTGTGAGCGTAGGCGCGAGCGCGCGGAGCGACCCCCTCGAAGGCGGTGGCGAGATCCTCGACCAGTCCCGGCTCGAACTCGACGGTCGTCAGTCCCGCTGTCGATCCCATCACAAAGAGCGTCGCCGTTCCGCGCTCGATGCCGCTCTCCAAGAGCGCCTTGCGTAGCGACGGCGTCAGATCGACGACGTCGTCGTTCCCTTTGGTGAGCACGTCGAACTTGCGGCTGACGATCACGGAAGGATCGCGTCGGGGCGGTCGGCGGCCGCCGAGGCAGCGACCTCGGTGACGGCCGGAGCGGTTTGATCGGCCGCGAGTGGCAAAGCCAGGTTGCCGCGATTGGTGATCGCCTCGCTAAAGAGGAGCGCGTTCGGGACCAGCACCTGCGCCCCGTCGTCGGCCCGCAGGGTCGTCACCCGGACGCTGACCGACTGGACCACCCCCTGAAACTCTCTCACCTTGATCCGTTGGCCGATCCGAAACGGCTGCTCGACCAAGAGATAGATGCCGGCAATGAAATTTCGCAGAACGTCCTGCATCGCGAGGGTGAGCGCGAGGGTCGCGATGCCGATACCGGCCGCCAGCGCGGTCAGGTCCACCCCGAAGAGCGCCAGCCCAACCGCGACAATCACCACCCAGGTGACCAGGACGATCGTCCGATCGATGACGAAGACCGTATGCGCTTCGACGCGAGTTCCCAGGCCACGCCGGACGGCGGCTCGCAATCGCGCCGCGATCAGCCAGAGGATCAGCCCGACAACGGCGATCTGGAAGATTCGGACGACGAACGGCGTGACTTCGCGGAGGGTCGCCTCCCACCAAACGAGGAAGCCGGCGATCAGCGGATCGAGCAAACTGGACATCGGCCGGATTATACCGACCGCTACACTTCGGCTATGCGCTTCGAAGGCCAACGAACCGTTCTCGCGCCGCCGGGTGCCGTCTGGGATGCGATCCTCGACCCGACGGTGCTGCGCCGCTGTATCCCTGGCTGCCAGAAGGTCGAGCGTGAGGGTGCGGTCTACCAGATCAGCGCGACGGTGAGCGTGCTGCTCTATCGAGGCGCCTACAGCGGGAGAGTGACCCTGGTGAACCCGGTGCGGCCGCATTCCTTCCAACTCGATGCCGACACCGCAATCGGAGTGATCAGCGCCTTTCTCACCTGTTCCGGCGCCCAGACGACGACCGTCGGGTATTTCTGCGAGGCGCACGTCGAGGGGAGCTTGCTTCGCTTTGGCGAGCCGCTGATCCGCTCGGTCGCCAATCGGCTGCTCGACCAATATTTCGCGTGCCTGAGCGACTATCTTGCCAAAGAAAGACCCCCGCTCGTCGAGGAACGGGGGCCGGGTGATATCGCCAGAGAGCGTTAGTCGGTGATGCCAAAGCGGCGCTTGAAGCGCTCAACGCGGCCGGCGGTGTCGACGATGCGCTGCTCGCCGGTGAAGAACGGGTGACACTTGCTACACACATCGATGCGCATCGTCGGCTTGATCGAACCGGTCTCGATGACATTGCCACACGAGCAGGTGATCACGGACTTGACGTAGTTGGGATGGATCTTCTCTTTCATTCTGCCGCCACTGCCGGCAGAACCGATGCCTTGCGGTGATCCTGACCGGCACGTTCGAACTTGACGACGCCGTCGATCAACGCAAAGAGCGTGTGATCGCGTCCGACGCCAACATTTTGACCCGGCTTGATCGGCGTGCCGCGTTGGCGCACGATAATCCCACCGGCCCGCACCGTCTGGCCGTCATACAGTTTGACGCCCAGCCGTTGGCTATTGCTGTCGCGCCCATTGCGCGAGCTTCCGACGCCTTTCTTATGCGCCATTGCTGCCTCCGTCGATGCGCTCGATCCGAAGCTGGGTGTACTTCTGGCGGTGGCCTTGCCGGCGCCGGTAGCGCACCTTCGGCTTGTACTTGAAGACGATGATCTTGTCGCCCTTGACTTCGCGGAGGACGGTCGCCGTTACCCTTGCCCCGGCAATGGTCGGCTGGCCAATGGTGATGTCCGAGCCATCCGCCAGCAGGAGCACCTTGCTCAGTTCGACCGAATCGCCTGGCTCGACATGCATCCGGTCCACATCGATCACCTGGCCCTGACGAACCTTGATCTGATGCCCTCCGGCGTCAACGATCGCGTACACGTTCCTACCCTCAGCCGGCCTCGCACCAGCACTGGATCGACACACCAAAAAGGCGCTCCGGGCGGAGCGCCACTCCCCGAAGTGTAGCAACGGCCGGGCGCCTGCGTCAAACCAATCGGGTTGTCGACTGGCGCGTCCCCATCGGCCGAACCACTCGTCATCCGTTCTTGCGCGCGAGCGTGGCGGTCGGCCGCGCCGCCAGGCTCCCCTGAGCGGGCAGATGGCGACGCCTATCGAGACGCGTGGTCGCTGTCGGTTGCTCCGCGAGGAGGTTGACAGGCCGTCCACGTCACGGTTTCGTCACAAGACGGAGCGTGAAATGAGTGGACAGTTTCGAATGCCAGAGACGGCTGTATCCGGCAACGACAGGAAGCGGACGGTCGACGGCACACCGCCTTGCCGAAACCTCACATCATCCACATGCGAGTGAAGGGATCTTCACGTGGCGCTCACGATAGCGGCGCTATCCTCGGCAGCAAGGCTGGGCAAGGATGCAGAGCCAGTGTCTGACGACCCAACCGTCGCAATGAGGCGGCGCGTTCGATGGCGAACGGTTCGATCAGACCTCCACTCGGCTCCGTCTGCCTCGCGCGTCGCGACGGGCCGCCAGATGGTGTTGCCCGTCGCGTTGCTTGTCGTCCTGGGAGATACTTCCTATACTCTCGTCCTGATGACCTTCCGTTTGCGGCTCGGCGCACTCGCCGGGCTCGTTTTGTTTCTGGCCGCCTGCGCACCCAGCCCCGATGTCCGGCTTGTCGACCAGCCAAGCACTCCGCTCCAGCGCCCTGCCATCGACGTGCCCCTTCCACCCGAGGACGGCGGGGAGATCGTCGTGCTCCCCGAGATTGAGATTCCGCCGCCGCCCGAGCAGCCAGCCCGCCCGGCGACAATCGCCGAGCGGCTTCTCGACACCTTTGTCGCCGAAGCCGAACGGCGACGCGCCGAATGGCCGGCCGCCAATCCGGAACGGCTGCGCCGGATCGACCAAAAGCTGAACGAGGGCCGGGTCAACATCCTCCTCTACGGCTACGGCGAAACTCACGAGCCACCGCTCACCGAACGCGCCTTCATCGGCTCCTACACCATCGTCTCCTATGACCGTTTCTGGCGAGAACTGAGCCTGGTTTCGCTCACCCACGATATTCGCGCCCCCGAGATCGAGCGGCTGACCAAGACCCCTTGGGCGATGAAGATCGATCAGGCGTATCAGGCCGGCGGCATCCCATTGATGCAAGAGGTGCTCGAAAACGCCACTGGGCTGACGATCGACTTCACCATCGTCCTGCCCGACGAGCAGATCGCCAGCCTGGTCGACAATGTCTTTGGCGGCATCCCCTTCACCAATCCGAGCGCCTTCGACGTCCATCCTTTCTATCTGGGCGGGGTGAAGTATCCACGCGGCCACTTCCCCGCCGGCCCACAGACGCTCGACGGCAAGGCGGTGCTGCAATACATCAAGACCGTGCCGATCGAGCGGCCCGGCGCTCTCGACAAGAACCTCGAGCACAACGTCCGCAAGCATCGAATCGCGAGGGCGCTCGTCGACGCGACGAAGGCGAACCTCGCCAATCCGGTCTTTCTGGCGAAATTGCTGAATTTCCTGCGCGATCAGGGCAGCGCCGACCGGATCGTGACCGACTTTGACCTGGGCGGGATGCTGGTCAATCAGATCGGTGGGTATCTGGCGGTAGCCACCCTCCCGTTCTTCGGCGAGAGCAAGCCAAGCGAACTTCCCGAAATCGCCAAGACGATGTACATCCATGACCCGGCTGCTGGTGATGGCGGGGTGCGTTGGGTGCGGGGCGACCCGAATGCCGCAACCCAGCGCGACATCGCACGTGGTATCTATCGCGACCCGAATATGGCGGTGCCGGTTGGTGGCAACGCCGCCGCAGCCAACCTCACGACTGGCTACTGGCAATACCTCCGCGCCCACATCAAGCGAAAACTCCTGAGCTAGCCGCCCACAGTTGGTGAATGTCGTTAGCCGTCGAAACGGACGTGCCGTCGCAGCCAGGTCTCGAAACGATCGAAGGCCTCGTCCTGGCTGCCGGAGCGTGAAGCGACCGCGACGATCTCCTTGGCGAAGCCAAGCGGATCGCCGATGAGCCGAAATCCGTTGAGTACCAGGAACGTATCGCCCGCCGCAAACGCGACGCGCTTGTTGCCATCGAGGAAGGGATGCGCTTGCATCAACCCGATCGTCAGCAGGGCAGCCTGGCGGACGACGTCGGCATTCTCGTAGTGCGCCGCCAGAGCCGGCCGGGCCGCCGCCGATTCGAGCTTTTCGGCGCTCAGGAGCGGCACGTCGCCTTCTCCGGTGCGGTCGGCGATGTCGCGATGGATCCCGACGATTTCGTCGGCGCTCAGGAAACGATAGGCCATCAGTTTTCCGCCAGGTAGCGGTAGGCGTCGCGGTTACGTTCCCAGCGCCCATCGAGCACGGCGCGGATGTCGCTGGGCAACGGCAGCGGATCATCGGCGCTCAAGGTGAACGGCCCGCCCGCCTCAGCCAGGCGAAGCAGGAGATCGCTCAACTCCTCTGGGTGGGTAACCATCGCGTCGTGGCCGCTGTCGAGTTCGGCGAAGCGCCAGCCGCGTTCGCCGGCGATCGCCCGAAGCCGCTCCGTCTGCGCCGCCCGCGCCCCGCCACGGACACAGGCGATCATCGCGCCGGGCACCGCAGCGGCCGCCGGGTTGCCCAGACGAACCGGGTCGGTCCAGGCCTTCAGCGGCATCGCCGTCAACCGCGGGGCGACCCAGGCGAGGTCGGCCGGATCGGTGATCCCGAGTGCCTTCGGCGAGGCGGGCGGGACGAGCCAATCGCTTCCCGACCGCGCCATGCGCTCGCGGATGCCGGCTCGGGAGGCGTCGTCGAAGAGGTCCCAGGCGCCCTGGCCGTCGATTGGGACCCCGGCATCGAAGTAGATCACCCGGGCGAGACGCTCGGGAATGCGATGGAGGACTGCCGTCGCCAGCACGCAGCCATAACTGTGGCCGACGAGAACAACGTCGTGGAGATCTTCGAACTCAATTAGCGAGACGATGTCCTGCACGTGCGTCTCGAGGCCGGTGTCGCGGGTGACGGCGTGAGCGCGGTCGCCGATGCCGGTCAGGGTGGGGGTAAAGACCTCGTGCCCGGCGGCACGCAAGCGCGGACGGACACGCGCCCAGCACCAGCCACCATGAAACGACCCGTGCAGCAAAACGAAGAGAGCCACCGGGCGGTTATACCACAGCGCTCAGCCCGGCCCGAACGAGCCTGGTGTTCAACCTCGCTGATTTGGCGAGGGTATTCCCGGCGACGGTCGAAGGATTGCCGCGCTGGTCGTCGCTTTCGCACGATTGGCGGACAGATTGGCTCGGGGACCCTATGCAAGAACGGCTCTCGGTTTGGCGATCCGCACGAGGTTGTTGGACGAGAAAATCACTACCCTGCTAGGCGTCGTGCTCCGGCCGCGGCACTCGAAACTCAGGATGAGCCGGTAGGTGGCCTTTGATGAAGCCGCCCGGGGTCATTGCGGGAAGGGGGATGCCCGCCACCGCAATGCGCTGGAAGAGCCGCCGATCGAGCGTAATCAGGGCGTCAACCTGACCCGCGAGCGCTGCCGCCACGATATGGTCGTCCTCAAAGACAATCTCGGTGTAGCGGGCAACCTCGGCATCCGTCGGGCGGGCGATGAGCGCAAACGGGGACGCGGCGATCACTTCGCGGAAGGTGAGATAGTCGGCCGGTGCGCCCTTCGCCACGAGATTACGCTCGGCCTCCTCGATCGCATCGAGGGTCGTCGCGATCTGCAGATAGTTCTCGCGGCAGAGCGTGAGCAGATAGAACGAGCCGCCGGTGGCCGACCGTGCGGAGGCGAACAAACAAGAAGCGTCGAAAAACAGGCGCGTTTCGCGCCCGACGATCATGAGCGGTGGCGGCGCTCGGGTGTTTCGCTCAGCGCACCGGCTCGCCGGCCGCGGTCGAAGGTCTCGACAACCGCCCGCGCGTCGTCGTCGAGTTCATCTTCAGCCAGATAAGCCGCGATCTCGTCATCCGACCAGGTCCGGAGCGGGCGCACACGGGTTGCTTGGAGGAGCGACTCGACGCTCCGGCGGGGGATCCGGTAGCTCCGGCCAAGCCGCGACGCATCGAGCTTACCAGCCCGGATGTAGCGATAGACCGTCTCCCGGTTTAGTTGGAGAAAGGTGGCGGCTTGGTCGGGGGTGAGGAGGTCGGGGATGCGCTCGGTTTGGGTCATGGTATCTCGAGTATCTCATACTCCAGACGACTTGGAAAGACGGCAATCGATCGTTGCTGTGCCGGATGCTACCGATGACTGAGATGGTGGCCCCAAGCGCGGACGGACGCGCGCCCAGCACCAGCCACCATGAAACGACCCGTGCAGCAAAACGAAGAGAGCCACCGGGCGGTTATACCACAGCGTCCGAGATCACCTCGGGGCAGTCGCTCGCGATCCAGTAGGCGAACTGGCTGGCCATTCGTTAGAGTCCCGCCGACCCGTCGCGCCAGGAGGTTGTGTGCATTTCGACGTCGCTCACCTGATGAAGGACGCCGTCTCGGCCTTCGGGATGTTCGCCCACTTCATCATCTTCGCTATCGTCTTTGCCGAAAGTGGCCTCCTCGTCGGCTTCTTCCTCCCCGGCGATAGCCTGCTGTTCACCGCCGGATTCCTCGCCAGCCAGGGCTTTCTCAACCTGCCGCTCTTGCTCGTTGGCTGTTTTATCGCCGCCGTCACCGGCGATCAGGTCGGCTACTGGTTCGGCCATCGCGTTGGCCGCAAATTGTTCGACCGCCAGGATTCCTTCTTCTTTCATCGCAAGAACATCGAGCGTACCGAGCAGTTTTATCGTAAGCACGGCGGCAAGACGATCGTCCTCGCTCGCTTCATCCCGGCGATCCGCACCTTTGCGCCGATCGTCGCTGGCATCGGGTCGATGCGCTATCGCGAGTTCTTCTTCTACAACGTGCTGGGCGGCCTGTTCTGGGCGGTTGGCGTGACGCTTGCTGGCTACTTCCTTGGCAGCCTGATCCCGGACGTCGACAAGTACCTGCTGCCGATCATTGCCTTGATCATCCTGATCTCGGGCCTGCCGGCGCTCATCCACTTCTGGCAGGACTACCGCCACGAAGCGATCGGCCTCGTCCGGCGACGCTTCTCGCGCGGGGCCTAACCCCGGACCATTTGACCGTCCAATTTAGGAGGATCCTCCCACGGAAGCTCGCCTGGCTGGCTGGTATACTCCGCTGACCAATCGATAGTCACCGGGGGACACTGTGACGCTCCGCGGGTTTGGAAGCGCGATTGGCGCGCTTCTCGTGCTTCTCATTTTCGCGCTCCTCGGCGTCCCACAGCCAACCGGCGCCGCGCCGGTCGCACCGAACTCCGAGAGCGAGTTTGCCGAGGAGCCGATCCTCACCCACGGCCGATTCGGCGTCCGGCCAATTCTCGATTGCGTCGAGCCGGTCTCCGGCGGCGTTCGGGCCTATTTCGGCTACAAGAACCCGAACAGCAACGCGGTACAGATCCCGGTTGGCATTCACAACTTCTTCGTTCCCGCGCCGATCGACCGCGGCCAACCCGAGCGTTTCCAACCCGGTGAATATCACTACGTCTTTTCGGCGGTCTTCACCTTCCCGCTGGGGGCGTGGGTTCTGACCACGCCCGGCAGCGGCGAGACGCTTTCCACCACCGACAGCGCAAGCACCGCTGGCTGCGCCACCGCCACCCGAACGCCGACCGTCACCCGGACGGCGACCCGCACCCGAACGCCAACGCGCACCCCGACGATTACCCGCACCCCCACCGGCACCCGCACGCCGATCATTCCGACCAGCACCCGCACCTCCACCGCGACGCCATCCTCCACACCGAACCCCGCGCCAGCTTTGACCAGCCTCTCACCAAACCCAGTGACCGCCCGCAGTGGCGCGTTCTTCCTGACCGTCCGCGGAACCGGCTTTGTCCCCGACTCGACCGTTCGCTGGAACGGCGACGACCGCCAGACCTACTACGGCAGTGCCACCGAGTTGGTCGCCGCGATTTCCGCCGACGACATCAACTCGGCCGGTTCGGCGAGCATCACCGTCGTCAACGCTCCACCCGGCGGCGGCGTCTCGAATGCGCTCACCCTGACGATCAACCCGCAGCCGCCAACCGCCACCGCCACCGCCTCACCAAGCGCCACCAGGACCCCGACGGTCGGACCGAACCCGGCCCCGGTTATCAATGGACTGGTCCCGCCCGACGCTGCCGCCGGGAGCGACGATCTGTTCCTGACGGTCAATGGCAGCGGCTTCATGTCCGGCGCCGTCGGGTCGGTTGTCCATTGGAACGGCTCGCCCCGCTCGACCTTCTTCAAAGATTCCGGCCAGGTCCTCGCGGCGATCTCGCAGGCCGACCTCGCCAACGCCGGGTCGGCGAGCGTCACCGTCGTCAACCCCGCCCCTGGCGGCGGCACGTCGAACGCGATCTCGTTTGCGATTGTCTCGCCCACCCCGACCGCCACCGCCACCAGCACGCCAGCCAACCCGGTTCCCGCGTTGCTGTCTCTCTCGCCTTCTTCGGCGGCCGCCGGATCGCCCTCGTTCTTCTTGACCGTTCAGGGAATGAATTTCCTGCCCGGCCCGAACGGGTCGCAATTGTTCTGGAACGGCCAGCCACGCACCACCTTTGTCAATGGCGCGAACTTGCTCGCCGCCGCCATCCCGGCTTCGGACGTCGCCACCGCCGGAACGGCCGCGGTGACGGTGCGCAACCCCGCCCCTGGCGGCGGCACGTCGAATGCCCTGACGTTCTCGATCGACGCGGCCACCCCGACGCCGACCAGCACCGCGACGGTTACCCCGTCGCCGACGAGCACGCCGACGACCAATCCCGCCCCATTGCTCAGTTCGATCGTTCCACCAACCACGACCGTCGGCTCGAATGCGCTGCTGCTGACGCTCGGCGGCGGCAATTTCATCACCTCGTCCACCGTGCTGGTCAACGGCACGCCACGTCTCACCGTCTTCCAGAGCGCTGCCCAGTTGCTCGCCGCCCTTCCGACGAGCGATCTCGCAGCGGCTTCGGTGCTGACGGTCGCGGTGCAGAACCCCACCCCCGGCGGCGGAATATCGGCTAGTCTGCCGTTCACCATCGTGGCTGCACCAGTAACGCCGACTCCAACGCCACAACCCACCCTGACGCCGCTCATCGCCCTACTGTCGCCCGCCGAAGTCGTCGCCGGGGCGCAGACCTTTGTCCTCGATGTCGATGGGATCAACTTCTTGCCGGGCGCGGTTGTCCAATGGAACGGGAGCGCTCTGTTATCGGTCTTCGTCGACGACGGTCACCTCCGGGCGATCGTCGATAGCAGCCGGATTGCAGCCGTCGGCGTCGTGTCGGTCACCGTCCTGAACCCGAACGGTCGGCTGTCGGACGTCCAGCCGTTCACGATCAAAGCGCCAACACCGCCGAGCGGTCCGGCGATCACCGCGCTCGATCCGGGCGGTGCACGGCCGGGTGGCCCGTCCTTCATCCTGTCCATCGACGGCAAGAATTTCGAGCCGGGCGCACTCGCCCGTTGGAATGGGATCGACCTGGTGACGATCTGGGAGGACAGCACCAGCCTGAGCGCCGCGATCGACGCGTCGTTGATCATCACCAACGGCACCTTCCCAATCACCGTCCGCAATCCGGACGGAGCGCTCTCGAACGCCTTCCCCTTTGTTGTCTCGGCGATCGGCCCGCTGGGTGAGCCGGAGATCGTGTTGATCGACCCGATCCAGGTCGCCGCCGGCCACAGCGCCTTCGTCCTAACCGTCATCGGTCTGCGCTTTGATCAGACCTCGGCGATTCAGTGGAACGGCGAAGACCTGACCACGATGTTCGTCGACGGCCAAACGCTCCAGGCGGTGATCGAGGCGAGTCACGTCCTGACGGCTGGGATCGCCACAATCACCGTCGCCCAGCCGGACGGCCGCACGTCGAACGGTATGCCGTTCTTGATCAGCAGTGCACCGGTCGACCCGCCGGTGCTCACGATCGTCACCCCGGCGGCCGCCCCGATCGGGAGCAGCGCCCAGGTCGTTCGCCTGACCGGCAGCAATTTCCAGACTGGGGCGGCGGTGCTGTTCGACGGCCATGAGCGATTCACCTCGGTGATCAGCCCGACCGAGATCGAGGTGCTGCTCGAATCGGACGATCTCGCGACCTTCGGCCAGTTCCCGCTCGTCGTCCAGAATCCGGATGGAGGACGGTCCAAAGCGCGGGATTTCATCATCTTCATCCCGGGAGAACCGCGCTTCGTACCGATGATCGCCTCGGACCAGGGCCTCGACGATCCGCTCGATCCGGATTCGTAGCGCCGACTTTCGGCTAGGATCTCCGACGTGCGCCGTCAGATCCATCGTCGGCCCTTCCCTGCCCGGGCGCGCTTTGTCCGGGTTCGTCCCTGGCAGGACGGCCGGCGAGCGCTCCTGCCGCTCGTCGAGTTGCCCCTCCGGCTGATCGCCGGGGTCTGGGCTGGCCGCGCTGTCTGGGACTGGCTTGGTGAGGAAGGGGTCGTCTGGACCGACCTGGCCGAATCGCGCTTTCTGCTGCTGGCCGCCGGTGGCGCGGCCGCACTGGCCGCCGTCGTCGCTCCGCTCGTCACCACCCGCCCACTGCTCTGGGCAGTAGACCTGATCGACCGGATTGGTCCGTTTCGCCTCGTCGGGGCGGCGCTTGGCCTGATCGTCGGGCTGATTGTTGGCGGACTACTGGTCTGGCCATTGCCGAGGGCTGAGGAAGGGCCGGCGATCTGGCTACCGTTCGTCCTCACCGTCTTCTGTGGGCTGGTCGGCGCGGTCGCCTTTGCCGGCCGGCCGGCGCTTGTCCGCCGGCTCATCCCCCGGCGGTCGCCGCCGATCCGCCCGTCACTCACCCGCGTCGAGATCGTCCCCGACGCGCTTCCATCGCCAAACGGCCACAGACCGGCTGAGATCGAAGCACCGACGCACGAAACCGTGCCCGAGGCGGCGTCCTGAGCGCCGCCGCTGTCATCGTCGGCGCTGGCATCGGCACGCGCTTTGGCGGCGACAAGATCTTTGCGGAGTTGGCCGGCCTACCGCTGCTCGCCCATACCGTCGCCGCCTTCGAGGCATCCTCGGCGGTCGAGCGGGTCGTCCTCGTCCTGCGCGAGGACGCCCTCGAACGCGGCCGGGCGCTTGGCGCCGAGCGCGGCTGGACGAAACTGGCCGGCGTTACCGCCGGTGGGGCGCGTCGTCAGGATTCGGTCCTGGCCGGTGTCAAACTCGCCGGGGTCGATTGGGTGCTGATCCATGATGCCGCCCGGCCACTGCTCACCCCGGACGTCATCGAGCGCGGCCTCGAGGCTGCCCAGACGACCGGCGCGGCGATCGCAGCCCTGCCGGTGCGCGACACCATCAAGCGCGTCGAGGGCGAGCGGATCGCGGCAACCGTCGATCGCACCCGGCTCTGGGCCGCCCAGACGCCGCAGATCTTCCGCTCCGAACTGATCGAGTTGGCCCTCCAGAACGACCGCGAGGTGACCGACGACGCCGCGGCGGTCGAGGCACTCGGCGTGCCGGTGCGGGTCTTTCTCGGCTCGGAGCGCAACTTCAAGGTAACCACCACGAGCGATCTGGCTCTGGCCGAGGCGATCCTGCGGTGCGGGTAGGGATCGGCTTCGACGCCCATCGGCTTGCGCCGGGCCGGCCTCTCTGGTTGGGCGGCGTCGAAATCCCCTCCGACCGTGGCCTCGAAGGCCATTCGGACGGCGACGCTGCGATCCACGCCGCGATCGACGCCCTCCTCGGCGCTGCCGGTCTCGGCGACATCGGCGAGCATTTCCCTTCCGCGGACGAGCGTTGGCGCGGCGCTTCGAGCCGGCTACTGTTGCGGGAGGTCACGAGGATACTGGCGGTGGCAGGCGCCCGGATCGTCAACGTTGATCTGGTGATCATCGCCGAACGGCCGAAGCTTGCCCCGTTTCGCGAAGCGATGCGCGCCGCCATCTCCGCCGACCTCGGCTTGCCACACGATGCCGTGACCATCAAGGCGACATCGACCGACGGCCTCGGCTTCGCCGGTCGCGGCGAGGGGATCGCCGCCCAGGCGGTCGCGCTGGTCGAACGGGCCGGTTGACATCGTGAGTGGATAGTCCCCACTCCGCGACATCGGCGCAGGACCAGTTCACCCGGCTTCAGATCGTCCGTGATAACCGCGGGAGCGCCCCACCACCTGATTGCCAGACCGCAGCCTCAGGCTGCCTCCCAGGCAAGATAGGCTGCGCCGTACAGCCCGGCATCGTCACCAAGCGCCGCGCGGACGATCGGCGTTTCGCGAAAGGCGGGCATCGCCTGGGTCTGGACGACGCGCCGTACCGGGCCGAACAACTGATCGCCGGTATTCGTCAGCCCGCCACCCACGATGACGAGCGCCGGGTCGAACAGGTGGAGCGCGTTCACCACGCCGAGGCCAAGTTGCCCCATCGCCGTCTCGACGACCGACCGGGCGAGCGCGTCGCCCTGGCTCGCCGCGGCGAACACCTCGGTAGCAGTCAGGGGGCCCGCTCCGGCGAGAACGCTCCGTTCGCCAACGTCGATCCGTCTGCGGGCGATCCGAGCGATCGATGAGCCGGAGGCGAGCGCCTCAAGGCAGCCACGGCCGCCGCAGCCACAGGGCGGTCCATCCGCTACCAGCACCTGATGGCCAAGCTCACCGGCATAGCCGTGGGCGCCGTGCAGCAACTTGCCGCCGAGGATGACTCCCCCGCCGATCCCGGTGCTGACGGTGAAATAGACGAGATTCTCGACGCCACGCCCTGCCCCGGCGCGCTGCTCGCCAAGCGCCGCGACATTGGCGTCGTTGTCGACAGCCACCGGCATACCCAAGAAACGGGCCAGGCGAGCGCCGAGCGGCGCTTCGGCGGGCCAGCCGACCATATTGGGTGGCCGGAGTACCAACCCGCGACGCGGGTCGAGCGGCCCCGGCGCGGCGACACCGGCCCGGTCGGGCGGATCGTCGCCGGCGACGGCGGTCGCCGCCGCGGCGATCTGTTCGAGCGAGCGCTCGAAGCCCGGTTCGGTCGGGACGCGGACCACCGCCTCGGGCGGCGCGCCAGGCGCCGCAAATCGCGCGACACGCGTCCAGGTGCCACCCAGATCAATGGCGAGAATGGGCCTCAGGCTTCTCCGGCAGCGACCGGATGCTTGGCGGCCGTCTTGAGACTGCGCAGGACGCGCTCGGGTGTCATCGGCGCTTCGGTATGGCGGATGCCGGTCGCGTCGCGCAGGGCGTTGGCGACGGCGGCGCTGGCGGCGATAATCGCTGGCTCGCCGGCGATTCGCGCGCCAAACGGCCCTTCCGGCGACGGCACTTCGACGATCAGGGACTCGATTCGCGGCACATCCAGCGCGGTCAGTAGCCGGTAATCGAGGAAGACCGGGTTGCGCATCTTGCCGCGCTCGTCGAAGACCAGTTCCTCGGTCAACCCCATCCCCAGACACTGGGTCACGCCACCCTCGAGTTGGCCGACGATCGACAGCATGTTGATCGCCTTGCCGACGTCCTGGGCGGCGGCGACCCGGGTGGCAACGACATTGCCGGTCTCGGGATCGACTTCGACTTCGACGGCTTGGGCAGTAGTGCCAGGCGCCTGATTGCGGATCACCTCGCCGCCGCGACCGACCACCGGCGCATAGCGAGCGCCAAAGCCCATCGTCAGCCCGGCAAGCCGTTGGAACGAAAGCTGCTTATCGGTGCCGGGCAGGTGAACGACACCGTCGTCGATCTGGAGATCTTCGGGGTTGGCATCGAGTTCACGCGCCGCGATCGCGATGATCTGACGGCGGGCGTCATGGGCAGCGCCTTCGACCGACTTGCCACCCGAATAGAGAGTCTTGGAGCCGGCGGCCAGACCGCCATAGGGGGCGGTATCGGTGTCAGCGGTCATCGTGGTGACCATCTCCATCGGAAGGCCGAGCACTTCGGCGGCGATCATATTGAAGCTGGTATTGACGCCGCTGATGTCGTTGGAGCCAACGACAACCTTGAAGGTGCCGTTCTCGCTCATCTTGACCATCGCGGTGGCCGGCTGCATCCCGCCAGGCCAGGCGCCGATCGCCACCCCGACGCCCTTCGGCTTGCCGCCATTCTTCGTCTGGTGACGGGTCTGCCACAGTTCGGACTGTTCGAGCGCCTCCAGACACTCATAGAGACCGATCTTCGGCCAGGGCCGGCCATTGGGCATGAGGTCGCCCTCGCGGCAGACGTTCTTCTTGCGAAGCTCAATCTGGTCGAAGCCGCCTTGACGGCACACCTCGTCCACCAACTGCTCGATTGCGAAGGTCACTTCCGGCACGCCGGGAGCGCGGTAGGAGCCCGCGCCACACTTGTTGGTCAGCACCTCGATCCCTTCGACATCGAGATGCTCGAAGGTGTAGCAGGCGGCCATCATCATCGTCGCGCCGACCGGCGTGCCGGCCGGATAGGCGCCCGAGTCGAAGATGATCCGGCCCTGGAAGGTAGTCAGCGTGCCGTCCTTCTTCGCGCCGATCTTTGCCTCGACGATCCCGCGGGGGGCCGGCACTGAGTTCATCAGATCTTCGCGCCGGGTGAGCACCAGCTTGACCGGCCGGCCGGTCTTCATCGACAGGAGCGCCGCTAGCGGCTGGATCAGCGGGGCAACCTTTGCGCCAAAGCCGCCGCCCACTTCTGTCCCGACGATATTGACCTTCTCGTGCGGCATTCCGAGGATGCGAGCGATCTCGTTGCGCTGATAAAACTGGCCCTGGGTCGGCGTCCAAACCGTCAGCTTGCCGGTTGCGTCGTAATTGGCGACGGTGGCTTGTGGCTCCAGATAGGCCTGGTGGGCCATCTTGGAATCAAAGCGGCGCTCGATGACGAAGTCGGCTTCTTCAAAGCCCTTTTCGATGTTGCCACGAACAAAATGGAGCCGATTGGAGACGTTCGGCGAGCGGCGGTGTGCCTCGCTGTCGTCGGCGGCGGTGATGTCGATGGTGACGTGGCCTTCGATCTCGCTCAGGTCGATTTCTTCGAGCGGCTTGCGGGTAAGCGGCGCACCGGGGAGAATCGCCGCCTCGGGATCGAGCACCGCCGGCAACTCTTCGTACTCGACTTCGATCAGGTCGAGCGCTTCCTCTGCGATGTAGACCGTATCGGCGGCGACCGCAGCGACCGCCTGGCCTTCGAAGATCACCTCGCGGTCGACAAGCACCGTGTGCGACCGGACGGATGCGTCCCGATCGGCTGGCGGCAGGTCGGCGTAGGTCACCACTGCCCGGACGCCGGGATAGGCCTTCGCCTTGCTGGTATCGACCCGGCGGACGATGGCATGCGAATAGGGGCTGCGCAGCACCTTGGCATGAAGCATGCCGGGCAGTTGCATGTCGGCGGCGTAGACGGTCTGACCCGTCACCTTGTCGGGGCCGTCGAGCCGAGGAAGCGCCTTGCCTACAACCTTGAGCTCAGTCATCGGGCTTGTCCTCCAGTTGCGCGCTGCCGCTTGGCGGCTTCCTGAACCGCATCGACGATCTTGCTATAGCCGGTGCATCGGCAGAGATTGCCAGCGATGGCGACGCGGATCTCGTCTTCGGTCGGGTTGGGATGGCCATCGAGGAAGTTGACGGCGGTGACAACGAACCCGGGCGTGCAGAAACCACACTGCAAGCCGCCCATTTCGACCATCGTCTGCTGGACCGGGTGGAGCACGCCGCCCCTGGCGATCCCTTCGACGGTGGTGATCGTTGTGCCGTCGGCCATCGGGGCGAGCATCAAACAGCCGTTGACCGGCCGACCGTCGACGATCACGGTGCAGGCGCCACAGTCGCCGGTGCCACAGCCTTCCTTCGCGCCGGTAAGCGCGAGGTCTTCGCGAAGCATCTCGAGTAGCGACCGGTTCGGGACGGTCGTCACGACCCGTTCGAGACCGTTGACGGTGCAGCGCACGGTCACGGTGGACTGTCCTACGCGCTCCTGGAGCAAGGGAAACCTCCTCATCGCTGGCCGGCGTCCGGCTCTAGTGGGTTTCGCCGGCCCTGGGGCCGCCGCCGCGAGCGCGAGCGACCGCGTTCGAGACGGCGCGGCGGGTGAGCACGTCAACGAGCCAGCGGCGAAACTCCGCCGAGCCACGGACGTCGGAGATCGGTTTAGACTGCTCGACCGCGGCAGCAGCAGCGGCATCGATCGCGGCCGGGCCGACCGGCTTGCCGCGCAGGGCGGCTTCTGCATCGGTCGCCCGCAGAGGGGTCGGGAAGACCGCCGCGATACCGATGCGGGCGTCCTCGACCGTATCACCAGCCAGTCGGACCCAGGCGCCAACCCCGACGACGGCGATATCGAGTTCTTTTCGCGGAGTGTGACGCTCGTAGTAGGCCCCTTCGTTCGCGGCGGCCTTGCGCACGACGAACTTGGTGACCAGTTCGCCGGCTTCCAGCACCGTCCGGCCCGGGCCGGTGAAGAACTCGTCGATCGGGACGACGCGCGGACCGGCCGGGCCGAGGATGTGGACCTGGGCATCGAGGGCGATTAGGGCGGGCGGGGTGTCCGCTCCGGGCGAGGCGTTACAGGTGTTGCCCGCGATCGTCGCGAGGTTGCGGACCTGCCGGGAGCCGACCAGTTTGGCCGAATCGACCAGCGCCGGGTACTTCTCGATGACCAGCGAGTTATTCTCGATCTCGCCCATCCGGACGAGTGCGCCGAGATGCAGGCCGTCGGCGCGCTCTTCGAGGGTCCGAAGTTCGTCGATGCCGGAAATGTCGATGACGACCTCGGGCCGACGGAGACCGTCCTTCATCTGAACGACGAGGTCGGTGCCGCCGGCGACCAACTTCGCCACGGCGGCATGCTCGGCGAGCGCAGAAACGGCGTCGGAGACGCTCTTGGGAGCCAGATAGCCGAAGCGTCGCATGGGTTCACCTGCGCCAGAGTGGTCCCGCGGCCAGGGCCAGGGGGCACGGACGCAAGTGCGACCGTGCTGCGATTGTACGCATCAGCGGAAATCAAGGTCAAGGCAACGAGCGGCCGGTCAATAGACGGGTTGAATGGACGCCCGCGAGTCGCAACCGGCCAGCCGAGCCGATATCGTTCCGCAACCCGCCGGCCGCCCCGTTAGACCTGCCGGCGCGAGAGGGACGATGAACGATCTCGATGGCCGGGTCGCGGTCATCACCGGCGCGGGAGGAGACCTCGGCCGTGCCCTGGCCGAGCGGGCCGCCGCCGAGGGAATGTGCGTGGTGCTCGCCGATGCCGACGTCGGCGCCCTCGAAGAGAC
Source organism: Dehalococcoidia bacterium (assembly GCA_046328265.1). Classification (GTDB taxonomy): domain Bacteria; phylum Chloroflexota; class Dehalococcoidia; order SpSt-223; family SpSt-223; genus JANWZD01. The sequence goes on from JAXLWW010000015.1 coordinate 83,322, forward strand.
TGAACGGATCCTCAAGGGCGAAGGGGCAACCGCTCTGGCCGTCCTGACCGACCCAACCGATCCCGAGGCGGTGGCTCGGCTGGCACGCGAGACACTCGACGAGTATGGCGCGGCTCAACTGCTCTGCCTTTGCCCGCCAAGCACCGGCGCACCGACGGTTTGGGAGAGCGACAGCGGCGCCTGGCGCGCGGCGCTCGAGAACACGGTCTTGGGCACGATCTCTGCCATCCGCGCCTTCCTACCGATCTTGCTCGGCCAGGACGAGGGTCATGTCGTCACGTGCGCATCAATCGCCGGACTGTTGCCGTTTTCGCCAAGCGCAGCGGACCAGGCTGCTCAGGCGGCGTTGATTGCCCTGACCGAGAACCTGGCGGTGTGGCTGCGAACGGCCGGAGCGCCGGTCGGCGTGTCCTTGGTGCTGGCCGACCCAACCGGGCCGCCCGAGACGGTCGCGGCGAAGACCTTTGCCGGCCTTCGCGAAGGTCGGCTCTATCTGGTCGCTCAACCGGACGACAAGCAGGCGCTTCGCCAGCGCTTCGAGGCAATCTTGGCCGGCCTGCCGGATCGCTGAAAATGGCTTCAACCGACGGATGTGGTGAGACAATGTCTCGGCCAGTATGATGGATGCGCCATAATGGCAAGGAGGCGCAAATGGATCCCGTCCTTGGAACGATGACCCCCGCCAGCGACATGGACGACGCCAGCTACCTCGATTTCGTCGAGGGGATCCGGGCGTTCAACCTTGGTCAGGTCCAGCCGGTGGTCGCCGAGCGCTATCAGGCCGCCGCTCGAGCATTCGCCGCACGCACCGGCCGGCCGCCGGCTGGATTGGCCGAAGCACACGCCGTGCTGGACTCGATCCCGGTCTTCCAGGCGCGCAACCGGATCTGGCGCAGCGGTCAGGAGATGATGTGGCAGGGAGTGGTCGAGACGTACCGCAAGCGCGAAGCAGAGTTGCTCGCCGAACTTGATGCCGCCGACCGGCGCGGCCCCGGCAGCGTCGGCTATGACGCGTCCTTTGCTTACCCGGCCTATTTCGACGCCTACGACGCCCACATCCAGCCCGGCAGCTATCACCGCGACCCGCTGGCCGGCTACATCTATCACTATGGCACCAAGATCTTCTCGACCGGGTCGAACAACCGCGACGACAACCAGCGCGGCCAGGTCCGCAACTCGGCGCTCCCGGCCGACGGGCAGGTGCGGCGCATCCTCGACCTCGCTTGCTCAATCGGTCAGAGCGCGACGGCCTGGCAAGAACAGTTCCCCCAGGCCGAAGTCTGGGCGATCGACATCGCCGCGCCGATGGTGCGCTATGCCCACAAGCGGGCAGCCGAGATGGGGCTGCCAATCCACTTCCGCCAGATGCTCGCCGAGGAACTGGCCTTCCCGGACGCGTCGTTTGACCTTGTCCACGCCTACATTTTGTTCCACGAGATCCCGGTGAACATCATCCGCAAGACGCTGCGCGAAGCGGCGCGGGTGCTCCGGCCAGGCGGTGTCTTCGTCATCTGGGATTTCGGGCGAAGTTACTACAAGGACGGGACGCCATATCACGAAGCAATGCTCGAGTTTGTCACCATCGACAACGGCGAGCCGTTCGCCCAGGACTTCTGCCATCTCGACTTCCCGGCGGAGATTCGCGCCGCCGGCTTCCGCACGGTGGAGGAGACAGACTTCGGGATCCTGACGATGACCGTCGGGACGCGCTAGGCCGCCAACCGGCGCGCCGCCGCCTCGACGGCCTGGCCGGGTTGAACCGGATAGCCCTCACCGGCCAGCGCGGTTTCGAGCGCCGCAAGCACCAGCAGGACGTTCGTCGCCGTCGAGCCGAAGCCCATCAGCCCGATGCGCCAGGCTTTGCCACGTAACGGTCCGAGGCCACCACCGATCTCGAGGTTGTAGCGGTCGCGTAGCAGGGTTCTCACCTTGGCGTCGTCGAGGGTATCGGGAAGTTGGACGGCGGTGAGCGCCGGCAGACGGCAGCCGTCGGCGGCGATAAACGGTAGCCCGAAGCGATCGAGCCCGGCCTGAAGTGCTTCGGCGTTTCGCTGATGGCGGGCGTAGCGCTGTTCGGTTCCTTCCTCGAGGATGATCCGCAACCCTTCGCGCAGCCCGTAGATCAGCGAGGCTGGCGGTGTGTGATGGTAGGTCCGCCCACCCAACCAGTAGTCTCCCAGCAGTTTCAGGTCGAGATACCACGATTGAGCAGGGGTGCGGCGGGCGTTGATCTTTGCCCAGGCACGCTCGCCAACCGTGATCGGCGACAGCCCAGGCGGGCAACCCAGGGCTTTTTGGGTGCAGCTATAGGCCGCATCGATCAGCCGGGCATCGACGTCCACCGCCTCGCCGCCGAGCGTCGTCACGCAATCGGCCATCAAGAGCGCGTCGTATTCGCGGACGACCCGGCCCAGACCGTCAAGCGGCTGAAGGACGCCAGTGGACGTTTCGCCATGCACCACCGCAACCAGCGAGACGCCCGGGTTTTCCTTGAGGGCGATCCGGACACGCTCGGGGTCGATCGGCTCGCCCCACATCGCCCGCACCGGGATCACATCTGCCCCGGCGCGCTGGGCAATTTGCAGCATCCGGTCACCAAAATAGCCGTTGAGGCCGACAATCACCCGATCGCCCGGTTCGACGAGGTTGTAGAAGAGCGCCTCCATCCCCGACGTGCCGGTGCCGGACAGCGGGAAGGTCATCCGGTTCTCGGTGCCATAGACCTGGCGCAACAACGCCACCGTCTCGTCCATCACGGCAAACCAAGCGGGATCGAGGTAGCCGATCACCGGGGCGCTCATCGCGCGGGTGACGCGCGGATCGACGTTGCTCGGCCCGGGGCCGAGCAGGATGCGGCTGGGGATATCAAGATCGCGGATGGAGGAAGTCACAATGAGCCTTTCTCGCTATTCGTGTTCGAGATCGACCTCGGGAAATTCGCGCAGCTTCGCCTTGACCAGTTCGACGATTTCGTGGAGCCGTTCGGGGGTGCGGGACTCGTAGCGAGCGGTCAGTGCCGGCTCGGTGTTCGAGGCGCGGACCAACGCCCAGCCATCGGGAAAGACGACCCGGACGCCGTCGAGGTCGATCGTCTCGTAGCGCTCCTTGAAGAAGGCGCGCACCGCTTCGACCACCTCGAACTTGCGGGTGTCCGGACACGCGTAGCGTTCTTCGGGTGTCGCGTGATAGTCGGTGATGCCGCGCATCAGGGCGGAGAGCGGCTGATCCTGGGTGGAGAGCCACTGAACGAGCATGCAGGCGGCAAAGGCGCCGTCGTCGAAGTCGATGACCGGGTCGTCGAAGAAGATGTGGCCGGAGAACTCGCCAGCAACCGATCCGCCGATCTCGCGCCGCTTTCTGGCGATGTTGGTATAGCCGGTGCGGGTCATCACCGGCGTGCCGCCGGCGCGTTCGATCTCCTCGGGCAGCGCCATCGAGCATTTGACGTCGAAGATCACCGGACTTGGCCCTTTGGCGAGGGCGCGACGGGCAAGGAAGATCAGGTACTGGTCCGGCCAGAGGATGTCGCCCGCGTCGTCCACCACACCGAGCCGGTCGCCGTCGCCATCGAGCCCGACGCCGATCGCCGCGCCATGTTCGCGCACCGTCCGGGCCAGGTCGACCAGGTTCTCCGCCTTGAGGGGGTTTGGCATGTGATTGGGAAAGGCGCCATCCGGCTCGATGTAGAGGCCAATCACCTCGGCGCCGATCCGCCGTAAGGCTTCCATCGCGGTCGGGCCGGTCACGCCATTGCCCGAATCGAGCACCACCCGGATCGGTCGGGCGACCCGGACCGTCCGGCCGATGTAGTCGAGGTAGGGCGTCACGGCGTCGGCGATACGGTAATCGCCCGCGCCTTCGGCGAACACGCCCCCCTCGACGATCCGCAGGACCTCCTGAACCTCGTCGCTGCTCAACGGGTCGCCGTGCTGGCCGGTGCGCGTGCGCAGCTTCAGCCCGTTGAACTGGGGTGGATTATGGCTGGCGGTGATACACAGTCCACCGTCGGTCTGGAAGTGATCGACCGCGAAATAGAGGACCGGCGTCGGGACCTGGCCAACATCGATCACCTCGCATCCAGCCGAGCGCAGCCCGGTAATCGCGGCAGCGGCAAAGCCCTCGGAACTGAGCCGGACGTCCCGCCCGACGGCGATGGTTGGCCGCTCGACATTGCGACGAAAGAAGGCGCCGGCGGCACGGCCGAGCACGTTCATTACTGGCTCGGTCAAGTCGCGACCGACCAGCCCTCGAATGTCATACTCACGGAACATCAGCGGGTTGACGTGACTCGTCACGATGCTTCTCCCTGGCTGCTTCGACGATCTTCGCACCCACCCCAAGGGGCGTCAAGGCAGACCGTATCATTGGCGAGACGGAGGAGTGATGGACGAGATCGACCGGCTGGAGGCGCGGCTGCGCACGCTCGACGAGGAGATCGCCCGGGCGCGTCACGAGTTGATCTGGCGCAAGCGCGACGTGCGGCCGGGCTACGACCCGGTCGGCCTACCGGAGATCGAAGCGCGCTACCAGCAACTCAGCGCGGAGTTCACCGAGACCTGGGAACAATGGCGCGCCGCCAACGAGGCAGGCGACCGGACCGACGGAACGGTACACTAGCGCACCGAAGGAGTGCGCTCGGGTGGTCCCGCCTTCCACGCCAGCATGACCGACTCGGAACGCGCCGGTCGCGGCTGGATCCCTCCGTTTGCCGTACTGGCTGCGTGCAGTCTGCTGGTATTCGCCTCCTACGGATCGACCCAGCCGTTTCTGCCGCTCTTCTTGCGCGAGCTTGGCCAGAGCGAGGCTGGCGCGATCGCCTGGACCGGGATTATCCAGGCTGGAATGGGCGGTGCGCTGATCGTCGTCACCCCGTTCTGGGGGGCAATTTCCGACCGGGTCGGTCAGAAGACCATGTTGCTGCGCGGCATTCTCGGCGGCGGAATCAGCGTCGGCCTGCTCAGCCTGGCGACCCAGGCCTGGCACGTGCTGGTGCTGCGCATCCTGGTCGGCGCGGCGGGCGGCGTCTCCTCGACGGTGGCAGCATTGGCGGCGGCGATCTTGCCCCCGGCGCGCCTCGCGATGGGAATGGGGCTGATCCAGACTTTTCAGGCGATCGGCACCTCGATCGGCCCGCTGCTTGGCGGGCTCGGCGCGGCGACGATCGGCTATCGCGGAGTCTTCTTGACCAGCGGCCTGTTTATGGTGATGGTGAGTGGCCTTGCCGCGTTCTTGATCCGCGAGCCGCCACGACCGGCGCGCGCCTCCACCGAACAAAGCAGCCCCTGGCAGAACCTCTCATTGGTGCTCGGGTCGGCGCGGTTGCGAGCGCCGATCGCCGGGTTATTCGTCTCCCAGTCGGCCTATCTGCTCGGCCTCACTCTGCTCGGGCTGCAGGTGCAGCAGCTTGGCGGCGGCGGGTCGGAAGGCGACGCCCTTGTTGGACTGGTGCTCACCGCGAATGCCGCCGGGTTGGCGCTCGGGGCGACAAGCTTCGGCTGGCTCGCCGATCGGCTCGGCGCGGAGCCGACCGCGTTGATCGCGCTATTGCTGTCGGCGCTGCTGGCCTTGCCCCAGGTCTGGCTGACCGACCCGGCGATCTTCGTCGCCGTCCGGGCGGTGGCCGGGTTTGGGGTCGGCGGCATCCTGCCGGTCCTCCAGGGCCAACTCGCGCGTGAGGCCGCCCGCGACGGCGAGATGCGCCATCACCTCGGCGCGGTCTACGGCGTGGTCCAGAGCGCGATGTCGGTTTCAACCGTCGTCGGGTCGGCGCTGAGCGCCCTGATCGGCGCCCGGTTCGGGATCGCCTGGACCCACGCGGTGGCGGCGTTGCTGTTTGGCGCGGCGGCGCTGGGCTATTGGCGGCTGCAGTCGGCCCGTCCGACGACCGAGGCGGACCGGTGAGCGCCGGACGAGCGGTAGCGCTGATCGTCGGCACGCTCGTGCTGACGGGCTGCGCCGACCGTAGCCATGCCCAGCCGCTCACACCGGAGATCGAAGCGCAGCGAACGCTCCTGCTGGCGCTCTGCGCGGTGCTTCTGGCAGCCTGGCCGGTCGTGCTCGTCGCCGGGTTGCGCCGCCGCCGGGATGTGACCGGGATCGTCAAGGGCCTGGCGACGCTGGTGGTGGCGACGCTGGTCATCTTCACGGCAGTTGGCCAGCTCACTGACTGGCTGGCGACGCAGGTGATTGGCTGGGGCATCATCGGGACAGTGGCGCTGGTGGTGCTTGGCGCGCTCAGCGGCATCGAAGCGGTGCTTGGCATTCCGCTGCCGCTGGTCGTGCTCTTCGGCGTGCTCTACCCGCGTGCCGACGTGCTCCTGCTCTATGCCATCCCGGCGCTCGTCGTCCAATCGATCGTGGTAGCAGTGTACTTCGTGGTGATGATTCGAGACTAGGCCGGCCGTTGGCTCGGGTTCGGCGAGATCGCGGCCCCGCCAAGCCACAGGAAAGCCGGACAGGGCGCGCGGTGCCTGCCTGAAGAGGGCTTTTGAAATGCCTACCTCAGGCAGCGTACCGACTCGGCGGCCGACACTCAGGACGACTGACGGCCAGCACGGCCGGGGCGATCCCCTCGCACCATGATAGGCGCACGACCTATCGCTCGATCGGCGCCCGCACCAGGTTGCCCCACTCGGTCCACGAGCCGTCGTAGTTGCGGACGTTCGGGTAGCCGAGCAGGTAGGTCAGGACGAACCAGGTGTGCGAGGATCGCTCGCCGATCCGGCAATAGGCAACGACATCCTTGTCGGGCGTCACCCCTTCTCCATCGTAGAGCGCCTTGAGGTCGTCGGCGGACTTGAAGGTACCGTCGTCGTTCGCCGCCTTCGCCCAGGGGATGCTCTTGGCGGTCGGGATGTGGCCGCCACGCTGCGCCCCTTCTTGCGGATAGGCCGGCATCGAGATGAGTTCGCCCGAATATTCCTGCGGCGAGCGAACGTCGACGAGCGCCTTGCCGGTCCGGATATGCGCCAGCACGTCGTCGCGGAAGGCTCGGATACGATCGTCTTCCTCTTGGGCGGTATAGGACGCCGGCGGGAAGGTCGGGACTTCTTTGGTCAGCGGCCGGCCCTCGTCGACCCACTTCTGGCGACCGCCGTTCATCACCGCCAACTTCTGGTGGCCATAGAGCCGGAACAGCCAGAAGGAGTAGCAAGCGTACCAGTTGTTGCGGTCGCCATAGAAGACGACGAGGGTATCGTTGGTGATACCGTGCTTGGCGCAGAGCGCTTCGAACTCCTCTTTCGAGATGAAGTCGCGCATCACCGGCTTCTGCAGGTCGGTGTGCCAGTCGAGTTTGATCGCGTTGGGAATATGGCCGGTTTCATAGAGCAGCACGTCCTCATCCGACTCGGCGATGCGAACGGACGGGTCGTTCAGGTGATCGCCTACCCACTGAGTATCGACCACCACTTCGGGATGGGCGTAGCCTGCGGCCATCGTCACTCCTCGTCTGTTAGGCTTGGGGTAGCGCGCCCCAAGCGGCGATGATGACGGACGCCTCTGATTTTGTCAACATTTGGGTTGTAGAAATCTGATCCGGAACACCCGGCGCCTGACCGGCGTTCCAGCCTACGAAGGACCAGCGCGATGGACGACCTCCGCGCTCGGCTTGCCGAGCTTCAGCAGCGCATCTCCTCCCTCCTGGAGCGTCTTTGACCTGGCCAGTCAGGAAGCGGAGCTTGCCGAGCTGGAACAGCGGATGGCCGAAGAGGGGTTCTGGACGAGCGGGGAGAACCCTCAGGCGGTGATGCGCCATGCCAGCGAACTGCGCGACTCGATCGCGACCTGGCGCGGGATCGAACGCGAGGTCGCCGATCTCCTCGAGTTAGTCGAACTTGCCGCCGCCGAAGGGGACGAGGAGACCGCCGCCGACGTCGCCACCTCAACCGATGACTTGGCCGGACGCCTGCGCTCCCTCGAACTCGAACTGATGTTGGGCGGCCCGCACGACCGGAAAGAGGCGCTGTTGTCGATCCACGCCGGCGCGGGCGGCACCGAATCGCAAGATTGGGCCGATATGCTCCTGCGGATGTATCTGCGCTGGGCCGACGCCCATCGCTATAAGACCGAGATCCTCGACCACACCCCCGGCGAAGAAGCCGGCATCAAGAGCGCGACCGTCGCGATCAGCGGCCCAAGCGCCTATGGCTATCTCAGGAGCGAGCGCGGCGTTCACCGGCTCGTTCGGCTGTCTCCTTTTGACTCGGCCCACCGGCGCCACACCTCGTTCGCCCTCGTCGAGGTCATGCCGAAGGTGGACGACACAATCGAGATCGCGATCTCCGACGAAGACCTGGATATTGAGTTCTATCGCTCAAGCGGCGCCGGCGGCCAAAACGTCCAGAAAGTGTCCACCGCCGTCCGGATGCGCCATATCCCGACCGGGACGGTCGTCACCTGCCAGAATGAACGATCCCAGCTTCAGAACAAGGAAACGGCGCTGCGGATCTTGAAGTCGCGTCTGCTCGAGATCGAACTGGAGAAGCGCGAAGAAGAAGCGGCGCGGCTTAAAGGCCAGCATGTGGCGGCAGGCTGGGGGAATCAAATCCGAAGCTACGTCCTCCATCCGTATAATCTAGTGAAGGATCTGCGAACCGAGTACGAAACCAGCGACGCCGGCGGCGTCCTCGAAGGATCGTTGGACCCCTTCATCGAAGCCTATCTGCAATGGACTATCGGGGGACAAGCGGCGTGAGGCGGCTGGTTGGATCGATCGGACTGGTCGTCGCGATCATCCTGTTTGTCTATGTTGGCGCGGGGCCGTGGGCGCCACCGGCGATCCTGTTCGGCACGCCATCATCGGCCGATCAGGGTGAAGTGCGCCCGTCGACCTCTCAACCCAACGCCGAGCAGCAAGCCCGGATCGAATCTGCCATGCAGACGGTCTGGCTGATCTCGGGTGGAATGATCGTGGCCTTCGTCGCGATCGTCATTGGCACGTCGCTCTACCTCCGCCGTCAGCGGGAGGATGCATGACGCCCAAGGTGGCGTTTGGCGCCCGGCATGCGTCGGGTCGGTTAGGAGGATCGATGATCCGTGCGCTTGTCGCTTTTGTGTTGGCCTTGGGGTTGATCGTCCCGACCGTCGGTCGTACTATCGCTGCCGACGGTATCACCGTGCTGGAAGACACCGTCCAGACCGACTGGCCGGACAACATTACCTTCAACATCAAGGCTGAGAGCCCGGCCGAGATCACCCGAACGCGGATTGAGTACTGGTTTTCCAATTCGACGCGCGCCGGCGGCAACCCGACCTTCACGCCAGGCAAAGAGGTTTCCGCCGAGTTCAAGCTCAAGACCCGCGGATCGCAGGACATTCCGCCCGGTACTCTGATCAACTACCGCTATACCATCGAGGACGCCGCCGGAAACTCGCTCCGCACCGAGCCGAAGCAATACCGCTTCCTCGATACTCGGTCACGCTGGCAATCGCTTCAGGACGGACTGATCACCGTCCTCTACACCGACCGCACCGCTAGCCGAGCGCAGGCGATCCTTCAGGCGGCCGTCCGGACGGTGGAGGCGACCAAACAGCAGGCAAATATCCAACTCGACGAACCGCTCACCATCGTCGCCTATGCGACGACTGCCGACCTCGACTCGGCCTATCCACCGCGTAGCCAGTCGTCACAAGGAACCCGCGCCGGCGTCTCGGTCTCGGGCTTCAACGTGGTGCTGATCACCACCGAAGGCGACACCGTCGGCACGACCAACCACGAGGTGACCCACGCCATCATCGAAGATACGATCGGCCCGAGCGCCAGCAGCGGCTTCCCGATGTGGCTGAACGAAGGACTGGCGACCTACTTCCAGCCATCCCAAGGCTCCGAGTGGAGCCAATATCTTCAGCAGGCGATCCGGGTGGATCGGGTGATGCCGTTGCGCTTCCTCAAGTCGTATCCCGGCAAAGAGGAAGAATGGCTGCTGGTCTACGCCGAAGGGGTGAGCATGGTGAAATACCTGCTGAACACCTACGGCGCGGAGAAGATGGGCGATCTGTTGCGCGGCTATCGCGACGGCGACACCGACGAGCGCACCTTCCAACGGGTCTACGGCAAGAGCCTCGTCGATCTGGAAAACGAGTGGCGCAAGACGATCAACGTCAAGCCGGTCGACGCCGGTCCGACGACGTCGAATCCTCAGCCTCAGGTCCGTCCGACGTTGCCGCCGCTGACCATCGATCAGCCCGGTCCGTCCAGCCAGCCTGGCTCGCAGCCTGGCCCCGCCACCTCGCCCAGCGGCCAGACCAGCCAGCCTGGCCGGCTCCAATCGGCCCTGCCGCTGCTTGCCATCGGCGGCGGCGTGCTGGTTATTCTGCTCTTCGTCGGTCTCGGCGCGGTCGCCATCATCCGGCGAAACTCGCTCTAGCAGGATGGTAAGAGCCGGGCGCCCAGACTCTACGCTGAACGGGCCACCAGCTTGGCGATCCGCACGAGATTGTAGGCGGCGGATCGTCCTCGCTGGGGAGTGTCTCGCCGACGGCACGCCTGTGCAAGAGGCACGACTGTAAACGGCCGGCCTGCTTTTGCGAGAGGAGACCCGCCCCAAGTTCTCACCTCGGACGGCGGGTCTCGACGGCAACCGCGAGCAGCTACCGCCCCCAATTCTCTGTGCTGGTCGTCACGACCTTCAATCCCGGTGGGCTATCGTGACTATTTCGGCGAGCGGCGCGAAGAGATTGGCGTCGGGGCGATCAGCCCGCCACTCGCACTGGCTCATCGACAGCTTGCCCCCCAAGCGCCCGCTTGAGATCTTCAAGCCACTCGACGGGGATGATGCGCGCTTCCGGCATTCCCGGCGCTTCGAGCGCCCCGGTCACTATCTGCTCGGCTGCCGCACGCAGCTGGCGGTTGCGGAACGAGCGCGCCTGGGCGAGTGACTTCATCGTTTGGGCCAAATCCCGGTGCTTGGCTGCACAGGACTTGCACCGAGATGCGCGGGGATCGATCGCCGTGCCACAATTGGCGCAGGCGCCGCCCTTAGCCACCCGGACGAACCGCCTCAGCCGCAACCTCACGGCGGATGGCATCGAGATCGACGTCCAGTGACATGACGATAGGGAGCGAAGGTTCCTCTGGGACGTCCCGCTCGTACTGGACAAGCGTGGCGAGTCCACCCTCCAGCGCGTCTTTTGCGTTGGCAACGGCCTCGTCAAGCGTCCGGCCGTCAGTGGCAGTCCCAAGCGCTGGGATCGAGACCAAGTAGACCTGTTCGTCCGGGTCGTAGTGGACAAGCACCGTATAGCGAGCCATCGATCTGCCTCCCTGCCTAGAGTAGCGCAAGGAATTGCTGTTCTGTCAGTGCCGCCTGCCGGATAATGGACCGAAGCGTCCAAATCCGAATTGGGCCGGGGTGAAACGAAATCGTCACCACGCCGGGCTTGCTCGGATGAAGATAGTGACGATGGCTGCCTCTGCCGCTCCGAGCGAAGAACCACCCATCCTTCAAAATCGCCCGTTCAGCTTGGATTGGCCGGACTTGTGGAAGCTTGCCCATCGGCCCTTCTTCTCACCTCCGTCCCCAGAGTACAGCATTGTCGTTACTACAATGCAAGTGTGAAGAACTGGAGATGCAGCGGCAGATGAGTAGTCGGGTCGCGATGGAGACATCGCGCTGGATCTGCTCGACCATTCCCGATCCACTCGCACGATGCGGTCGCCATCATCCGGCGAAACTCGCTCTAGAAAATTCCGAGGGCGATCTTGGCGTCCTCGCTCATCATCGTCTTGGGGTCCCAGGGCGGCGACCAGACGAGGTTGATCGAGACATTCTCGACGCCTGGGAGCGTTGCCACCGCGGCGTAGGCCTGGGTGCGGATCATCGGGCCGGCCGGGCAGGCCGGCGTCGTCAGCGTCATGTCGACGTTGACGGTATGTTCGTCTTCGATGTCGATGTTGTAGATCAATCCGAGGTTGAGGATGTCCATCCCGATCTCCGGGTCGATCACCTCAGAAAGCACTTCGCGTACCTGGTCTTCGGTTGGCATGTCTTACCCCTTGGCCCAAACGGGCGACACCCGAAGTGTACCCTAGACGTAGTGCCCGTTCTGGCTGGGCGGTTCCGGTTCGTCGTCCGCGAGAGCGTCGCCGGAAAACTGGAACAGATCCCAGCCTACCACCGCAATCGCCTCGCCGTCAGCCTTGGCGAGCAGGTCGCCATAGCCGAGCGTCGCGTTCTGAATCCCGAGGCGATCGGCGAGCGCCCGGCACCGATCTCCCGCCGACAGGGTGGAATCCTTTAGCAGGGTGCGCAACTGGTCGAGGCGGACACCCGGCACGGCATACGGCAATAGTCTCTCCGGCCGGCCGCCAAGTTCCGCACGCTCATCGAGCGTCACCTCGCCATAAAAATCCGGCTCGCTGGCATACTCATCCACCAGTTCACCACGCTCGAAGAGGAGATAGAAGAAGACATCCCCTTCGACCACCAGCATCGCAAGCGCCGGGCAATCGAGAGCGCCGCTGATCCGCACCGTTACGTCGGCGAGGCGCGACAGATCCCCCAGGTCGGCGAGCCGATCGTAGACGGTCACCCAGCCGAGCATTGCCGAGGAGACGAACGCATCCTCGTCGGCCATCAAGTCGAAGACGGCGTCGTCGTGGGCGGTATGAAACGAAACATTGGCGAAGGTTGCGGTCACCGCTCGCCCTGCAAACCGGCAACCAGTCCGGCGTACTTGTCCAACAGCGCCTGGGCGCCTTCTTGCGACCCCGATTCGGCGATGACGTGGAAAAGCGGCCGGTCCGGGTCGGGCAGCACGAGCACCCACTCGCGCCCGAGTTCGACCTTGACGCCGTCGATCTGCGGTGTCTGGCGCTCGCGAAACTGCTCGTTGAGCCGACGCATCACGCGACCTTTTGATTCCCACGGGCAGCGCACCTGGCGGCGCATCAAGTAGAAAGGCGGGAACGAACGCGCGAGGCTCGCGAGCCGACTGCGTGATCGCGACAGCAGTTCGACCAGTTTGATGATGGCATAGAGCCCATCCATCGCCGGACTGAAGGCCGGGAAGATCAGCCCGCCCTCGAGATCGGCCACGAACTCGACATCCGACAGAAGAGCCGCCGCCATCAACGACTGCTGGTTCACCTTGGTCCGGACGACCGTCCCGGCATGCTTGAGGGCAAGATCGTCGAAGATGCGTGGGGCGGAAACCGGCACGGCGATCGTCGCGCCGGGGTGCTGCTCGAACACCATCGAGGCGACCATCGCCGCCAGGAGCGCACCGTCCACCACCTCGCCGGTGTCGTCGACGACGTAGACTTTCTCGCCACCTGCTTCGAGGCGCACGCCCATGTTCGCCCGCAGAGCGGCGGTGATCGCGGCAAGTTGGTGCATCGATTCGTCGAACTCTTGGGGCGAGCGCGCGAGTTTCGTCTCGTCGATCACCGCGTTCAGGCTGACCACGTTCAGGCCAAGTTGACTAAAGAGGATCGGCAGGATGTTTGAGGCGGTGGCGTGGGCGTAGTCGACCACGATCGTCGTCGATTCTTGCGGCGGCGCCTTGAATAGGTCGAGCGAGCGCCGATACCCCTCGATATAGCGTTCGACCAACTGCGGGGCTTCGGCGATCTGGCCGATCTCGTCAAGGTAGGTACGCCGAAAATCCTCACGGAAGAAGGTGTTCTCGATCTTGCGCTCGAAGGGCTTGTCGATGTCCAACCCGTTGGCGTCGAAGAATTTCAAGTCGACGATCCGGGTGTCATAGGGAGAGAGCCGGACATGGACCCCACCGATCGCATCGGTGACGCGGGTGACATAGCGAACCACCGGGATCGGCACGCTCTTGACGTCGACCACATCCACCCCGGCTGAGGGAACGCCGGCGATTAAGGCACGCTTGATCATTCGGGGCGTGTGATGCGGATCGCGGCTCATGATCACCGACGACCCTTTGGGGAGGGTCGCCCCGTAGGCTGCGCCCAGTTTGGCCGAAAACTCGGGGGTGAGGTCGATGTTGACGAGCCCGGAGATGCCATAGCGGCTAAAGAGCACCCGCCGCCCTTGCGCCCCCCAGATGATGCTGGATGCCACCGTCGCACCGGCTTCGATCTCCTTGTCGGGCCAGATCTTGACGCCCGGTTGGATGATCGCGCTCTCGGAGACGACGGTGTTGTCGCCGATCACCGCCCCTTCGAAGATCATTGCCTTGGGTTTGAGCGTCACCTGCTTGCAGACGATCGCACCGCGCACTTCGGCTCGCTCGCCGACATAGGTGCCACGCCAGATGATGCTGCGGTCGATCTGCGCCCCGACGTCGATCACCGACCCGGCACGAATCACGCTCGGTCCGTACACCACCGCGCCGCTCTTGATCTGACAGGACTCACCCAGATAGATCGGCCCATTCAGAATCGCATCGGGCGCGATCTCGACATCCTCGTTCTCGAGGTAGACGCCCGGCCGGTCGGGATGCTCGATCCCGAGCGGTTCCAGATTTACCCGGCCCGACAGGAGATCCCCAGTCGCCCGATGATACTCGGCGATGCTGCCGACGTCGCACCAATAGCCTTTGGCGACGTAGCCATAGATCGACCGCCCTTCGGCCAGCATCTTGGGAAACACTTCGGAACTGAAGTCCACCGCACGATCGGTCGGCACGTAATCGAAGATCGACGGTTCCAGCACGTAGATCCCGGTGTTGACGGTGTCGGAGAACACCTCGCCCCAACTTGGCTTCTCGAGGAACTGACGGATCCTACCGTCCTCGTTGACGATCACCACCCCATACTCGAGGGGGTTTGGCACGCTGTAGAGAGTGAGCGTCGCCTCCGAACGTTTCTCCTGGTGATAGCGCAGGATTTCCTCGAGGTTGAAGTCGGTCAGAGCATCGCCGCTAATCACCAAGAAGGTGTCGGTGAGTTGGTCACGCGCGAGGCCAACCGATCCAGCCGTGCCGAGCGGCGACTCTTCGATGCTGTAGGTGATGTTCATCCCGAGGGCGCTGCCGTCGCCGAAATAGTCCTCGATCTGCTCGGCAAGGTATTGAAGGGTCACGATCACGTCGGTGATGCCGTGTCGTTTGAGTAACAAGAGGATATGCTCGATACAGGGTCGATCGACGACTTGCACCATCGGCTTCGGCCGGCTGATCGTCAGCGGCCGGAGGCGCGATCCTTCTCCGCCTGCCATGACTACGGCTTTCATAGTTCCCTCTCCGCCGCGCTGTACTCATTGTACGAGATGCCTCGATCCAGGCGGGTTTGTCACCGTTTCCGGCCGGCTGATACCCTTCTGCGACGATGGATCCCGAAGTATTAGTCCCCCGGCTGACCGCGGCATTTGAGGCAGCCGGCCACCGGCTCTACCTGGTTGGCGGCTCGGTTCGCGACCATCTGCTCGGCCGTCGTAGCCCCGATCTCGATTTCACCACCGATGCCTGGCCCGGAAAGGTTCAGCGGATCGTCAAAGCCACGGGGCCGGATGCCGTCTTCACCGTCGGGGCGAAGTTCGGCACGATCGGCCTGCATTACGGCGCGCACGTCGTCGAGATCACCACCTTTCGCTCGGAAACCTATGTGCCAAGATCACGCCACCCCGAGGTGACCTTTGGCGACTCGTTAGAAGGCGATCTGGCGAGGCGCGACTTTACGATCAACGCAATGGCTTGCCGCGGTCTGCCGGCCTCTTCAGACGAGATCGTCGACCCGTTTGGCGGACTGGACGATCTCCGCGCGGCGTTGATCCGGGCGGTCGGCACGCCGACCGAACGGTTCGACGAAGATCCGTTGCGGCTGCTGCGCGCCGTCCGCTTCGCCGCTCAATTGGGCTTTCGGATCGACCCGGAAACCGAGCGGGCGATTCGCCATTCGGCGCCGGCCTTGGCCGACATCTCCAAGGAGCGGATCGAAGCCGAGTTCACCAAGATCCTCACCGCCCCCCACGCCGCCCATGGCATCCGGCTCTGCGTCGATCTTGGACTGATGGACAACATCATCCCCGAACTGCTCGAGATGTTTCAGATGCCGCCGGTCAAGGGATACAAGGACGTCTTCAAGCATACCGTCGTCGTCGTCGAACAGATCGGGCGTGACCCGCTGCTGCGCTGGGCAGCATTGCTCCACGACATCGCCAAGCCGCGCACCATTGGCTGGGAGCACGGCGAGGTCCATTTCCGCGGCCATGAGCGGGTCGGCGAGCAGATGACGAACGAAATCCTCAGACGACTGCGAATGGACCTCGGGTTCGCTACCTCGGTCGCCAGGATCGTCCGGCTCCATGTTCGGGCAAACAGCTACGGGGCCGACTGGACCGACTCGGCGCTTCGGCGCTTCATCCGCGAAGCCGGCGACGAACTTCCGGCGTTAATCGCCCTCTGCCGCGCCGACGTCACCAGCGCACGGCCGGCTCGCGTCGAGGCCGCCCAGGCCCGCGCTGGTGAGTTGGAGGCGCGTGCCGCTGAGTTGCTCGAACGCGAGGACGTCGCTCGGCTCGACAGCCCGCTGGATGGCAACCAACTGATGGCACTCTTTGGCCGGCCACCGGGCCGCTGGATCGGCGATGTGAAGGCCTATCTGCTCGAGTTGGTGCTCGATGGCGACCTGGCCCCCGACGATCAGCCACGTGCCACCGACCTCGCCCGCGCCTTCCTCGCCGAGCGAACTCAGCCGCCGGCCACAGGCGCCCGCCAATGACCGCCGCGTCGATCTCCGCTGCCGATGCTGCCAACCACCTGCCGGACACACCCTGGCTGGTCTTCTTGCGCTGGTGTCTACGCGAAGGGCGCGCCGTGCCGCTGCTCGTGCGCGATGGACCGGCGGGGATCTTCCGGCTCGAACCCCATGGCACCGTCTGGGCGCTCGGCGCGATCGGGGCGGCGGACGTCACCCGGGTGCTTGGCGACGGGCGATCCAGCGCCGAGATCCGCGCCGACGAACCGGCCGCCGAGGCGGTCCGTGCGGCATTGCCGGACTGGTATGAGAGCGCGGCGATCGTCCACGACCGGCCGCCGTCCGCTCCGTTGGCCTATGACCCATCCGGGCTGAAACTGATGGAGAGCGAGTCGGACCGCCGAGCAGTCAACTGGCTGAGCTACCGCTTTCGCTCGACCGCGTTTTTTGCCTACCCGGCGCTGCCGGTCGCGCTGTGCTTCGATGGGCAGGAGGTCATTTCGCTAGCCACGCAGTACGCCGTTACCGAGCGCTATGGCGAGGTTTCGATCGACACGGTCGCCTGGCGACGGCGCGAGGGCCACGGCTTCCGAACGGCTGCCTTTTTGATCGAGCGGGGAATCCCGGTGAGCGCGGCGGCCGTCTGGACGGCGGAGGAGCACAACCAAGCATCGTTGCAACTGGCGGATCGACTGGGCTTCCGTCCGGTCGAGCGTTTTGCGCTGTTTCGGCGCGCTGCGCCGGATGCACTGCCGGCCTGAGGGAGGGCAGATGGACCTGAACGACACGCGATCCGAACGGCAGGCGGCGGTCGATGCGTTCTTTGCCGCGGTGGCCAGCGGTGATGCCGAAACCGCCTACGGGCTGATGTCGTCGGTGTTTCGGCTGCTCTTCACCTTGCCGGCATTTCGGCTCCACCTTGAACAGGACGAGAGCCTCCCGGGGTATCTGTCGCACGAGCCAACCGAGGAGCGGATCGACGCGCCGCCGCACGACCTGGCGCTGTTGGAACTGGCCAGCTTTGGCGATGCCGTCCCAGACGAAGCCTGGCAGGCCGAGCAGGTGTTCGACGACTACCTGCAGGCGATGCACGTGGCGAGCCGCGGGGTTCTTCGGTATGGGGATGGCCGGACGGCACGGTTTTCGGCGGCACTGGTGCGCGAGTCGGCGGGCTGGCGGCTCAAGGGGTATGAGGTGACGCCGGAGGGTTAACGAAAAAAGTTCCCGGCGATGGCCTATTCTCCCACCCAGCGTTCGGCATCAAGTCGGCGCTGGAGCGTTTCACGACCGTGTTCAGCATGGGAACGGGTGGAATCACCCGCCATCGACCACCGAGAACTTTTGTCTTGATGGAACGCAACCTGCTGGCCGGTGGAACGTGGGTTGTGAAACGACGCATCGGTGACGTCCTTGCTACCCTGAAAGAGAGAAGGGGCCTCGCCATTAGTGCGCTTCGCTGCAACCGTTACCGGCTGCTGTGCACGTGCCGTCTATCGAGCAGATGGTCTATCTGCGGCCTTACCCTTTCGGTGGGGATCTCATCTTGGGCGAGGCTTCAGCTTAGACAAGCTTCAGCGCTTCTCCTCTCCGGGCATAGCTACTGGGCGATGCCCCGGGCGGGACGACCCACACACCAGCGGCCCGTTCGTCGGGGTCCCTCTCGTACTACCGACGACCTCCCGCAAATCCCCTGCGCCCACGACGGAGAGAGACCGAACTGTCTCACGACGTTCTGAACCCAGCTCTGCGTACCGCCGGGCGAACAGCCCAACCCTTGGGACCTGCTCCAGCCCCAGGATGCGACGAGCCGACATCGAGGTGCCAAACCCTGCCGTCGATGTGGACCCTGGGCAGGATCGTACTGTTATCCCCGGGGTAGCTTTTATCCGTTAAGCCACGGCCTTTCCACGCAGTGCCGTAGGATTCGCCTTGCCCGACTTTCGTCCCTGCTCGGCTTGTTTGCCTTACAGTCAAGCTCCCTTGTGCCAATGCACGCCCCAGCCGGAGACTTCCATCCGGCCTGAGGGAACCATTGGGCGCCTCCGTTACGCTTTAGGAGGCGACCGCCCCAGTCAACCGCTCACTGCGCACCGTCCTCGTAGCCGTTCTACGAGTGAGGACCGAAATCGTCGAAGAGTGGTATTTCACCGGCCGCCCTGCTCGCCCGCAAGCAAGCATTCTGCGCGTCCCACCTATCCTACGCATCGACGACCCCGGCCCGATGCCAAGCTGCAGTAAAGCTCCACGGGGTCTTTTTGTCCAGTCGCGGGTACAACGCATCTTCACGCTGAGTGCGTACTCGCCGGGCCCCTCGTTGAGACAGCGCCCAGATCGTGACTCCATTCGTGCGGGTCGGAACTTACCCGACAAGGAATTTCGCTACCTTAGACCGTTATAGTTACGGCCGCCGTTCACCGGGGCTTCGGTTCAAGCCGTCAAGCTCTCCCCTTTAACCTTCCGGCACTGGGCAGGGAGTCAGCTCCCATACTGCGCCTTGCGGCTTGGCGGAGACCTGTGTTTTGTTAAACAGTCGCCTAAGCCGGTACCCTGCGGCCTTCCAGACGCTCAAACTGCTCAGCAGCCCACGTCAGAAGGGCGTCCCTTTCCCCGAAGTTACGGGACCAAGTTGCCGAGTTCCTTAACGAGGGATCACCCGTTCGCCGTGCGGCTCTTACCGCTGCCCACCAGTGTCGGTTTGCGTACGGGCGGCCAGTGGCTCCTTCGTCGGCTTTTCTTGGCCCGGTGGTCTCACGCGCTTGAAGCGGATTCCTCCGCTTCTTGAGCCGGGGTCGCCCCCAGCAACGCAGCAAGCTCCAACGCTCCGCCACGCAGACACACCCAGTCACGACGATATCAACACCAGTTGGCCGCAGGAATGTTGACCTGCTGTCCATCGCCTACGGCTTGCGCCCTCGGCTTAGGCCCGACTAACCCTACGCGGACGAACCTTCCGTAGGAACCCTCAGGCATTCGGCGGGGAGGATTCGCACCTCCCATACGCTACTCATGCCGGCATTCGCACTTCCTTGCGCTCCACGGGTCCTCACGATCCCGCTTCACCGCAGCAAGGAACGCTCCCCTACCATACCCACCCCCCGCGGTTACCCGCTCAAGGGGGAATATCCAGAGCTTCGGTATCAGGCTTGAGCCCCGGTACATTGTCGGCGCTCGGTCGCTCGACCAGTGAGCTATTACGCACTCTTTCAAGGGTGGCTGCTTCTAAGCCAACCTCCTGGCTGTCTGGGCGACCAAACTTCCTTTGCCACTAAGCCTGAATTTCGGGACCTTAGCTGCTGGTCTGGGCTGTTTCCCTTTTGACGACGAAGCTTAGCCCCCGCCGTCTCACTCCCGGGCTCACTCCTTGGCATTCGGAGTTTGTCACGGTTCGGTAAGCCATCGCCCCCTAGCCGAAACAGTGCTCTACCTCCAAGGAGACTATGCCCGAGGCTGCACCTAAATGCATTTCGGGGAGAACCAGCTATCTCCGGGTTCGTTTGGCATTTCACCTCTATCCACAGCTCATCCCGTGACTTTGCAACGTCAATAGGTTCGGGCCTCCACGCGGCATTACCCACGCTTCACCCTGGCCATGGATAGCTCACCCGGTTTCGGGTCTCCCCCCGACCACTCTCGCCCTTTTCAGACTCGCGTTCGCTGTGGCTCCAACCCAGAGGGTTATCGCCTGCGGCCGAGGGGAACTCGCCGGCTCATTCTTCAATAGGCACGCCGTCACGCCGGACAAAGCCATGGCGCTCCGACGGCTTGTAGGCGTGTGGGTTCAGGATCTCTTTCACTCCCCTCCCGGGGTGCTTTTCACCTTTCCCTCACGGTACTGTCCGCTATCGGTCGCTTGTGGTATTTAGCCTTGGGTGGTGGGCCACCCCGCTTCAACCGGGATTGCACGTGTCCCGGCTTACTCTGGATCCCGCGTCTGCCTGCCCTGTACCACCTACCGGGCTCTCACCGTCTCTGGCGCTGCCTTCCAGCAGCCTTCGGCTCCAGGCATCGGTCAGTTCGAGGTGGGGGTCCACCTCGCTCGCGGTCCACAACCCCACAGTATGCAACGCAACCCCGCTTGACACATACTGGGTTTGGGCTCCTCCCCGTTCGCTCACCACTACTAGGGGAATGCTTTCTTTTCCTCGTGGTACTAAGATGTTTCAGTTCCCACGGTGCCCTTCCGTCCTCGGTACAAGAACGGATGCTGGTGTATGACCACCAACGGGTTGCCCCATTCGGATATCTCCGGATCTCCGCTCGCTCGACAACTCCCCGGAGCTTCTCGCAGTCACGCCACGTCCTTCATCGGCCACAAGCGCCTAGGCATCCACCACACGCCCTTCCTACCCCACTCTCTCGCAGGGTAGACTCAGCGTCACGCCACGCGCGCACGCGTAGCTCAAGATGCAACAATCGCATTTGACTCCATCAGATCTTCAGTTGGAAAGGTCGACGATCGGCATCGGCTCACGAAATGAGACCGGCGCGCGTTGACCGCCGAAGAGTGAAGTGGCAGCCACCTGAGTGGCGATCGACCAGTCTGGTCGGGGTTATGCTCCGAAGAGACGACCCCGACAACCAGACCAAGAAAGGAGGTGATCCAGCCGCAGCTTCCGCTACGGCTACCTTGTTACGACTTCGTCCCAATCACCAACCCCACCCTCGGCGCCTGCGTCCCTTGCGGGTTCGCCCAGCGACTTCAGGTGTTGCCAGCTTTCATGACGTGACGGGCGGTGTGTACAAGGCCCGGGAACGTATTCACCGCCGTAGTGCTGACCGGCGGTTACTAGCAACTCCACGTTCATGCAGGCGAGTTGCAGCCTGCAATCCCAACTGAGGACGCCTTTCTGGGATTAGCTCCACCTTGCGGCTTGGCAACCCTTTGTCGCGCCCATTGTAGCGTGTGTGTAGCCCAGGACGTAAGAGCCGTGCTGACTTGACGTCATCCCCGCCTTCCTCCCCCTTGCGGGGGCAGTCAGCCTAGACAATCAACTAGGCTCAGGGGTTGCGCTCGTTGCGGGACTTAACCCGACACCTCACGGCACGAGCTGACGACAGCCATGCAGCATCTGTACCGCACGCCTTGCGGCCACCGGGTTTCCCCGATTGTAAGCGGCATTTCAAGCCCTGGTAAGGTTCTGCGCGTTGCGTCGAATTAAACCACACGCTCCGCTGCTTGTGCGGGCCCCCGTCAATTCCTTTGAGTTTCAACCTTGCGGCCGTACTCCCCAGGCGGGGTACTTCGCGCGTTAGCTCCGGCACGGAGGGGGTCGATACCCCCCACGCCTAGTACCCATCGTTTAGGGCGTGGACTACCCGGGTATCTAATCCGGTTCGCTCCCCACGCTTTCGCACCTCAGCGTCGGTCCTGGCCCAGCGTGTCGCCTTCGCCACTGGTGTTCCTCCCGATCTCTACGCATTTCACCGCTCCACCGGGAATTCCACACGCCTCTACCAGACCCTAGCCAGTCAGTCACGGACGACCCCTCCGAGGTGAGCCCGGAGATTTCACGCCCATCTTAGCTGGCCACCTACGTGCGCTTTACGCCCAGTAATTCCGGACAACGCTCGCCCCCTACGTATTACCGCGGCTGCTGGCACGTAGTTAGCCGGGGCTTCTTCCTCTGCTACCGTCATCTTCGTCACAGAGAAAAGGGGTTTACAACCCGAAGGCCGTCATCCCCCACGCGGCGTCGCTGGGTCAGGGTTGCCCCCATTGCCCAAAATTCCTTGCTGCTGCCTCCCGTAGGAGTCGGGGCCGTCTCTCAGTCCCCGTGTGGCCGGCCGTCCTCTCAGACCGGCTACCGATCGTCGCCTTGGTAGGCCATTACCCCACCAACTAGCTAATCGGCCGCAGGCTCCTCAACTACCACCTCACGGCTTTCCTCACTCAAGTCGTCCCTCAAGCGAGTTCATGCGGTATTAGCCACCCTTTCGGGCAGTTATTCCCCAGTCGTCGATAGATTACCCACGTGTTCCGCACCCGTCTGCCACTGCCCATCCGAAAATGGACCGTTCGACTTGCATGCATTAGGCACGCCGCCAGCGTTGATCCTGAGCCAGGATCAAACTCTCCATTCAGATACCCTTTCAGGCATCTTCCTAAGAGCTTCGCGCTCTCAGTATTCTCAACGAGAACACCACGCAGAATGTCCACCACTTCACTCTTCGATTGTCAACGTGCTTGCCGCTTCGGCGCGGGCAGAGAACTGTATCCCAAGCCCGGCGTTTGTGTCAAGGAGCGCCCCGGCGTCGCCGGGAGACCAACCTTCTGCAGGCGGCCAGATAGTCTATCAAGAAACGCTCCCGAACGACAAGGCCCAGGTCACGCTCCCATCGGGTCGACGATGCCAAGCGGCGGTGGGGCAACCGCGGCACGGTGATGCAACCCACCCGATGTACTCCCCCGGTATGAGCCGCCTCGCCGCCTACCGCCGGCAGACGACGTCACAGTGTCCGCCTCTGGCCGACGCAACCCGGCCCAAGCCGGCCTACTGTTGGAAGCAGCAAACCGCGCTCCCGAAGGAGGCTCCATGCCCCAGATCCACGAGGCCATCGGGATCGTCCGTGGCGTGAGCAACCGCTGGACGATCGCCCCGGCCAGGCCTGGCCTACTCGCGCTCGAGTCCGTCGTCGGCCGACTAACCATCGACGCAACCTCGCTCCGTGCGACGCTGGCGCGACGATGACCGGCACGCGGGCGTGGCCGAACCCGGCCGAATGGGCGCGCCGGAGCGGTACAATTGCGACAACGGATGAGTTGCTGATGTTGCTTCCCGGGCCGCTGCAAATCCGGCTGGCGAGGTTGCCGGCGATCGTCGTCGATGCTGCGCTCGCCAGCCTCGTCGTCGGCATCGGCTTGCTGCAGGTCCTCAGCATGCCGCGCCGCGGCGGCCCGTTTGGCGACCCAACTCCCCAGGTCGAAGCGGCGGTGCTGATCACGCTCGCCGGCGTCTGCCTGCTTGTCCGTAGCCGCTTCCCGGCGATATCGCTGGTCGGCGTCGGAGCGTTCTCCAGCCTCTTCTTACTTCGCGGCTATCCCTTCTTCGCCATCCTGCCGGCCTTTTCCGTCGCGCTCTACAGTGCGGTGGCGCTCAGCACGTGGTCGCGCCCGCGGATCTTGACGTTGGCGCTCGCCATCTGCGCCGTTGTCGCCGCTTCCCTCGAGATCGGCGAGGTACGCGGCCGGCCGCTCGCCGCTTGGGCCGGCGACATCGGCTGGGTGACTTTCGCGATCTTGCTCGGCGAGGCGATGCGCAGTCGGCGGGAAGTCGCCCACGAGGCGCAGCTTCGGGCGATCCAGGCCGAGTTGACCCGCGAAGAGGAAGCACGCCGGCGCGTCAGCGAAGAGCGCCTCGAAATTGCCCGCGAACTCCACGATATCGTCGCCCACAATCTCGCGCTGATCAACGTCCAGGCCGGCGTTGCCGCCCACGTCCTCGACAACAACCCTCAGCAGGCTCGCGAGGCGTTTATCACCATCAAGAACGCCAGCCACACCACCCTCCAGGAACTTCGGTCGATGGTTCGCGTCCTCCGTGACCCGACAAGCGGCGCACCCGCCCTCACCCCAACGGTCGGACTGGATGCGCTCGATCAGTTGATCGCCTCGATCCGCGAGGCTGGCATCCAGGTCGAGGTGGAGAAGGTCGATCTCGGCGGCAATCTGACGGCGACGGTCGATCTGGCCGCCTATCGCATCCTGCAAGAGGCGCTTACCAACGTCGTCAAGCACGCCGCCAACGCGCCGGTGCGAATCCAGATCGAGCAGCAGGACGGCCAGTTGACCGTCCGGGTGCTGAACGGGCCGAGCCAGACGGCCAGGCCGGCCGGCGAGCCGGGCAGCGGCCTGGCCGGCATGCGCGAACGGGTCGCCGCGCTCGGCGGATCGATCGAGGCGGGGCCGCTGCCCGATGGCGGATTTCAGGTTCGAGCCACTCTGCCGGTGTCGGCGTGACGATCCGCGTCGTCGTCGCCGACGATCAGGCGCTCGTCCGGGCCGGCTTTCGCGTCCTGCTGGATTCCGCGCCGGACATCGAGGTCGTCGGCGAAGCCGCCAACGGCGCCGAAGCCATCGCGCTGGCTCGCACCATCGCGCCGGATGTCATCTTGATGGATATCCGGATGCCGGTGATGAACGGCATCGACGCCACCCGGGCGATCGCCGCCGGGCAACTCGGCACGCGCGTCTTGATCCTGACCACGTTCGATCTCGACGAGTATGTCTTCGAAGCGCTACGGGCCGGCGCAAGCGGCTTTCTGCTCAAGGACACCGAGCCGATCGACCTGCTCGACGCCGTCCGGGTGATCGCCGCTGGCGACGCGTTGCTTGCGCCGAGTGTGACCCGTCGGCTGATCGCCGAGTTTGCCAGGCAGCCGGACCCGCTCCGACCATCGCCCAAGGCGCTCGACGTGCTGACCGAGCGTGAGCGTGAGGTGTTGGGACTGATCGCCCGCGGCATGACCAACGACGAAATTGCCCAGCACCTCGTCGTCAGCCCTGCCACCGCCAAGACCCATGTGAGCCGGGTGATGGGCAAACTCGATGCCCGCGACCGCGCCCAGTTGGTGGTGATCGCCTACGAATGCGGCCTCGTCACGCCCGGAAGCGGCTGAGCGATTCAGCCCGCCGGACGCTTGCCGATTGGCCCTTCCCCGTACGCCCGTCGCCGCTCCATCCTTGGAGATCGGACGCCCTCGAAAGGAGGATGGCGATGTACGACCCGATCATCATTGCGGTAGATGGTTCCGAACTCGCCGAAGAGGCGATCCCACATGGCGCGGCAATGGCGCGCGATTTCAATGCCGAGATCTTGATCGTACGGGCGGTCGAGATGCCGCACGAGTATTACGACGTCGCACCATACATGTCTCCTCGAGTGTCCGAAGAGATGATCGATGAGACGGTGCGCCAGGCCGAAGAGTATGTCGCCGCCACCGCCGAGAACTTGCGCGAGCGTGGCCTGACGGTCCATGGCCGCATCCGCCTTGGCGATCCGGCGACGACGATCCTCGAAGCCGCCGACGAGCATCGTGGCGGGGTGATCGTCATCGCTACCCATGGCCGTTCCGGCCTGACGCGCTGGGCGATGGGAAGCGTCGCCGACCGGGTGGTGCGCCATGCGCCGATCCCAGTTCTACTGATCCGCTCGGCCCAGCCGATCCCGGCCGTCCGACCTGTCGCCACCGACGCCGCCAACGATTGAGCATGGGCGCTTCGGAACATAACTGGCCTACTGGCGATCAGCCTCCAGTGAGTGCGCCGCCTGGCGAGGCACTGGCTCTTCTCTCATCGTTGTGGGCCTGAGCAACCAGAACCATCGCGCCGAGCGCAGCCGCGAGATCATGATTTCGGCCCAACTCCTCTCGTCATGCGAGCCTGAAGGCTCCGCCGCCGCCGCTCGGGGGCGTTCGGCCGGTTGTCGGACCGACATCCATTGGAGATGAGCCCTACGGCTTCGTCGCACCACGCTCGCTGGGCGCACCGAGAAAACGCCGGACGTCGTCCGCCTCCTTCTCGAACGCCGCGGTCACGTCGCCATCGAAGGAGACGAACGGATCAACGCTGATATCGACGCCGGAGCGCCGCCGAGCGATCTGCCAGGTTCCTTCAATCCAGCCGTCCACCAGCACCGTCGGACCCAGGATCCCGCCATCGCCGATCCGGTGGGCGTGCGTCGGGTCGATCGCCCGGTCGCGGTAGGCGAGCAGGTAGGTATCCCACGCCGGCAGCAGCCGCACCACCGGCGGGGCGTCGTCCGGGTCGGCGTCGCCAAGCAGCCAGGCCGGAACACCATCGATCGTCACCTCGCGAAGGTCCGATTCGAGGGCTGTCCAGCCGGTCCGGATATCGCTCACCGGCAAGCGAGACCACACCGCAAAATCGTGCGGCCGCGCCGGGCCAAACGCCGCCAGGTAGCGCCGGGCAAGTTCGCCGAGCGCCGCCTCACGGCTGGCGAGCGGCTTCGGCTTCACCCAATCGTCCAACAGGACGAAGGCCGACTGCGCTCCCCGCTGCGGGCCGTAGGTGACGACTTCCTTTGCCGCGGCATAGCCGAGGAGGTGAATCCGAGCCTGGCCCTCCAGCGCCATTCCCCAGTCTGCCAGCCGGGCGACGATCTCGGCGCGGGTCGCCGGTCCATCGGCAAGCGCCC
>JAXLWW010000016.1:0-100580 GCA_046328265.1 Dehalococcoidia bacterium
TAGGCGACGTAGTAGGACTGGCCGGCAGACAAACCCGGCGCGCCGCTAAAGGCGTAGCGCCCATCCGAGCCGGTGGTTGTCGTCGCCCGGGTGCTGGTCGTCCCGCCGTTGATCAGGATCAGCGAGAGCGGAACTGCCGGCGCCGGCGACCCGCCGCGAGTGAGCCGCCCGTTGATCCCGGCGCTGCCCGGCGTGGTCGGGGTGGCGGTCGGGGTGGCGGTTGCGCCCGGCGGCGGTGTCAGAGTTGGGGTAGCCGTTGCGACCGGGTCGGGCGGTCCGCTCTGGGCCATCCGCATGAAGCCGTTCGGTAGGTAGATCGCCGGCGCAGTTTCCACCAGCACGCTTACCGGAACGACAATCGGCGCGACCCCGGCCACCTGAACGGTGACTGTTCCGTCCTGGTGAAGCCCGAGCGCCAGCGCCACGGCATCGACCGTCACGGTCACCACGCCGCCAGCCTCGACGCTGCTACGCGCCAGTTTCAGCCATGGCTGGTTGACACTCAGCGTCGCGGTGAAATTGCCGTCGCCGGCGTTGTAGACCTGAAGCGGAACGACCTCCGAGCGGCCGCGCGCCACGGCCAGGGCGATCTCGCTCGGCCCGACACGCGGCACGGCGGGACGCACCGGAGCGGCCACACTCACCGAGATCGTCGTCGTCGCCGCCGCCGTCAGGTTGAACGGGCTGGTCGCGCTCATCGTGATCACGTGGATGCCTGTCGTCAGGGTCGAGGCGTTGCGGCTGAGCGATGTCCCGGTTCCCAGCACTCCGTCGCGGCTCGACCGCCAGGTCACCGCCGCGCCGTCGAGCATCCCCGCCTGCGGGTCGCTCGCCTCGCCGCGGAAGTTCACCGGCTGGTTGCCCCAGACGAGCGCACCTGCCGTGGGTGTGTCGATGCCGACCAGCGGCGGTTGGTTGGTGATCGTGAACGGCTTGGCCGATTGAACCGAGGCGGTGGTGAACCCGTCGGAGGTTAGCACCCGCACCAGCGCCTGGCTGCTGCCGCCAAGCCGGCTGAGGTCGACCGGGTAGCTACTGCCGGCGAGGTCGATGGCGAGCGTCTCCCAGGTCGCGCCGCCGTCACGGCTGAGTTGGACCGTCGAGGCGAGGCCGGCGCCGGTCTGGGTCCATTTCACTTCGGCGGCCGCTCCGCTCCAGGTTTCGCCGCCGTTTGGGCTCAGCCCGCCGACGGTGGGACCGCCCGGCGAGGCTGCACGGCTTGCCAGCACGGTGTCGCCGCGTAGCAGGCTCACCCGGCGGGTCGCCGGGTTCCAGGGCGCGAGTGCGATGAACGGTTGAACGTCGCCCGTCGGGTCTTCGGAGGGCGGGTCGTTGGTGACATAGGCGGTCGAAAGCACCGCCCCGGCCGCGTCCTCGAAGCGAAGCTGATAGGTCCCGCTGACCGGCTGGGTTGGCAGGGTCAGCCGCGTGGTGTAGAACGGATCGAGGACCGCCGCCCCGGTCGAAGCAGTGATGATGCCGCTCACGAGGATCGCATCCTGCTCGGCGAGCGGCGCAAGCGACGCCGTCCCGAATTTGGCGGCGAGTCGGCCAGCGATGCCGGTGTAAGTATATTTCGACGGCCAGCGTGGTGAGCCGTAGCCCATCAAGTCGCAAGTCGTCGGGCCGAGCACTTGCTGGTTGATCGGGTTGAAGCCGTAGTAGACGCCATCGTCGAGCGTCGAGACGCCGATCGTCCCGTCCTTGTCGGGAAAGAAGATGGTGTTGCCGAAGCTGGCCCGGCCGAAGCTACACAGGACGTGCGAGCGCCCGGCCAGGTGGCCGGTTTCGTGCGAGACGGTCAGCCCGCTGGCAAGGTAGGCGAGGGCGGTGTCGGTGACAAAGGACGCCTGGCCGGTAGTGTCGTCCCAGGCGCCGGACAGGATGCCAATGTAGTAGCGGTTGCAGCCGACCCGAAAGATCGATCCGCACAGGTCGAGCGCGGCGTACTTGTCGAGCATCAACAGCAGCCGCGCCCAGCGGTAGGGTGTGCCGAAGCCGCTCAAGTTCGGCGTCAGCCAGGATTTGTAACTGCCCTGGGTCCAGTCGAGGTTGGCGATCGGCATGATCGTGCGAAGCTGCACCGCCGCCGCGTACAGGTCGGCGGAGGTCGGCACGGCAAGGGCGCCGTTCGCGTCGTACGACTCGACCGCCAGCAGCTTGACCGCTAACTTCGGCGAGGGCGCGAACGTCACCGTCACCTTGCACTCGCCGCCGGAAAGGCCGGGGTCGTCGCACAGATGCGGCAGCGCTCCGCCGCCATCGGCGATGCTGCCAAAGTGCAGGCTAATCGTCCCGTTGAGCGCGCTCGAAGGAAGCTCGAACAACACCGCCGAGCCGGGGCTACCCCGGACCGCCGCGCCGGTCGCGATCGATGCTTTGGCTATCGGCGTCAGGGTCTTGCCGTCGATAAGCGCTCCGCCGCGCGTAGGCGTAAGCACGCCGGTCACGTTGGCGAAGGCGGCGGCGCCGTCGTTCTTGAAGTGCACCCGGACAAAGGTAGGTTTGTCGGCATAGAGCGGCACGTCGTTGCGCAAGTTCTGAACGAGTTGGGTCACCTCGATCCCGACGACCGACAGGTCGGGGTCCAGCAGCAGCGAATGGTCCTTGCTCGGCGCGGACACCACCGGCGGCGATCCATACAGGTGATACCCGCGGGCGGTGGAATCGAGGCGATACCCCGTCCCGACCGGGACGGTGAGCGAGAACGATCCATCGGAGGCGCTCGTCGCCGCATATTTCGATCCGCTCGTCGTCGTCGCGGTTATCACCGCTCCCGAGATCGGCGCGAGAGTCTGGAGCACCTTGACCTTGCCGGTAATGAAGGTACAGGCGGCGTTCGTCCGCCGGACGTCGCCCGATAGGAACTGGTCGCAGCCTTCAATAGTCGGCGTCGGGAAGAGCGTCCGGCAGTTGTAGAAGCCGCCGGGGCCGTCGAAGCTGGAGAACTTGTCGAGCAGATTATTCGAGCGAGCGCCCTCGCAGACCGCCCGCGGTGTGCCGTACGGCCCGAAGAACTGGTCGAACCCGTAGTTCTGGGTGCCGCCGGATCCGTCCGCCAGCACCAGGCAGTATGGCCCGCCGTCGCAGGCGAACGGCTGGCTGCGATACAGGCCCCAGATGTCGTACTTGACAGGACCGGAGGTCGTGCTGCGCCAGATGTTATGGGCGATCCAGCCGGGCGGATTGAGCGGCCCGTCCCAGTTGATGGCCAGCGGATCAAAGCCCTGGCTGCTTGCCGTCGACCGTTCGAGCAGGGGGGGAGTGAGGACGATTGCTACCAGCAACAGCCAGCGCCAGCCGGGCCAGCGGATCAGGCGTCGCAGCGCGTCGAATCGTCCCATCGGTCACCTCTTCGGACGGCGCGACCGAACCCCTTCCGCGATGACGACTTTAGGCTAGCCCGTTTGGCAAGTCAAGATTTGTGGGAACGCTGGCGGCCGCTCAGCACCGGCAGGCCAGCACCTTCGCCAACGCGGATCACCGCTCCCCGTGAAGCGATTCTGCCGCGGCCTGGCGTTGCGTCAGCCAGCGCGCGAGGAAGCGCGCTCGTGGGTGGCAAAGGCGACCGGCGGCAACGCTTCCGCCGGAAAGACCGCCGCCGCCGGCCGCGTCATCCCCGGCCTGAAGCGTGCCGCCGCCGACGACCGCTCGATAGAAGATCGCCACGCCGTGCTTGCCCGGCTCGAAAAACGATTGAGCGTCCACCAGTCCGTCAAGCTCGATCACCAGGCCGGTCTCCTCGAGCACTTCCCGCCGCGCCGCGTCCTCGACGTCCTCGTCCCAATCGACGAAGCCGCCCGGCAGTGCCCACTGCCCCAGCCCTGGCTCGTTCGCCCGCTGCACCAGCACCACGCCACCCTGATACTCGACGATGCAGACCGCCACCGGCGCCTGATTCCGGTAGTGGATCCTGCCGCAATTGAGGCAGGCCGGATGCCGCTTCCCCTCGACGACTCGCTCGCCGAGCGCGCCGCCACAGACGGGACAATAGCTCACTCGCCGAAGCGGCCGAGAACGGCCCCTCCCAACAGGTGATAGTGCAGATGAAAGACAGTTTGTCCGGCGTGTCGGCCCTCGTTGACCACGAGACGGTAGCCGCTCTCGGTGACGCCTTCCTGCCGCGCGATTGCCGCTGCTGCCTGGTGGATTGCCGCGAGCAGGCCGGCGTGACCTTCACCCAGATCTCCCAAACCGGCGAGGTGTTCGCGTGGGACGATCAAGATGTGAACCGGCGCCTGAGGCGCGATATCGTGAAAGGCATAGACCGTTTCGTCCTGGTAGGCCGTGCGCGATGGGATCTCGCCGGCCACGATCCGGCAAAACAGACAGTCCACCTTAGCCTCCGCCGATCATCCGGACGATCTCGACCGTCGCACCGTCCGGGATCACCGTCTCAGCAAAGCGCGCCCGGTCGACGATATCGCCGGACAACTCGACGGCAACGATACGATAATCGACGCCGAGCGATTCCAGTAGCCCCAGCACGCTCAGCCCGGCCGGCAACTCGCGATCTCGCCCGTTCAGCCGCACCCGGATCGTCTCTCCGCCCAACGCCGCCACGATCGCGGCGGCAGCGGCACGCGGGTCGTCGGCACCCAGCACCGCCGAGATGACCGCCACACCATCGGCGCCGGCGAGGCGCACGGTTGCCGCGTTGTCGGCGGTGACTCCACCGATCGCGACGATCGGCCGGCCAGACACGGCTCGTGCTCGTCGGATCAGACCCGGTCCGCCGGGCGGACGCCCCGGATGCGAACGGCTCGCGAAGATCGTTCCAAGAAGGAAGAAGTCCGGCGCCTCGGCAAACTCATCGAGGGCGTGGACCGAACGGCCGACCAGCAGCCCGGGCGCGACCGCTCGCGCATCCTCAACCGTCAGGCCGCGAGCCGGAAGTTGGACGCCGTCCGCCCCGGCTGCCATGGCGATGTCCAGCCTTTCATTGACCAGCAGCAGCGTTCCGGCAGGCAGCCGGTCGCGTAGGGCGCGTGCGAGTTCGTACTGACGGCGCGCCGGCAGGTCTCCCTCGCGCAAGTGGATCGCCGTAGCACCACCTTCGGCGGCGGCGACCAACGCCGAAACGAGGTTCTCCTCGCCGGTCAGCCGGCGGTCCGAGATGACGTGCAACCCGCCGGCGTTCACCGGACCACGCCCTCGAGCGGGCTGCTGGCCGCCGCATAGGCGCGCTTGGGGATGCGTCCAGCTTGGTAGGCGATCCTGCCAGCCTCGACCCCGAGCTTGAACGCCTGGCCCATCAGCGCCGGGTCTTCGGCGAGTGCAACCGCGCTGTTGACGAGAACGGCGCTTGCGCCAATCTCCATCGCGAGTGCAGCATCCGAGGGCGCCCCCAGCCCAGCATCGACCACCACCGGCACACCGGCCTGCTCGACGATGATCTTGATCTGCTCGAAGTTGACCATGCCCTGCCCCGAGCCGATCGGCGCGGCCAGCGGCATCACCGTCGCGCAGCCGACCTCCTCGAGCCGGCGCGCCAGCACCGGATCGTCGTTGATGTAGGGCAGCACCGCGAAGTTCTCGGCGATCAGCAGCCTCGCCGCTTCGAGAGTGCCGATCGGGTCGGGCAGCAGGTACTTGGCGTCCGGGATCACCTCGAGTTTGATCCAGTCCGGCAGGCCGAGCGCCCGCGAGAGCCGGGCGATCCGCAGCGCTTCCTCGGGAGTGGCGCAGCCGGCGGTATTGGGCAGGATCGTGTAGCGCGACCAGTCGACATAGTCGAGCAGGGTCTTCTCGCCGGGGTTGTCCAGCGGCAATCGGCGGATCGCCACGGTGACGACCTCGGTGCCGGAGGCGGCGAGCGCGGCGTTCATCTCGTCGGGGGTGCGGTATTTGCC
Source organism: Dehalococcoidia bacterium (assembly GCA_046328265.1). Taxonomy (GTDB): domain Bacteria; phylum Chloroflexota; class Dehalococcoidia; order SpSt-223; family SpSt-223; genus JANWZD01. The sequence goes on from JAXLWW010000016.1 coordinate 5,853, forward strand.
GGTGCCGAGGATCAAGCGCGAGTGAAAGGTCCGGCCGGCAATCTGGAGGGTGTCGTTCATCGGAGATCCTTTCGCGCGCTGGTAAGCCAAACGCCGCTCCCGGAAGGCCGGTGCGGCGTCTGCAGCTTCCCCACGCATTCCCTCCGCCGGCACGACCCGGATCAGGTGTCTCGGGGTCATCGGCGGACTGTGCCGATCTCTCAGCCCGGCTCCCCCGGGCTCCCCCAGCGCGCACTGTTCACTTGTCGTCCAATCGTAGCACAGCAATCGCCGCTCTCGCCGCGCTCGATCAACTCGGCCACGTGTTCGACCTTGCTTGCGACGATTTCGGCTGCGTCATCGACTCGCTGTGGCGAAGGCGAGCCGCCCTTATGAGCCGACTGGTATTCGGCGACGGCGCGGTGGGTGGCGGGGCGGGCTTGTCGGCAGGTTGATCAGGCAGGCCGTAGCCCAACTCGGCGGAGAGCGGCTGCGTGAGCGCGACGACCTGAGGAGCAAGCGCCAGCATCCGCTCGCGTGTCCAACGGCTGGACGGGCCCGAGACGCCGATCGCGGCCACGACATCGCGTGGTAATTGCACCGGCGTCGCCAGAGCCGCTCACCCCGATCTGGGTTTCGTCCACTCCGACGGCATACCCGTTCGCCCGTACCTGCGCCAGTTCGGCCAGAAACGCGGTTCCTTGGTCGCCAACGTGAACGGTGTGATCGGCTTGAGTGGCGCCCCGGCGAGGGCATCCTCGATCTCGGCCTCGCTGCGCCAGGCGAGGAGTGTCCGGCCGGTGGCTCCAGAGGTGATGGGATAGGCCTGGCCGATCCGGACAGCGCGGCGGATCTCATGGGTGCTTTCCACCTGCTCGACACAGGATCGCTCGTAGCCAAGCGGGACATACAGCAGCACCGTCTCGTCGGTCAGGTCACGCAGGGCGCGCATGTGGGGCAAGGCTCGTTCGCGTACGTTCAGCCGACGGAGTTGGGCATTGGCAATCGTCACCAGCTTGTAGGTCAGCCGGTACTTGCGCGTCGCCGGGTTCTCAACGATGAGTCCCTTGGCGGCCAGCGTCGCCAGCATCCGCGAGGCGGTCGTCTTGTTCAGCTTCAGCAGCCGGCTAATGTCGGTAACGCCAAGTTCGTCGCTGCTGTCGCCAAAACAGTAGAGGATGTCGATGCCACGGCTGAGCGCACGAATGTTGTCCATGCTCTACACCGGCAGGCTGGCGACCGGCGTCCAGAGCGCCAGCACCTCGTCAATCGACGCAAGTTCGTGGCGAACCGACTGGACCAGCAGCGACGCCTCGTGGATCTTGGCGCTCGTCAAACTACCCCGTCGCGGAGCACCGCGACGTAGTAGTCATGAAACAGCGCATCGCGCCGTCGATTCGACGCAGCCCTTAAGGTGACCACCCCGCCGATCAGCACCGAGGTGATCCCTGGCTGCGCAGGATGGTGTCGAGCGTGGTGATGACGAAGCCTTGCTGGAGCGGTGCTTGCGCACCACCGGCTCGCCCTCCATCGGCTCGAAGCCAGCGACGAACTGGTGGCCCCAGGTTCCGTCGAGCGTATAGTCCGGGCTCTTGCCGTCGCGGGTGTTGGCCAGGCCCACAGCGCCGAAGGCTGCCGCCATTCGCTCAGGTTGTCTGCGCGGGAATGGACGACAAGCAGCCCGTTGACGGGCGGCCAGCAGCACGCGCTGCAAGGACGGCAGCATCGCCTGGATCATTGAAAGGTCTTTGCCGTAGCGTTGAAAGTGGCCCCGTCGCTACAGAAATCGTTCTGAACGTCGATCAACAGCAGGGCGGTGGTCGCCGGCGGCAATAGCTCGTCGAGCGTCTCGGCGACATCGAGATGATAGATCCGCTTCACTCCACCCCCCGCGCCGGTGGTCGGCGTACGTAGCGGCCATAACCAGGCTGGCCGACGATCTCGCCGTCTCGCATCACGACCTTGCCGCGGACGATTGTCATGACCGGCCAGCCGGTGAAGGTCTCCCCTTCCCAGATCGCGAAGTCGGCATCGGACTTCAACAGGTCCAGGTCAACCGTCCTGGTCAAATTCAGGTCGACGATGGTCAGGTCCGCATCGGAGCCTACGGCAATCATACCCTTTCGCGGGAACAGGTTGAACGCCTTGGCCGGGTTGGTACTGGTTACCTCAGCAACTCGTTCGAGGCTGAGCCGGCCACGGTTGACCCCCTCCGACAGCAGCAGCGGCAGCACCGTACCGGTGCCCTGGCCGACACCGGGGCTGGCCGCCCAGACATCGCCGCCTTTGGTGCTCTTGCTGAAGTAGGCGTGATCGGCGCCGACCGTGTCGATCGATCCGTCGGCCAGTCCGGTCCAGAGCGCCTCGACATCGGCCTCGTCGCGCAGCGGTGGGTTGACCTTGCCATACATCCCCAGCGGTGAATCTTTGGTGTAGCGCAGATAATGGTGGCAGGTTTCCACCCAGACGGTCTGGCCACGCCGACGCGCCTCTTTGAGCACTTCGAGGGCTTCGATGCAGGTGACGTGGACGGCATAGATCGGGCAGCCGGTCAGCCGGGCGAAGTAGCCCATCCGCAGCCAGTTCTCGGCTTCTGCATAGTCGGGCCGGGCGGCGGTCCAGGCCGCGAGGTCGTTCTGGCCGGATTCCTGCACCCGCTTGGTGAGCCGCTCCATGATCTCGACGTTTTCGGCGTGCGCCTCGAACAGCGCGGTCTGGTACGGCGCGAGCGCCCGCATCGCGTCCATCACAAAGCCGTCGTCCACCACGCCGGTGTGGCCGAGCTTGATCCCTTCGGCGGTTCCCTTGTAGCCGAGAAAGAATTTGAACGACGAGACGCCCAGTTCGCGGATGTAGCGGTCGAGCTTTTCGAGATGCTCTTCGAGTTGCATCCCGAGTGAGATCGCAAAGTCGACGGTCGCGCCCTGCTCGCCGGCCGCGATCAACGGCGGCAAAGCGGTCAAATAGTCTTCAGTCTTGCGCCAGAAGGTGATGAAGGTAGTGACTCCGCCGGCGGCGGCGGCGCGTGTCTCAGAGTGGAGGTCGACGACGGGGTCGCGATAGAGCCCGATGTGCGAATGCGGCTCGATCCGGCCGGGCAACACCACCTTGCCGGCAGCGTCGATCGTCTCGGCCGCCGACGCCTCGGCGCCGGGCGAAAGAATGGCGGCGATCGTGCCGTCACGAATCCCGAGATCGGCCTGAATGATCCCCTGACCGGCGATCACGAGTTGCCCGTTCCGCACGAGCGTCTCGAATTCCATCGACGAACCCCCCCCTCGGCGCGCCAACGCAATTGGCTACGCAGTCTGTTTCGAAGAGCGCGACTGACGTTTCTCTTTCTGCAGAATACCGTCCGTCTCTGTGGGCGTCAACCGACCGGGAAAGGCAGGGCGTCGCCCATCCAGACTGGCCGGCCCGGCCGGAAACGAAGGCCCATCACGCCTATTCGGCGCTGTGAGCGAGCATGTGAAACTCACGGAATACGCTTGCGTTTCGGAGAGCGGGATTGCCGTTTCTTTTTCCACCGCCTACAATCGCTGTAGGACGCAATTGACCGGCGGCGTGCCGGCGCCTGGGGGGGCGATGAAGGAGAATGGCGGCGCTTCCGAATGGCGTGCGTCGCTCGCGATTGGTGCGCTCAATCTCGATCCACGGGTCTTGAGCCAGATCCCGAGTAAGCCGGTGTTCCTCTGCGACTGCACGCTGCGCGAAGGTGAGCAATCCGCCGGCGCGGCCTTCAGCAAGGCCGACAAGGTGCGGGTCGCCCGGTTGCTCGACGAGATGGGCGTCCACCAGGTGCAGGTCGGCTATGCCGGGGTGTCGCGCGAAGACGCCGACATGATCCGCACCCTCGTCGCCGAGAACCTGCGCGCCGAGATCGAATGCATCGCGATGGTCCACGTGTCGAACTGGCGCGAGCACATCGAGGCGGCGGTCGCCTGCGAGCCGGATATCGTCAGCATGCAATACGGTACCTCCGACCTCCGGTTGGAGAAGGTGCTCAAGGTGAGCCGCGAACAGGCGATCGACACGATGGTCCAGGCCGTCCGCTACGCGCGCGAGCGCGGCGCAAAGGTCGTTTCGTTCTCGCCGACCGACACCAGCCGCACCGATCTCGACTTCCTGGTCCAGATCGTCACCGCCCTTGCCGATGCCGGGGTCGATCGTGTCCGGGTGGCCGATTCGATGGGGGCGATCAGCCCAACTGCCTTCCGCTATCTCGTCAAGACTGTCCGCGACGCCTTGCCGGACCGGGTGATGCTCGGCGTCCATTGCCACAACGATTACGGGCTGGCGTTGGCGAACATCGTTGCCGCCCTCGAAGGCGGGGCGGACTTCTTCGACGGCGTGGTCAACGGAATGGGCGAGCGTGCCGGAAACGTCTCGCTCGACGAACTGGCATTGGTTCTCGAACACCTCTACGACCGTCGCACCGGCATTGACCTTTCGCGCTTTGGCGATCTCGCCCGGTTGGTCGAGGAAATGTCCGGCACGGCGATCCCGCCGAACAAGCCGGTGGTCGGCGAAAACGCCTTCGCCCACCAACTCGACAACCATATCCGCGGCGTGGCGATCACCCCGGCGCTCTACGAGCCGTATCCGCCCGAGTTGGTCGGCAACCATCGCCGCTTGCCGCTGGGACGTCTCAGTGGTGAGCACGCTGTCCGGCTGAAGCTCAGCAGCCTCGGCTATCTCGATGACGGGGTGGATATTCCGGCGCTAGCAGCCGACGTCCGGCGCGAGGCCGAAGCGGTGCGCGGCGAAGTCGACGATGCCGGGTTTGCCCGGTTGGCCGAACGCGCCGGGGCAGCGCGGGCCGAACAGGCGGTGCGCTGATGGCCAAGCCGCCGCTCGATCTCCCAGCGCTCTTTCCCGAGATCTGCCGGATCGCCGACCCTGCCATTCGCGATGGAGTCGAGCAGGTCTGGCAACGTCTCTGGCAAGAAAGTGCCTTCGAGCGCCTCGAGGACGTGCCGGTTTCGCCGGGGCGGATACCCGTCTCGCAATACGGCCATTTCCGGGCAGTGCCGAAGCTGGTGGTTGCCTGCGCCGAGATCTGGCGCGACGTCCATGGAACGGCCATCAATCTCGACGTGCTCATTGCCGCCGCACTGCTGGTGGATGTCGCCAAGATCGTCGAAAACGAGCCGAAGGACGGCGGCCCGCCCGGCAAGAGCGCCCTTGGCAAGCGCCTACCGCACGGCCTCTATGCCGCCCACGTCGCGCTCGAGGTCGGGCTGCCGCTCGATGTGATCCACATCATCATGAGCCACTCGCCGAATTCGGGCAAAGCGCCCGACAGTCTCGAAGGACAATTGATCCACTGGCTCGATCAGGCGGACGTCGCCGCGCTTGGCTTCGATATCTGGAAGCGCGAAGTCGTCCACCATCACATCTGATGGCCATCCCGTCGCGCTCTGGCGGGGGCTAGCGCATGGGCCGCTTTCTCGTCCGACAGGCGATCCAACTCGTGCTGGTGCTGCTGCTTGTCTCCGGTCTGGTCTTCTTCCTGACCCACCTGACCGGCGACCCGACCCACCAGCTTCTGCCCCCGGATGCGACCTATGAGGACATCGCCCGGCTGCGCGAGCGGCTCGGCCTCGACCAGCCAGTCATCGTCCAGTACTTGCGCTGGCTGCAGAGTGTCTTGACCGGCGACTTTGGCAATTCGGTGCTGGTCGGCCGGCGGCCGGCGATCGAGTTGATCGCCGAGCGCTTTCCGATGACCCTGCTGCTGGCGGCAAGCGGCCTGACGTTGGCGATCGTCGTTGCCATCCCGCTCGGTATCGTGGCAGCCTTGCGGCGGGGCAGCGCGATCGACGCCGGGGTCAACACCTTTGTCCTTGCTGGCCAGGCAATGCCCTCGTTCTGGTTCGGCATCATCCTGATCATCATCATCTCGGTGCAGCTTCGCTGGCTGCCGCCGTCCGGCTTTCGCGACTGGCAGAGCCTGATCTTGCCGACGATCACCCTCGCCATCAGCCAGATGCCGCCGATCATGCGCCTGGTGCGCTCGGGCATGGTCGAAACGCTCGGTCAGGATTATGTCCGCACGGCGCGCGCCAAAGGGCTGGCCGCGCCGACCGTCATTTGGCGACACGTTCTCCGAAACGCCGCCATCCCGGTCGTCACCGTGATCGCGATCCGGGCGGCCGACCTGCTCGGCGGGTCGGTCATCGTCGAAGTCGTCTTCGCCTGGCCAGGGCTGGGCAGTCTGCTCGCCTCGTCGATCAGCAATGCCGACTTTCCGGTCATTCAAGCCGGTGTGCTGATGATCGCCCTGGTGGTCGTGCTGACGAACCTCGTCGGCGATGTCGCGCTCGCCTTGCTCGACCCGCGGGTCCGACTCGGGTGACGACCTCGGCGATCTCCCCGATGTCGCTACCCGGAGGCGCTCGTCCGGTCCGGATGGGGTTCGTGCGCTTTGCCCTGCGCCGGCCACTGCTGTTGGCGGCGCTGGTGGTTTTCGGGCTGATCGCCGTGGGAGTGCTGTTTGCCCCGCTGCTCGCCCCACACGACGCCTATTCCAGCGAACTGGTCAACCGGCTCAAACCGCCAGTCTGGGCCGGTGGAACCTGGACCTATCCGCTTGGCACCGACCGCCAGGGGCGCGACGTGCTCAGCCGGTTGCTGATCGGCGGCCGGTGGTCGTTGGCAACCGCCTTCTTGGCGGTCACCTTCGCCGGCGCGATTGGCGTCACCCTCGGACTAGTCGCCGGCTACCTCCGTGGCTTCGCCGACTGGCTGATCTCGCTGCTAGTCAACGTCAAGATGGCCTTTCCCTTCATCATCCTGGCGCTCGCGGTGATCGCCGCGCTCGGTCCCAGCTTTCAGAACCTGATCATCGTGCTCGCCTTTGCCGGCTGGACCACCTACGCCCGGGTCGTCCGCGCCCAGGTGATGAGCCTGCGCGAGCGCGAGTTCATTACCGCTGCCCGGGTGATCGGCGCCTGGACGCCGCGGATCCTCTTTCGGCACCTGCTGCCAAACGTCGCCGACTCGATCCTGGTCCTCGCGACGCTTCAGGTGGCGACCTTCATTCTCGTCGAGTCGTTTCTCAGTTTCATCGGACTGGGCATCCGTCCGCCGAACCCGTCCTGGGGCGTGATGCTGAACGAGGGGCGCGAGGCGATGCTGACCAACCCCTGGCTGGCGACGATCCCCGGTCTGACGATCTTCTTTGCCACCCTGAGCGTCACCATCGTCGGCGACGGCGTTCGCGACTACCTCGCCCAAGATCTGGGCGACGATCTGGCCAGGTGGAGCGAGACGATCGCCTCGACCTCGATCACCAGTTCGGGCATCACCAGCTTGGACACTTCGACCAGGTTGCCGGGTAAGGGAGCGCGAAAATACTCCTCGCCGGAGCGCGCACCTTACCGACATGGCTGATGTCGGTCAGGAAGAAGTTCACCTTGACGACATCGTCCATCGATGCGCCGGCCGCCTCGACAGAACTCCAGGTGTCGAAGCACTGGCGAGCCTGAACGGCCACGTCTCCCGGACCGACGACTTTGCCTTCGCGGTCCCAGGCCACCTGCCCGGCGACAAACAGAAAGCCGCCCGCCTGGATACATTGCGAGTAGGGTCCCATCCCTTCGACGACGCTCTCCGCCCGGACGACGCGCTTGCCCATCCTGCTGCTCTCCCTTGCCCATGTGTTGCGGCTGCCTCTCGTGCGGCGATGGTAGGCGCTCGGCTTAGGGCTGTCGAGGGCCCGATTCGATGAGGGCGATCGGGCTGGTCCTGCCGGCAGGCTCGCCCTCCGACCGCAGCGGACCAGAGGCACGCGCCGGCGCTGAGGCCGCCGTTCGGCTGGCTGGAGATGAGGTCCATCTGGTCGTTCGTGAAGCCACGACGCCCGACGACGCCGAACGCGCCGCCGCTGCCCTGATCGATGAGGAGGCGTTGAGATCATCGTCGGGACGATCTACACCGCGCTCGCCGGGCGCGCCGCCATGGCCACGAGGGTGCGTGACCGGCTGTTTGGGAGCTTGCCGCGGTTGCCGATTGGCTGACCGTGCCGGGGTCGGTCGCTCGGAGCGGGCCCGTGCCGCTGCCTACGGGAGGTGGCCGCTCAGTTGTTGGCGACGATCGGCCACCCGGCACAAGGTCGATCCAATCTGCCGAAGCATCCTCGTTTGGCCAGACGCTCGGCGCGGCCATCGAAGCGGCGACCGTGGAGCCGGTGATCCGGCTGCGCCGGACGGGTCAACCTGCCCGACTATTCTGGATGCGCTCGTGCGATCCGCTAGTGCTGCTGGCCGCCTGGAGGCGCGGCCGGCGGTCGGCCATCTGGTCGGCGTCGGCGGCGTGGCTGACCTCGAGCGCGGGCCGGGCGGAACGCGGGCGGCCGGGTGATCCGGTTATCGATACGATGCCCGGCCGACTGCTCAATCCGATGGGTCTGCTGCCGTCCACCCGTCGAGCACAGCTTAGACGCCGGGCGGGCGATCCAGAACGAACCAGGGCGCCCTCGACCGTCTACCGCCGACCTCGCCTTCGCCGGGGTTGACCTGCTGATCCGCGACGTGCTCCCCGCCGCAGCCGATGCCTCTCCGGCGGCGCTCGAAGCCGCCCTCGCTCTGGTCGACCGTCCTGCCGGCGGGACGATCCTCGGCTACGGCGCACGCTTCGAGCGCGGTGAGAACCTTCGGGCCGCGCCGGTCGTCAGTCAATGGCGATCCGGCGCACTGGTGGTTGTCTGGCCGCCGTCGCTCGCCACCGCCGCCCTCGAGCAGGGGTCGCCGCTGGCGCGTTAGTCCGGTAGGAAGGCAACCGCCCGACACCAGCCGCCGCTGCCGTGCTCGATCTTGACCGGGAAGAGGCTCACCTGAAAGCCGTGATGTGGCAGCAGGTGCAGGTTGGTCAGGATCTCGACGAAACAGAACTCGCGCTCCCGGCCGTACATATGGGCCTGGTACATCGCTTGGGGGTTGCCGGCGCGCACCTCGTCGAAATGGCCTTTGTCGGGCGAGATCGAATCGATGCCGATCACCTTCACGCCGCGGTCGAGCAGGTAGCCGACCGAGTCGCGGCTTAGCTCGCGCAGCCGGGAGAACTTGCGCGGGTCGTCGGACTTGTCGAGGTCGGTACGCACCAGAACGATGTCGAACGGTTTGAGCGGATAGCCGTCGAGCGCCCGTTCGACGTCGGCGGCGGTCAGCACACCGCCATCCTGTTGCTGGCTGAAGTCGAGCACCACGCCGTCGCCGTAAAACCACTCCAACGGAAGTTGGTCGATCGTCCGGGCTGGTTTCCCCTCGCATTCCGGGCCGTAGTGAAACGGCGCGTCGACGTGGGTGGCGGTGGCGTGGACGACGGCGGTCAGCCGCTCGGAAGCGAAGTGGATATAGGGGATCGGAAACTGCTCGGGAGACATCCCCTGCTGCTCGGCGCGTTCGAGGGCGGTGCGCCGATGGTCGATGTAGTCGATCTTCGGGTTTGGCCGGTCGGGCGCCTCGGCGATAGTGGTCGATAGGTCGATCAGCCGCATAATCTCAGCCTCCGTCAGGTGTTCAGGCGCCGGAACGCGGGTCGAGCGCGTCGCGAATACTGTCGCCAAGCAAGTTGATCCCGAGGGCAGTCAGGAAGATCAGCGCCCCAGGAAAGGCCGCCAGCCACCAACGGTCGAGCATATAGGTGCGGGCATCGGCCAGCATGTTGCCCCACGACGGTGTTGGCGGCTGGATGCCAAAACCCAGATAGCTCAAGAACGCCTCGGCGAGGATCATGCTCGCCACCTGGAGGCTGGCCAACACGAGCAACGAATCGGTCACGTTCGGCAGCAGGTGCCGCCAGACAATCCGTCCGTCGCCCGCGCCGATCACCTTGGCCGCGTGGATGAACTCGCCATCGCGCAGACTGAGCACTTCGGTGCGCAGCACCCGCGCATAGAACGTCCAGCCGGCGATCCCGAGCACGACGATCATGTTGAACAGCCCGCGCCCGGCAAAGGCGATGATCGCCAGGGTCAAGATGATGAAAGGAAAGGCGATGATCGTGTTGATCAGCATGGTGACGACAAAGTCGACGAAGCCACCGAAGTAGCCTGCCAGCAACCCGAGCGCCACGCCGATCACCCCGGCGACGAGCACCGCCGTCACCCCGACCAGCAGGCTGGGACGGCTGGCGAAGATCAGCCGGCTCAAGGTGTCGCGGCCAAGCTGGTCGGTGCCGAGCAGAAACTCGGTCGATCCGCCGGCCATCCAGAACGGAGGACGCAAGCGCCGGATCACCTCGCCATCGTTCGGGTCGTGCGGGGCAATGACCGGGGCGGCGGCTGCCAGCACAATCACGAAGCCGACGATCAGTAAACCGATCAGGCCGGTGCGGCTGCGCCAGATCCGATGCAATCGGCCGGAGCGCGGCCGCACCCGAAACGGGGCCTGCATCACTGCCGTCATCCCAGCCGCACCCGTGGGTCGATCGCCGCCACCGCCAGGTCGGTCAGCAACCCGGCTAGCACCGTGATGATCGCGATGACGAAGACGCCGGCCTGGACGATCGGAAAGTCCGAGTTGGTGATTGCGCCGATCAACAGGGTTCCCAGCCCCGGCCAGGCGAAGACCGTCTCGACGACGATTGCCCCTTCCATCAAGCGAGCAAACTGCAATCCGACGACCGCGACGATCGAGATCGAAACGTTGCGCAACGCGTGTCCCCAGAGGACCTGGCGCTCCGGCAGCCCTTTCGACCGCGCGGTGCGGATGTAGTCGGCCGAAAGCGTCTCGGCCATCCGCGAGCGGATCAGCCGCATCTTGGTCGGCGAAAGTAGAAGCCCCAACACGATCGTCGGCAAGATCAAGTTGCGCCACTCGCCCGCGCCGGACACCGGCACCCATTTCAGCCAGACGGCAAAGACGATGATCAAGATGATGCCGAACCAGAACCCCGGCATCGCCTGGCCGGTTACCACGAAGGCGGTTGCCGCCGTGTCGATCCAGGAGCCGCGCTTGACGGCGGCGAGGATGCCTAGCGGGATCGAGATGACCAGCGACAGTCCCAGCCCGAGCGTTGCCAATAGCGCCGTCGCTGGCAGCCGCTCGACGACCAGATTGAGCGCCGGCGCTCGCCCGGAGAAAAAGGCGCGGCCAAAGTCGCCACGCACCGCGTTCGACAGCCAGATGGCGTACTGCACCGGCAGCGGCTCGGTCAGGCCAAACCGCTCGCGCAGTTCGTCGGCTTGCTCGCGCGTCGCATCCGGCGGCAGCATCACCGCCACCGGGTCGCCGGTCAGCCGGATCATCACGAACACCGCGATACTGACGCCCCAGAGGACGATCACCAACTGAACGAGTTGATAGGCGAGGTAGCGGCGCACGCCTACCGCTTCGGCTTGATCAAGTGAACGAGCGGGTCGACGCCGCTGGTCGGCTTGAAGTCCAGCTTGTTGCTCGCCCCGATCAAGTTGAAGCCCGACCAGCCCCAGATGTAGGGAGACTCCTCGATCAGGATCTTCTGGACCTGGCCGTAGATCTGCTTCCGATCGTTCTGGTCGAGCGATTTCTCGGCCCGCGCGATCAGCGCTTCCAGTTCGTCGCTGTAGTAGTAGGACGCGTCGTACTGCTTGCGCAGATAGAAGAAGGCAAAACCGGCGTCATAGCCGCCGCCATTGGGGTTGTTCGAAATGAAGATCGGCCCGGCCTTGCCTGAGTTGGCCAGCGCCGTCGATTCGGTCGCTCCAACGGTGCGCAAGGTTGCCCGAATTCCGGCCCGGTTCAGGTCCGCCACGACCGCTTCGGCGATCGTCTTGGGGTCGCGGAAACCGGTTACCTGATGCCAGAGAAACTCGACGTCGATCCCGTTCGGATAGCCCGCCTCGGCCAGCAGTTGCTTCGCCTTGTTGGTGTCATAGGGATACGGCTTGATGGCGGGGTCGAACCCGTACATCTGCGGGATGATATTCGTCGGCACCACCGACGAGAAGCCGCCGAGCAGGCTCTGGGCGATCGCCTCCTTGTTGACCGCATAGGCCGCCGCCTGGCGTACCTTCTTGTTGGTGAACGGGTTTGGTCCGCCTCGCCCAAGCGCGTCCATCCGGATCTCGAGGACGTTGACCGCCGGTTGGAGATGGATTTCGGCCCGGCCCGAATTCTTGACGGTCTGGACCTGGTCGGGGGCGATGTTTACGACGACGTCGGCCGAACCGTTCAGTAGCTCCGCCAGGGCGGTGGCGCTCTCGGCGATCGGCCGGAAGACGACCTCGCGGAATGCCGGCTTGTCACCCCAATAGGCGTCGTTGCGGACAATCGTGACCCGCTGGCCACGCTGCCACTCCGAGAACTTGTAGGGTCCGGTGCCGACCGGGTTGTTGCCAAAGACATCGTTGCCCTGCTGCGCCACGTATTTCGGCGGCACAATCCGGGCGGTTGTCAGCCGCTCGAGGAGCAAGGGGTACGGGCTTTTGGTGACGATCCGGACGACGTTTGGCGACACCGCTGTCACCGATTCGATCGCGGTGACCAACGACGTGCGCTGGGGAGACTTCAACTCGGGGTCGAAGATCCGCTCGTAGCTGAACTTCACCGCCTCGGCGTTCATCGGCTCGCCGTTGGTGAACGTCACCCCGTCGCGCAGGGTGAACTCCCAGGTGGTGTCGTTGATCACCTTCCAGCCGGTCGCCAACGCCGGGCCGGGCTGGCTGGTTTCGGGAACGCGCTCAAGCAACGGCTGGTAGATCCGCGCCAGCACCATCCCTTCGTCCGGACGGAACGAGAGGTGCGGGTCGAGCGTTTCGACCGTCGTCGTCTGGATCACGGTGATCCGCTCGGCTGGCGGCTCGGTTGCCGACGCGGGCGCGGTTCCCGCTGTCGGCGCGGACGGGGTGCAGGCGGCCAGCAGCAGCAGCGCCGAGCCTGAAAGCGCGCGCAGCAGTCCTCGGTTCATCCGGTCCTCCCATTCTGGACGAATGCCGTCGCGGCAGAGCGCTGCTCGACGGGAGCTTCGACTTCACGGCCGATCGCCTCGCGCAACGCGGCGGGGTGATATTCGATGCCGTCGCGGATCGTCAGGAGCACGTCGCGCAAGTTCTCCGGGTCGGCCAACGGGTCGCCGGCGACGACCACGAGGTCGGCTCGTTTGCCCACCTCGACCGTCCCGAAATCAGCCTCGCGCCCAAGCAGCCGTGCGCCGGCGATGGTTGCTGCCTGTAAAGACTCCATCGCGGTCATCCCGATCGCGCGAAGTTCGAGGATCTCGTCGACGAGGTTGTCGCCATAGAGCGTGGTGCCGGCGGCGAGCGTTACCCCGGCTTCGAGGCAACGGCGGATTCCCTCGACATGCTGGGCGCGGCGCTCGGGGGTGAGCCAGCGGGAGTTGCGATGCCAGGCGGCGAGGTTCGGCACGATCGTCACCTCGTGCGCTGCCAGAAAGCCCGGCAGTTCCGGGTCTTCGACGATCGAGCGGCCGCTGCCAAACGAGCGTACACCCGCCTCGACCGCGTCGCGCATCGCCGCCGGCGACGGCGCGGTGCCACCGACCGGCAGTCCGGCGGCGATTGCCGCCCGAACACCCGGCCGCATCTCCTCGATGCTGAACCAACGCCGGTCGTTGGCGGTGAAGTCGCGCCGGTCTACCTTGATCATGATGAAGTCGACCCGCTCGGCGAGCAACTCATCCACCCGGCCGGCCACTTCGACCGCGTTGGCCGCCTCGACGGTCATCCCCGGCTCGCGCGCGCCTGGCGTGTCGTAAGCCGGCGCGATCGGACTGCCGCAGGTGTAGATGCGCGGCCCGACAACCACGCCGAGATCGATCGCGTCGCGCAGCACGACATTCACCCGGCCAATAGCCCCGACGTCGCGTACCGCGGTGATCCCCTGGGCAAGCGAATAGAGCGCGTTGCGCGCCGCTCGCAACAGTTGAAAGTGCGACGACTGGCGATAGATGTCGTAGTAGTAACTGGAGACGCCCTTGATCGTCAGGTACTCGTCGGCGTTTACCAATCCAGGCAAGACGGTTGCGCCGCCAAGGTCGCGCACCTCGGCATCCGGCGGCACGTCGCCGCCCACCGAGACGATCCGGCCATCCACGACGCCGATCGTCGTCCTATCAACGGGCGGCGCGCCGGTGCCGTCGATCAGGCGCAGCCCGCGATACCAGACTGTGCTCATTGCGGACCATTCCCTGGCTGCTCTTCGGCCACGACGAGGGCGAGCGCCTGGCCCATCGCACCGGCGAAGGCGACATCCCGGTCGCGCTCGCCGGGCTTCTTGCGGATCAGGTTCAGCACGCCAAACACCTTGCCGGTCGAATCGGCCAGCGGTGCGCGGATCACTTCGGCATACCCCTTGCCATGAAGCGAGTTGTCCGAGCGAAAAGCCGACTCGGCGAGGTCGCGCCGCCGTTCGGCGACCGGGTGGCGGTTGAAATGGTCGAGAAGTTGCGGGCTGACGATCGGCAGGTGGCGAAACTCCGGCCCGCTCTCGTCGAGGCTCCACAAGTCGGTGCCACCATACGAGCGCCAGACCGAGAGCGAACAACGGTCTGCCCCGCTGACTGCCCGGACGAGGGCGAGCGCCTGGTCGACCGCCGCCGAAACGTCGGCGTGGCTGGCTGTTCCGGTCATATCGATCCTCCAAGCTGCTCGCGCAGCAGCCGTTTCAGGACTTTGCCCGATGGGGTGCGTGGTAGCGCCTCGACGAAGCGAATGTCGCGCGGGGCTTTGTAGCGGGCAAGCTTGGCGAAGCAGAACTGCACGAGGTCGTCCCCGCTGGCATCCTGTCCTTCGCGCAACACGACGAAGGCAAGCGGCACCTCGCCCCAGCGGTCGTCCGGCTTGCCAATCACCGCGGCTTCGAGGACTGCCGGATGCTCGTACAGAACCCGCTCGATCTCGGGCGAGGCGATGTTCTCGCCGCCGCTAACGATCATGTCTTTCTTGCGATCGACGATATAGAGAAAGCCGTCCTCGTCGATCAGCCCGACGTCGCCGGTGTGAAACCAGCCGCCGGCAAACGCCGCCGCCGTCGCCGCCGGGTCGCGCCAGTAGCCTCCGAACACCTTTGGGCCTCGCAGAACGATTTCACCGGTCTCCCCGGCTGGCAACGCCCGGCCGTCGTCGTCCCAGATCGCCACGTCGAGGTGAAGGCAGGGCCGGCCAACCGACCCGATCTTCTCGACCGTCATCTGTTTGTCGAGGAAGGTATCGCCCGAGACGGTTTCGGTCAGCCCATAGGCGTCGCAGAACCAGGCGTTCGGGAAGGCGGCGGTTAGCCGCTCGATCAGCGGCAGCGGCATCTTCTCGCCGCCGTCGATGATCAGCCGGACGCTGGTCAGGTCGGCCGAGCCGAGCGCCGGGTGGGCGAGGATCTGGTTGATCATTGCCGGGGCAAGCCAGACGGTGGTGACCCGGCGCTCCTCGAAGGCGGCGATCACTGCCCCGGCGTCGAACTTGCGCTGCACCACCACGGGCGCCCCGGCGTAGAGCAGGGTGGTGGTGGTGAGGTCGAGCGCACCGACGTGATAGAGCGGTCCGCAGGCCAGCCCGAGGTCGTCGGCTGTCACCCCGAACTCGACGACATGGGCGATGTTCTTCCAGTAAAGGTTGCCATAGGAGATCATCACCCCCTTTGGTCGTGCCGTCGTCCCGGAGGTGTACATCAGCCGGTGAAGGTCATCGGCGGCGACCTCGGCGATCGGCGGCGGAGTGGCGGAGCGCAGGGTGGCGTACGGTATCCAGCCAGCGCTGTCCCCGTCGATCGAGACGAAACGCGCCTGTGGCGCCGCCGGACGGGCAGCCTCGGCCAGGGCTTCCAGTTCACGCTCCGAGACAACCAGCTTTGCGCCGGCATGGCCGACGATATAGGCCACTTCGTCGCCCGCCAACCGCCAGTTGATCGGCATAAAGACCGCGCCGACCCAGCCGATCGCCCAGATCAGTTCGATGAACTCGGGGCAGTTGTGGAGCAGCAGCGCGACGATATCGCCCTTGCCGATGCCAAGCGACTGGAGTCCTCCAGCGATCCGGCCGGCGCGCTCGTCCATCGCGCCCCAGGAGATTGTTTCGTCCTCCCAGAGCACGCACGGCCGGTCGGGAAAGCGGACGGCGTGGTGAGAGAGCACACTCGCCGGGTTGTAGGCTGTCATCTCACCCTCCGCGCAACGTCAGGCCGCCGTCGACGACGATGGCTGCTCCGGTCATGTAGCTGGAACTGTCCGATGCGAGCAGCGTCACAATCGGGGCTAATTCCTCGGGCGACCCGATCCGACGCAATACTGACGCGCGCTCGACGGCCTCGCGCCGTTTCGGATCGCCGAAGAACTCTTCGTTCATCGGAGTGGTGAAATAGCCCGGACAGACCGCATTCACCCGGATCCCCAAGGGCGCAAGTTCGATCGCCAGCACCTTGGTCAATTGGACCAGCGCCGCTTTGGTGGAGCAGTACGGGGCAAGGCGGGAGAGCGGCACGGTCGCGCTGATCGAGGCGATATTCACGATCACCCCGCCCTGCATCACCCTGGCGGCCGCCTTGGCGCAGAGCGCCGGGGCGCGCAGGTTGATCCGGTAGACCTCGTCCCAGTCGTCGGCGGTCAAGTCGATCGCCTTTGCCTCGCGCCCGGCGATCCCGGCGTTGTTGATAAGCACGTCCAGTCGCCCGAGCGCCTCAGCCGCGCCGCTGACCATCCGCTCGATCGCGGCCGGGTCGGCGAGGTCGGCCGGCAAGCAGACGGCGCGCCTCCCCAATTGACGCACGTCGCCGGCGACCGCCTCGAGGTCGGCGGCGTTTCGCCCACCAAGCGCGAGGTCGGCCCCGGCCTCGGCGCAACCGAGCGCGATCGCCCGCCCGAGACCACGGCTGCCGCCGGTCACCAGCACCGCCTTGCCGGCCAGCAGGCTCACCCTTCCGCCTCGATCACCGCCAGCAATTCACCGACCGGGTAGGTTTCCTCCTCTTCGGCGAGGATCGCCACGATCGTGCCGGCCACCGGCGCTTCGACCTCGGCGGTGATCTTCTCGGTCTCGATCACCGCGATCGTCTCGCTCGCCGCCACCACGTCACCGACCGCCTTGCTCAGTTCCAGCACCGCCGCTTCGGTCATCGTCAGCCCGAGCTTTGGAACGCGCACCTCGACCCGGCTCATCGGCCTACCACCTCGCGCACCGCCGTGACAATTGCGCCGCTGTTGGGCAGCCAGGCTGCTTCGAGCGCCGGGCTAAAGGGCGTCGGGCAGAACGGCGGCGTGATGCGCCGCGCCGCCTTCAGTGCGCCCGGGCAGCGTTCGACGACCTGCGCCAGCACTTCCGCACCGAAGCCGCATGGCCCCCAGCCCTCGTGCGCCACCACGAGGTGGCCGGTCTTCTCGACCGAGCGCACCACCGTTGCGGCATCGAACGGCGAAAGGCTGCGCGGGTCGATCACCTCGATCTGGATCCCCTCGGCGGCGAGGGTTTCGGCGGCGCGCAGCGCTTCGCCGACGTAGCGCGACAGTCCGACGACGGTGACGTCGCTTCCCTCGCGCAAGACCGCCGCCTCGCCGATCGGCAGAACGTAGTCGCCATCCGGGACGCTGCCGCGGGAGGCATAGAGCGCCTTGTTCTCGACGACGAGCACCGGGTTGTCGTCGCGGATCGCCGCGGTTAGCAGCCCTTTGACGTCGGCGGGTGTGGCGGGCATCACCACCTTGAGCCCGGGGATGTGCACCGCCCAGGCTTCATAGCTGCCGGAATGCTGCGGGCCGGCGCTCATCCCCGCGCCCATGTGGGTGCGCAATACCAGTGGAACGGCGACCTCGCCACCCGCCATGTAGCGCAGCTTCGCCATCTGGTTGACCACCTGGTCCCAGCAGGTGCCAAGGAAGTCCATGAACATAATCTCGACGACGGGCCGCAGTCCGTTGAGCGCCGCGCCAATCGCCCCGCCGACGAGGGCGATCTCGCTGATCGGCGCGTCGCGCACCCGTTCCGGGCCAAAGCGTTCGACAAGCCCACGCGTTGCCCCGAACGTGCCGCCCGCCGCGGCGATGTCCTGGCCGATGACGATCACCCGCTCGTTGCGCTCCATCTCGGCGGCGAGGGTGTCGGCGATTGCGCGGACATAGCGCGTCTCAGGCATAGACCCCCTCCGCGACCGCTCCGGGCGGGGGTGTTGCACTGGCGCGAGCGTAGTCGAGGGCATCCGCGACGATGCGCCCGGACTCGGCGTCGATTGCCGCGAGGTCCGCCTCATCCAGCCAGTTGGCTGCCAGAGCGGTGGAGCGCAGCCTGGCGATCGGGTCGCGATCCCGCCCGGCGTCCGCCTCCCCGGCGGGGCGGTAGCGTTGCTGGTCGCCTTCGTGATGTCCGCGCCAGCGGGTGGTGAGCGCCTCTACCAGGGTTGGTCCGCCGCCCGCTCGTGCCCGGCCGACTGTCTCGCGGGCGACCTTGTCGAGCGCGACCGCGTCGTTTCCGTCGACGACCACGCCGGGCATCGCGTAGCCCGCTGCCCGCGCCGCGACCGACTCGCCGCGCATGTGGACCGCTTGGGCGATGAACTCGGCATGGCCGACATTCTCGCGACGAACGATCGGGAGTTGCTGAACTGGCACGAGATTGAAGCGCCGGCGTGAAACCGCCGGTGCGCGCCATCGCCGAAGAAGGGCGACCACTATGGCCGATCCGCACCGGGCGGCGAGCGCCACGCGCCGGTCGCGATCGGCGAGCTGGCCCCCGACGATCCGTTCGTCCCGATGATCCCATGCGGCAGGTCGGCGAGGTGCATCGACCCGCCTCGGCCGTGACACAGCCCGGCCTGCTTGCCGAAGATCTCGGCCATCGTCGCCCGCACATCCGCACCCTTGGCAAGCACCACCCCATGCCCGCGGTGGGTCGCGCTGACCAGATCCGCCGGTTCGAGCGCCGCGCAAAAGACCGCCGGGATCGCCTCCTGACCGACCGAGAGGTGGATGAAGCCGGGGATTTCACCAGCGGCAAAACAGGCGGCGACCTGCTCCTCGAAGCGCCGGATCAGCGTCATCGTCTCCAGCAGCCGGCGAGTGAGAGGGGCGTCCATCAGCGGCCCACCAGGCTGCGGCCGATCACCATCCGTTGGATCTCATTGGTTCCCTCGCCGATCTGGAGGATCTTGGCGTCGCGATAGAAGCGCGAGACGACGAACTCGTCGGTGTAGCCATAGCCGCCATGGATCTGAACCGCCTCGCCCGCGGCAAAGACCGCCGCGTCCGATGCCGCGCATTTGGCCATCGCCGCCTCGATCGCGAACTCTTGTCCCTCGTCATAGAGCCAGGCGGCCTTGTAGGTCAGCAGCCGTGCTTGCTCGATGGCCATCGCCATATCGGCGAGTTTGAACTGAATCGCCTGGAACTGGCCGATTGGTTGGCCGAATTGCTCGCGCTTGCGGGCGTAGTCGGTGGCAACCTCAAGGCAAGCCTGGGCAAGCCCGAGCGAGAGCGCCGCCACGCTGATCCGTCCGATTGCCAATGCCGCCATGAACTGGCGCAGCCCCAGCCCCGGCGTGCCGATCAGGTGATCGGCGCTGACTCGGCAGTTCTCGAAAAAGAGCGGACGGGTGTCGGTGGCGTGCCAGCCCATCTTGCCGATCAGTTCTCCGACCTGAAAGCCAGGGGTGCCGGCCTCGACCAGAAACGCCGAGTATTCCTGCTGGCCGTCCGGCCGGCTGCCGGAGACGGCTAGCAGGGTGACGCCGAGGCTTAGCTCATTGCCGGCGTTGGTGATGAACATCTTGCTGCCATCGATCACCCAGTCGTCGCCGTCGCGCACCGCGCGGGTGCGGATGCCGCGAGCGTCCGACCCGGCGTCTGGCTCGGTCAGGCCAAATGCGCCGATCTTCTCGCCGCGCGCCAGCGGAACCAGCCAGCGTTGCTTCTGCTCCTCGGAGCCAAAGGCGAGTAGAGGGAGCGACCCGATCGTCAGGTGGGCGTTCCAACCGGCGGCGACCGACTGGTCGGTCTTGGCGATCTCCTCCATCGCGGCGACATAGCCGACCGCGCCGACGGCCGTTCCGCCGTACTGTTCGGGGACGAGCAGCCCCATCAGCCCGAGGTCAGCCATCTGGCGGAAGATCTCGACCGGAAAACGGCTAGTCCGGTTCCATTCGTCGCGACCCGGCACGATCTCGTGGCGGGCAAACTCACGACAAAGCGCCTGAAGCTGACGTTGCTCGTCGTTCAGTCCGAAATCCATCGCTCTCCTGGCGTTCGCGGCATCCGGCCTAATGGGGCCGAACGAGTATCTTGACGTGCGCGGAGTCGGGCCGGCCGAGCACCTCGAGCCCGCCGATCACCGTCTCTTCGATAGAGATCTCGCCCGTTACCAGTGGCCCGACGACGACCGAGCGACCGGCCAGCAACCGGATCGCTTCGTCGAACTCATCGACATAGGCGGATGCGCCGATGATCTCCTTTTCATGGGCCAGCACCGCCAGCAAGTTGACCGACGCCGAGGCCGGCAGCAGTCCGATCAGCACCACCCGCCCGCCGCGGCCCGTCGAGCGAAGCGCCGTCTCGAACCCGGCGGTTGTCCCGACGCACTCGAAGGCAACCGCTGCCCGCGCCCCGTCGAGCAAGGCGGCAATGTCGCGGCCCGGATTGCCGGTCAGCGGGTCGATCGCCGCCCGTGCGCCCAGTTGGAGGGCAAGCTCGCGTCGCGCCGGCCGCGGCTCGATCGCGATGACGCAGCGCGCCCCGCGCGCTCGCAG
The DNA here is from genome assembly GCA_046328265.1 of Dehalococcoidia bacterium. Lineage (GTDB taxonomy): Bacteria > Chloroflexota > Dehalococcoidia > SpSt-223 > SpSt-223 > JANWZD01. Next base: position 26,492 of record JAXLWW010000016.1, read on the forward strand.
CGCCTCGATCAACAGCAGCCCGATTGGCCCCGCGCCGACCACTGCCACCGGCTCGTCCGAGGTCAGGCGCGAGCGGGAGATCGCGTGGAGCACGACTGCTAACGGTTCGACGAAGGAGCCTTCGGCATCGCCCAGTGAGGGCGGGATCGGCAAGACGCCATAGGCCGGCGCTTTGACGAGTGGGGCGAACGCGCCATCGGCTCAGTCCGAGGCCGCCCAGTTTCTCGCAATAGCTGGGCTGGCCGGCCCGGCAGGCGGCACTCGCCGCAGACGAGGCAGGGATTGACCGTCACTCGCTCGCCGACCATCCGTCCGCTCACGCCGGGGCCGATCTCCGCCACCGTGCCACAAAACTCATGACCGAGGGTGACGGGTGGGAGCAGCCCGGTGAGCGGGTGCGGCTTCTGGGGAATGTAGATCGGGCCGTGGTGAAATTCGCCGACATCCGACCCGCAGATCCCGCAGGCGGTAACCCGGATCACAACTTCACCCGGGCCAGCCTGCGGCTCCGGCACGTCGTCGACCCGGACATCGCCCGGACCGTGCCAGCGAACCGCCTTCATCGCGCGGTGGCGAGCGGCGATTGGACGTTTTCGCGCGGGTAGTTCTCTGTGTAGAGGATCTGGCCCCATTCGAGGCTGAAGTCGACGTGCTGGTAGTGGCCGCCGACCACCCGGAAGGTGCCCAATTTCTGCAGCGGGTCGTCCTCGGTCCCAAACAGTTCGAGGGTCGCCTCGCCGCTGCGGGAGTCGTGGACGGTGAAGAAGTTCGGATTGAAGTCCTTGCGGATCACCTGGCGCTGTTCGAGGCCCGGCCCGTCGGCCCGCGGAATGTCGCGCACCGTCAGGCGCGTCCCGACCGCCCGCTTGACGTCCTTCGGTTTGCCCAGATCGCAGGTCATCCGCATCAGCAGTTTGCCGTTGCGCATCACCTGCGCCGAGAAGCGGTCGCCGTCGCGCTGGAAGTCGATGAGGCCGTCCTTTTTCGGAAAGCCCATCAATTCGCGGCCGGCGACCAACCCGGCGATGTTGTCGATGTAGATGTAGGTGAAGGTGTAGCAGGCCAGATCGCCGAAGCGAGCCGGAACGAGCACACTCGCCTCGTTGAACGTGCCGAGGACGGTGTTGGCGTAGTGGGAGAACTTCACCTCGAACAGGTTCGTGCTCTGGCCGACCGGCTGGAGCGGCGGCGGCAAGGTCGTGGCGACGTTCGCTTCGTCGGTCTCGCAGATGATCGAGACGATGTCGACGTCGCGGTAGTAGCGCGGCAACGACGGGTAGAGCGGGGCATCGTGGGGCATGCTCATGGTCGGCTCCTTTACGCCAGCGGATCGCCGGTCAGCGACAAGATCGCTTCGACGGAATGGACCGCGCCGCGCGCGATCACCGTCGAGATCGATCGGGTATTGGTGATGTCCTGAAGCGGGTCTCGATCGAGGATCAGCAGGTCGGCCCACTTGCCCGGCGCGATCGTCCCGACCTGGCGGTCGATTTCGAGCACTTCCGCGCCACGGCGGGTGCCGGCGATGAGCGCATCCATGCAGGACATCCCGCCTTCGACCATCAACTCCATCTCTTGATGGACGTTGCCGACGCCGTCGCAGCCGGTGGCGATCTTTACCCCATGCTTGAGCGCCAGTTTGAAACTGTCGAAATGCTCCGGCCAGGTCGCCACCCCGCGCGTTGGCCGGCCCCAGCGCGCCGCGTTGAAGGCGTTCTGCCAGTGGCCGGTCATCGTCGGGATCAAGAAGAGGCCGCGCTCGACCATCGTCTCGCAGATCGCGTCGGTCAATTCATGACCGTGGTCGACGACGTCGACGCCGGCTTCGATACTGTTCTCGATCGAGACGCGGTCCATCGCGTGGCTGGCCGTGGACTTGCCATTCTTATGCGCCTCCTCGAAGGCGGCGCGCATCTCTTCGACGGTCAGGTTCGGCACATACGGCGACCTCAGCCGCGGTGAGGTGGCGTTGCCGCTCGCCTTCACCTTGATGAAATCCGCGCCGGCAAACAGCAATTCGCGTGCGGCCTTGCGGCACTCGTCCGGACCATCGGCGGCGCGACTGGTCAGGTGGCCGGTGCCGCCGGTCATGATGATCGACTGGACGCAGGAATAGGTGCGCGGACCGACGATCATCCCACGCTCGACCGCCCGTTTGTAGTGGACGTTGACGCCCTCGCGGGCGCCCATCTCGCGGATCGTGGTGACGCCTTCGCTCAAGAGCACCAGGCCGCTCTTGACGCAGCGGAGGGTCAGGTAAATCGGGTCTTCGGCGACGACCTTGAGGTATTCGCCCTTGGTGTTCATGAAGGTGAGATGCTCATGGCAGGCGATCAGTCCGGGCATGACCACCTTGCCGGTGGCGTCGAGCACCGTCGCGCCCTCGGTCTCGGCCGGCTCGCCCGGACCAGTCACCGAGACGATCCGGTCGCCTTCGAGGACGACGGTTCCGCCCTCGATCACGCCGCCACGCCCGTCGACGATGCGCCCGCCTCGAATGACGATCCCGGTCACGGCCGCCTCTCTTCATCAGCCCAGGTGTTCCGCTAAGCGAAACACCTGTTTATCATTTGGCCATTCTAGGCCTGCTCGCGAAGGCTGTCAATGCAACGTCGGAACGCGCGATCGCGATTGACAGCCTGCCTGGCCGCTTTTAGACTCTCAACCGACTTTGCATTACGAGCCGAACGCGATGTATCGGATCGGTTCGAGGGGCACCATGTCAGTACGTCGGCAGTCTTTGTTTGCTGCCCTTTCGACAGCCGGCATTTTGCTGGTGATCGTCCTCTTCTCGATGGTTGGGCCATCGCGCGTCGAAGCCGTCCCGACCTTCACGATCGCGGTCAACAGCCTCGCCGACAACACCACGGCGGATGCTTTTCTCACCCTGCGCGAGGCGATCCTCCTGACCAACGGCGGCACCGGCGGCGACGGCACGCGTACCGGCCTCGGGCGCGCCCTCACCCCCGGCGAGGCTGCCCGCGTCACCGGTGGCATCGTCGGTGCGGCGCCGCTCAGCGCCACGATCGGCTTCACCTTCTTCTCGGGCGATCAGACGATCACGCTCAATGCGACCGGAACCCTCTCGCCCAACGAGAGCCTTCCGCCGATCCTCACGTCCGACAATGTCATCGATGGGTCGACAACCGGCGGCCGGATCACCATCGACGCCGTCACCTCGCCGGTCAGTTCCGACATCTTCCGTGTCGGGATCTTTCCCGGCCCGCCGAATGTCGCGGTAACCGGCACGGTCATCTCGAATATCAATCTCGTCAAAGCCCGCCGACGCGCCGTCAACCTGATCCAGGCCTCGAACACTACCGTCTCGAACTGCACGATCACCGGAGTTCAAGTCAACTCAGCCCTCGGTGGCTACGGCGTCATCGTCAACGGCGCGGACAACCGGGTCAACGGGAATAACACCATCACCAACTGCGTGATCTCGGGGAATGCCGGCGATGCTATCGGCCTCAATGGTGCAAAAGATGTGCTGATCAGCAACAACAAGATCGGCACCAACGCTGCTGGTACCGCCGCCAACCCGAACAACGGCGCGGGCATCGGCGTTTTTCGCGCCACCACCAACGCTCGCATTCTTGGCAACTTGATCTCCGGCAACAACTTCCAGGGGATCTATCTTGACGCCAAGGCCTTTTCGACTGAGGCGGTGTCTCGCACGGTCATCCAGGGCAACAAGATCGGCACCGACATTGGCGGCGCCCTCCCGATACCAAACGGGACGTCGTTCCAACAGTTTGGCGGCATCGTGCTCGACACTCGGGTCGTCGAAAGCCTGATCGGCGGAACTGCGCCCGGTGAGGCCAATATCATCGCCTTCAACGGCAGTCAGGGTGTCGGCATCACCACGACGACGAGTTTCGGCAACCGGATCTCTGGCAACAGTATCTTCCGGAACGGAACCGTCACTCAGCCGATCGGCATCGACCTGCTCGACGATCGCCTGCCGACCCTCGGGGTGAGTGGCGGCATAACCGGTCCAAACCGCCTCTCGATGCGCCCGACGATCTCGAACGCGCGTGGGGCCGGTTCCTTCCTCGAAGCAACCGGATTGGCCAGCCCCAACGCCGTCGTCGAGCTATTTATCGCCGACCCCGACAGCACCGGCTTTGGCAGCGGCAAGGTCTATTGCGGCTCGACCACCGCCACCGCCGCGGGGACGTTTGCCTCTAGCGGCCTGGTTTCCTGCGTGGCGAGCGGAGCGGCAACCGCGACGTCGACCTTGCCAGACGGGTCGACCTCCGAGTTTGGCAACAACCTCACTATCGATGGGATTACCCCGTTCATCAGCACGTTGGTCCCGCCTTCGACCCCGGCTGCTTCCGGAGCGTTTTCGCTCACCGTCAACGGCACAAACTTCCTGCCCACCTCGGTCGTCGAGTGGAATGGCTCGGCTCGCGCGACGACATACGTCAGCCCGACGCGTCTGATCGCGACGATCCTTGCTGGTGACATCGCCGCCGAGGGGAACGCTGGCGTGCGCGTCCAGAACCCCGGCGCTGGCGGCGGGACGTCGAACATCGTCAATTTCACGGTCGGGCCGCCGATCCCGACCGTTACGCCAACGACAACCCCGACCGTCATGCCTACCGCTACGCCGACCCAACCGCCGGCGACCGCCACACCGACGGCAACCAGCGGACCGCCGCCCACTCGCCGGACCTTCGTTCCCGCCGCACCGCTCAACAGCGCTGGCTGACTAACGCTCGAAGTGAACTGCGTCCGGCCCGATCGTCCACGGCGCTTCTCCGCAAGAGGACACCGCTCGTCGCTCGACCTCTAGTGATGTGCCGCTCAGCCGTACCAGCAACGTCGTCTCGGGCGCGACGTTTCCCGTCGTTGGTCCCAAGTCCAGCCGTCGAAACAGTGTCTCGTAGCAGGCGACGACCTCGGCCGGAAGGTCGGCAAAGCGCCGGTTGACGAGTCCGGCCTCGCGCGGCGCAAAGTGATAGGCGCCGCCGGCCACGCCCGGCACGGAGGTTCCCATCGAGAACACCTCCACCGTGCTGGTAAACGCGGTCGGCCCGAGGTAGACGTGCGGACCTTCTCCGGCGCGTGGGACATTCCCGGTGCGAAACCAGGTTCCCTGAGCCGTCGCGGCCAGATCGCGATAGACGCTGCCACAGCGCGGCTCTTCGGTCCGCTTGACCGTTCCGCTGAAGTCGACGAAGCGGTCCAAGAGAGGCTCGCGGACGGCAGCCGGCAGCAGGTCGAGCGGGCAGATCGTGTAACAGCGCAGCCAGACCGCCCGTGACCCTGCAGTGCACCATCGGTCCGGGTTGGCGAAGTCGCGGCCGGTCGTCAGCCGGTAGTCGCGCGCTCCGAGGTCGATCCCGCCGAGGCCGGCCTGCCGGTCGCCGGTCGTGCCGATCTCCTCGCCCGCCGCCAGTCGCACCGACACCGCCACCCGGCATTGCCGGGTCGGGCCGAGCGGTTCCGGGACACAGAGTTCGGTGGCGGCCAGCAACGCCGGGTGGGTGAAACGCCGCAGGTTGAAGATGTAGAGTTCGAGGTCGGCGCACGGAGTGAAGTAGATCGAGTAGACCGGGTAATCGCTCTTCGCGCCGAGCCGGTCATAGACCTGGATGCCGATTGCGGTCACCAGTACGTCGCCCGGCGAGACGACCGGCGCTTCGATGTCATCCGGGGTGGCGTCGTTCTTGACGTAGAAGTACATGTGCGGGGTCGGAAAAACATGGTCCGGTGGCACGAGCGTCCCGACCGGGCTGAGATTACGGAGGTATTCGTCGGCGACGGGAGCTTGGGCGAGGGCCGGCCCCTCCGGACAGGCCTCTTCGCCGAGGTCCGCTTCGGCCACCTGAACGAGCGGAACGTCGCCGCGCCCTCCGGGCTGGATCGTGCCAATGGCCAAGGCTGCGAGTGCTATTCCCACGACGATCGCCTTCATACCCCCTCCGAACCCGCCTCACTGCGAGACGCGCCGGCTGAAGCGACGGTCAGCGGATAGGACGGCACGGTCCTTCGGGATGGGGGTGAGGGATGAAGTCTCTATCCCTCGCGCTTGAAGATCGCCGCGATCCCCTGGCCGCCGCCGATGCAGGCGGTCACCATGCCAAGTTCGCCGTCGCTGCGCTCAAGCTCGTTGAGCAACTTCACCGTCAAGATGTTGGCGGTTGCGCCGATCGGATGGCCAAGCGCGATTGCCCCGCCGTTCGGGTTGGTCTTCTCGACGTCGAAGCCGACTTCGTCGATCACCGCCAGCACCTGGGCGGCGAACGCCTCGTTGAACTCGACGACGTCGAGGTCCGACACCGTTAGCCCGGCACGCATCAACGCCTTGGGGGCTGCCGTTGCCGGGCCGATGCCCATGATCTCCGGCTTGCAGCCGGTCACTGCCCAACTGACCAGAGACGCCATTGGTGCGATGCCAAGCTGCTCGGCCCGCTCGCGCGACATCAGGACCACCGCCGATGCGCCGTCGTTCAGCCCGGAGGCGTTGCCGGCGGTCACGGTGCCGTCCGGTTTGAAGGCGGGCCGAAGCGCCGTGAGCTTTTCGAGTGTGGTGTCCGGCCGGGGATGCTCGTCGGTGTCGAAGAGCTTGGTTTCACCCTTCCGACCGGGCAGTGGGATCGGCAGGATCTGGCTCTTGAAGCGGCCTTCCTGGATCGCCCGCACGGCGCGTTGCTGGCTCAGCAGCGCATACTCGTCCTGGCGCTCGCGGGAGACGCCGTACTTGGCGGCGACGTTCTCGGCCGTCACGCCCATGTGGATGTGATGGAAGGGGTCTTGGAGCCCGGCGAGGACCGAATCGACGAGGGCGCTATCGCCCATCCGAGCGCCCCAGCGGGTGCCGGACGACCAGTAGGGAGCGCGGCTCATCGATTCGACGCCACCGGCCACAACCACGTCGGCATCGCCAGCGATGATCAGCCGTGCGCCGTTGAGGATCGCTTCCAGCCCGGAGCCGCAGAGCCGGTTGACGGTGTAGGCCGGGGTACGCTCGGGGATGCCAGCGTTGATCGCTGCCACCCGGGAGATGTACGGGTCTTCTTTCGAAGTTGGGATGACCGAGCCAAAGACGACGTGCTCGACGTCCTCCGGCCGGACGTTTGTGCGGGAGAGCGCCTCGCGCACGACCGCCGCGGCCAGTTCGCTCGCGGGGACGTCTCGCAAACTGCCGCCAAAGGCGCCGATCGCCGTGCGAACGCCGCCGACGATGACGATATCGGTCACGGAAGTTCTCCTCTGGGATGGCTTAGAGCGGGCTGGCCATCCGCGCCACGATGCTCTGCAACAACTGCAGCAGCAAGATCGCCACCAACGGCGTGATGTCGATCATGCCGATGGTGGGAATGATACGACGCAACGGCGACAGCACCGGCTCGGTGATCTGGTCGAGGATCGTCACCAACGGGTTGGAACGATCGATCGGAAACCAGGACAACAACGCCCGGATGATGATCGCAACGGTCAAGATCTGAAAGAGCAGCCAGAGAAAGGTGGCGAGATAACTCAGCATGGGTGATCCCCAGGTGGTTTAGCCATTGCCCAACTCGCGCGAGCGCTGGTAGGCGGCGACGACGGCGTCCTGCAGCGCTGCCCGGACGGCGTGGCGCTCGAGCTGGTAGAGGCCGGCCGCCGTCGTCCCGGCCGGTGAGGTGACTTCATTTTTCAATTGTGCGGGGTGCGCTCCGGAAGCCTGGACATAGGCCGCCGACCCACGCACCGTTTGCAGCACAAGGTCTTGAGCCATCGGCCGCGGCAGCCCGATCGCCACTGCCGCATCGACGAGGGCCTCGACGAAGAGGTAGACGAAGGCGGGCCCGCTGCCGTTGACCGCCGTCGCCATGTCGAGATACTTTTCGTCGAGCACGAACCATTCCTGGCCCAACTGAGCAAAGAGCGACCGTACGGCGTTCCAACGCTCAGCCGGCACCTCCGGCGTCGCCGTCCAAACGGTGAACCCCTCTCCGATGGCGGCCGGCGTGTTTGGCATCGCCCGGACGATCGCAGGGTGGCCGGTGCCCGAGCGGATCGCCGCGATCGGCACGCCCGCCATGATCGAGACGAGCACCTGACCAGATTCGAGCGAGCCAAGGGCGCGGTAGACGCTCGAAACATCCTGTGGCTTGACCGACAACAGCACGAGATCGGCGCCGGCAATGCCATCCGGCGCGGCGTCGTAAACGGGCGCCTGATAGCGCTCTTCGAGCAGGCGGCGACGGGCGGGGTCGACTTCGATCACGCAGGCCGAATCTCCGGGGACGGCGAGCAGTCGGCTCAAGATGGCTTCGCCCATCTTGCCGCCGCCGATGATGGCGACACGCACCGTCGTTCTCCCGCCTGCCGCGCTAGTGCGGCCGTTCGCCAAAGATTGCCCGCCCGACCCGGACCATCGTCGCGCCTTCTTCGATCGCGATCGGATAGTCGTCGGTCATCCCCATCGACAGTTCCGCCAGGCCATGCCGCGCCGCGATCTCGGCCAACCGCCGAAAGAACGGGCGAACCGTTTCCGCATCGGCGGAGATCGGAGCAACCGTCATCAGTCCTCGAACGTCCAGGCCGGGTAAGGCGCGGATCGTCGCGATGGCCTCGTCGAACGGGGCAGCCGGATCGTCCAGCGCAAAACCGTTCTTGCTCGCCTCTCCGGCGATGTTGACCTCGAGGAGGACGGGTATTGGCGCACCGCTGATCCGCTTGCTCAGGGCTTCGGCCAGCCGGAGGGAATCGACCGACTCTAGTATATCAAAGCAGCGCAGCGCCGCCGGGATCTTGTTGGTTTGGAGGTGTCCGACCAGATGCCAGACCGGTCGGATACCGTCGGCCGCAAGTTGGGCGATCTTGCTCTCGGCTTCCTGGATGCGATTCTCGCCGAACTCGGCGATCCCCAACTGATAGGCTTCGGCGACGACGGAGGCGGGGATCGTCTTGCTGATGGCGATCAGCCGCACCGAATCGGCAGGCCGGCCACGGCGCGCGGCTGAGGTGGCGATTGTCTCGCGAACCTGCGCGATCCGACGTTCGAGTTCCATGCAACAATCGTATCATCGGCGATGAAAAGCGCGGCGGCCGCTTGCTTCACCGTCGAAGTCGAGCGCTCGACCATGCGTCGGAGTGGGTACCCACCGGAAGCCGAACTCCGGAGGCCGGTCAGGCTATCCATCCGATTGAAGGCCGACCGCTCGGACGATTGCGACCGACCCCCGGCGGTGCGGGCTCTCTTGGTCGACAGATAAACGGGGCGATTGGAGTTGTGTCGCTCGGGGCGCTCTGTCGATTGGCCAACCCGTTCGTCCGACCAGTCAGCCGGGCCTCAAGCCGGGCGCCCGTCTGCTCTCTTGACCGCTTGGCCGCTCGGTGGCATAGTCTGAATGTCGTCCCGGTAGCTCAGGGGAGAGAGCGGCTGCCTTCTAAGCAGCGGGTCGGGGGTTCGAATCCCTCCCGGGGCGCCCGTTCTTGTCTCCGGGCGCCGGGAAATCCCGGTCCCGGCGTCCTGGGCGGCCGATCGTCTGAGGGGTCGGCCGCCTACGGATGGCCCATTCGGCTACTGCGAGATTGATGACCCAGCCCGCTCCGTTCAACAGCCCGATACCAAGCTCATCCGGCGGGCCGGCGATCAGTTCCCCGGCCGCCAATGTGATTGCCTGGGTTCCCGCGCCGAGCCCGATGGCGTAGCCGCGAGTCATCCAGGCTCGGTGTCCGCGTACGTCCCCTCGCCGGATCGCAACGAAGCCAAGCACGATCGCCACCACCATCGCCGATCCGAACAGTAGCCGGAAGGCGTAGAGGAGGTCGCCGCTGCCGGCCGCGCGGGAGTAGAACAGCGTCATCCACAGCCCCGACAGACCGACCAGCAGGCCACAGATGGTCACGAAGCGCCCGGCCACCCGGTGCCAGCCGGGCCGGCGGCGCCGAAACCCGGCGGCAAACTGAAAGGCGCCCGCGATCGCTAGCACCACCGCGCCGACGATATGCAGCACTACCGGCAGCGGCGCCGACGCGAAGCGGGCGTTGTTCGGCAGGATCTCCGGGCCACCGGCGAGCGCGACGAGGCGCAAGGCGCCCATGAATAGCGGAAGCGCGCAAAGGGCAACCAGCCCGAGCGGACCAACCCATCCACCACTCCGAGACGAACTCCTTTGCTCCATCATGGTTGCCATGGCAGATCCCTTCCTGCTGATGACGTACGCGGCTCGAACACCACCACTGCCGTTTCGGTCGGACGCCTTGCGGCGAGCGAATCGATGTCGGCTCCCCAGCCTGGGTAGTTGCGGAAGCCCGCCCATAGCCGGTCGCGCTCTGCCCCCGTCGCGGCGCGGGCCACGACCGCCCGCGGCCCATCAGCCAACTCGACCGTCGCATTGCGGTGCGCCTGGAGATTTAGCCACCACGCTGGCTCGGGGGCGGCCCAGCCGTTCATCGCCAACGTGACGAGCCTCGTGCCATCCTCGTAGTACCCGACGATCGCCGCCCGTGGCCGGCCGGTTAGTCGGCCGAGCGTCGTCAGGCGCATCGTTCCAAACCGCTTCCCGGCCTGCGGTCGCCAGAGCCCGAATCGTCCGCCGGTGAGCGAGTGGAGAGTGCGGTGGAGCACCCAGAATGTCCGGATCAGCCAGCGCGGAGGCAGTCTCAGGGTCTCGGTCTGGGTAGCGGTCATGCCTCACGTCCGGTCACGGCGGCAAAGGTCTGCAGGGTGACAGCGGTCGCCGTGGATATGGGATGACCGGCGTCCTCACGCCGCTCAAACATGAGCGCAACGCCTAGCGAGGCAAGGGCCAATCCCACCGGCGCGGCAAAGACGCGATCGAAGGGGTGAGGAACCAACGACGACGCGACGAGAGGAAGGACGGCGCCGACGACAAGCAGACCGGCCGCCCAACGAGGCAGGACCCCCGCCCGGAATGTCGCGATGCCAAACAGCACGCCACCCGCCACGTACAGCAGTCCCGTGAGCGTCCATACCATCGGGAGAGGTCCGAGGTCGATCTCGCCCGGATGCCCGCCAACCATCCCTTGAAACCCTTCGACGAACCGTGGCGCTTCGGCCGCCAACGGCGGCAGAATGAACGCTTCGACAAACTGAAAAGCGGTTGTCAGCGCCCACATGCCGCCGAACAGGAGGTAGCCGGCGAGGCCGAGTCGGCCGGCCTCTTGCGTCTGCCGAGCGTAAATCCCGGTGATGCCGAGCAGAATGAAGAGGCACATGATGACGCCCAGGCTGTGGACCGCTGCCCACCTGCCGGTCGTGACCGACGCAAGCGTGTCGGGGGGATGGATGATCTGGACGCCGACGAAAAGGCTCCCTCCCAACGCTGCCGCGAGACCGGCCAAACGAATAACCGACGAGGTCGTTGGCTTCATGCTGATCTCCTTGGTTCTGATCTCCTTCGTTCCGATTGGGGAGGGCGGGTCTCCGGGGTTGCGTTTCATTCGTCTTTCTCCGTGGTGGTATCCGGCTCAAGCAGAGAGACACCGATCACCGGCAGGCCGAGGTCGCGCACCTTCTGGAGCAGGCCGTGGAGTGCGGCCTGGTCGACGACCGGGCCGCGCAGGACGGTCGTACCATCGCTCTCGTGGGCCAGGTTCAGTCCGTCGAACCAGGCGGCCCAGCGGGCATCGAGGCGCCCACCAAGGCGAACTTCGTACGCTCGGGGCTTGCGACCATCGTCAGTGTGCGGTCCGTTCATGGCTCCTTGCTGCGCCGGTCTTCCGACACGGTAGAGGCCAGTGTGGTGAGGCAGCCTCACCAGATGTGGTGATTGATCTGGGGGTCCGACATTCGGAGAATTGCGATAGACGCTTGCGCGCCGAGGCCGCCGCAAGCGCCGCCTGCCGGTCTACTCGCGGACCATCCCACAACCTGAAGGGCGCCTTTTGTCTCGCCGTCTGGGAGAAGAGGACCGAAGGGGTTGGGTCTTGTCAGTGCGGCCGAGCAGCGAAAAGGCCGAGTTCCTCTGCCCGACGGACCGCCGCCCGGCGGCTGTTGACGCCAAGCTTCTCGTAGATGCTCTTGGTGTGGGTCCGCATGGTGTTCAGCGACACGACGAGTTCACGGGCAATGTCCGGGCCATTGAGGTCGCTTCTCAACAGCCGGAGCACATCGCGCTCGCGCTCGCTCAGCGGCTCGATGAGATCCTGCTTGACGGGAAGGCTGGCCCCGGCGTTGCCAAAGGACGCCAAGAGGCGGCGAGTGTAATTCGGGAGAATTCCGCGTCTCGCAGCCGCTTCCAGTAGGGCGGCCATTGACGGACCTTCGTCGACGAAGATGCGGACGTAGCTCTCCGGCTCGGCCAACCTGAGGGCGCGTGTCAGAGGTCCCAGCGCGCCGCTGACGTCGCCGCGCGCCTGGTGGGCGAGGGCGAGGATGACCAGAATCTCGATCGCGCTGCCCATCCTCCCGCCCGCTTCTGCCGCCGCGAGGAGCCGCTCGAGGTGGCCGATTGTCTCAGCGAGCGAACCGCCCTCTCTGCTGAACTGACCGACGAGCGCCCGAGCGAATGTGACGTGCTCGAACTCGCGTAGGTAGTCCAGTTCGTCCTTAGCCGAGAGGCCACGCTCGCGCGCCCAGGCGAGGGCATCGTCCGGCCGGTTCTGCTGGACCCAGATCCGCGCTCTCGAGGCGGCGACCGGCCGCACGTTCGGAAAGAAATCGCCGGTATACCGCCGCTCTGCTTCGTCCAGCAATGCCAGCGCACCGTCGATGTCACCCTCTGCCTGCCGCAGGTGCGCCATCACCACTCGCCAGCGGTACGGGTTCTGCGCCAGTTCGGCGTGCTCGCCAAGCTCCCGGCTCCGCTTGAGGTGCTCTGTCGCGGCTGGAAGATCGCCGCGCTTGAAGTGGATCTCGGCGAGTCCGACGTGCATGTCGGCTGTTCCCCGGAGCGCCAGACCGCCTGGCTCCCCCGTGGTTTCCAGTGCGCGTTCGAAGATGCGCTTTGCGTCGCTCAGGCGACCCTGCGCGACCCGGATGTCTGCCAGCGCGATCGTGCAGCCGAGTGCGTCGGCGACGTGACCGGCCCGTCGCAGGCTCGCCACGGCTGCTTCCCACGACTGGTACGCTTCTTCGAGCCTTCCGCTTGTCCAGGCCGCCAGCCCGAGGAGACCAGCCGCCCCGCCGCGCGCGAGATCGTCGCCTTGCGGAGCGAGCGCAAGCGCCCGTCGGGCATGCTCCTCCGCCCCGGCCAGGTTGCCGTGTACCAGGGCATAGCCGGCTCGATGGACCGCGACCGAACCTGCTAGGCGGTGGAACCCCGCTTCATCCACCACCACCATCCCGGCAACTACCGCACCCGCTCGCCCGCCCTCGTCCACCGTGCGCAGCCACCGCTCGGCGTCTCGCAAGCGCGCATCGCCTTCCTCGAACCGGCCGTTGGACAGCAGCGCCCCGGCGTAGAAGTCGCACAGCACCGGCCGGTCGCGGAGCAGTTCGTCGGGGATCGCCCGCAGCCAGTCCAATACCATTGCCTCGTGGCGGCTCCGAAAAAGGGCAGGCGCGGTCTGCTCGACGAGGTCTGCTACGTTGACCAAGTCCTCGCCCGCTAGTGCATGGCGGATCGCCTCGGTCGTCTCGCCGTTACGCTCGTACCAGGCGCTTGCTCGGCGATGCAGGTCCGGCGCATCGTCCGGCCGCTCGTCCAGCAGGCGTGTCTGGAGCATATCGGCAAAAAGGTGGTGGTAGCGATACCAGCGGCGGCGGCCGTCGAGCGGAACGAGGAACAGGTTCGCCCGCTCGAGGCTCTCCAACATCGCCTTGCCGTCGCTCTCGCCGGTGACGGTGTCGCACAGCGGGCCGCTCAGCCGGCTGAGGATGGATGTCTGGAGCAGGAAGCGCCGGACCCGCTCGGGCTGGCGCTGGAGCACCTCCTCGACGAGGTAGTCGACCACATAGCGGTCGTCCCCCGAGAAACCGGCGATGAAATCCTCGGCGTCGTCCCGTCCCTGCACCGACAGCGCCGCCAGTTGGAGTGCGGCGATCCACCCTTCCGTGCGCACCTCCAGCGCCTCGACGTTCGCCGCCGTCAGGTCGAGGCCCATCACCTCGTTCAGGTAGGCCGTAGCCTCGTTCGGGGTGAAGCGCAGGTCTGCGGCGCGGATCTCGGCGAGTTCCCCGCGCACTCGCAGGCGCGCCAATGGCAGCGGCGGGTCGGTCCGGCTGGCGATCACGAGGTGCAGCCGCGGCGGCAGATGGTCAATCAGGAAGGTCATTCCCTCGTGGATCTCGTGGGCGTCGACAAGGTGATAATCGTCGAGCACCAGCACGATCTCGTTCGGGCTAGCGCTTAGTTCGTTCAGCAGCGTGGCGAGGATCGCCTCGGTCGGCGGTGGCTGGGGCGCTTGCAGATGGGAGCGTGCGCTGACGCCGACGCCGGGAGCCACAGTCTGCAACGCGGCGATCAGGTAGGTCCAGAAGGCCGACGGGTGGTTGTCAGTCTGGTCGAGCGACAGCCAGGCGACCGAACCTTCACCGGCCGGTGTGGCAGCGAGCCACTCGGTCAGCAGGGTTGTCTTGCCAAAGCCGGCCGGTGCAGCGACGAGCGTCAGCTTCGCCCTTGCGCCCCGGTCCAGCCGCTCGCGCAGTCTCGGGCGTGGCGCCAACTCCCGGCGGCGCTGCGGGGCGAAGAGCTTTGTCTCGATCAGGGGACCTGCCATGGCCATCTCCCCTTGGCGCACTCATCAGGCCATCGCTAACTCAGCCGCAGCCAGACCTCGCCGCCCGCGCCCGGAATTTGCAACGACAGCACCGCATCGGCCTGCCCTGCCTTTGGTACCAAGGCTGGCGAGAGGTAGCCCTCGTGGGTCGCTCCCGGCCCATTCAGCACCACCCCCGAGAACGGTGGTGGTGGCGGTGGCGCGATCGCGGTGCGGCCCCAGGTCTGGCCCTGGGCCATCACCTCCTGGGTCAGCGGCGGGATCGTCCAGCCGCCGGCTGGGCCGGAGAGATACTGCACCTTCAACCGGATCAGCACGTACTCGAAATTCGGGTCGGGCGGTGGGGCGACTACGCCCAGCCGGATCAGGTCGGCAAACGCGTCGTGCTTGACCGAGGCGACGGTGAGCAACAATTCACGGTTCCCGATCCGAATGCGCACCGGCGACCCGAGCGGCACCGCCGAATAGGGGTTGCGGACCTGGTTCGCCTCAAAGATACCGCCCGGCCCCGGGGTGCTGGTTGGACGGATCAGCCCGGACGTCGGCGATTCGGCTCGCGAAGCGGTCGCGACGATCGCCGCCAACCCGCCGCCGATGCAGGCCAACGCGACGATCGCCGCCACCACCAGCAGCACCAGGTGCCGCGTCGGCCGGACCGGCCGGTCCGGTGGCGGTGTGGGCTCGGCCAACGTTCGACCGCACACCCGGCAGGCGGCGTCTTCCGGGTGCACGGCAGCCGAACAGGCCGGACAGCGCACGGCGTTCTCGTTCACGTCTCCTCAATGTAGCGCACCACGCCGCCCAGCGGCTGCATTCGGTTCGCGTCCCACCGCGTGATATACTGCCGCGGCGGATCCATCGCCCGGAAACCGGGTGGAGCCTTCATGTCCATCGAAGCACGTATCGCTCGCTTACGCGAGCTTCGCCAAGCTGCCCACCTCGGCGGCGGCCAGAAGCGGATCGAAGCGCAGCATGCCCGTGGCAAGCTGACTGCCCGTGAGCGGATCGATCTCCTCCTCGACGAAGGCACCTTTATCGAGTTCGACATGTTCGTCACCCATCGCACCACCGAGTTCGGCCTCGCCGACCAGAAGTACCTCGGCGACGGCGTGGTCACTGGCTGGGGTAAGGTCGACGGCCGCCCCGTTTATGTCTTCTCGCAGGATTTCACCGTCTTTGGCGGGTCGCTTTCGGAAACCTACGCCGAGAAGATCTGCAAAATCATGGATCTCGCCGTCCAGAACGGCGTGCCGGTGGTCGGCCTCAACGACTCCGGCGGCGCTCGCATCCAGGAAGGCGTCGCCTCGCTCGCGGGGTATGCCGAAATCTTCACCCGCAACGTGCTCGCCTCAGGCGTCGTCCCGCAGGTTTCGGCCATTCTCGGCCCCTGCGCCGGTGGGGCGGTCTACTCCCCGGCGATGACCGACTTCATCTTCATGGTGCAAGACACCTCCTACATGTTCGTCACCGGGCCGGATGTTGTCAAAACCGTCACCCACGAAGAAGTTTCCTTCGAAGAACTGGGCGGCGCGACCACCCATAACACGGTCTCGGGCGTTGCTCATTTCATCGCCGAGAGCGAAGCCGACTGCATCGACCAGATCCGTCGGTTGCTCGGCTTCTTGCCGCTCAACAACGCCGAAGACCCACCGCGCGGCCCCCAGGACGACCCGGTCGACCGGATGGATCTCGATCTTGATACCCTTGTCCCCGACGACCCGAAGCGCTCCTACGACATGCACGAGGTGATCCGCCGGATTGTCGACCACGCCGACTTCCTCGAAGTGATGGAAGGCTGGGCGCAGAATATCGTCGTTGGCTTCGGCCGGCTGGATGGCCGCCCGGTCGGCATCGTTGCCCAACAGCCGGCGGTCCTCGCCGGCGTGCTCGACATCAACTCCTCGATCAAAGGGGCGCGGTTCGTCCGCTTCTGCGATGCCTTCAACATCCCGATCGTCACCTTCGTTGATGTCCCCGGTTTCTTACCCGGCGTCGGTCAGGAGCATGGCGGCATCATCCGCAACGGCGCGAAACTGCTCTTTGCCTATTGCGAGGCGACCGTTCCCAAGCTGACCGTGATCACCCGCAAAGCGTATGGCGGAGCCTACGACGTGATGGGTTCTAAGCACGTCCGTGCCGACATCAACCTCGCCTGGCCGACTGCCGAAATCGCGGTGATGGGCCCCGAAGGCGCGGTCAACATCATCTTCCGTGGCAATCTCGAACGAGCCGAAGACCCGGCCGCCGAACGTCAGGCGCTGATCGCCGAGTATGTCGAGAAATTCGCCAACCCCTATGTCGCCGCCAGCCGCGGCTTCCTCGACGACGTGATCGAGCCGCACCTGACGCGGCCACGGCTGATCGCCGCCCTCGAAATGCTCGAAAACAAACGAGCCACCAACCCGCCGAAAAAGCACGGCAACATCCCGCTCTAACGCCGCTGGCGGATCTCGGCATCGGCCTGCCGCCAACGAGCGCCGAGAACCTCGCTACCAAACCAACCGCCTAGCAAGAGACCCTCGCCCCGCTTGCCGCTGCGCTCGCGTTCCGTTGGAGACCGGCTGGTCCGGAGAAGCCGCCCTCTCGGAACGGGCCGAGCCTCCGATAGCTGGATTGGCAAACCGGCGTGGCCACCAGAAGCAAGGCGTCACAGCGTAAGAGCGTGGCACACTCCTTCGGTCGCGACGACGGCGCTGTGCTACCCTCTTCTCCACACGCCCAGGAGCCAGCGATGATCCAGAAAGTCCTGATTGCCAACCGCGGCGAGATCGCCGTCCGCATCATTCGTGCTTGCCGCGATCTCGGGATCGCCTCGGTGGCGGTCTATTCCGACCCGGACCGCGACGCCCTACACGTCCGAATGGCCGACGAGGCATTTCACATCGGCCCGGCGCTCGCTCGGGACAGCTACCTGCGCGTGGACAAATTGGTCGAGATCGCCCACCGGGCGGGCGCGGATGCGCTCCATCCCGGCTACGGCTTTCTCTCCGAAAAAGAAGTCCTGCCCGCCGCCTGCCTCGAGGCCGGGATCACCTTCATCGGCCCCTCGGCTGAGGCGATGGCGGCGATGGGCGAAAAGACCGCTGCCCGCCGTCGGATGAAGGCTGCCGGCGTCCCGATTGTCCCCGGCGCCCTCGAAGGCGTCGATGCTGACGAAGCCAGCCGAATCGCCGGTGAGATCGGCTTTCCGATCATCCTCAAGGCGGCGGCTGGCGGCGGCGGGAAGGGCGTGCGCGTCGTCGAACGGCCCGAAGACCTCGCCGGCGCACTGCGCGGCGCGGTGTCGGAGGCGGTCTCGTCGTTCGGCGATGGCACCGTCTACGTCGAGCGCTACGTCGCGCCCGCCCGCCACGTCGAGATCCAGATCATCGCCGACACCCACGGCAACTGCGTTTACCTCGGCGAGCGCGAATGCTCGATCCAGCGCCGGCTCCAGAAACTGGTCGAAGAGTCGCCCTCGGTGGTGATGGACGAAACGCTTCGGGTTCGGATGGGCGAGGCTGCCGTCGCCGCCGCCCGCGCCGTCGGCTATGTCAATGCCGGCACGATCGAGTTTCTGGTTGACGCCGATCGCAACTTCTATTTCATGGAGATGAACACCCGCCTCCAGGTCGAGCATCCGGTGACCGAACTCGTCACCGGCATCGACTTGGTGCGCGAGCAGATCCGGGTCGCCTCAGGGCTGCCGCTCTCCTTCGGCCAGGACGATATCCGGCCGCGCGGTCACGCGATCGAAGTCCGGATCTCGGCGGAAGACCCGTTCAACAATTTTCTGCCGGCGACCGGCACGATCGGGGCGCTGCGCGAGCCACTCGGCCCCGGCGTCCGGGTGGACAGCGCCCTCTACGAAGGGCTGGATGTCACCGTCGACTACGACCCGCTGCTCTCGAAGCTGATTGTCTGGGGCGCCGACCGCACCGAGGCGATCCAGCGGATGCGCCGGGCGCTTGTCGAGTATCAGGTCGTCGGCGTTCGGACCTCGATCCCTTTCCACCAGGTCTTGATGGAGAGCGACGACTTCGCCGCCGGCCGCTTCGACACCGGATTCATCGGTCGTCGTTGGCCGGCGCTCGCCGAGGAGATCCCGGATGGCAGTGAAGATGCCGCCTTGCTTGCGGCGGCAGTCTCCCACGCCCGTGGTCACCAGGCGAAGAAGCTTGCTCCGACTGCCAACGGTGGTGGTAATCCCTGGAAGTTGCTGGCTCGCCGCGACGCCCTGCGCCAGATGTAGCCTCAGGTGCGCGGCGGGCGCGCCAGCAAGATGATCACGCCGCCGAGAATCTCGGCGAGCACGAACAGGATGAAGGCGGTCGTGTAGCTGCCGGTTCGGTCATAGAGAATACCCGCCGACATCGGCCCCAGCATCGTCCCGGCGGTCATCACCAGAAAGACCGCCCCGAGGATCGACCCGTAGGCGCGCAGCCCGAATAGGTCGGCCAGAAACGTCGCGTGGAGCGAAATCACCCCGCCAGCCGCCACCCCAAAGAGCGGGACAAACGCCCAGACGAGATCGCTCCCGCCCACTGCCCAGATGCCGGCTATCGCTCCCGCCGTCAGAAAGAACGCGATCGACAGAATCGGTCGGGGTGACCAACGGTCAGCGAGGCTGCCCATCAGCAGGCCGCCGATCATAAAGGTTGCCGGGATCGCTCCGGCCACCGTCGCCGCGGCCTGGTAATCCATCCCCCGCCCGCTCAGGAAGGGGACGAGGTGGAGGCTGAGCGCGTCGGTGCCGAAGAAGTAGCAGACCATCGCAATCGCAATCGCCCAGAAGGCGCGGGTACGGACGGCCTCGCGGAAGGCGATGCCGTCGTCCCCGGTCGGCGCGGCAACGCGAGCATCGGGGGGTGGGGCGCCTCCGTCTGGCTGTAGTCCGAGGTCGGCAGGCCGGCGGCGCAGCACCAGCGCAGCAAGCGGTACGACCAACAGCAAGGTCAACGCTGCGCTGACCTGAACCGCTGAGCGCCAGCCGACCGTGGTAATCAGCGCGGCGGTGACCGGCACCGCGATCAACGACCCGACGCTCAGCCCGATCCGCGAGACGCCAAAGGCCAGCCCGCGTCGTCGGACAAACCAATTGGCCATCGTCACGTTCAACGCCGGGTTGGTCGAGGTGACCCGCCCGACCGACATCATGAAGAACACGATCATCAACTGCCAGAACTGGGTGATCTGCGAGAAGAGCAGCAGCGCGGCGGTGAGCACCAGGCCGCCCGACGCGATCACCAGCCGTGGACCAATCCGGTCCACCAGGCGGCCGATGAAGAACGACAACGATCCGCCGGCCAGAAACGAGACCGACATCGCCGACGAGATCTGACCGCGCGTCCAGCCGAACTCCGCTTCGAGTGGCTCGAAGAAGGTGCCAAAAGCGAAGAAGCTAAAGCCGATGACGGTTCCGAGGATCGCCCCGCAGGCGGCGACGATCCACCAGCCGTAGAACATGGAGATACCCCCGCCGGGCGACGGCCCGGCGGCCGGTCTAGTTTGCGCCGACCGGGCTGTCGGCCAGGAGCGGCATCACCCGCCGGGCGAAGAGTTCCTGCGAGCGCAGTACCAACTCGTGCGGCGTGCCGCCGGTGTTCATCCAGGTCATGACGTGCGTGATCCCGAGGTCGCCGATCTCGCGCAGCCGCGCAGCGACCGTCTCGGGCGACCCCATGATCGTCTGGTTGGTCGAAAAACGGGTGACGAAATCGGCCTTCTTGTCGAGCACTTCCTCCCAGGTCATCTTCTGGCCGGTGTTCGCCTCCTGATAAGAGACGAGATGCTGGTTGAGGTAGGGGGTGAAATCACGGCGCGCTTCCTCGTCGGTTTCGGCGACGTGGACGGTGTAGACCACCGGGCTCCATTCGCGTGCCTCGCGCTTTTGCTCCTCGCTCACCGGGGCCCGGTCCAGCCCGCGTTGATGGGCCGCCATCATCGTCCGGAGATGATCCGGTCCGAAGGGGGCAAGCAGAACCGGTTGGCCGCGCTCGCCCCAGGCTTCGGCGTACTCGGGGTGAACGGTGCCGCGGGCGATGTACGGATGCGGTCGGCGATGCGATTGCGGGATGATCCGGCCCATCACCCGGCCGCGGTAGTGGCTGGTGTCAAACTCGAATGCGCCGTCTTCATGCTCCCAGACGCGAAAGACGACGTCGATGACCTCGTCGAATACCTTGTGGCGCTCGGTCGCGTCGATGCCAAAGCCGGCCATTTCGCTCGGGCCATAGCCCGACCCGACGCCGATGATGATTTTTCCTTTGGTCAATTGGTCCAGCAGGTTCGCTTGCTCGGCGAAGCGCACCGGGTTGTGGATCGGCAGCACCGCCAGCGAGAAGCCCAACCACATGCTCGGGGTGAGCGCTGCCAGATGAGCGGCCAGCAGCAGACAGTCCGAGTAGGTGTTGTAGGGGGTGAAATGATGCTCGGTGATCCAGGTCGCCTTGAAGCCAAGTTCCTCGGCTCGCTTGGCCTGGGCGAGCACTTCGTCGATGTGGCGGCCGTCCTGATCGGGCGCGGTCGTCTCGGGGTTGATGTACCAGCCAAAATGCATTGCGTTCCCTTTCTAGGCTCGCTGGCTGCCGGCAACCACCGTGCCCCGCTGCGCCAATAGCGCGGTCACCGCGTTCACCAGAGCCTCGCGGCCGGTTTCGTTCAAGTGCTCGGTCGGGTCCTCGCGATAGAGAAATCCGTCGGCTCCGACGAGGGTGCTGAAGTCGGCGATCGGCTGAGATGCCGTCGGCAACAACGGATCGAGCGCCGCCCGCAGGGTGGCGGCGTTCTCCGCCAAGCGCACGGCAAACGGCGCGCCGGCGAGCGAAACTCCGCCCTCGATGTTGATCGGCGTCAGATAGAGCGAGAGCGGCAACTCGGCGTCCCTGGCCAGGCGGATCAGTCCGCCCAACGAGTCGAGATGATGGTGGTCCGAGGCGAGAGCGAACAGGTAGTGATAGACGAAGATCTGGGCGCGGCGCTTGCGCTGGCCGGCTTCGTCCGACGGGCGAGTGGCGATCAACCGGCGATAGCCGCCGATCGTCGAGTAGTCTCCGCCGAGGTAGTCTACCGGCTCGGCGTCATAGGTGCGCAACGCCGCCGGGCTCGCGGTCGTCTCGCGTAGGCGCGGCGCCCGGCTGGTTGGCCGGACCGCGAAGCGGCGCAGCGCGGCGATCTCACGGTCGAACTGCCAGCCCGGGTGGCGGTCCCATTGTGGAGAGAAGCAGCGGAGGTTGATCGCCAGCACCAACGTCCGCGGACGCCGGGGGAGGGCGAGCAACGCCTCGACGAAGGCGAGAAACAGCCCGGGATGGTAGGCGGGCCGGCCGATGGCGAGACCATCACCGGCTGCGCCCGCCAGCATCTCGCCAAGCGAGCGGCGATCCCGGTCGTTGCGCGAGATCCGGCCAAAGACCGAATCGCCAAGAAAGAGGGTCGCCGGGGCCGTACCGCCTTCACCGTAAGCGTCGATGAGCGCTTGAAGGTCACCAAAGCGAGGCGGCACGATCGTTCGCCAGAGGCGACCGGCCGCCTTGCGGGCGATCTCCCCCTTGCTGAGGAGTTGGCGCTCTTCCCGGCTGTAGAGCACCTAGCCGATGCCCATCGCATGGAAGCCGGAATCGACATGCAGCACTTCGCCGGTCACCCCGCGCCCAGTCGCTTATCAGGTAGACGGCGGTGTCGGCCACTTCTTCGACGGTGGTGCCGCGACGCAACGGCGCCCATTCGGCGACCCGGTGAGCCATCTGAAGGAAGCCCTTGATCGCCCGAGCGGAGGCGGTGCTGATCGGCCCGGCCGAGATCGCGTTGATCCGGATGTTCGACTGACCGAGGTCCGAAGCGAGGTAGCGAACGCTCATTTCGAGCGCCGCCTTGGCGACGCCCATGATGTTGTAATGCGGAACAACGCGCTCGCCACCGAGGTAGGTCATCGTCAGGACACTACCGCCGCCGCGCGCCTCGAAGCGTGGCACCGCCCGCTGGAGCACCGCGGTGAGCGAATAGGCGCTCACGTCGAGAGTGGTGCGAAATGCCTCGCGGGTGGTCGACAGGAAGGTCCCGTCGAGCGCCTCGCTCGGCGCGTAGGCAATCGAATGGACGACGGCATCCAATCCACCGGCCTGGCGATCAATCTCGGCGAAGAGTTGATCGATCTCGTCGTCGTTGCCGACATCACATTGCAAGGTCAGCGATCCATCGAGCGTCTCGGTCAGTTGGCGAACGGTTCGTTCGACGCGTTCGCCCTGGTAGGAGACGATGACCCGGGCGCCTTCGCGGTGGAGCGCCTGGGTGATCGGCCAGGCGATGCTGAATCGGTTGGCCACGCCCAGCACCAGCACGGTCTTTCCTTCGAGCAGTCTCGGCACGGGGGTCCCCTTCGTCAGTTTCGGTACGCCAGAGCCGCGAATAATGGGCCGGTGGTGTCGCGGGCAAACTCCGTCCAGGCGACCATCCGGCCCGGGCACTCACCCGGTTCGCCCGCCAGTTGGACGATCCGGAAGCCGTCGACGACCTCCAGGAGCCGCGCTCCCGGCAACGCCTCGACCCCCGGCGTCCTTGCCACCACGCCGACCGCGTCGACCTGTGCGAGGCAGGCGCGCAAGTCCGTCGCCTCGAGCGTCAGCACCGGCGGCGCGGCGACTCGCCGATCGGCCGGCCGGTCCAGCCGGATCGTCCGAACGTCGTTTGCTCCCACCATCATCGCATAGACGGCGAGGTTGCTGGAATCGACGACGAGCGGTCCCGGAGGAAGTTGGCCACTGGCGCGCAGAGCGGCGATCCGCCGTCCGGCCGCCAGTCCGCTATTGCTCGGCTCGACGGGAGCATCGGCGGTTAGCCGGACGCCGAGAAGCAGCGCGGCTAACCCGGCGGCTGCCGCTCCCAGCAGCGCCGACCGGCGACCCAGCCGGTCAAAGAAGGCGGACGCCATCCCGCCGGTCAGCGGCGCAAAGAGCGCCACAAAGGGCACGAGATAGCGAACGAGGTTGTTGAGCGGCTCACGTCCCGCCGCCAGCACCACCAGCACCGCCAACGTCGGGGCCGCCACCGCCACCAGATAGATCCTTGTCACCCTGTCGCGCCGGACCGCCGCCCAGAATCCGCCGGCAACGGTCGCCGCCAGCAAAGGTCCCTGGATCATCCAGAGCGCTTCCCAGACCCCCGCCGGGTCCGCCCCCGGCCCATAGGCGCGGAGGTTGTAGGCGCGAAACGCGTTCGGCCAGAAGAGCGGGTCGCCAAGCAGCAGCGCGTTTCCGGCGATGAAGGCGATTGGAAAGAGCCACGGCGCGCCCGCTGTCATCAAGGCAAGCGCCGCCACCGCCCCCGGCGGGCGCCGGTGTACGAGCCAGAGCACGACGAACAGACCGAACAGCCCGGAAAAGAGCCAGGCTTCGAAGCGAACCGTTGACGCGAGGGTAAGCGCGATGCCGGTCAACGCCAGCCAACCCGTTCGCTCATCGCGTAGCAACCGGACGACACCCAGCAGCGCGACCAGGATGAGCGCGAGGTGGAGGTTCTCGGCCAGCGGGGTGGCGCTCACCCAGAGGTGGCCGGGGTCGGCGGCGAGCAGCGCCGCGGCGAACAAGCCGGCCCGACGGCCGGCCAATGACGCCCCGATCGCGCCGACCAGACCAATCGCCGCGAGACCGAGCGCAACCGAAAAGATCCGCGGCACGACCAGCAGGTCGAGGCAGGCGGCAAGCAGCGCCGAGCAGATACATTTGGCCAGGCAGCCAGACGCCGCTCCAGGCGAGGTATGGCCGCAGCGCCCAGTCGGCGGCCAGCAGCACCCGAAGGTAGCCATCGCCGCTGAGCGACGCAAACCCCGAGACGTACAGCCAACTGGTAGCCACCAGACGCAGCAGGACGATCACACCAGGCCGGCCCAGAACGGCCGCGCTGCCAGCGGGTCTGACGGCTCGGTCGTCGCAAGAGAGCCACGATCCGCCGCCGATCGAGCCAGAGCGGGAGGATCGGTCGCCGGAAGAGCCTCTCGCGGGGCGGAGCGCATGCGGGGAGTATAGTGAGCGACTGACGAGTCGGGGACTATACTCCGCGCGATGTCCGCCACCCCCAGCGGGGCGCTTCCCGCCCGCCGGCGAACCGGCGGCCTGCCGCTCCCGCTGGCGGCGAGCGCCGGGCTGGTCTTCCTGAACGCCTGGGCAGTCTACTGGGGTACCGCAACCCTGCTCGGGGTAACCGGCAGTCACCCGTATGCTTACTTCCCCGAGTTGGCCGAAGCCTTCCTCGCCGGGCGGCTCTGGATCGTTCCCCCGCCCTGGACGATGGACCTGACCTTCCACGATGGCCAGTGGTATCTGCCGTTTCCGCCGCTGCCCGCCTTGCTGCTGCTGCCGTGGGTCGCCGTTGCCGGCCGGGACGGGGTGAACTCGGTGCTGTTCTCGACGCTGCTCGGCGCTGTCGCGGTCGCGCTTGTGTTTGCACTGCTGGAGACCTGTGCCCGGCGTGGCTGGAGCAAGCTTGATTGGACCGACAACCTGCTGCTGACGGTCGTGTTCGGAGTGGGAAGCGTCCAGTGGGTGATCGCCCTCTCGGGAGCGGTCTGGCACCTCGGCCAGGCGGCGGCGGTGCTGTTCTCCGTGCTGGCCGCGCTGCTGGCGGCATCGCGGGCGCCGGCGATGCTCGCCGGAGGAGCGCTCGCGGTGGCGATGCTGGCACGGCCGAATCTCGCGCTCGGGTTGCCGCTGCTGCTCGGCTTTGCCGCTCAGCAGATCGTCGACGACGGCGGCTCGCTCGCCAGCCGGGAGGGCCGGTGGTCCCTGCTGCGTTGGACGGCGCTCGCGGCAGTCCCAATGGTCGTCGTGGTGGGGTTGCTGCTTGCCTACAACGCCGCCCGGTTCGGTTCGATCTTCGACTTTGGCTACACCCGCCAGGTCCTCTACGACGTCCACGCGGAAAAGCTTGCCACCTACGGCTGGTTCAACCTGCGCTACATCCCCGAGAACGTCCAGGCCATGCTGCTGGCGCTGCCGCGTTGGGAGGGAGGTCGGCTCTTTCCCGATTGGACGGGCCTCAGCCTGCTGATCACGACGCCCGCGCTCGTGCTGCTCTGGCGGGCGCGTCGACCGAGCGCGGTGGTGATCGGCGCATGGCTGGCGGTAGGGCTGCTGCTTGTGCCTCTCTTGACCTATTACAACACCGGGTACAAGCAGTTTGGCTATCGCTTCAGTCTCGACTTCATGGCGCCGCTGATGGTCTTGCTGGCGCTCGCGCTTGGTCGACGCGCCGGCTGGTTTGCCGTGCTGCTGATGCTGGCCGGGGTGGTGGTGAACGCCTGGGGTGTCTGGGCAGTCTACGGGTAGGCCGGCCGGCGGGGTGACTAGCACCGCGCCGGCTCGCGCCTACCCCAACGGCGGGCGGTTAGCTGCGGGTCGCCTCTTCGACCGTGCAGATCAGATAGAACTTGAAATCGCTTCGTCCGGCGGGGCCGCGCTCGGCGGGGATCGGGTGCTCGTCGAACCAGGCGCGGTACTTCCGATAGTGGTCGAGGTCCTGGTAGTGCATCTCGGCGACGCGATACAGTTTCACCCCCTGCTCGACGGTGGCCGCGCCGCCGCTGGTCGTGGTTACGGGCTCGAACACGGTGTTGAAGACGATCTTCTCGACGTAGGGGTTGGAGAGGATGTCCGGGACGTGGATCTCCCACAGCCAGCGGTCGTACTCCTCGGGTGTGACCCCCGGCATGATGTCGTAGCCAACCAATGCTTTGACGGTCATCGAACCTCCCAAGTAAAGCTTTCTGGTCCGCCGCCAAACCCTTCGGCGCGCACCTGCACCGGCCGGATGTGGACGCCAATCAGTTCGGCGACGATATTGGCGCGGTCGCGCTCGGGCGCAAGGTCACGCCCGGATCCCCGGTTGATCGCGGTCTGGCGCTCGAACCGCTCGATCAGTTCCGCGTCGGTCATGAACTCGGCCACTCCGCGCAGGAAGACGACCCTCGGCGCTTGAACCACCCAGTCGTAGACATGTGGCCGCAGATTCCGGTTGCCGCGCAGCGGCGCGCCGGTCCAGACGATCTCAGTCTCCGGCGTGCGCCGCCATTGTGCGATTCGCTTGTGGGTGTTGCGTTGGACCAGATCGACCGACCAGTCGTCGTTGATCGGCGCGACCATCGTCCGTCCGGCGGGGAAGCCGGCGCGGTTGATGGTGAACACCTGAGCAAAGCCGGCTTCTTCGCGCAAGAAGGTCAGGACCCGCGCCTGGATCGCTGCCAACGGTGGAGGCGTCGCGCCGCCGGCGCGTTCGTTCGGCTGAAAGTTCGCCGGCTCAGCGGCCATCGTCCACCACCTCGAAGGCAATTCCGTGCGCATCCGCCGGGTCGATCCGGAAGGCTGCCCGGCCATCATCGCGCGGGGCGGTCGCCGAGAGCCGAACGCTCCGGTCCTCAAGGAAACGCCGCGCCGCCGCGAGATCGCTCGCCTCGAGCGAGAGAAGAAACGGTCCCGGCCCAAACGAATCGAGCATCGACCGCGCCTCGCCCGGCCCGGTCGGTTCGACGATGGCGATCTCGCCATCGTTCGTCGCCACCACCCGCATCCGCCCGCCGAGGCTGGGCGCATCGGTTGCTGGACCGGCGGTCAGGTCATAGCGCCGCTCATACTCGCCGGCCACCGCCTCGAGGCCGTTCACCGCGAGGGTGATCCGGGCGATCCGGCGCACCGGCAGTTCGGGCGGCTCGAAGAAGCCGGCCTGTTCGAGATCCGGCACTCGCTCGGCCTCGGGCGCCCATTGGATGATGAAGGGATAGAGCCGTTCGCCGTGCGGCGTCATCGCGAACATTCGCCAGCGCACCGTCACTCCATCGTCGCGGGTCCGCTGGTGGTCGGTCGGTGGGTTATGCGGCACATCCAACGCACTCAGGCGGTTGTGGTCGCCGGTCAGGTCGTCGGTGCCGACGGCATAGCGCCAGATCCCGCCGCCAATCGCCAGCCAGTCGAAGATGGCGGTGTTGCCCTCGGCGCGCATCTTCGCTTCGTCGCGCGGGCCGTACAGTTCAAGGTAGTTGAGCGACCCGGGAAAGTGGACGATGCCGTTGTGGGTGCCGCGCAGATGTTGGCCGCCGTAGCGGCAGTTCAGCCCCAGTTGGTCGCGAAAGGTCGTGATCGCCGCCGGAACGTCGGCGACGATCAGCATCGTGTGGTCGACTCGGGTAATCATGCTCTCACCTGGGCGGAAGATTTGAGCGCCGGGAAGATTTCGCCAAGCAGTTGGTCAAACTGTGCTTGCTGGTCCCAACTGGTGATCCGGAGGGTGATCTCGCGGACGCCGGCCTCGTAATACCGATTGAGGTGGGCAATCGCCTCGTCGGCGCTGCCGAGCGCGGTCCAGCGCGCCAACCGCTCGGGCGGCCACGGTTGCTCGTAATAGGTTTCGAGAAAGCGCTGCGTCTCGTCGATCGCTTCGTCGCGATCCCGCTTCAGGTTGACGTTGAAATAGAGCGAGGTGTCGAGGTTGGCGGGGTCGCGCCCTTCCTCGCGCATCGCCTCATGCAGATAATCCAGCCGAGCGGCAAACTCCTCGGGCGTCGGGCCGTTGGTCATCCAGCCGTCGGCGTGGCGCGCCACCCGCCGCAACGACCGCTTGACGGCGTCGCTCTCGCCGACGTTGCCACGGACATTGTTGGCGATCCAGATCGGCGGCACGGCAGCGGGACGTGGCTGGACGCTCAGGTTGCGCAGCGTGTAGAAGCGGCCTTCGTGGCTGACAT
Organism: Dehalococcoidia bacterium; assembly: GCA_046328265.1. GTDB lineage: Bacteria > Chloroflexota > Dehalococcoidia > SpSt-223 > SpSt-223 > JANWZD01. The sequence continues at coordinate 54,828 of JAXLWW010000016.1, forward strand.
TTTCCTCACTCCAGAGCCGTCGAAGCAGTTCGATCCCTTCGAGTAGGCGGCCGACCCGCTCGCCGGGGCGAATGCCGAACGCTGCATTCTCTTCGTCCGCCCCCGGGCCGATCCCGCCGAGGCAGGCGGTCAGTACCGTCCGTCCGCCAGCGACCAGATCGAGGCTGGCCCATTGGGTCGCGAGCAGCACCGGATGGCGCATGATGAAGCTGGCAAAACAGCCGACCGCTAAGCGCAGTCGCTCGGTGCGCGCCGCGAGACCAGCGAGCATGACGATTGAATCCGGGCGCGGCTTGCAGACAACCCCATCACCGACCCAAACGCTATCGACGAGGCCGCTCGCTTCGGCCTGCTCGGCCATCCGAAAGAGCGCTTGCGGACTGGTAACGCCAAAGAGCGCACCGCGATTCGGCAGAGTCAGGCCGATCCGCCGGTCGGCGTGCGGGGTGGCTTGGGGCATCGTGTCCTCCAGGCGGCGATCCGCGGTCATCATAGCCCGATCAGCAATAGACACCGCGATAGAGCAAAGGGGTGAAGGCGGATTCGTCGTTGGTTCGGTCGCGAGACTCGCCGAGGTCGATCGTCGCGACTGCCGCACCCTCGTCCGCATTCGCCAGCACAGCGCGGTCGTGACCGTCCGGCGCGGTGATTGCGGACCCACCCGCCGAGCCGATCCGCCAACGCGAGCCTGTCACCGGGTCGCTCCCCTCGGTGGCGGCGTGATTGGCCGAGAGGACGAAGCAGCGGTTCTCGAAGGCGCGAGCGCGGCGTGCGGCATCGATCGGCCGGGGAGGCGTGCGGGGGCGATTGAGAGTCGGGTGCAGCAAGATCTCGGCGCCCTTGGCGGAAAGCGCCCGGCCGACTTCCGGTACGTAGATCTCCGATTCGACCAGCACGCCCAGTCGCCCGATCGGCGTGTCGACCACCGGAAAGAGCGCATCCGGTCCGACGACGGCGAGGTACTCCTCGAGCCGGTCTTTGACGACGACCACGTGCGGCACGCTGCGCGCTTGAACCTTCGGCGAACGGATCTGCAGTCCACCCGGTCCAACGAGAAAACCGCTGTGAAAGTACCAGCCCGGCAGCGCGGGAAAGCGCTCGACACACGATCCGGCGAGGTAGAGACCGTACTGTCGACAGAGATCCACCAGCGGGACAAGTTCTGGCCCGGGCAGCGTGATCGCCACCCGTTTGAGCGCGTCTGGCGTGCGGTCCGGCAGCGGCGCTTGGAGGAAGCAGGCCGGCAGCACCACCAGCCGCAGCGGATCGCCCTCGCTCTTCGCCAGCCGCTCGATCAGCGTCATCGCCCGGTGGCAGTTTTCGGCGATGATCTCGTCGCGCCTGGCCGGGTCGGTCACCGCCTCGACAGTCATCTGGATCGCCGCGGCCCGGTAGCGTTCGGTCATCGTCTCTCCCTGGCCATCATCGGCGCACCGGCCGGGCCAAGAACCCCGGGGAACGTCATCGCGTTCGACCGCCTAGCCGTGTGCCAGTCACCAGCTTGGCGTCGCTTCGCGGGGAATCGCGACCTGACAGGAGCATTGCGGCGTTCCTCGACAAGCTGTTCATGGCGAACGGCGTGACGGCACGAACTGAGCCAAGAGCAACCCGGCGACGAGCAGGATCGCCGTCATCAGCATATTGAAGAAGAAGGCGACGCCTGATACGACGTCGTCCTGCAGCAGAGACAGGAGGCTCTGATAGCCAATAACCCCCGGCACGAGGATGATCAACCCGGGTAGGAGCAGGACTTCGGCCGGCGGCCGTAAGAACCGGGCGGCGATCCGGGCGCACACCCCGAGCATCAGGGCTGAGACGAACGCCGCCGCCTCGGGCGAAAGTGGCTCGGTCAGCCAACTGGCCGCCACCGCCAGGGCGCACGACGGCAGGATCCAACGGATGTCGGACGGCCGGCCATTGAGGGTCACGCCGAAGCCGAAGGCGGCACACAACACCACCGGGATCAGCACCCAGTCCGGTAACGGCTCGGGCGTTGCCAGATCGAGCACACCACCCACGGTGAGCCCGACGGCGCTTCCCAGAGCTACTCCCGCCGTCAGTCCAATCAGAGCCGCCAGGACCCCACCGAGCCGCGCCGTACCAGACACCAGATTGCGGGTCGCCAGTTCGTTGATCCCGGTGGTGAGGCTCAAGCCCGGCAGCAGCACCACCACCCCGGCGGCGATCGTCGTGAAAGTCGAAAGACCGTCGAAGACGCGGCCAGCGAGCAGCGCGGCGATTGCGGCGAAGGTTGCAGCCAGGATCTCGAAGAGTGAGCGCATCCGAGGTATCCGGCCAATCGCAGCGGCGATCCCTCCGGTCGTCAAGCCGATCGCCGCGGCGACTGCCACTTCGTCCCAGCCGCCGCCCAGCAGAACGGCAACCGCCGCCGAGGCCGCGCTATAGCCAGCGGTGGTCAGGAGCGCCGGGTAGTTCAGCGGGCGAGCAAGCTCCGCCCGCAACAGCGGCAGCGTCTCCTTCGGGCTCAGAGTTCCGGCGCAGACGAGGTCCACCACCCGGTCCAGGCGCGCCATCCGGTCGAGGTCGGGCACGCCGGGATCGAGCCGTAAGAGCGCCACCTCCTGCCGGCCGGGCGGGCCGACTGCCGCGGCGAACGAGGTGGGATAGGCAAGCGCATGGACCTCGATCCCAAGCGCCTTGGCGGTGCGCTCGATGGTTGCTTCGAGTGAATCGGATGGCATACCCGCCTCATGCAGGCCGCGGGCAAGTTCGAGGATCAGTGCGCTGGATGGGTCGGCGTCGATCGGCGTCAACGGTGACCCAACCACTCTTCGAGCGCCCAACGATGGGTCGAGAAGGCAAGTTCGTCCCAGGGGATCTCGTCGGGCAGAAACTGGCCGACTTCGATCGTTTCGTGGCTTGCGGCACTCGGCTGGCCGCTGGTGACGTCGGCGAGGTACAGCACGTTGATCACCCCGGCCTCGACCCGAGAGTAGACATTGAGCAGTCGCGCCACCGTGATCTCAAAGCCGGTTTCTTCCTGCATCTCGCGCGCGGCGCCCGCTTCGAGAGTCTCGCCCAGTTCGAGGAAGCCCGCTGGCAGTCCCCACTTCCCCCGCTGTGGCTCGATCCCACGGCGGATCAGCACCACCCGGCCTTCCCGCAGGGCGATCGCCCCAACGACGATCTTGGGGTTCTCATAGAAAATGTGACCGCAGGCCTGACAGACCAATCGCGGCCGAGACTCGTCCGGCGGGGTTTGCTCGGCGAGGGCGCCGCTGCAATTCGGGCAGAAGCGGGCGCTCATCGCGTCGTCAGGCGGCGATACAGATCCGGCAGCTTCTGAGGAAGCCGTTCGACATGGTCGAGGATGGTGTAGCCCGTCTCTCCGAACATCTGCGGCAAATACTCCCGCGCCCGCGAGTCGATGGTAAGGCAGAAAGTTCGAATGCCGCGCAGCCGCGCCTCGACCAACGCCTGACGGGTGTCTTCCACCGCATAGCGTCCGGCGTAGCCGTCGAAATCGTTCGGCTTGCCATCCGATAGCAGGATCAAGAGCTTGACTCGGGCATCGAGCGCATCGAGCTTGCGCGCGAGGTGGCGGATCGGCGGCCCCATCCGCGTGTAGCTGTACGGGTTCATCCCGCCGATCCGGAGCCGCACCTCGGCGTTGTACGGCTCGTTGAAGTCCTTGACGATGAACAGGTCGCACTGCTTGCGCGTCGAACTGGAGAACCCGTAGATCGCATAGCGGTCATTGAGCAACTGAAGCGCCTCGCCGATCAGCACCAGCGATTCACGCTCGACATCCACCACCCGCTGGTCGTTGACCCAGCCGCCCGCCGAACCGGAGAGGTCGACCAGAAAGGCGACCGCGATGTCGCGCCGGCTGGCATGGCGAGCGATGTAGAGCGAATCGGACGGAGTGACGCCCGCCAGGAGGTCGGCGTAGGCTTCGACCACGCTATCGAGATCGATCTCCTCGCCGTCGGGTTGTTTGTGGAGCCGCCGGTATTCCGGGCGGAGCGCGTCGAACTGGCGCTTGATCACCGCGATCAGGTGGCGGTGTTTCTGGAGCACCCCCTCGACATATTCGGGGCTGCCGGGCGCGACGATCCGTTCGCGCAAGGCGCACCAGCGGCTCTTGTAGGTGGAGTGCTGGTAGTCCCACTCGTCGTAGACGAACGCCCCTTCGCGCTCGGCCTCTGACAATGCGGCCTCGGCTGCAAAACGCTTGGGCGCAAGGTCCAGCCAGATGGCGTGATCTTCGACGTCCCGGCCAGCGACGATGTCGGTGGCCGGGCTCTCGCGAATGACGACCTTCGAAGGCGACAGGTCGAGGTCCTCGGCCACACGCGTTTTCAGGATCGCGCCGTTCTGGGTGGCATACTCGACGACGACGTCGGGAGGTTGGAATGCAGCAGTCTCACGCCGGCGGGTTTCTTCGATGACCGCGCTTGCCAGTTCAAGACGGAGCACGCCGCGGAAGGAGACGAATGGCAACGGGCGGTAGGTCCCGCCGATCCGCTCGATCCGCTGGAAGAGATAGGTGGCAATCCGGACCGAATCGCTGGCGGTCGGGGCGCCGGCGAGCGCTTCCTCGATCACGAGCGAGGCGTCGAACAGCAGGTCGTTCAATTTCCGTGGCAGACCGTCCAGCCGTTCGCCGTCGAGCGTCCAACGGATCAGCCCTTCCATCGCCAGCCCCCGGCCTGATAGCCGTTTGAGCGCCGGGCGCTTGGCGAGAGCATCAGCCCGCACCGCCGCGAAATCGACCGCCATTCCGCGAAACTGATCGGCCAGCCAGGTCTCGATCCGCACGCTCTCGACCAAGTGATACAGATCGATCGCCAACGCCGGGTCTGAGGTGGCGACGAAGCTGTTTGGTGCGGTAAATGTGCCACCCTGGATCTGTGCCCACTGGTGGGCGACCATCAGCTTGTAGAGGCGGAAATTGCGCTCACGCTCGGGATAGTCGGCAATCTCGGGTGGCAGATAGATCGTCCGGCTGTCGGTGAACGGGCTGGGGTCGTTTGGTCGGGCGGCTTTGAGCGGCACACTCTCGCCGGCCAATCCGGCCGAGAACAAGCTGAGCACCTTTTCTACCGCGGCAAACCCGAGCGGTGGATAGAGCGGACCGGCTGTCGGTTTCGGTCGCAGGAAGGGCAACAGCTTGGCAAGCCTCCCTGGCTCGGCGGATGGTTGGTGATGGCGATGGCGGCGGACGCTCACGCCTGCCCCGAGATCTGCACGATCGCCGCTACAGGACCGTCGAGATCAACTCGCGGATCGCCTGTTGCATGTCGATGTCGTCGGCGATTGGGCCGATCAAGGCGACTTCGCAGGCGGCGCGTGGTTCGACGCCCGAGGCGATCAGATGGCCAGCGTAGACAAGCAGGCGGGTGCTGGCGGGTTCCTCGAGGCCTTTGTCGCGCAGGTTGCGGATCTTCTCGGCGATCGTCACGAGGTCCCCGGCGAGGCGCCGGTCCAGTCCGGTCTCGTGGCAGACGACCTCGATCTCGCGGTCGCGTGGTAAGAACGCGAACTCAATCGCCAGAAACCGCTGGCGTGTCGAGTGTTTCAGGTTCTTGAGCAGGCTCTGGTAGCCAGGGTTGTAGGAAACCGTCAACATGAACTCGGGCGGCGCTTCCAGCACCTCGCCGAGTTTCTCAACCGACAGCATCCGACGGTCGTCGGTCAGCGGATGGATCACCACGGTGGTGTCCTTGCGTGCTTCGACGATTTCGTCGAGGTAGCAGATCGCGCCGTTGCGCACGGCATCGGTGAGCGGCCCATCGACCCAGACCGTCTCGCCGCCCTTGATCAGATAGCGCCCGACGAGGTCGGAGGCAGTCAAGTCGTCGTGGCAGGCAACCGTGATCAGCGGCCGGCCAAGCCGCCAAGCCATGTGGCGGACGAAGCGGGTCTTGCCGCAGCCGGTCGGCCCCTTGAGCATGACCGGCAGCCGGTTGCGATAGGCGGCGTCGAACACCTCAATCTCGTTGCCAACCGGCAGATAGTACGGCTCTTCGCGAAAGGAATAGCGCTCGATTCGCGCGGGGCCTAGCTCGGAGACCACGGGCTGCTCCCTGAGTGCGCCGCTCGCCGTTTACTTGTCGGCCTGATAAAAATCGACGTGAGCCGGAAGCCCGCTGATCGGGTTCCACTGGACATCTTGGACCCGGACGCGCTGGCTCTTCTTTTCAAGCTGGATCTGGACCGTCGCGCCTTCTTCGGCATCGCGCAGCAAGAGCGCCAGGTCGTGGGTATCGGCCTGGATCGCCTGAGATGCGATACCGGGGCCATAGATATTCGCGGGGGTCTTGCCCTCGCGGCGAAGCTGCTTGACCTTTTTCCCAGTGATCGTGCGCGGCTCGACCGCCAGCGCGCCTTTCTGAGCCATCAAATCCTCTCGTAGGGCCTGTCCGCGCTCGCTCGACGAGCGCCGGATGGTGGGGTGAGTCAACCTTAGGAAACTAGCACAGCCTCGGTAGGCCGTCAAGAACGGGCGTTCGTGTGCGAGGTCGTGACGTCTCCGGGAGGGGGTTGATCCCGGCCAGACGAGCCTCTGGTGTTTCGTCTTTGTCAGATGCAGCCGAGAGCGGTGGCTTCCGTGCTCGGCTGTCACGTCCGCGGACAGGCCGGCAGACTCACCTCACCGGGGTTGCCGTGTTGATGGAGACGGCTTTCCATCGTGCTCGTCAGGACCGATTGAGGATGGCTCACCGGAGGACGATGCGGTGGCGCCCGACCTCTCACGGCGAAGGTCCCCATCGGCGGGATGACGTCCGGCGGTGGATGCCGTATACATCCGGGATCATGGAAACTGTCCCTCCCGCCACGGTTGCCGAACCCCGCAAGCCAATCTTCTATGGCTGGTGGATCGTCGGATCCGGCATCTTGATCCAGGTTTTCTCGGGCGCCCTTTTTGGTGGCTTCGGCACCTTCATCGTCCCGCTCGAAGCCGAGTTTGGCTGGAATAAGACGGTCTTTGCCGGCGCGACGAGCATGCGCCAGATTGAAAGTGGTCTCCTCGGCCCGGTCCAAGGCTGGCTGATCGATCGCTTTGGGTCGCGGATGATGGTGCGGCTCGGTACGGTCCTCTTTGGACTGGGCTTCATCCTGATGAGCCAGATCGATTCGATCCTGAGCTTCTATCTTGCCTTCCTGATTGCCGCGATCGGCGCAAGTCTCGGCGGTGTCCAGACGCTCACGGTAACGGTCGTCAACTGGTTTGAACGCAAACGAGCAACCGCGCTCGGGTTGGTCAACTCCGGTTGGAGTATCGGTGGACTGCTGTTGCCCATGATCGCATTGGCGATGAGTACGGTCGGTTGGCGCCAGACGATGCTCGTTGCGGGCATTGCGATTATCGTCTTCGGCGTGCCACTCGCCCAGGTCATTCGCAATCGGCCGGAAGATCACGGACTGCTGCCCGATGGCGCGGACCACCGGAGCCAGTCGGCCGGCCGTGCTGCGCTCGCCGTCCCCGACTTCACGGCTCGCCAGGCGCTGCGCACCTCGGCCTTCTGGCTGGTCGCCGTCGGGCACGCCGCCGCGCTGCTCGTCGTCTCGTCCGTCAACATCTATCTGGTGTCGTTTCTGTCCCAGACCTACGGCTTCTCGCTGGTGGCGGCGGCCACCTTCGTGACCGCGTTGAGCGCCACCAGCCTGATCTCTCAACTCGGCGGAGGGTTCCTGGGTGATCGCTTCGACAAGCGGTTGATCTCGGCGGTCTGCATGCTGGCGCATATGAGTGCGCTGTTGCTGCTCGCCTACGGCGGCTCGATCGTGGCGGTGGCGGCCTTCGTCGTGCTGCACGGGGCGGCCTGGGGTATTCGCGGACCGTTGATGCCGGCGATCCGCGCCGACTACTTCGGCCGCGCTTCGTTCGGCATGATCAACGGAATCTCCTCGACCGTCACGATGATCGGCACCGTCGCCGGGCCGCTCTTCGTTGGGATCACCACCGACTTGCTTGGCTCCTATCAGCTTGGGTTCACCGTCCTGGCGCTCCTTGCCGGGCTCGGGTCGCTCACCTTCGTCTTCGCTCGCAAGCCACGGCTGCCGCGAGGAGACCTCACCCCTCTGACCTCCCGCTCCTGAGGACGAAGGAGAACGAGGGACGTTGATGAACTGGCCGTCTGCGACGCCGGGTGGACGCGTGGTTGGATTGGGCGGATGGGTCGAGCACAGGTCGGATTAGGGAATACGCAGGATGCCCAGATCAGCGGCGTCGGTGGCGCCGGTTGGAACGCGCCGGCCGGTTGCCGGGTCATACAGCCCGGCCAGCAGCCGATAGTCGCCGCTCGGCAGGCCGGCAAGGGCAAGGCGGCGCTCGTCGAGGATCTGCTCGCCGGCAAGCCAACTGTCAGTTGGGAGCGCACCGCCGGCCGGTGGACCATCGGCCTGGGCGACGATCCGCCCGGCCTGATCGACGAGATGGAGAAAGACGGTGAGCGGCGCGAGTGTTGGCCCGACTGCCGTCCAGTACAGCCGCACCGTTGCGCCGTCGACGGTTATCCCGTCCAACCGGCCGACGCCGGCAAAGTCCGCGCCAACCAGCCGAGCCGGTGCTCCCGCGGGTGGGCGGACGACCCGTATCGTGCCAAGATCGACGGCGTCGCCGCCCGGCGTTCGCAGTCGGGCAAGGTCAGCGCCATAGGCGCCGGCGCGCAGGCGGTAGCGGCCGGCCGGAAGATCGCCCGGCAGCCGAAGCAGATGGCGGTCGAGCAGACGCTCGCCGGCGCGCCAACGGCCGGTCGGGTAGACCAGTCCGCCGGGAGGCGCGTCGTTCTGGGCTACCAAAGCCCCGGTGTGGTCGATCAAATGGACGAAGGTCGTCAGGTTCTCGCTGGGCGGCTGAGTTGCCGACCACCAGAGCAATACCGGGAGCGTCCCCCCCGCTGCCTGAGCCGGAAACTCAGCGCCGTCCAGTCGGAGTGAGTCGCCGACCGGCGCCCCAATCGCCACTGGCGGGTCGCGATCGACCGCTGGCCCGGCCACCCGCCAGAGCGATCCCGCCGGCTCGATCCGATACTTCACCCCGAGGCCCGGTAGGTCCTTGATCAGGTAGATGTGCTCGTCCGCACCGAGAAACCCGTCAATCAGCCGACCAAGGTCGGCGTACTCGGTCCGGTCGACGATCCCGGGAAACAGTCCGACAAGGTCCGGCCGGACACCCTCGACCAGCCCGAAATACCAGAGCGGCGTCATGTCGTCGCGGTCGTCGGAGGCGAGGATCGCCCCGCGCTCGATTGGTTCGGCGAGGATCTGTTCCCAGCGCGCGCGGATGTGAGTTTGGCCGCTGCGGTCGAGCGCCGGGTAGTTGTCGAGCAACGGCGGGACGACGAGCAGCCCACCGGCGGCCACCCCGACCAAGGTCGCCAGAGCGGGCGGTCGCAGCAGGTCGACGACAACGGCGACTCCGGCTCCCGCACACAGCGCGGCCGCCCAGTAGGCCGGGATGAAATAGACCTCGATGTCGCCGATTCGGTATAGCAGGGCAAAGGCGACGGTGACGCCAAACAGCCCAACGACGAGCAGTCCCTCTTTCGGACGCCGCAGGACGAACACCAACGCGCCCGCCGCCGCCACCGCCAGCACGGCAGCGTTCCATTGCCGGCCGGCCAGCCGGAAGAAGAGCGCGGTCCGCTCCTCGAGCCGGGCGGGCGCTTGAAGCTTGTCGGCAAATACGCGGCCGGTTACCTCGTCGACGAAGCCCGAGAGATTGTTCTGGAAGACGACGATCTGTCGTCCGCCGCCGGTCTGTTGGTAGAGGTAGGGCGAGTGATCGGCGCGCAGCGGGATGTAGAGGTAGAGCAGCAGCGGCAGCATGGCGAGTGCCGCCACAACCCGGACCTCGCGCCGACGCAGCCAGGCGGGAGAAACTCGCTGATCGACCACCAGGTAGAGCGCAAGCAGCGGCAGACTGAGCAGGGCAGCGCGATGGTGAGCCAGAGATAGCCCGACCAGCAACCCGATCAGTGGAAGTGGCCAACGACGCACGACCGCCAGCAGCAGGGTCGCCAGCAGCAAGAGTTGGAGCGCGTACACCTCGGCGATCACCGCCTGGGACCAAATCTCGTACGCCACGGCCGCTAAGGCGGCGGCGACCACGGCGCCGATCCGCCGGGCGAGCGCTCCGCCCGGAAAGATCGTCACGCCGACCGGCACAGTCAGCCCGACTGAGCCGGCGGCACAGAGCGCCGACAGCAGATTGACGCGGTGGGCGACATCGCCCGCCGGAAGGAAGGAGGTCAGCCAGACCAGCAGGAGATAGAGCGGGTAGCCGGTCGGATGAGCCAAGCCGAGCGTCGGGCCGACGAACTGAAACTCGCCGCTGTCGAAGGCGAGCACCGTTGGGGCGAGCGTCCGCAGGTACAGGGCCAACGCCGCCAGTCCGGCTGCGGCCGCCAGCGCCACGTCGACTAGCGTCAGGGACGGTCTGGCCGCCGCCGCGTGCGGCTGTGCCGACGCTTGCTCGGACGCGGAAGGCGCAGCCGGCGCCGGTTCGGCGCGGCCGATCATCAGCTGTTCACCGCCACCCGCTCGACGGCAACGCCGAGGGTCCGCTCGTCGGTCGAGCGGCCGATGGCGATCTGGGCGAGGTCCTCGGTCCGCGCTTCGAGCGCCGTCCCGGCCGGAGCGCCCACCACGCCAACCGCGGCATGGGCGGTGCGAAACGCTCCGCGGAGGTCGACGCCGATCCCGGCCAGGCGCAGCGCTCCGACGGCATCCTCGCCCAACTTCGCCGAGGCATCGTCCTTGACGGCCAGCAGCACGATCGTTCCTTTGGGCAGCCCGCCGATCGCCGCCGCCAGCCGGGCGGATGCGCCGTCGTCGGCGAAGGTGTCGTAGGCTTGCGAAAGCAGCACCCGCCCGTTGGCGGGATCGACCGCCACCAGGTTGTAGCCACGGCGATCGCGGGCAACCTGATGACCATCGACGAGAATGTGCGCCCGATTGCCGGCGGCCAACCCGGCCGATTCGACGCGGAGGTCGACCGGCGAGCGCACACCGGTCGTGCCGATCGAACGGTCGATCGGGAGCACGTCGGCCGGCCGCACCGGACTGACCTCGATATCGAGGTGGTTTACGCCATCACGCCACTGCTCGGCGTAGGTTTCAGCTCGATACTCGGCAAACCCGGCGCGCAATGGGACGTCGGTGACGAGTTGACCGTTTAGCCGGAGCCGTAGCCGTCCCTCCGGCCGGCCGGGATAATCGAACGGCGCGGCGCGGACCGAGAGCGGGATCGTCGATGGGCGGCCTCCAGGGTTCGGCAGAAAGACCCGCGCCGACTGGCGCGTCGACCAGCGGATCAACCGTCCTTCGTACACCTCTTCGCCGGTCCAGCCGTCGCCGCGGTAGGGTCGGCTGCTTCTCTCGCCGAAGGCGATCGCGATCGACGGAGGTGACGGCGCGGCGCGGACCCGGTAGAGGGCGGTCTCACCGTCGTCGCGCACCAAATCGAGCGGCAGCACTCGCCGGGCGTAGGCTTCAGCGTCGTCGACGCCGTAACGCCGGTGGACGGCCAGGTAGCGCAGGTCATAGAGCGCAATCAGCGCCGGGGCGGCGGCGAGGTCGGCAGCCTCGGTCGCCGGATCGGGGCGTTCACCCTGTTCGAGCCGGGCGATCGTCCCAAAGACCGGGAGGTCGGAGAAGTAGACAAACTTGAACGGTGGATTTCGCGAAATGTTGCCACCGATCGTCCGCTTGCCGTGGGCGGCCTGGTACGACTGGATCGTCGTTCGCTCTTGACCCAGCATGCCGTAGCTGTTTCGCCAGCCGAGCGGTAGCTGGGCGATGCTGAAATCCCCGGGTTCGGCGGCGACGATCTGGTAGATCTCCGGTGGGCGCAGGTCGTTGAGCGGCAGCGGCACGGCAATCTGGTCGAAGAGGAGCACCACCAGTAAGAGCCCGGCGACGACCGGCTCGGTCCGGCGGAGCATACCGCGCAAGATGGCCGCTGCGCCAAAAGCCGTCAGCACTGCCAACGCCAGAGTAAGGGGAATGCTGAAGCGGTTTGGAAAGCGGTTCGCGCCGATCAGGGGCAGGTAGTGCAGGCCTATGTAGGGCAGCGGAACGTTGGTCTCCAGCCCGTCGAAACTCCAGCGCGAGCGTCCGAGGATATGCAACACCGGCCCCAGACAAAGCACCGCGAAGCCAAGCGCCAGCCAACCCCAGAAGCGTGCTGCTCGGAAGCGCCAGAGCGCGATCGCGGCAAGAACGAGGGCGCCATAGCCAAGGTAGACGATCGGCACATCGGTGAACTGGCTGGTCCAGGGCGCGGCGATCGTACCGAAGATCGGATGAAGGTGGGTTGGCAGGAAGAACGACAGCAGGTCGGCCGAAAAGCCGTCGGCATAGCCCCACTTGTCGGTCAGATACGAGCCTTCGATGCGGTCTTCGCGCCACATCAGAGCAAGGAGCGGTGCGGCAACGGCGAGGCATCCGGCGAAGATGGCGGAGAGGGGGATGAGCAAGCGAAATGGCTGACCGGTGCGGAAATTGCGCCAGATTCTAACCAGAATCAAAGGAACGGCAAGGAACCAACCGAACGCTGCCACCGTTAATTCGGTATAGAACAGAAGCGCAAACCAGAGGACGACCAGGGAAAGCTGGACCCAGGCCGTCCGTTTGGCATCCCACCGATCAAGGGTACGAAGGAGGGAGAGCACGAAGAGGGGCAGTGGCCAGAGCGACGTCAAGTTGCTTGAACCGAACGACGCATAGACCCAGCGCGAGGCGGCAAAGGCGAAGAGCGCCCCGCCCAGGAAAGCTGGGAGCGAGGGACGGCGGATCCCTTCGGTCTCAAGTATATATCGACAAAGCAGAAAGGCCGCAAGTCCATTCCCGGTCAGCGAAAGCAGTAAAATGACGTTGGTTGCGCCAATCGGCCCGATAAAGGGCTGAAGCGGGAGTGATAGCACTCCGTTGACGAGCGTGAGGGTGTAATAGACCAAGCTGACGCCGACCGGGTAGAAGATAAAATCGGTGTGAAACGGGGATTGACCAAGCGAAAAGATCGAGAAACGGAACCACCAGAGGTTCCAGACGAAGATCCCTTCGTCGACGTCGATCCCAATCGTGTGGTCCAAAAGATGTGGCCCAAGTGGCCAGGTCAGGACTACGGCGAGGACCAGGTACCAGGCAGCGGCGATCAGCGGGCCGCGAAGCGAAAAAGCAGTTGTGGCGTTCGTGACCGCAGGGCGAAGAGCCGTGTCGGGCGCGAGCCGGGCAGTCACTCCGGGATCGTAGCACAGCCGGTTTGGCGGCCCGATCGGACGAGTGACGTCAGTACCGCCTGTCATGCGGGGGTTGAGAGCAGATGATGAATCGACTAATTGAGCGAGAACGCGAACTGAACCGCGAAAATAGTGGGGCACTTCATCTCGACGATACCGGGTTTGGGGCCGCTGACGTCCCGGTCGATTCGGCGCTGGTGCGTGAACTCCTTGGTTCCGACGAACTCGGCGGGCCGGAGGGCCAGTTCGACGCGGCGCGCACCGGTGAGGTGTTGCGCCGTGGTCGGCGTGCTGCCAACGAAGAAGCCGACGACGAGTTCGACGGTGACCTGGTCGGCGCAGAAGAGCCGATCGCAATCTATCTGCGTGAAATTGACCGCGTGCCGCTGCTCAAGCCGCACGAGGAAGTCCAATTGGCCCAGGCCATCGAGGCCGGAGAACTCGCCAAGAAGGACCTTGCCGAGGGTATCGGCAACCACGACGAACTCAATCAGCGCCTCCTGGCCGGCGTTGCCGCCCGGCGCCACCTCACCGAGGCGAACCTTCGCCTGGTGGTGTCGGTCGCCAAGCGCTATCTTGGGCGCGGCCTGCCACTGCTCGACCTGATCCAGGAAGGCAACCTCGGTCTGCAGCGCGCCGTCGAGAAGTTCGACTATCGACGGGGCTTCCGCTTTAGCACGTATGCCACCTGGTGGATTCGCCAGTCGGTCAGCCGGGCAGTCGCCGACCAGGCCCGGACGATCCGCATCCCGGTCCACATGATCGAACAGATCGGCCAGTATTACCGGACGGCGCATGCCCTGCACCAGGATCTCGGCCGCGACCCCACGGTCGACGAAGTCGCCACCGCAATGGGTTCGACCCCGGAGCGAATCGAGAACATCATCCGCGCTGCTCGCCAACCCGTCTCGCTCGAGACCCCGCTGGGCGACGAGGACGAGTTGACCCTCGGCGATCTGGTGCCGGACAAGGTCGGCCAGGAGCCGGCGGCGGCGGTCGCCGAGAACTCGCTTCGCGAAGAACTCGACGACGTGCTGGCTGAGTTGACCGAACGCCAACGTGCTGTCGTCAAGCTGCGCTTCGGCTTGCTCGACGGCCGCGCCCGCACCCTCGAGGAGATCGGCAACGAGTTGAGCCTCAGCCGCGAGCGCGTCCGCCAGATCGAGGTCGAGGCGTTCAACAAACTGCGCCAGCCGCGCGTCTGGTCGAAGCTGCGCGACTTCCTCGAATAACCCGACGCAATGGTCTCTTCGCCGGCCGGACCATCCCGGCCGGCGAGTGATTCCCTGGCCTCCGCGGCGATCCTTAGCGATCGGGCGGAACGCTTGGCTATGATTGGCGCGATCGTTTACCAGGGAGATGGCTGTGCGGGTTCTCTGTGCCGGGTTGCTGCTGATCGTCACGCTGGCGGCCTGCTCGACGAATGCTCCCGCTCCGGCCACCCCGACCCCCGCCAGCGCCGCCTTCGTCGAGCCAACCCCGCAGGTCACCGTCACCACCCCCAGCGGGCTGCGCGGGCGCATCCTCTATCACGCTCGCCAGGGGTCCGACAACCAGGTCTTCGTGCTGGATCTCGAGACAGGCCGGACCACCCAACTCACCCAATCGGGCGACAACCTCGAACCAGCGTGGTCGCCGGACAGCCGGCAGATCGTCTTTTCCTGCGGCGTCGGTGACTTTCTCCAGCTTTGCACGATGAACGCCGACGGGACCGGCCGCAAACAACTGACCGATCGCCAGTCGATGAACTTCGGCCCGGACTGGTCGCCGGATGGCAAACGAATCGTCTTCGTCTCAAACGAACACAAGCCGTACGCGATGTACCTCCTCGAATTGGAGACCGGCCAGGTGCGCCGAGTCCTGCCCAACCAGGGCAACGAATCGGCGCCGAAATGGTCCCCCGACGGCAGCCGTATCCTCTACGCCGCAAACCGCAAGATGGCCTTCGGCCAGTCGTTCCTCTACACCGTCAAGCCGGACGGCACCGACGAGAAGCAGGTGACGACCTTCGGGCGGGACGACCGGCCGGCCTGGTCGCCCGATGGCAAGCGGATCGTCTTTCGCCGCGAGGTGTTTCAGTCTTCGCTGGTAAGCGGCGTCGAATTGATGATTCAGAATCTCGACGGCAAAGACGCCGTCCAACTCACCTCCAATCGGGCGACCGACGACTGGCCGGAGTTCTCGCCAGACGGCGCCTGGATCGTCTACACCACCGACGCCGGGAACGACACCGACCTCATGGTCATCCCGACCGCCGGCGGTAACCCTGCCCCGCTGCTGCCCAACAGCATCCGCGGCCGCGCTCCCCGCTGGCGGCGGTAGCGTCCGGCGTGACGTTGCCTCGACCAGAGACGGCGCGGAATGTGGACGCTCCACTCTCATCGGATAAGCCAGACCCTCTCCCTCTATGCCAGCCGGCGATGTCGGCGTGATCGTCGCCCCGTCCCGGCCGCTAGCCCGGCAAGACCACCTGCCAGTCGTCGAGCAGGGCGCGTGTTGACGTGAGCACGTCGAGGGCGTCGATCCAGTTCGTCGGGATCCCCTCCGCGCCCTGCCACGCTCCCCAGACCTGGCCGGCAATGGAGGCGGTGCTATCGCTGTCGCCATCATGGTTGGCGGCGAGCGCGATCGTCTCGGCGTAGCCACCGCCGGCCAGCACGGCGTAGAGCGCGATCGCGATCGCCTCATCGCCGGTCCACCCTTCGCCGAGGCCGGCGATCCGGTCCGGGCCAGGGGGGCGGTCGGCAATGGCGCGCCTGACCAATTCAAGCGTCTCCTGGTGACCTTGCCGGGCGGCGAGCAGTGGCAGCGCCGCCTCGGTGGCATCCGCCGGATCGAGCCCGTCGGCCAGCAGCCTCACGATCGCCGCCAGTAGCCCGGCGGAGAGATACCCGCCGGGGTGGCCGTGGGTGAGCGCGGCGAGGTCAGCGCCCAGAGCGAAGGCCGCGGCCGGATCGAGGCGGTCGACGAACAGACCAACCGGAGCGACGCGCATCACCCCGCCACAGCCCTTGCTGTCGTTGATCGGGCGATCGACCGTGCCGGTGGCGCCGGCGGCAAGCGCACTTAGGCACGTCGTTCCCGGCGCGCGGCGAGCATTCAGCACCGGCAGGCCAGCCAGGCTGCCGGCGGCGCGGCGCGGCGAGCGGCGCTGGGTGTCATACCAGTCAAGATACGCTTCGCGCACCTCGGCTCGCGGATCTGCGCCATTCGCAAAGGCGCGAAGCAGCCCTTCGAGGGTAAAGAGCGTCATCTGCGTGTCGTCGGAGACGATGAGTTTGTCGGCCTGCCGAACCGGCTCGGTCAGCCCCGCCGGGCCGTAGCGCCCTCGGATCGATTCCAGTCGGTCGAACTCGATGGCGTAGCCAAAGGCGTCGCCGACCGCGCCGCCAAAGATCAGCCCGGCCGCCCGGTCGGCCAGCGTGGGGATGGGCAAAGTAGGGTGGGCGGGCATGGCCTTCTCCAGTCGATACGGGCGGTGCGATCAATCACGCTCACGAGCCATCGGGGTGTGGTATCGTTTCTTCGTTGAGACCCGGCGGCCTCGCCGCCGGTCGGGGCGGGGGGCATGCAGCCAGCGGTCGGCAGTCTGGTGGGCGCGTACCGGCTCGAGAACGTTATCGGCGCGGGCCGGTTTGCCACCGTCTATCGCGCGGTCCACGTCATTTCTCAACGCGTCGTCGCGCTCAAAGTCCTCGACCCCGAACGATGCGCCGACCCGGCCGTTGCCGAGCGCTTCGCCGCGATTATGCCATCGGTGATGGCGCTCCAGCATCCTAACCTCCCGCCGATCGAGCAGTACGGCGAAGTCGATGGCATCCTCTATGTCGCCACGCCGCTCGCCAATGGCGGATCGCTCGCGCCGATCGCCCGGGCGCCCCTCGATCATCAGAGCTTGATGCGGGCGATCGCCGACGTTTCGGCGGCGCTCGATGCAGTACATGGTGCGGGGATGGTCCATGGCGATGTCCGGCCGCAGAACGTGCTGGTGGCGGTGCCGGGCAGACTCTGGCTGGCCGATCTCGGGCTGGCTGAGATCCTCGGGTTCGCCGAGGTCGTGCCGGTCCGCTACCGGTCGCCGGAGATCCTCTTGCAGGCATCCGCGCCGACCCCGGCCGGGGACCGGTTCTCCTTTGGCGTGCTGACCTATCAACTGCTCGGCGGGCGCCATCCCTTCCCGGCGGACCGGATCGAGGATGCCGTTCGCGAGCGGGTCAACGGCCCGCCGCGCTTGTCGGTTTGGCGCGCTGACGTGCCGCTGGCGGTCGACGAGATCTTGACACGGTCGATGGACCCGACGCCGTCGCGCCGCTTTCCCTCGGCGGCCGAGTTCACCGGGGCGCTCAGTGCGGCGCTTGGACTGCCGTTTATTCCACCGCAGACGCCACCGCCGAGGGTCTGGTCTGGCAACTCGCCGATCGCCGCCGACATCATGCCGACGCCCGCCTTCGACGCGCTGACGCCGATCGCCGATGCCACCCCGCTGGTCGACTCGGCGGCACTGCCCCCGCCGACCGTCATCCCGCAAGCCCAGCCCCCGGGCAGCACTCCACCGGGCCTGCCGCTTACCCAGGTCGGCACGTCGCCCACTCCGTCGGCGTTTACTCCGGCAGGCTTCACCCCGCCCCCTCCGTACGGCACGCCTCCTCCTCCGTATGGCGCGCCACCGGGTGGGACGCCTCCTCCTCCGTATGGGACGCCTCCGCCGTATGGCACGCCACCGGGCGGGACGCCGCCGTTCGGCGGTGAACCATACGGTGTGACGGCGGTCGAAGCGCCGCCGAAGCGCCGGTCGGGAATGACCGCGGCGGTGGCGGTGGCAGCCGGGTTCTTCCTCGCACTCTGCTTTGGCGGGGCGATCGTCGCGGGCGTGCTGGCGAACTCGGGCGGGCTGGCCTTGTTGCAGGGGCCGGCGACCGCGACACGCACGCCGACCCCCGTCAGCCCGACTGCCGGCCCGAGCGTCAGCCCGACGCCCGCGCCGCCGACCGCGACGCCGACCACCGCCGGCGGGAGCCTGACCACCGACCCCGAGCCAACCGAAACGCCGCTGCCGACCGAGACCCCGGTCCCGACCGACACACCGCTGCCGCCGACCGCGACGCCGCCGCCGGCTGCCACCCCGCGCCCGACGAACACGACCGCGCCGTCGCCTCCGACGAACACGCCCGTCCCGCCGCCTCCGCCGCCGACCAACACGCCAGTGCCACAGCCAGTGAACGGATCATTCCCGCAGGTTGGCGCTCAGGTGAACCCGAACCTCCGCTTCTTCGAGGCGGCCTGCTCGGCGTCGGCGAGCGGTACCTACGGCAACTCCTTCCCGGCGGCATCGGTGCGCTGTGTCCATGCCGAGGTGCTGGTTACCTACCCGGCCTCGGCGGTTGGCAGCACCATCAACTTCAGTTGGTCGATGACCGGGCCGCAGTCGCTCTCTGGCCAGAGTTCGCGAACGGTCTCGGCGGCGGGCGCAACCAGCCACACCTACCTATTCAATTTCTCCCAGTCGGGCGCGGCGCGGCCGGGACAATACAGCGTCGCCGTCACCAGCGGTGGGCAACGTGTCGCCTCAGGGGCATTCTCACTCAATTAGACCCGGATACACCGTGCAGGCGGACCTTTGGCTTCGGGCAAGCCTCCAGCGAACCACCCAAGGCGGAGATGGTGCGCTGCCGGACCTCACGCCCGATGCGTTGGTTGGCTCGGCATTCCACCGGGCGCGCCAAGCCGAATGGACGACGGTTCTTCGAACCCGGCCCGGCCACGCTGAAATCCAACAAGCACGATATCAAGCATGTGATATACTGGCTGACAATCAAGGGCACGAGGGCAGCCAGGCGGGCGAGAGCCTGTCGGGTTGCTGTGGCCCCTGGCAGGCGGCTACGAGGAGGTGCGCGAGCTGGAAGTGACGAGGCTCTCCGGCCCGACCGGGGAGAGGTGAACGAAGAGTAGGGCGCCTACAACCGGGGGAGAAATCAGCGATGACAAGTATCACCTCGCGATTTACTCGGCGTCTCCTTGGCGAACGAAGCTGGTTTGGCCGCGTGATGGCGGTCGGACTGGCGGTGAGTGCGCTCGTGATGGGCAGCGCCGTGCCGAACGCCTCCGCGGTTCATGACACAACCAACGCCGGCCACTGGGACTACTGCGGCGACCCGTTTAGCGGGGAGCACAACCGGCCTGGTGTCTACCTCTACGAGCATCCGAACTACACCGGCAAGTGCTCGCGGTTGCAATTCAGCGTGCCGAACCTCCAGATGACCTACGTCAGCTGGCTTGCTTCTTCGATGCGCGTCGTGGTGCCCTACGGGTGGTCGACCGGTCTGACCCTCTACCCAGGCTGGTTCTATGGCCCCGAACCGGGTCCGGACTACGTCGCTGGTTCGTTCTCGGGCGCGTCGCAGGCGGGGTTTGTCCGGGTCTACGGTTTCCCGGATTTCAACCACCTGCCAGTCACCCGCGGCGGAGTGTTGACGACCCGTGAAATCTCCGACGACATCAAGTCGATCGGCATCGCCACCGGTCCCGTCAGCGGCGCCGCCAATACCGCGATGGCAGGGGTTTACTCGCTACCGGTCTTCGGCCCCGAGTGCCCGCCGGTCGGCCGCTATTGCTGGATCTCCAGCACGAACCCGGTCGTCTTTGGCTCGCCTGGCGCGAACTTCGTGCCAAACCTGAACATGTTGACCGGGCCGGTCGACATGTGCTCGATCTGGAAGGTTGGCTGCGGCCCGAACCCGACCGGCGTCGAGCAGGCTCCGCCGACCGGCGGCGGTGGCGACACCGGCACGGTCTCTTGTAGCGACGGCCGGCTGATCGAGGGTTCGATCCTGCCCGGCGAGCGCGGAAAGCTGGACCTCCAGTTCATCCCGTTCTCCCAGTTGCTCAACCGCTAAGGCGCTCGCACGGCGAGTTTGCCCCCGGCCGGGTTGGCCGGGGGCTTCTTTTTGTCCTCAGCCGGCCAGCAGGCGCGCCGCGACGAACACCAACAGGTTGTTCGTCAGGTGCACCACCACCGCCGGCCAGATCGAGCGTGTCCGCTCGTACAGGTAGGCGCAGACGAGGCCGATCGCAAAGGCCGCCGGCATGACGATGTTGATCCCGTGAAACAGCCCGAAGACCAGACTGCTCGCCAACGCCGCCGGCCAGAACGCCCAATGCGTCCGCAACCAGCCAAACATCACTCCGCGAAACAGCAGTTCCTCACCGATCGCCGTCAGCACCGCACCCGTCAGCAGGAGGAGGAGAAACGGACCCAGCGGACCGAGGCTGGCAAGCAGCAGGTCTTCTTGAGGGTTGCCGATCTCGACACCGGCCGAGGTCACCCCCACCAGCGCGAGGATGACCAGTCCACGCATCACGAAGCCGATCCCGGCAGCGGCAACGAGGCTGCGCCAACTCGCGGCGCGCAGCCCGACGACGACAGGCGTTCGATGGCGCAGCACCGGCGCAATCGCCGCGGCAATGAAGACAAGAGTCTGGTAGCCGATCAACGCCGGCAGGATCGTCCCATCTTCGAACGAGCCTGGCGTGAGGAAGCCTGTCAGCAAGACGACGACGATCGCCACCACCAGCAAGCCCATCATCGCCACCAGGATCGCCGCGCCCAGCGCGAGATCCTTCCAGTCGAGTCGCGCCTGCGGCGGCTGTTCTGGCGCGGGGAGAATGGCCTCGGTCATGGCGTCGGTGCTCCGAGTGCGGGGTTCAAAGCCTGGGACGCTCCGCGCTCTGCGCTGGTTCCGGTCGCGCGACGGTCTGGGAGCCGCGTCGTGGGGGCCGTGACAAGGCCAGCGCGGCATCGAACGCGCGGTACGTCGGCGGTCGGACTGGCCGATCGCCTCGACCGTCCGGGTCGGCTGAGCCGTTCCGGGAGCAGGTGGTTTGCGCGGTGCGTAGGACTCGGTATCATTCGGCCGGCTTCCGGAGGATGACGTGACCGAGAGGCAGCCGCGCCAGATTTCGGCCTTCTTTCCCTGTTTCAACGATGCCGGCACGATCGCCTCGATGGTGATCGAAGCGCTGGTCGTGCTGCGCGAGTTGGCCGATGAGTACGAGGTCATCGTCATCGAGAACGGCAGCCTCGATTACGCCTGGGACGTGCTCGACGAACTGGAGCGGCTCTACGGTGAGAGTGGTGTCGACCCGCAAGACCGCGGCCGGGTTCGGATCATCCGCTTTGGCGAGCCGCTTGGCTATGGCGGGGCGCTTCGTGCCGGCTTTGCCGCCTGCCGCTACGACCTCGTCTTCTATACCGATGGTGACGGCCAGTACGACGTCCGCGAGCTTCGCACCCTGGTCGAGGCCTGGGACCGCGAAGAGCGCGTCGGCCGGCCGGTCGATGTCGTGATGGGAAACAAGCTGATGCGGCGCGACCCGATCCACCGGCGCTTCATTAGCTGGTCGTATCACCACGCAATGGCCTTCGTCTTTCGGCTAAAGATCCACGACGTCGATTGCGACTTCCGGCTGATGCGGCGGTCGATCTTCGATCGCGTCAAGCTGACCCAGAATAGCGGGGTGATCGCCCTCGAAATGATGACGAAGATCCAGTATGCCGGCTTCCGGACGGTCGAGGTGCCGGTCAATCACTACCACCGGGCGTACGGCGTGTCGCAGTTCTTCAACCTGGCAAACTTGCTGAAGGTGTTCGGCGGGCTGGGGCGGCTGTGGTGGTGGCTCCGTATCCAAAACGCGCCCGGCACGCCGGCCCCCTTGCCCCAGCCCTTGCCCGCCGGCGCGACGCGTCCCACCCCCAGCCGCTGACAAACCAGCGACGTTGCCTCCTCGCTTTCGAGGGGGCAGGAGTGAGGTCTATTGCTCGAATCGCCGCTGCAGCGTTTAGCCGCGGAAGAACGAGTCGAGCGCGGCGGCAAGCTCGCCGGGAAACTGGTCGAAGACATCCACCCCGCCGCCGTCGATCGCCACAAAACGCCCATTGGGAAAGAGCGTGGCGCAGTCTCGGCATTGCGGCCAGAGCACGTCTCGATCGCCGCACAGCAGCAACGTCTCGGTCTGGACGCGGCCGGCGAGCGCCTCGTGGTCCGTTTCGGCAACGACGTGATGGCCGCGGCTCCAGGCCGGTCCGGCCTGGAGGACCTCCAAGACGTAGCGGATGCCGACCGCCGGGCTAAAGCGGTCGCCGGCCAACCGCTTCCAGGCGTTCCAACGCTCCAGCAGTTCGTCGCCGGATTCGGAGATGGTCGAGATGGGCGCTTCCCGGCTGCGAGCGCGCGCTTCCTCAGACTGGGCGGCGAAGCCCCAGAGCGCCATCTTGCGGACGCGCTCCGGCCAGCGGGCGGCGATCGCTGCGGCGACGCTCGCGCCGGTGTGATGGCCGAAGAGAAAGTAATCGCGCAACCCGAGCGCCTCAGCCGCCCCGGCGATCCGCTCAGCCCAGCCGTCGATGCTCGGCTCGTCATCCAGCCGGTCGCTCAGGCCGAAGCCCGGCGTGTCGAAGGCAATCACCCGATAGCCACGCCCGGCGAGGTCGTCAATCGTCGCTTCCCAACTGAGTGAGGAACTTGGCGTCATGTGGAGGATCACGACGGGAGCGCCGGCGCCTGCTGTTCGAAAATGAACCTGGCGTCCGGCTCGGCCGACATAGCCTCGTTCGATGGTCATCGCCTGGCCTCCGGGAGATCGTTCGCCAGTCAGCCTACCACGCGGGCGAATGGGCGACAACGACGGCTGAGCGAGCGGAGCCGATTCCCGGCCGGACACGCCGGACCCCCATCCTTCGGGCGAGGCGATGCTTTTTCCGCCGTTGCGAGCGACGGCTGGATCAGCCGGCCGACCTCCCATCGCGCCGGTTTGGTAGAGTGTGTTCATGAGACGCTTGCTGCTGACCGTGCTGCTGCTGACCCTCGGATCGACCGGCTGGACGGCGCCCCCGCCTTTTGGCGGCCCGCCAACCGAACGTTGGATCGTCGAACTGGATTCTCCGGCGTTGGCAGTCGCACCACGCTCGGAGCCGGGCCGGTTGGATGTCGATTCACCGACCAGCCGGGCCTACCTCGAGCGGCTGGACGCCGAGCAGCAGCGGGTGATCGGCCGGCTGCGCGAGATCGCCCCGCGGTTGGTGGTCGAGCGCCGCTACCGGGTGCTTCTGAACGCTCTCGGCCTCTCGCTGCCGGCCGGTGCAGCGACGCACGTCGCCAGCGTGCGGGGCGTCAGGTCGATTTCACCCGACCAGCCGCTCGTCCAGACCGGCTATCCGACGGTTGATCAGATCGCGGCCGACGTGGTCTGGCGCGATCTCGGCGGGCCGAGCCGGGCCGGGGCCGGGATCAAGATCGCGGTCATCGACGGCGGTATCTACCTCAATCATCCGTCGTTTGCCCCGGACGGCTTTGTCTATCCGCCCGGCTTCCCGAAGGGCGATGCGAGCGCGACCAACGCCAAGGTGATCGCCGCCCGCGCCTATTTTCGGCCGAACCATCCGCCAACCGCTGGCAACGAGGGGCCGCAGCCCGGTCCCGGCGCTGAATCGCATGGCGTCCACGTGGCGGCGATTGCCGCGGGCAACGAGGGAGTGATCGCCCGGATCAACGGCCTCGACGTACCGATCAGCGGCGTCGCTCCCGGCGCGTACCTGATGAACTACCGAATTTTCTACCCCTCGACCAGTCCGGTCCCGAACTTTGCAAACCCCGGCGTCACCTTCCTGTTCGAAGTGCTGGCCGCGACCGAGGACGCCGTCGCCGACGGCGCGGACGTCGTCAATGCCTCGTTCGGGTCGCCGCAAGTCTCCTTTCGCTGGCCGGACCGTCGGGTCCAGGCCTTCGAGGCGGCGGTTGCGGCCGGCGTGGTGGTCGTCAACTCGGCGGGAAATAGCGGCCCGGTGGCCGGGACGATCGGCAGTACCGCCGGGTCGGCGGCAGTGATCGCGGTCGGCGCGGTGACCGCTCCCTCCGAAGTGACGCGCGACTTGCTCAAGATCGTGGCACCGGCGCCCGCTCCGCCAGAGGAGTGGCCGCGCTTTGTCCGGGCGTCGTTTGGCGGCGAACTCGCCGACCCGCCGGTCCCGCTTGGTGTCGGGATCGTCCCGCCGTTCGGGCCGGGCGCGGCCTGCGAACCGATCCCGGACAACACGATCGTTGGATTGGCGGCGATCGTCGCGCGGGGTGGCTGCCCGTTTGCCGACAAGGCGAAAGCGGCCCAGGACGCCGGCGCGGTGGCGGTGGTGATCGTCTCGGACAGCGACGAGCGTCTTCAGCCGGGCGGCAGCGGTGAGGTCGCCGATGCCGTCGAGATCCCGGTTGTCGCCATTGGCCGTACCAGTGGCGAGAAGTTGGCGGCGTGGGTGAGGCAGGCTGGCAGTGCCGGGCGGATCATCCTTGACCCGACGTGGCAGGTTGCGTCGCGCTCGCCGGATGTGCTGGCGGAGTTTGGCAGCCGCGGCCCAACCAACGAAGACCTGCTCAAGCCGGACGTCGTCGCGCCGGGGGTGGACATCCTGTCGGCTGGCTATGGCCCGGCGCCCAACCCGCCGGCCGGATTTGGCATCGTCTCGGGTACCTCTCAGGCTGCGCCTCAGGTAGCCGGGGCGGCGGCGCTTCTTCGCCAGGCTCATCCGGACTGGTCTCCAGCCCGGATCAAGAGCGCCCTGATGGTGACCGCTCACCTACCGGTCGTCGACGATCGAGGCCGGCCGGTCGGGCCGTTGGCGCGTGGCGCCGGCCGGATCGATGTTGCCCGGGCGGTCGATCCACCGTTCTTCGCCGACCCCCCGTCGATCGCGCTCGGCACGGCGCGCGCCGGCCAGACGCGCAGCGCGACGGTCCGCCTCACCGGCGGGAGCAGCCGCGTCGCGTTGACCGCTGAGCCGGTGCTGTTTGGCTCTTGGTTTCCGACGACCGGTCTTTCGGTTTCGGTCCAGCCGGAGCGCTTCGTCCTCGGCCCTGGCGAGTATGTCGACCTGACCCTGCGCCTCGGCCTGCCGGCTGGTGCGCCACCCGCTGACCATCAGGGCGACCTCATCATCCGCGGGCCGGCGGGGGTCAGCCGGCTGCCATTCTGGACGCGGCTATCGCCCGAGCGTGGCGCGGATGTGTTGCTGCTCGACAACGACGGGTCGAGCGACCTCGGCCTTGCGGACGTTGCGAACGTCTATCAAGACACACTCGATGCGCTCGGCATGCCGTTCGATCTGCTCGATGCCGACGCCGAGCCGGCGAGGTCCGACACCGGTGGCGTGCTTCCACCGCTCTGGATCCTCCAGCAATACCGGACGATCGTCTGGTTCACCGGCGACCGGACCAACCCCGGGCCGCCGGGGCGGCCGCGTCTAAACAGCCGTGACCACGACATCCTGGCAGATTACCTTCAAGGTGGCGGCCGGTTGCTCGGGGCCGGTCGCCGCTTTGGCGATGCGACCGACAGCGGCGGCCGCCGCGACCCCGTCTTTGGCCGTTCTCGGATCTTCCAGTCGTTCTTCGGCGCCCAGGTGCGTCGCAACGCCCTGCTCCCGCCGAGGTCGTCGGGACGGCCGGGTCGCCGCTGGCGGGCCTGACCGCCCGGCTGATCGCAACCGGCGAGTTTCCGGTGCTGCAGGTCTACACCCTCGCACCCGAATATCCCGACGACGGGTCAGCCCCGACGGCCTTCCCGCTGCTAGAAGCGGGCGGCGATTCCTTTGCCCTCTACCAGACCTCAGACCCGACGCCAATCGAGCCACGTCGCCAGTTCGCCTTCCGGACGGCGTTGCTCGGCTTCGGGTTGGAAGACGTGCTTGCTGACGATCGAGCAGCGTTGCTCGGACCGCTGTTGACCTGGCTGGCGCAGGAGTGACTGAGCGGGTGGACGGCCCTGACGAGTAGCGGAACTGGTCGCCACCACGGGAGCTTAGCCAGGCGGCCCAGACGTCAGCACCCGCCCGGCAATCGGCAGCAGCCAACGCCGGGCGAGTTCGTGTGGCTGAACCATGGCATAGAGAAGCGCCGAGAAACCGAGCACGAGGGCGGCAGCAAGATTGATGGCGACGCCGAGTAACGCTCCGCGCACCTCGCCGACGCTGGCCTCGGCCCGGCGTCGGTAGTCCTCCAGAAGCGGTGCGAACGCACCCTGTGGGTCCGGAACGAGCCGCCCGCGAAACGGGTCCGGGATCAACAGCGCGGTGTCGAGCTTCGAAAAGTCCGGGCTGGTCGCCGCACCGACAACCGCCTGGAGCGCGGTACCAATCCGGCTGTAGTCGGACCAGGCTCGCCAGCCTTCGACCCCCGCCAACAGCAGAAGGAGCACCACCAGGGCTAGAGTCAGCAGCCAACTGAGTGGGCTCTGACGCTCGAGACCCATCCGCTGCAGGCGCAATCCGGCGGCGTGGCGTCCCTCGCCGGCGCGGGCGGCCGCTTCGGCAGCATCGCCGAGGTCGACATAGCGGATGATGTTCGGGACGGTCGCCCGGTCGCCGAGCGGATCGCCGGTATGGAGATAGCGGCGGAGCGATCGGATGATCTGGATCTCGTCGGCGGTGAGGACGTCGTGCTGCATGGCGACAGCGTAGGCAGTACGCAGATTCCACGCAACCGGTGACACGCCGATCCGATTTCCGAGGGGGACGTGATCGGCTACAGTTTGGCCGGGAGGGGCGATGCCGCGAATGCGGGTTCCCTGCTTTGGCTGCCAGACGCCGCTGCTGTTTGATGAGCACGATCTCGGCTTTAGCTGCCCACAGTGCGGCATTCGCTATGTTGTCGAGAACCAGGCCGGCGTCCTGACCCTTGTGACAACCGGCAAAGTCAAGCCAGAGGTTGTCGCAGCCGAGCCAGAGGTTGTCATGGACGCGGAACCGGCCGGTGCTCCCTCGAGGCCGGCCGTCGTCACTTCCGATCCGGTTGCTGGTGCCACGCCGGAGCCAGCGAGGGACGTGGTATCCGAGCCAATCGCCGTCACGTCCGAACCAGTGGCCGTGCTTCCTGAGGCCGAGCCGGTGGTGGTGTTGACCGAGGCCGAGCCGGTGGTCGTGGTGACTGAGGCCGAGGCGGTCGTCGTCGCCAAACCAGCCGAGTCGGTCGTCTTGGTCAAACCACCATCGCGCGGTCCGTTGATCGCCAGCGTTCTGACGATTGGGATGGTGATCGGGCTGTGCGGCGGGGTCGTCGGCGGGTTGGGTCTGGCGGCAGTCTTGTACGCCACGCTGATCCGGCCGGGCTAAAAAAGTCGGCGAGCGCCGACTGCATTCAGTATCATCTCCGTATTCCGGCGAGCTTTAATATCCATCGGTAAAATATGCCGGTTTGACGCTCCGCCTTGCGGACCGCTGCGTTTCACGGAGGACACCTGTGCGTATTCTCGGCCGTTTCCTGCTTGGCTTTGCGCTCCTCGTCTCTGCCTGTGCTGCGCCGTCCACCCCGACCGCCAACCCCGCTCCGGCTGTGCCGATCGCCGAGCAACGTGCCGACCAGCAAGTGCTGCGGATTGGCACTCAAGGACTGGCTGCCGACATCGTCCCGCGTGACACTGCGATCGCCTGGTATCAATATTGGGCGATGTACGACAGCCTCACCCGGCTGGGAAAGGACTACCAGGTCCAACCGTCGATCGCCGAGCGATGGGAACTCGCCCCGGATGGGCGAGCCTGGACCTTCACAATCCGCCGCGGTGTCGTCTGGCCGGACGGAAGCCCGGTGACGGCCCAGGACGTCAAATTCACCATCGACTCGCTCATCGAACGCAACACCTCGTTGCGCTCTCGTATTCCGGCGGTCACGGGCGCGACCTTGCTGGACGACTACCGAGTGCAGCTTCCCACTCGTCAGGTTGACATGAGCGTCCCGAACAACGGCGCGGTTCTCTGGGTCTTCCAAAAGAGCTTGCTCGAACGGATCGGCTGGGATGCGTTTTCTGCCAAGCCGTCCGGGTCGGGACCCTATGAACTGGTCGAATATCGCTCGGCCGACATCATGCGGTACAAGAAGAAGACGACCCCTCACGCCTTCCGAAATCCAGTCGCCGAAGAGATCGTCATCCGCTCGATCCCCGAGCCGTCACAACTGATGGCGGGGCTGCGCACCGGCGAACTTGACCTGGTGCCCCAGGCGAACTTTGCCCTCGAGCAGGTCGAGCAGCTCAAGAGCGGCGGCTTTGAGGTTGTCGCTCCGCTGGCGACCAGCACCTACCTCGTGATGATGTACGGTGGCTATATCGCGCGTCAGACGCCGCTCGCCGACCGCAGGGTGCGCCAGGCAATCAATTACGCTATCGACCGCGCGTCGATCGCCCGTCAGTTCTACAAGGAATATGCCAAGCCCTCCGGCCAGCAAGCGGTGCCGGGCAGTCTCTACTTCGACCCGGATGCCCCGCCGTGGCCGTACGATGTGGCGAAGGCGAAGCAGCTTCTGGCCGAAGCCGGCTATCCGAACGGCTTCAAGCTGCAAGTTGGGATCGTCTTTACGCCATCGCGGGCTCCGGCTGACGTAATGTTGGCAGTCAAGCAGTATCTCCAGGACGTCGGGATCGACACGCCGGTCAACCAGACGGAGGTCGGGATCTGGACCGACCATGCATTCGGCCGGAATAACCTGCCTCAACCGGACTTCCTGGCGACGTTCTCAGTCGAGAGCGATGGGTTCTACACCAACTGGCGAGCGGTGGCCGGCTGCGATCGCGGCGGCAGTATCGACCGAGCCTGGACCTGCAACGCCGACTGGGACCGCACGTTCGACGCGGCGCTGACCGAGCCAGATCCACAAAAACGGAGCCAGACCCTGCGCCAGGCCAACCGGATCTTCCGCGAGGATGCTCCAGTGGTCTTCTTGCTCAACGGCCCGCAGTTCTTCGTCTCGAACAGCAAGCTGCGCGGACTGGACATTCCGACGCCGCAGTTCTACAACCTGGACTCGGTCTATAAGCTGAAGTAATCCCGTCGTCGGAGGGAGCGGATGCCAATCGTCATCGAAGCTGGCTGGGATCCGATCCTCTTCCGGCTGGGTCCGCTCGAAATCGGTTGGCACGGCATCTTCACCGCGCTGGCGCTGCTGGCCGGCCTGCGCCTCGCGACGTGGCTTGCTCCTCGCCGCGGCGCAACCCCGGAGCAGGTTTCGGCGCTGCTCGTCTGGGTCGTCATCGGCGGACTGGTGGGCGCTCGGGTGTTTCATGTCGCCGACCACTGGCCCGAGTTTGCCGCCAACCCGGCCCGAATCGTCGCGATCTGGGAAGGCGGGATCGCCGTCTATGGCGCGTTTGTCGGTGGAGTGATCGCCGGCCTGCTTGGCGCCTGGCGGCTGGGCCTGCCGGTCTGGCCGCTCCTGGATGTGGCCGGGCCGGCGATGCTGCTCGGCCAGGCCGTCGGCCGGACCGGCTGTTTTGCCAACGGCGACGCCACCGGCGCTCCCTGCGGGAGCTCGCCCTGCCTGCCGATCGCGGTGGTCTACACTCACCCCAACGCGCTAGTCCACGCCGGTCTGCTTGGCGTGCCGACCCACCCCTACCCCCTCTACGAGGTCGCTGGCTGCCTGCTCGTGCTCGGAGCGCTCTGGGCCGGCCATCGATGGCTCGCCGCTCCGGGCCGGCTCTTTCTGGCATCGGCGCTTGGCTACTCGGCGGTGCGCTTTGTCTTGGCCGTCTTTCGCGACGAAAACATCGTCGCCTTTGGCCTCCAGCAAGCTCAGCTCGTGGCGCTGCTGACCGCGGCCGCGGCATTGATCGGCTATCTCTGGTTTCGCCCGGCCGCGCCAACTCCGGTCGAAGGCTCCTAGCCGCCGTCCTTGCTGTGCCAGGTCGCCTGGTGCCGGCGTTGGGTTTCCGAGAGCGCCTGCGGGCGAAAGAACCGGTCGTAGAACGCGAGGTCCAGATGGGTCACCTGCGAACCAAGGAGCGACCGGAAGGGTGACAGGTAGACCGGAAAGCGGCCGTAGGTGTCCCAGAGATACTGGCAGTAGGCGGCGGTCGCCTCGATGACCGAGTCCCTCGGGCGCGGGATCTTGGCGGTGGCGACGGTCGGGTCCTGCCAGTCGCTGGCTGCCGCACCGGCGCGAAAGACGCCGTTGGGGCCGAATTTCTCCTCGGCGACGGCATAGACGGCGTCGCGCATCGACGGGAAATTCGGCGGGCAGTACGGGCGCAAGACCGGCTGGCCGTCCACCTCGAGTGCGATCGGATAGGTCACCTCGACGTCGCGGCCAAAGGTGCGGGCGAGGAACGAGACGGTCGGGCCTGCGCCGAGGAACTTCGTGCTGGGCATCGTCGCCATCCGAAAGCCGAGCGCCTGAAACCAGCCGCTCTCGTGGCGGGCGAAGTTCGGCCAGCCGCTCACGCCGATCGCCTGAGCCATCAGGTGGATGTTTTGCAGCATCATCCCGACCTCGACGGCGAGCATTTCGGCGACGACGGTTTCGACCTGGGCAACGGTGCCCATCCGCTGCTCCTGCGGGTTGTCATGGAGCGGCCCGCCCCGACTCTGGCCGAAGGCGCGTAGTCCGGCTGGGCGGAACGAAGCACGCTCGTCGACGATGAAGAGATCCATCCCCTCGTCGAGCATCTCCATCACGCCATTAATGTAAAAGCGCGTCACGTCGCTGATCGGCAGGAAATAGGTCCCACCCTGGGCATAGAGCGACCAATGGTTGACGCTGAAATTGATCGGCGGTGTCAGCGGTGGAGTGGCCCGGCCATCTTTGATCTTGGTGCGCAGTCGGCGGTAGATGGCGGTCAGGTCTCCAGTGCGCGACTGCTCGATGACGGCGGCGACGTCGGCGGCCGAGAGGTCGGCCGGCCGTTTGATCAGGTAGGTCGCATCGTCGTTGGTGACGACGAGCGCCGCGTTCTGGATCGCGTCGGCGCTGGAGACGGTCCGCCCGACGAGGGCCGCAACCATCGTGCCGCCTTGCTCGGGGCCGTAGGAAAGGTCGGCGAGGGCATAGCCGGTGATGCCGGCTCCGGCATAGACCAGCGCGGCTTCCTCTTCCTCGGAGAGCGGCTGTGGCGCCTCAGCGCTGCGGTATTCGAACGGCCCGCTTGGGATGGCCATCCCAACGCCGAACCGGCGCGACCGGCGGTCACGCAGGGCATCGACCAGCGAGATGGCGCGGAGGCGTTCAGTTGCCGGGTCCATTGTTCCCCCCTCGTTCGACGCACGGATGGATACACGCCGTACTGCGCGCAGGATACAGAGTTGCCGCACAACGCGCTATCATGGCTGCGCAGCGCGTTGTCGCCTGAGGAGGGCAGATGGCAGACCGTGACAATCCACGCGTCTCGACCGTAACGCGGGTCTTCACCTGGATCGAGGTTGTGGTGGTGGGGGCGGCGGCCGGCTTGTACACCGTGCCGGCACTCGTGATCCCTTTCTGGCCGTGGCAACTGACGCCGTTCAACGCCTTTTTCGTCGGCGCGACCTATTTCGCCGCCTGGGTGCCGCTGGTGATCTTCGCCTCGACCGGCCGCTGGAACCCTGGCAGGGTTGTCGTGCCGATGATCGGCGTCTTCACAACCTATATCCTGGTCATCTCGCTGATCGGAGCGCAAAGCCTGCTCTGGGACCGCTTCGGCACCTACATCTGGATGGCGCTCTACATCACCCTGCCGATCAGCACGGCGTTTCAGCTTTGGCAGTCTCGGGGTTGGCCGCCGGTCGACCCGCAGCCAACGTCCGGTATCTGGCGGATCGTGCTGCTGGCGCAGGCGGCGGTGCTCGGGTTGTACGGACTGGCGATGCTGATCGCCCCCGAGCCGGCAAATGCCTGGTGGCCCTGGCCGATCGACGCTTTCAACGGGCGGATGTATGGCGCGAACTTCTTGACGCTGGCTGCCGGTTCGTTGATCTTGAGCCGAGTCGCTTCCCGGTTGGAGCGGGCGGCGCTCGGGTCGACCGCCCTCACCCTTGGCGTCGTCGCCATCGCCGGGCTCTTCAAGACCGACCTCGGGTTGGGCCGCGTTGCCTGGGGAGCGCCGAACACCCTCGCCTGGGTCGGGCTATTCGCCCTGATCGGCATCGTCGGGGGCGTGCTGACGCTGACCGCGCTTGGCCGTGAGCGAGCGCCAGCAACCCGGGCGGTCTAGTTCTATTCCCGGGCTGAGGCGAGAACGGGATCGAGGGGCGACGGTGCCCCTCCCTCAGGAACGAGGGTGGAGTGGGGTCACTTCGTCGCGATCCAGCGGGGGATCCCGCCGGGGCGCTGGTCGAGGCGAACGTCCGAGAAGCCGGCGCGGCGCAACGTACCGACGAAGTCGGAGAATGTGAATTCGACGATGTACGGCTCGCCGTTGTCGTCGCGGTTGAAATAGGTCATGTAGTCGCGTAGGGGCGCTTGACTGTTCGGGGTGCGGGTGGGCAGGTCATGGATCGCGAACACGCCGCCCGGTCGAAGCACCCGGCAGATTTCGCGGGCAATTTCGTCGCCGATCGGCAACGGCACCTCGTGAAACAGCAAGAAGCTGTGAGCGAGGTCGAACGCTCCATCCGGAAAGCCAGTCCGTTCGGCAAGCGCTTGTCTAAAGTGGACGTCCAATCCGAGATCGACCGCGCGCTTGTGGGCATACCGAACCATCGGCGTACCGGCGTCGATCCCCCACACCTCGGCTCCGGGAAAGCGATTCTTGAGCGAGGTTGAGGCCTGGCCGACCGAACAGGCGATATCGAGTACCCGGCGCACCACGCCGTCAGAAGGCAGCGGAATGCTGTCGATCATCGCCTGGTGCATCTCGTCGAGATCGTTTCGCCCGGTGAAGAACACCTTGGTGCCGTAGTGGTAGATATGGCCGGCAAGCGGATCGTCATGGTAGCTGCCCGGCTGGATGTGAAAGGAGACCGAGGCGAAATAGTTCGGATACTGGAAGTTGGGGTCCCACTGTACGGTGCCCGGTCCCTGACGGTCGGCGGCGTCAAGCTCGGCCACAAGGCTGGCTTCTCGCTTGCGGTAGGTGTCGACCACGCCCTTCCACATCATCTCCTGGCTCGATCGCATGAAACGATTGAGCGAGGCGACGATCGGCACGTCGTCGATGACGGTCCGGATCTCGTCCATCGAGGTGGCCGGTCGGCCGATACCCGCTTCGTAATGCGCCATCACTTCCGTCGCTCGCCCATCGGCTGCTTTGTTGAGCGAGCCGATCGTGTAGCCGCGCAGACTCTGGACGAAGTCGAGGTAGCTTTCGTCGTCTCGTTCGGTTGCTGCCGCCATCGATCCGACGCGTCCGCGATCCACCATGTCGCCCTCCCCGGCAATTGGTGATGCCAGTCTACCGGATGGCGCGTATCAGAAGAAGTCGTCATCGAACACGCCCGGCTACGATCCGACCGTCACCGATCGAACAGACAGGAGACTGATGAACAGCCACCTAGTGATCGCCTGCGACCCGTCCGGGCAGCCGACCGGCGAACTTGTCGATCGGGCGGCTGCCCACCGCGGCACGGGGAGAACCCACTTGGCGATCGTTGTACTCCTCGTGGACGGTGCTGGAAGAGTGCTGTTGCAACGACGCAAGCATGCGCTCTTCGATGGCTTGTGGGATTGGACCGGGGCAACTCATCCAGTTCCGCGTGCCGATGGAGGGCATGAACCCCTCGACGAGGCGGCGCGGCGCTGTCTCGGCTACGAGTACGAGGTTGGTGGCACGATCGAGGATATCCAACTGGCCGGTGGCTTTCTCTACTTCGCCGAGGACGGCGACAACTGCGAGAACGAATTCTGCTATCTGATCCGGGCGCGACTGGTGGGCAGCATTGCGCCGAAAGATGCGTTCTCGTATGAGGTGCGTTGGCTGAGCGTCGACGCGCTGTCGGCGGCGATGCATGCCGCGCCGGAGACCTTCACGCCATGGGCGCTGGCCGGCGCATCGCTCCTCGAGCACGAGGTGGAAGGCTGAGCGCAGCTTGTTTCCGCTTCGGCTGGAGCGGGGCGCCCCGTTGTGAGAGCCGCGTCGCCTCGCTTCGCCTACTTCAGGACGCGGTAGGAGCAGCTTTCGTCGCCGTCGACCAGCGATTGTTCGCGCACCACCGGCTTGTTGACGACGGTGGCGAAGAAGTCCGCCTCGCATTGGCAGGCGAGCGGAAAGCGGGCGGCAACCTCGTAGATCGGGCAATTGTGCTCGCGGATCAGGTAACTGTCCGGGCCTTCTTCGATCGTCGCCATGTACCCGTCTTCGTTGCGGAGCCGGGCCAACTCGTGGACGCGCCGGGCTGAATCCGCCGGCTCCAGCAGGTCCACCCGCTCGCGAACCAGTCGCTCGTTGCGCCCCCGCAAGAGCTGTTCGAGCTTCTGCTCGCCATCAAGCTCGACGATTTCCGACACCAGATCGATCGAGAGTTGACGATACCCTTGCGGGAAGAGCGAATCGGCAGCGGAGGTGAGGTTATAGACGAGCACCGGCCTGCCGCGCGGCTGCTTGACCGCGGCGACCTGAACCAGTCCGGCGGCCTCGAGCGCCTCGAGGTGTTTTCGGACGGCGACCGGGGTAACCCCGAGTTCGTCGGCAAGCCCCTGAGCGGTCATCCGCCCCTGGCGCTTGAGGCATTGAAGAACGCCATCTCGGCCGCGTGGCCGGTCCTGCTGCTGCATCAATAATCGTCCTCTCCCTCCGAGTATACGAGCGAGCGACCGGCCAGTCAACATTGTCCAACTCGTCTGTTTTTCAAAACCAGATCGTTGCGAAAAGCCGTTTGCGTGTGCTACGGTTCAATCTCGACACGTCTTGCTCGAACAAAAAGGGGATTCTTGGATGGCTGAAGGTACCGGTCTGGTCATCAACGACCTGCGCGTGGCGGTGGATGGGAAAGAGATTGTCAAGGGCCTGTCGTTGACGATCGCCAAGGGCGAAATTCACGCCCTGATGGGGCCGAACGGATCGGGCAAGAGCACCCTCGCCAATACGTTGATGGGCCATCCCGGCTACGAGGTGACCGGCGGCGAGATCTTGCTCGACGGCCGGAATATCACCGAGGAGAGCGCCGACGCCCGTGCTCGGTTGGGCCTCTTCCTCGCCTTCCAGTACCCGACCGCCATTCCGGGCGTCAGCATGGGCAATTTCCTTCGGCTGGCGATGAAGTCGGTTCAGCAGCGCGACATCCCGCCGATGGAGTTTCGCCGCAGCGTCCAGGAGCAGATGAAACTGCTGAAGATGGACAATTCGTTCCTCTCGCGCTACTTGAACGAAGGGTTCTCGGGTGGCGAGAAGAAGCGTGCCGAGATCCTCCAGATGGCGCTCCTGCGCCCGAAGTATGCCGTGCTTGACGAAACCGACTCGGGATTGGATATCGATGCGCTGCGGATCGTCTCGGAAGGGGTGAATTCCCTCGCCGGGCCGGACCTCGGCGTGCTGGTGATTACGCACTATCAACGACTGCTCGAATACATCCAGCCGCAGTTCGTCCATGTGCTTGTCGATGGCCGGATCGTCCGTTCTGGCGGGCAGGAACTGGCCCACGAGCTTGAAGCGCGTGGCTACGACTGGGTGATCCAGGAATCGGCAGTGGCCGGGGAGGCACGCTCATGACCAACGACGTTCAGGCCCGCGAAGCGGCAATCCTCGACGAGATCAAGAGCGAATACAAGTACGGCTTCCACGACGAAGAGGACTATGTCTTCAAGTCGGGCCGGGGTCTGAGCGAGGAGATCGTCGGCAAGATCTCCGAGATGAAGAACGAACCGGCCTGGATGCGGCGCTTCCGGCTTCGCTCGCTCGAGATCTTCCGCCAGAAGCCGATGCCAACCTGGGGCGGTGACCTCTCGGAGATCGATTTCGACAATATCTTCTACTACGTCCGGCCCAGCGAAAAGACGTCGCGCTCGTGGGAAGAAGTTCCGGAATACATCAAGAACACCTTCGACCGATTGGGCATCCCCGAGGCCGAGCGCAAGTTCCTCGCCGGTGTCGGCGCTCAGTATGAGTCCGAAGTCGTCTACCACAACCTGCGCGAAGACCTCGAAAAGCAAGGCGTCGTCTTCGTCGATACCGATAGCGCCCTGCGCGACCATGAGGCGATCTTCCGGGAATATTTCGGGACGGTCATCCCACCGGCCGACAACAAGTTCTCGGCGCTCAACTCGGCGACCTGGAGCGGCGGTTCGTTTATCTATGTCCCCAAAGGCGTCAAGGTCGACATCCCGCTTCAGGCCTATTTCCGGATCAACACCGAGAACATGGGCCAGTTCGAGCGGACGCTGATCATCGCCGACGAAGGCAGCTACGTGCATTATGTCGAAGGCTGCACCGCTCCGACCTACTCGACCGACTCGTTGCATAGCGCCGTCGTCGAGATCGTCGTCAAGAAGGGCGCTCGCGTCCGCTATACCACCATCCAGAACTGGTCGAACAACGTCTACAACCTCGTGACCAAGCGGGCGGCGGTCTACGGCGACGGCGTGATGGAGTGGGTCGACTGCAATCTCGGCTCGAAGCTGACGATGAAATACCCCTCCGTCTATCTGATGGAGCCAGGGGCGCGGGGCGACATCCTCTCGGTTGCCTTTGCTGGAAGCGGCCAGCACCAGGACGCCGGTGGCAAGATCGTCCACGTCGCGCCGCACACCAGTTCGAATGTCATCTCCAAGTCGATCTCGAAGGCCGGCGGTCGCACCAGCTACCGCGGGTTGCTCAAGGTCTATCCCGGCGCTGAGGGCGTCAAGTCCAACGTCCGCTGCGATGCTTTGCTCTTGGACGAAGAATCTCGCTCGGATACCTATCCCTTCATCGAGGTTGAGGAGAATCAGGTGTCGCTCGGCCACGAGGCGACGGTGAGCAAGGTGGGCGACGAGCAGTTGTTCTATCTGATGAGCCGCGGCCTGTCCGAGACCGACGCCACGACCCTGATCGTCAATGGTTTCATCGAGCCAATCACCAAAGAGCTACCGCTCGAATATGCCGTCGAGATGAACCGGCTGATTCAGTTGGAGATGGAAGGCTCGGTCGGCTAGCGACTCTGTTTCACGTGAAACGTAGGCGGCTTTGCCGCGAGGAGTGACTGGATGACCCACGCCAGTGGGCCGGCCCGGACGGCGGCCCTGCAAATTGCCGCCTTCAGCCGGCAGGGCGTCGAAATGCTTTCTCACACGAGAGGCGAGCCGGACTGGTTGCGTGAGGCACGCCTCGCGGCCTGGGCAGCCTTCGAGGCGATGCCCTGGCCGACCGGCAAGGAAGAGGAATGGCGGCGCATCGACATTCGCACCGTATCCCTCGAAGACGTCACGCCGGCTACCGATGCAACTGAGCGGGCCGTCCTGCCCGAGCACATTACGGCGCTGGCGGACGATGACGCAGAAGCCGGCCTGTTGGTCGTCCACCACGGCGCAGCCGTTTCATACACCGCCCGACTCCCCGAAGGCGTCATCTTCTCGCCGCTCGACGAGGCGATCCGGTCGTATCCGGACCTCGTTCGTCGCTATCTCGGGACGGCGGTTCGACCGGATGACGGCCCGTTCGCGGCGCTGAACGCCGCATTCTGGACCGGCGGCACTCTGCTCTATGTTCCGGCTGGCGTGTCAGTCGACCTGCCGGTTCGCACCCTTCATTGGGCCGATGGCCAGGGTGTCGGGCTGTTCGACCGGACCCTCGTCATTCTCGATCGTGGCGCATCGGCGACGATGATCGACGATTACCTCTCAACCGCCGAGGCGACCGGGTTGGACGCGTCTGCTGTCGAACTCGTCGTCGCTGGCGATGCCCAACTTCGCTCTATCACCTTGCAGGACTGGGGGCCGGGGATCGCCAGCCTTGCGACCCTTCGCGGTCTCGCTGGCCGGGATGCGGCGATTAACTGGCTGATCGTCGCTCTCGGGGCGCGCCTCGCGCGAACCGACCTTGCTGCGGTGATGGCCGAGCCAGGCAGCCACCACGAACTTCTTGGCCTCTGCTTTGGAACTGGCGCCCAGCAGTTCGACCTGCACACCCTCCAACAGCATGCCGCGCCGCACACCACCAGCGACCTGCTGTTCAAAGGCGTGCTCAAAGATAGCGCTCGCTCGGCCTTCGCCGGGTTGATCCAGGTGGCCAAGGGGGCACAGCGAACCGACGCCTACCTCGCCAATCGCAACCTGCTGCTCTCCGACAAGGCCCGCGCCGACTCGATCCCTACGCTTGAGATCGAGGCCAACGATGTGCGCTGCACCCACGGCGCTACCGTCGGGCCGATCGACGAATCGCAGGTGTTCTATCTGATGGCGCGCGGTATCCCGCGGCCCGAGGCCGAGCGTATGATCGTCGAAGGCTTCCTCGAGCCTCTGCTGTCACGGGTACCGATCGAGGGCGTGCGCGCCCGGTTGGATCGTTCGGTGGCGCTGAAGATGGCCGGTGTATGAGCGAGTTTCGACCGGTCGCAAAGGTGAAGGAACTGCACGACGAATCGGCGCTACGCGTGGAAGTGGACGGATTCCCGATCGCGCTCGTCAAGAGCGAAGGGACGCTCTATGCTTGTCAGGACACCTGCACCCACGAAGAGGCGTCGCTTTCCGACGGTGACGTCTTCAATGGGCTGATCGAATGCCCGCTCCACGGGGCGCGCTTCGACCTCCGGACGGGCGCGGTGCGATCCTTGCCGGCGGTGATCCCGCTGCAGGTGTTTGAAGTGACGGTCGAGGGAGACGATATTCTCGTCAAGGTGTAAACGACAGGAGGGTCTGATGCTGAACGAAGAGGCGGTCCGCGCCGATTTCCCGATCCTCGGTCGTATCGTCCACGGGAAGCCGCTCGCCTACCTCGACAGCGCCGCCACGTCGCAGAAGCCGCGCGTTGTCGTCGAAGCGATCGCCGACTATTACTTCAACCACAACGCCAATGTCCATCGCGGCATCCACACCCTTGGCGACGAAGCAACCGAACAGTTCGAACAAGCACGCGAGGCCGTCGCCCGCTTCATCAACGCCCGTGACCCGCGCGAGGTTATCTTCGTCCGCAACACGACCGAGGCGATCAATCTGGTCGCCCGAGCCTGGGGCGGCAAGATGCTCGGACCGGGCGACGAAGTCTGGACCAGCGCCTTCGAGCATCACAGCAACCTCGTCCCCTGGCAGCAGATTGCCGCCGAGCGTGGCGCGACGACCCGCTACTTTCCGATGGATGACGAGCAGGCGCTCCCTGAATCGGCACTCGACCAACTGACTGCTCGCGCCAAGCTTGTTTCGGTCGTCCATGTCTCGAACGCCTTCGGGACGATCAACCCGGTCGAGCGAATTGCCGAAGCGGCACACCAGGCCGGGGCTGTTCTGCTGCTCGATGCGGCCCAATCGGCGCCGCACATGCCGGTGGATGTCCAGGCACTCGACTGCGACTTCCTTGCCTTCTCCGGGCACAAGATGTGTGGACCGATGGGGGTTGGCGTGCTCTGGGCGCGTCTGGAACTGCTCGAGCAAATGGACCCCTTCCTCGGCGGGGGGAGCATGATCCAGGACGTGTATTACGACCATGCGACTTGGGCCGCGCCGCCTCACAAGTTCGAGGCTGGCACGCCGAATGTCGCCGATGCAATTGGGCTGGAGGCCGCGATTCGCTACCTTGAAGGGATCGGGATGGCGAACGTTCGCGCCCACGAACGCGAACTGGTCTCGTATGGGCTGGATCTACTCGGCGGCCTGCCGGGTGTCCGGGTCTATGGCCCGTCCGACCCCGATCGACACGGCGGCGTCCTATCATTCACCGTCGAAGGGTTGCATCCGCACGACCTCGGGACGATCCTCGACTCCGAGGGGATCGCGATCCGCTCTGGCCAGCACTGCTGTCACCCGGCGATGCGTTCGCTTGGCATCAGCGGTACCGCTCGGGCAAGCGTCTACCTCTATACCATTCGTGAAGAACTCGACCGGTTGGCCGTGGGGATCGCCCGCGCCCGCGAGGTGTTCGCCCTTGCTTGATGAGCTCTACCGCGAAATCATCCTTGACCATTACCGCAGCCCGCGTAACCGTGGCGAACTTGCCGATGCCGACACCAAGGTGCGCGGCAACAACCCGGTCTGTGGCGATGAAGTGACGCTCTACTTGAAGGTGAACGACGGCGCCATTGCCGAGGCACGCTACACGGCCAACGGGTGCTCGATCAGCCAGGCCTCCTCCTCGATCATGGCCGAGGCACTCGTTGGTCGCTCGCTCGACGATGCCCTCGCTCTCATTGGCGAAGTCGAGGGGATGATGCGGGGTGGCGCTGTCCCCGAAGGCCCCGAGTTGGACGATCTCACTGCGCTCGAAGGAGTGCGCAAGTTTCCCGCACGCGTCAAATGTGCCTTGCTCTCCTGGGAGACCCTCAAACAGTCGATCAACGAGTATCGCGCTCGCTGACAGCCGCTGGGTGCGGGTCGTCGTCACCGCTCCGAGTGAAGGACGTGGCCCGGCGAGAGTCGGCGTCGAGACTGCTCGTTAGTCCGCCGGCGCACCCATCTCCGTCCGCGTCTCGCCGATCAACGACGTCTGGATCCAGCGGCCGTCGTCCCCATAGCTGCGCAAGATCCGAATCTGCCGGCCCGGCTCAGGCTGCCAGGCTCTCTCAATCGTGAACGAGCGCCCGGCTTCGAGCGCAAGAGGGAAAAACGCCCAACCGTCCGGCAAGAAGAACAGCGTGACCCCTTCATCCGGAAAGACGACCGACTCGCCCGCGCGACGGCCCCGCCAGGTTTCGCCCGCCGGGCCACTGCGCCAGCGCAGGATGAACGACTCCCCCTCGTCGGCAAGAACAATCCCCGAGTCGGTTGTCACCATCGGTTCGTCACCCCGCCAACGCTGACCTTCACCGGCGAACTCGCCGAAGTACCATTCGCGATCGACAACGGTGGCCGGCGAATGCCGCCGGTCGGATACCAAGTCCGCCGTCACCGCGCGTTCGAGATGACCATCGCCGCCATAGACGGTCACCAGGCTCATCCGCCGTCCCGCCTCGACGATGGCAAGTTCGACGACGAGGCGTTCACCCCGCGACCACGACACGTCGCCGTTGGAATAACTGCCGCCCGGCCAGCCACGACTGGCTGGAAGCGGGGTCGGCGCTTTGCCGGACGGCGCGATCGCCAGCGCATCCGACGAGGCTGCCAGCGTGAACTCCAGCAACGGCGATCCCGGAAGCTGAACGGTGTGGTAGACGCTGTCCGGCCCGGAACGATCGAAAGTCTCGACTACCGAGAGCGGTGGGTCGGCGACGATTTGGTCATCCTTGATGTGATAGGGCTGGCGGACGCCTTCCCAACGGCCGAGGCGGCTCAAGAGATAGTCGAACGACTGGTCACGGATCATCGTCCCTCCTCGGCGACAGTCCGGGGCTCCGAGCCATGATAGCTCCGATTAGCTTGGACGATCGGCTATACTGAAGGAACGGCCCCACCCCGGCGGTTTGAGCCTGGGACGCGAAGAACCGGCGGCCGGATCAGGATAGAAACGACCATGCCAAAGCGAACTTACCAACCAAAGCGGATCCCACGCAAGCGCGAGCATGGCTTTATGGCGCGCATGCACACCCGCGGGGGCCGGCTTGTCCTCAAGCGTCGCCGGCTGCGTGGGCGCCGGAAGTTGACCGTCGTCTAGTGACCGGCGATCTGCGATGCGCCGGGACCACCGGCTCCGCCGAAAGGCAGACATCGACCTCGTGTATCGAGAGGGTCGCGTCGTCACCCACCCGTTGCTCGTCGTGCGAACCCGCCCCAACGGGCTCGAACGCTTTCGCTTTACTGCAGTCGTCGGCAAACGGGTTGGCAACGCCGTGACGCGAAATCGCGTCCGCCGTCGGCTGCGCGAGATCGTTCGCCAAGTACCGGTTGCGGCAGGGGTCGATCTGATCGTCGGAGCCCGCGCCGGCGCCGAGCAGGCGAGCTTCGCCGACCTTGCGGCGGCGCTCGGCGGTCTCCTACGGCGGGCAAAAGCCCTTGGGGGTGTGCCGGCAGACCGGCAGATGGCGACCTTTCCTTCGTGAGGCAGATCGCCATTGGCGCCATTCGTATCTACCAGAAGACCATCTCGCGGGTTACTCCGCCCACGTGCCGGTTCGTCCCGTCCTGTTCGCAGTATGGGGTCGAAGCCATCGAGAAACACGGTGTGCTCCGTGGTGTCTCGATGACGGTCTGGCGGATCGCCCGCTGTAATCCATTTTCGGCGGGCGGATATGACCCTGTTCCCTAAGCCTGTTTCACGTGAAACGATGCCCATCCTCGCGAGCCTGGCCGCGGTCGCGCTGTTTGGTTCGGCCTGTTTCGGCGCCGCACCAACCGGCTGGTCGGCAGCCCAACCTGACCGGACGACCGTCTTTGCGTCGATGGCGAGCGGCAGAGTCGTCGCGGCCGATGCCGCCAACGGCCAGCGAAAGTGGGACTACCCACCCGAGAACAACCTCGGGATGCCGTACTACCCGCCGGGCGTCGGCGCCGACCTGATCGTCGTTCCGAACACGCACAACAACGTGGCCAAAGTGCTTGGCATCCGGGCAAGCGACGGGCAACGGCTCTGGGAGCAGGATATCCGCAACGCCGCCAACCTCCCGGTGCTCCCCAAGAGCGCCATTCTGGTGACCAGCAACACCGCCTACGTCGGCGCAGCCGACGGCACCTTGGTCGCGCTCGACATATCGAATGGTGCGCCGCGCAGCGGGTTTTCCTTCAAGGCGGGAGATGCCATCTGGGGCCAACCCGTCCTGCGCGATGGCGCTCTCTACGTGACCTCGATGGACCACAGGCTCTACGCCCTCGACCCCGAAAGCGGGCAGGTGCGTCGCACCTTCACCGCTAACGGCGCTATCCCCGGCTCGGTCGCATTTGGTCGGCTGCTCTATGTTTCCTCGCTCGACGATACGGTCTACGCGCTCGACCCGACGACCCTCGAACAACGCTGGGCGACCAAGACCGGCGGTTGGGTCTGGAGCGAGCCGTTGGTCGACGGCGAAACGCTCTATGTCGGTAGCTTTGATCGCAAGTTGTACGCCCTCGATGCCGGTACCGGCGAGACACGCTGGACGGCCCAGTTAGGTGGGCGGATCCGGCCCAAGCCGGTGCTGGCGGCCGACCTCGTGATCGCCGGGGCCGACGATGGTAAGATCTATGCGCTAAACCGGAGCGGTCAACAGGAATGGGCCCACAACGCCGGCGGCGCGGTGGTCAGCCCGCTGACTGCTGAGGGCGATATCGTCTACGCCAGCGACAGTAGCAGCCACCGCATCTTCGCGCTCGACGCCCGAGCGCGAAGCGTGCGCTGGGAACTGCCCTCGAACCGGTAAGGAGAGCATTCGTGGCTATCGGCGATATCTGGACCCTCGTACTCCTCCAGCCGATGCTCAACGGCCTGCTGCTCCTGTATGGCCTGCTCTGGAGCAACTTCGGCCTGGCGATCGTCGCCTTCACTATCATCATCCGCACCTTAATGCTGCCACTAACCCTCAAGCAACTCCACGCATCGAGAGCGATGACCTCGCTTCAGCCCAAAATCCAGGAACTCCAGAAAAAGTATGGCAAGAACCGCGAAGAACTCTCCAAGGCGACGATGGCGCTCTACAAGGAACAAGGCGTCAACCCAGCCGGTTGCGCCATTCCGACCCTGATCCAGTTTCCGATCTGGATCGGGCTGTACCAATCGATCCAGATCGCGATGGCCGACCGGCCTGATGCCCTTTATGAACTGGGCAAGTATGTCTATTCCGGGCTGAGCAACATCGCCGCGCTGATCCCGATCAACAACCAGTTTCTTTGGCTCAACCTCGCCCATCCCGACCCGATCTATCTGCTCGCGATCCTCGTCGCTGGCAGCACCTGGGTACAGCAGAAGATGATGACGATGCCGTCGTCCGACCCTCAGCAGGCCCAGATGAACCAGATGATGGGTATCATGATGCCGCTGATGATGGGCTTTTT
This sequence comes from Dehalococcoidia bacterium, assembly GCA_046328265.1. GTDB lineage: Bacteria > Chloroflexota > Dehalococcoidia > SpSt-223 > SpSt-223 > JANWZD01. Next base: position 98,776 of record JAXLWW010000016.1, read on the forward strand.
CACCATCAACTTCCCAAGCGGATTGGCGCTCTACTGGCTGATTTCGAATGCCTACAGCATCGTGGTGCAGTATTTCATCACCGGGTGGGGTTCGTTGCGTATTCCGTTTCTCGAACTTGGCCCAACGCCCGCTCCGGCGGCTGTACCAGCAAAATCGACCAAGCAGACCCGCGTCGAAAACCTCGAGCCGGCTACCGATGCGCCCCAGAGCCTCGCTCCGCCACCGGTCAACGGTGCGCCCAGCGGTCGCCCCACCCGCAAGACCAGCACTCGCAACCGCGCCAAACGCCCGTCGCCACGCCCGTAGGGCCGTGGCTCAGCGGCGAGCGCCGGTACCCTTCCGGCCTTCGCCGCTGAACCATCCCCTGAGGTAATCGAACCATGGAGACCCAGGAGTTCACCGGAAAATCCGTCCGTGAGGCGCTCGACCAGGCTGCCACCGCCTTTGGCGTTCCCCGCGAAGACCTCGACTTCGAGATCCTCTCCGAAGGCCGTTCCGGCATTCTCGGTATTGGCGCCGAGGATGCTCGGGTCCGGGTTGTCGTTCCTGACGAGGAAGATTATGAAGAAATCAGCGACGCCGAAGTAACCGATACCCTCGATGAAATCGTCAACCGACTTCTCCAGTTGATGCAGATCGAGGCGGCCGTCGCAATCATGCCCACCCCGCCAGGAGCAATCGATTCCTCCGAGTTCACCGTCGCAATCTCAGGAGACGATCTTGGTGTGCTGATCGGCCGACGTGGCGAGACGCTTGGCGCACTCCAATTTCTCGTCAGCATGATGCTCGCCAAGCGCCTCGGGGCGCCGGTGCGGATCTCGGTCGACGTCGAGCAATACCGCGAGCGCCGCCTCAAGTCGATCCAAACGCTCGCGCTGCGCGCCGCCGAGCGCGTCACCGAGACCGGTCAAGGGATCACCCTCGAAGCCATGCCGCCCAGCGAGCGCCGGATCGTCCACCTCGCGCTGCGTGAACACCCGACGGTCACCAGCCAGAGCATTGGCGAGGGCGACAGTCGCAAGGTGATGGTCATCCCGCGAAGCTAGCCCGGCACACCGGACGATCCTCCCGCGGCACGCGCCGTTGCCTCCTGGCGAACCCCTCGCCCAGGCAGTCGGGGAACGCCCGACCAGACTCGAATAGCCCAACGCCGTATTCATTGGTCCGGCTCGGTGCCGACCTGCGCCAGACCGAGCGCGGCCAGCGCCGCATCGCTTGCTTGTCGGTACCCTCGCCACAGCCGGCCCGGGATGGCCTGGCCAGGCCTGCAAACGTCCGGCGCCGAACCGCTCCGTCTCCATCATCGGACCAGGCGGCTTCCTTCAGTCGCAGGCGGCTCTCAGACAACTCTCAGACTTCTCTTTCCGTCTGCTCAATCCTGCTTCACCCCGCCCTTAGGACGTCTGCCTACAGTCAAGGCAGCGGGCCGTACCTGCCTGCAGCAATGACGGAGGCACACTCATGACGGTTCAAACACCGGCGATCGAGGCGTCACCTGCCACGATCGAGGAAGTTCTGTTCGAGGTCAAACGGCTGATCGTCGGGCAGGACCATCTCCTCGAGCGGCTCTTGGTGGCGCTCCTGTCGCGTGGGCATATCCTGCTGGAGGGCGTGCCGGGTTTGGCGAAAACCGCCACGGTCAAGGCCCTTGCCGAGGTCGTCGGCGGGAGCTTTGGCCGCATCCAGTTCACCCCGGACCTCGTGCCGGCTGACCTGGTCGGCACCCGAGTGTATAACGGCCGCACGGGTGAGTTCGCCGTCGAACTTGGCCCCGTCTTCACCAACCTTCTCCTCGCCGACGAGA
>JAXLWW010000017.1:0-72628 GCA_046328265.1 Dehalococcoidia bacterium
ACGCCGGGCTTTAGCGGGGCGGACCTCGCCAATCTGTTGAACGAAGCGGCGATCCTCGCTGCCCGTCGCAACAAGAAGCTGATTGGCATGGACGAACTCGAGGAGGCAATCGACCGCGTCGTGGCGGGGCCGGAGCGGAAGAGCCGGCTGATCTCCGAACACGAAAAGGAAGTGACTGCCTATCATGAGGCCGGTCATGCCCTCGTCGGCCATCTTCTGCCGAACGCCGATCCGGTCCACAAGATCTCGATCGTCTCGCGCGGGATGATGGGAGGGTACACCCGCTTCCTCCCCGAGGAAGATCGCCACCTCTGGAGCCAATCGCAGTTTGTCGATCAGCTTGCGGTCGCCTTTGGCGGTCGGGCGGCTGAGGCGGTGGTGTTTGGCGAGATTACCACCGGCGCCGAGAACGACATCAAACAGGCGACCAACATCGCCCGGGCGATGGTTACCGAATATGGGATGAGCGAGCGGCTCGGCACGCGCACGTTCGGCCGTCGCGAAGAACTGGTGTTCCTCGGGCGGGACATCAACGAGACGCGCAACTATAGCGAGAAGATAGCCGAGGAAATCGACCAAGAGGTGCACGGCCTGATCATGACCGCCTATCGGCGGGCGGTCGAAACGATCGAGCAGAACCGCGACAAGCTTGACCAGATCGCCAAGTACCTCGTCCAGTATGAGACGATGGACGCGGTCGAGTTGGGCAAGATCTTCGGCGAGAAGGCGGTCGCCGATATGGATGGTGCGGCCGTCCCCGCCTAAACCACCTCCACGGACTTCAGCCCCCGCCACGGCGGGGGTTTTTTATGTGAGCAGAGTATCCTGCCCCTGACAGGAGGTGGGGAATGCGCACCGCGATACTCACAGCCCCTTTGACGATCGCGATTGAAGAACGGCCGGCGCCCGAGCCAGACCCCGGCGAGGTGCTGGTGGCGGTGCGGCGGTCGGGTGTCTGTGGCACCGACGTTCACGCCTTCCTCGGCCGGCTGGGAAGCGCCGGGCGGGTGCTGGGTCACGACTTCGTCGGCGAGATCCGAGCGATCGGCGCGGGCGTCGACGGGCGGACGGTGGGCGAACGCGTCACCGTCGAGCCGGCTCGGGTTTGCGGCAAGTGCCCCCCCTGCCGAGCCGGTGCGCCAAACGTCTGCGAGCGCAAGCAGTTCATGGGCGTTGATATCGACGGCTGCTTTCAAGATCTTCTCGTTGCCCCGGCGGGGAGCATCCGCCCGCTGCCCGATGAACTCTCCGACGACGAGGCGACCGTCCTCGAGCCGGTTGCGGTGGCGCTTCACGTGTTCGGCGAGTGCCTCCCGCTGCGACGAGGAAACGAAACGGTCGTGTTGATCGGCGCGGGCCGATCGGTCTGGTTGCCCAGCAATATGCCGCCCGACTGGGACATCGCACGGTGGCGGTGGACATCGTTCCGGAGCGGCTGACGCTTGCCAGTGCTTTGGGCGCGGACGTGGCGGTGAATGGCGCTGACCCTCACGCCGCCGAACAGATCCGCGACGCCTGTGGCGACCGGCCGAACATCGTGATTGAATCGGGCGGAACTGAGCCCAGCACCCGGCTCGCCCTGGCGTCGGCAAGTTGGATGGGGGATGTGGTGCTGGTGACGGTGCCGCCCGAGCCGATGCCACTGGTCCCGGTGCTGCTGCGCGAGATCCGGCTGAGCGGGGCACGTGGTGGCTATGGCCACTATCCCGAGTCGATCGAACTCGTCCGGAGCGGCCAGATCGACGTCGCGCGACTGGTGACCCATCACTATCCCCTCGACCGCCTCGGCCAGGCACTCGAGGACGTGCGCGCACGTCCCGGTGAAATCGTCCGGGCGGCGATCATCCATTGAGACCGTGCCGGTCGGCACTCCGGCGATCTATGCTTCGCTCGACAGAGTCCTGGAGGGGATGAAATGGTTTCGACCGCAGGCGTCCGGCGTCTTGCTGAGATCGCCGACAAGCCGAAAATCGAGTCGCGGCTGTTCGTCGATGGCCGCTATGTGGAGTCCACCAGCGGAAAGACGTTTGCTACGGTCTATCCGCCGACGAATGAAACGTTGGCCAACGTCGCCGAGGCGAACGCCGAGGACGTCGAGCGCGCGATTCGGGCCGCCCGCCGCGAGTTCGACGAGGGAGCCTGGCCACGGATGTCCACGGCGGCGCGCGCGGCGGTGCTGCTGCGGTTGGCCGACCTGATCGACCAGAACCAAGATCAATTGGCCCGGCTGAACACGCTCGACAACGGCAAGACGCTGCGCGAGAGCATCATCGACATCCAGATGGGTGCGAGCGCCTTCCGGACGATGGCCTATGCCGCCGAGCGGGAGTTGCGCGGCGATACCGCACCGTACGACCCGAACCTCGTCCGCTTTTCACTCCGCGAGCCCGTCGGGGTGGTGGCCGGCGTCGTCGCCTTCAACGCGCCGATGGTCTTTGCGTCCCTAAAGGCCGCCCCAGCGCTTGCTGCCGGCAACACGATCGTCCTCAAGCCTTCTCCCTATTCGTCGTTGATCGCGCTACGGTTGGCTGAGCTTGGCCTCGAAGCTGGGCTGCCGGCGGGGGTGCTTTCGACGGTTGCTGGCGGCAACGAGACCGCCGTCGCGCTTGCCGGCCACCGCGAGGTGGACATGATCACGCTCGTCGGATCGGTGACGGCCGGTGAGAAGATGATGGAACTGGCGGCGCGTGGCATCAAGAAGACGCTCTTCGAACTGGGCGGTAAGTCGGCCAACATCATCTTCGAGGACGTCGACCTCGACCTCGCGATCGATGGCGCGATGACCGGTATCTTCCGCAACTGCGGCCAGCGTTGCTTCTCCGGCTCGCGGCTGCTCGTTCACAAGAGTATCTACGACCGGGTGGTGTCTGAGGTCGCGGCAAAGGCGTCGCGGCTGCGCCTCGGCGACCCGTTCGAGGAAAGCACCCAACTGGGCTCGTTGATCTCGCGCGACCAACTGAAGCGCGTCAAGGGCTATGTTGAGAGCGCACTGTCCGAAGGGGCAGAGGTGGTGACCGGTGGCAGCCAGCCGGAAGGTCTGACCGAGGGCAACTACTACCGGCCGACAGTGCTGGCGCATGTTCGTAACGACATGAAGGTCGCCCGTGAGGAGATCTTCGGCCCGGTGTTGTCGACGATCCCGTTCGAGGACGAAGCCGACGCGATCCGGATCGCCAACGATAGCGACTTCGGGCTGGCCGGCGGGCTCTGGACTCGAGACCTGAACCGGGCGCACCGGGTGATCCGGGCGGTCCGCACCGGGCTACTCTGGGTGAACACCTATGCGGCCGGCGGCGGCGTGCCGATGGGCGCCTACAAGCGCAGTGGCGTCGGCGAAGAGGGCATCCTTGCCTACACCGAGATCAAGGGCGTGGTGATGGACGTGACCGGCGCGACCGCTGCGTTCTATCGCCAGGCCTGAGCCTGCCCCGCCGCACCCTCGGGAACTGGCGCAAATTCTGATGGAGACTCGGCATGGTCCGAGCGAGGAGCGGCCTGGTGCAGGCAAAACGATATGTTCGCCCCGCGACGCTCGCCGAGGCGGTGTCGTTACTGAGCGAGGCGGACGGGGGCGGCCGAGCGTTAGCTGGCGGCACCGACATCATCGTCGACGTCCGGGAGAACCGCCGCGACGTCGACGTGTTGGTCGACATCAAGGCGATCCCCGAGTTGACCGGACTAATCTTCGACCCGGCTGAAGGGCTGCGGATCGGTGCAGCAACGCCGTGTTATCAAATTGCCGAGCACCCGGGCGTGCAAGCGTCCTATCCCGGGCTTGCCGAGGCAGCCGGTCTGATCGGCGGGGTGCAGATCCAGAGCCGGGCCAGCCTCGGCGGCAACCTCGGCACCTCCTCGCCGGCGGCTGACTCCGCGCCGGCGCTGATCGCGCTGCGGGCGGTCTGCCGGATCGCCGGGCCGGCTGGCGAGCGGGTCGTTCCGGTCGACCAGTTCTTCACCGGGCCGCGGCGGAACGTCCTCGCCAACGGCGAGATTCTGGTCGAACTCCGGCTGCCGCCGCCGCGCTGGGGCGATAGTTCGGCCTACTTGCGCTTCATCCCGCGCAACGAAATGGACATCGCGGTGGTCGGGGCTGGGGTCTGGCTGCGGCTTGAAGGTGAGACGATCGCCGAAGCGCGGGTCGCGCTTGGGGCAGTCGCGCCGACGCCGATTCTGGTAGAAGCGGCTGGCGCGGCGCTTGCCGGCAAGCCGGCCACTCGCGAGAGCTTCGAAGCGGCTGCCGAGGCGGCCCGGTCGGCGGCCTCGCCGATCACCGACATGCGTGGGTCGGAACGACAACGAGTGCATCTCGCCGGGGTGCTGGTTCGGCGGGCGATCGAGCGTGCGGTTGAGCGGGCGCGGGAGAAGCAAGGACGATGAAGCGTATCCAGATTGAAGCCCGGATCAACGGGCGCACCGTCGATTTTCTCTGCCAGCCCGGCCAGAGCCTGCTGGAAGTGCTGCGCGACGAACTTCGGCTGACCGGAGCGAAAGAGGGCTGCAACAACGGCAACTGCGGGGCTTGCACGGTGATTCTCGATGGCCGGATCGTCGATTCCTGTCTGGTGCTTGCGCCGGAGATCGCGGGGCGCGAACTGACGACTATCGAAGGGCTCGCCGAGGCAGACCGGCTCCACCCGCTCCAACAGGCGTTTCTCGAAGAGGCGGCGTTGCAATGCGGCGTCTGTACTCCGGGGTTGATCATGGCGGCGAAGGGGTTGCTCGACCGGACTCCAAACCCGAGCGAAGACGAGATCCGGTTCTGGCTGGCCGGTAACCTCTGCCGCTGTACCGGCTATGACAAGATCGTGCGCGCCGTTCAGTCGGCCGCCGCTCAGATGGAGGCACGAGCCTGATGGTCATCACCACTCGCCCCGAAACCGGCAAGGCGTTCAAGGTGATCGGCACCCGGCCGATCCGCCCCGATGGCGTCGACAAGGTGACCGGCCGAGCACTCTTCGGCGCGGATGTTACCCTCCCCGGCGTGCTCATCGGCAGAATGCTGCGCAGTCCATATGCCCATGCCCGCCTCCGAGCAATCGACACCAGCGCTGCCGAGCAGTTGCCCGGTGTCCGGGCGGTGATGACGTCCGCCGATCTTCCCGACCCCGAGAAGGGGATGGCCGATGTCGGCGAGGCGATCGCCACCTACCGCGACCTGTCTCGCAACGTGATGGCGCGCGAAAAGGTGCTTTACCAGGGCCATCCCGTCGCCGCAGTTGCCGCCGAGACCGCCGCGATTGCCGAGGAGGCGCTTTCCCTCATTCGCGTCGACTACGAGGTGCTGCCTCCGGTGCTGGACGTCCTCGATGCGATGCGCGAGGACGCGCCGCTGTTGCACCCGGATCTGCACACCAATGCGTTGGGCACTCTCTCAGAGAAGCCAAGCAACGTTGCCTCTCACGCGCGGCTCCTCAAAGGCGACCCCGAGGCGGGCTTTGCCGAAGCCGAGGTGGTGATTGAGCGCACCTACTCGACCAAGATGGTTCACCAGGGCTATATCGAGCCGCACGCCTCGATGGCGCATTGGAACGCCGATGGCCGGCTGACGATCTGGACGACGACCCAGGCGCCGTTTGCGATTCGCGACAACGTCGCCGTCCTGCTCGACCTGCCGGTTGCGCGGGTGAAGGTGATCCCAACCGAGATCGGCGGCGGGTTTGGCGGCAAACTGCCGCCCTATCTCGAACCTCCGGCGGCGGTGCTGTCGCGCAAGTCAGGTGCGCCGGTCAAGATGACGATGAGCCGCGCCGAAGAGTTGCAGGCCAGCGGCCCGACCAGCGGATCGTCGATGCGGATCAAGATCGGCGCCAAGCGCGACGGCGCCATCGTGGCAGTCGAGGGCTGGCTCGCCTTCGAGGCCGGAGCGTTCCAAGGGTCAAGCGTTCGTTTTGGCAGCCTCTGCATGCTCGCCGCCTACGACATCCCCAATATCCAACTCGATTGCTACGACGTCGTGGTGAACAAGCCGAAGGTCGCTGCCTATCGTGCGCCTGGTAGCCCGATCGCCAGCTTTGCCGGCGAATCGGCGATCGACGAACTGGCCAACGCCTTGGAGATGGACCCGATCGCCCTGCGGCGGAAAAATGCCGCAACGGTCGGCACCCGAATGGCGAACAACGTCCCGATCCAGCATCCGATTGGCAACGTCCGGCTGCTCGATGCGATCGCCGGGTCCGAGCACTGGAACTCGGCGCTGCCCGCATCGACCGAGACGGTGCGCTACGGCCGTGGGGTGGCGATGGGCTACTGGCCGAACGCGCCGCTCAAATCGAGTTGCTTTGCGACGGTGAACGCCGACGGTAGCGTGACGTTGGTCGAAGGGAACCCCGACATCGGCGGAACGCGCGCCTCGTTGGCAATGCAACTTGCCGAGACCCTTGGGATCGCCTACGACCAGGTCAAGCCACTGGTCGCCGACACCGACACCGTGGGCTATAACGACGCGACCGGTGGCAGTCGGACGACGTTCACCGGCGGGATCGCGGTGTACGAGCTTGGCGAGGATATCAAGCGCCAGTTGATCGAGCGGGCGCGCACGCTCTGGCAGCTTTCGCCCGAGGATGAGATCTGCTACGAGGACGGCGCACTGACCGGGCCGACCGAAGGCCAGGTCCTGACCTTCGCCCAGATCGCCGGCCAGGTCTTCAAGACCGGTGGCCCGGTGGTTGGTCGCGCGTCGGTGTCGCCAAAGCACACTGGCCTCGCGTTTGGCCTCCATGTGGTCGATCTCGCGGTCGATGTCGAAACCGGTAAGACGACGATCCTGCGCTATACCGCTGCCCAGGACGTCGGTGCGGCGGTCCATCCTTCCTATGTCGAGGGGCAGATCCACGGTGGGGTTGCCCAGGGGATCGGATGGGCGCTCAACGAGGAGTACTACTACGACGCCGAAGGCCGCCTGGCGAACGCGAGCCTGCTCGACTATCGGATGCCGACCTCGCTCGACCTGCCGATGATCGAGACCGTGCTGATCGAAGAGCCGCATCCGCCGCATCCCTTTGGCGTGCGCGGAGTCGGCGAGGTGCCAATCGTTCCGCCACTGGCAGCGGTGGCGAACGGGATCAGCGCGGCGCTGGGGCGGCGTTTTGCCGACCTGCCGATCTCGCCGCGCCGGATCGTCGAGACGCTCTATTCGTGACCTCACCCCCTTGGCCTCCCTCTCCTGAAGGGGGGGGACGACCTCCGGCTTTCGCAGGTGGTGGGAGTGGGGAATTGCGATGCACCGGGAGGAGATGAGGTGGCGACGGTCTGGATCCCGGCGCAGTTGTTGGACCTCTGCGGTGGGCAGCGGCAGGTCGAGGCGGCCGGACGGACGGTTGGCGAGGTGCTGCGAGCACTCGATGCGGTCTGTCCGGGTGTCCTCGAGCGGGTGCTGCATGAAGGCGACCTTGCTCCCGACCTCGCCGTCTCGGTCGACGGTGCGATCGGCATACTCGGGCTCATCGAGCCGGTCGAGCCGGCAAGCGAAGTCTTCCTCGTGCCGGCGCTGCGGGGCGGCTAGCGCCGCTGATAGAGCGTCAGGACAATCGGAGCCTCAGCGCCCACGCCACCGAGCAGTCGCTCCTTCAACGCGATGGCGGCCGGGTCTGGATCGAGGTAGGTGCGCGTCTCGATACGTTGGTAGCGGAGTGTGATCCAGCGAACGAGCGGCGAGCCGAGATCGCCCGATGAGACGAACCAGATCCGGGGAGGCCGGTCGGTCTCAATTGTCGCCTCGACTCCGGCCGGGTCAGCGGCGGCGAGCACCGGCAACCGGGCGGGGTGGATTGCGGCGTGGTGGGCGACCATCGAGCCCGGATCGGCGACGAGCAGGTCGCCAGGCTCGGCGCGCGCTTCGACGAAACTGAGTACTTCGCGCACCGGCAGCAGATAGGCGGGTTGGGCGACGTCGCGAACGTGGAAATAGCCGCCGTAGGCGACCGTGGACGCGGCGACGAGCGTGGCGAACACGGCTTTTCGGAGCGGCGACGCGAGTGCGACCACACCGGCAGCGACCATCAGCCCGAACGCCGGCCAACCGTAGGCCGCGCTTGCTCCAACTGAGCCGGCCTCGCTGCGTGGGGCGCCGATCGCGGTGACCGTGGCGGTCCAGAGTAGTGGAAGCAGTCCGAAGACGAGGAGGAACTGACGGCCCGGCCGCGGCAGGCGGATCAGTCCGAGCAGCGCCAGCCAGGCGACCAGCAGTAGGGCGGCGATCCCCAACGGCTGCCAAACCGGCAGGGTCTCGCCGAGGGCAAAGGCAGCGGCCGGCGCGATCAGCTTGTAGACCAGGGCGGCGATCTCGGCGACCACATCGCTCGACTGGTCCGGAGCGAGGGCGAGTGGACCGATCCTGGGCAGGCTGGCGGTGAATGCCAGGCCTGCCCCCAGCAGCCAGAGCGCCCAGGTACGACGGCTCGCACGGCGCATCCAGAGGAACGCGCCTTGAGCGGCGAGGATGGCGAGTGCGCCGGGACTGGTCCAGCCGAGCAGCAGAGTCGCTAGGAAGAAACCGGCGAGCGCCCGCCGGCGGCCGGTGGTGAGAAAGAGGTACCACCAGGTGGAGAGCAGCGCGAGCAACGTGGCAAGTGCGATCGGGGTGGCGGTCCGGGCGTAGAACACCAGAAAGGGCGACCCAGCGGCGATCCAAGCCGCCCAGCGAGCCAATGCCGGACCGCCGATCCGGCGGCCGAGCGGTACGACAAGCGCGACCAGCAGCACGCCGGCCGCCGCAGACGGCCAGCGAACGGTCAACTCCGACAGGCCGGCGGCAGCGACGGCCAGCCAGGCGAACAGGGGACCGAGCGGTGCGCCGACCTCAGCGATTGCCGACAGTGGGCCGGCGGCGGCGGTCCAGAACGTCGCTTCGGCGGGGGCGAGTGGCTGATCGCCGAGGGCGACCATGCGCAATAGCGCCGCGACGAGCAGCGCCCCGACGATGGCCGGGTCTACCCGGCGGGTGCGTCGCCGGACCGGCAGCGCCGGCTGGCTCAGCGCCACGCCGGGTGGGGTGTCGAGCGTGGGTGGTGGCTGGGGCACGCGGCCGCTCCTTGGGCCGGCGAGCGCCCGGGGGCCGGTGCGCACACGGGCTTCTTCGTTGAGTGTAGGCGATCGACGCGAACCCACCTGGAGGACGATTGTTGCTTTCGGGTACAAGTGCTCCAGATGCGAATCGCCACGATCAGTTATCACGGAAGCCCACTGGCTGCGCCCGGTGCGCCGTCGACCGGCGGGATGCAGGTCTATGTCCGGGAGCTTGGCCGGGCTCTTGCCGCCCAGGGCCATCAGATCGACGTGTTCACCCGGCAGGCTACCCCGGGCAACCCGGCGGTGGTGACCGACCGGCCGGGCTTTCGAGTGATCAACCTGCCGGCCGGACCGACCGGGCCGGTGCAGAAGGGTGATCTCTCGCTCTATTTGTCGTCGTTCACCCGCGAACTGCTGCGGTTTGTCGAACGTGACGGCGGGCAGTACGACGCGATCCATAGCCACTACTGGCTGTCGGGCCGGGTCGGGCGGGTGCTTTCACAGCGCTGGAGCGCACCGCATGTGACGATGTTTCACACCCTCGCCGAGGTGAAGAACCGGGCGCGGATTGGCGAACGCGAATCGGACGAGCGGATCTGCGCCGAGCGGCGGATTATCTCCGAGGCTGACCGGATCGTCGTGGCGAGCGCCCACGAGCGCCAGCAACTGATTCGTTTCTACGAGGCACTCGACGAGCAGATCATGGTGGTGCCGTGTGGGGTGGATCTCGATCGGTTTCGACCGCTGCCAAAGGCGGCGGCGCGTGCCGCCGCCGGGGTGAGTGCAAAGCATGTCCTGCTGTTCGTTGGTCGGCTGGAGCCGCTGAAGGGGATCGACATCCTGATCCGGGCAATGGCCGGACTCGAGGAGCGTGACGACGTCGAGGTGATTGTGGCGGGCGGGCTGTCGGACGGCCACCCCGACGAGCCGGATCGGTTGCGGGCGATCGTTGCCGAGTGCGGCCTGACCGGCACCGTCCGCTTTGTCGGGCCGCAGACGCAAGACCGGCTGGTGGCGCTCTACAACGCCGCCGACCTTACCGTGGTGCCGTCCTACTATGAGAGTTTTGGCCTGGTGGCAGTCGAGTCGATGGCCTGCGGCACCCCGGTGATCGCCTCACGCGTTGGCGGCCTGACGTCGACCATCAAGGACGGCGAGACCGGCTACTTGATCCCCTGGCGCTGCCCGGAGGCGTTCCTCGAGCGGCTCGAGTTGCTCTTGGGCAACGACGTGTTGCGTTCGCATTTCGGCGAGGCGGCGCGGCGCAGCGTCGAGCGTTTTCGCTGGGCGGCGGTTGCCGAGCAGATCGTTGGGGTCTACCGGTCGCTGACGGCCGGCGAGGTCGCTCGCGTGGCTGGGGAATGATCGTCGTCTTCTTCGATGTCGACAATACGCTCTTCGACATGCAGCGCTTTCGTCAGACGTTCGATTCGGCGTTGGTTGAGTCGGCGGGTGCGTCGGCGGCTGCCCGCCTGTGGGAGCAGTATGAGGCGGTGCGCAGCGAGTTTGGGCATGTCGATCTGCCCGAGGCGGTCCGGCGTCTTACCACCGAGCGGCCGGCGGCTGGGGCGGCCGTCACTCAGGTGATCGAGCGCTTCGACTATCCGAGCCTGGTGGCTCCGGGTGCGCCGGCGGCGATCGCGGCGGCGCGGCGGATTGGCCGGCCGGTGATCGTCAGTGATGGCGATCCGCATTTTCAACGGGAGAAGATCCGGCGCTCCGGCCTCGAAGCAGCGGTCAACGGCGACGTGCGCGTTTATCGGCACAAGGAAGCGCACCTCGCCGAACTGCTGGCGGACTTTTCCGCCGATCGCTACTGGATGGTGGACGACAAGGCGCGTCTGCTCGGCATCTTCAAACGGACGCTTGGTGACCGGATCACGACCGTCCAGATCGCCTATGGGAAGTACTCTTCCGCCGGCCCCGACGCGGGTGACCCTGCGCCGGACCGGACGATCGGCCGGATTGGCGATCTGGCCGCACTACTGGAGACGGTTAGTTCCCCTCGGTCACGCTAACCCCGGCCGCATCGGCGGTTTCGAGAACATTTCCTGATTCGTCCAGCCGATCGAGTTCTTCGCTGCGAAGTTGACGGCGCAGCACCTTGCCGACGAGGGTCTTGGGCAGTTCGTCGCGGATCTCGAACTCGGACGGGGTCTTGTAGGGCGCGAGGTTTGCCTTGCAGAATTCGCGGAGTTCCTGGGCGGTGGTGGTGGACCCTTTGCGCAAGACGACCCAGGCTTTTGGGGTCTCGCCTTTGCGCGCATCCGGGATGGCGGCGACGCCGACCTCGACGACCGACGGGTGGCTGGCGATCACCTCTTCGATCTCGCGCGGCCAGACTTGATAGCCGCTGACTTTGATGAGGTCCTTCTTGCGGTCGACGATCGAGATGTAGTGCTCCTCGTCGATGGTGGCGAGGTCGCCGGTGTGCAGCCAAGGGCCGCCGTCGCCGTGGACGCGCAGACTGGCTTCGGTCTCGGCAGGGTTCTTCCAATAGCCAGCCATCAGTTGGGGGGCGCGCAAGATGAGTTCGCCGACCTCGCCGATGGCGACGTCGCGCTGGCCACTCTCGACGTCGACCAGTCGGATCTCGACGTCCGGGAGCGGCAGGCCGATCGACCCGACCTTGTCTTTGCCTTTGACCGGTCCGATGACGCAGGCCATCATCGCTTCGGTGAGCGAGTAGCCTTCGAGGATACGCCCACCGGTGAGTGTTTCGAAGGCGCGGCGGGTTTCGGCGAGCAACGGCGCTGCGCCGCTCATGCACGCTTTGATCGAGCGGAAGTTGACGTTACCGGCGGCGACCTTCGGGTGGTTGAGCAGGGCGATATAGAGGGTTGGGACACCGGTGAAGAGCGCGGGCTGGACCTTCTGGATGGTGTTGACGAGGTCGTCGATGTCGCGCGGGTTGGGAACGAGCGAAAGCGGGTGGCCGCCGACCATCGCGGCGGTCTGGACGCCGGCCATACCGTAGACGTGAAAGAGTGGCAGCGGCAGCATGAAGGTATCTTGCCAGTCGATCAACGTGTCGCCGAACCAGGCCTTGAGTTGGCGGCCGGCGGCGCACAATCCGCTATGCAACCCGACCGCCCCTTTGGGCGCACCGGTGGTGCCGCCGCTGCAGAGGATGACCGCCTCGTCCTCCGGGCTGACGGTCACGGCCGGCGGCGGCAGGCCGGCGCCCTGCTTGAGGGTGTCTTGCAGCCAGACGTCTTGCCCTTCGAGGGTGGCGTGGTGGCCTTCTTTGCGCTCTTTGAGCAGGGTAAACAGGATGCGGAGGATTGGCGGGAGATATTCTTTGATGTTGGTGGCGACGACGCGCCGCAGCGACGTCTGGGCTTGGAGGTGTTTGACACGGGTGTAGTAGGGTGTCAGGACAACGAGCGTCTCGGCGCCGCTCAGTCTGAGGATGTCGACGAGTTCGTGCTCGGTGTAGAGCGGATTGAGCGGCGCGAAGATGCCGCCGGCCTTCCAGACGCCGTACTGGACGACAAGCATCTGAGGCGAGTTTGGCAGAATGCAGGCGACGCGGCCGCCTTTCTTGAGGCCGTCTTTGACGAGCCAGGCGGCAAAGGCGTCGCTGAGGCGGTCGAGTTGACGGTAGGTGAGGGCTGCGCCCTTGAAGAGTGCGGCGGACGCGTCCGGGCGAAGCCGCATGTTGCGCCGCAACAAGTCGATCATCGTTTCGCGTGGGTATGGCTTAAGCGAGCGCGGGACGCCGTTGTCGTACCGCTCGGACCACACCGATTCCATGACCCCATCCTCCCCGGCGTCGTTCGTCATCGAACGGACGCGTGATTCGATTGTATACCGCGTATGCGATCGCCAGCCAGTAGCTGGTTTACAATGAGAGAGCCGGGGAAGTGTCGGAATTGGCAGACGAGCATGACTTAGGATCATGTGCCGAAAGGCGTAGGGGTTCGAGCCCCCTCTTCCCCACCACACTATCTAGTCCATTAGCATCAGGGGCTGGCTGGCATGACCTGCAACCGTGGATGCTGACGGTTTGCCAGCCTGCCACGTTGCCCCAGATCGACGGGATCTGAACGGCTAAACGCTGGGTCAGCGTATGGCCGAGATCGCGCAACGGCGCCATTTGTGGTTTGCCGGATCCGCGGGGCCAGTTACGCCGATCGGCGTTGCCATCACGCGCGATCCCAGACATGGCGAAGCCCGCCGCGCGTAGAAGCGCCGGATAGTCGCGCGAACTCGCTTGCCGCCAGAACGGCTCGACGTTGTTCTCGGTATTCCAATCGCTGAGATACGCAGTCAACGGGTCCACCCGGTCATACGTCGGCGAATCGTCGATCACAAACCAGCCACCCAGCTTGAGGATGCGATAGCCCTCACGAATGACGTTGACGGCCGCGTCGTCCGGGATCTCGTGGAACAGATGGTCGAATAGACGACGCCGTCGAAGTACCCGTCCGGGAAGTCCGGCATTCTGCTTGCATTCTGCTGAGAGGTGCAGTTCGATTCCCCTTGCGGGCGGCGAGCTCAGGAAGATGATGTCAGCAACGGCGCCGACAGTCGATGCCGTAGACCTCGGCGTCCGGCCAACGCTCCTTCAGGATAAACTGCTTCGAAGGTCAACAGATCGAGGATACGCTGATAGGCGCCGTCCAGATCGCCCCTTCGCGCCGGCCTGGAACTCGTAATTGACGCTCCGGCCGCCCGAGAAGACGTCGTTGCTGATGACGGTCACATAGGGGACGAGGTCATCCTTGAACATCCCGCCGGGCTGGACGTGAAAGTCGGCGGTGAAGTACCACGGCATCTCCAGACCGGGGTCGAGCCGAAGCGTCCCCTTCGCGTCGGGCGTCGGCGAGTTCAAGTAGTCCGAGAGCGCCTGCGCCTGATCGACGAGGTTCTCCCGAATTCGGTTGTACATGTACTCCTGGGTAAAGCGCCAGAGCGCCCGGTCGAACTTCCAGGCCGACGAATCAGCCAGCACCTCGCCAGCATCCTCGAGGGTGGCCGGCGGGCGGCCGCTCGATTTGGACCAGGCGGCTGCTCGTTGGGCGTAATCCTCTTTGACAAGAGCACCGCGTTGGCTCACCTCGGTGCGCTTGACCTCCTGGATGAAGTCGAGCACGGCACGCTCGTTCTGCGGCATCTCACCGGCCGGCCCGACCCAGTTTGGCGTTCGCATCGCGTCCCTCCTCTGCGCTGGTCCACCAATCATATCGCGAGCCGCCAACGCGTGGCGCAACAGCTTTGTTCACCGTCCACTCGGCTGCTATACTGCCGCCCGGCTGGCAATTGGGTCGGCTTTCACCTATGCCGCATCAGGAACGACGCGTGCGCCTTTCACGGCGACTGCTCTTTCGTCTCGGTTGTCTCGGGCTGACAGCGTTTGCCGTCCTTGGCATCATGCTTGCCCCCAGTCCTTGGACGACCGCCACGGTCACCTCCGCCCCGTTACGGACCGTCGCCCACACCGACGTCAATCCGCTTGGAGCAACCTTCTTCCTCGAACGCGAAGTCGAACCCTGGAAACGCGAGCAAACCGTTAAGATGGCGCGCGAGGCCGGTATCAGTTGGGCCAAGGTGATGTTCCCCTGGCAGGAGATCGAGCCGCGCAAGGGGCGCTATTACGACGATCGCTACCGTAAGAGTTCCTGGGACAAGTACGACGAGATCCTCACCCTCGCCGAGAAGCATGGACTGCGGCTGATCGCCCGCCTCGACAAGCCCCCCGAGTGGGCGCTCGCCCCGGCCGGCCAGGCCGGCGATCGCGGCACTCCGCTGCTCGCCATCGCCGACTATGCCAACTACGTCGGCGAGGTCGCCAAACGCTACCGCGGCCGGATCCAGCATTACCAGATCTGGAATGAGCCAAATCTGGCCGCCGAATGGAGCGCCCTGCGTCCGGACCCGGTTGCCTACACCGAACTGCTCAAAGCCGCCGCTGCCGCTATCCGCGCCGCCGATCCAGACGCGATCGTGCTGGCTGCTCCATTGGCCCAGACGGTCGAACGCTCTGAGCGGGCACTGACCGAGACCGACTTCCTCGATGGGATGTACCGCGCCGGCGCAGGACCCGCCTTCGATATCCTGTTCGCCAACGCCTACGGATTCGAGCGGCCGCCCTCCGATCCAGTCCGGCCGGACGTCCTGAACTTCCAACGCGTCACCTTGCTGCGCGACAAGATGGTCGAGCGCGGAGACGCAAACAAGCCGGTCTGGCTCAACGAGTTCGGCTGGAACGCCGCCCCGGAGAGCTTCGCCAAAGATCGCCTGTTCTGGGGCCGGGTCGCCGAGGAAAAGCAGGCTGAATACACCGTCGCGGCGATCCGTCTTGCGCGGTCCTGGGACTGGGTCGGCGTGATCAACCTGTGGTACTTCCGCCAGGTCGGCGATATCTCGCCGGCAGAACGTGCCGACTACTACTTCCGGGCGATCGATGTCGACTTCACGCCACGGCTGGTCTACCACGGGCTCAAGCAGTTTGCCGCCGGTCTTCATAGCGCGCCTCCCGGCCTCCATCAGGAGACCAGCAGCGCGGTCGATGCGCGCGGCCAGTGGCGCCACCGCCGCGCCGCCGATGCCGATGCCGGCGGGTACCTCGTGACGGGCCATCCCGGCGATAGCTTCAGCTTCACCTTCTATGGTGGCGACATCTCGCTGGCAGTGCGACGCAGCCCAACGGGCGGTCTGGCTCAGGTCAAGATCGACGGCGCCGACCCGCCCGGTTGGTCGTTCGAAGGTCGCCGCGCTGTGCTGGACTTCAGTGCGCCGACGCCCGAGCATGAGCTTGCGCCAATCGCCAGCGGCCTCGGGCCGGGGTTGCACACCCTCCAGTTGACCGTCCTCGGGTCGGGCGAATCGGCTGGCGAGATCGCCATCGACGCGATTCAGGTTGGGCAGGCGCAGGTCAGCTTCTGGCCGTTCTTCGTCCAAATTGGGTTGGCTGCGCTTGGCGCGCTCGGGCTGGCGGCGTCTTTCCTGCGACGGCCTCGGCGGTGAGAGCCGCCCGGCTTCTCCTCGAAGCCGCGGCGGTCCTCGCGGCGGTAGCGGCCTTCTTGCTGTTGGCGACCGAGCAGCTTTCGCTGCCCGGGCTGTACTACGACGAGGCCGCCGATGCCGTCCCGGCGATGCAGATCGTGCTGGACCAGCCGATCGAACTCTCGCGCGGCGCAAACGTCGAACTGTTCGGCCGTCAATGGCCGTTGATGGTCATGGAATACGTCGGGTCGGTTTCGACTTACGCGATCGTCCCGGCAATCCTCTGGCTGGGCGTCACCCCCGAGGCGGTTCGGGCCGCGCCGATCGCGGGCGGCGTTCTCACCCTGCTGCTCTCGTGGGGTTTTCTCCGTCAGGCGTTCGGTCCGCTGGTCGCCGTGTCGGCGGTCTGGCTGGTGGCGATCCACCCCTCGTTCATCTTCTGGACGCGCCAGGGGATCCACGTTTCGTCGTTGATGACGGTCTGCTCGGTCGGGGCAACCTGGCTGGGCTTGGGCTGGTGGCGTGGCGGCGGCAGTTGGCGGCTGGCGCCGGCCGCCTTCTTGCTTGGCCTGGGGATCTCGATCAAGCTGCTGTTCGTCTGGTATGTCGCGGCGTTGGTCGGTACAGCGTTGCTCCTGCGGCCGCCGTTGCTCAGCCGACGGCCGCTGGTCCGCGGGTGGGACTTGCCGATGCTCGTGCTGGCCGTCCCGGCTTTTCTGGCCGGCGCAAGCCTGATCATCCTCTACAACGTTCAAACCCAGGGCACCATCGAGGTGCTCACCCAGAACGCCGTCACCACCAGCTATGGCGTCGACAACCGCGCATTCTTGCCAAATTTGATCACGCGCCTCGATGCCCTGAGCGTCTATCTCCGGAGCGAGCATTTCTGGTACTTCGGTCAGCAATTCGCCAACCGTCTCTATCCGATCTTCTTTGGCGCGTCTGTGGTAGCGATCGGGCTGGCAATGGCGCTCGACGGCCGGGCACGTCGCCAGTGGCGGCGGCCGGCCTTTCTCATCCTGATGATCGCCGGGATCATTCTCCAAAGCACGATTACGGTGTCCGGACTGGGGCCGACCCACTTCTACATCCTCTATCCGCTGCCTCAGGCGTTGATCGCGCTCGGCGCGGTTTGGCTGGCGCGCTCGTTCGACCGCTTTGGCCGCCCGGCGGCGATCGGCGCGGGCGCCCTGGTGGCGACGCTGATCGCGCTTCTGCTCTGGATGGACCTTGGTGTCGTCCGCGAGTATCACCAGGCTCTGGCACGCACCGGCGGCGTCGGCAACTACTCCGACTCGATCTACGACCTGACCGATTATCTGGTCGAATGGAAGGGGCATTCGCCGGTCGCAATGGACTGGGGGATCAGCAAGACCGTCCAGTACCTGAGCAAGGGCGAGGTCAGCCCGCCCGAGTTGTTTGGCTACACCGGGCCGACCCCACCCCCAAACTGGGGCGACTGGCTGCTCAGCTATATCGAAGACCCCTGGACGCTGTATGTGTTCCACGATGGGAAGTTCACCGTCTTCCCGCGCTGGGATCAATTTGCCGAGACTGCCCACGACGCCGGCCGCAAAATCCGCCCGGAACTCTACATCCAGCAGCGAGACGAGCGGATCATCTTCGTCCTGTTTACCCTACGCGAAGGGTAGGAGCCTCACTCCAGACCTCTAACCTCCACGATCCGGGGAGGTGAGCGATGGCGAGATGGCCGCTCGCAAGATGCTGTCCGTCGCCGAAGGATGAGGAGTTGGAGGGCAATTCGTCTCGGCCGGTCAGGACAGGTCGGGCTAGCCGAACTTCGGAAGGCCGATCTTCATCGTTCGCTTGGTCTTGACGTACCAGTTTGGCAATGAGCGAAAGCGGTCGGACGGCTCGAATTGCAAGTGCATCGAAACCCCGTTCACTTCACGGTCGACGACATAGGAAGAGAGCGGGTAGTAGAGCAGGACACTTGGCACTTCGTCGGCAAAGATCGCCTGAAACTCAGCGTATGCCTTGGTGCGTTCGAGCAGATCGGCGGAGGTGCGCGCTTTTTCGAGCAGATCGTCCACCTTGCGGTTGCTGTAGGAAACGAAGTTAAAGCCCCCTGGCCGGGCTTGACTGCTATGCCAATTGCTGTAGCCGTCGGGATCGCCGCCAGGGTCGAGGCCGAACAGCACCGCATCGAACTGGCGCGGCGAGAGAAAGCGCTCGATTAGCCCGCTGTAGCCGCTCGCCGACACCTCGGCGCGGATGCCGACCTGGCGAAGTTGGCGGGCGATCTCCTCGGCGGCAGCTATTCGCGCTGGATCGTCGTTGGTTAGCAGGGAAAAGCGGAAGCGTTCACCGTTCTTCTCGCGGATCCCGTCGGCGCCTGGCGCCCAGCCGGCTTCGCTCAGCAAGGTCCGGGCACGGTCGGGGTCGTGCTGGAACTTCTGGAGCGCGGTGTCTGCCGCCCAGGTGCCGGGCGGTAGCGGCGTGTCGGCGACCACTCCCATCCCGCCTGCAGCAACCTCGATCAGGCGTTGGCGGTTGAGGGCATAGGCGACCGCCTGACGAACCGGTTTGTCGCGAAAGAAGGGCGACTTGTTGTTCAAGAAGAGGATCGTAAAGCTGGCACGCGGCGCGGTGTAGGCCCGGTAGTCCTTGTTCTTGCCGATGCGCAGCAGGTCGGCATCGGTCACGCCCGCCGCGCCCTGCACCTCGCGCAACCGCAGCGCATTCAGGAGCGCCGGCCGGTTTGGGTAGAAGCGCATCCGGAGCGTCCGGAGGTACGGCTTCTGGCCGTAGTAGCCGAGGTTGGCGTCAAGCGCAATTGCCTCGTTGGTGACCTCGCGCAGCTTCCAGGGGCCGGTGCCGACCGGATTGGCGCGGAACGGATGGTCGGGCAGCGCTTCGGCGGGGATCTCGCGGAGGAGGTGAGAGGGGAGCATCCCGACCTGGAGATTGGCGAGAAACGGAGCAAAGACGTCGCGCAGCCGAAAGCGCACGGTGAAGTCGTCCACCTGTTCGACGGTGATGTTCTTCCAGGTCTCGGCGAGGGCCGGCGCCCCCTGGAAGCGCGGGTCCTGAATCGCCTTAATCGTGAACACGACATCGCGCGCGCCAAACGGCGTGCCGTCGTGCCAGAAGGCGTCGCGCCGAAGCTGGACCACGACCGTCTTGCCATCCGGGGCGACTTCCCACTTGGCGGCAAGGTCCGGCACCGGCTCGCCGCGCTCGTTGATCTTGATCAGTCCGGTAAACAGCAGTGAGGCAAGGTCGCGATCGATGTCGTTGAAGCTGGCGAGGATCGGGTTGATGGTGAGTGGGCTACCGACGACGCCCTCGACAAAGGTTCCACCGCGCTCCGGCTCGGTCTCGGTGCTCAGAGTGACCGCCAGAGCGGCGATCGCACTCGACACGACGACGCAGCCGATCAGGGCAATCAGGATCGGCAAGCGCAAGGCGCGGAGCACCGGGTTCATCGAAGGACGCTACAACGCCGTGCGGCAAAATTGACTGAAACGAGGCGCCGGATCATGAGCGGACCGCTACAACTGAATGAACCGCACGCTCAGCATCGAAAAGAGGAGGAAGACGATTGACAGAACGATCGTCAGCTGAAAGAGCGTGCGATCGAGGCCGCGGCGCGTGCGATAGATCGACGAATCGTTGCTGAACGTGCCGGAGAACGACATGCTCTTGGACTGGAGCATGATGACGACGATCAAGGCGATCGAGGCGACGATCTGACCGGCTTGCAGGTACGGGGTCATGCTTTCCTCGCAGTGGATGGCGCAGAACGCGCCCTGCGGATGATAGCATCGGCCCCTTCCTCTCGCCACCGATCATCCCCGTCGCCCGAGGTAGTCCACCCGACAGGCCCAACTCGAAAAGCGCAACGTATCGGTCTGGCCAACCCGGCGGATCCCGAGCGAATAATGCTCCCAGCCACCCCGCCCCTCGATCACAATCCGGTTGAACGGCAGCACGACGTAGCGTCCTTCCGGCCAGCGTGACGTGGGAGTGCCGACATAGACGCCGTCCGGGCGCAGAGAAAGGCGCGCCGGGTAGCTGTCGCGCTCGTTGCAGAAACTGAACAAGTCTCCCAACAGGACCCACTCGCCCTCGATCCGTTCGGCTGAGATCGTCGGACTAGCCAGCACGACGGTCAGCGCGAGCGAGCCAAGGCAGCAGCACACACCGACGGCGAGCACGGCAGGCAAGAGTCCGACGGCGATAGAGCGCATCGAGGCTAGATGGCAAGCCGCTCGGGCGGCAGGTCGACGATGAAGGTGCAGCCCGGAGCATGGCAAGCAAACCAGGCCAGGCGCGCCGCACGCAACGCTTCGAGCACGGTGAACCCGCACGCCCAGAACAGCGGCACTCTCCCCGGCGGGATCGCCAGAGGATAGCCAAAGCCCGGCAGTTCCCCGTCCACGCCGATTGCAGCCGGATCGCCAATGGCAATCGGCGCGCCGTGCCCGGCGGGATAGCACGCCGTCACCCGGACGATCTTCGCGACCTCCTCCGGCAGGGCGAACTTGACGGTGACATACTGCGGCCCGCGGAGTGAGCCGGCTGGACGGCTCGGGAGCGTGGTTCGGTAGATCGCCGGCCGGGGATTGTCGACCGTGTCGGCGGGGATGCCGGCGTCCTTGAGCGGCCCGGCGAGGATGTGGGAGGTTCCGAGCAGCACGGTCACCAGGTCGTGGCGCCAGAACCGCCGCAGGTCGGCAGTCTCCCCCGCCGCCTCGCCGCCTTCCCAGATCTGCCAGCGAACCACGTCGGTGCGGATGTCGCCGCCCGGGGCGAGGTCGCTCTCCCACTCGCCTGGTCCGAGGATCTCAACCACCGGCCCGGCCTGCGGGTTGCGAACACAAAACCGGAGCAGCGCGAGGGCGTCGTCGGCGGGTAACGTCACCGGGGCGAGGTGGACGTAGTGTTGAGCGAGGGTTTCGGTGAGACCGGTCCAGCGGCCGGCGCGGATCAGAGCGCGGGCCGCGGCGGCGGTTGTCGCGACTGGGTCCACCGGCTAGGCCGCGCCCTGACCGCGTTCGCGCAATTGAGCGGCGCGTTGCTCCAACGCGCCCAATAGTCCGCGCACCCGCTCGACCGTTTCGTCGAGCGCCTTGGGGCTGCGCCGGATCGACCGGTCGAGCATCCCCTGGTGCACCGAATAGAGCAGCCGCTCGATCTCGTCGTCGAACGTGCCGAGCCCGCGGATGAAGCGCGGCCGCGCCTGGCCCGGTGTCTCGGCCGTGGTGTTGATCGCCGCCGGCTCGGATCCTCCGGACTCTTCGGCCTCCTGCGCCTCCTCGGCGGCGAGGACCTCTTCTTCGGTCAACGGCAGCGGCTGTGTCCGCCCGGCCAGCGAGATCGCTTCGAGAGCACTTAGAGATCGGCGGCGCGCCATCTGCTCGGCAGCATCGCGGATCGCTGCCGCCGAGAGGTCGTACTGGATCGCCAGCTTTGCCAACTCGACCTGACGCTGAGGCTGGTGGAGCAACCGGAAATGCTGGGCCTGACTGACCGACAACTCCTCGTCCTGGATGAGGTCGCGCACTTCGGCGGGCAATTCGCGAAGCTGGAGGTAGCGCTGAACCGACCGCGCCGACAGGCCAACCAGCCGGCCAACTCGCTCGTCAAGCTCGCCGTCGGTCAATTTGGGATCACGATGGACCAGCCGCCGACGAATCATCGCCAGGCCTTCGGCCTGCTCCAGGTCGCCAAGCTGGCGGCGTTGCATATTCTCGACAAGCTGGTGAATGACGTAATCATCCTCGGCGCGGTCCTCGAGGATGATGCACGGCACTTCCTTCAGGCCGGCCAGGATTGCGGCGGCGCGGCGGCGATTGCCATAGACCAGCCGGTAGGTGTCGTCTACCTTGCGGACGCCAAGCGGCTCGAGCACCCCGAACTCGCGGATCGTCGCGGCGAGGCCGCGGAGGTCTCCGTCCTGACGCCGGACGTTGGCGTCTGGGATCAAGAGGTTCGGGTCGAGGTAGACGATCTCCCGTGCCGCGCTCATTGCACTGCTCCTCGCTCAGTCTGCTTGGTTGCAGAGCATACCACATCTAGTGGCGATTTGTCACCGCCAATCAAGATACGGTCAGGGGCCAGCGAAGAACGCGTCCCACCAACGCTGGGGATTGGTGCGCGAGTCCTGTGGCGGCGGGGCGGCGGCCGGCGAGGGCGAGGCAGCGTCCGGTTTGACGACCACCACGATTGGGATCTCGGTCGGCTTGAAGAACCCGAGTTCCTCACGCGCCACTTTTTCGATGAACTGGTCTGAGGCAAGATAGTCGCGCTGGCGCACGAGGTCGTTGTGTCGGACTTGGAGTTGATCGATCTCGACGCGCAATCGCTCGGCCCGGCCGCGCAGTTCGTGGATTTCCATTGCCTTGCGCGCCGCGCCGTAGCCGAAATAGACAACGAGCGGTAGGACCAGGATCAGCACGAGTTGGGTGGCGGTCAGCGGGATTGCTCGCATGGACGCATTCTATGCCTGCCTGGCTGGTGAAAGTAGCAGTTAGCCTGGCTGTCAGTGGCGACCAAACTGGATGAAATTCGCCAAGACGGCCTAGTAACTCCTTGCCAGCCCAAAGGGGGGGCTTCTACAACTGCAAGCCTGGGTCACTGGCCCGGCAACTAACTGGCTGGAGTGCGCGCATGAGACAGGGATGGCGATTGACCCTTCTACTGGTCATGCTCGCCGGTAGTCTTCTTCCCACCTCCGGCGCTCGAGCGGCGGGCGTCGTCACCAATTGCACCAGTTTCGCCGCCTCCGGCGGGCTGGCCGGGGTCATCGGGTCGAGCGGCACGATTACGTTTGCCTGCAGCGGCGTCATTGCCCTGCCGTCGCAGATCGAGGTCACCGCCGCAAACAGCCCGTTGACGATCGATGGCGCCGGGCAGAGTGTCGTCCTTACCGGCAGCGGTGGAACCCGGCTCTTCCGGGTCCACGATAGCGCTTCGCTTACCCTGCGCAACTTGACGATTCAGGATGGCCAAGCCTCCGAAGGCGGCGCACTGCGCGCCGATGGCAACTACTCGCTCCAGATCGAGAACGTGGCCCTGCTGAACAACCGGGCGACCTCGGGAGGCGGAGCGCTGGCGCTCTATGGCGGCCAGTCAACCATCCGCGGGAGTCGCTTGGAGGGGAACCGCTTGCTGCCGCCGGGGGATTCGGTAGGTGGCGCGGTCCTGTCGGTCGATTCGACGTTGACGATCGAGGCGAGCAGTTTCATCAGCAACTCGGCCAACCTCTCGGGAGTGCCGAACCTTTCGGGCGGCGCGGTCGCCTTCCGTGGCGTCTCCAACGATGCGACGGTCCGCAACAGCACCTTCGTCAGTAATACCGCGCCGATCGGTGGAGCGATCGCTGGTAGCACACTGGCAGCAGACAGCAGCATTATCCGCCTTTATCACCTGACCTTCTCGGGTAACAGCGCCGCGTCGATCGCCGCCGGCGCGTCGACGGTGCGGATCGCCAACAGCATCCTGAACGGCGCAAGCCCGCGCTGTAGCGTCGGAACCGGCACGGTGATCAACGACCTCGGAAACTGGGAGAGCGGCGGTGGCGCTGGATCGTGCGGATCGCCCGCGCCGCCGTCACTTCCAACGGCAGATCTCGCGCTCGGGACGTTGGGCAACTACGGCGGGCCGACCCCGACCTTCCCGATCGGCGCGACCAGTGTCGCACGGGTGTCGGGCGGCGCTAGCTTCTGCGGCGCTCCGGTCGGTAGCGTGGATCAGCGTGGCGTTCCGCGGCCAGCCACCGGTTGCAGCAGCGGCGCTTACCAGTTTGGCGCTGCTCCCACGACAACCAGCCTTAGCCCGGGCCAGGTGACGGCTGGCGGACCGCCTTTCACCCTGACGATCACCGGTACGAACTTCATCCCTGGCAGCGTGATCCGCTGGAATGGGACCGACCTGCCGACGAGCTTTGTCAGTCCGACCCTTTTGACCGCAACTGTGCCGGCGGCGAATATCGTCAACGGGGGCGACGTGCCGGTCACCGTGCGGTATCCTGGTCCCGGCGATGCCGATTCGACGCCGCCGCTGCCGCTGACGGTGTTGAAGAAGGCGCAGACGATCAGCGTTCTTCCTCCGGGCGACCGGACCCTGGCGTCATCGCCCTATCTGCCGACCGCCAACGCCTCTTCCGGCCTTCCGGTATCGATCACCAGCAACACCCCGACGATCTGCACCGCCGCCGGTGGCGCGGTCACCCTGCTGGCGGTCGGAACCTGCACCCTCGCGTTTGACCAACCGGGCGACGCCGCCTTCGCCGCCGCACCCCAAGTGCCGCTCAGTTTCCAGGTGACGGCTGGAACGGCCGCGACGGCGACGGCGACCGCCCAGCCGTCGGCCACTGCCAGCCCGCAGGGGTCCGCAACGCCCGCTTCGGGCACGCCGACACGGACCGCAACCCCGGACCTTCGGCCTGGTGGCCTGACGCGTGGCATCATGGTCCCGGTGACTTTCGCCGACA
Organism: Dehalococcoidia bacterium; assembly: GCA_046328265.1. Classification (GTDB taxonomy): domain Bacteria; phylum Chloroflexota; class Dehalococcoidia; order SpSt-223; family SpSt-223; genus JANWZD01. The sequence continues at coordinate 24,419 of JAXLWW010000017.1, forward strand.
CCTCGGGCGGCTAAGCGCCGACCCGAAATCGCCCCGGCCTCGTGCCGGTCCTTGCGCCGCGACCCGCCCTGAGCAACGTCTCGGGCGGGTCGCTTGTCGAAGCGGCCCCGACGCCGGATGGCCTGTCGTCTACCTGTCGCGATGGGTCCTGCCGGGTTCGGCCCGCCTGGGTTGGCAAACCTCAGGTGGCCAGTCCGCCGAGCAAGCGCAAGAGTTTTGGCGGTAGCAGCCAGCGCAGGGTTCCGCCGGCCGGGCGCGGGTCTTGAGCGAGTTTGATCAGGGCGATCCCGCCCTTGCGAAATTGGACCGCCGGCACTGCAGCGTCGCTGGCGATGAGCAGCGTCGTCAGCGCCGAGAGGTGCGGCTCATGGCCGACGATGGCGAGCGATCTGGTTCCGGAAAAGGCGCGCAGCGCCCCGATAGTCTCCTCCGGCGTGGTTTCTGGAGCGGCCGCCTCGATGATCCGCGGCACCGGCCAACCGGTGCGCTCGACGAGGATCGCCGCCGTCTGGCGGGCGCGAACGAGCGGGCTACTCAGCAGGACCTCGACCTTGGGCGCGATGCGCCGCAGCCCGCGCGCCGCCGACTCGAAGGTGACGATACCATCCTTGCTCAGCGGCCGCTGGCGGTCGTCCGGCCAGCGCAAGGGGTCACGCTCTTCGGCGATGGCATGGCGTACCAGATAGAGATCCACAGTTTGCCCTCTTACGGCGATTGTTGCACCGTCGCGAGATGCTCACAAGATCTCAGCCGGTGGACCAGTTGCGCGGTCGTTGGGCGCTGCATTCTCTGAGGAGCGAAACAAGCTGGTCCGTCGGGCGAGGATAGTGCGGCCCTCAGAGCGATCGGGGCTTGGCCGCCGTCACGTTCTCGCGGATCTTGAACCGTTGACAGCCTCTCGCGCCTACCGGAGAATTGCCACATGAGCCAGGCTCGCCGCGGCCCCGTCTTGCTCATCGTCGGCGTCGGCGTGGCGGGTGTCCTGGCGGTCTGCCTCTGCCTGGTGCTTGCCGGCAGCTATTTTGTGATCGGCCAGAGCGTCGGGCCGGGCGCCCCACCGCCCCAGCCGACCGGCAGCCCGGCCCAGGAAGCTGAACGGGCCGTGTTCACCCCGCCGCTCGACCGCTTCATGACCCAGATGAGCAACCGTGCGCCGGCCAGCGCCTTCATCAACCTATCACCACAGGGCCAGACCGCGCTACCACGCGAGATTCTCGCGCTCGAACTCAACGGCACGAGCTGGGCCAAATACGACGGCTACGAAGAGACGGTCGTCGAACGGGTGAATATCCCGACGAGCGACAGCGGCCCGGCGACAGCGAATGTCAGCGGTCAGATGCGCTATCGCGGGGGTGAGGTCGGCCGGTTTGAGGCGGTGCTGCATCAAACCAACGGACGTTGGGGAATCACCTCGCTCGACATCACCGTCTCGACGGCGAAGATCCAGCGCACCGCCCCGCCGACTTCGCCGGCACGCTAAGGAGCACCCAGCCAGCCAACGAAGCGAGCGCAGGTTCCACTCTCGACGCGCACCTCGACGAAGCCGTCCTGGCGGCGCAGCACCGTTGCCCGCGCGGTTTCGCCGGCGGGGATCACGCAGGCCGCGCCGGCCTGACGGGCGTTGGTTAGGATGGCGTCGCGCGAGGGGTTACTGCTGGGCGCGATATCGCGCGCCATGCTCAGACTGAAGTAGACCCAGAGTTCCGGCTCGCCGATCGGCGCTTCGATCTGGAGGACGTTGGGAGACGGCGTGCTTGGGACTAAGGTCCGTTCGAAGATCACCACGGGCGTCCCGGTCGGTGGGGGAATCCAGGGTGGGCCAGTGCGGCGCTCCTGACCGATCCCGAGCGCAGCAGCAACGCCGGCGCCGACCGCAACCATCGCCAACAGCAGGAGAGCGCTCATCACCACCCAACGCATCACACACCTCCGCCCTCTGAATCAACGGCCAGAGAGCAGGGTGGTTGCTCAGACTGTGCTACCCTCGCCGGACGGAGGCGGCATGGAGCGAACCGGCGTCACCATCATGGCGCATTACTTTGGACGCGCAACCGAGGTGATCGACCTTGGCGCGGAATTGGACCAGGCCGGCGTGCCGGAGATCTTCGTCACCGAATCGGTCAACGAAGCGCCGACGACGTTGACCGCCCTCGCGCTGCGGACAAGCCGGGCGACGATTGGGTCGGCGATCGCGATCATCTTCCTTCGTCACCCTCACACCCTGGCGACCGCCGCGGCGACGATCGACGAACTGGCCGGAGGCCGGCTGGTGCTGGGGATCGGGACCGGCCATCCCGGCATGATCCGGGATAAGTTCGGCCTCAGCCTCGACCAGCCGCTTCAGCAGATGCGCGAGTATCTCGCCTGCCTGCGCGGCGGGATGGACGCCTCGCGCGACCGCAACGACGTCGGCGGCGAACATTTCCAGATCCGCGGATCGCGGATCAACTGGGCGGCCGAACGGCGTATCCCAATCGTGCTGGCAGCGCTGTCGGACGGGATGGTGCGCCTCGCCGCGACCGAGGGAGACGGGATCATGACCAGTCTTGCGCCGGTCGAGCAAATCGCTCGATTTCGTCGCCTGCTGGATGAGTCGGCCGCTGCCGCCGGCCGCGCGCCCGCTGAGATCCGGCTGTACACCGTCGTCCACGTCTGCCTGCGGCCGACGCGCGACGAGGCGCGCGCGGTCGTCCGCGAGGGGATCGGCTACTCGTCGTCGCCCTTCTACCAACGCGAGCTTGAACGCGCCGGCTATGCTGCACCGGGCGGAAGGCCGGACGACCGGACCATCGATGCGATCACCATCGCCGGGCCGGAAGAGTACGCGCGCGAGCGACTGGCCGAACTCTGGGCGCTCGGAGCAATCCCGTTGCTCGCTCCGGTCGGCGGTGAGCCGGATATCGCGGCGGCCTACCGGTCGTTTGTGCCGCTGATCGTCGAGGAGGGCGAATGAACCCGGAAACCCGCCTTGCTGAGTTGGGGCTATCTCTTCCGGCAGCACGGACGCCGCGCGCGAGCTATGTCTTGACCTCCCGCGCTGGCGACCTCATCTTCGTCGCCGGGCATGTTGCCATTCGCGAGGACGGTTCGGTGGTCGCGGGGAAGTTCGGTCGCGACCTGACGATCGAAGAAGGCTATGCTGCGGCGCGGTTGACCGCGCTCGGGATCCTCGCCTCGCTCAAGGCGGAACTCGGTGACCTCGGGCGGGTTCAGCGGATCGTCCGGCTGCTCTGCATGGTCAACTGCACCGAGGACTTCGGCGACCAGGCGTTCGTCGCCAATGGCGCGTCCGACCTGCTGATCGAGCTATTCGGCGAGGCGGGCAAGCACACCCGGGCGGCAGTCGGCATGGCGGCGTTGCCGCGCGGGGCGTGCGTCGAGATCGAAGCGGTCGTGCTCGCGCCCTGACCTACTGCTGACTCGGCCGGTCTCGTGGGAGGGTGATGCCAAACGTCTGGCGGACGGTGGCGATCACCTCGGGCGGTGCGCCGGCATAGGTCCCGGCCCGGCTGCGAACAATCCCAAAGGCCTGGTGGATGTCTACCAGCGCCTCGGTGAGCTTGATCGCGCTGGAAATCAGGTCGACGACGACCGCGCCGGTACCGGGAATAGTCAGCAGGTTGTGCTCGACCAGGGCCATCGCGAGGACGGTATCGCCGGCGACGATGACCTCGGCGCCCTCCTCTTCGACAAGCCGGCGCGCCATCCGTTCGAAGGTGGTCAAGATCTCGTCGTGCTCGCGCCGCCCAAGCTGGTCAAGAAATCGATCCTGTGGCATCTCCATCGGCGCGATCGCCACGCAACGCTGCAGGACGTTGTAGCGTTCAAGCTGGGCGCGACGGTTTTGCTGGCCCTTGATGTGCGCCGCCGCAGAGCCGCTGCTCGGATTGGTGATCACCGCGAACTGCTCGCCCCAGAGGGTGGCGAGGTGGCAGGCGGCTTCGGTCAGGCCAACCACCGGGATCGGCAGGAGTTCCTTGGCCTCGGCCAGTCCGGCATCGCTGCTGACGCCGATGATTGCGCCGTCGTAGCCGCCGTCGCCGGCCTGCGAGATCGAGTCGATGATCTCCTGGTTGGACAGGTTCTGGGAATAGCGAGTGGGCCATTGTGACCAGGCGACAGCGCCGCGTTGAGTGGGGACGATCTCGATCTCGGTGTCTGGCCGGCGCACCCGATCGACGACCGCCCTGACGCTCCCAAAGACGACTTCTTGACGGAAGGGGCTGACCGGCCCCGGGTACTGATACCAGATCCGCATTGCACGTCCTTTCCCGATCGCCGCGCTCGGCATTTGCCCTTTAGGTTGGACTGCCGGAGAATACCGGTCGGATAGAGAGTTGGGCGAGTGGAAGCGATTCCCGGCTGGTTGTTCTTTACCAATATCCTGCGAGCGATCTGGGCATCGCTTACCTTCGACGCAGCGACCTTCGACCTCGTACTGCAGAATCCCCAGTCGATCAACGTCTCGATCGCGGTGGTGCTGCTGGCGGGGTTGTCGCACCTGATCGGACAGTACATCGTGCTCATCATCAATCAGGCGCCGTTGGCGGCGCGGGTCCGGGCGATCGCGCTCGGTTTGGTGATGGTGGTGGCGGAGTTCCTGCTCTGGATGCTGGCGATCTGGCTGATTGCCGGTGTCGTGTTCCGGGTCTGGGACCCGCCGATCGAGACGTTCCGGGTGCTGGGGATCGCCTATGCTCCGATGATCCTCGGGGTGGTGGTGCTGATCCCGTATGCCGGTCCGGCTCTCTTTCAAGCCCTGCGGATGTGGACGGTGCTGGCGGTGATCGTGGCAACCAGCGTTGCCTTCGAACTCGACCCGCGCGCCGCGGCGGTCTGCGCGGTCGCCGGCTGGCTTGGCCACTATCCGGTCGTCCGACTGCTCGGTCGTTTCACCGGCACCGACGATTCCAACGCCACCCTGCGGACCGACGAGAAGGTTCGCCGCCGGGCCGCCCAAGAGGCCCAGCGCCGCGGCGCAGCATGACCGATCTTATCCTTACCCTGCTGGCGACCTTGGTGGTCATCGTCATCCTCGCGGGCATTCTTGCGCCGCTGGAGACCCTGCGCTGGTGGGGCGGGATGGCTGCGCCGGAGGACGCGGCGTCTGAACCGCTCGATTCCTCGACTGACGAGGATTCGGCTCATCCCCATTACGTCGTCTATCTCTCTGGTATTGGGAGTGTCTCGGGTGACGAACTGGTGCCCGCCGAGGTGCCGTTCCTGCGGGCACTCGAGGAAGCGATGCCGGATGCTCGCCTGTTGCTGGACGTGTTTCCCTACTCGGCAACCAACAATGGGCTGACCGGGCAACGGCTCTTGGCCGGCGCCTTTCGCTGGGTCAGTGCGCGCCGTTGGGAGAAGACCTCCGTCACCGAACTGCTGATCAACCTGCGCAACGCCTTCCAGGTTGCCGTCTCGGCGGACGAGCGGTATGGCCCGGTGTTCAACTTCGCGACCGCGCGGGTGATCCGCGACAAATTGCTTGAGCACGGCTACCGGCCGGGCCGGGGTCGGCGGGTCGCGTTGATTGGCTATAGCGGCGGAGCGCAGATCGCCATCGGCGCAACCCCGTTCTTGGAGGAGTTGATCGGCGCGCCCGTCCGGGTGATCTCGCTCGGCGGGGTGATGACCGGGGACAACGGCATCATCGATACCGAACACCTCTATCATATCTACAGCGACATCGACGAACTGGAGAAGTTTGGCAGCGTCGCCTTCCCCGGCCGCTGGCCGATCTACACCAACTCAGGCTGGAACACCGCGCTTCGCACCGGAAAGGCGACCTTGATTCTCTTGCCCGGGATGACCCACACCCTCGCCAAGAGCTACATGGACCCGGACACCGTTCAGCCCGACGGGCGCACCAATCTCGAGACGACCGTCGCGCTGATCGCCAACCTGATTCGCAGCGACAAAGTAGGCGAGCGGGAACCAGGCAGCCTCTCGCGTGCTCAACTTGCCGACCTGGTGCGACGAGTCGCCGCCGACCGGCCCGAGACTGCCGAGGCGATCGTCCGGCTGCTCGACGAGAACGGACTGGAGATCCAGAGCCGCGTCGCCCAGGCGGCGATCGAGGAGCGCCGGTCATGACCGTCAGCAACTACGAGCGCTTCCGCGCCGCGCCGTTCACCCAGCCAGCCCATTACCCGATCGAGGCCAAGCCTGACCCGGCCTGCTATCGCCCCGCCGCGCCCTGGATCGGCCGGCTGATCCTGCCGGCTTTCGAGGATCGGCTGCCCGACCGAGGGGTTTTCTTCGAGGTCGAGCACGCTCCAGCCGTCCACGCCGGTCTGATCGGGCGCATCGTCGAACTCGGCTGGGACGACGATCCGGTCGTCCAGGCGCGGGTCTGGGGTGTCACGCGCGACGTGCGCTTCACCGACCGGGCGCGCCAAAGCGCCGCGAACGGCGTTGTCCATCCGGAGCGGCTCGATCAGTGGCCGCTGGTCGGCCCGCTCGAATCGCTGGCGGGGAGCCACCCGGTCGACGATGTGATCGTCGCCCTACCCGAACCGGTCGTCGTCGACGGCGATACGCCGCGCCTCACCATCGCCCGAGAGCCGGTCCAGATCACTGGCCGCTCCGTGGGACTGGTCCGCTTCCTCGGCCCAGCCGAGGGGGTCCCGGATGGCTACCGGGTCCGCCATTTCAGCCTCGCCTCGCGCACCTTCGACGGTCCAGAAGAGACGGTGCTGCTCCCGGCGGTCGTCCTCGATTCCAACGACACCGCGCCGTTTACCAACGACGGGATCGAGCGTTCGCCGCTCGACGACGGCGGTTGGTACGTCTACGGCGCACTCGATGCGGCCGGCGCCTTTGTCGTTCAGGCGCTTGCGCCACGCGCCCTCTTTCAGCTTCGGCCGGACGAGGTTCGCTTCGGCGCGGATGCCGCCTGGCGCTACGTCCATTCCGAGATGTGGAAGGACGCTGCCAAGAAGAAGGGAACGATCTCCTCGGTGCTGGTCGCTGGCGCGGAGGTCACGCCCGAGGCTGCCGTCGCTGCCTGGCAGGAAGGGGACCGGGCGCTGCTCTTTCATACCTTTGGCGGTATCGGCGGCAAGAAGCGCGAGCCGGCAGCACGGGCGATCCTCTACTGGGGCCATTTCGCCTTTGGCGAGGCGACCGTTGTCCATGAACCGCTCGCCGATGAGCTTCGCTTCGACATCGTCTATCACCAGGTCTATACCCACAACCCCGACGGGCTGATCGCCGGGGCGCTCCACTGGAGCCGCTATCTGGGCGACCGGCAGTTTGGCTGGGCGGGTCTGCGCCCGACTGGCGATGTGCTGATCAAGTGGGACCCCTTCACCGAGCCGTACGACTTCGGGTTCGCCGAAAGATCGGGGATCGGCGATGTCGTCGCGGCGCTCGAAGCTATGGAGGCGCGCTATCGGATCGGCGACGGCACGGGTGGAACCTATGTCGGCGCGGCAAACAACTGCGCCCAGGATTCGGCGGCGGCGTTCTATGCCGCGATCCGCCGGCTCGATCTGGATGTCTCCGATCGGCCGCGCCTACAAGCCTGGGCGGAGCGCGAGCCAACCGAGGCGGCGCGACTGCGCGAGGGGTTGATGATCGGTCCGGCGCTGCGCAAGAGGATGTCGCCGCTCGGAACGCGCGAGGACTGGCAGTACGACTCCTCGTCGCTCGAACTGAGCCAGCAAGACGGATTGCTCCGCGGACTGGCGCGAGGTTTCCAGAGTTGGCGGACGATGCTGCCACGCCTCGCCGCCGAGACGATCGCCCGCGAGTTCATCCGGCGAGGGGCGGATGTCTGGGTGTTGCGGACCAACCAGATCGGCGGCGACGATCCAGACATTGCGCCGATCGCTCCGCTGACGCTCTAGCGGGCTGGACCTCGCCTCTGAGCCCCATTTTCACCATCGGTGCCGCCGCGTCCGGACCGCGTTGGCGTTTGCCGACCGCGGGGCGGGACCAAAGGACGAAACGGCGATACACTGGCCGACAAAACCGGTGCGGTGAACGTGATGGCGCGAATCGTCGATAGCAATAACCTGCCCTGGCAAAACGGCCTCGACGTGGTCAACGCGATGGCCCCCGAGTGGCGGGCGAACCTCGGCCCGGCTGATCTGGTTGCCGAAACCTATGCGAAGTACGACCAGAAGACGCTGCGACTCGACCCGGACACGACCCGCCGGCTCGATCTGATCCGTCTCGCTCCCGGCTACCGAGACCTGACCTATGCCTATCACGACAGCGTCGAAGAGTGCTTCTGTCTGAGTGGATCGTCGTGGCTGGGCGGCGAGGGGACGATCTTCGAGCGGGGTTACTTTTGGCGTCCGCCCGGCTGGGTCCACACCGCCACCTCGGACGAGGGGTTTTTCGCGCTGCTAAACATCCAGGGCGTCTGCGACGAGAGCGGGCCGGCATCGCGCCGAGTCCGGCCGGAGGCCGAGGCGGGAACGTGTGCCACGGCGAACGACCCGGACGCGGCGATCGGCCCACGCGGGTTCATCAAGATGCTCGATAGTCGGCTGGTTCCCTGGCAACCCGGCCCGATCTTCAGCCGGACCGAGGGGCCGCTCGACGGCTTCGACCTCGACCATATCGCCTTCAAGGTGCTGAGCAAGAACCCTTGGACGGGCGCGCAGTCGTTGCTGCTGCGGCTGGACCCCGGCTATCGCCAGCAGCGGCCGGGCCGCCAGAGCGCCGGTTTCGAGGCGTTCGTCGTCGAGGGAAGCGCCCGTCTGGGAGATGTGCCGCTCCCCGCTGGCGCCTACGTTCAGCGCGAAGCAGACACCGAAGAGCCGCCGCTCGCCAGCGAGGACGGCGCGATCCTGTTTGCCAAGGCCGACGGCTGGCTCGATTTCCGATAGGAGGCCGTAACACGACGCTGTCACGGTGCGTCGAGATGGCCGACCGGTCAACCGCCGAACGCGTCGCGATCGAGACGCTGTACCAAGACGGCCAGCCGAACACCGGCTGGCCGTCTCTGATTCAGGGGCGCGGGCGGGTCACTCGACCATATAGACGCTGTCGAGCGAATAGTAGCTCGGGGTCGTCCAGTTGAACCCGGCCATCTTCTTGGAATAGATGTTGAACTGCGGCGTGCTGGTCAGGTAGATCATGTTCCACGAGTCGCGCAGCCCCTTGACCGCCTCCTGAAGATACTGCTTCCGCTTGGCGGTGTCTGTCTCGGCCAGTGCTTTCTCCATCGCCGTATCAAGCGCCGGCACGCACCACCAGCCGGCCCCGCCCTGACACTTCAAGAAACCCCAGGTGAAGCTGAAGACGCCGTTGGTGTTCGAGCTACCGGCTTCGAACATCGGTGGGCGTGTCCGGTTGCCGCGGCCGTAGGCAAAGTCGATATAGGCGCCAAGTTCGACCGGGTCAAGCTCATACTGGATGCCGATCTCGCGATGGAAGCCCTGAACCGCCTGGAAGATTTGGGCGTTGAGCGGGCTGTTGGTGAACACCAGCCCGTTCTCCAACTTGAAACCGTTGGGGTAGCCCGCCTCGGTCAGCAGCCGCTTGGCAGTGGCGACGTCATAGGGCACCGGCTGGATCGTCGGGTTGTAGTGTCCGGCCTCCGGAACGGCATACTGGCCGATCGGCTCGGCCATCCCGGCGAAGATGTTCTTCGCCATCGACACCTTGTCGACCGCGTAGTTCATCGCCTGGCGGACCTTCTCGTTCTCGAGCGGGGTTCCCTTGACCTTCTCTTCGCTAAACAGGATCGAGATATAGCTCACCTGCTTGATATCGACCGTCATTCCCTGATTCCGGGCCTGAATAGCCTGGTCGGCAAGGAAGGTCGAGCCATTGGCGAAGTCGATCTCGCCGGTACGTAGCCCAGCAAGCAGAGCGCTCGGCTCGGGGACGGCACGCACCACGATTTCACTCAGTTCGACCTTGCGATAGGGATGTTCGCGGTCGGTGCGCTTGCGATAGATGATCTCCGTATTCGGGCGGAACTCGGCCAGCACGTAGGGGCCGGTGCCAATCGGTTTGAGGAGGAAGGCATCCTTGCCGACGCTCTGGTAATACTTCGCCGGCCAGATCAGCCAGCCAACGCTATTGAACAGCGTTGCCACGTCGCGCTGCGTGATCAGCAGGTCAACGGTCGTTTCGTTGACGGCCTTGGCCCCGGTCAGGAAGGGGCTGAGCGCCCATTGTGGTGAGCGGCCGGTGGTCTGCTCGTTTACAGTGAAGGCGACATCCTCGGCAGTGAGCTTGTCGCCGTTGGAGAAGACGAGGTCGTTGCGCAGAGTGAAGCGCCAAGCGCTGTTGTCCGGCAGTAGTTCCCACTTGGTGGCGATCGCCGGCTTCAGGTTGAAGTCCTTGTCGAACTGGACCAACGAGTCAAACATCGCGCCGTACCACTGTCCGTTGAAGGCGCTTGCGAAGTTGGTCACGCCAGCCGGAAAGCGGTTGGTGCCGATGCGCAGCACCTGGTTGGCGGCGCGCTTGGGGCCCGCCGGAGGGGCCTGGCCACCGGTCTGACTCGTGGTCGGGGTGGGCTGGGTTGCCGGGGCACAGGCAGCCGCGAATATGCCAAGCACGGCGAGGGCGCGCAACAACGACTTCATCGGATCTCCTCCCTCCTCAGGGGCGGCCATGGCGACGAGCGGGGTGCGCCCCGATTGCGACCTGGGGCGCCGCCGCCGATGCAGCCGTGCATACATTACACGATCGTTCCGTCAAGGTCGACCTGCCCGCCGGCAGCGGGGAGCCGTCGATCTGCTAGCATCGCCAGGTCGGCCTGGTCGGGCCGACAAATCGCGTGGAGGCGGCGATGTCCGCTGGACCTCTGGCCGGAATCCGGGTGCTCGACTTCACCTGGATCATTGCCGGGCCGTTCACGACCCGCATCCTGATCGAGTTGGGCGCGGACGTCATCAAGGTCGAGCGTCCCGGCATCGGCGACTTCTATCGCCAGGGCGACCACCGCGGCGCACGGCCCGATTGGGCCTACTGGAACTACGGCAAGCGCTCGGTCGGGATCGACCTGAAGCACCCGCGCGGGGTCGCGCTCTGCCGTGAGTTGGCTCTGCGATGCGATGTGCTGGTCGAGAACTTCCGGCCCGGCACGCTCAACCGGCTTGGCCTCGGTCCGGAAGTGCTGCTGCGCGAGCATCCGCGGCTGGTCTACTGCTCGATCTCGGGCTTTGGCGAAACCAGCCCCGAGCGTGACCGGCCGCTCCACGCCGGTGTCGCCCATGCGCTGTCGGGCATCATGACGCTGATCGGCCGGCCTGACGACCCGCCGTTTCAGCCGACCCCACGGCTGGCCGACACCGTTGCCGGTATCCACGCCGCCCTCGCGGTCTGCGCCGCCCTGGTCCAGCGCGAGCGTACCGGCCGCGGCGCTCGGATCGATCTCGCGGTCCTTGACTCGCTGGTCTGGACGCTTGGGCCGTATGCCGAGTTCGCCGCGCTTGGGAAAGAAGTCGGCTGGGAGGCGCGCGACGGCCTGATCAACCGCGACACTGTTCCGAGCGGCGTCTACCAGGGAGCAGACGGCTGGATCGTGATTGGCGGCGGGGTCGACGACGCCAATTGGCAACGCCTCGCGCCAGCGCTGGGCCGGGCCGACCTCGCCGGGTTGCGCCACCCCGAGCGTCACAAGCGCCAGGACGAGATCTACGGGATCATCTCGGACTGGGTACGCGCCCAGAGCAGCGTCGCCGAAGCCGAGCAGATCCTGCTGGCGCACGATGTGATCTGCGGCAAGGTGAACACACCCGCCGAGATGGTGACAATGGAGAGCCTGCGCGCCCGCGGGACGATCGAGCGCGTCGAACACCGCGACCTCGGGCCGATCGACATCACCAACGCGCCGTTTCACCTCGACGGCGTTGTGCCTCACTGGCCCGGGCCGGGTCCACGGCTTGGCGAACACAACCGCGAGGTGATGGGCGAACTGCTCGGACTGGACGCCGGGGCAATCGCCACCCTCGAGGCCGACGGCGTGCTGTCGCGCTCTCCAGACGAGCCCGCGCTCTCGCCGCCGACCCCCGCAAGCTGATGGAGCCATATGACGACCTGGTTTGACTCGGCCGATCTCGCCTTGGCCGACACTCCCGACGGTGTGACCGTCTTGATCGGCGGCTTCGCCGGCGCGGGGTCTCCCGGCAACCTGATCGATGCGCTTGCTCGCCAGGGAGCGCGGAACCTGACGGTGGTCATGAACGCCGTCTTGCCCGGCGACGCGGTCGACCAGTTGTTTGCAAACGGCCAGGTCACCCGGATGATCTGCACCTTTCCCGTTTCCAGCCGGGTGCGCGAGATGACCGCCGCCGAGCGTGCCCTGCGCGCCGGTGAGATTGCCCTCGAGCTTGTTCCGCAGGGCACCCTCGTCGAACGTATTCGCGCGGGCGGGGCGGGCCTCCCGGCGTTCTTCACGCCGGTCGGGGTTGGCACCGTCGTCTCCGAAGGCAAGGAGGTGCGCGAGTTCGATGGGCGGCCCTGCCTGCTCGAGCGGGCCATCACCGCCGACCTCGCGCTGATCCGCGCCGCCCGCGCCGACGGAGCGGGCAATCTCGTCTATGACGGGTCGGCCCGCAACTTCAACCCGGTGATGGCGACCGCCGCGAGGACCGTCGTCGTTGAGGTCGCCGAGCGGGTCGAGACGGGCGCGCTCATTCCCGAATGCGTCGTGACGCCGGGATTGCTGGTAGACCGGATCGTGGTGACAGCGCGCCGGCCGGAGCGGGGCCGATGACACCTCGGCTTTCAGCCGAACTGATGGCGCTGCGCGTGGCGCGCGAGATCCTTCCCGGCGAGGTGGTCAATCTCGGCTACGGCTTGCCCGGACTGGTCGCCGATTACCTCCAGGATCGCGAGGACGTCTGGGTCCAGACCGAGAACGGCGTGATCGGCCTCGGCCGGGTGCTCGACGACGGCGAGCCGTACGACCCCGAGATCGTCAATGCGATGGGCCAACCCTCGACGGTGCGCCGCGGCGCGGCCTTCGTCGACAGCGTGGCGGCCTTCGGTCTGATCCGTGGCGGGCATGTCACCACCGCGGTTCTGGGTGGGCTCCAGGTGTCGTGCGAGGGTGACCTCGCGAACTGGATGGTGCCGGCGCGCGGGTATGGCGGCGTTGGCGGCGCGATGGATCTCTGCACCGGCGTCGGACGGGTGATCGTCGTGATGCAGCACGCCGACCGCGATGGCCGGCCGAAGATCGTCGAGCGCTGCACCTTCCCGCTCACCGGGCAGCGGTGCGTACGGACGGTGGTCACCGACGTCGCCGTCGTCGACGTGACGGCGGAAGGACTGGTGCTGCGCGAGGTTGCCCCTGGCTGGACGCCGGAAGCGGTCCAGGCGATCACCGGTGCGCCGCTCGACATCAGCCGGGCCGGCGAGCTTGAGTTGTGAACGCGCTACGATAGGCGGCGCTGGGAGGAGAGAGCATGGAGATCGATTTCGTCGAACTTGCTTCGCGCGACAAGGTGCGGTTGGTCGGGTCCTATTTCGCGCCACGCGGCGAATCTCGTGGCGGCGCGGACGCGATCGTGCTGTGTCCGGGCACCTCGGCCGAGTTCTACAGCCAGCCGCTGCCCACTGTCGCCCACGCCGCTGCCGACGCCGGCTACGGAGCGCTCACCCTGAGCACCCGCGGGCGCGGCATTGTCTGGCGCGACCCGGCGACCGGCTTCAAGGGGGCGGGCTTCGAGCGGATCTCCGATTGCGTCGAGGATTTCGCCGGGGCGATCGACTTTCTGGCGAGGCGTGGCCATCGGCGGGTGGTGCTCTGGGGCCACAGTCTGAGCGGGGTGAAGGTGCTTTATGCCGCCGCTCACGATCCGCACCCGGCGATCGCCGGGGTGATTTCGGTCGCCGGTCCGCGTTGGTCGGCCGAGCATTACCTGACGTTGCCGGTCGCCGCTGAGTACGAGCGCCACCGAAGGACCGCCGAGGCGATGGTCGCCGAAGGCCGTGGCGGCGACCTCTTTCCGGTCGCCTTTCCGCCGGCCCGACCTTCCAGACCGCCGAAGGCGAGCTCGACAAGCACGCCTACGAGAAATACAACCCGCTGCGCTGGGCCGATCAGATCCGGCTGCGCTCTTCCGGATCGACGCCGAAGGGGATCTTTCGGTCCCGCAGTACGGCATGGCCGGCCTTGCCGACCGGTTGCTGGCGATGGTCCAGCCAAACGCCGCCAACCGGGCGGTCATGATCCCAACACCGATCACCTGTTCAGCGGCGCCCACGATGCGCTGGCCTCGGCGGTGGTGGGTTGGCTCGATGCGCTTCCGGTGGAAGTGCCCGTCTAACGGCGAGCAGCAGCGAGGGCAATCGCCGTTGTCACGATCGGGAAGATCAGATAGGTCAGCCCGATGTCGAGCAGGTAAGCAGGCAGCGACATAGCGAACGGTCCGGCGAGAATGAGCGGTAGGTCCAGCGCGGCGGTGATCGCCGTTCGGCGCGGCCCAACTGCCAGGCTCGCTCGCCTCGGTCGCACCAGGAGGACGGATCGCTCAATGGTGAGGGAGCGTCCGTCGGCTGCGCCCATTCCACGCTCGATGTGAACTGGCTGCGTCTCGCGACCCTCTGGACGGGCATCGCCGGGGCCTCGTCAGCCGAGTTGACACCCAATAGCGAGGGAGACTAGGGTAGCGCGAACGCTGCTGTTGCCCCTCACCGGTTGCTTCCCGGCACGGGGAACCGGTCCGTCTCGAGGTTTCTAGCCATGGCGCGCCATCCCGCTGGTTGGTCCTTGCTCTCCTCTCGATTATTGGTTCGATCGTCCCGCCCGCGGCGATCGCCGCCCCGGCGGCGCCTGCCATCATCCGTCCGGCCGCTCAGGATCGGCCAGCGGTAGGCGCGTCGCCAATCGCGGCAACGCCTGCCAGCCCGGCTGTCGCCTTGAACGATGGCGCGCCGGCGCCGCTTCATAAGCCCATCGCCGACTCCACCGTCACCGTGCGCGGGCAGTTGATCGTCGATCCAAACGGGTCATCTGCCGGGTCTTGCCGGTCTGCGGGTGGAAGCCAGCGGGCCGGCCGGTGCGTTCGGCGCTTTCGGGCGTGAATGGCAGCTACCAGCTTACCAATCTTCCGGCCGGGCGCAATCATCTGCGCGTCTTCGACCGGACCGGACGGCCGCTGGCGCTCGTCGACGACGTGCTCGACTTGTCCGGCTTGCAGGGAACCATCCAGCGAGACCTGCTCTTGGCGGAGTCGCCAGCGAGCGGTGAGCCGTCGCCGCCGCCCGCTGCCGAGCCAACCCCGCCGCCGACGGGGCGAGCGCCGATGGCCGGGATCCTCGCTACCGGCCAGATCACCGGTATCGTGACCGCGGCGGACAGTGGCCTGCCGGTCAGCGGCGTGACCGTCTGGGCGTACGACGCGACCGGTAGCATCGCGAACACGGCGAGCACCAACGCGAGCGGCCTTTATAGTCTGAGCGGCCTGCAGCCGGGGCCGTATCGGATCCTGTTCCGGCCCAACACCGGGGGCTATCTGCAGGAGTACTACAACAACGTCAGTGACCTCGCTTCGGCCACCCTGGTGAATCTGCCGGACGGCGGGACGGTGGTGAATATCAATGCCAGCCTCGACAAGGGGAGCCGTGTCTTCGGGCGGGTGACCGCCGCCGACGGCGGCGCTGGCCTTGCTGGAGTGCAGGTCAGCGTGTCGGGCTCGGGCGCGAACACCGTCTTCGCCACCACCGACGCTTCTGGCAACTACACCACCAATATCGGGCTGTACAGCGGCAGCTACACTGTCCGGTTCACCCCCCCGAGTAGCGGCGCGGCCAGTTCCTACATCCCGGAGTACCACCTCAATGCCGCTTCGCAGACGTTCGCCACGCCGCTGATCATCACGTCCTCGGCCAACATCACCAACCTCGATGCGGTGCTCGATCGCGGGGCGGTCCTGACCGGCACGGTGACCGCCGCCGACGGTGGCGCACCGCTCGACGTGGTCAACGTCTATGTCTACGATGCGGCCGGGTCGACGGTAGCAAGCGCCGCCACGACCAGCGGCGTCTTTACGACGTCGCCCGGCATCCCGCCCGGCAGCTACCGGATCTTCTACCAGCCTAGCGGCGGCGATGCGAGCGCCTACTTGTCGGAATACCGGAGTGACAAGCCGGACCTCGCCTCGGCCGACCCGTTTGTCATTCCCGGCTCGGGCATCTTTGGCGGCTTCGATGCCGTGCTAACCCGCGGCGGGCTGTTTGGCGGGATGGTGACCGCCGAGGACGGCGGCGCGCCGCTCGCAAATGTCAGTGTGTCGGTGTACGACGCGGCCGGCAACCAGGTTGCCTACGCGTACACCGGGGCGAATGGCGTCTACACCAGCACCGGGGTTGCGCCGGGAAATTACCGGCTGCAATTCTCGCCGAGCACACCCTATGTGCCGGAATTCCATCTCAACAAGCCGAATCTGCAAGCCGCCGACCCGGTGGCTCTTGCCGGCGTCGGCGTCACCACCGTCAACGCCGCGTTGGCGCTTGGCGGCGTCCTGACCGGCACGGTGACCGCCGCCGACGGCGGCGCGCCGTTAGCCGGCGTCGGGGTCACTGCTTACTCCACCACCTGGAATTGGCTTGGCTCGTCCACCACCACCGTCAGCGGCGTCTACACCGTCACCGGACTGCCTCCGGGCCAGGTCTTCATCCAGTTCAGCCCTAACTCGAACAGCCTTTCCGCCGGCTACCTCGGTGAGTATTACGACAATCAGCCTGTCGAGGCCCCGACGCCGGTGACGATCGCGGTTGGGACGCCGGCAGTTGCCAATGCGGTCTTGGAGCGCGGCAGTGTGGTAACTGGTCGGGTGACTGCTGATGGAAGTGGTAGCATGATGACCGGCCGGGTGCCCACCGCGGACAGCGGGGCGCCGCTGCCGAACGTCAATGTTACGATCTACGACGCCGCCGGCCGGTACATCGTCGGCACTTCGACCCGGTTCGATGGGAGTTACCGAACACCGAGGATCGGAAGCGGCAGCTATCGGGCCTATTTCTCGCCGTCGTCTTCCTCGCCGTCGCGGCGCTATCTTGCTGAATACCACCAGGACAAGCCGACGCTCGCTCAGGCCGACCCGGTGACGGTCACCGTGCCGACAGTCGCGACTGTCGACGCGGCACTGGCGGCCGGTGGGCAGATCGCCGGACGGGTGACCGCCGCCGACAGCGGGGCGGGACTGGCGGGGGTCAACATCTCGGTGCAGACTCCAGCCGGCAGTCAGGTTGGTTCGGCATTTACCGACCTCGGCGGCTACTACACCTCGACCGCTGTCGCCACCGGCAATTACCTCGTCCGCTTCACGCCTTCAAGTGGCGGCGCCGCGCAGGACTATATCAGCGAGTATTTCAACGACAAGCCGACCCGGCCCCTCGCCGACGCGGTGACAGTCAATGCCGGCGCGATCACCGGCGGAGTGAACGCCGCCCTTGCGCGTGGCGGAACGATCAGCGGGCGGGTGACCGCCGCCGACGGCGGCGCCGGCCTCGTGGACGTCTTCGTCGATGCGTTCGGCTCCGATGGCTCCTACATTTCCGGTGGGACGACCGATGGGGCGGGTAACTACACCATCCGCGCTTTGCCACCGGGCAGCTATCGGATTTCCTTCTCGCCGTGGCTTTTCGGTCCGGCGCGCCAGTATATCCCGGAGTTCTACAACGACCAGCGGATGCTCGAAACCGCCAATCCGGTCGTGTTGCCGGCGATGGGCGCCGTTCCCGGGATCGATGCGGTGCTCACGCGGGGCGGCGAACTCGGTGGACGGGTGACCGCCGCCGACACCGGCCTCGGCCTCGACAATATCTACGTCGTAGTGAACCAGGGCGACCAGTTCGTCGGGTCCTCCTACACCGACGCCAGCGGTTCCTACACGGTGACCGCGCTCCTGAGCGGCACCTATCAGGTTGCCTTCCTTCCGCCATCGTCGGGGCCGGGGTCCTTCTATGTTTCGGAGTGGTACAGCAATCAGGTGTCCGCGGAGACCGCGAACCCGGTCGCCGTGACCGCGCCAAATGCCGTACCCGGCATCAACGCGGTCCTCGACCGCGGCGGCTTCGTCGGCGGGCGGGTGACCGGCGAGACGTCCGGCACGAGCGCGTTGGCGGTGATCCCGCTGGCGGGCGTCGCCGTCTACGTGTACAACGCCACCGGCAACACGGTCGCGAACGGGACTACCAACGCGACCGGCCACTACACCGCCACTCCGGCGTTGCGCTCCGGGTCCTATAAGGTCGAGTTCTTGCCTCTATCCAATGGGCCATCCAGGACTTTCATCGGCGAGTACTACAACGACAAAGCCGATTTCTCGATGGCCGATCCGGTCGCGGTCACCTCGCCGGCCATGACTCCGGTCGATGCCGTCCTGACCGAAGGTGGGACGATCACCGGCCGGGTGACCGGGGCAGACAGCGGCCTCGGCCTGCAGGGTGTGTCGGTCTATGCCTACAACAACACGGGCAACAACGTCCGCTCGACCACGACCGACGCCAGCGGCGTCTATACGCTGACGGGGATACCGTTGGTCCCGGTTCGAATCCAGTTCTCGCCAACCAGTGCTCCAGTCCGGCGCTACATCGGCGAGTACTACAACGACAGCCCAGACGGCACGACGGCGGTGCGCTTCACCCTGGCCAGCGGCGAGACGCGCAGCGGGATCGATGCCGTGCTGGCCCCCGGTGGGACGATCACCGGCCGGGTGACCGGGGCAGATAGCGGCCTCGGCCTGCAGGGTGTGACGGTGCAGGTCTACCGAAACGGTAGTTACAGCATAGGAACGACGACCAACGTCAACGGCGTCTACACCGCGACCGGACTGCTCTCGGGGACGTATGCGGTCTATTTCTATCCATCGAGCGCCTACTTGCCGGAGTACTACAACGACATGGCGACCCTGGCGACGGCGACCCCGGTGCCAGTGACCGCGCCGGACACGGTGAGCGGGATTGACGCCGCCCTGACGCGTGGCAATCAGATCACCGGACGGGTGACCGCCGCCGACACCGGCTTGACGCTGGCGGATGTCTTCGTCAACGTCTACACCAGCGACGGCGCGTTCGCCGCGTCTGGAACCACCGGCGTGACCGGGGTTTACACCACGGTGCCGGGACTTCTGCCCGGTAGTTATCGGGTGGCGTTCAATCCGTCAAGCACGCCGCCGGCATCCGGCTACATTCCCGAGTACTACAACGACAAGGCGACGCTTGCCGCCTCCGATCCGGTGACGGTCGCAGGACCAGGCACGACCACCGGCATCGACGCCGTGCTGGCGCGTGGCGGATCGATCAGCGGGCGGGTGACCGCCGTCAACACCGGTCAGCCGGTTCGCGACGTCTCGGTGAACGTCTACGACGCGAATGGGACGAGCATCGCCTCTGGCTACACCGATTCAAACGGGCAGTACCTGACGGTTCCTGGCGTTCCGGCGGGCGCCTATCGGGTCCAGTTCCAGCCAAGCACCCAGAGCGGCTACTTCGGCGAGTGGTACAACGACAAGGGCAGTCTGGCCACCGCCGATCCGGTGGCGGTCACCGTCGGCAACGTCACGTCCGGGATCGATGCCCAGATCTGGCGAACGCGGATTACCGCGCCGCTGGTCGCGCTGAACACGCCGTCCGGGCCGTAAGCGGCCTCAACCAGGGGCGAGCGCCGGTTCGGCGCGAGGTGGCGCCGAGCCGACGGTAGCCCGCAGCGCATAGAGGATGACGGTCACGTCGATCGCCTCCTGAAGGAATGCGCCGGCCAGGGGCAGCACCAGGCCGGCCGCCGCCAGCAGCATCGCCACGCCGCTGAGCGTCATCCCGATCAGGATCGCCTGACGAGCGACGCCGACCGACTGGCGAGCAATTGATACGGCGGTCCAGACCGATTCGAGGTCGCCGGCCAGCAGGACGACGTCGGCCGCCTCCGAGGCGGCGGTCTGCTCTTCGTGGGTGAAGACCAGTCCAACGTCGGCCTGGGCGAGCGCGGGGGCGTCGTTGATGCCGTCGCCGACCATCCCGACCGTCTCGCCAGCCTGCTGACGGCGGCGGATGATCACCGTCTTGGCTTCCGGGGTGCATTCGGCCTCGATTGCGATCGGCGTGCCGAGGCGTGCTGCTGCCCGTTCGGCTGGCGCTCGCCGGTCGCCGGTTGCGATGGTGAGGTCGATCCCGAGGCCAGCCAGCCGCTGCAAGACCGCCTCGCCATTTGGCTTCAGCCGATCTTCCAGCAGGAATACGGCGGCCGGCGCTTCATCGATAGTCATTCCAACGGTGATCCCCGCCTGGCTGGCCGACGCTCGACCGAGGCGCACCAACCGATCGTCGATCTGCGCTTCGATCCCCTCGCCGATCACTTCGCGAACTCCGTGCGCCGCAGGCTGCTCAACGCCTCGCGCTTTGGCTGCTTCGACGATCGCCTTGGCGATCGAATGGAGGGAATGGCGCTCGATGGCAGCCGCCATCCCGACCGCCTCGTCCTCGGAAAGCGCCGCGTCTGGCGCGATCTCGACCGCCGCCAGTTCCGGCCGGCCCATCGTCAGGGTGCCGGTCTTGTCGAAGATCAGGGCATCCAGCCGGCTGAGCACTTCGAGGGCGGCAAAGCGCTTGACGATGACCTTCTCGCGGGCTGCGCGGTTCACGCCGCCCATCAGGGCGATCGGCGGCGCGAGAATCAGCGGGCAGGGTGTCGCCACCACCAGCACGGCAAGCGCTCGGTCGAGAGAATCGGAAACGAGCCAGGCACCCGCGGCGAGGGCGATCGTCAAGATCGTGAACACCACGCTGTAGCGGTCGGCGAGGCGCACCATCGGCGTCGTCTGGTGCTGCGCTTCCTCGACAAGCTTGAGAATGCGGCGGTAGGTCGATTCGGACGCGGGCCGACTGCTGCGCACGGTGAGCGATTGGCCCAAGTTGACCGTTCCGCTGCGCACCAGGTCGCCGGGCGCTTTGTCGATCAGGAACGGCTCGCCAGTCAACGACGACTCGTCGACGATTGCCTCGCCCGTGACCAATTCGCCGTCGAGCGGCAACACCTCGCCGTGGCGGACGACGACCAGGCTACCGACCGCCACGTCATCGATCGGCACTTCCCGCGTCGAGCCGTCGGGTTCGAGCAGGAGCGCCTCACGCGGGATCCGGTCTTCGAGCAGTCGGAGGCTGCGCCGCGCCCTCCGGACGCCGTAGTCCTCGATCGCCCCGCCCCCAACCACCATCAGGGCGATCACCGCGCCGACCAACTCGTTGGCGGTGACCAACGACAGCCCGATTGCCAGAAAGGCGATGTAGTCAAGGGCATAACGGCCACGCCGCACCGAGTTGACGTTGTCACGCACCAACGGCACCGCGCCAATCGCAATCGCCAGGCCAGCCGGCCAACGACTCAACTCGTGGTGGCTGGCGAAGTGGAGCGCGGCCGCGACGACGATCAGGGCGACGATTGCCGCCGGGGCAGGATAGAGGCGGACAAGCCGAAAGAGCCAGGTCATGCGGGCGATTCCAACGCCCGGCGACTTGGCGCGCCCGGCGGTCTCACCCAATCGTAGCAGCGGCGGGATGGTTGGCGGGAGAGCCGTTCGGCCCGCGGCAACCTCTGCGGGTATGTCCCTCACCCTTCTTCCCGGACCACCCCATTCTCCCGCTCCCAGCGGTGGGTTGCCTGATCAGCGATCGGCTGGGTCGGGCCGTGGCGCCGAGGGGCTGGGCCGACTGGAGTTCAAAGGAGGCCGCGCAGTTGCCGCCGTTCGACCTGCAGGCCCGCCGCGAAGGGTAGGTCGCGCGCCGCTCGCAGAGCCCGCTTTGCGGCTTGCACCGCTGCCGGTGGGTTGGCGGCGATCAGTCGGGCGACCGCTTCGGCTTCGTCGAGCAACTGCTCGGCCGGTACAACCCGATTGACGAGGCCGATCGTTTGGGCTCGGGTGGCATCACACCGTTCGCCGGTCAGGATCAGTTCGAGCGCCCAGCCCCGCCGAACCACGCGAGGGAGTGTCTGACTGCCACCCGCTCCGGGGATCAGCCCGAGCGTCACCTCCGGCACCGAGAAGATCGTCCCCTCGGCGGCAATCCGCAAATCGCAGAGGCAGGCAAGTTCGACCCCGGCGCCGATTGCATAGCCGTGGATCGCCGCCACCAACGGCTTTGGGCAGGCAGCCAGCAGTTGCCAGATCGGGCGCAGTCGGCGAATGCGCCGCGCTTCGACCGGCGAGGGCGCAGTGCCAAACTCCGAGACATCCGCACCGGCCGAGAACGCCCGCCCCGCGCCGCGTACCACCACCGCCCGCACCTCGTCGTCGATCGCGATGGCCGGCAGCACCTGGACGAGGTCGTCGCGGACCTCGACGTTGATCGCATTGAGTGCGGCCGGGCGATTGAGCGTGAGGATGGCAATCCCGTCGCGCTTTTCGTAGAGAATCGCATCGAAGCTCATGTGTCCCTCCGTGGAGCCGTCGAGAGGCTGGCCGATTATCGCCTGCACGGCGCTCCATCGACCGGCACACCGCTCTTCGACACCTCGCCAGGCTGTCGTGGCTACGCGCCGGCAGGGATCCAGATGTTCTTCACCTCGACGGCGCGCCGCAGAAACTCCTCGCCGTCGCCGTGACGCTCCCAGTCGCGTCGGTGGTAGGACACCCATAGCCGCTTGAGGTTGCCGGCTGACAATCGCTCGACACCGGCCCGGTCGCCACCGGCAAAGTACCACAGCCCATCGACGTCGTCGTGCGCAGCCAGCACCGCCGCCAGAGGGTCGGCCGCTCCGGTGACGATGTTCACCACACCGGCGGGCACGTCAGAGGTTTCGAGGACTTGATAAAGGTCGGTAGCCGAGAGCGGATGCGGCTCGGACGGGATCAGGACCACCCGATTGCCCTGGGCGATCGCCGGACCGAGCAACGACACGAGCGCGAGCAGCGGCTGCTCCGGTGGGCAGACGATTCCCAGGACGCCGACCGGCTCGTGAACGGCGGCGACCAATCCCTTCAACGGCGTCTGCTGGACTGTGCCACCGAACTTGTCGGCCCAGGCCGCTGCGCCAAACAGCCGCTCGATCGCCAACTCCACCTCGCGCGCGGACGCTTCGGCGCTTGAGCCGGTCTGCTGGGCGATTCGCCGGGCGAACTCGTCGGCGCGGACCGAGAGGTTCTCGGCGAGGTAATAGACCACCTGGGCGCGGTTGTAGGCGGTCGCCGCCGACCATCCATCCGCGGCGCGGGCCGCCTCGACGGCGTTGCGGATGTCTTTGCGGTTGCCTTCGCCGACTTCGGCGATCGGCGTGCCGTCCGCTCCGAAGACCGTTCGGCTGTAGCCCGAATCGGGGCGAGCCTGCTTGCCGCCGACGAAGAGCTTCAGCGTCCGGTCGATCGGCGGCAGTCCGGTGCTCGGCGGCGGCCCGGGGCTTGGTGCGACGCCTTTTGCTCCGGCCGGCCGTTCGACGGGCGGGTCGTCGCGCTCCCAGGCCGGCCTCAGGTATTCGAACATTCCTTCGCGTCCGCCCTCCCGGCCGAAGCCGCTCTCGCGGTAGCCGCCAAAGCCACTGGCGGCATCGAACTGGTTGGTGCAGTTCACCCAGATCGTTCCGGCTTTGATCCGTCCGGCAAGTTCGAGCGCCGCGCCGGTGGAGCCGGTCCAGACGCTGGCAGCGAGGCCGTAGGGGGTGTTGTTGGCGAGGGCGACCGCTTCGTCGACCGTTCGGAAGGTCATCGAGACGAGCACCGGCCCGAAAATCTCGACCTGGGCGATCGTTGCGGCCGGGGCGACGTTGGTGAAGAGGGTCGGCGGAAACCAATAGCCTTCAGCCGGGGCGGCCCAACTCGGCTGCCAGATCTCGGCTCCTTCCTCGACGCCAAGTTCGCAGAGCGTGCGGATCTTCTCCAATTGCACCGGGGCGACGATCGCGCCGATGTCGATCGCCTTTTCGAGCGGGTCGCCGACCCGCAGTTTCTCCATCCGGGCGCGGAGTTTGGCGAGCAGTTGGTCGGCGATGCTCTCTTGGACGAGCAATCGCGACCCGGCGCAGCAGACTTGCCCCTGGTTGAACCAGATCGCATCGACCACGCCTTCGACCACGCCGTCGAGGTCGGCATCGTCGAGGACGACAAAGGGCGATTTGCCGCCCAGTTCGAGCGACAGCTTTTTGCCGCTGCCCGCCGTCGCCTTGCGGATAATCCGCCCAACGTCGGTGGATCCGGTAAAGGCGATCTTGTCGACGTCGGGGTGGCGGACGATCAACTCGCCGGTGCGTCCGTCGCCGGTGACGACATTGAGCACGCCTGGTGGCAACCCGGCGGAATGGGCGATCTCGGCGAACAACAGGGCGGTGAGCGGGGTGAACTCGGCTGGCTTGAGCACCACCGTGCAGCCGGCGGCGAGCGCCGGTGCGACCTTCCAGGCCAGCATCAGGAGCGGGAAGTTCCAGGGGATGATCTGACCGACGACGCCGGCCGCTTCCCAGCCGGGCAGGCCGTGCTCGGCGATTTGCGCCCAACCGGCGTGGTAGGCGAAATGGCGGGCGGCGAGCGGAATGTCGAGGTCGCGGCTTTCGCGGATCGGCTTGCCGTTGTCGAGCGATTCCAGCACGGCGAAATGCCGGGCGTTCTTTTGGACTGCCCGTGCAAGGGCGTAGAGGTGGCGAGCGCGGCCGTGGCCGCCGATCGCCTGCCAGGACGCGAGGGCCGCCCGGGCGGCGCGTACCGCCGAGTCGACTGTCTCCTCACCGGCCTGGGAAGCTTCGGCGAGCGGCCGGCCGGTCGCCGGATTGACGATGACAAACAGGTCCGATGGGTCGGTCCAGACGCCGTCGACCAGGTGGCCGAAACGGCCGCCGTGGTCGGCGATCCAATCGAGGGCGGGGGTAGCCGCTTCTGGCGCGGGACCGTAGGACATTGCGGCGAAGATCTCGGCAACCGTCGGCATCGTTACACCATCGGATGGTAGTGAGCGGCGGAGTAGCGCCCGGTGACGTGGTGGCTCAACTGCCGCTCGATGTCGGTCAGCAGTCCGCTCGCGCCGATCCGAAAGCGGTCGGCGTTCAACCATCCGTCGCCAAGTTCCTCCTTGATAAGGATGAGCCAGTCGAGCGCCTGCTTGGCGGAACGGATACCGCCGGCCGGTTTGAACCCCGCCTTCTGACCGGTCTGTTGGGCAAAACGCCGGATCGCCCGGGTCATCACCAACCCGACCGGCAAGGTGGCATTGACTGGCTCTTTGCCAGTGGACGTCTTGATGAAATCGGCTCCCGCTTGAAGGGCGGCGGTGCTCGCCCGCGCTACCGTCGTCAGAGTGCCAAGTTCGCCGGTGGCGAGGATGCACTTGAGGTGCGCTTTGCCGGCGGCCTGTTTGAGTTCCCGGACCTCGTCGTAGAGCGCCCGCCAGTCGCCAGTCAACGCGTCGGCGCGGGAGATGACGATGTCGATCTCGCGTGCGCCGTCGCGCACCGCGCCCAGCACCTCCTCGACCTTGGTCTGGAGGCTGGTCTGGCCGGCGGGAAACCCGGCAGCAACCGAGGCGACCGGGATAGTTGAACCTTCGAGAGCCTCGACGGCGACGGAGACGAGGCTTGGATAGACGCAGACCGCGCCGACGCGGACGCCGATTGCGCCGACGCCAAGCGCATCGAGGAGGTCCGCTCGCACCGGGCGGCGAGCCTTGGCGCAGAGCCGCCGAACGTTGCCGGGGGTGTCATCGCCGGCGAGGGTAGTGAGATCGAGACAGGTGACAGCGCGGAGTAGCCAGGCGGCTTGCCACTCTTTCTTGACGGTGCGGCGCGTCGTGAGTGTGGCGGCTCGCCGTTCGGCAGCGCTGCGGTCCACCCGAGCGGCGAGGATCTCGGCGAGGTCGAACGGCGAGCCGGCGTTGTGGGTTTCGGTCGCCGATGCGGCGCGGGCAATGGTCGTCATGCCTCACCCCAGGCGCGCGAGGTTCGCGGCGCTAGCAACTATACCACCGCCCGGACACGGGCCGGCTGCTTCCGTCACAATCCCATCTGCATGCTCTCGGTCTTCGCCAACATCGTCCTGCCGGTGTTCATCATCGTTGCGATCGGCTTTCTGCTTGGCCGCTGGCGGCGTGTTCCACCCGGACCGATCAGTCAGGTTGTCTTTTACGTCTTCAGCCCGGCGCTCTCGTTCTCCGGGCTGACCGGCGGGACGTTGGCCGCCGAGGAAGCGCTGCAGATCGCGCTCTTCGTCGTTCTGCTGACGGTGGTGATGATCACCCTCAGTTGGCTGGTCGCCCGGCTGCTGCGGCTGGATGCTCCTCATACCAGCGCATTTCTGCTCAGTTCCGTCTTCATGAACGCCGGCAATCTCGGGATCTCTATCTCGCTGTTTGCCTTCGGAGAAGCCGGCTTTCAGCGCGCGGTCGCCTTTTTCGTCGTCCACAGCATGT
This sequence comes from Dehalococcoidia bacterium, assembly GCA_046328265.1. GTDB lineage: Bacteria > Chloroflexota > Dehalococcoidia > SpSt-223 > SpSt-223 > JANWZD01. Next base: position 50,720 of record JAXLWW010000017.1, read on the forward strand.
TGTCCGGCACCCTGGCGGTCTTTCTCGCCTCGCGCGGGACCGGCAGCACCCGCGAAGCGCTGCTGAGTATGCTGCGAACGCCGGTCAGCTATGCCGGCGCCGCCGGACTGGCCGTCCTGGTCTGGTCGCTCCCGGTGCCGCTCGTCGTCGAACGGGTGACCAGCCTGCTTGGCGCAGCGGCGGTGCCGGGGATGCTCGTCGTCCTCGGGTTGCAACTTTCCGACATCAGGCTGGGCGACCAGATCCCGGGGATCGCGGCGGCAACCGGAATGCGCCTGGTCGTCGGAACGGCGGTAGCGATTGCCCTGGTCCAGGTTCTGGGTTTGGAAGGGGTGACCCGTCAGGTGATGATCCTCCAGGGAGCGATGCCGACGGCGGTGTTCACCGTGATCTTGGCGTCGGAGTTTCGTGCCGCGCCGCGGTTTGTCACCGGGGTGGTGCTGGCGAGCACGTGCGGGGCGATCGTCACCCTGACGATCCTGGCGACGTGGTTGGGCGTTGGCGTCGTCTGATCTCCTAGCGGAAGCTGCGCCGAAGAAGCCAGAGCATACCGATCGCTCCAACGCCGGAGGCGGCCGCCACCAACAGGCTGGCGACGGCTGCCAAGGTGAGCCCCGCGTTGCCACGGCCGCCGGGCAGGGAAGGTTGGGCCGGGGGCGGCGTTGCGGCCGGTGGGCGGACGCCCGGTTGTGCGGCGGGTGGGGCAGCCGGCGGAGTCGCCTCGGGAGCAAGGCCGAGCGAAGCGCGCCAGGCGGCATCGATCCCATTGCGGTCGAGGCCGTAGACATTGGCGAGCGCTGAGTCGTCGCGCAGTCCGCTGTCGACGGCATCGAGCAGGTCGGCGAGCGATGCCTCGCCGTAGCGCCGGATCAGGAAGGCGATCAGGCTGCCGGACTGGGCATAGGCGAGGTCGATCCGCTCGGGCGTGCCGGTGAACTGGGTCAAGTGCCGCAGCGGGATGAGTGAACCGGACGCGATGCCGCGCTGAAGCACCACGTCGTCGTGACCACCGCCGTAATAGGTTGCCAGCCCTTCGTCCAACCAGGCGGGCAGGCCGTTCGGCGAGCGGCGGGTGCGTTCGTTGGTCAGAATGTGGGTCACCTCGTGGCGGACGATCGACGGCACCTGCTCCGGAGAATCGACGCCGAAGATGACGACATCCAGTTCGTGAAAGGCGAAGCCGGCGTAGAAATCTCGGGTTGCCTGGCTGCCCGGCGGAAAGGCATCGAGGGCGTCCTGGTTGGAGGAGTAGACCATCAAGGTCAGGGTTCGCGGATAGCTGGCGCGCAAGGCTGCGCCGACCTCCTCGAAGGTTGCGTCGGCGACGTCGGCCGCGAGGAGAGCGCGGCGCTCTCCTCCGTCGGAGAAGAAGACGACCAGGCCGTCGCGATCGAGGCTCTGCCAACTGAAGCGAGGGTCGAGATAGCGATAGAGGCGTGGCTCCGTCCGAACGACGCGGCCGGTCTCATCCTCGACCAGGTACCAGTAGGAGAACACCTGCCCGGTGACGAGGTTACGCCGCTGGATGCGATGCTCGGCGGTCACCTCGTTGGCCGGGTCGAAGCGCAGCTTGGCGGTTGTCGTTGTCCCAAGCCGCCCCTGGGCGATCGTGATCCGGATATCGCGGACCGGCGCGTCCGAGGAGCGGGCGATTATGGTGAAGGCCAGTCCGCCGCCGTCGGCGGTCTCTCGGATGTCGAGGACGGCTGGCCCATCGTCGGCCTGGACGGCGCCGATGGCGAAGAGCGCGGCAAGTACGAATGCGAGTACGACAGCCGTACGACGCATAGACGCCCCCCGCCTATGATACTGGACTCTCAACGCGCCTCGGTGCGTTTTGGCTCCCCACCGGCGTTGCCGGCCGTCTTTGCCATGCCGATAGCCTGCCTTGCCCAGCCCGTCACGTCGGGAGGCGCGCCAATTGCCTCGGCCTCCTCGGGCGTGAGCCAGCGGAACCCGCCGCCGAGGCGCCCGTCTGCCGGAAGGGCGGCGTAGATCAGGTCGATATGCTGGTGGCCGGCGCCGACCGGAGCGAGTTGGACGCCGATGGGGCGGGCGAGCGGCCGCGGCGAGGAAAGCTGACCGGGGATCGTCGGCGGAAGCGGTGGGCCATGGGCGTCGTCGAGGAGGGTTACGACCAGTCCGGTCTCCTCCTCGGCCTCGCGAATCGCCGCTTCGTCGGGAAGTTCGCCCGGCTCGATATGCCCGCCGGCGGGCAGCCACAGGCCAAGCTTGACGTGCGAATGGAGGGCAACCCGGCCATCGCGAACGAGGTAGACCGACACCGTCCAGTGGCGATCGAGCGGCAGCGTAGAATCGTCGAGCATGGGCTTCTCCTCATCCGGCATGGACGACGGCATACTCCAGCAGGCGGTCATCGGCTGGTTCTTGACGCATGGGCGCGAGTTGCCGTGGCGGCGGATCCGCGACCCGTACCGCATCCTGGTCGCTGAGGTAATGCTCCAGCAGACCCAGGTTGACCGGGTGATCCCAAAATACCACGAGTTTCTCGCCGCGTTCCCGACCCTCGCCGATCTTGCCGTCGCCCCAACCGCCGAGGTGATCCGCGCCTGGTCGGGTCTGGGGTACAACCGGCGTGCGGTCAACCTCCAACGGACGGCACGGGCGGCAATGGAGCGGTTTGACGGCGAACTGCCGAGCGACCCAACGCAGCTTCGAAGTTTGCCGGGCATCGGCCGCTATACCGCGGCGGCGGTCGGCTGTTTTGCGTTCGAGCAGGCGACGCCGGTGGTGGACACCAACATCCGCCGGGTGCTGGCTCGTCTCGCCGGCCGGTCGGAGCCGCTTGGCGAACGCGAGGCCTGGGCTCTCGCTGCCGAGGCGCTGCCCGAGCAGGCCTGGCCGTGGAACCAGGCACTGATGGATCTCGGCGCGACGGTCTGTCTGGCGCGTGCGCCGCGCTGCCTGCTTTGCCCGGCGGCCGCCTGGTGCGCGACTCGGGCGGGTGGCCTCGCGGTCGCCGAGCGACGGTCGAGCTATCGTGCTGGGCGCTTCGAAGGGTCCAGTCGGTGGTATCGTGGGCGGGCGGTGGCGGCGTTGCGAGCGCTCCCGCCGGGCGAGGCGTTGACGCTGGATGTGCTCGGGGCGACGATCCGGTCTGACTACCGACCGGAAGATCGCCCTTGGATTGAGGCGGTCGCCGCCGGACTGGCCGCCGATGGACTGGCGAAGCTGGCTGATGGACGGATTTCGTTGCCCTGACCGGCGACGACGCCCGGCCGGCTGGCCTACACTTGCATCAGCATCGAACGCGCCGTCGGCGCAAGGGAGACCTGCGATGATGCCACGCGCACTACTTGGACTCGGCCTAACCCTTGTGTTGACTGTCGGTTGTCTGCCGAGCGGTGGCTTTCCCCAGATTCTCGCGCCGGCGACAACGCCAACCGCCGTTGTTCCAACCCGCCCGCCGGCCAGCCCGACTGTCGCGCGGACCAGCACTCCAGCAGTTTCGCCAACCGCCCAACGCACCGGCACGGTGACGGCCAGCGGCACGATCACCGCCGCCCGCACCGGGACCCCGATCGGCTCGGGTACCCCCGCTCGATCGGTCACCCCAGCCGGATCGGCCACCCCGGTGCGCACTGGCACGGCGGTCGCTACCGGCACCGTCCGGCCCGCCGGGTCCCCGACCGCTACCGGAACGGTGCGCGCCGGCGCTGCTGTCACCTCGACCTCGACCGCGGTCCGAAACACCTCGAATGTCAATTTGCGCACCGCCGACTGGAGCACCATCATCACCCAGGAATCGGCACTCAACCATCCCCAGCCGCCCGACTCCCAGCCCGGTATGGGGCCGTTCGTCGAATTCCGCACACCCGGGACGATCCCCGGCTTCGCCGACCTTCAGGACATCATCTATGGCGACATCTCCGGCGATGGGCGCGAAGAGGCGATCATCCCGGTCGTCTCGGGCGGTACCGCCGGCACCGTCGGCTACTTGATCTACTTTGCCGGCGACCGTGAGCCGGTCTTTGCCACCGCGCGCACTGGCTACAAGCTTGGTGCTCGTACCAACAATGGCAACCTCGTCGTCCTTGAGCCGATCTACTCCGGCTGGGAGGCAAATTGCTGTCCGAGTGGCATCAGCGAAACGCGCTACCGGCTGGTCGGGTCGACGCTCGACCGGCTCTCGCGCGACGAGAACGGCATCCCTGAGACAATCCCCCTCACCGTCGAGCGCTTCTACCAGTTGATCAACGAAAAGCAACTGCGCGACGCGTACGCCTTTTTGTCGCCCGAGTATCAGGCTGCCAATCCCTTCGACCGTTGGGCGGAGGGCTTCGCATCGACGGCGGAGGTTCAGGCTGAAGCGGCATTGGTGCCCGGCCAGAACGCTGCGACCGTCACGATCACCTCGACCGAGCGTACCGCGTCCGGCCAGTCGACCCGCCGCTTCAACGGCCGTTGGAATGTCATCTGGAGTAGCCCGGCTCGCCAATGGCTGCTCAATCAAGCCCAGATCAACGAAGTGCGCTAGAGGCCGGTCGCCAATCTGCTAGGATTCTGCAACTCCGAGGTGCATTGCTACCGCCCACGGGCGCGGACTTCGACGGGGGCTGATTGCCGGAAGCAGTTCCCATCGCGCTCTGCGGAGGCGCTCATTTCAACCGTGGCTCTTGTGAACGGCCACTGATGGTCCCGCTAGTGGATGCCCTGGTCTGATTACGGGAAGATGTGCTCTTGGTGTCTCGCACCAGTACGCATCGCAACTTCCAGCAGCAAAATCAGTTTGGTCAGCACGCGCTCTCGCTCGCGCGGGCAGGCGAGGCCATTGTCCTGCTGGTGGATGAGATCCAAAAAGACCAAGCTCAAGTCGTCGGTCGTGGTGTGATTCCAAGCGACATTGTCAACTCGAACGAAAAGACCAAGGATGCAGCGTTGGTAGGAGGCTATGTTTGTCCGCCCAGCTTTCGTGGTATCGCCCGGGATGCCATCAGTTCAACGATGTTGTCGCCTGCTACACTCCCAACATCTCTCTCCGAAATGTGCGGCCGCTGTAGTACCACGATGTCATCTGAGAGCCAGGGTTACCACGCCGACGCCACGCGTGCTCGATAATGCGAGGAGCAGGCACGCCAAACATCGGTTCTGAATCATCTCAGCAGACGATTTGGAATGCCCTTACCGGAGCGGTCGCTTTCGGATGGCCCATCGGATTAAGCCTGATCCTCACGCCTCTAATGCTCCGAGGTCTCGGCTCCGCCGAATTTGGTCTCCGAACCTTGGTCCTGTCGGTTCTGGCGTATTTCGGATTACTCGACTTTGGTATCAATGTTGCGATAACCAAGTACCTTGCGGAGTATCTCGCCCAGGGTGACATCGAACGCGTGCAACGTCTGCTCGGCACGACACTCACACTTTTCCTTGGTATCGGCCTCTTTGGAACCAGCAGCATTGCACTGGCTACGCCCTGGTTGATTGATAGCCTGCTGCAAGTGCCGAGCGAGTTGCGCGCCGAGGGCTTCGGATCGCTCTACCTGGTTGCCGGGATGTTCTTGGTGAACGCGCTGATCTGGTGGGCATCGAGTATTCCTGCCGGTCTCCAACGCTACGACGTGGTGAATTCCGTGCAACTATTCGCCGGGTCAATTGCCTCGATCGGGGCGGTTGCCGCCGCGCTTGCCGGGATGAGTCTGACCGTCGTTGTTGCGGCGTCTCTTGTTGGGATGGGTCTCCAACTCGTGCTCTTCCTGATCCTCCGGAGGCGGCTTCTGCCGCACCTGAAAGTGCTGCCTCGATGGGATAGGGACATCATTCGCCGAACCACCACCTTTGGACTCAGCATTCTCGCCACTCGCATTGCGGGGCTCATCTTCACCTATGTCGATAAGTTGTTGATCGGTATCTGGTTCGGTCTGAGCATGGTGACGTACTGGGCTATTCCGGCCACGCTTGCTCTGTACATCCATCAGCTTTGCGCTCGGGTACTCCAACTCCTCTTTCCGATGGCGAGTGCGCTTTCGCTTTCGCCAGACGGACCGGCCTCGGTAACCGAGCTATTTTGCAGTAGCCTCCGATTGAATGCCTTACTGGCCAGCAGCGTGGCGCTGCCACTGTTCGTGGTTGGCGAAAGTCGTTGCTGGTTCATTGGGTCGGTCCGGAGTTTGCCGGTCCACCAGTGGTGGTGCTGCGGCTTCTGACGGTGTTCTGGTGGCTGTATGCTCTCACCGTCAGTTCCGGGTCAGGTGCTCGCCGGTATTGGCCGTCCGTACTTTGAAACCGGTTCGCGGTAGCCTCCGGCGTCTTGCAGTTGCTCGGCTACATCACGCTGGAAGGACGTTTGGCATCGTCGGGTTCGCCGCGAGCGCGGCGCTGGCGGGACTTATCGCGGCTCCATTATTCTGGGGGTCGCCGCGCGAGCTATCCGGGCATCGGGACGTCTCGTCATCGGTTCCCTGATCTGTCCGATTGGCTTTTGTATCGCTGGTGCGGCGCTGGCTTTCCTACCGGTGGCGAGTCCCAACCTGGTGGTTGATGGCCTGCTAGAAGTCCTCTGCCGCTGGCTACCTGGCGCTCTGTTGGTTTGGCGGGGTTATTACTCTGAATGAGCGCACGGCGGGCGTCCAGTTTCTGCGACGGTGGGCGGACCGATGATTGTGGTTTGAGCGGATCCCAGCCGCCAGGCTGCTGTAGTTGTCACAGCAGAGCGGCAATCACCCCGCCGCCCGCGCTTTTCCCATGAGACTGCTTTGGTACATCAGCCAATCGATTTCGCCATGGACTTTAGCGATGCCGGCAACGCGGAACTCATTCTAGCGTCGGAAACTTCGGCGCCGGTTTCCTCCTCGTAGTTGCTCGGTTGACCTGAAGGCTCGCCGTCAGACCGAATCGCGGTTCCCCAGTGAGGAGAACGACCGCGCGGTCGAGGAAGCCCGGGCCGCCATCACCGCCGAGACTGGGGAGATCACGGCGTCATCAATTCAACAGTTCCTGAGAGCCCGCTACGCCGGGCGCGACCACCTGCGGATCTGTGAGTATCCATTTCTTGCTGAGGTCCTCGCTCGGACCGATATCGATCGTTCGGTGATTGTCGACCGGGTGGTGGGAACAGTTGGTCTACAGTGGTCCCCATGCTCTTTAAGTTCCCGTCGAGCCGAATCATCTCCTTGGATGTGCTCAATCCGAACGGAAGCTCTCGCTACCAAGTCGAGTATCGACAAGGCAATTGTATGGAAACCGGACTTCCTTCGAATTCCGTCTCGTTGGCGATTAGTATCTCGACTTTTGAGCATGTCGGGTTGGGCCGATGGTGACCCGCTTGATGTCACCGGCGACATCAAGGCTATGCGGGAAGTACTGCGCATTCTGCGGCCGGGCGGACACGCCGTGGTGACCCTTCCATTTGGTGCGCCGACGGTCGTGTATGATCTCCATCGGATCTACGATCGGGGTCGGATTGCCCGGGCGGTCGAAGGCTTTGAAGTCGTCGAGGCTCGCTATTCGCGGCTCGGCGAGCCAGCAAGCTTTGAAGAGGTGGCCGGCCTTCCGCCGATCACGACGTTCTCAACGTTCTACACGCGATCACCCGCGCCACTTCCCAATCCGCAGGCCGGAATCATGCTCCTCGTGCGAAGCCGGCAGGAGGAACATCATGATCTCGGTCAGACCAGACGATCCGCAGCGGCAGTGAGCGCAGCGAACCTCGGTGTTCGCGCTAGTTTGACGGAATGGCGTGATCGGCGGACCTGGTCGAGGGCGGACCCGGCGTTTGTGGCACGTTGGCCTCAGGTCGATGCGATCCTCGGGTGGCTCACTCGGGTTGAAGCGGTGGTCCTCTACCATTTTGCCCGATTCGGTCCCGGGCTTGGTGACATCGTCGAGATCGGCTCGTACCAGGGGCGGTCGACGGTCTGCCTCGCATCGGGAGCGCTCGACCGTGGCGAGGGGATCGTCCACGCTGTCGACCCGCACACCGGCGATCGTGGGCAGTTGGCTCAACTTGGCATCGATAGCCTCAATACCGCGCCCACATTCCTCCGGAATCTGGTCCAACTCGATATTCTCCGGGCCGTGCGTCCGGTTTGCAAGCCATCGGTCGAGGCCGCCGCGCTCTATGCAGGTGACCCTATTCGGCTGCTCTTCATCGATGGGTGGCATAGCCACGAGGCGGTCATCGAGGATTTCGTCAGTTGGCAGCCGTTCCTCGCCAAGGCCGCGGTGGTCATCTTCGATGATTTTGGCACCAGCCCCGAGGTTCAGTCGGGCATCCTCGAACTGCGCCGTCTAGGCCGGCTTCCCCGTCATGCCTTTGCTTTTGGCAAGATGATCGGGTTTGCTCCCACTCGTCGAGAACCGGGCGGAATTCCACTGCATTGGGTTCGCCGGTGACGACCGTACCGTGTATCCGATCTCCGCGGGTCCCGGCCCAGTTTGGACCAAGCGTACGGCCGATTGGCCGTACGCGTGCCGGCCGACACCGGTGACGATGGCTGAACTTGTCTGTACCGCCTGCTCGGCGGACGTTCCTCTGCTGCGGCCAATCGTTCGATTTCCTGACCAAACCGCGGTGTTCCGATGCTCGACCTGCGGTTGTGGCATCACCATGCCGCCGCCAGTTAGCGTGGCCTATGAGGAGCATACCTTCGCCTGTCATGCAGATGCGGCTCCCGATCGTTGGCGCAGCTACTCCGCGGCGGTCATGCAGTATGTGGCGCGGATCGCGCCGACTGGGCGTCTGCTCGACGTCGGCGCCGCTAGCGGCCTGCTTGTGGAGGTGGCCCGCGCTCAGGGATATGAGGCGATGGGCATCGAGCCTTCGTCGGTCGCAATCGCGACAGCGCACCAACGTGGGCGGCCCGTCCAGCACGGCTACTTTACCTCGGGCGTCTTTGCACGGCAGAGCTTCGATCTCATTGTCTTTCAACATGTCCTCGAACACGTGCCATCCCCGGGGTCGCTGCTGGATGTGGCGCGCGAAGTGCTTCGACCTGGCGGGCGCGTGTTCGTGATCCAGACGAATTTTGAAGGGACGGTGCCCAGTCTTCTGGGGCGCCGCTGGCCGGGATGGGTCCAGCAGGAGCATTTCATTCATTTCACGACGCCAGGGTTGTCTCGTCTGCTTGAGACGCAAGGGTTCGTCGTGGAAGATATTCGCTACACCTCGCTCGGCTATTACCTGTACGCCGCGTTCGGCGGTCCACGCGTGGCGATGACCGTCTTCACCAACACCGTCGCCTACCTCATCTCGAAATTTCGTCTCGGTGCACCGTACTGGGGAGATCAGATCTATCTAGCGGCGCGCCTTCCTGGAGTTCCTTCGTGATTACCGCCGTCATCAACACGCTTAACGAAGAGGCGAATATTGCTGCATGCATTGCCACGGTCCGAGCCGTTGCCGATGAGATCGTCGTCTGCGATCAGGAAAGCGTCGATCGGACGGCGGAAATTGCCGCAAGGTTAGGCGCTCGAGTCGTGACCTTTCCGGTAATTCGAGGCAATTTCGTCGGTGCGCCAAAGAAGTTTGCCATCGAGCAGGCGACGGGCGAGTACATCCTGTCAATCGACGCCGACGAACGGATGACCGCTCGGCTAGCCCGCCGGCTTCGCGAGATCGCTGAGCAAAACTACTACGATGTCGTCCATTTCCGAAAGCTAAACAACTACTTTGGTGGCTATCCGCGACACAGTCCGCCCTTCTTTGCACCAGAACCGTTGTTCTTTCGCCGGCAGGTGTACCTACGTAATTACAGTGGCGCTGAGGAAATACACCACCAGAACTATGTTGGGGTGCGCCACGCCCAGCCAGCGTTGACCCTGCCGAAATCCTACTATCTCATTCATCATGCGTACCCGACGATCGAACACTATGCGACCAAGACCCTCGGCTGGTACGCTCGGGCGGAGGCCGAACAGTGGTATACCTCGGCCGGACTTTCTCCCGGGTTTCGATGGTAGTGGGACCTCTGCGGTTCTTCCTGGGGACCTACGTTCGGGCTGGCGGTTATCGTGACGGTGTTCGTGGCCTGATCGTGAACGTCCTGTTCTCGGTCTATCTGTTTAATCGGTGGGCGAACCTTTGGCTCATCGAGCAGAAAGCAGGCTATGCTCCCGGCCAGGATGATGAAAACTGGAAGATCTGGGGCGACTCCGGTAGCCGTGACCGTGCCTGATCCAGCACGGGAGTGGTGCTTACGGCAGAGCGATTGATGCCTGGCCTCGGTGAATTGCCACTGCCCGCAACCAGCCGGTATGGATGGCCATGGACTCGTGAGACCGCGTCCCTGGCTGGCCGTTGTGAGGGGCAGTCTGCCTGGCCACAGATTAGCATCGTCACACCGTCGTTCAATCAAGCGTCCTTTCTCGAAGAGACGATGCGTTCGGTTCTGCAGCAGGACTATCCGGCCCTCGAGTATCTCGTCTTGGACGGAGGATCGACCGACGGCTCGGCCGACCTCCTGACTCGGTATGCGCCGAACTTGCAGTACGCGGTGAGCGCGCCAGACGGCGGCCAGACGGAGGCAATCAACACCGGCCTCGCTCGTTCGAGCGGAGAAATCGTTGCCTATTTGAACTCTGACGATCTCTACTGTCCGGGCGCCCTTCAGGAGGTGGCACGGGTCTTCTCCGCTCAGCCCGATCTCGATATCCTTTACGGCGAACGCATACTCCTCATAGATGAGAACAGCGCCCTGATCGGGATCGACCGGGCGCCCAGCTTTAGCATCGAGCGTCTGCTGCGGGGCGATTTTATCTTCCAGCCAACCACTTTCATGCGCCGCCGCGTCATCGAGCGAGCCGGGCCGTTTGACCCATCGCTCCGCTATGTAATGGACTACGAGTTCTTCTTACGAGCGGCGCTCGCTGGTTGCCGGTTCGAACGATACGATGGCCCGCCACTCGCCGCCTTCCGTCTCCATTCGCAATCAAAGACCTTGAGCAAGGCCACCCAGGGACTGCAGGAAGAATTGGCGATGCTCGATAAGGTATTCGCCAGTCCGGCGCTCTCGTCGCACCTTCGTCAACTGCACAGCCGCGCGCGCGCCCAGTGTTATTTGAACGTAGGCTATAGCCAGTATCTTGGCGGGGCACACCGTACCGCGCGCCGCTATCTGCGTGCCGCGCTCGGTGAGCATCGAGCGCTCGTGATGGAGCGGTCCTTTCTTTGGCTTCTGGCCAAGACCATGCTTCTCCCCAGACCAGCCGACTCGCTCGTGAGTTGCGGCGCTGGTGGCGTACGAGAGTAGTCTGAAATCGTGAAGCCGAAGGCTGGCCGCGTCCTCGTCATTCACAATCATCTCGGCCCCGTGGGTGGCGTGGAAACCCATGTGCTGGCGGAGATAGCCGCTCTGCGCCATAGCCGGTTACACCGTCGCGATATTTGCGCTCTCCGCCGCCGCAACTCCGAAGGACGAGAACGTCTGATCTATTGGCGTCGGCCGCCGGGCCAACGCGTCCGAAAGCTGCTCTCTTTACCTCGTGCATCCCGGCATCGCGATTGCTCTCTGGACGAAGATCTGCTCGTTTCGGCCCGATTGGATCCACCCACACCAGCGAGCAGCCGTTCACCATCCTACCCATCCTCGCCGGGCAGCGGGTCGTTCATACCATCCACATCACCGGATTAGTCGTCCGCTTTCGACGTTGTACTATCAGGACACCCTCGCGCAGTGTCCGGGCGGATCGGCGTCCGCTGCGTCCACCACCAATGCTTGAGTGTTCCGGGTCTGCTTCCACGGCTGCTGACCCATCGACTTCACCAGTGGCTGATCAATCGTGTGGTCACGGTCACGACCGCACCCAGTCCGAGTTTGGCGCACCATGAACCGCCGCGCTCACCTGCGGACGGTCGTTCCGGTTCCGTTGTTTCCCAGCTCTCCCCGGTTCGCCGTCTGCCAACCACCGAGAGGGTGGCGACCTCATTCTCTACGTCGGCGTCCTATCCCGCCCGAAAGGACCGGAATGGATCTCCTCCATGCGCTACCGAGGATCTGGCGGTGATCCCGGCGGCCAGACCGCGTTGGTTGATGGCCTCAGCGAGCGACTTTGGAACGACTCGCGTGCGATCTCGGTGTCGACAACGCCGTTCAGTTCGTTGGCCGGCTCGAGCATGACAAACTGACGACCTGGTATGACCGAGCGGCGGTATGTGTCATCCCGTCGATTGTCGGTGAGACGTTCTGCCTTGTCGCGTACGAGGCGCTCGCGCGTAACTGTCCGGTTATCGCTACGCCGCGGGGCGCCCTGCCCGACGTCATCGAAGATGGCGTGACTGGCCTGCTCGTCGAACCGACGAACACCACAAAGCTTGCCGAGGCTGTGAGCGCATTGCTCTCCGACCCAGAACGCGCCGGCCGCTTGGTCGCGCCGGGAACGCTCGGAGCTCGCTCAGGTACGACGGCAACAGGCTTCCTCGCGCGCTCGAACTTGATAAGGACTGCGCCATGGCAGCTGGCTGGCTGGTCCGAATGGCTTCATCGGCCTGAGCCGTCATCTATCCCGGGCTCTACTATCCGCTGAGCTTTCCGCTTGGCGGCTCGCTGTCGTTCGCTGGCGCACTAACACGTCGCGCTCTCGCTGTTTTGCCCGGCCCTGACGGCGCTCCTTCTGGGTGCGGGGTCGACTTCGCCCTCGTGCTCTTCGCCTCGGTTTTGTTGCCGCACTAGTCTACGCCGTCCTTGTCTCACCAGACCCGGGGCTACTCGTTGCGGCCATTTACCACCTTCGCGGTTCAAGTGTTGGTGTTCACCGCGCTGGCGACCAACCCCGCTCCAACCGTCTCGTCGCGGACCCTCGTGCGTTTATGCTCGCCGGAATGGTCTTGCCGGTGGCAATCGCCCTGCTCCAAGCGATCTACTTTGTACCAGGTATTTCCCCGGCCTTTCTCTATTCGCTGCCGTTCGGTTTGGTGCGGGGCGTGGTCGCCGGACTATCCGCGGATCGGCAATCGGCTGGCCGGCACATTTGCCGTCCATGTCTATTTGCTCAGGCCGTCGGCATGCTTTGTCTTACGCTGCTGCTGATTGGTGAGTGGGCGATCGGCTGGGTTCGCTGGCCGTACCTTGGCATGGCGCTCACCTGCTTATTGTTGTCGTGGACGCGAACTGCCTGGCTGGCGACTGGCATGGCTGTCGGCCTCGTCGCGCTGCTCAGTCGCAAACTGCTTGGCTCGACGCTGATTGTGCTCAGTTGCGCGGTCGTCGCCACCGTGGCGATTGAGATTGCCGGCGATGGAGTGATCTCGTCTCTCTTCATCTCGCGATCGGAATCCAATCTCAGCAGCATCAATGATCGGCTTGCCTTGTTGCTGGAGATAGCAGACGTGGCGTCGCCGGTCGGCGAAGGCCTCGGTCGCAGCATCTTCGCCACGATGGACGCGGGCGCCTCGGAGAACCTCGCGCTCGGCACGATGACCGGGCAAACGGCCCATAATGTGGTTGTTAGTGCGTACATCGAAGGCGGTGTTGTCCTGTTGCTGGCGTACCTCGCCTTGCTTGCGGGAATTGGGCGATTTGGTATCTTGCTGCTTCGCACCCCGACCCTCGAACGGTTTGGGCTACTCGTGCTCGGGGGCGGGCTTATTGTCGTCATCACCGGGCTGACGGAAGATAGCTTCAATGCGCCTGGAGTTCTGGGATACTGGGTGATACTCGCCGCTGCCGAGCGGCAATATCGCTCCATCGTCCGAGTGGCTCAGGTCGCAGAAGCGGCCGCCTAATGCGGATCCATCTGGCCGTCGTCGTTCTTGCTACGGTCGCCCTACTGGTAATTGAGGCGCCAGGCAATGTCAGAGCGATCCGCTACTTGCGTGAACAACCCAGCGGGCCAGTCGCCATTTGGGAGGAGGACTGTTTGCGCGCCGCAGCCTCAGCGGCAGGTTCATTTCTGCCGTGGACGGCAGTGAATGCGCCCGATTCGCTTACGGTGGAATTCTCGCTAGGCCCCGCGCCCACCACGAGAGCAGATTTCGTCTACCGCGTCTGCCTCGATGGCGCGCGACTGATCGCAACGTCGGACGACTACGCCGCGGCGATTGACAAGTGGCGTTCAGCACCAGAGATTGGTGAAGCACTCGCCGCCCGTGCTCAGATCTTGTCCGGCCCCGAGGCGTTGCAGCGGGCCGAAGCCGCGGCCGTCATTGCACCTGACCTATCTGGCGGTTGCGATGCGCTCTGCGCGATTCGCGAGCGCACCGCTGACCCGGCCAGAGCACTCGAAGCGTGTCAGGCGGCGATCTGGTCAACGCCCCGATGACCAAGTCTCCCGCGTGCTGCTTGCTTTTCTTCTGCACGAAATGGCGACCTTCGAGCCGCCCTGGCCGTGTTGAATGAAGGCGGTTTGGAGAATGGGACAGTGGTTTGGGCGATCCGCGGTGATGCCGCTCTTGCCACTGGCAACGCTGTTGAGGCGATCGACTATTTGCTGAAGGCACAGCTGGGGTGGCCGGACAACCCCTATCTGCTTATCAGTTGGGCAGCACTGCGTATGCGATGACAGGCAACCAGCGTGAGTCACGGCGCTGGTTGACCCAGGCTTTGGCGATCGATCCAAACTTCGAGCCGGCTCGCACCGCACTTTCAGCCGCCCCGGTGGACCAACGATGAATGGGCGGCTGGTCGCCGGCCTTGCCCATCCGCTCTGCCCGTTCTGCTGATCGCTCCGAGTTGGCTGGGTGGCTGGCGGAGTCTCGTTCTTGTTCCGCTGTTCGGCGGACTGCTGATAGTCCATTGGCAGGCACGCCTGTTTCCGCTTGTGACCGATTGGTTGTTCCTCGCCTTGCTCTCGTTCTTGCCACTCAGTCTCATTCCGGTAATTGATGCAGTGTTGCTGCAGGGCGCCTCACCGCCGTTTTGGCGGGGATGGTCTGTCTAGCCCCTGCGGTTCGCCGCCCGCGAACCGCCTGCGGGATCGTCACCCTGGTCGGTCGGCATGGTTCTCCTACCGGCAGTCTGGGAGCATCATCAGTCCCCGTTGTCGAATGGCCGCTCTCTAAGAGTTTGCTCCCCCCTCGGTGGTCCAGATCAGCGAAACGGCCTCTATTGTTCGCGGGGCAGATAACCGGTACACCCGAGGCGGTATTCATCCAAACCAGTACGCCGGAACCCTCGTGCTCGTTCTTCCCACGGCATTGCCGGCACTATCGCCTGCTCGCGGGCGTCGAGCGTGACCAGACGGGCGCAGCGCTGCTTGCCGGCCTCGGTTATTTCTGACGCAATCCCGGTCGGGATTGCTCGGTGTTACGGTCGGGTTTAACCGCCTCTGGCATCTGGATGGCGCGGTCCGAACCCGCGAAACTGGGTATGCGTCTGTTGGGTACTGGGCGTGATTGCCAATGTTGTCACGCTTTGCCCGGTCGCATCTTGGCTGGTTGGATCGTCACCCTGACCTGAGCCTCGACTTCGTTTCGCCAGCCGCGTTGACCGTGCATCGCGCGCTGCTGCCGATCGCGGACTTTCCGATCACTTCGGGATCGGCCTTATCAGTTCTCGTTGGTACCAGCGGCACTGCGCCCGTAGTCCTGACACCGCCGGGCACGGCTGTGGCCTACGCTCACAATTTCATCCTTGCAGGTGACCCTCGACCTCGGCGTTCTTGGTACGCCTGTCGTGGCCTTCGTTCTTCGGCTTGGACGCTGGTGGCTCCCGCGCGTGGCCCGCGATCTGACGGCCCGTTTGACGGCGCCAGCAGCCGGGATGATGGCTGGGTTTCTTCGGGTTTCTTTGCCTGGCCTGACCGATGCGATTGCCATCACGGTACGCGGCGCCGGTCTCCTTTGGCTTCGCACCTTCGGTCTCCTCGGCTGCTGCAACGGTGGCCAGTCACCCTGATGCGTATTCTTCACGGGTTCAGGCCGAGCCAATGGATGGCTTGCGCTTCCATCGTACGCCCCGGGCAGGCAGGCGAGCAGGTCCAGGTAGAGAGCCCTGCCGGTCGATGATCTCGGCCGCGTGCGTTGGTTCTCGGCGAGCGATCGCGCCCTCGTCGTCGCGTGCCGTAGGGCAGATCGCGCAGGAGGAGTAACGTCTCCTCAGCAAGCGCTCTTGGGGCTGTTCTCGACGACATGGCCGGCGCCAGTTTCTGCTCGGCAAGATCACGACCCGCGTCATCACGGTTGCCTTTCCGGGCTGCCAGATAGATTGACTTTCAGTGGCCATCGGGCGCGACCGGCGAGAGGCAGTCGGCAAGCGGGGCAAGCATGGCGTCACAGGCGGCGAGGTACAGTTCGAGGCGTGCTCTTGTTCGAGGAATCCCGGGTTTCCTGCAGCCGACCAGACATCCGCAAGTCCGCCGGGATGCGTGCTCGATGATTGCCTATCATCACGTATCGTTGAATCTCGTGCGAATAAGCGGAGCGTACGAAGAGCAACGCGGCGTCCGTGCGGTTGATCGTGCCGACCATCCCCACGAGCGGGAGATCGGCACGCCCTGCGTGGCGCGTGCTCGGGCCCGGTCTCGAGGATCACTGCCCCGTACATCACAGCCTCGAGGCAGGATCCGGGATCGACGATCCAGCGATTCGAGCCTCACGGCACGTTCGGCCAAGGGGCGGGGAGATCACGTGGTTCCATCGGGCTCGCGCGTTCGGAATGCCTTCTTCGAAGTAAAGTCTCGACTGGTCCGAACAGGGTGCGGACGAGCCACGATGAGCGTTCCTGACCGTCCCACCCCTACCCCACCAATCGCACCAGTCGATCACCAGACGGCCACCCGTCGGTCGTGACCACCGGGTCGTACAAGGCCGGAAGAATGACAACTGGACGACAATCCCGCGTGGATAATGTCCCAACGCCGTCCACGGAGCTGCGGAGACTCGGCGGGCCGCGTCGTAGGATCCCAACGGCTCGGCCAGAGCCGAACAGAGATCGGGCGACTTCACCACGGTGACTCCGTCGAGGCGTTCCATATCGAAGCGGACCCGATTACGCGGGGCGATGGTGAGGAGGTGACGCGGTGGCCACGCCGAATATCCTCGCGCAACGTCCAGCGCTTCAGTACGTTCCGCCGCCATCGGCAACATTGTGATTGAGAAAGAGGATTTCCAGTGAACGTCCGCCAGGCCGTCTGGTCATACCGAACGGCTGAGATCTCCGGCTTCCTGCGCACGGGTCGACCGATACCAGTCGATGGTGAGGCGCAGACCTTCAGCAAAGCTCGTTCGCGACTGAACCCGAACTCCCGCTCAGCCCGAGACGTCCAACTTGCGCCGTGGTTGTCCGTTCGGTCGCGCATCCCACGACCGTGCCGTCGAAGCCGATCTGCTCGGCGATTTCCAGTTGCAACCTTGATGCTGATTTCCTCGGAGCTTCCAATATTCACCGGTTCAGGCTTGTCGTAATTCTGAGCCGCCTGAACGATCCCGTCCGCTGCATCATCGACATAAAGAGTCCTCGTGTGGGCGTTCCATCGCCCCACAGTACCACAGGTCGGTCCCTCGTTCTTTGGCAAGAAACGTCTTGCGAATCATCGCCGGGATAACATGGGATGTTTCCAGTGTCAAAATTGTCTTCCGGCCATAGAGATTCACCGGAAGGAGAAATATCGCGTCAAAGCCGTATTGTTGACGATATGCTTGAGCTTGAACAAGTAGCATCTTCTTCGCGAGGCCATAAAGGCGCATTTGTTTCTTCTGATACCTGTTCCATAGGTCGTCTTCTCTGAACGGGATCGGAGTGTGCTTAGGGTAGGCGCAAACCGTTCCCACGGCAACGAATTTGTCGATCCCGAACTTGATAGCCTCATGAGAATTGAACGCTCATCAGCGAGATTGCGCACCGGAAGAACCGGCGGGGTCGAGCCATATTCGCGCCGATGCCGCCAACAACCGCCGCTGCATGAATGACGATATCTGGCCGTGCATCGTGTAAGAGTTGGAGAATAGCTTGACGGTCGCGAAGGTCGTAGTCGCGACTTCGTGGAACGACGACGTCCGCGGGCTGGACCTCAGCGAGGCGAGCCACGATGCGCTGGCCCAGAAACCCACTGCCTCCCGAGACGACAATCCGCTTTCCCGCCAGAGCAGACATGAGCGCTTCCTCCGGTGACCGACCGTCAAACGTCGCTCGGCGTATGGTAGCGCAAATACCGACGCTCGTCAGCCGCTCCCCGTGTCCCCTGAGTGTGGAGAGGAAGACGAACCTCTCGTGTCAGATGGAATTCGACCTCTGAGATGGGTTAGCCGGCTCGTGGATGGTCTGATGGTGCCGACGGCCAGCGAGGAGAGGTCATCCACGATACAGCCGCGCAGCGGCAGGCAGATATGGAAGCCGGAATTCGACATCAGTCCTGCTATAGTACTGCCCGCCGCCTGATCGTCGCCGGGGCTATCGCCGTGACCTGAGGATTTCCAGAGGGCGGATTTGGAAAGCACGAGGCACCCACAGACTGACGACAGTCCCGAGAAGCTCGATCTGATCGACGTGGCGAAGTACACCCGTATTGTCATTCGACGCTGTGCTTGTTATCACGACGGTTGTGCTGTTCGTTCTCGGCGCAGTGCTCATCGGTACGATGCTTCGTTCGATCCTTCCCCGATACGAGGCCGAGTCCACTCTGTTACTCACTGGCCCGAAATACACACTTACCTTTGATCCGGAAGTTTGCAACGATTGACAGTGTTTTCGAATGCACAACTCTCCGCGGCGACCGCCCGAGCCGAAGAGTATCGCACCATTGTCTCGAGCTCAGCTGTTCGCAGATGGTAGACAAGCAACCTTCGCGGCCGCATTACCGTTTTCGATCAGCTCGGAGGCTGTCGAGTTGACCTCGCGGGTTCGCGGCGGATTGATCTCGGTCATCGCTACGGGAAGTGAGCCTACCGCAGTTGGCTTGGTAGCGTCTGCTGCGGCTCCTCGCCAGGCTGAACAACTCGATAGCATTTATGGGCAGAGCGTGATGACATTGCCAAACTTTCGGAGCCGCCACAGAAGCAACTTACCGCAACGAACTGGCCGAACTGGCGTTGCAGGAGTTCGAGCGGTCCAATCGCCCGCGAGCTCTTGGATCACGCGATCCGGGAAAAGGACCTTCTTTACAAGAAGTTCGCCGAGCAAGGAGCTGCCGAACGAGGGGCCCGGCTTGTTGCCTATATTGACGATGCTCCTCGGCGACCTCGACCAGCTATCCGGAGATGCGCGGTCGCTTCGGCAGCAGGCCGAGGTTGGGTTCGCATCGAACGCGAGTGCCACCGCCGCGAGTTTGGCGTTGCTCTCCCTTCAACTGCGGCTCACCAATCTCGGTTCGGGCTGGGCGATCAATAGTGAAAATCCAAACATCGTCTATTCCGGGGCGGCATCACCCGACCTGCCAGTTCAGCTTCAGATCGCGCCAAATGCGGCTGTGGTCAGTCAAGCGCAACTTCTGGCAGACCTCGACTCGTTGTTTGCGGCCGCCGCAACCCGCGCCGACGACGTACATAGGGCGAGCGGATGCGTGCTTGCTCAGCAGGTAGCAGCGGATGATGGCCTCTCACCAGAAAGCCTGGCGGCGCTATCTGACAACTGGATGCCGAGTTGAACACGTTGCGGGCGCAACGACAGGCCGAGTTGTCCTGACAAGAAGCTGTCCTCCGTGACGCCAAGCTGGACTCGCGAACATCGCGCAATTCTCCAGAACAAGCGTCCAGAAGCGGATATCAGCGCTGCAACGAACGGTCGCGTGGTCGTGCTCATCCGATCTGGCGACCAGCCTGAGGGTCGTGTTCCCGCCTTCAACTTCGCGCGTCGCCTTGCTTGCCGGTGTAGTGGGTCTGGTCGTTGGTGGATTCCGCGGTGACCACCAGCACTGCCGATGCTTGAACGACGCGGTTCACAGACCTCCGCACGCATAGCGTGAGATATCAGCACACGAAAGCACCTGAGATCGTTGCTGGTATCCTGTTGACAAGTTTGGCAGGGGTCGGCGAAGTATTGAACCGAGCGCCACCCGGAGCAGCCAAATTGCCGAAGACATTGGCTGCCGTCTGCGACCAGCCAATGCCGCTGTGTTTGAGGCGATTTCCGCATGACGATTTCATCGACGATCGGTCCATATCAAACACGCCCGTCTCCGGCGCCGCTTTGATTGCTCGTCGCGCGGCCGCCCGCGCTCGGCGGTCGTCGGTGGTCCCCGTTCTGGACCTCGGGGCTGGCGACGGCTATGCCAGTCGACCGTTTCGTCTCGGGTGCCGGCGACGGTCGACGTGGTGCGGCTGGCCTGCTGCACCGCTTCAGTCAACAGGTCATCGCCCCAGACCAACCTCGCGGTGCTGGTCGGCGATGTCGATGGGCAACTGGCGGACCTGGCGGAGCGCGGCGCTCAGTTTGATATTGTCGTGACTTGTTCGGTGCTGCACCATCTGCCCGATTATCTTGGCTTCCTCGAACGCGCGATCGCAGGCGTTTCAACGAGCCAGATCCTGACCTTCCCGCGATCCGCTTCGCTGGCGATAGTCTCGATCGGGTCAGCTATGTGATGAGCTGGCCGCTGCGTTCTCGGCGGTAACCAAACCGATCTCTGGGGAGGAACGCGAAGACGGTGCGGCGATTGCGGGGATCTATATCGACGATTGCGATTATGACAACGCTGAGTATCACGTCACGCGTAACGGCGTCGATCAGGATGCCATCCCTCCGTTGCTTGATCGATTTGGCTTTCGTAGCCGTGCGTTTCGCTATTTCAGCGCCCACAGCGGCCCGTGGCAGGCACCTCGGTGAAGATCTCGGGCTCACGAATACCTTGTGCAGGTCGTCGGGCGGCGCTCCGTCCGGAGGGGTCTCCAAACCCTGTGACGAGGATAGACGTGTCGCATACTGATCAAGCTCGGCGTCGGCGGCTGCGCGTGTGTCTGATCAGCCATAACTATCTCGAAACACGCTACCAGACGAAACTCCGTGCCCTCGCCCACGATCTGCAACTGATCCAGCCGGACGTCTTGCAGTTTCCATTCGGCGCCTTGCGCGCCAGTCCGCTCGATGTGACTGGGATGAAAACCGTAACGGCTCATGCGACGTTTCTTCCCGGCCTCAGGACGTCGACTCGTTGGTTCTTGCTGGGCATTGCGCCAGCCATTGATGAGTTCCGGCCTGACATCATTCATGTCGAGAATGAGATCCACAGTTTCATCACACTCCAGGCGCTGCTGTATCGCAAGATGCTTTGTCCGTCTGCTAAGGTCGGGGTCGCCTTCTGGCAGAATCTTCTAGTCGGTGGACGAAAAGGGCCGCTTGTTGCGGCACTCTCGTGGCTCGGTCGTCGCTCAATAGATTATTTCCTGCCGGCGAATATTGACGGCCAGCGGATTCTGCAACAAGCCGGTGTGCCAGACTGCCGTATCAACGTCTTTCCACCCATTGGATTCGCTGAGGAATGGTTTGACCGGCCGGATGAGCGCACCGCTCTTCGCCAGCGCCTCGGGTTCGGACCAGACGATTATGTCATCGGGTTTTCTGGTCGGTTGGTCGAAGACAAAGGCTTGAACGATCTCCTTGCCGCCAGAGCGATGCTGTCAGGGCGCCCTACGCGCGTCCTGCTGGTCGGACACGGACCAATGAAGCCGGCACTGGTGGCGAGCGGCGTCACGGTGATTTCGCCATCCTCACCCGAGGAGGCGATGCAATGGTATTCAGTGATGGACACCTTGGTCCTACCGTCTCGCACGACCGATAGTTGGAAGGAGCAGTTTGGGCGGGTCATTCCCGAGGCGATGTACGCGGGCGTACCGGTGATCGGCTCCGATTCGGGCGCGATCCCCGAGGTCATCGGCGATGCCGGCCTGATTTTCGCAGAGGGTGATCCGCAGGGATTGGCGAAGGCCATTGGGCGGTTGATGGACGACCCCGGCCTCGCCCAGCGGATCCGCAAAGCCGGCCGGGAGCGGGCCACATCGCACTACACCAACACCGTACTTGCTCGAAGGACGCTTGAGGTCTATTCAATTCTGGCGGGATGTCCAATCGAATGAGTGGGCCGCTTCCT
>JAXLWW010000018.1:0-69439 GCA_046328265.1 Dehalococcoidia bacterium
GCACCGCCGCCGGGTCGATGAACGTCGTGCCGACGATTACCTGGGAGAAGTTCCGGGCGATGTCCGAAGGCGCGGCAATTGCTACGAAGGAACTGTGGGGGTAGGGCCGCGAGCAGGTGACCTGGTGCGCTATCCTTGAACGGAGAGGAAGCGCGATGACCTATCCGCCGGTTACCGTCTACAGCACATCCACCTGACCGTGGTGCGTGAAAGCGAAAGCCTACTTCACGCAGAAGGGCGTGCCCTTCACCGAAAAGAACGTCCAGCAAGACCGCGTTGCGGCGATGGAGATGATCCGCCGCTCCGGCCAGACCGGGGTCCCGGTCATCACGATCGGCAACGACGTGGTCGTTGGCTTCGACCAGGCGCGGATCGACCGGTTGCTCGAGGCCACCGAACGCGGACGGCCAACCTTTGGCGCAAGCGTCGCCGATGCCAGCAAGATCACCGCCAAGCAGGGCGGCATCCCGATCTTCGGGGCCTATGTCGGCAAGGTGTCGCCTGGCTCTCCTGCCGAGCGCGCCGGCATCCAGCCAGGCGACATCATTACCGAGTTGAACTTCCGGCCGATCGCCAACGCTGACGCCTTGACCGAGGCGCTCGGAGCCACGCCGCCCGCCGGGCGGATCGTCGTCACCTGGATGCGGGGCCTCCAACAGCACCGAGCCGAGACATCGTTCGGCGTTTGAGCGGGGTCGACCGCTCGGAGCAGTCGCCCAGCGCGTAGCCGAGACACATCCGCGAGAGTGCGGCGGCCTGGTTGTCGGGCAGGGGACCCTCTGCTACGCTCGCGCCGGCGCGGGAGGCGCGTTCGGTGCTGTTCGTCGCGGCCGGCTTCTGCCTGCTGCTTGGGCTGCTCGCCCTGTCCTTCTGGCGGCATCGCCGCGCACGGGCGTGGTGGAAAGACGCGCTCGCCGTCGGCATCATCGCGCTGGCGGTTGCCGGCTGCTTCTGGCGCGTCTTCGCGGTCCCGGGGTACTGGCTGCCCGAAGGCGGCGGCGACAACGCCTCGACGCTTCTGCCGTTTTATCGTTTTGCCGCGGAAGAGTTTCGCGCTGGCCGGCTGCCGCTCTGGAACCCCTATCTCTATGGCGGTGCGCCGTTTGCCGCCGACATCCAGGCCGCCGTCTTCTACCCGCCCTACTGGGGGCTTTATGCCACCGGCATCGACGTCACCTTTGAGTTGATCACCGCGCTTGCCCTCGGCCATCTCGCCTTTGCTGGCGTCGGGATGTATGCGCTCGCCACCCTCGGTCGCTGGGAAGGCGTCGGCCCGCTCTCACGTCCGGCAGCGCTCGTCGCCGCAATCGCCTTCATGCTATGCGACTACTTTATCGTCCATCTCGGCAACCTGAACCTGGTGGTTGGGGCGGCTTGGCTTCCCTGGGCCACGCTTGGCATCGTCCGCGGGATCGACGGCCGAAGGGTCTTGCCCTTCGCGCTCGGCGGGGCGGCCCCCGCCTTCGGGTTGCTGGCTGGCCACATCCAGCCGTTCCTCTACGGTCTGCTGCTTGCCGCCGCCCTCACGCTCGTGAGCATCGCCCGCGCCCTCTTCAGGACCGGCCCGCGCGAGGCGATCGGGCTGGCGGCGCGGGCGCTCGTGTTCCCGCTGGTCGCCGCCGGACTGGCGGCGATCCAGATCTTGCCCAGCCTTGAGCTACAGGGGCTGACCGGCCGGGCGGCGATCGGCTACGAGGCGGCGATCCAGTTCTCGCTGCCGCCGGCCATGCTGCTCGGCCTGCTGGTGCCGGACATCTGGGGACGCGGCCCCGGCAGTTACTGGGGTCCCTGGCCGCGGGTCGAGATGGGCTACTTCGGTATTCTGCCGCTCGTCTCGGTCGCAGTCGCCCTCGCGATGCGTCGGGCGGCCGGAGTGTGGGCGCTGGCAACGATCGGGCTGCTGGCGTTGCTACTGGCGCTTGGTGGCTACACCGTCGTCTATGGCTGGGTCTACCAATTCTTCCCCGGCTTCGGCGGCATTCGTGCGCCGGCGCGGGCGATCATCCTGTTCAATCTAATCGCGGCCTGGCTGGCGGCGGTTGGGGTGGACGCCGCGCTCGGCGCAACCGACGATGCGGCGCGGCGAACGCTCGGCCGGGTGGTGCGCTGGTGCGGCTTTGGCTTGCTCGGCGTGCTGTTCGGAGCGCTGCCGCCGTTCGTCTTCTTCTTGGCGGTTGGCCAGGGCCAGCGCGGTGCAACCACCCAACGACTGACGGCGATTCTCGACGGATTGGTGCTGCTGGCGATTATGCTGGGCGGCGCACTGCTGTTGTTCGGGCTGCGGGCGGCCGGCCGGATCGACCGGCGAACCTTCGCCGTGGCGGTCGTGCTTTGGACCGCGTTTGACCTGCTCACCATCGGCTTCGACGTCGAAGGAGGCGGGAGCGACCCACTGGCCAACTTCCGGCGCGACGCCGTCGTCACCACGTTGCGCGCCGACCCCGATCCCTTCTTTCGGATCGATAGTGAAACCGGGGTCTGGGACGTCTGGCAACCGGCGGCGGGCCTCTATCACCGGTTGGCCGATGTGCGCGGGGTGGACAACCCACTGATGATCGCCGATGTCCAACGCTACTGGTCAGAGCTTGGCGGCCGAAACGGCGCACCCTACGACTTGCTCAACGTGCGCTATGTCCTCGCCAAACCGGAGGCCCGCCTCGAGCCAACCGAGTTCGAGCGCGTCGGCGGCGACGAGACGATCGTCATCTATCGCAATCGAACCAGCCTGCCGCGCACCTGGATCGTCCCGGCCGCCGAGGTAGTCGCCGACCACGAGGCGGCCTTTGCCGCGGTGCATCGGCAAGGCTTCGACCCACGCCGGACGGTCGTGTTGGAAGGTGGTCCAGCCGAGCGCGGAGGCGACGGGACGGCGACCATCGTCGAGGCGGTCAATGACCGGATCGTCGTCGACGCGAGCGCGCCGGCGGGAGGTTGGCTGGTTCTGAGCGAGACCTTCTATCCCGGCTGGGAGGCGACGGTCGATGGCCGGCCGGCAGAAATCCGGCGGGCGAACTACCTCTTTCGAGCGGTCTGGCTCCCGGCCGGCGAGCATCGGGTCGAACTGGTCTATCGCCCGACGTCCTTGCTGCGCGGGGCGGCCGTCGCCGGGGTGACCACACTCGGCGTCGTTCTGCTCTGGGCAGCCGCGCTCCGTCGTCCAACCTTGCGGGTCTAACACAACTCTAACTGACCTCTAACAGCGGTCAAAGGGGCCGCTCCGCGAGAATTAGGCAATCTTCCCTGTCGCATGGCGGTCGTCTGGCCGCGAATCTCAATAGGAGGAATCGATCCGTGCCGGCTAAGCAGCTCGTATTCGACGAGAGTGCCCGTCGCGCTCTCAAGAACGGCATTGACATCGTGGCCGAGGCGGTCAAGGCGACCCTCGGGCCGCGCGGCCGCAACGTCGCCCTCGATAAGAAGTGGGGCGCACCCACCGTCACCCATGACGGCGTGACCGTCGCCAAGGACATCGATCTCGAAGACCCCTTCGAGAACATGGGTGCCCAACTGATCAAGCAGGCGGCATCGAAGACGCATGACGTCGCCGGCGATGGAACGACCACCGCCACCGTCATCGCTCAAGCAATCGTCCACGAAGGCATGAAGAACGTCGTCGCCGGAGCGAACCCGATGCTGCTCAAGCGCGGGCTCGATCAGGCCGTCGCTGCAGTCATTGCCGAGATCCAGCGTCAGGCCACCCCGCTCAAGGGTCACGAAGACATCGCCCATATCGCGACGATCTCGGCCGCCGATCCGGCTATCGGCAAACTGCTTGCCGAGGTGATGGACCGGGTCGGCAAGGACGGCGTCATCACCGTCGAAGATGGCAAGGGACTCAACCTCGAAGTCGAGTACACCGAGGGGATGGAGTTCGACCGCGGCTATAGCAGCCCGTACTTCATTACCAACGCCGACCGCCAGGAGTCCGTTCTCGAAGATCCCTACATCCTGATCACCGACAAGAAGGTTTCGTCGGTCCAGGACCTCTTGCCAGTCCTCGAGAAGGTGATCCAGAGCGGCAACAAGACCGTAGTCGTGATCGCCGAAGATGTCGACGGCGAAGCCTTGGCTACGTTGGTCGTCAACAAACTGCGCGGCACGATCAACGCGCTGGCCGTCAAGGCGCCGGCCTACGGTGATCGCCGCAAGGAGATGCTCAAGGACATCGCGATCCTGACCGGTGGCCAGGTGATCAGCGAGGAGACCGGCCGGCGGCTCGAGAACGCCAACCTGGCCGACCTCGGCCGGGCGCGGCGGGTCATCTCCGACAAAGACAATACCACCATCGTCGAGGGCGCCGGCGCCCAGAGTGAGATCGACGCTCGGGTCGCCGCGATCAAGGCGCAGATCGACGAGACCACCTCCGATTTCGACCGCGAAAAGCTCCAAGAGCGCCTCGCCAAGCTCTCCGGCGGGGTAGCCGTGATCAAAGTCGGCGCGGCCTCCGAGGTCGAGGCAAAGAACCGCAAGAGCCGCGTCGAGGATGCCCTGGCAGCGACCCGCGCCGCGGTCGAGGAAGGGATCGTCCCGGGCGGCGGCGTCGCGCTGCTCAATGCGGGCAAGGTGCTTGAGGGCCTCAAGCTCGATGGTGACGAGCAGGTCGGCGTCTCGATGCTGCGCCGAGCGCTCGAAGAGCCACTGCGCCAGATTGTCGACAACGCCGGTGTTGAAGGCTCGGTGGTGATCGAGGCGATCCGCCGCGAGCAGGCTGCCGGCAAGTCCCTCAACTGGGGCTTCGACGTCGCCCGCGAGCGGTATGCCGACCTCGTCGAGTCGGGCATCATCGACCCGGCCAAGGTGACCCGCTCGGCCCTCGAGAATGGCGCGAGCATCGCCGGGATGATCCTGACGACCGAAGCCCTCGTCACCGAGATCAAGGACAAGAACCCGCCGGCGCCGATGCCGGCGATGCCCGAGTACTAGGCCAATCTCCGGGGCAGTTCTCTGCCCCGCCTGCGTTCGTAGAGGCCGTGAGCCGCACCGGGGTGATCCCGCTGCCAGCGCGGCCTTTTCGATTCTGCCGGTCAAAGGACTTCGCTCCGGCCCATCCGGGGGATTGCGGCTGCCCGCTTCGCCGGTAATACTCCCGGTAATTCTCGCAACAGGGGATAGCGGATGACCTCACGGGTTCTCCTTACGGTTCTCGCTGCCATGCTCTTCGCGCTCGCCTCCCCCTTCTCCGGCCTCGCCAGCACGCACGTTCGGGAGTCGTTTTCCCGCGTGATGGCTCAGGGCGTCTGCAACGGCGACGAGCAGATGTCGTTCTGGCCGGGAACTCCGCTCGTCGGCCAGGCAACGACCATCACCGTCACGTCGGCCCGACCGTCAACGAACGTCGCCATTCAGGGACCGTGGAGCCCAACCTTCGCCGGTGTCCAGCCGGGTGGCCGTGGCTACCAGTGGTTCTTCCGCTTCACGCCATTTGCCACTGGCCAGTACAACTACAATTTCACCATAAACGGCGTGATCTGCACCGCCAACGTCGTCAACGTCGTTGGCTCTGGACCGCCGCCGCCACCACCGCCACCACCGCCGCCGCCACCCAACGGCGGTAACAGCGGCCAGAGCAACGGGATCAACTGGCAGATCGCCAACCCGACCGCGCTCTCGTCCGGCTCGATCGTGATGACGCTCAGCAACCAGAATTGCGGTGGGAGCCTGCCGATCAGCGTGATAACCACCGGCCCACTGCGAACCGGTGGCGGACCAGCCCAGTCGGCGAACTTCGCCCTCAATGGCTGTCAGCCGCTCACCATCCGGTTCCCGCAGCAGTTCCCGGGTGCTGCTCCATTACAGGGCGGGCAATACCACATCGAGATCACCGACCGCCGGGGCAACAACTACGCCTCGACGATGATTTGGGTGCAATGATGAGCATCTTCTCTCGCCGATTTGCTGCACTCGCGCTCTGCGCTGCCGGCGCGATGGCGCTGGTGGCCTCACTCCTCGCGCCCACCGTGCAAGGGACTACTCAACCGATCAAGACGATCGTGCTGGGCGTGCTCTATGACCAGGAGCCGGACACCCAGGCCAGTACCCGCGCTGCCGCCGCCGAGGCGGCCGGGCGCGAATTGAATGAGTACTTCCAGCTTTCCTCCACCCCGATTCGCGTGCAATTGGAATTGCGCGAAACCGGCAAGAACCCAACGCGGGCAGTCGCTGCCGTCCAGGAGTTGTACGGTCAGGGCGTCCGTCTCTTCGTCGGTCCTTCGACAAGCGAAGAGGTGCGGGCAATCGAAGCGCTGCCGATCTCGGCCAACATCGTCATGGTCAGCCCATCGAGCACCGCGCCGTCGCTCGGCAAGCGCAACGCCAACCTGTTCCGCCTCGCACCAGATGACGGCTACCAGTCCGAAGCGATCACGTCGTTGATGTGGTCGGACGGTGTTCGGATCGTCGTACCGGTCTGGCGTCAGGATATCTACGGCGTCGAGTTGACCGATGAGGTCCGGCGCGACTTCACCGCCCTGGGCGGGCAGGTCATGGCCGGCACGGGGTATTCCCCGGACACTCAGGATTTCAGCGCAGTCGCGCGCACGATCGGACAGCAGGTCCGCGATGCCGTGGCGTTGGCCGGGCGCGATGCCGTCGCGGTCTACGCCGTCACCTTCGACGAAATCACCGGGCTGATGGTCGCCGCCGACGAGGTGCCCGGCCTCAACCTCGTCTGGTGGTATGGCAGCGACGGCGTGGCGACCGAACGGGTGATCTTCGACAACCCGGTCGTCTCGAACTTTGCCTGGCAGACCGCCTTCACCGCGCCGATCTACGGCGAAGATGTTTACGTCCAGGAAGCGCTCGACGTCGCCGAGATCATCCGCCAGCAGACCCGGATGGCGCCCGAGCCGTACGCCTTCACCACCTACGACGCGGTGATGCTGGCCGGGTTGGCCGCGGCGCGGGCGGGCAGTTCGACCAGCGCCCAGCAGTTGGCTGGCGCGGTCACCGAGACGGCGAGCACCTACTTCGGTGTCACCGGGCCGATGACCCTCAACGAACGCGGCGATCGCACCGTCGGCGAGTATGAGTACTGGACGGTCCAGTCACGCGCCGACGAACTGTACTGGGTTCGGGTTGGCACCTTCGCCTTCGATCCGACCGGCCCCGGGACGGTCGAGCGCAGCCGGCCGCACTACCACCCTGGTCTCTCGATCGACATCTCCGACCTGCCAACACCGCGGCGCTAGAGCACGGTCCCGGCAACGACGCCCCTGCCACGGGTTCGGCAGGGGCGGTTCGCGTCAAGAACCCGTCGTTGTGCGCGCGCCTCGGCCGAGCAGGGCAATCTCATGGCGCGGCGTCCGTCGATCAGGCTCAGGCCGAATTGATCGCTGCCCCGACGCTCCGCTGACCGTTCGCTACTTCTCGACGGCCACGACGATCACCCGGCCACTGCCGTCTGGGGTGGGCAACCGGACGAGCGTCGCCGGGTCGTACAGGCCGACCGCGAGGCGATAGCGCCCTGGCGCGAGCGCCTCAACCGGGATCTCGTGCCGATCCTCGACGATCTCGTTCGGCAACCAGACGGTAGTTGGGACAGCACCCGGCGCGCCGTCGTGCTGGGCACGCGGCGCTTCGCCCTCGGCGATGAGATGGGCAAAGACGCTCAAAGGCGCGGGGGTTGCGCCCCCACTGCGCCAGTAGAGGGTTACGACGAGGGCGTCGGCGTCACGATCGAGCCGCCCGGTGATCGGCATGTCCTCGCCGTCGATCCGCTGGCCAAGCGTATATCCCGCCAACGTCGGCCCGCCGCCAAAGCGCGCCTGCAGCGGCGCGGCCGAGCCGGGAAGGTCGAATCGCATCGCCCGGCCATCCAGAACCACCGTCCCGAGCGCGAGGCGGTCGCTCGTCAGGAAGGGAAGCGCCCCGGCAACCGGCGTTGGCTTGCCGTCCAGCAACACCCGCAGCGTCGCCTGATATTCACCGGGAGCGAGTGAGGGCGGAAGCGGAAGTTCGGTCTGGACGGCGCGGAGATCCGAGCCGGCGGGAAGCGCGATCGGCCAACTTGCCGACCCCGCCGCGCCGACAAGATCGAGACGCGCCTCACCCGCCCGACGTTCACCCGCCCAGAAGGTGGTGAGCGCCAACTTGCCACCGATCGTGGCGCGCGCCGGACCGATCGCGCTGCCGAGCAGTTCGAGCGGCCCGAAGCGGCCATGCGGCCCCGCCGGAACCGCCTCAGGCGGCCAGCCGCCGGTCGGCGCGCCCAGCGTGATCTCGCCGATGGCGGCTTCGGGCCGCGGTGCAGGGCTTCCGGCCGCGACCACCGGGACAATCCCGCTGGTTTCGGCCTCATACGCCGAGACGAGAAGTGTGTACCGCCCATCCGGTGTGCCCGGTAAAACCGGAAGGTACCGTTCCTCGCGATAGATCGCCCCGGTCCGCCACTCGACGATCGGGTAGAACGGGTTGGGAGCGAGGTCGAACTGCCCCCAGACCGACCGCTCGCCATCCACCAGTCGGGTCGAGATCCATACGTCGCGGTCCAGCCGTTCGCCGGCCCGCCAGTAGAGCGTCAGCTTGATCGCGCACAAGTCCGGGATCGTGGTGCAACGCGGAGTGACCGTCCCGCCGGCCAGGCCAGCGACATCGTAGCCAACCAACCCCAGACGCCGGTCGAAATCGAGCGCAGCATACTGGCTTGGCTTCGGCTCCCGGCGGCCCGGCGGCGCCGGGAGCCAGAGCGATACCAGCACATCCTTGAAGCCACGCTCGTCCACCTTGGTGGCGTTGCGCACCAGCCAGTAGTTCAGGTCCTCGACATCCTCGCGGACGTACTGGCTGAGCACCACCCAGTAACGCTTGTGACCGGCGGTGCGCGCTTGGAGCGCCTCGTCGATCTTCTGGTGGCCGCGGCCCATGATGTCGATCGTCTCGGCGCGCTGATACGGCCTCGTCGAATAGTAGTCATAGGCGATCCGCCCATCGGGCGAGAGGAAGATCAGCAGGTCGCCGTCCTCCATCCGCCCTTCGACGAACTGCGTGGTCGGCCGCCAGGCTTCTTTCAGGACGATGTTCTGAATGTGGGTGTCGTACCACGGCGGCGCGTTGAAGGCGACCCAGAGCGCCAGCGGCGCGATCGCCAACGGCCGCCAGAGCGCCGCCAGGACGACCATACTGCCACCGACCGCCACGAAGACCGGTGGCAGGAGCGGGCTCATATAGCGTTCGAGAAAGATCGGCATCCGGCTAAAGAGGATCGCCGCCAGCACACTCGGCACCAGGAAGTAGGCAACCAGATAGAAGATGCGCCGCCGGTAGGTGGCATCCTTCCGACCGAAGGGGAGTAATCCCAGCGCGACCAACCCGCCGAACACCAGCCAGGCCGTCTGGTGATCAATCTCGGGCATGATCGTCCCGAAACCGCGCAGCATTAGCCGGACGAGATCGTGAAAGGCGGGCGCGCCGTAATAGCTGCCCACTGGCGGGCGCGGTAGGGTGAGCGCCCAGAACTGCCACGCCGCCAACGGCAGATACGGCAAGGTAAGCAGGGCAAAGGCCAGCCCAAACCCTTTCCAGCAGCGCAGGTGCGCTCGTGGCCGCGAGATCGCATAGACAAACGCGGCCGGGATCAGCAGCGCCCCGAAGACGTGGGTATACATCGCCAGGCTGGTGGTGACGAGAAAGGCGAGCCATTGAAACCAGCGGTTCTCGTCGAAGGCGCGCACCAGCAGATAGCCCGACAGTGCGCTCAAGAGGACGAGGATGGCGTACATCTTCGTCTCTTGCGCGTAATAGATCAGAAAGGACGAGAGCGTGGCGATCGCCGCCGACGCAAGGCCGAGCCGCCGTCCGCCGAGCCGGGTCCCGAGCGCTCCGAAGACCGCCACCGTCAGCACCCCGGCCAGCAGTGAGAGCGACCGGACAGCTAGTTCGCTCTTGCCAACCAGCGTCATCCAGCCGCGCAGGATGATGAAGTAGAGCGGACCGTTTTCCCCCACCGACGTCAGCCGGCCGACCAGTTCGGCCAGCGGCGCGGATGCCAGCCGGAGCGCATCGGCCTCGTCCAACCACATGCTCTCGAACGTCAGGTGATGGAGCCGCAGGGCAAACGCCAGCAAACAGAGCGCCGCCAGTCCCCAGCGGATCATCGGACCTGGTCCAGCGGACCGAGATCAACCACGTCGCCCGGCGCGTCCCGGCGGGCGAGACGTTGGCCGGTCGCCGGGTCGTAGAAGCCGACCACCAGCCGCGCTCCGGGCACGAGGGAGGCCGGCATCGGCACCTCGCGCCGATCGATCACGCGCTCGCCGGGCAACCAGTGGCTGGTGGGATAGGCGTTCTCGACCGGCTGGCCGTCGTGCTGGCTGAGCAGCCGGCCGTCCGGGGCGATCACATGAGCGAAGAGCGTGTAGTCTCGACCGACCGTCTGTTCAGCCGCCAGCCAGAGCGAAAGGCGCCAGGCTGGCGGCCGGGTGTCGCCGGGGGGAAAGCGGCGGGCGATCTCGATCGTCGCACCGTCGAGCCGGATCAGCCCGCCAAAATCGGCGCGGGCGGCGATCTGCGGCTGATCGGTCCCCGGCGGGTCGGCCAGCTTGGTCCAACCGATCACCGGGCTCGTCCCGATCGACCGGCCGCCGATGCTCGCCGACAACCGCTCGCCGCTCTCGAAATCGTAGACGCCAGCCTCGACGCGCAGCAGCACCGGACCTTCGGTCAAGTACTCGATAAAGACCGGGAAGACGTCGCGGTAAACCTCACCCACCTTCCAGTCTTGGAAGGGACGCAATCCAAGCCCGGGGTAACTGTCGAACCAGCCGACCTTGCGGTTATCCCGCGCGAACAGGTGGACAAACACGCTGTAATTCTGATCGACCGGCCCGAGCGCCTGCCAGGTCAAAGTAACCGGCACCCGGCTGGAAACGGTGTACGGCCCTGGTGGGACTTCAGCCGCCAGCAGCCGGATCGTCGGCCCGAAGTCGATGTCCAGCCGTGGCGAAACGGCGGCGGCCTCGGCGGCAGTGAGCGGCGTCGGCGCGGCATACGCCGGCAGGATGAAGCGAAACGGTAGCACCAGCGCGACGGTTGCCAGCACAGCGCCGAGCGCCCCAACCGCTCGACCGGCCAACCTCGGCGAGAAGGGACCGACCAACCCGAGCGCCAGCAGCAGCGCGATCCCGGCCATCGCCGGGTAGAGCAACCGCCCCTGAGAAGCAAGCGTCGTCTGGGCCCAGCGCAACAGCCCGGCGGTGACGATGCCGGTCCAGAACAGCACCAACGTCGTGGTGAGCGGATCGGGCGGCCCAGGGTACCGCCGCAGACTGCCCGCTCGCAGCCAACGAACGGCCACCACCACCAACCCGGCGAGCGCCAGCACCGCCACCAGGTCGTAGAACCAGTATGTTGGCGGGTCGGCGACGATATTCACCCCACCAAAAAGCGCCCAGAACGAGATCCGAAAGCCCTCGATCTCCCCGGCGACCAGTTCCCAGATCGGTGGCGGGGGATTGCGCGTGTTGACGATCCGCAGAAACATCGACAGTCCGGTCGGCTCGCCATAGAGGACGACGTTCCGGACGTACCACCACCCAGCGATCCCCGCTGCCACGCCGAAAGCGATCACGCCATGCAGCATCAGCCAGCGGACCGACCGTCGCCGCCAAGCCGCCCAGAGCAGCGCACCTGCCGCCAACGGCAGCAGACCCAGACCGGTCAGCTTGGTCAGCGCTGCGAGGCCGAGGACGATCCCCAGCAGGGCGCTACGGCGTGGCGACGGCGCGACGACGGCCGCCCGTATCCGCTCGACGCCAAGGAGTCCAAGCAGGGTCATCAGGTTGTCGTTGTTGACCGCCGCGCTGATGAAGAGAAATTCCGGGGTGAAGGCGGCGATCGCCGCCGCGCCGAGCGCCAGGTTCGGCGCGGCCGGCAAGCACAGCAGCACCAGCCGGTGGACCAGCCAGATGCTCGCTGCGCCCATCATGAGCGAGGCGAACCGGATGATCAGGACGGCCAGTCCAGCGCCGCTCCAGCGGTCGTTGGCGGTGTGGAGGGCGAGGTTCTTGTTGCCGGGTGTGAGCGGCACGCCGACCATCGCGTGCGGATTTGGCTCGATACCGCTCCCCGGCGGGCCACCATCCGCCCAGAAGGTGAGCGCCGCGCCGATCGCGTAGTAGAGCGGTGGCTGGCCGCCTTCCTGACGAGCGAGATTATCCTCCGGGCGAGGCTGCTGGACCGGCAAACCGATCCCGCGCTGGAGATACTGGACGAAGGGGTAATGCCAGATCTCGTCGGATGCTTCGAAGGGCGGCGTCGCGATTAGGTAGACGAGGC
Source organism: Dehalococcoidia bacterium (assembly GCA_046328265.1). Classification (GTDB taxonomy): domain Bacteria; phylum Chloroflexota; class Dehalococcoidia; order SpSt-223; family SpSt-223; genus JANWZD01. The sequence continues at coordinate 12,271 of JAXLWW010000018.1, forward strand.
CAATCGCAACAAAGGCCGCGAGGATCAGCCGCAGACCGGGCGGCATAAACCGAAGCTGGCCTTCCAGTTCGGCCTCGCGTGCGGGCACGGTCTCGACGGTCGCCGGGTGCGGGGTGCGCAGGATGGTCATCGTCGGGATGCTAGCCGACCGAGCCGGGTCATTTGTCGCCTTTGGCTAGCGTTTGCGCGCCGCGCCACGCCGGCCGGCCGGGCGGCGCTCCTCCGGCGAATCGGCACGATAGTCCGGGATCGGGTCCAGCCCGACGTGATGCGCCAGCTTCTTGTCGACCAGCCGTGAACTGAGACGCGGTTCAAGCTCTTCCGGACGGCTGTTGGTCGTGAAGACCGTTGGTAGCTTGGCGTTGTAGCGATAGTTGACGAGTTGGTACAGCTTCTCCTCGGCCCACGGGCTCGACGAGTGGGCGCCCAGGTCGTCGAGGATGAGCAGCGGAGCGGTGCGCACTGTCTCGAAAAGTCCGTCGTAACGCACCGGGCTGTCGGGCGCAAAGGTCGATCGCAGATGATCGAGCAGGTCCGGGACGACCGCGAAATAGACCGGCTTACCGGCGGCGATCCGCGCATTGGCGATCGCAGCGGCCAAATGCGTCTTGCCGGTGCCGCAGGGGCCGGTCAGCAGCAACCAACCTTCGGGCTGCTCGGCAAAGCGCCTCGCACTGGCAAACGCCGCGTCCAACCGGCTGCGCTGGTCGGCGGTCGTCAGGTCGGCCCGGCCCCCGTCGAAGCCGTCGAACGTCATCTCGCGCAGGAGTTCCAGCCCCATCGCGCCAACTCGCTGAAAGAGCGGTGACTGGCTGCCTTCCAACTCGATCACCGCCGCCAACTCCTCGTCGCTCAACCGCACCCGCATCCGCTCCGGCAGCGCATCCAGCGGCACGGCAAGCGTAAAGACCGTCGGCAGTTGGGCGTTGTAGCGTCGGTTGAGCACCTGAAACAGTTTCTCTTGTGCCCACTCCGAACTGGTCGTCGCCCCAAAGTCGTCGAGCACCAGCAGCGGCGCACGGCACACTTCATCGAAGAGTTCGTCGAAGCGCACCTCGGCGCCGGGGCCGAAGGTCGATCGCAAATGATCGAGCAGGTCGGCGACGACCAGAAAAAGCGCCGGTTCGCCACGGTCGATGACGGCGTTGGCGATTGCCGCGGCCAGATGGGTCTTGCCGCAGCCCGGAACGCCGGCGAGCACCAGCCAGCCCTCGGGCGCTTCGGAAAAGGCCCTGGCCTGCTCGACGGCGAGGCGATACTGGTCAGGAAAGCGGCCGTAGCGCCCTTCCGGGCGGAGCGTGGCAAAGGTCTTGCTGCCAAGCGGGCCGAGCAGGGCTTGCTCGCGCAGCACTTCCCGGCGGTGGTTGGCGAACTTCTCCTCCTGGCAGCGGCAGAGGATCGCCCGGCCGAAATCCGGGTGGCCGGGCGGCACATCGAGCCGGACATACCCCGCGCCGAGGCAGAACGGACAGGCTGGCTCAGCGGCCCCGTCGGGGATCGATGCCGGCCGAGCGGAAATATCGCTCCCAGCCCTCTGGCGGAGTATCCGTGCCAATGACTCCATCGCTCCTGCCCTCCACCCGCCATCGTTCGAGAATCCGGGAGATATAGCGCCAACTGCGCCGGTTCAAGGCGACCGCCACTCGAAAGGCATCTTCCAGCCAGACCTCGGGATACTCTTCTTCGGCGGCGCGCAACTCGTCGGCCAGCAGCGGCGTCAGCAGCCCGATGTTCTGCTCGTAGAGCTGATAGATGTTTGGCCGCGGGCGCGCGATCGCCGGCTCTTTCCGCTGAGCGTGGGTCTGGCCGATGTTCAACTCACCACGCTCCAGACGCTCGATAGCCAGGCGGTCTCGCTCGCCGTTGAGGAAGATGAGCATCTCCTCGCCGCCCTCGCGCCCGACGACGACCTCGATCAGGGTGCCGCGTGCCACCGCCAAGCGCAGCCCACGACGAAGCTCCTGGAGCGGCGGGCCGGACGCTGATAAGCTGGAGACCAGGATACGGTCGGTTTCCAACTCGGCACGCCCGACGAAGCGCGGGAATGTCTTCTTCTCGGCGATACGCCAGATAATGTGTAGGGTAACCTTGAGCTCGGCGACGTCGCCGATTGCCGGCAACAGGTCGCTAAAGAAGGCCGCCAGCACCGGAATGCTCCGGCTGCGCGCCGGGAAACCCGGAAAGCGCTCGTCACCGGTCGGCTTGGACATTCAAGTTGACGAACTTGGTCGTCTTTTCGAACCAGAGCAGGCTGACCTGGCCGGTCGGGCCGTTGCGATGCTTGGCGACGATGATGTCGACGATGCCCCGAGGGTACGGCTTGGTGGGAAAGCGCTTCTCCCACTCCTTCTCGGTGTAGTAGACATCCTCGCGATAGATGAACAGCACTACGTCCGAATCCTGCTCGATTGAACCGCTCTCGCGAAGGTCCGAGAGCATCGGGATGTGTGGCGAGCGCGATTCGACGGCGCGCGAAAGCTGGGACAGCGCCAGTACCGGCACGTTCAACTCTCGGGCGAGTGCCTTGAGCGAGCGCGAGATCTCGCCGACCTCCTGGACCCGGTTTTCGTTGCCCACGCCCTGGATCAGTTGCAAGTAGTCGATGACCACGAGATCGAGCGGGGTTTCGGCGTGCAACCGGCGGATCTTCGCCCGCAGGTCGGCGACGCGGGCTGCCGGCGTATCGTCGATGAAGATGTTCAGGTCCGACAGGCTGGCGATCGATTCCATCAACCGGCTTTGCTCGGCATCGGACAGTTGGTCCAGCCGCAGTCGGCGCGAATCGATCCCCGATTCGCTGGCAAGCAGCCGGTTGGCAAGCTGATCGCTCGACATCTCCAACGAGGTGACGGCGACGGTCGCGTTGCGCGAGCGGGCGGCATTCAACGCGACGTTGAGCGCAAAACTGGACTTCCCCATCCCGGGCCGGGCGGCGAGAATGACCAGGTCCGAGCGCTTGAGACCGCCGAGCAGCCGATCGAGGTCGATAAACCCGGTTGGGACCGATTCGACCAGCGATTCGGACTCGGGAACGGCGATCGTCTGCTCGAACAGTTCGTCGAGGATCTCGCGCAGGTGGACAAAGCCCCGTCGGACGCGGGTAACGCGCAGTCCATAGACCAACTCCTCGACCTCGGCCATCGCCAGTTCGAGGTCGGAGCCGGCCTGATAGCCAATCGCGGCGATCTGACCGCCGACGGCGATCATCCGCCGCTGGAGCGCAGTGCGCTTGACGATGCCGGCGTAATACTCGGCGTGGAGCGAGGTAGGCGTCTCGGCGATCATCTGGGCGAGGTAGATCGGCCCGCCCGCTGATTCGAGGCGGTTGCGGTCCTCAAGTTCGCGGGCGACGGTGACGAGGTCGACCTTGGACTGGCGGTCGAAGAGGGAAACGAGCGCCTCGTAGATCCAGCGGTGCCGGTCATAGAAGAAGTCGTTCGGCTCGACGACGGCTTGCAGCCGGGCAAGCACGTCGGGATCGACGAGAATACTTCCAATTACCGCCTGTTCGGCGGCCTGGTCATTCGGCGGCAGGCGGTCCAACGCGGAGTCGTTGATCAGCATCGCGCTCCTTGTGACCCACGCCGCTGCCCAGGTTAGGCGGAGGCGGTAGGCTCAGGGCTGGCGATCGTGACCTTCACCGTCGGGGTCAGATCACGCCGCAGCCGGATCGTCACATCGTGGTCGCCCACCCGTCGGATTGGCTCGTCGAGATGAACGTCGCGCCGGTCGATCTCGAGGTTGTGCTGCGCCTTGAGCGCATCGGCGATGTCGGCGGCGGTGATCGACCCGTAGAGCCGGCCTTCCGAGCCAGCGCGGGCCGTCAGCGTCACCGTCGTCTCGCCGAGTGTGCCAGCCAGAGCGCGCAACTGCTCGTTCTCTTTGGAGAGACGCTTCTTCTCCTGTTCGATCGACACCTCGTGCTGCTTGAGCATGGCACTATTGGCGGCGACGGCAATCCCCTTGGGCAGGAGAAAGTTGCGCGCGAAGCCGTTGGCAACATCCTTGACATCGCCTGGCTGGGCGACGTTCTCGACTTCCTTCAGAAACAACACCTTCATGATCGGGGTCCACCTATCTTCAGGCCGCCCACCGCCCGCCAGCAGCGCGACCGATTCGAAGAACAAAGGCCACGCGCCACCGGGCGTCGCGGCCTCGCCTGGCTGATTATAGGGGCGGGCATTCGAGCCCTACAAGCAGCTAACTTGCTTAGTCATCATCGGGAAACGGCGCAGGCGCCGGGTCGGGGCCGGCGGGTTCGGCCGGACCGCCCGGCGTCGACGCAGCGCCGGTGGCCGAGATGCTGACGACCGGCATCGTCCGGTCGAAGCCGCGATCGCGTCGGGGCGGCTGGGGAAAGTGATCGATCGTCTCACGAAAGGTGCGCAGCACCTCGACATCCTTGGCGCTTCGTACCGGAAGGCAAACCGCCGCCACGCTGGCGTCGCGCAACGAGACGAGTTGGTCGGGCGCAAAGTCGGCATCGACGGTGACGATCAGCGGTCGGCCGCTGAGCGCGCCCAGCCGCAAGTAATTCAACAACTCGTCGACCGACAGCCGCTTGCCGACGGTGTTCTCGACGAGCAGAGCGTCGATCGGCAGCACCGAGATCGCCCGCAGGCTACCATCCGGCGTGTCGAGCGTCAGGCGAAGTAGCTTCGCGCCCTCCTCGCTGCGCAGCGCGACGGCATCGGTATCCCTACCGATCACCAGAAAGTCGGCCCCGGCGGCCTTCAAGTCCGGGTGCTGTTCGACCTTGTCGGCAGCGCTTAGCCCGAAGATCGCCGAGCCAAGCTGCTCGGCGAGCGTTCCGGTCGACGCCCCATCGGCCTGGATGATCAGCGCATCGGCGAAACCGCTGGCCTGACCAGCCAGTTCGAGGCTTTCGCCGACCGAGGCAAGCAGTCCAATACCGGGCGCCTTCGGCTTCGGGCCGCCGCCGCCAAAGCCCATTCGTGGAGGAACGCCGCGCGCGGCGGCGCGCAGCTTGTCGATCAGTTTGCTCATGACCTCTTGCTCTCGTTCAGATGCAGCCGCCCGGCGCAACCCGGTTCCAGAACGCGCCGAACTGGCGAAGCTCTGCTTCGTCAAACCTGCCAAGGAAGCGGCTGCGGAGTTGAGCGAGATGGCTCGCCCGCGCCGCTTCAAGCTTGTCCCTGCCTTTGCGGCTGATGGCAGCATACAGCCCGCGTCCGTCATGCTCGCAATGGTGGCGCTCGATTAATCCTTCGCTCGCCAGCCGGTCGACCAGGCGGGTCAGCCCGGATGGGGACAGGAAGACGGTGTGAGCAAGCTCAGTCATCCGGAGCCGGCCGTCGGGCGCGAGCGCCAGGCGCGACAGGACTTCGAAGGAACTAAGCGACAGAGCATGCTCGGCGACGAGATCGGCATCCAACTGGCGAACGAGCAGCGCGTAGGTCCGCAAGAAGCCGAGCCAGGCGACGCTTTCGGCCGGATCGAGATCCTGAGCGACCCCCGCGCATGCCACCTTGGTGTCGAGCGTGTTCAGATTCATACGCATTCAGTTTAGCAGGGCGGCCGAGGCCCTGTAAACGAGCCGGTCATCCGCGCAAACGGCGGGGCTCCTCAGCGCCACATTGTCCCGTGGTATAAGGAAGCGACGACCTGCCGGAAGATGAGCAGCCAGCAGCGCGGTGCTCCACGGGAGAATGGTCAACCCGGTTTGTATACGCTCGCGATTCGCGTTACAATGCGCATCCGGAACCCCGCGCTGATCAGTCCGGCGACGAGCCGGTCAAGAGGAGAGGTGTATGGACCTCGGTCCGAGCGAAACTCAACTAGCCCTAAAGCGCGCCGCTCGCGATTTCCTCCAAACGGTCGTCAATCCTGCCATCGTTCGTGAGATGGAAGAGGACCGGGTCGGCTTCGACCCGAATGTCTGGAAGCAGGTTGGCGAACTCGGCTGGATCGGGCTGATCGTCCCCGAACAATACGGTGGCCAGGGCGGCGACATCAGCGACATGGCGATCTTGTTCGAAGAAGTCGGCCGTTCGTTGCTCCCCAGTCCGCTCTTCGCCTCCGGCGTCGAGGCCGCAGCGACGATCCTGGCTCTGGGAACCGACGCGCAGAAGCAGAGCCTCCTGCCGCAACTGGCCTCAGGCGAGAAGATCTACGTGCTGGCGCTGACCGAGCCGAGCGGCTCCTACGAAGGCTGGGGCGTCGAGACGCGCGCCGAGCGGAGCGGTTCCGGCTGGAAGCTGACCGGCACCAAGCTGTATATCAGCTTTGCCAATGTCGCCGACACGTTGATCGTTGCGGCGCGCACCGGCGCGGGCGACGACAACATCGCCTTCTTCCTCGTCGACCCGAAGGCCGCCGGCGTCACGATGACGATCCTTGACACGATCGGCAAGGATCGCCAATTCATCGTCGAGTTGAACGGTGTCGCGGCCGATGCTCTGCTCGGTCCAGAGCATGGAGCCTGGGATGCGTTCCAGGGCGTGCTGGCGAAGGCAACAGTAGTGCACGGTGGCGCATCCGTCGGCGCGGCGGAGCGCTGTCTCGAACTGGCGGTGGATTACTCCAAGCAACGGGTCCAGTTTGGCCGGCCGATTGGCTCCTTCCAGGCTCTCCAGCACAAGATGGCCAAAGTGGTCACCGAGATCACCGGCGCACAATTGTGCGTGTACGAAGCGGCCTACCGGCTCGCCGCTGGCGAAGAAGCGGCTATGGAAGTCGCGATCGCCGCGGCAGCCTCGACGACCGCGTACACCAACGCCTCAATTGAGGGCTGCCACATCCACGGTGGCGCCGGTTTCGTCCGCGGCTCCGAGATGGAGCTCTACTATAGGAAGGCCAAGGGCGCCGAGGTGATCCTCGGGATGCCGCGTTGGCATAAGAAGCGCGTGACCGCCCTGCTTGCCGAGACGGCGCAGCCAGCGGCGCATTAAAGGAGAAGAGATGGACTTCACTTTTCCCGCCGATGCCGAAGAGTTCCGACTCGAAGTCCGTGAGTTCCTCAAGAAGGAACTGACGCCCGAGATCCGCGACGAGTACGCACACTGCACCGACTATCCTCATGGCTTCAACAAGGCCTTCACCAAGAAGCTCGGCCAGAAGGGTTGGCTGACGCTCACCTGGCCGAAGGAATACGGCGGGATGGACGCCGACGTCTGGCATCGCCTCGTCTTCGACGAGGAAATGTCGGCCGCTCACGCGCCGATCGCCGCCCACCAGGTTTCCGCCAACTTCGTTGGTCCGGCGCTCGTTCACTACGGCACCGAAGATCAGAAGAAGAAGTACCTCCCATATATCGCCAACGGCGATCACACCTGGTCGGTCGGGATGACCGAGGCCAACGCCGGCACCGACCTCGCCTCGATCGAGACCCGAGCCGTCCGCGACGGCGACGAGTGGGTCGTCAACGGCAACAAGATGTTCACCGAGCACCTGCAGGACTCGCAGTACTACTGGGTGCTGGTCCGAACCGACCCGAGCGCCGAGCGCCACCGTGGCATCTCGATCATGGTGCTCGACATGAAGACCCCGGGCATCCAGTTGCTGCCGCTCTGGACGATGGACGGCTACCGGGTCAACCAGGTCTACTTCGAGGACGTCCGCGTCCCGGCAGACTCGATCCTCGGCGAGGTCAACCGCGGGTTCTACCACCTCGCGATGACGCTCAATACGATGCGCTCAGCCGGCCTTGGTGGCTGGACCGAGTCGCGGCGCGACCTGCAAGACCTGGTGCTCTACGCCAAGGACACCAAGGTCAACGGGCGGGCGCTCATCGAGGATGAGTGGGTCCAGAACGGCCTCGCCGACTTCATGATCCACAATCAGGTCTCGAAATTGCTCTCCTATCGGGTCGCTTCGGTGCTGCAGAACGGCGGCCCCTCGCCCGACCGTGAGACGGCAGTTCGCCAGGTCTGGGGTAAGACCTACGGCCAGTTGAATGTCAAGTTCGCCGGTGATCTGACCGGCATGGCGGGCCAGGTTGGTCACTATTCGCCGGACTACGCGCCGATGGCGGCGCGCTGGCAGCGCCGATACATGGGCGCGATCGCCGGAGCGCACAACGGCGGTACGCCGGAGAACGCGCTCAACACCGTCGCGCTGCGGGTGCTGGGCCTTCCGCGCTAGCAAACCGGTCGGCACTCTCGGGGGGCGGACGCGTTGTCTGCCCCCTTTCTTGTGGGAGGCGGTATGCAAACGCTCGCGCTGCTGGTCGACCAGCGCGCGGTCGAGCGAGTGGAGCAGATCCGGCGCACGCTTCAGGATCGGCTCGCCCTCCCGGCGGCCGACGGGTTGCCCGGCTGTGCGCTCGTCGTCGCCAGCCAACTCGACGGCGGCGTTGACGATGCGCTGCGCGCCACCTGTGCCGGGTGGCGGCCGGTCACCCTGCAGGTCCAGGGCTTGCGGATCGCCGGTGGCTCACATCCAACGCTCAGCCTGGCAATCGCACGCGGCGCGGCGCTCGCCGAAATACAACGGACGCTCTACCTCGCAATCGACGACTTTGCCACCGCGATCGACCCGTCCTATGCACCGGATCGTTGGATGCCCGAGATCCCGCTCCTCTCGGCAGAACCCGAGCAAATCGGCCGGGCTGCTGGCCTACTGAGCGGAACCTCGTTCGACTGGCGGATCGCCGCCAACCGGTTGGTTCGGACTGGCGGGCCAGAAGAGCTTCGGATCGGCTTTGGTGGAGCCTGGGGCGAATGAATCTGACCAACGCGGTGCAAGCAGTCGCCCGCCGCTTTCCCAACCGGGCCGCGCTGATCGAGCCGGCTCGAACGACCAGCTACGCCGAACTGGCCGCGCGGATCGACGGCCTCGCGGCGGGGCTGGGGCAGTTGGGCGTCCAGCCCGGCGACCGAGTGGCGATCGCGATCGGCAACCGGCGCGAGCATCTCGAAGCGTTGCTGGCGGTTACCCGCATCGGCGCGGCCGCGATGCCGATCGATGCCAATTCCACTCCGGCCGAGCTTGGCGCGATCGCCGAACGCTTTACTCCAACGGCGCTCCTCGCCGAACGCGACCCCGGCGATGCCTGGTCCGCCACTTTGCCTCTGGTAACGCTCGATGGCGGTGGCCAGCCCTACGAGCCGTTGGCGACATCCGGCCAAGGTCTCGGGCGCGAGCCGGCCAGCGACGATCCCTGTTTTGTGATGCTCTCCTCCGGGACGACCGGCCAGCCAAAGGGAGCGGTCGTCTCTCATGCCGCGATGGCGTTTCGCTTTCTCGCCCAGATCGTCACCTTTCAGTTTAGCGCCGACGATCGCTACCTGAACTTGATGCCGCTCCACACCGGCGGCGGCCGCAGCTTTAGCCTCTCTCACCTCTATCTCGGGGCGACGGTCTGGCTGCCCGGAAAGTTCGACGCGGCCGCCGCTGACCGACTGGTGCGCGAGGAGTCGTTGACAACGGCGTGCGTCGTGCCGACGATGTTGCACCGGATCGTGTCCGCCGGCGGCGGGCCCTGGCCTTCGATGCGAGCGCTCATCACCAGCGGCGCAGCCCTGCCGGCGGCAGATCGCGACGCCGTCCTGACCGGCCTGACGCCCAACCTATTCGACTATTATGCCTCGGTCGAGGCAGGCGGAGTGGCGACGCTCGGTCCCGGCGAGCACGGTCAGAAGCCGGGAACGGTTGGCCGGCCGATGTGGGGGACCGACGTCCGGCTGGACGGCGTGGATGGCCCCGGGGCAGTTGGCGAGGTCTGGTACCGCTCGCCGGGGATGATCTCCGGCTACCTCGGCCTTCCGCTTGGCGACGCATTTGCCGATGGCTGGTATCGGACCGGCGACCTCGGCCGCTTCGACGACGATGGCTTTCTCTCGCTGGTCGGACGCAGCAAGGAGATGATCATCAGCGGCGGGGTGAACGTCTTTCCCGCCGAGGTCGAGGCCGCGCTTCGCGACCTGCCCGATATCGCCGATGCCGCAGTGCTCGGCGTGACCCCGACTGGGGCGAGCGGGTGATCGCCTATGTCGTACTCGCGCCCGACCGGGCCACCACCGCCGACGACATCTCGCTGGCACTCCGCGAGCGACTGACCGGCCCCAAACGCCCCAAAGCGATCGTCGTGGCCGACATGCTACCGCGCAACAGCGGAGGCAAAGTCGACAAGGCCGCGCTTCGAGCAACCTATTTGGGCTGAGCGCATCAGCGGAACTGAACCGGCTCGCTACGGTCTCCGCCCGAGACGCCAAGTTGGCCGGCGTCGTTGCGTCCCCAGGCCCAGCCCGCACCGCCGGTCGCCTGGGCCAGGCTGTGGGCGTTTCCCGCACCGATCGCCGAAAAGCTGGTAATTCCGCCAGCCGTCACCGCGGTGAAGTACGCCACCACCCCGGCCAAATAGCCGAGACGGCCGAACTCGCCGTTCCCCGCCGAGAGCACCCGCCCATCGGACAGCAGGATCAGCGAATGGGATGCCCCGGCCGAAACCGCGGCCGGCCACTGGGTGCGCGTGTTCGTCACCGTCCCACTGGCGAACACCACCGAGTGGGGATAGGTGTAGCCCTGGGAGTTCGCCGTCCCATCGCCAACCTGACCGAACTTATTCCAGCCCCAAGCGTACGCGACGCCATTGGTTGTGATCGCTAGCGAGTGCAGCCCACCGGCGGCGATCTGGCGAAATTCGGCCACCCCGCCGGTGCTCACCCGCACCGGAGTGGTAGCGTCCACCCGTGACGAATTGCCGATCTGGCCGAAGGCGTTGAAGCCCCAGCCAAACAGCCGGCCGTCCTCCAGCAGAGCAAAGCTGTGGGTCCGGCCCGCCGCCAGCGACGCTGCCCGGCCAACCAACCGGCTGTTTGACGCCGGATCGCCAAGCGTTTGGACATGGATCGGCGCGACCATGTCCTCACGCCGGCCATTACCCAGTTGCCCGTAGCCGCCCCAGCCCCAGCCCAGCACCCGGCCATCGGCGCGCAGGACCGCCAGAGCGTGACGCTCGCCGGCGGCGATTGAGGAGATTAGGCCATAGGTATTTGTCGCCGAGGCGACGGGGGTCGTCCGGTTTGTCCTGTCTCCGACGCCGAGTTGCCCGCTCTGGTTGCGCCCCCAGGCCCAGACGATCCCGTTGGCGTCGAGCGCCAGGCTGAACTCTTGACCAGCCGCGACCTGGACAACGCTCGTCGGCAACGGCACCGGGCGCGGCTCCGAGCGCGACGTCGTCGTTCCGTCGCCAAGCTGCCCGAAATTGTTCGCGCCCCAGGCATAGACGAGCCCCTCGGAGGTCAGACCAAGCGAATGCGAACCGCCTCCGGCAAGCTGAACGAACCGGCCGCAAGCGCCATTGCCACTTGGGCCAGCGGGCGACTGGCGGACGTCAATCGCAAACGAGGCTGTCCGAGCCGAAGGCGGTAGCCCCGCCTTGAACGCCAGCGCGCCGTCGGCCTCGACGGAGACCGTCGCCCGTCCATCTCGGCAGGCCACCAGTAAGTTCGGAGAACCAGTGCTGACGCTCAGCACGTCCGGCGCGTCCACCGACCGCTTGCCAAGCGTCAGCAGCGGGACGTTTTGCTCGACATATCCCTGCACTACCAGTTTCTTGGTCGGTATCTCGAAGCGCGTCCCATCAGCGCCATCCAGCACCTTCATGAACAGTCCGACCGCAAACTCCACCGATGCCCCGACCACCTCGCGCACTGCCAGGTACGCTTCCTTACCAGCCACGCCGGCGATCGTCGCCACGTCACCCAGCACCTCGTCGGCAACCTTGAACACCGTCAACTCGAACGATCCGCGCTCGACGTCGATCGCGCCGCCATCCCAGCGCAACGGCGTCTCGCCAACCGTCATCTCCAGCTTTGCCGGCGGAGTAGAGCGCACCAGGATTACCTGATAGGAAAGCGCGGTGGTGAAGATCTTGAACAGCTTGTCGAAGACAAACGCCGTGAGCAGTCCGACCGTCACGCCAACCGGCGCGGCCACCCCCGTCGCGATCGTCGCCAGGGCGACGACCCCGAGCACCAATTCCACACCACCCTTGAGGATCTTGAAGGCCGGGCCGTCGAGTGCGGCAAGCAGCATTTCGAGGGTTCGCTGATCCTTGAGGATGTCCTCGGCGCCGCGATATCGGGAGTGGTCGAGGGCGGCGCGTGACGGCGCCTGGGATTGGCCCACTTCGAGGCGCGCCGCCCGAATCAGGTCGCGAATCCCAGCTTGGGCGAGCAGCGCATCGAAGTCGCCATTGGGACTGGTGTAGGCTCCTCGTTGCAGGTCGCCCTGAATCATGTAGTGGACCTGCCGAAGCGAATTAACTAGCGGGGCGTCGGGGCTGCCGGCCGCCTCAGCCCGCGCGGCCAGCGCTCCAAACAGCCCACTCAATTCACCGGCCATCCGGGCAGTCTCGCCGGGGGCGGGAGGCAAGGTCAGGATCTCGAACGCCGGCAGCGGGCAGTTGATCAGTGCGCCACCGAGGGCGATCGAGAGCGCCGCCCGGGTGCCAGCCGGAAGGTGAGGGCTGAGCGGAGCAGCAAACCAGACTCGCCCATCCGGCCGGACGCGGGCCGCCGCCGGCTGGCCATTGAGCGAGACCGTTGGCGAGAGCGTCGTCGTCAGTCCGACAATCGTAACCGGCTTGCCCGGCGGAGCGGAGGTTGCCGACAGCGCAAGCGCCGAGCAATCGACGGTTGGCGCGGTCGCGAGGGTCAGGACAATCGGCTGGGGGGAGGCGGTTGGAGCAGCGAAGTATCCACGAACCGACCGGCCGCCAGCCTCGGCGACGATCTCGCGCAGACGGCCGGTCGGCAGGGTGATCGAGTCGACTGCCTGACCGTTCTGAACCGGCAAACTGCGCACGATCGGCGCGGCGAGGTCTGGTGCGGACACCGTCAGCCGAACATCACCCGCCGGAGCGTTCAGGACGGTCACGTTGACGGTTGCCAAGCTGGCAGTGATCGGCGCGGCCGCGCCGACCGTGCAGTTTGCTGAAGCCTTGCGCCGTCCAGATGGCAGGATCGGAGGACTGGCTCCACTCGGCGGATCGATGTCCTGGCCGACACCACGCACCGCCATCGGCAAGTACAACGACGGTGCAACAAATGGCTCAAGTTCCAACCCTTGCCCATCGACACAGGCCGGTGGAGCAGCGCTTTCGACAATTGTGAGCGTCGCGGCTGACCCCACGCCAAGCAACCCGACCAGCCCGAAGCTCGGCTCGGAGAGCGAAAAGGTCGCCTGCTCCTCTGGCTCGAAGATCGAATCGGAGATGAGCGACGTCGTGAAAACGGCGGTCGTCTCGCCGGGGCCGAACGTCGCGACGCCCGAGGTTGGCGAAAAGTCACTCAGGGGAAGCGCCGAGCCAGCCGCTGAGGTCCAGTTAACCGTGCTGGTGAAGGCAAGCGCCGACGAGAGGGCGATGGTGATCGGAACGACGCCAGCCGCTTCGGCGTAACGGTAGTCAGTCTGAGCGAAGGCGATCGTCGGGGGCACTGGGTCCGCCTGGGCGGCGGTAAAGTCAACGGCCCAGAGCCCGGCGCGAGGATCGCGGACGAAAAAGGTACTGACCGGATGCCGGCCAACCACGAAATCGACACCGCCAAAAAGCGCCGTCCCGCCGCCTGCCGGGCCGGCGAGTCCGTGGAACAGTCCGGTCGAGAAGCGGCCAAGCGGGATCCAGTTGCGCCCTTGATCGATGCTGTAATCCACCTGGGCGAGTTGCGGGTTCGCCCCCGATTGCTCGGAGACGGCGCTGAAGAGCATCGCCGGACTGGTCGGCAGCAGCCCGAGCAACCGGCGGCCGGGGGCGTAGGCAGTCGACAGTTCGTAGTCGATCCAGGTTTCGCCGCCATCGTCGCTGGTCTCGAAGCCAAGCCGCGCCGCATTGGCAGAATTGCCCGGATAGGTGCTCTTGAAGATCCGTCCGGGGAAGTTCGGGTCGGGCAGGAAGATGTCCGAATTGTCGGCGGCGATCTGGGTCCAACTCGCGCCGGCGTCGGTGCTCTTCATGGCCGCGGCGCTACCACTGAAGCCGAAGGCGATGCCGTAGAACGTACCCGGCTCTCCTGGCGCATGGAGGACCTTGACGATCCCGGCTCCGCTCGGAACACTGGTCCAAGCACCGCTGTTGACCCCTTCGACACGCCGCCACAGCGTCCCGGCGGCGCGGGCAAGCTGGACCGCGGGCGGGCCGGGCAGAACGGCGAGGATCGACGCATCGTTGTTGCCCAGCCCAAAGTTCACTCCGGTGAAGTTCAGCCCGCCGTCGGTGCTGCGAAGGATGCCCTTGCCGCCGTTGCTGGTTCCGGCCCAGACTGTCGTCGCCGACTCGTGGACGAGCGAATTGATCGAATAGGTGGCCGTTACCAGCGTGGGGTAGGCCACACTCCAGGTCGCCCCACGGTCGAGGCTGCGGACCGGCCCGACGTCGGCGACCAATCCATACAGCCCATCGGGGCCGTCAAAGAGGCTGGTAAACGTTTGCGATGACAGCCCGCCGTCGGCGCGTCGCCAACTTGCCCCGCCATCCGACGATGCGAAGATCCCGCTCTGAAACGCCAGTCTGGCATTGTTATGTCGAAATCGTCGCTCGGCGACGACGTAGAGGGTGTCCTGGCCAGCCGCCAGCCCGGCCTGGGAGCGGATCTCGACGATCCGTTGGTAGGTGAGCGGGCTCTCGACCGTCGGCGTGATAACCGACCAACTGGTCCCGCCGTTGCGGGTAAGGTAGAGCGAATCGCTCCCGCTGGCGCGGCGGGCGACGGTATAGAACGTATTGGGATCGTCGACGCGGCCGGTGGCCGGCTCAACCCCGGTGATCAGCGGATACAAGGTCACCCCATAGCTGGGGTCGGGTTCGAGTGGCAGGCCACCACTCGCCGGCAACCACGACAACCCGCCATCAAGGCTCTTGACCACCCCGCCATAGCGACCATTGCCATCGACCACGCCGCGCAGGGCGGCGTAGACCACCCCGGGCGCAAAGGCAAGCGACCAGGGGTTGGTGTAATAGGTCAGCACGCCGGTCGAGGAGAGCGCCGGGGTGACGTCGATCCAGCTTGCGCCGCGGTTGTGGGTGACAAACCCACAGGTTGGCGACGACCCCTCCGGCCCGACGATCGTTCTGGTGCAGGATGGAAAGCCGATAAATCGGTCGTCGTCTTTGGTCAGGAAGTAGAAGCTGTCGTCGTCGTAGGGGTCCTGGTAGAGGTTGGTCAACTCGTAGACCTCGCCGTCGCGAAACGGCGGCAGGCCGATCGGTGTCCAGGTCTGTGCCCCGTCGTTGCTGCCGTAGAGTTGCCTGAAGCCGCCGGTCAGCAACTTGTTGGTGTTGTTCGGGGCGACGGTGAAAAACGGGTGGAGGCCCGCAACCCCGGTGTTGGCATCGATCCAGGTCTGCCCACCGTCGAAGCTCTTGCCGCCATCCCCGTAAAGCACCTGACTATTCTTCGGGTCCGGGACGAGATAGCGGGTGACAGCGACCGGCGCAACCGAAATCGGAACGCTCCACGACAGTCCGCCGTCGCTGCTGATGGCCCAGCCCTGGCCCGAGCGCGGTCCAACGGCGATGTCGAAGAGGCCGTAGAGCGTGCCGGGACGCTGCCGGTCAAACGCAAGGCGTGCCAGGCCGCCGGAACCGGGACCGCGCAGGCTGATGGCCGGCATGATGCCAGCCGCTGTCGGCGCCTCGATGTTCTTGGCCGGCGGATGCGGGCGCCGCCCGATCATCCGGAACCGGCGGATTGACGCGCAGCGGCGAACTGCCGCCGACGGTGCGAGGCCAAGCAGCGAGGTCAGGAGGAGCGGCGATCAGACGTACCGGCATCGCACCCCCACGGGGCAGTATCGCACAACCGACCGTGACGAGGACTTCTTGCTTAGCCCGATTGGGGAGGTTGAGCCGGAGGTCCACCAGCACGCCGAACAGGGATGGCGCTCGGCGCGATCGGCCATCCATCCACCGGATCGTCATGATCGAACCACCAGAACACGGCCTGGTTCATCACACCGGCGACGAAGCGGGCGGTCAGCGCGGCGTCGGTGACGGGCATCAAGCCGGCGAGCGCGTCGGCGAGCCGATCACGAAACATCGACTGAGCATCAAGCGCCGCGTTGGCGGTGCGGGTCGTCAGGATGATCCGAAACAGGTCGCGATGTGCGAAGGCGAAACGCAGTATGACGCGGAGCGCCTGCCCACCGGGCGCGATCAGCCCGGACGACGCGTCGATCTGGTCGCGAAGCTCGGCCAGACCTTCCTCGACGACGGCGCGCAGGACATCATCCTTATCACGAAAATGGAGATAGAAGGTGCCAAAGCCGAGTTCGGCGCGCTCGCCGATCGCCGCGATGGTGGTCGCCTCGAAGCCACGCTCGGCAAAGAGGGTCCGAGCCGCCCCAAGCAGGGTGGCGCGGGTGCGTTGTTTACGGAGTTCGCTTCGGGGCACGGGGGCTTCCTCGTCTCGATCCTATCACCACCGTTGGACTAGAGGGGATCGGCTACACTGCCGGCCGGGAGACGAGCATGCGAACCGAGATCTTCGAGGCCGATCCGTTCAGCGGGGCGCGCGCCAAAGCGCTGGCGACGGTCGATACCGACTATCGTTTCGAGAAGAACGACGAGTTCACCCTCGACAGCGAAGGCAACAATCTTCGGCTGCGGGTGACCCACGTGCGCATCCGAATTCGTGGCAAGGAGCTTTCGCGCGAGATCACCGCACTGCGGGTCTAGGGCGGCCAACCGTCCCGGGCGATCCGCTCGACCAACGCCTGAACGAAGGCGCGATCGGGCCGCTCGCCGAGAAAGACCACCCGGCCCAGTAGCACGTCAGCGCCGCGTCCGGGCGGTGCGGCGAGCGCGGCGTCGAACGCGCCCTTGAAGCGCCGTTTGGGCCGGCACACTGCCGCGCCGGCCGGATCGAGCGCATGATCGCCATCGCAGAAATGACAGCTTCGTGAATCCATCCTGCCCCCGGGGAATGATGCATGACCCCTAGCCCTGCCGTCCTCGTCGATTCGCTCAGGAGCCTGCGGCTGTTTGGCAGCGTGTTGGGCGACGAGATCGGCCAACTCCTCATTGACGCGCTGGTCGCCGCGGACGCTTCGACCGGGCCGGACAAACTGCTGCGTCTCACCCTCGGAGTGGCCGCTCGCGCCGAATTGCTCCCCGGCGCCCCGGTCGGCGATGCCCTGACCGATTGGCTGCTCGACCGCATTCTCGACGACGACAATGCCCTCGCGCGCAAATTGGAGTCCGCGCCGTTGGAATCGCTCGGCGGTGTGCTGCGGGGGCGAGCGATCCTCGAGATCGGCATGCTGGGTGACCTGCTGACCGGGGCGGGGATGGCGCTTGCCCCGACTGGTGCGCCGTGGCGCGATGTGTCGCCACTGCCAGGTAGTCCGCCCGACTCAGAGCGGCGAGCCGCCAAGCATGCCTTGCTCGCTGCCCCGGCCCCTGAGGCGGCGCTGGACGTGCTGGCGGCGCACTACCGCCGTGGCGTCGGGCTGTTTGGCCGGTCGCGCGCCTTTCGCTGGGCGCAAGGGGCGCTCCATCCGGTCGGTGCGCCAGACCCGGCGCGCCTCGATCGCCTCGTCGGCTACGACCGCGAGCGTGCGCCGGTGCTGCGCAACACCGAGCAGTTCGTCGCCGGGTTGCCGGCAAACGACGTCCTGATCGCCGGGTCGCGCGGGTCGGGCAAGTCCTCGACGGTCAAAGGGCTGCTGACGCGCTACGGCGATCACGGCCTCCGGTTGGTCGAGGTCGGCAAAGCGGATCTCAGCGACCTCCCGGCGATCGTCGAGACACTGAGACCGCGTCACGAGCGCTTCATCCTCTACGTGGACGACCTCTCCTTCGAGGCCGGCGAAGCCGACTACAAGGCGCTCAAGGCTCTGCTGGAAGGGACCGTCGAGGCGCGACCGGACAACGTCATCGTCTACGCCACCTCCAACCGCCGCAACCTGATCACCGAGGTTTGGTCCGAGCGCACCGCCGACAGCGAAGTGAATCCTCGTGAGCGCCAGGAGGAAAAGCTCTCGCTGGCCGACCGCTTCGGGATTCGGGTGTTCTTTCCCGCGCCGGACCAGGCGCTCTACCTGCGGATTGTCGAATCGCTCGCCGCCGGGGCCGGCATCACCCTCCCGATCGAAGAACTCCACCAGCGCGCCCTGCGCTGGGAATTGCACCACAGCGGGCGCTCGGGCCGGATCGCCCACCAGTTCGTCGTCTCGCTGCTGGGCGAACAGGCTGGTCTCGCCGAACCCGAAGCAACGGGGGACGACCGGCGGTCAGGCTCGCCGTCAAACTGACGACTGACGCGACATTTCCCGCCTGATGGCCATGGGTGGCGGCGCGGCGGGCGTGGCGCCCGACAGGAGGGGCGCCGGGCAACCCGCCCCACCTGACCGATCCTCGGCTCGCTACGACGTGGCGAGTGCTGTCGCGAGACCTGCCCCGGCCCGGCCGCCCTGCCAGGCGGCGATGATCGCCTCGGAATCGACGACGGTACCGAAGAACTTGTGGATCGTAATCTCGCTGGCTCGCTGGAGATCGGCGCTGCGGCAGGCGGTGCAGTCGCGGGCGAACATCACCCGGTAGCCATACTGGAAGGCATCCCGGGCGGTCGATTCGACGCAGACGTTCGTCGCCACACCGGTGACGATGACGCTGCTGATGCCACGGCCCTTCAGCGCCAGGTCGAGGGTAGTCCCGATGAAGGCCGAGGCGCGCGGCTTGGTGATTTCGAGATCCTCCGGGCGGCGCTCGATCCGATAGTACTGATAGTCCCAGGCCCGGTCGAGAACCGGCGGCCGCTCCCCGATTCGCGGCCGGTCTTCATCGCCGTAGGGCAGGAGCGAGCGGCCTTCGAGGTCGAGGGCGGCGGGGTTGGCGCTCCAGGCATCGTGATCCATCCGGGTGAGGACGACCGCGACGCCGGCCTCGCGGGCGGCGGCGATCAGGGGAAGCAGGCGCTGCTCCACCATGCGCTGATACCCAGACAGATCGCTGCCACGCCGGCCGATCGTGCCATCGGAATGACAGAAGAAGTTCTGGACATCGACGACGACCAGAGCAGTCCTGGCCGGATCGACGGCCTCGCTCAGCACAAACATGCGACCTCCTCGTTAGCGCGCCGGCACGCGTTCGGTGCGTGCGGCGGTTTCGAAATCGTCGAGGGAGAACAGCGACGGCTGGTCCTTGAGTTGGCGCTCGCGCTCGCGGCTGCTGGCGAGGCGCTCAAGCTCTTCGCGGACGCGATCGAGATCGCCAAACTCGCGATAGGCGCTGGCATAGCGGATGTAGGCGATGTCGTCGATGGCGCGCAGACGGGTCATCACCATCTCGGCAATCTCGGCGCTCGATAGCTCGTTTCCCGGCTGGCTGTTGAGTTCGGCCTCAATCCCTTCGACCAGCGATTCGATCAGCCCCGGCGCAATCGGCCGCTTGTCGGTCGCCTTGCGGACCCCCTCGTACAGCTTGGTCCGGTTGTATTCCTCGCGCCGGCCGTCGCGCTTGATCACCAGCAAGGGCGCAAGCTCGACGCGCTCGTAGGTGGTGAACCGGCGACTGCAGTTGAGGCACTCACGGCGGCGGCGGATGCTCAGCTCGCTATCGCGCGAATCGACCACCTTGGAATCGCGATGCTGGCAAAACGGGCATTTCATGAGCAACTCCACGCTGCCACCGCTGACCTAGCGAATCTACCATATCGGGTGGCGAGGCCCACGCCGGCCGGGTCACCCAGACGCACTCAGAGCGGTAGGATCTCTGCCGCAGCCCGGCGTGCGGCCTCCCTGTTGACCCGCGGCGAGGCTCCTACTCCAGTCCGAGGGCGGCACGGCCGGCGGCCTCGACGATGCGGTACACCTCGGCGATCGGCAACCTCGAACTCTCGGCGAGGCGGCGGCAATCCTCGAACTCGGGGGCCACGCCGGCGGGGCGACCGTCCAGCAGTTTCAGCTTCACCCGCGCCGGGCCAAGCGGTGTTTCGACCTCGACAATCCGGCGCTCGGCCTCCGGCCGGCGTAGCGGCAGTACCCGCGCCCCGAAGGTCGTCGTCTCTCGCAAGAGCAGCGAGACCACGTCCGCTTCGCGGTCAGCATCGGCGATTGCGCTGAGCATCACCGCCGGGCGGTTCTTCTTCATCTGGATCGGCGTAAACCAGGCATCGCGGGCGCCGGCATCGAGCAGACGATCAAGGACGTAGCCAAGCTGTTCGCCGGGCTGATCGTCGATGTTCGTCTCGATCAACACCAGGCGAGCCGGCGGGGCGGCAAGCTCACCGATCAGCACCCTGAGGGCGTTCGGCTGGTCGGGCAAGGTCCGGCCGCCGATCCCATAGCCGCTTGCCCGCAGACGCATCGCCGGAAGCTCGAACACCCCCAGCGCGGCAAAGAAGGCCGCCGCCGTCGGCGTCACCATCTCCTTACCGGCGGCGCTTCCCTCGCTCGGGCGCACCGGCGCGCCGGCGCGGGCGAGCAACTCCACCGTCGCCGGGGCCGGTACGGGAATCGTCCCGTGCTGGGTCTCGACCATGCCGCCGCCCAACGGGATCGACGAGACGTAGACCCGTTCGATGCCGAGCAAATCCAGCGCGATCGCCACACCGACGATATCGACGATCGAATCGACCGCGCCGACCTCGTGAAAGTGAACCTCCTCGATGGCGGTTCGGTGGACATGCGCTTCGGCCTCGGCGAGGCGTTGGAAGACCGCCGAGGAGTCGCGTTTGGCACGCGCCGAGAAGCGCCCGGCCTCAATCAAGGCAAGGATGTCGCCGAGACGGCGATGCGGCTGATCCGCCGTCGGGTCGATCTGGACGCGAACGCGCAGACCACCGATCGCCCCGCGCTGATCCGGCTCGGCCAGCAGCCGCCAGCCGGTGAGGCCAAGGCTTTCCAACGCCGCGATGACTTCTTCAGCGGGAGCGCCGGCGTCCAGCAGCGCCCCGAGCAGCATGTCGCCGCTCGCGCCGGCAAAGACGTCGAAATAGGCAACCTGCAGCGCACACCTCACCCGGCCAGTCTCAAGCTAGGAGACGGCCGACCCCAACCCGGCGAACTGGACCGGGTTCAGGCTGCCACTCTTGAACCCCGTGAGATCGAGCGAGACGAAGCGATAGCCCGCCGCCCGGATCGCCCGAACCGCCTGCTCACGGACCGACTCGTCGATCAGGCGGCCAAAGTCCGCCGGTGGGATCTCGATCCGGGCGACCGGGTGATGGTCGCGGACGCGAAGCTGGCGAAATCCAAGGGCGCGCAACGCTTCCTCGGCGGCCTCGATCCGGCGCAGTGCCTCGACGGTGACCGGCGTGCCGTGGGGAATGCGCGAGGAGAGACAGGCCATCGCCGGCTTGTCCCAGGTCGGCAGGCCACGCTGGCGCGAAAGCTCGCGGATCTCGGCCTTGGTCAGCCCAGCCTCGACCAACGGACTGCGCACCCCGTAGCGAAGGGCGGCGTCCCGGCCAGGACGGTAGTCGCCGAGATCGTCCTGGTTCAGCCCATCCAGCAGCACGGCGTAGCCCTCGGCCTCAGCAAGTGGGCCAAGCCGCTCGTAGAGGTCCACCTTGCAGAAGAAGCAGCGGTCCGGATTGTTGGCGACGAACTCGTCGCGCTCAAGCTGGTTGGTCTCGATCACCCGGTGGGGGATACCGATCCGGCGGGCCAGTTCGATGGCTTCGGCCAACTCGCGGGCGGGCAGGGTCGGCGAGTTCGCGGTGGCAGCGAGCGCCCGGCTGCCAAGCACATCGTAGGCGATGGCGGCGACAAAGGTGCTGTCTACTCCGCCAGAGAAGGCGACGATCGCGCTCTCAAATTCACCAAGGACGGCGCGCAGCCGCTCCAACTTGTCGTTCATGGGACCTCCCGCGACGTGACATTGATCAGGGCAGCCAGATAGCCGGCGCCAAAGCCGTTGTCGATGTTGACGACGCCGATCCCGCTGGCACAGGAGTTGAGCATCGCCAGAAGCGCCGCCAGACCGCCAAAGCTCGCGCCATAGCCAACACTGGTCGGCACCGCGATCACCGGGCGCGAGACCAGCCCCCCCACCACGCTGGGCAGTGCCCCTTCCATCCCGGCGACGACCACCAGCGCGCTCGCGCGCTGGAGCGTCGGCAGAACAGCAAACAGCCGGTGAATGCCGGCTACCCCGACATCGACAAGTTGTTCGACGCGTGCGCCCATCAGTTCGGCGGTAAGCGCCGCTTCCTCGGCGACCGGCAGGTCGGCGGTACCGGCGGCGACGACCGCAACCAGTCCGGTTCCAACCGTCTCAGGCCGCCGATCGACGATGATCGCCCGCGAAAGCGGATGGTAGACCGCGTCCGGCACGACACGGGCGACGGCATCGAAGGAAGCCGACTCGGCGCGGGTAACCAGCACGGTCGGCGACATCTCCGCCAGATGGACGACGATTGCAGCGGTCTGCTCGGGGGTCTTGCCGGCGCCATAGACGACTTCGGGCGCTCCGCAGCGCAGAGCGCGGTGATGATCGAGGCGGGCAAAGCCAAGGTCTTCGTAGGGGAGCCGTTCGAGCCGATCTAGGGCAGCGGTCTCGTCGATCTCGCCGGTCTTGACCTGACGGAGTAGGGCGAGCAGGGTGTCGCGGTCGATAAGCGCCTCCGCGGAAGTATAGCAAGTACGCCGCACCGGCCCGCCGAGCGCCAGGGCCTTGACGTCGGCTTGCTTGGTCGACTACAACCCAGTCGGTCGATACCTCGGCTGACTGGCTGCTTGAAAGGGTGCCTGTGCGATTTGCCGGTCTGGTCGCCGTGGTCCTCGCCGGGTTGCTTCTCCCGGCGTTCGCCGCCGCCGCACCACCTCCCTCGAAACCGACCGGAAAATTCGGCGCGATCGATGCCTTCCGGGCGGGTGGTCTCGCCAGTGAGGCCGGGCTAAGCTGGCAACGTGTCTCGTTCCTCTGGAACGGCTTGCAGCCGAGCGGACCGGGTGACTGGAACGCCTTCTATTTCCCGGACAAGGACCTCAACGCCGAGTTGGAATCGGGCCGGACGATCGTCGGGCTGCTGATGGGGCCGCCGGCCTGGGCCAACGGCACCGGCAGGGCATCCGACCTGCCCAAGAACTTCGCCCTTGCCCCCGACGACCCGAACAACCTCTGGACCGCCTACGTCTCGAAGGTCGTCTCCACCTACAAGGGTCGGATCGACACCTGGATCATCTGGAATGAGCCGGATATCTGGGACCCGAACTTTGCGATCTACAGTTGGTCGGGGACGGTGACCGATTACTATCGACTGGTCAAACGCGGCTATCTCGCCGCCAAAGCCGCCAACCCGAACGCGACGATCGCGATCGGCGGCCAAACCTACTGGTGGGACAAAAAGTACAACCGCGAACTGTTCTTCAAGCGCTTTCTGGACGTTGGAGCGGGCGACGAGACCGCGGCGACCAACGGCTTCTACTTCGACGCCCTCGTGCTGCATCTGTACAACGACCCGTCGACGCTCTATGACGTGCCGGTCTACTACAAGCAACTGATGGCGGCCTACGGGCTGGACAAGCCGGTCTGGATCAACGAGACGAATGCGGTGCCGCACGACGACCCGCAATCGCCCTTGCCACGCTCAGACTATCGCCTCTCGCTCGACGAGCAGGCATCGTATGCCATTCAGGCCGCGGCGAACGCCCTCGCGGCTGGCGTCGAACGGATCGGCTTCTACAAGATGCGCGACGATCCCGGCTACGGACCCGGCGCGGAGCCGTACGGGCTGGTGAGCGCCGACGGAACTCCCAAGCCGATCTACGAGGCGGTCAAGACCGCCGCCAAGCTATTCGACCGGGCCGGTGCGGCCACCCGCTCGCTCGAAAAGGGCGTGACACGCGTCACCTTCACCAAGCCCGGACTGCGCACGACGGTGCTCTGGAACACCTCGCCGGCGCCGGCGGTCTACTCGCTCCCCGCCTCCTCCTCCGATGCCCAACTCGTCGACAAGTTCGGCAAGACGAGGACGATCAAGCCGCAGGGCGGCGTCTATTTCATCGAACTTCCTCCGGCCACCGCCAACACCGTCCCCGGCGAGCCGGCCACCTATCTGGTTGGCGGCTCGCCGATGATCGTCGTCGAAACCGGAGTCAAGAGCGCCGCCGCTCCAGCGTCGCCAGGCGCCTGGTCGGGCCAATTGCTCTC
Source organism: Dehalococcoidia bacterium (assembly GCA_046328265.1). Classification (GTDB taxonomy): domain Bacteria; phylum Chloroflexota; class Dehalococcoidia; order SpSt-223; family SpSt-223; genus JANWZD01. Next base: position 36,329 of record JAXLWW010000018.1, read on the forward strand.
CCTCGGGATGGAATAACAGAACGCCCCCTTCCGCTCGGAAGGGGGCGAGGCGCCTGTCGCGACTCGGGAGGTCAGGCCGGCGTTGGAGTTGGGGTTGGCACCCTCCGCCGCCGAAGTCGGCTGACGATCCAGAAGGCAAGCAGCGCCATCGGCGGGATCGCCCACCAGAAGAAGACGACCAACGCCACCACACCCGATGCCGCGACCGACAAGAACCGCAGCGACGCATCCCACGCCTCCACAGCAGCTTCAAGCGGGTTGGCGTAGCCACCGGTGCGCGTCGGCGTCGCCGCCGGCGCATAGAGCCCGAGGTTGATCGTCGCGAGGTCGCTACGGCGATCGAGGAAGGTCAGTCGGCCCTTGATCCGCTCGATCTGGCCGCGCACCGTCGTCAGTTGCTGCTGCACCTTGAGCACTTCGTCGATCGTCTGGGCACGCTTCATGAACTCAAGGTACTGCGCCTCACTCGCTTCGAGGTTGCGAAGTTGGGCGCTCAGGTCGGCGTACTCCTCTGAGACATCCTGCGAGGTCGTCTTCTCGTCGCGCACTTTGTCGCCGAGCTTGCGAAGCTGGCTCATCGTATCGTTGTATGCCTCAGCCGGCACGCGCAGGCTCATCGTGACGATCTGCTTGTCGTTCTGGTTGGTCGTGTTCGAGGTGGCGACATAGCCGCCGTTGTCCTGAACCAGCCGGGAGACGATGGTCATCGTCTCGATTGGCGTCTTCACTTCGAGATTCATGTCACCGGTGTAGATGATCTTGCGGATGCCGACGATCGCCTGATCGCTCGGAAGTGCAGTGTCGCCGGAGTTCCCACGTGTCGCCGGGGCGGGGGCCGCGCCGCCGGCCGACGAGGTCGGGGCGGGGCCACGCTCCTGCGGAAGTGGAGCGCTTGTCATCGACGACGGCGCGGGCTGCGCCGCGCAGGCCGAGATGAGCAACGAAAACCCAAGGGCGCCCGCGAGCCACTGCCAAGTCGTTCGGTTTCGCATCCCCACTTCTCCTTGCGGTGCTTGTACTCAGAAAAACGAGTCTCCGCGGAGTGTGGTTCCGATTTATTGGGACGCGGGGGGCTCTTCCGGCACGAATCCGCGGCGCATTGTGTTCTCCGTCACAACCCGCACTTCCAGAAACTGGCGCAGATAGTCCGGCCCGCCAGCCTTCTCACCAACACCAGAGATCCGCAGTCCGCCAAATGGTTGGCGGCCGACGACCGCGCCGGTCACTTTTCGGTTCAGGTAGAGGTTGCCGACCCGAAAGTCGCGGATCGCCTCCTCGATGTGGCGCGGATTGCGCGAATAGAGCCCGCCAGTCAGGGCGTATGGGGTTTCGGTGGCGAGGCGGAGCCCTTCGGCGAAATGGTTCACTCGGAAGAGCGTCAGCACTGGTCCGAAAATCTCCTCGGTCGCCAACAGGCTGTCGGGCGGCGCATCGCCAAAGACGACCGGCGGCACATACCAGCCCGGCCCGGTGGGCGCACCGGCTGTCGCCAGCAGGCGAGCGTTCGCTTTACCCCAAACGACCGCCTCGACGATGCGCGCCTGAGCTTCGGCGCTGATCACCGGCGGGACGAAGGTGAACGGATCGTCCGGTGGCCCGACCACCAGGCTCTCGACCGCCGGAACGAGCCGATCGATAAGTTCACGATAGGCAGACCCGACGACGATCAGCCGGCTGCAGGCGCTGCACTTCTGCCCGGCGTAGCCAAAGGCTGAGGCCAACGTACCGGCGATCGCCTGGTCGAGGTCGGCGTCCTCGTCGACGACGATGGCGTTCTTGCCGCCCATCTCGGCGATCACCTTCTTGAAGCCGCGCCCATTGGCGCGCGGCCTCGCCGACTCGGCGAGGATCGCCTGGCCGACCGCACTGCTGCCGGTAAAGGCGATCAGATCAACCTCAGGATGCTCGACAAGCGCCCGGCCGATCGTCTCGCCCTCGCCGGGCAGGCACTGAACCACCTCCGGTGGAATGCCAGCCTCCTGGAGCATCGCCACCAGCCGCAGTGCGATCAACGGCGATTGCTCGGCGGGTTTGACGATCGCGCAATTGCCCGTCACGAGGGCGGCGACGGTCATCCCGGCGACGATTGCCAGCGGGAAGTTCCAGGGCGCGATCACCGCTGCGACGCCGCGTGGTTCCAGCCGATATTCGTTGCGCTCGCCAAGCAGATCGCCGAGCGCTCGCGGAACGACGATCCGCTCGGCTTGACCGGCGTAGTAGCGAAGATAGTCGATCGCCTCGATGACATCGCCATCGGCCTCGTGCCAGGGCTTCCCTGATTCGAGGACCATCAGGGCGGCCAGGTCGAAGCGCCGCGCTTCGAGCAGGTCAGCGGCGCGCCGCAAGAGGGTTGCTCGCGTCGCCACTGGATTGTCGCGCCAGGCCGGAAAGGCTGCCCGGGAGATCGCGACCGCCTCGTCGACGTCGACGACCATCGCCTGCGCCACTCTCCCGACGACCCGGTTGGGATCGGCCGGATAGCGGACTGGCTCGATCTGCCGGCCGCCGACGGTGCGCCCGCCCAGCCGCAATGGGAAGGTCTCCTCATGCCGGCGGCTGAGCGCGGCGCGCATGGTTTCGCGGGTCTCCGGCTCGAAGAAGCGAGCGGGCGGCGCATTGACGAAGGCGGCCGGGCGAGGAGCATCGGCAACGGGGGCAGGCGACCGCGTGGCGGGCAAGGCGGCTCCGGCGTTGAACCAGGACTCATTGGAAGTGTTTTCGAGCAGTCGGCGTACCAGGTAGGCCATGCCGGGGATGATCGCGCCGACCGGTACGTAGACCCGCGTCCGATAGCCCACTTCGGCAAGCGCCTCGCGCACCCCTTCGGCCATCCCGTAGAGCAACTGAAACTCGATCTCCTGACGCGCCAGACCGCGCCGCCTCGCCTTGACCGCGGCCTGGGCGATCGAGCGCGGGTTGTGCGACCCAAAGGCCGGTTGCAACGCCGGCCAGGCATCAAGCAGCGCGTCGGTACAGCGCTCAAAAGAGGCGTCGGTTTCGGCCTTGCGCTCATAGACGGGCGTCGGCCAGCCGTTCTGGCCGGCGATCGCCCGCTCTTCGTCCCAGTAGGCGCCCTTGACCAGCCGGACGGTGATCGGCGCACCCCGCTGCTCGGCCAACGCTCGCAGCCAGGCGAGGTCGTCTAGCGCGTCGCGTTGATAGGCCTGGACGACGATCCCGACGTGCCCAAAGGCGACAAACTCGGGGTCGAGGACCTGGCGCTCGAAGGTAAGGTGGGTCAGGTTCTTGAATCGGTACTGCTCCATGTCGACGTTGACGAAGACGCCCTCTTGCTGCGCCCGCCGAAGGACCGGACGGAGCCGGCCGAGGATCACCTCGCCGGTGCGGTCGGGGGCGGCCGGCTCGAACTGCGGCGCGAACGCCGAGTACTTGAGCGAGATGTTCAGCCCCGGCGCGCCTGCCCAGACCGCTCCGCGTGGGCTCAGCCGATCGCGCGCGCCGGCGAGTGCCTCGATCAGGTCGAGATAGCGCCGTTGGTACTGGTCGGCCTCGGCATCCGAGAGGCAGGCTTCGCCGAGCAGATCGATCGTGTGGCCGACGCCGTCGCGCGCCAACCGGGCGAGCCGCGGGCGCTCGGCACGGGCCGATTCGCCGATGATGAAGCGGCGCGCCATCTCGACAACACCCAGACGGACAAGCCGAGAAAGGATCGGCCGGAACGAGGCGTGTTCGGCCCAGTCCGAAACCGAGGCTGCGAGCGGCGCGTTCAGCCCATCGAAATACTGGTGGAGATGGTCGGCCACCTCCGCCGGCGTACGCAGCGCCGGCAAGACGTCGACGAACCGCAACAACTGGGTGCGAAACGCCGGGTCGGCGGTCGCTCGTTCGAGGACCTGCTGCTGAAACCAGCGCGGAGAAAGAGAAAACCCGCCCGCCGCTCCGGCCTCGGTAAGCCGCGTGGCGAACGATTCGACGTCGGCGTCGATCGTCGGATCGGTCATGCTGCCCTCCGTGCTCGGTCGTTGGTGCACCCCGTCAATGGTAGCGCCGCCGTCGCTCATCCATCGCCTGCCTCTTCGTCACGCCCACGCCGAGCCTTCCTGCAGCAACACGGCTTCCCTCTTCTCCGATGGAAGCGGGCAAGGAGATGAGGTCAGGTGATCAAACGGTGCTAGCCGCTTGGCCGCGTGTTGGCTGCTCGCTAGACTGGCGGCATGAGTTCTCTGGCATTCTGGGCGGCGGTCGCCCTCGCTGGAATCGTCATCGGGCTGCTGCGGCGTGGACGGGTCGAGCGACTGCTCGATCTGCCGCTGCGTGGCGGCTGGGTCCTGCTGGTGCTCGTCGCAATCGACCTCGTGGTCCTGCCGCGGTTGGTTGGAATTGCCATCGTCGAGCCGGCGTTGGTCTGGATCACCTTTGGGGTCTCGGCCGGGCTGATGCTGCTGGCGCTGGTGAACTGGACGGTGCTGCGGCCGCTGCCGGCCTGGCTGCTTGGCCTCGGGCTCAACGCCACCTACCTGCTGGCAAACGGCGGACGCGGCGCGATCGTCCGGCCGGCGGCCTTTGCCTCCTCGGACGCCCTGATCGCGCTGCCGGAGCAGGTCGCGCTGCCGCTCTTGTCGGCCTGGATACCCTTGCCGCCCGACGGCTGGATCTCGCCGGGTGATCTGGTGCTGGCGTTGGCCGCGGTTGTGACGATCCAGGCGGCGATGCGCCGCCAGGCGGCGTGATCGGCCGGCGCGGCCCCTGGCAGGTGCTCGCCACCCGCGAGGTCTATCGCAACCGCTGGCTGCGCGTCCGTGAGGATTCGGTCATCCGGCCAGACGGGCAGGCAGGTATCTATGGGGTCGTCGAGCCGGACGACAATGCCGCGATCGTCGCACTCGATAACGCCGGCCGGGTGGCGCTGCTGGCCGAGTTTGTCTACCCGCTGGGCATTGAGACGCTTCAGATCCCGAGTGGCGCGATAGACCCCGGCGAAGCGCCGCAAGCCGCCGCCCAACGCGAGCTTGCCGAGGAGACCGGGCTCCGCGCCGGCCGGTGGGAATCGCTCGGCCACCTGGCGCTCTCGGGCGGGATCTCGACCCAGGTGTCCCATCTGTTTCTGGCGCGCGATCTGGCCGCCGGGGAAGCCCGGCCGGAAGGCACCGAACGGGTGGCTTTGCGCTTCGTGCCGCTCAACGACGCGTTGGCGCTGGCCGACCAGAGCGCGATCGTCGACTCGCCCAGCCTGGTCGGCCTGTATCGGGCGGCACGGCGGATCGGCTAAGACACGCCAGGCAGGCCAGGCCGAACGTCCCGCCCCTGATTGGACCAATAGGCAGGCGATTTCGTGACGGGTTTCGTCTAGGCTCCAACCAATCAGCCTGGCGATCTTCCCAATCCCACCCGGTGAGAGGACGATGCCCCCTTCGCGACCCGCAAGGCCGCTCGTCTTGAGCTTCGAGGACGGTCCGCCAGACCCACCACTTCCCCCGGGGCTGCCTGGGCAGCGCGCCGCTCGGGCGCTCCCCTGGTCCGCCCCGCTCGTTGGGCAGTCGTTCGCGCCGCCGCCGCCGGAGGTGATCGTTCTCCACCGGGCCGGCTTTGGGCCGCGCCCCGGCGATGCCGAACGGGTGCGGACAATCGGCGTGGCTGCCTACCTCGACGAGCAGTTGATGCCCGAGAGCATCCCCGATCCCGACTGCGACCGGCGGATCGCCGCGCTTGCGCCTCAGTTGACCAATTTGGCGGTTCCGGCGCTCTGGCTACGCCGCAACCTGCCAGACTGGCGCAACCAGTGGCAGGCGTTCTGGGAGACGCGCACGTTGGCCTGGCTGCGGGCGATCTATTCGCGCCGACAACTGTTCGAACTGCTGGTCGATCACTGGCACAACGTCTTCAACGTCTACGCCGCCCAGGCGCCGATGGTGATCCTCTGGCCGGACCATGACCGGCGCATCCGCCGGAACGTCTTCGGCAACTACCGTGCCTTCCTCGAGGAAATTGCCACCAGTCCGGCGATGCTCTACTACCTCGATAATAGCTCCAGTTCGGCCGCCGGCCCGAACGAGAACTTCGCTCGCGAGTTGCTCGAACTCTACACGCTTGGCGAGGCGGCCTATCGTCCCGGGACGACGCCCTCCGAGGGCAACCCGGCGGCGACCTACAACGACGCCGACGTGGTCGCGGTGGCGCGCTGCTTCACCGGCTGGACCATCCGCGACCGAAGTTGGGACAGTGCCTTTGGTGACACCGGCGAGTTCTTCATCTACGCCCCCTGGCACGACGACGGGGAGAAGCGGGTGCTGGGCGTGCGGGTTCCGGCGAGCCAGTCGGCGCTCAAAGACGGGCGGGATGTGCTCGATCTGCTGGCGCGCCACCCGGCCACGGCCCGGCAGGTGGCAACCCGGTTAGCCCGGCGGCTGGTGGCCGACCGGCCGACGGCCGGGCTTGTCGATGCCGGCGCAGCCGAGTACCTGCGTCAGATCGATGCACCGGACCAGCTTCGCCGGGTGGTGCGGGCGCTCTTGACCCATCCCGACGCCCTGAGCGCTTGGGGCGAGAAGGTGCGCCGGCCCTTCGAAGCGATCGTCGGCTTCTTGCGCGCCACCAACGCCGAGTGGACCTGGACCGATCCGTTCGATTGGCTGACCGCCTCAGCCGGCCAGCGCCTCTGGGAATGGACCGCGCCAAACGGCTACCCGGATGTGCGCTCCGCTTGGACGAGTTCGGTCCAACTGGTCGGCCGATGGTCGCAATTCAACTCGCTGGCTGAAAACTGGGTCGAGGGGACGGTCATCCCGATCCTGTCGGTCACTCCGGCGGGGTTGCGATCGCCACTGGAGCTTTCCGCCTTCTGGGTCGAGCGGCTGCTCGGTTATCTTCCGCCGGAAGGCGATTGGGAGCCATTGGTGCGATTTCTGGCGCGTGGGCGCGACCCGTCATTGCCGCTGACTTCCGACCAGATCGCGACGCGGCTACCGGCGCTGATGGCGATGGTCTTCCAACTCCCCGGGTCGCAGCTTCGGTGAGAAGACGATGATCTCACGGCGAGGATTTCTCCTCGGCTGTGGCGCAGCGGCGCTGAGCGGCGCACGGATCAGCCAGATAGCCTTTGCCGCCGACGGACCAGCCGCCGGGGCGGACATCCTGGTGACGGTCTTCCTGCGCGGTGGGATCGACGGGCTGAACTTTCTGACGCCGCATGGCGACCCGGACTATGCCATCAACCGGCCATCGATCCGCATCGCTCAACCAGGCCGAACGCGCGGCGCGCTCGACCTCGACGGGATGTTCGGCCTTCATCCGGCGGCTGCGCCGCTGCTTCCGCTCTGGCAGGGCAAACAGCTTGCGCTGGTCTGCGCCGTGGGTCAACCTGAGGCGACCAAGTCGCACTTCGAGGCGATGGCGCTGATGGAGCGCGGGGTTCCACGAACCCAGTCGGCGACGACCGGCTGGATCACGCGCCACTTGCAGACCGCCAACCCAGCGAGAACTGACGGCCTGCCGGCGATCGCAACGCAGGCGAACGTTCCGGCCGCCTTGCTTGGAGCGCCGAGCGTCGCCGCCGTGCCGAGTTTCGACGGGTTCGACTACGCCGGCCACTGGGACCAGATCGACTTCCAGCGGATCACGATGCGCGAGTTGTACGCCGGCAATCACTGGGTCCAGACCGCCGGGTCGCAGGCCTTCGACATCGTCGACCGGGTAGCCGCCTCCAACCCTGGCAAATACCAGCCGGCCAACGGCGCGGTCTACCCAGCCAATGAGTTGGGACGGTCGCTGCAGGTGGTCGCTCAGGCGATCCGGCTGGGTCTGGGGCTCCAGGCCGCTTGCATCGACTTCGGCGGCTGGGACACCCACGACGCCCAGGGCGAGGACGGCCAGGGCCAGTTTGCCGCGCTCGTCGGGTCGTTGGCCGGCGGGCTGGCGGCGTTGATGACCGATCTCGGTGGCGAGGCGGGACGGGTGACGGTGGTCGTGATGAGCGAGTTTGGTCGGCGGCTGTTGGAAAACCGCAGCGCTGGCACCGACCACGGGCACGGCAATTTCATGCTGGTCCTCGGCGGCGGCATCCGTGGCGGGATCTACGGGCGCTGGCCAACCTTGCGCACCGACGCCCTCGCCGACGGCCGCGATCTGGCTGCCACAACCGACTACCGCCAGATCCTCGGCGAGATCGTGATGCGCCGGCTCAAAAACCCACGCCTCGCGGAAGTCTTTCCGAACGCACCGGCGTACGCCCCGCTTGGCTTCGCCGTTGGGAGCGATCAGCCAGTCCCGCCGCCCACCTTGGGCGCCCCGACGCCGCCGGTCTCGTCGCTCTTCATCCCATTCACCAGCCGTTGACCATCACGACCGCCGGGTGCACGCGGCTGGTTGGCAAACTCGGCCGGTTCCAGCGAAAATGAATGCGGTGGGGGCGACGCCAAAACCGGCACACGATGCGCCGGCTCGGGCGGTCACCGCGAGCCAGGGCAGATTGGTATCAGCGCGAGGGCGGGCGTGAAGCTGGTAATCGTCGATCACCACGAACTCGTCCGTGCCGGGCTGGTTGGGCTGTTTCGCCAGCATAGCGAGTTCACGGTGGTCGGCGAGGGTGCAACCTGCGAGGATGGCCTGACGGCGGTGCGTGCCGGTGAGCCAGACATCGTGCTCGTCGATTTGCAGATGACCGGCTGCGATGTCGTCGCCTTCATCCATTCGGTGCTCGAAGCCGCGCCAAGGGCCAAGATCGTCATCCTCAGCAACGAGATCGACAACGACGCGCTCTTTCGCGTCATCGTCGGCGGTGCGAGCGGTTTCGTCCCCAAGAGCACCGACTTCCCCTCACTCGTCCAATCCCTGCGGTGGGTCGCCGCCGGCGAAGTCGCATTGTCACGCAAGCTGACGACCCACCTCGCCACACGGTTACAACAGATGGCCGACCAGGCATCATCGGCCATTGGCCTGGCCGAGCCACGCGTCCCGCCGGCAATCTACGGCCGACTGTCCCAACGCGAGCGTCTGGTGCTTGCCTTGCTTGCCCGTGGGGCGGCAAACAAGGAGATCGCCCGCAGCCTACATATCTCCCAGCACACCGTCCGGACGCATGTCACCAACGTCCTCGAAAAGCTCGAACTGGTGAACCGGGTGCAGGCGGCAGCCTTTGCCGTCCAGCACGGCCTCACCGAGGTCGAGGGTGAAACAACCGCCGACGAGTAGCGTCCTTCCACGATCATGCACCCGCCGTCGTCGCCTCTCGGGACATCCAACGCCCCCGCCGAGCGCTGCGTTGCTCACGCTCGGTCCGCTCGGACAGACAACGTGCGGAGAGCCCATCCGGCACGGGGGGTTGCGGCCGGGACGCGACACTTTCAGGCTAGCCTGCCGCGCCGTCTCCCTGGCTCCCTGGTGCGCCAGGTCCAGGGTCCGCCTGGTTGGGACAGGTTAGCCGATTCAGGCGGTGTTGACGGATCGGTCTGCCGGCAAGATCTCGTGGCGGATTGCCCAGGCAGCAGCCTGGACACGGTTGGCAAACCCCAGTTTGGCCAGAATGTTGGTGATATGCGTCCGGACGGTGTGCTCGGAGAGCGCGAGGCGACGGGCGATCTCCTTGTTCGAAGCGCCGGCGGCGATATAGCTGAGCACGACGTGCTCGCGTTGGGACAGCCGGCTGAGTGCCGGCTTCTCTTCCGGCCGGGCGACCGGCGGGGCGACTGGCAAGGTCGTTTCCTGTAAGCGGGCAACCAGCCGAGCGGTCTGACGGCGTGAGAGCGCAACCTGACCGTTGGCAACCCATTCGATCGAGGTGACCAACGACGAGAGATCGGTGTTCTTGACAATATAGCCGTGCGCCCCGGCCCGGAGAGCGCGAAACAGGTCATCATCGCTGTCGGACATGCTCAGGATGACGATCTTGACGTTGGGAAACTCAGTGCGGATCTGGCGAGCGACGAGGCTGCCATCGTCCTGCCCGAGATAGAGATCGAGCAAGACGACATCGGGCGAAAGAGTGCGCACCGCCTCAATTGTCTCGTCGGCGGAAGACGCTTCTCCGACGATGGTAATCCCGGTATTTGCCTGGAGCAGCGTGGCCAGTCCCTGCCGAACGAGTTGGTGATCATCAACGATCAGAACCTTCATCGAAGCAGCCCGGCCTGGCTGGAGGTGAGCGAGGTCGGGCGGTCGAGCGGCGCTTGGACGGTGATGGTGGTGCCAGTGTCTTCGGCAGAATCGATCACGATCGAGGCGCCAAGTTGATCGACGCGTGCCGCGACCGAGCGCAAGCCGGATTCCGCGCCGCCATCGCTCAAGTAGCCAAAGCCGCGCCCGTTGTCGCCAACGACCAGGCTGACCGAACGGTCGTCGCCGGCGATCGCCACCTGAATCGAGGCGGCGCCGGAGTGCTTGATGGCATTGATAATCAACTCACGGGCGATGGCGGTGAGACCATCAACGATCGGACGGGGCAAGCGTCGCATCAACGGACGGTCGAGCGCTAGTTCGATCGCTGGGCCAGACACTTCGCGCACCCGTCGAACAAACTGGTCGAGGTCTTCGTCGGCCTCTCGGCTGGCGGGTGCGGCGGAGAGGGATCCCAGCACTTCGCGCGCCGAGAGGTATTGCCCGGCGATCACCGAGCGGAGTTGTTCGAGCCGTTCGGCGGCTTGGTCGAGCCGGTTAGCCGAGAGATCGCTCTGGACGGCATCGACCAGCAAGGCGGCGTACCAGATCTCCTGGGTCAGCCCATCGTGGAGCGAACGCGCCAACGCCGCCCGCTCGGTTGCGGACATACCAGCCTCGCGGGACAGACCGCTGCCTTCCCGTTGCAGGGCGCGGGTGCGTCCCTGGCGGGGACGGGTCTCTCGCATCGTTCGCCGCTCCACCCACCAAATTGACCCGGTCGAGCACCCAGGCCTGCCGACCCGCGTCGACCATCCGAGGCTGCCGAGGCGCCGGGAATCGCTCGAAACGGGCGGATCACCCACGCCGCCCAGACCATCTAGCTAGCCCAAGGATCCTGCCCGGCCGAAGCCATGTCAATGGTTGTTTGCGCTTACGCGCAAGATCCTGGTTCGTTCATTGATCTGTACGCGTACTACGCTGAATCTCCTAGGACGACTCGGGTTTCCCGTTTGGCCTAATCATCGGACCAATGTGATGCTGTGATCCGCCGATCGTACTATGGTCAACTACGACATATTGCGTCATTAATCTCGTCCAGATCGCTGACTTTCCCCGTGAATACCGTGTGGAGAACCGTCGATCACGCCGAAGAAAGGAGAGAGTGTCCGTGAGATCGCCCTGACCCGACTGGGCGTTCTCGTCCAAGACGGCACTCCCGCGGGTGGACGATGCATAAGACGAAGATCGTAGGCCTCTCGATGGCCATCCTATTTGTTTGGACGAGCTTCGTTCCTGGTGCATCCGCCGATGGTCCTGCTCCCACCGCCTCACCTGCGGCGAGAACCACCCAATCCACCGGCCCGATCTTCATCCCGAACACCCTCGTGGGCGCCGGCGCCGACGCCGACGGTCTCGAAACCGCTGCCTGGCGCTCGCGCAACGCCACGGCCGTCCCGGCCACCGTCCGGCCAAGTTGGGTCTTCAGCGAGACCCTCGCCGGTGGCTGGGAGAACTGGTCCTGGGACGTCGGCAAAGTCGATCTCAGCGCAGCCGGTCAAGCCTATCAAGGATCGCAGGCGATCTCGGTTGGGGCGATGGCGTCCTATGGCGGCTTCTACCTGCATTCCGAGTCACCAGTCCCGGCGAGTGCGTCAAGCACGCTTCGGCTGGCGTTGAAGGCCGAGCAACCAAACCGCCAGTTCCGGGTCTTCCTCTACGACAGCCGGGGCAAGGAGATCGGCTGGCGGCCACTAGCTTCCCACGGCGGCGACCCGACCCCGGCGAAGTGGACCGCCTACAGCATCCCACTGGCAGCGTTCGGGGCAGTCCAGTCGATAAGCGGCTTCGCCATCCAGGAATATAGTGGCGTTGCCCCGACCGCCTTTCGTGCTGATTCGATCGAGATTGTGAATGCCGCCGCCGCCTCGCCAACCGCGCCGGCGGCCAACCCGACCACGCCAGCCGCAACGGCGACCCGGCCGGCCGCCACCCAGACGGCAGTGTCGCCAACGGTCGCCCCGCCCTCGCCAACCAACCCGCCACCAGCACCCTCGGCGACGCGCACCCCCGTCCCCGCGACACCGACATCCGTGCCAGCGACGCCGACCGTTCCGGCGCCGACTGCCACTCCGCCAAGCACCGCCGGCTTCGTGACGCGTCAGGGCACCGGGTTTTCCTTGAACGGTCAGCCTTTCCGGCCAATCGGCTTCAACTTCCACGACGCCGGCGCAAGCAAAGCGGTCAACTCCTGCAACCATTGGGGTGTTTGGTCCGATCAGGATCTCGACAATGCGTTTCGCAACCTTCGCGACCAGGCCGGGGCGACGGTCGTGCGCTTCTGGGCCTACCAGAGCTACACCAACGGCGGCGCATCGTTCGCCTCGTTCGACCGCCTCGTCGCCACCGCAAAGAAGTACGACATCCGCCTGCTAGCCGTCATCGACGACATGTGGAGCTACTGCTCGGACGGACCGGACAAGACCATCGCCTGGTTCGAGAACGGCTACCGCGCTCCTTGGGGGAGCAATACCCTGGCCTACCGCGACTACGCCCAGCAACTCGTCCGGCGCTACAAGAACGAGCCGACGATCTTTGCGTGGTCGTTGATGAACGAGCCAGACCCGATCGTGGTGAACTGGAACGGACCGGTCTGGGCCGATCGGACGGTCGCGGCGACGACCTTCCGCGCCTGGGTGCAGGACATGGCCGCACTGGTGAAGGCGGAAGACCCGAACCATCTGCTGACCATCGGCGTCCATGCCGAGGAGTTCCAGCCGTACCTCGATTTCTCGGCCACCCACGCGCTCTCGACGATCGACTTTTGCACGATCCACGAATACAACTACGAAGCGACCGCCCTGCCGTCGTTCGCCGCGCAGCGGATCGCCGAATGCGTCGGCGGTCTCGGCAAGCCCATCCTGATCGGCGAGGCTGGAATCCGGTCGGGCTCGGGCAGCCCGGCCTACAGCGCAGCGCAGCGCGCCAGCCTCTTCGACGCCAAGCTCGGCGCAACCTTCAACCGTGGCGCGGCGGGCTACCTCGTCTGGGAATGGGGCAAGGAGATCAACGTCGGCTTCGGCATCCTGCCGGGCGACCCGCTTCTGCCGGTGGTCCGCAAGTACCGCAATTAGTGCCGCGGAGCCGGTGATACCCGGTGACTGAAACTCCTCGGCCACGGGCGTGGTGATTGCCGCTCCATCGGTCCAGGACGAGGTGACCATCTCATCCGCCGGTCGTTCCGAGGAGACCGCCCCGCCGCACGCAGAGGCAGAGACAGGACGCCGCGTCCAGTCCGGCCAGAGATAGGGCGCGGGCTAGAGCGCCGGTTCAGTAGTTGACAACTCGGCTGTTGCATGCGGTCGCTCCGACTCGCAGTTGAAGCGTCGGGGTGTCGACCGGGCCGCCAACTGCGATGCACCGCGATGGGCACGATTAGTAGTGCCCGGTGTTCTAGACGCCCTTCGCTGCCAGAAGCCGCAAGACCGGCAAGGGCGACGTCTGACGCTGGCTCGCCAGCCAGGCTCCCGCCGGGGCAGCGAGGTCGACCAGGAAGCCGGCGGTTTGGAGAGCGGCGGCCGCCTCTTCAGGCAGCCCTCTCAGCCGGAAGAGCGCCACTCCTTTTGGTCGTAGCAGCGCAAAAGCACGCCGCGCCGCCTCGGCAACCAGATCGCCGGCGGGATCAGTATCGGTCAGGTCCCAAATCACCACGTCGATGCTCTCGTCGGGCAGGACCTGGCAGATGTCGGCGGTCTGGCCACCATCAAGCGGCAGGTCGACGGCGAAAATCGACGGCGTGGTTCGGGTCACCCGCATGCACCAGGCATGGTCACCGGGACCAACCTCCAGAACGAGGGTACCCGGCGCGAGGTATGGGCGCAGGAGCGCGACGTCGGCAACCAAGCCGGCTGGTGAAGCAGCGGGCAACCGCTCGGCGAGAACGGGGATGGGGTCCGTCATGATGTCTCTCCAATCGGGGTAATCGGCCGCCGCATCGTTCGAACGAGCGTCGGTGTCATCACCGCCGCCTCGATCACAACGCCCAGCACCCAGCCGATCGCCAGGCCGGGCAAGCCGCCCAGCAGCACGCCAATCAGAGCGCCGCTCAACTCGACGACGGTGCCGGCGGCGATCACCAACGCCGCCCGGCCAAGGTTCTGTTCGACGCGCCGCACCGCGATGTAGTGGTCTTTCAGGATCAACGGGAACACGCCGAACACCAGCAGGGTGAGCACCACCCCGGCGATCTCCCGGTAGCCTGCGCCAAACCAGCCAAGCAAGAGCGGCCCAACCACCAAGATCCCGAGCGTTCCCGCCACCCCGACGACCGCCGACAGCACCAGCGAAAAGCGGAGCCGGCCGCCGAGTTCGTCGGGCGCTTTGGCCGCGACCGCATAGAGCGTGGTCGCCAACGATCCGGGGATCGCAAACACCAAATTGGCAAAGATCCAGGCGATGTAGAAATAGGCGTTCATTTCGGCCGACAGGACACTGGTGACGATCAGCGGCAGAACGAGCGCTGGCGCGAGCAGGGCGAGGTTCAAGACGTGATGGCCGGTGGCCTGAGCAGCCAGACGGCGTATCCGATCGACCTCGCCGCCCACGGCCCGCAGCGAGGTACGTGGCGGCATCAGAAACGGCAGGAAGACCAGGAACGACAGCGGAATGCCCACCACCCACGACCCAAAGACCGACGCCGCCCCGAAGCTGACCAGCAAGGTCCCACAAGGAACCAGCAGCACCAGCTTGACGACGCTAAAGACGGTATTACGGACAAACTGCAGTTCGCCGCGCAGCAGTCCGACCACCGATTGGTCGAGCAGGAGCGCAGCGGTGGTGCCGACTGCTCCAGCGACAAACATACCGGCGAAGATCGGGTCGACGCGCAGGACGGCGAAATCGCCGATCGCCAACGGCGCAAGCGCGACGAACAGCAGCGCCACCAACCCGGCTGCGGCAGAGGTGACCAGCACCGCTGCCAGGATCAGCGGCCGCGCCGCCGACGGCCGGCGAGCTACCTCGCCGACCAGCAGCGTGCCAAGCCCGAGTGCCGAGAGCATCCCCAATAAGGTAATCGCCGAGATCAACGCCGTTGCCAGCCCGACCGCCGCCGGGTCGAACAGCCGGGCGGCAATCCACCAGTACGCGTAGCCCAGCAGCGAGGTGACGCCCATCGTCCCGACAACCGAACTGGCATTGGCGAGGATGGTCTGCTCGGTCCGGCCTTTGAGCGCTCGAACGAAGGCAAAGGGACTGCGACGCGCCAGCATCGTCTGGATCATGAGCCAACCGTCCGGCCGCAGGCGTCGCGGAGACCCGGCAGGCCATCATCGCCCCGGTCGATCGGCGGGCCAAAAAGCGCTTCGTCGCCAGCCTGGCAAGCGAGCGCCACCCGACGGTAGACCTCGCCCGGACGGTCAGCGCGATAGAGAAGCATTTCGACCGACTCCAGTTGCGGGCCAACCGTCGCCGGGATCTCAACCCGCTGGCTCCAACGCTCGCCGTCTCTCAACGTCAGTTCCGGCCACTCGGAGAGGACTTCCTGGCCACGGTGCACCACCGCCCGGTAGGTGATCGGCGCTCCCTCCTGGTTGCTGATGCCGACCTCAACGCGATTGACCACGCCAGGATCACTCGCCAGCAACCACAATTGGGTAAAACCCGGTTCGGCTCCGCCCATCGCCGCGTCGCGGGCGTACCAGACCGCGCCGACCAATACGGCTATCGCCGCGGCGATCGGCAGCACCTGCCAGTGAAAGCGAAAACCGCTTGGCATCGCCTGCCCGACCGCGCCGGGCGGGCGCGCCAACGCGACGATTGCCGCGATCACCGTCACGCCACCGAGGGAGACCTGCCAGGCCGTGGCGTCGATACCGATCTCCGCCATTGAGAGGCCGATGCCGGTCAGGATGGTGGCGCACAGGCTAAGGGCCAGGCTCCAGCCGAGCCGGGCGAGACCGGCGATCGTACGCGACGGCTCGATCGCCAGCGAGATGGCATAGCCGGGCAGAAAGAGAACCAATGCCAGGCCGATCATCATCCGGACGCCGGCCGGCGGCGAGGTCCAGGGGGCCACGGCAATCGCTCCAACTCCCAGCAGCAGGGCGATGAGCGCGTTCACTGGGCTTCCTCCAGTTCGCGCCGCAGCAAGCGCAGGTCGTAGATCACGATATCCCCAGAGTCATAGATCCGGCTGACAATCGCCAGCGGGTCGAACTTCGCCAGAATGTTCCGATCGATCGGCTTGGTGTAGCGCCGGTTGTTCAGTTCGCCTGGCTCGAAGTAGTAGCCAAGCTTGGGCAGCGCTTCGGCCAGGCGATAGTCCACTACTAGAAACTCGTAGCGATGGTTGCGGATGCCAAACAGTTCGTTGCCGTCGAAGACAGCGTCGTCAAACAGCAACGCCGTCGAATAATGGTCGGCGAGGCCGTTGATAATCCGTTGGCGGCCGATCGAGCCCATCAGCAGCGCGTTGATCCGGTCGGCGCCGACCCGGTTGCCGGAGCCAAGATGCTCGCTTGCCCATTGGCTGGCGGCAATGCCCTGCCGGCCGACCGAGCGCGCATCGGCAGAGACGAGAAACGGTCCCGGAAGCCGCGCCCAGGCTGGCCCCCAGCCGATGATGACCGATCCCATGAACAGAACGGCAAACACCAGCGCGGAGGCGAGCCCGATACTCAGCATCGGCGGAATCCAGCGCTTCAACCGGCGCGCCAGCCAGTCCAACGCCGTCGCCAGCGAAAGCGCAAGCGGCACCGACAGCGCCAGAAAGACGAACTCAACCGCCCGGGCCGAACTTTCTGCCCCGGCCTGAGTAAAGCGCAGCAGGATCGACGTGGGAAAGAGCAGCGCTCCGACCCCCAGAGCGACCGCAATCGCGTGGCGGCGGTAGCCGCGCCAGAGCACCAGCAACCCAAGCGGTAAGAGGGAGAGATAGAGCAGCACCGAGCCATAGCCCAGCGCGGTTTCCCAGATCGGCGGACGCGTTCCCTCGGCCCCCGTGAACAGCGGCCGCGCGCCGGATTCACCGAGGAGCAGCAGCAAGAGTTCACGCAAGCTGTCGTTGGTCGGTGTGGACAAATAGCCGATCACCGGGGTGGCGACCAGGAGCATCCACGACGCAGTGGCGACAATTCCGAAGAGCAGCAGCCCATACTGGGCAAAGCGAGCGCCGTTCCACAGCCGGGTGACCTGGCGGGCAACGACCCAGAGGGCGAGAAACGCGACCAGGGCAAACGACGTGAGATGGTGGGTCACCACGACGGTGCTCAGGCCGAGAATGCCGGCGATTGCCGGGCCGATCGGGCCATACTGCGGGTGGTTGGCCAACCGGGCAGCAGTGTAAACGGTGAAGACTGCCAGAGGTAGTGCGAGACTCTCGTAGGCGAACTGGCCGCTAAAGATGATAAAGCTCGCGTTGGTCATGTAGATCAACGTTGCGAGGCCGGCGAACCGGTCCGAATGCGTCACTTCGAGGCAGAACAGGTAGAACGCGACGACGAGCACGATCCGCGCGGCGAGAATGATGATCACCGCCGAGCTAAACAGGTCCAGCCCGGTCGTCTCGACCAGGGCGATCGCCGACAACTCGAGACCGGGGTAGAAGGCGCTTACCGGCAACATCGGGTTCTCGACGAAGATCCGGCGCAAGTTGAGGATATCGGTGGCGGTGCGCCAATGGAGCAGTTCGTCGAAGTAGCGCAAGTCGAGCGGGCTTTGCAGCAACTTGACGACATAGAGCCCGATACCCAGCCAGACGACCAGGGCAAGCCGTTCGCCACCGCTGGCGCCCTTGCCAGCAAGGCGGATCGACGGCGGCACCGTCAGGGTAAGCAGACCGGCCCAGAGTAGCGGCTCGGCATAGGCGCTGCCGACGCGCGCCGCCGAGACCGCCAGGGCGATCAATGCCACGCCAACGGCCATCACCGGAAACAGCAATGGCAGCAGTCCCCAGGAGATTTCGACAGTGCGACTAACAGGTCGGACTTCGGTCATAGGCGGCGCGGCGAATGAGGGCGCGGGGTGATCGAACGCCCGCGCGCTACTGGTCACGAGACTCGCCACTCGTCACGGTGACGAGCGGCCGCCGGGCCACGGTCTCCAGCGATTCGCCAGACCCAGAACGACCCAGTACTTCATGGTAGATCGCTTCAATCCGCGGGACCACTGCGCTGGCGGTAAAGTGGCGCGCCCGTTCAGCCGCACCGTCTGCGAGCGCCTCGCGGAAGACCGGGTCATCGATCAGCCGGATGGCGCTGTCACGCAGCGCCGCGACGTTGCCCGGCTCGACCAGCAGCCCGCTGCGACCGTCCTCGACGATGTCGGCCAGTCCGCCAATCCGCGAGGCGATCACCGGCCGGCCGACCAGCATCGCCTCCATGGCCACCGTCGGGCAGGGGTCTTCCCAAATCGACGGGGCAAAGGCGACCGACGCGTGACGAAACGCTTCGACCACGGCGGCATGCGGCCAGCTTTCGAACAGCATCGCCCCCTCGGGCAAGGCATCGGGAACGTCCGGGGTGCGCCGGCCGATCAGGACCAGCGGCGGTCGGTTCGGGATCTGCTGGTAGGCATCCAGCAGCGGCAAGATACCCTTGTCGCGCTTGAGGTCGCCGACGAAGAGCAGGTATCCCGGCTCGGGCAACATCGCCGTCAGACGCAGAGCCTCGGCGTCGGGCGGGGGAAACTCATCGGGTACGAAGTTCGGCACGACCTCGAAGGGGACCATCCGATCCTGCAGCCGATTTCCACGGGCCACCGCCGTGCTGACCGGGATGAAGCGGTCGACGGCACGGACCAGATCGCGATCGGACATCCGCATCCCCAGCACTGTCGCGATGCCCTTGAACGCCCCGTAGTGGCCCGCCGCGCAACTGAGGCATTTGACCGGCCCGGGACCGTCGCAGTTTTCGTCGCCGCGCGTCAAGCGCATTTGGGCGCAGGCAAAGCCGTAGTCGTGCAGCGTGTAGACGATCGGAAGGCGGTGCTTCTTGGCGACCGGCAGGAAGGGGTAGACCAGCCAGTTGTGCGCGTGGACGATCTCGGGCCGTTCGGCTTCGACCACTCGCTCAAGCGCCGCGCCCAGCACCGGTTCGGCGACTGGCGCAGCAAAGCGACGAGCGCCCGAATAGAGCCAACGCATTCGCTGGAACACGCCTTCGAGGCGGTAGATGCGGACACCGTCCTCATCCTCAACAGCAGGGCAGCCGGGAAAGGCGAGCGTCGCGACCGCGACCTGGTGGCCCGCGCCGACGAGTTGATGCGCCAGCGAATGAACGTGCCGCTCCACGCCGCCGATATCCGGAGGATAAAACTGGGTGAGGATCAGGACACGCATGCTGGTACCTTCACGATCTCGGCATACAGCGCAAACAACTTGTCGGCACAGGCATCCCAGGTCGGGATCTCGACCTCACCGGGTTGGAATGGATTGGCGATTTGGGCGACGACGGCGGCGGCGACCTGTTCGGGCGTGCTCGACAGCGCAATCGACCGCGCCAGTCCGCGCTCGGCAAGCTCGCTACAGCCCATGCCGTCCTCGCCAACCAATATCGAGCAACCGAGCGCGGCCGCCTCGATCACCGCCAGCGGGTGCGATTCTCCTTCACTCAGCAGAGTGATCAGCGCCGAATCGCGCAGGACGCCGGCCAATGTTTCGCGTTCGGCTGGCGGGATGAAACGGATCTCAACCCGGTCGGCGACGCCTTGCTCGGCGGCGATGCGGTGGAGGTCGGGCTCGAACGGTCCTGAGCCGAGTATCAGCAACCGGGCATCGGGGATCGTGGCGAGGATCGCCGGCATAGCTTCAATTGCCCGGTGGTGGCCTTTGAAGCGTTCGAGTCGGCCGATCGAGACGATCGTCGTCTTGCCGGTGGACTGGCGGGGAGCGTCGGTCGGTGGCAGCGGCAGGTCGGCGCCGTTGGGGATGACGACGAAGCGGCTTGGGTCAGCGCCGAGCGCCTGCTGAAAGTAGCGCGCTTCGTAAGTCGAGACCCCGACAAAGCGAGCCGCGCCATTGAAGAGCGGGCGCAACAGCCGCCATTCGAGCGGCCGCAGCAGGTTTCGCAGCCCGGATGAATGGACCCCGGTGTGGAAGGTAACGACGTAGGGCAGCGCGGCGCGCCGCGCTGCCGCCATTGCGACCGGCGGCACCAGGGTGTGCGACCCCTGGACGTGAACGAGGTCCCACGGACCTTCGAGGATCGGCCGAGCGATACCCGGGGCGAAGAAAAAGTCCTCGCGCCGCGGCCACGATCGTATCCGCCGAACTTCGACGCCGGCCTGCTCCTCGTGGGCGGGCAGCGTCCCGGACGGGTCAGTCGTCAGCACCGTGACCCGTGCGCCGCGCTGGACCAACCGTTCGGATACTTGATGGACATGGTTGGCAATCCCGCCCAGGAAGGGGGGGTAGTGAGCAGTTACCTGCAGAATATTCATTGCTTCGTCTCGTTTGGCGCGTTTAGGAGCGGTTGGTCTCCACCAGGTAGCGCACCGCTTCAATCACATCGCCGGCGTCCTCGTCGGTCATATCCGGAAAGAGTGGTAGCGAGATTACTCGCTCGTACATCCACTCCGAAACCGGGAAATCCCCTGGTTTGTGGCCAAATTCGTCCCGATAGAACGGGTGGAGATGGACCGGGATAAAATGGACGCTGGTCCCAATATTCAGGTCGCGCAGTTTGGTGATGAACTCGGCGCGGTCAATCTTCAGATACTCGGTGCGCACCAGCAGCGGGTAAATGTAGCGGGAATGGCGGACGCCGGGCAGATTGAGCGGCGTGATCAACTCGGGCAGAGTCCGGAATGCCTCGTCATAGCGTTGGCAAATCGC
The DNA here is from genome assembly GCA_046328265.1 of Dehalococcoidia bacterium. Lineage (GTDB taxonomy): Bacteria > Chloroflexota > Dehalococcoidia > SpSt-223 > SpSt-223 > JANWZD01. The sequence goes on from JAXLWW010000018.1 coordinate 57,207, forward strand.
CTCGCGCCGCTCGATGAACGACTCCAGCCGACTCAGTTGAACGAGGCCCAATGACGCCTCCGGGTCGGTCATGTTCGCCTTGAAGCCGGCGTGGAGCACTTCGTAGTACCAGGTGCCGGCGGCCGAGTAGCGCTTCCAGGCGTCCTTGGTGATACCGTGCAGACTGTAATGGCGGGCGGTTTCGGCAAGTTTCGGGTCACTGGTCGTCAGCACACCGCCTTCTCCGGTGGTCATCGTCTTGGTGGCGTAGAAACTGAAGGCGGCCATCGTCTCGTCGTTGCCGCCGATCTGCCGGCCGTGGGCGTCGATCGTGCCAATGGCGTGAGCGGCGTCTTCAATCACGACGAGATTGTGTTGCCGGGCGATCGCGAGGATCGCGTCCATATCGCAAGGCAGGCCCGCGTAATGGACCGGGATGATCGCGCGCGTCTGCTTGGTGATCTGGCGCTCAATGGTCGCCGGTGAGATGTTGAAGGTGCGCGGGTCGATGTCGGCGAAGACCGGTCGAGCGCCCTGGTGGATCACGACGTTGGCGGTCGAGACGAAGGTGATCGGTGTGGTGATCACCTCGTCGCCCGGGCCGATGTCGTGGGCGGCGAGGGCTATCTGAAGCGCGGCGGTGCAGGAACTGACGGCGATTGCGTGCTTTGCGCCGGTGTAGGCGGAGACCGCCTCCTCGAACTCGCGCACCTTTGGTCCGGTCGAGAGCCAGCCGCTGCGCATTGCGGTGGTCACTGCCGCGATCTCCGCATCGGTGATCGACGGCGTACAAAGCGGCAAGTAACTGTCGCGCATCGGCGCGGTGCGGGGACGATCGACCTGGACCATGGGTAGCTCTCTCCTTAGAGTTGAACGCCGGAAAGCGCTCGGATGTTGCTATAGACCGGATAGGTATGGTGGGTGAGCGTCCCACTTTCGAGGGCGGCCTTGATCTGCTGGACGCCGCGGCGCACCGTCCAACGCGGCTCGAAATCCAGCAAGTGCGCTGCCCGGTCAGCCGACACGCGATAGTTGCGCTTGTCGCCGTCCATCGGCTGGACGGTGACGCGCGCCCCCGGCACTTCCTCGGCGATCAGGTCGCCCAATTCGGCGATCTTCAAATTCTCGCCGACCAGATTCATCACCGTTCCGGCAACTCGTTCGCGCGGTGCCGCCAACGCCATCTGAATGCCACGCGCCACATCATCGACATGGACGTGCGGGCGCCACTGGTCGCCGCCAAACACCGAGATCGCGCCGTCTTGGACGGCCTGGGCGGTCAACGTGTTCACCACGAGGTCAAAGCGCGGCCGGGGAGACATCCCGAACACCGTACCAAGCCGGAAGATCACCGGCGAGAACGCGCCATACTCGAGCCGACGGATCGACTGCTCGGCTGCGATCTTCATTTTGGCGTAGATCGACAACGGCGCAAGCGCCGACCCTTCGTCCAGAATCGCGTCCGGATTGCTGCTGGAGCCATAAACGCTACACGAGGAGATGTACACGAAACGCGTGACCTGGAACCGGGCGGCGATTGCGGCAACGTTGGTCGACCCGAGCAGGTTGATCTCGAGGGTCTTGAGCGGGTCCTGCGCACAGAGTGGATCGCCGACCAGTTCCGCGAGTTGGACGACCGCCGTCGCCTCGGCGACGAGCGGCGTGAGATCTTCGACGTGGCGGGTGTCGCCGCGGACAATCCGCAGCCGCGGGTGATCGAGAAGGTCCCCGATCGACGCCTCGCCATAGAGAAAGCGGTCGAAAAGGGTGACCCGGTGGCCGGCGGCGAGCAAGCGGCGCACCAACACTGACCCGACGTAGCCCGCGCCACCCGAAACGAGAATATGCTCATCGGTCGCGACCGTGTCGCCGGAGGCGGGCAGCAGGTCGATCGGGCAGCCGGCATCGTCGACGACGGGAATAAAGGGCAGGCCGCCGGCTACCGCGGCGTGTCGAACCTCGGCTGGTTCGCTGCCACGAAGGCGGAGAACCGGAACCGGCGAACGCATCACGCTGGTGACCGGTTGGTCGACGAGAGCCCCTTCGAGCAGGGCACGGCGGATGTCGGTACGAGTGAGTGCGCCGAGCAGCCGACGATCGGCATCGACGACCAGCAGCATGCCGTGGGTGGTGCGCTCGAGAACGGCGATCGCCTCAACCAGCCGGGCGTCAGACTGCACCCAATATGATTCGATGTTCATCTCTCTCCATCCTATCTATCGGCCCGAACGTGGTCGAGGCTTAGGCGTGATCGACGCCGGTTGCGATCTGAAGTGCAGCGGCGTCGGCCTGGGCACGGCCGCGCCCGGCGCGAACCACGCCGACGACGTAACCGGCACTGGTGGCCGCCAATCCGGCGACGATCGCGCCGGCTCGGGCGAGGCCCCACAGGTCGCCCTTGCGAACGGTTTCTCCGACGTTGCGAATGACGCCGAGGGGCAGGACGCGCGTCGCATACGAGCGCTCTTCCGACAACCCGTCCTGGGCGCCGACGAGCCGGGCGACCACCGCCTTGGAGCGGCCTTCGTCGTAGCAGCGCTTCAGAAAGAAGCCGAACCGCTGGCGAGGAGCCGGCACGCGGTGGTAGATCAGCGCCGCAGGCTCGTAGATGAAATGGCGCTCTGGCCAGCGTTGGTTGGCTCGAATGCAGAACTCGGTCTCTTCACAGCTGATCAGCCCGGCGTGGTTGCGGCCGATCTCGCTCAAGAAGCCGCCAACCACCGGGAAGAGATCGCGCCGGTAGACGACGGTGCCGCCGAAGGTGTTGCGCACCGGCGCGGTCGTCTCAGGCAGACCGGTATACGAGCAACCGATCGCCCAGTAGAACTCCTTGGGAAACCAGTGTGGCCCCTCGCCATCCCAATTCGGCTGCGAGCCGCCGCCAACGCCCATCACCGTCTCATCACCCAGCGGCGCAGCCAGTTTCTCCAGCCAGTCCGGCGCGGCAGCGCCGTCGTCGTCGAGGAAGGCAACGAAGTTGCCGACCGCGTGGGCGATGGCGACGTTTCGCGTGCCGGACAGTCCTTGCACCTCGCGGTTCTCGACCACCCGCACGCCCGAAAGCTCCTCGCGGCAGCGCTCGGCGAGTGGGCCGTTGTGATCGATCGCCAGCAAGATTTCAGCCGGGGCAAGGGTCTGGGCCTTGAGCGAAGCAACCGCCTTCTTCAGATCTTCCCAGCGGTCGTCGCGATAGGCACAGATGACTACGGTGATGTCGTTCATCGGGCCGACACTCCGTTCACCTGGGCGATGCCGTTGGTGCGCTCGTGAACCGGCTCGATGACGGCGACTGGCGCCGGCCGGCGGGTGGCAAAGGCCGGCTGGAGTTGGCGGGCGACCCGCTGCTGCGGTCGGATGCGCTCGCTCAGGATGGTGCGCAGCACCCGGAAGCCGTCCGGGAAGGTTTGGAGCCGGCCCTCGCCGTGGATGCGCGGCGCTTCGAAGCTCATCACTTCGGTGACGCGCAGGCCGCTGCGCAGGGCGCGAATGTTCATCAGGGTTTCGATTTCGAAGCCGTCAGCGTCCAGATGGAGCGCCGGCAGCGCCCAACGCCAGAAGGCGTTGTAGCCGTAGCACAGGTCGGTGTAGCGCCCACCGTAGAGCGCCCGCACCAGCATCGTCAGGCCCCAGTTGCCTGCCCGGCGCAGCAGCGGCATGTCATCGGTGCCGCCGCCCTGCATGAAACGCGACCCTTTGACGTAGTCCGCGCCCGAGACGAGCGCCCCGATGAAGAGCGGGATCTCGCGCGGGTCGGTCGACCCGTCGGCGTCGAGCGCGACGATGATGTCGCCGATTGAGGCTTCGAAACCAGCTTGCAGCGCGTCGCCTTTGCCCCTGCCCAACTGGGTCACGACCCGGATATCGGGGACGAGCGCACGAGCGACTTCGACGGTGCCATCGGTGGAGCCGCCATCGACCAGCACCACCTCGTCCACTTCGTCGAAGGGGATAAGCGGCAGCACGTAGGGCAGATTGTCGGCCTCGTTGAGCGCTGGGATGACCACCGAAACCGTCGGGCGCGTCTGGCGGGCTTGGCTGAGCACCTGGAACATCTGGCGGGGATTCATCGCTTCTCTCCAATCAGTTCGCGCGACGAGGTTTGGACGGCGTCGACAAACTCTTCCACACCGACCCGGCGTCTTCCTTCGACCTCGATAACATAGAGGTCCTCCTGGACCAGATTGACTGAGACCATCCGAACCCGCGAGGGGTGTTGGGCGATCGCCTCGAGCATGGTGACGACCCGAACCGGCGTCATTCGGTCCGCGACGACCACTGCCGGTTGGTAGGTCCGCAACGTCTCGGTGCTGAATGTCGAGACGTGGCAGCTATTGACCACCCGATATCCCGCTTTGGTTTCCAAAAGGTTCTGGACGAGGTCCCGCAACAGCGCGTCCTCGTAGACGATCAACGCGGATTGCTCATGAACCGTTGCCCCATTCATCTTCGTCATCACATTCACTGCGGTTCAGCTCCGTTTGTGTTTCTGCATTCACTCTATCGATCTGGGCCGGGCTTGCCATCCGACGAAGTGGCGCTCAACCCTTCATCTCTTGGGACGACACGCCGATCATTCCGATGGATGAGGGGAAATCCCCCCCAAAGTGCGGGATCTGACGAGGGAATGGCGGCCAGGCGCCCGCTACAGTGACCGAAATCCCACGATGGCCCAGAAACCCAGGCGCCTGTCGGAGTACGGATCGTCATTCTGTCGGAGCACTCGGTTATTATGACTAATCCAAATGGATGATCTCGGTGATGGCACGTCGGACTATTTCGTTCCCAGCAAGGCTGGTTTACCCTTGAAAGTACGCAGTTCTGCGGGTAGTCGGGCTGATTTCGGTCAAAAAGCTGGCCTGATTAGACTAGTCGGAGCGCAACGGGAATGAGTCGGTTCGTCAAGACACACTCGCTCGCCTTGGTGGTCTATGGGCCGGCGATCCTGCTTGCCCTTTGGGTGGCGCTCACCCTGAGCGGAGCGACGATCTGGACCGCCCAGCAACTCCGCTCGCTCAGCCCGGCCCAGCTTGACCCCCAGCGGATCGGCGGTGCGTTGGTGATCGTGTCGCTCGCCGGGCTGCTCTTCCTGCGCAGCCGCTTCCTGACTTCCCGTTTCGTGCGTGTCGTCGACCCCCGCGGCCTTGCGATCCACAGCGGCCTCTTCCTTAGCCTGGTGATCGTGCGCTTCCTGATCGACCCGGCCGGCGGAGACCCGGCCGATGCCCGACTGTTTGACACGCCGCTCCCGGAGGGTTTCACCTTGGCGCTGGTTTCGGCCGGCTGGGCGTTGTTGATCCGCTCGGCGGTGCTGTTTGCTGGGGGGCGGATTGGGGCGACCGTCGCCGGCGTTGGACTCTGGCTGCTCGCCGGGGCGACGGTTCTGCAGCCATCGGTCGTTGATGGAAGCGGCGCATTGCCGTTGGCCGCGATCCTGGCGAGCGCGGCGGCGGGTGCGCGGCTGCTCATTCCCGGGCGGGTCTATCGGCCCTGGGTGGCGATGCTGCTGCTCGGAGCAGTCGGGCTGGGCCTCGCCGTCTGGGCCGATGCTGGCACGGTGAACTCCGGCGCATTGATCGTCATGGCCGCCTTCGCCCTGGCCAGTGTTCTGGTCGCGCTCTGGCCGGCCGGCGGCGATGTCCGGAGCCTCGCCCTCGTCGGCCTGTTGGCGGCGGCCTTCTTTGTGAGCGTGCCGCCGAGCGGCCGGCAGTTCGCTTTGGGACCGGGCGGCTATAGCGAACTGGCTCTCGATGGCGCCGCCGATCGGACCTTCACCACGTTAGCCGGTTCGATCGTGACGCCGTCGGCCGAGCCGATGACCCCGCCGGTACCGCGGGCAACCGAGCAGGAATGGGCTGATGACTCGGCGTGGTTTCTGGTGCGACGTGCCGTCATCCAGTTTAGCGTGCCGCCGGCTTGGGCGATCAGCGCGCTGCTGGCGATCGGTCTGGCCGCCGCCGCACTGAGCGCCGCCACCGGCCAAGGGGACCTCCGCTTCGTCCTGCCGGCCGGTCTGCTCGCGCTCAGTGCGCCCGTCTTTGGCGCCTGCCAGGTGGCCGGCGCATCAATCGGCGGGGCGCTCTGCGCCACTGGGGCGGTCCTCGTACCGGCCGGGGCCGTGCTGCTGCTCGCGCTTTCGCTCGATGTCACCCTCGCCCGCAGCGCACGCCTCGCCTTGCTGCTGGAACGCGGTTGGGCATTGCTGAATGGCGAGCCGACCCGCCCGGTCGTGTCGGCCGCGCGAACTTCTCGGCGTCTCTTCGACGAGCCGCGAGCTTTGGGAGCCTCCTTCTATGCACCCACTCTGGTCTACCATCAGGCGCACGATCGTTCGGCCGCTCGGCCTGGCGATGGTGCTATGGACCGTATCGCTTGCCCTGCTTGTGGGCATCTCGTGGTCGTTCGGCCGGGTTCCGGCGAATGACAGCGGGTTGCGGCCGGTGCTGCCACCGGGCTTTCAGGATCTCGTCGTCCTCAGCGGGTTGGAATATCCCACCGCGTTCGATTTCGCGGCTGACGGGCGCGTGTTCGTCGCCGAGAAGAGCGGAAAGATCAAAGTGCTGAGTTCGTTGACCAGCACCGAAAGTACGCTGGTCGCCGACTTGCGGACGAACGTCCACACCTGGGTCGATCGCGGCGTGCTCGGCCTGGCGCTCCACCCGGACTTCCCGAACGAGCCATATCTCTACGTGTTGTACACCCACGACGCCGCGATCGGCGGAACCGCTCCGCTCTGGGGCGATGCGTTCGGCTTGTTTGAGGGCTGTCCAGACCCGGTCAACGGCTGTCGGGTAAGCGGCCGGCTCTCTCGGCTGAAGATCGCCGGCAACGTCATGACCGGCCCCGAACAGGTGCTGATCGAGGATTGGTGTCAGGTCTACGACACCCATTCGGTCGGGATGCTCGCCTTCGGTCCGGACGGCGCTCTCTATGCCAGCGCCGGCGAAGGAGCTGGCTACACGCTCGTCGATTTCGGTCAGATCGGCATGCCGCCCAACCCGTGTGGCGACCCACCGAACGAAGGCGGAATGCTCCGTGCGCAGGACCTGCGCACCCGCACCGACCCGCTCGGGCTTGATGGCAGCCTGATCCGGGTGAACCCGGCGACCGGCGAGGGTCTGCCCGGCAATCCGCTGTTCGCCAGCACCGACCCCAACGAGCGCCGGATCATCGCCGCCGGCTTTCGAAATCCCTTCCGTTTCACCTTCCGGCCCGGCACGAGCGAGATCTGGACCGGTGACGTTGGCTGGGGAACCTGGGAGGAGATCAACCGGGTGCAGTGGGCCGACACGTCTGCTGTCTCGAACTTCGGCTGGCCGTGCTATGAAGGCCCTGGGCGCAACGAGGCACTCGATGTCCTCGATCTGCCGATCTGCGAGGGGCTCTATGCCGACCCGGCCGGCGCACACCCGCCGTTCTTCCACTATAAGCACGAGCATGAAGTCGTCGCTGGCGACCGTTGCCCGCTCTATGGCGCGTCGGTGACCGGCCTGACTTTCTACTCCGGAGGCAACTACCCAGCCGAGTACCAGGGGGCGCTCTTCTTCGCCGACTATTCGCGTCAGTGTCTGTTCGTGATGCGGGCCGGGTCGAACGGGCTGCCCGATCCGGCGACGACAAGCCGGTTCGTGCTGAACGCTGCCAGCCCGGTGCAGTTGCGCACCGGACCAGGCGGCGACCTATTCTATCTCGACATTGTCGGCGGGGCGCTCCATCGGATCCGCTATTTTGCCGGAAATCAGCCGCCGATCGCCGACGTCGTGGCATCCCCGCCCAATGGCCTGGCGCCGCTCACCGTCACCTTCAGTGGCGCAGCCAGCACCGACGCCAACGGGGACGCGCTCGTCTATCGCTGGGACCTGGACGATGATGGCGAGTTCGACGACGCCAGCGGGGTGACGGTCACTCGGCAATTCAGCAGCATGGGTTATTACCGTGTCTCCCTTCAGGTCGCCGACCCGACCGGCGCCACCAGCACCGCGTCAGTCCTGGTGGTAGCAGGCAGCACGCCGCCTTCGGTCACGATCACGGCGCCCACACCCAACACGACCTGGCGGGTCGGCGAGTCGATCTCATTCTCGGCAGTCGTCACCGATGCCGAGGAGTCGATCTCGGATGAAATGATCGCCTGGGACCTGTACCTGTACCATTGCCCGACCGACCAGGCGCGTTGCCACCGGCACGCGATCAACCGGTTCGACCACCAGCGGAGCGGGAGCTTCGTTGCGGGCGACCACGAGTATCCGTCGTACCTCGTGCTCCAGGCCACGGCCTATGACAGTCAGGGGTTGTTTACGACCAGCGCGGTGGCGTTGCAGCCGCTCTCGACGACCCTGACGGTGCGTTCTGAGCCCGCAGGGTTTCCGGTGACGATCAACAGTCTCAGCGGAACGACCCCCTTCAGCCGGACGTTGATCGTCGGGGCGGCCACGATGGCGACCGCGTCAGAAATCGCCACGCGCGACGGGATCACCTACAGTTTTCGAGGGTGGTCGGATGGAGGCACGGCGGCGCATACTTTTGTCGCCGTGCCATCGCCGATGACCATGACCGCAACCTACCAGCCGCAAGGCGCAGGGTTGCAGACATCGGTCTTCGTGCCCCAAGTGTGGCGGTAGCGGAATGGGACGGCAGCGACGGCAGAAACCCGGTGGAGCAGCGATCGGCTTGCTGCTGATGTTGGTGCTCTGCCTGGGCCTCGGGCTCTGCGCAATCCCCTCGACCGGGGTCGAGGGCAGAATTGTCGACCGACGCGCCGCCGCTCCGGCAGCGACCGACAGCGGCGTCGTGCCCGATCCCGCCGCACCGCCGACCTCCAGTGACGGCGTCACTCCGCCGCAAACGGCCGACCCGGACCCGCTCAATCGCACCGTGCCGGGCCCGCGCGACAACTTCGTCATGCGCAACGGGATGGAGTTCCAACTCAACGGCCAACCCTTCCGGGCGATCGGCTTCAACCTGCATGACGCGGCCGCCAACACGACCGTCAATACCTGCAATCACTGGGGGGTCTGGACCGACCGCGAACTGGACCAGGCGTTCAAGGCGATGCACGATGATGCCGGCGCGACGGTCGTACGCTTCTGGGCCTACCAGAGTTACACCAAGGGCGGCACATCGTTCGAATCGTTCGATCGGCTGATCGCCGCCGCCAAGCGAAACAACATCCGGCTCATGGCGGTGCTCGACGATATGTGGAGCTATTGCACCGACGGTCCGCACAAGACCCTCGCCTGGTTCCGCGATGGCTACAAAGCGCCGTGGGGCAAGAACCCGCTTTCCTACCGGGATTATGTCCGCGAAGTCGTTCGCCGCTACCGGGACGAGCCGACGATTTTCGCGTGGTCGTTGATGAACGAACCGGACCCGATTGTCGGAGCCTGGGAAGGGCGTTGGCCAGTCTGGGCCGACGAAAACGAGGCCAAGACGGTTTACAAGGCCTGGGTTCAGGACATGGCCGCTCTCGTCAAACAGATCGACCCGTATCACCTACAGACGATCGGCGTGCATGCCGAAAGCTGGCAGGGCTATCTCGACTTCACCGGCACCCACGCCCTGCCAACCATCGATTTCTGCACCATCCACGACTACGACCACGAGACGACACCCCTCACCCCGCGGATGAGCGAGCGAATTCAGGAATGCCACAGTCTCGGCAAGCCGATTGTCATCGGCGAGGCGAGCATCCGGACGACCGGCAGTCGCTCGTTCGTGCCGAACCAGCGGGCAAACCTCTTCGACGCGAAACTGCGCTCGTTCTTCGAGGCGGGCGGCGCGGGTTACCTCGTCTGGGAATGGGGCAAGGTGACCAACAGCGGATCGACGGTGATGCCGGGCGACCCGCTCCTTCCGGTGCTTCGCCGTTACAGCGTTCACTAGCCTACCAGAGCGCCTCGCTGGCGATCGCCGCACCGTCGGCCATCGCCCGGAACTTCGCCCAGGTCACACGTGGCTCGATCCGAGTGGTGCCGGCGCCGGTGCTAAAGCCGCAATCGGTGCCGGCGATCACGTTCTCCCGCCCGACGAGTTCGGCAAAGTGGAGCAGTCGCTCGGCAACCAGTTCGGGATGTTCGACAAAGTTCGTCGTCGAATCCAGCACGCCAGGTATCAAGATCTTCCCCTCGGGCAACTTGACGTCGCGCCACAGCTTCCATTCATGGGCGTGGCGGGGATTGGACGCCTCGAAGGAGACGGCGCTCGGCCGGGCACTCAGGACGATGTCGACGATGTCGGCAAAGGGAACGTCACGGGTGTGCGGCCCTTCGTAGTTGCCCCAGCACACGTGCATCCGCATCCGGTCCTCGGGGATGTCTCGGGTGGCATGGTTGAGCGCCTCGACATGGGTCGCGATCTTGGCGCGAAACTGTTCGAGGCTGAGATCGCGGAAATAGCCTGGCCGGCTGAGCGCAAGGTCCGGGCAGTCGATCTGGAGGACAAAACCGGCCTGGTGGATCGCGTCGTATTCGGTCTTCATCGCGTCGGCGAGGGCGAATAGATACTCCTCATGGGTCTGGTAATACTGGTTCGGGATGAACAGCGAGGAGATCCCCGGCGACGCCGCTGAGAGGAAGGCATCTTCGGGCGACACGCCTTCAAGCGCTGCCCGGAAATCGGCGAGCTCCTGATGCAGCTCTTCGACGTTGCGATAGGAGATCGGGCCGGTGCAGGGACGGCGGTAGATGATCTCGTCGGAGCGGCGTTGGGCCGCCAGTCGCTCGGAGTACTCGGGAAAGTCCGGGTCGGCGATCGCGCCAGGGACGGTCAACGGGCCGTCGAAACCAGCCAGCCGGTTCTGGACGTAGGTGGCATAGCTCACCTTGCCCTGCTCGCCATCGTTGACGATGTCGACCCCGGCGTCGATCTGGGTACGGACGATGTCGTGAACCGCCCCACGCACCGCGTTGGTGAATGCGCCCTCGTCGAGGGGTTCGCCCTTCTCGCGGGCAAAGATCATCTCGCTGAGCGCCTTGGGGCGCGGCAGGCTACCCGTATGGGTGGTCAAGATCCGGTCGATGCTTCGCTTCATCAGTTGCTCCAGGCAAGGTATGGCCACCCTAACGGGCCACCGACAGGCCGTCAAGTTCTCCCACTTCATCGGCGGTCGGCGAAGCCGCGTCGTTCGGTAGAATGGCCGCGGCTCGAAACGGGTCAAGAGAAGCAGGAGGATGCTGATGGCTGGCTATCGAGACGGGTTCGTCGAAGCGAATGGATTGCGCTTTCACTACCTCGATTGGGGAGACCCAGGCGCCCCGCCGGTCGTGCTGCTGCATGGCACCACCTCGAACGCTCACTCCTGGGACCGCATCTCGGCGATGCTGGCGAAGAAGTACCGGGCGATCGCGCTGGACGCACGCAACCACGGCGATAGCGACACGTCGCCGGTCCCCTACAACCGAGACTTGCTCGCCGAGGACGTGGCGGCGACGGTGGACGCGCTGGGACTGGACCGGTTCGGGCTGATCGGGCTGTCGATGGGCGGCCGAACGGCGATGATCTATGCCGGCTACCACCCGGAGCGGATCGAACGACTCGTGATCGAGGACATCGCACCGGACACGCCGGTCGCTGCCGGGGCCGACGTAATGGCGCGGATTAATGCGACCCCGCAACGCCTCAACTCGCTGGACGAGTGGATCGCCTGGGCGCGCCAGGGCCTGCTCTTTGCCGACGACGAATGGCTACAGGAGAAGGCCCGGCACGCCCTCCGCCAACTTCCCGATGGAACCTACGAGAACAAATACCGCCACAACTTGTCGCAGAGCGCGCCGCTCACCATCACGCTCGACCTCTGGGAGCACATCGGCAAGATCCCTTGCTCGACTCTGGTCATCCGCGGCGCCGAGAGCGCGGTCCTGAATGCCGAATTGGCCGAGCGGATGGTCCGCTCGATGCCGGATGCCCGCACGGTGGTCGTGCCACGTGCCGGCCATCCGGTCCACGAGGACAACCCCACCGACAGTCTGCGGATCTACGCCGAGTTCTTCGACGTGCCGCTCGACTGACCTGATGGCCGACCGGATACGGCTTGCCGAACTGACTGCCGGGTTGTCGATCGCCACCGACCTGGCGATGGGGCAGCCGATCGAGTGGGCGCTCGCATCCTGTCTGCTGGCGGTCCGCCTTGGCGAGGCTGCCGGCGCGAACGACTCGGAGTTGCGCGAGATCTACTTCCAGGCGATGTTGCGGTATATCGGCTGTAACGCCGAGAGCTACCAGATCGCCGCGCTTGTCGGCGACGAGATCGTGCTGCGCTCAGA
>JAXLWW010000019.1:0-69041 GCA_046328265.1 Dehalococcoidia bacterium
GCTCCTTCAGCAGTTGACCCGTTCGACGCCAACGATCTACGACGCCGCCGAGGCACGCCGACATGCCACGGCCGACGACCCCTGGGCCAAGGCCTGGCTGGCGCGCAATCCGGCAGGTTTCGGTTCGTTTGCCCTCGAGTCGTGCGAACCGTGGCGTGAAACGATCTTCCGCGCCAACCCTGCTGGTGCGTCGACGCCAGCGTTCGATCGGGTGCGGTTCATTGCCGTCCCCGGTAGGGCCAAGCGGCTGGCAATGATGCGCGCTGGTGAGATCGACCTGCTGCTCGACCTCGACCCCGCCGAATACCTGGCGCTCCAGAATGTTGCTGGCGTTCAGGTGCATCGGGCTCGTTCGGGCGCCCACATCGCGATGATGATGCAGTGCCAAATGCCGCCGTTCGACAATCCGCTGGTTCGGCAGGCGGTGGCCTGGGCTATCCCTTACCGTCGAATTCTTGCGCAGGTGTATCTCGGTACGGCGACTCCCTGGCGCAGCCCACTACCCTGGCCGACGCCGATGGCTACCGAACAGTTTTGGCGATACGACTACGACCCGGATCGGGCGCGGTCGCTCTTGACCGAGGCAGGCTTCGCTGGCGGTTTCGATACCGAACTATTCGTCGATGCGAGCAACGCCGAGCATGGCGCCTGTGGTGAGATCATCGTCGAGGCTCTCGCGGATATCGGTATTCGGGTGGCGCTCGAACGGCTCGACTCGGGGACGTTCTGGTTTGGTGGACGCTACCTCCGTCCCTTTCCAATGTTGATTTGGGAAGATTGGCATCAGGTGCCAGACCCCTACTATGGCCTGGTCCACGACTATGACCCGAGCCGACTCGGTTTGATCAACGTGGGGCAATACCAATCCGAGCGGATCTCAGAGCTTATTCGCGAGGTTGAGAACGAGCCAAGTCCGGTCGGACGTACAGCCCTGTTGACGGAGGCGCAGCGGATCATCATGGCCGAAAGCCCGGATGTCTATCTGGCGCAGCCGGCGGTGATGGCGGCGACGCGCGACACGATTGGCGGCTTCTTCTTCCCGCCCGATCGCGCTCTGCGCTTCGACCTGCTGACCAAGGATGCCTAATCCCGACCAGTCAGCGGACTGAGCGGCCCACCATCAGGGTGAGCGCTAGGGAGCGCTCCGCGAGACGGTGCCGCCAGCCGGCACGTTGACCGACCGAGTGCCGGGGCCGGCGCCACTTTCGGTGACGCAGCGCTCGGTGTAGGTGCCGGCTGGCACCGATGCCGAGTCTGAGCCGCCCGGCGGGATCTCGAGACGAGTACTCGCGTCCGGTCCGTTGTACGAGCAGACCAGCGTCTCGGTTCGACTGGTGTTCCGGACGGTAATCGTCCCAATTCCGCCGCCACCGCCGCCAGGGCCAGTTGGCGCGGTGTTCGTGGGCCGTGGCGGCGCTGTGGTATTGGTCGGCTGTGCCTGTGGCGCGGTCGTGTTCGTCGGCCGTGGGGGCGCGGTCGTGTTGGTCGGCTGTGCCTGTGGCGCGGTCGTGTTCGTCGGCCGTGGCGGAACCGTGTTCGTCGGCCGCGGGGTTTCCGTCGGGACTGGTGTCTCGGTCGCGGTTGGCTCGGGCGTCGGTGTCTCAGTTGGTTCGCTGTTTGGCTGGGAGACAATCGACGATGGGCGAGTGGCCGTCGCCGTTGCGGTCGTTGGGACGCGTGTCACGGTCGGAGTCGCACTGGACGCGGCAGCGAACAGACTTATCGACCCATTCATCGCCGAAACCCCGAGAAACCCGCCGCCAATCGCCAGACCGCCACAAAGCACAACGCCAACCAACACCGCCGCGACGATGCGCCCGGCGCCGCCACGCCGTTCGCCGAGCCGACGTTGGGTAGAAGGATCGATCGCGATCGGTGTGACCGGCGTAGGCGCCGCCGGTATGCCCGGCCGAGTCGGCATCGAGGTGGCCGCCAACGCAGCAGCGGTGATCGCCGGACGTTGGTCAGTTGGCGCCGGCGTTGCACGCGATCCGGGCCGGATGTAAGGCGCCGCGGCAAGGTTTACCGCTTCGACAAACTCCGCGGTCGTCGGATAGCGCTCTGCTGGGTCTTTGGCGAGCGCTCGCAAGAGCACCGCCTCGACCTCGGGTGGGATGTTCGGGTTGACCGAACGCGGCGCTGGCACCGGCTTGGTAATGTGCTGGATCACCGTCCCGACCGGTGTCTCAGCGCTAAAAGGAAGTTGGCCAGTGAGCATCTGATAGAGGATGACGGCAAGCGAATACTGATCGGCTCGGCCGTCGACGACCAGCCCCTGACCCTGCTCCGGGCTCATATATTCAGGTGTGCCAATCCCGACACCGGTCCGGGTGAGATGGGTCGCGCCTTGCACCATCCGGGCGATCCCGAAGTCTGACAGCAGCGCCCAGTCTCGCTCGCCCATCAAGACGTTCGACGGTTTGACGTCTCGATGAACGATCCCTTGCTCGTGGGCATAGTGGAGCGCGCCGCCCACCTGATTCATGATCTGGACAGCAGTCGCCAGAGGGACCGGTGCGCCTAGTCGCTCGCGAAGCGTCTGCCCACTGGGAGCCAGCAGCATGACGATGTAGGTCAGGCCATCCCGCTCGCCGAAATCAAAGACCGGCAAGATATTGGGGTGTTGAAGTTGGGCGATCGCGTTTGCCTCGCGGCGGAAACGGGCGAGGTATTCAGGGTCGGCAGCGAGATAGGCGGGCAGCACTTTGACCGCGACGTCACGGCCGAGCGCCTCCTGACGTGCACGGAAAATGGTCGCCATTCCACCCTGGCCGACCTGCTCGATGATCGAGTACTGCCCGAGTTGTGCGCCCGGCTGAAGTTCGGCCACGTTGGCCCCCCACATGCGTCGCCCGGCACCCGAGCCAAGGCTCGACACGCCCCGAAACAAAGTATAGAGCCGCCCTCGCCGCGATCAAGTGAACAGCCGCACAGTCATCTGGTGGCAGGGCGCACCCTCGGCTGGTAAGCTTCCCGCGGAAGGCCGCGCCGGCGGCCAACACACCCAGCCCGGAGCGCCCAGATGGTCCGTCACTTCTGGCGGCTCGCCGGAGTGGCATTTCTTGCCGTCGGCATCGCCACCGCTTGCCAAGCCGGTGGGACGACGCCTCCCACCAATCCCACCGCCAACCCGAATCAGCGCAACTATCCGTCGCCAAGCGCTCAGCAGGTGGCCGAACCCACGCCAACGGTCATCTACCTGACACCGCCACGTCGCTAGCTGCTCGCGCTACGCCGGCTTTTCAATCGGCAGGTCGTCTCGATTGCCCCACTCGCCCCAGGAACTGATGTAGTTGCGTACCCGCGGGTAGCCCGCCATCGTCAGGGCCAGCCAGGTGTTCGCTGCCCGGTAACCGCCATGGCAGTAGGCGATGATGTCATCCTCGGGCGTCACGCCGAGATCGCGGTAGATGGCCGCTAACTCGTCAGGCGACTTCAGTCGACCGTCCGGGTTGATGTTTGCGGTGTACTCGAGGTGGATTGCGCCGGGAATGGCGCCGCCGTGCTTGGAACGTACATTTTCACCACGGTACTCCGCGAGTGACCGAGTATCGAGAATCACCGATCCGGAACGGCCAATTGCGGCCCGGGTTTCCTCCCAGCCAGCCAATGCCGCGGGATTCCATTCCGCGTGGTAGACCGTCGGTGTCGACACTGCCTCGCCGGTCTCGATTGCACCGTCGGCCGCTCGCCAAATCGGCAATCCTCCATCGAGGAGATAGACTTCCTGCTGGCCCAGCACCGTCAAGACCCACAGACCGCGGGCTGCCATGCCGTCGGTGCTGTCACCGTAGACGACCACCGTGTCCTGTCGAGTGAACCCAACGTTGCCGAACGCCTGCTCGTGCTGGCTGCGAAAACCCTGCAACCCTTCCGTCGACGAGTCCCACCAATGGAGGTCGAAGATGTCGACGTTCACCGCGCCCGGTAGATGGCCGAGCAGATACTGCTCGGGCTTGCGGACGTCGAGTATCCGGACGCCAGGGTCGCCGAGCCGAGCCTTCAGCCATTCCGGGTCGACCAGTGCTCCGCGCGGGGCGCTCATCGAATACCCGCCGGCGAGCGCTCGGCCAACCAAGCCCGCAGCGCATCGCTAAACAAATCGGGCTGGTCGCCGGGGACGAGGTGGCCGGCACCCGGAATTACCACATAGCTGGCGTCTGGCAGCGCATCGACGAAGACCCGCGCTTCCTCTTCGCCCATGACGTGGCTCTTCTCGCCACGAACAATCAGAACCGGTAGCTTCAGCTCATGGACAAAAGGCCAGAGGTCCGGCCGGGCCCGTTCGATGGTGTGGTCGCGGAAGTAGCGGTCGTACTTCCAGGTCCAATTCCCGTTGGGAAGTTGCTTCAGATTATGTTGAAGGCTCCCGCGAAAGCTCTCCTTCTCCCGCAGTGGGTTGTATCTTGCGGCGCGGTCGACGAAGGCTTCAAAGCTTTCGAGTTCGTCGTCCATCTTCATGAAGTTGCGGATCTCGCGACCCCCACTCTCAATCGTCTTTGGCCCGGCATCGACCACAACAAGCCCGCGCAAAGACTCTTGATGTTTGGCCGCGTAGCGAATTGCGTTCATCCCACCCATCGACAGCCCAACGAGCAGGAGGTTGTGGAGGCCAAGTTGATCGACGACGCTTTCGAGGTCGGATTGCCACGCCTCGGGTGTGTACTGATGGTCCGGCGACCAGTCGCTGTCACCATGGCCGCGTTGGTCGAGCGAAACGATGTAATGGTCCTGGCCGAGGTCCATCGCAACGAAGTCCCAACTGTGGGCCTGCTGTCCAATGCCATGGAGCATCAAGATTGGCGGGTTGTCCGGGTCTCCCCAGGCCAGGTAATGGAGCCTCAAGCCGTCGACGACGACTTCGCCGTGGCGCGGTGTAATGTCTGCCCTCACCGAAACCTCCGCGGACCGTAGGTGTGGGCGATTGTATCCAACGCTTGGCGATTGGGCTAGTGATGCGCCAACTCGTCGCTACGGCGCAGCGGGAAAGCCCCATTTCTTGAGGATCGCCTGACCCGACGGTCCGGCGACAAACGTGATGAACGCTTGGGCCAGATCCGCCCGCTTGCTTTCCCTAACTTGAGCAATCGGGTAGAGGGCAATGACGTTAAAGCGGTCCGGGATCGGGATCTGCTTGACACTGCCGGCGGTTTGCGGCGTGAGGTCGGTCGCATAGACGACCGCAGCGTCGGCTTCACCCAACTGCACTTTCGCCAAGACCTGGCGGACGTTGGGCTCCTCCGAGACGATGTTCCGCCCGACGCCATCGGCGAAGGATGAGCCAAAGGTTGGGTCCGCCGCCATCCGCGCGATGGAATCGCGGGCGTAGGCACCGACCGGAACGTCCTTCTGCGCGAGTACGATCTTGAGGTTGGGCCGAGCCAGATCGTTCAAGGATTGAATCTTGCCCGGGTTGTCCTTCGGCGTCACGACCACCAGTTTGTTTGACGCAAAAGGAACGGGTGTCCCTGAGATAACGCCATTCTTGACCGCGAGATCCATTTGCTCGATGTTCGCACTGGCGAACACGTCTGCGAACGCACCTTGCTCGATCTGCGTTCGGAGCTGTGGGCTACCACCAAAATTCAAGACGACGCGCGCCTGTGGATTGGCCGCCTGGAAGGCAGCCGCGATCTCGTCGAACGCCTCCGTCAGCGAGGACGCGGCAAAGACCGTCAGTTCGCCCGAAAGCGGCGGCGGTGCGCTTGGCGGCTGAGGAGCACCCGGCGAGGCAGGGGTCTGGACCGTTGGACCGGCTGAGCCGGTCGGCGGTGGGGCGCTGCACCCGACGAGCATCATGAGTGTTGCGGCCGCCCACAAGAACCTGTCAACCCGCATGGCTCGTCCTCCGGTCGCTCCTTCTCAGGACTTCGCTGCCATTCTCACAGAATCAACAATTCATGTCAATAACTGTTAGATTGTAGCGCAACCTGTCGTTCGAAAGACGCCGCTAGCCGACAGGGGTTCGCGAGGCCAAGGGAAGGAGAAAACACTCAGCGTGCTAGCAAAGGCGCTGAACCGAAGGGATACAACCATCCATGGCGGGCGCACTGCGGCGTTACCGGTTGCGTCGTCTCAACGCACGCGGTAGGCGCTGTCGAAGTTGAACATTCGCAGAGAAGGGATTTCCAAGCCACGAATATTTGGCGCGACCACGGTGTAGCCCGGCTGGATGATCAGGAACAGAAAGGGAACATCTTCGCGCTGGAGGCGGTTTGCCTCACGCATCAATGCTCCACGACGAACTGGGTCACGCTCGGTGCTTGCCTCGGCGATCAGTCGGTCCCATTCGCGGTTACAGTACCAACGGCCGGCCGGGCCGCCTCCCGAAGGGCTGGAGCAGCCGAGAAGGCTGCGCATCGAGGTGGCAAACCCGTTCGAATCGATAGTCACCGTTCCAAAGAGTTCGGCCTTGAGTTGTCCGTTGCGTCCGTACGCCTTTTCGAGAAAAGCGTTCGCTTCGAGCGGCACAATCGGAACGTCGATCCCCGCCTCGGCAAGCGACGACTGAACAGCGAGGGCGATCTCGGTAGGGATGATGTTTGGCTGGTACTCAATCCCCGAGTCGATTCGGAGACCGGCCGGATATCCCGCTTCGGTCAAGAGATGCCGAGCCCGGCTCAGATCATGGGGGAAGGGTATCGCAGCCGAGTCCCAATACTGGCTTCCCGGAGAGGCATACTGGCCAACCGGCTCTGAACCATAAAAGAGCGATGCGATCGCGGCCTTGTCCACCGCGTAGTTGAGCGCAAGACGAACCCGCCGATCGCGGAGTGGCGATGTCCTCAGGGTAAGCGCGCCATCGGGAAACGCAAGCGCCATCGTCGCCAGCGGGAAGGTCATGACCGTCATCCCGCCATCTTGCAGCAGATCAACCTGGCTGGCGGTGAAGGTCTGAACAGCAGCGATGTCCGCTTCGCCGCTGCGAAGCCCATTGATTTTCTGAACCGGGTCGACCATCGCAAGAAACCGGATTTCGTCTGCGATCGGCCGTCGAAATGCGTGCAGACGCCCGCCCGGACCAGCCGACCTTTTCTTCACCGTCAACGAGACACCAGGTCGATAGTCGTCGATTTGGTACGGTCCCGAACCGGCTGGTGAGGCGGTGAACTGATCCATGCCAACCCGTTCGATGTGCGCCTTGGGCAGTACCCACAAATAGGCCAGATTGTTCGGGATGGTGATATCCGGCGTCCGGGTCGCCAGCACTACCGTCGTCCGGTCGGTGGCGGTGGCGCTCGCAACGCTGCTGAAGAGCGCGGCCTGAGGCCAGCGCCGTTGGCGAAGTTGGTCGAAGCTGAAAGCAATATCGTCGGCGGTGAGCGCGGAACCGTCCGGCCAGGTCATATCCGGGCGAATGACCAGCGTCCAAGCTGAACCATCTTGCGATAGGTCCCAGCGCTGAGCGACCGATGGCCGCACCGCGAAATCGGGTCCAAACTGGGTTACGCTGTCGTAGAGTGTCCAAAAGATCGAATGGCCGACCGAACCGGCCGCCGGTGTCAAGTTGGCCGGGATCAGACCGGATATCACCCGAAGGTGCTGCGGGATATCCGTTGGCGGCAGGTCTGGCGCGCTCGGCGACGGCAGCGCTGGCGTGCAGGCGAGCGCCAGCAGTCCGAGCACGAGCGCGATCTGGCGCACCAGCCGATATCCTCCCGATTGTGGTCTCTCGTCCGAAGTTTGCCGAAATTGTACTCTGACATCGAGTTGACCGACGCCTGTGTCAACGCAGCGAGATCAACGGCGACGTGAGATACCCGAGGTACCATCGATTTGAGCGGGATTGGTCTGGCTGGCCCTGTGGGGGAGATTGCGACCGACGCGCCTGCGCACCATCCGGGTGACGCGCTGCTCGTCGCGATGGACCAATACCCAGTCTCGACCATGGTCGATGCCGCTACAAAGGCTGACAGCGGAATGCGCGTCTCCACTGACCGCAATCATCCCGTCGCGCCGCACCTCCGCCTCATCAACCGTCGCCGCTTTCCAAGACGCGGCGCTTGGCTCTGTCAGAGACCGTCCGGGCAAGACACATCATGCCAGCAGGCCGCTGCGCTGCCGTCGCGCGCTCCCCACCCGACCGTTCGTTATCGATCGCGAGCCACCAACGGTGACCAACCGGGCAGAGGTGCGTGGTTGGGCGCGTTTACGCCGTTCGTGCTCTCGGAGCACGATGGAGCGGCTGTTCTCTCTCTACCGCGTATTGCTGGCTAATGGGCGCGGCGGCAGAACCGGAAGCCGTACTCACAGTCGGAGAGGCAGGCCACCCGGTTGTCAATCAGCCCGGCGGCCTGCCCAGCGCGGAGAATTTCGGCATGGTCGATGCCCGGCCCGCCACAGCCCTGGCGGCCTGGTCTGGCGGAGACGACCCAAATCTGGGCGGACGGTCGAAGACTCTCGGCAAGTTCGAGCAATTCGCGATGGAGCGATGCGACGTTGCTTGGCCAGAACAGCACGAGATCGGCCTGGTCAGCCCGCTTGGCCAGCGGCTGGCGCGAGGCATCATAGAGCCCTTCGATAATGGTGGCATCGCCACGGCCACAGATGAAGATTGACTCACCATCGTGGATGCTCAGCCTGCTATTGACGTCCGAGGTGGTCTGAGGCTTGGGATTTTCTTGCCGGCTGTCGGCCGGCGACGGAACAACCACGGGCAAAGCTTCAACGTCGTACCAGCGCGCGGCACTGATCGTCACGCGCTCCAATCCGGTCAAACGGTCGTCGATAGCCATGGCGGTTCCTCCGCGATTTACCGTAGCCGAATGGTACTCCCGAATTGTGGCCCTGCTGATTGACTTTCGCCGGGATTTACATAGACATCGTCTATGATCTCGGAAGCCGCACCGACAGGGACCGACTTTCGGCATCGACAAAGCGCCAGGGCCGGTTCGCCCACTCTCCGGCATACGCGACATTGATGCGCGGGGTGGTCGCGATCCGTGCGGGGCGCTCGCCCCGGTCCTCTACTACCAATGGCGGTTGAAGAAGGTCATGTCCGGACAGGGAGCGGTCGATCCCGAGGGCTGCGCACAGGCGGCCCGGGCCGTTGGTTCGCCCGACGACTCCCTCGCCTGGCTCCAGTGCACGGATTAACAGTGACGCCGGCTGACCTTCGGTTTCGGTCACGACATTGATCAGGTGATACATACCGTAAATCAGGTACACATAGGCGTGGCCACCAGGACCGAACATCGGCCAGGTCCTGGCCGTCCGGCCGACCCGGCAATGGCAAGCCTGGTCGTCTTGGCCGATATACGCCTCAATTTCGACGATCTTTCCGGCGCGCCGCTGCCCGCCCATCTCGTGAACGAGAAACTTGCCAAGCAGTTCGGGCGCGACTTCGAGCGTCGGCCGCGTATAGAACTCGCGCGGAAGGATCGGACCGGCGGCTCCGATCACCGGGATGCTCCGGCTGGTATGATCGCACGAGGACAGGACAGCCGAGGGGTTCGATGGACTACATGTTCGGCCAGAATTTTGACGATATCGAGCGAAACTTCGATCGCGCGGAGGTCATCTCCGTTTATTTTCCGCTGTTGGCGCGGACGTTGGTGCTCGACCTGCGCACGGATGAGTCCAGCGAGCCGTTCATTCGTGTCATGCCGATGGTAGGTTCGATTGAGGAACGCTACCGGATCTTGAAGAAGCTGCGGCCGCAGTTCTCCCAGCCCGAAGAGATCACGCTGGTTCCCTGGCCAAAGTATGTCGAGTCGTTGGTTCGATTGGGTCTGTGGGACCGGCTGACCCGGCGTCTGCGCGATGGTGGCTTCTACGGTAGTCTTGCTGACGCCGGGCAGGCACTTGATGAGCTTCGAGAGTTGGAGCATGCGACAGTCCAATCGGCAATTAAGGGCCGTGGGTTTCGGACTCTCTGGCCGTCGACTCGCTAACCGTGGGCGGGGGTCCATTGCCGTCGATGAGTCCGGTGCCCGCGCCAAGGTCGAGATCGACGAAGCAGTCGGCCTCGCGGAGGTCGGTGAGACACAGCCGAAACATGAAATCGGCAGCGCGCAGACCAAGATCCTCGACGACATCCAGCCGACCGCCCCATTTGCCCGGCAAGTCGTCGTGTGGTGCAATAATCCAGATCTGGACGTGTATCCGCGCCGTCGGTTCCTCACGATCAAACGCCGTCAACGTCGCTTCGGATTCGATGTCCCAAGTTGGTTCCATTCCCCGATTGTAGCCGAGCCGCTGTGAACGACCGGCTAAAGGGCGCCGAGCGCATCGGGCAATCGCTGAAGGATCGCAAGGAAACGGTCGCGGTCGCCGAGACGTCGGCGGGTGGGCTGCTCCTGGCTACTCTCCTCGGCGTCGCCGGTGCATCCGCCTGGGTCGTCGGCGGGGTGGTTCCGTATTCGAACGAGGCACGAGTGGCGCTGCTGGGCCCATCGGCGCTTGCGGAAGGCAGCGTGGTCGACGAAGTTGCCGCGCTCGCTCTGGCGCGGGCCGTTCGCGTACGGCTCGGCGCGGACTGGGGCATCGGCGAGAGCGGTATCGCCGGCCCGCAGCAGGGCCGACGCTCCGCCAAACCGGCCGGGATGATCTGCCTAGCCGTGGTCGGTCCCACCATCGAGCGTACGAGAACCGTCGTGCTTGAAGACCTCGGACGGCGGGCGAATATGCAAGCGTTTGCCCGGGAAGGACTGCAACTGCTGGAGGAGTGTCTCGGCAAATCCCTTGCACGATAGCAGGCGAGCTACCTATCATCGTCACGCCGGCCGGCCGGTGGAAGGTGCTGTCGATGGAAGGCCTGATTTGTACGCTCTTCGCGTTCCTGATCCAATGCGGACCGGGGACGGTGATCCCGACCCCGCCAGCCGTCGTGACCGTCACTCCGCCGCCGGTCACCGCGACGGCTCAGCCCGCCCCGACCGCTAGCCCCAGTCCACCGCCACCGACTGCCACGCCGGCCGCCGCCCGACTGAAGCTGCCGCCACCGGCGGGAGCACCGGAGATCGTCCGGGGTGAGACCACCTCGACGATGGTCGCGCTCACCTTCGACGCCGGGTCTGGGACGCGAAACACCCCAGCGATCCTCGATGCGCTCAAGGCGGCAAATCTCAAGGTTACGATGTTCCTGACCGGACAGTGGGCTGAACAGTATCCCGACTTGGTCAAGCGAATCGTCGCCGACGGCCACGAACTTGCCAATCACAGCTATACCCATCCCGACTTCACGACGGTGAACTCGTCGGTGCTGGTTGACGAGTTGCAGCGAACCGAGCACCTGGTCCGTGAGCTTACCGGCAAGAGCACGAAACCCTGGTTCCGGCCGCCGTTCGGGGCGCGCAATGCGCGCGTCCTCGACGTCCTCGGGCGCGAAGGCTACTACTCGGTCTATTGGACGCTCGATTCCGGCGACTGGCGCACCGACTACTCGAATATGGACGTATTGAACCTGGTCTCGACGCGGGCAGCGGGCGGTTCGATCGTGGTGCAGCACCTCGATTCGCCACAATCCGCAGCGGTTCTGCCGCAAATCATCCAGCGTCTTACGGCGAGGGGGTTGTCGATTGTCACGTTGAGCCGACTCTTCGCCGAATAGTCTTAAGCACCCTCTGATACAATCGGGCTAGTACTCGTGCGGGCGGGCGATTTCGTGAAAGGCGCAATCCTTGGCGCCGTGGTCTTGGCGCTGGTCGTGCTCGTGCTGCGGAGCGGTGGACTCGCGCCGGTGTCCAGCGAGCCCGCGCTGCCCGACGACCAAGCGGCGATCCTGCTGGTGCGATCATTCGAACCGGTTCCCGGGCGGCCGCAGTCGATCGACGACCGTATCTCGACCGTGATCGAGAACTCGCGTCTCGCCGGACAGGCCCAGGAGGTGGTTGGCTGGAGCGCGAAAGACCTCGGCGACCGCCGCTACCTCGTCCATTTCGCGCTGAGGGAAAATGGCGTTTGGATCGGCGCGGAGTGGTTCGTCAACTTGAAGAACGGCTGGATCAACCCGACGAACCAGTACGCCTCCTGGCTCATGTTCGAACGCAGTTTCTAGCGCGTTACTTGGTGCAGACGCGGATCGGGATCCAGTTGCCTGGTGCGGCATCCGGGTCGATCGACCTGAACCCCGCTGACTTCATCGCCCCGATCAGGTCTGAGTAGACAAAGCCGCTGCCAAAGCGCTCGCCATTGTGGTTGGTATCAAAGTCACGGGTGTAGCCGCCGACGGTTGCCTCTTGGCTCACTGGCCGATTGGGGAAATCGGCCATGGCAAAAATCCCGCCGGGCCGGAGCACCCGATACGCCTCTCGAACCACCTGATGGCCAACCTCAACCGGCAGTTCATGAAATAGGATGAACGCCCAGACGAGGTCGACACTGCCATCGGTGAACTTCAGGTCTTCCGCCGGCATCTGGGCGAAATGGACATCGAGGCCCATCGTTGCCGCGCGCAGGTGGCCGTAGCGCACCATCGGCGCAGAGATGTCCGTCCCCCAGACTTCGGCGTTTGGAAAGCGCTCCTTGAGAGCAGTGGCGCTCTGGCCAGCCGAACAACCGAGGTCGACGATGCGGCGCACCTGGCCGTCTTCGGGCGGGGGAACGAGGGCGATCAGGTCGCGCTGAAGATCGTCGTCATTGTTGCGGCCGGTAAAGAAGACCTTTGTGCCATAGTGATAGAAGAACCCGGCGAGCGGATCGGTCCAATAGCCGCCCGGCTGGAGGTGGAAGCGACTGTTCTTGAAGTAGGCCGGGTAGTCGAAGTTCGGGTCCCATTGCACCGACCCTGGCCCGGACTTGTCGGCCAGATCGAGCGCCGCAAGGAGCTCGGCCTCACGCTTGCGATAGGTGGTGTTGATCCCGACCCACTTCATCTCCTGAGTCGAGCGCATCAGCCGGTTGCGCGAGGCGACAATCGGCAGCGGATCGAGCGTCCGCTTGACATCCTCGAGGGTCCTTGGCGGCGCTTCACGCAACGCTTCCTCGGCGATCCTGGTCATCACCGGTGCGACCTGCTTCTGGGTGAATGAGCGAAGACCCTCCGCGAAATAGAGGTAGCTGTCGTCTTCGCGCTCGGCCGCCTGTGGCGTCGTTCCCCATACGTCTGGCATCTCGCCCCTTTCCCCGGCCTCCTCAGCCGCACTTCGAAGGAGTTTCACTCACCTGGTTGATGCGTTCAAACTGTTATTCGGAGGTTCCCGGACGTGCATCTCAGGTGCGCTAGCCGACCGACGGACCAGATCCCAATCCTGGTTCGGTCATCGCCACCGGATCCAAGAGTTCGTCGAGTTCGGCTTCGCTGAGTGAGGTTCGCTCCCGAGCAACCTCCCGGATCGTCTGGCCGGTCTTGAACGCTTCTTTGGAAATATCCGCCGCGGCATCGTAGCCGATCCGAGGCGCCAATCCGGTGCAAATCGCCAGTCCCTTCTCGACCATTTCCGGGCCTCGCTCGGTCGCCTTCAGACCTTCGATGCACTGCCCGGCGAAATTCGCGCTTGCCTTGGCAAGCAACTCGATCGACTGAAGGAGATTAAAGGCGGCGACTGGCATCATCACATTGAGCTCGAAGTTTCCCCATTGACCACAAATCGTGACGGTCGTGTGGTTGCCGATTACTTGGGCGCAGACCATCAGGAGGCTCTCCGCAATGACCGGGTTGACCTTCCCCGGCATAATCGAACTCCCCGGTTGCACCTCCGGAAGCTGCAGTTCATACAGTCCGGCGCGAGGCCCAGAACCGAGCCACCGGATGTCGTTTGCCATTTTCATAAAGCTCGCGGCGATGGTGTTGAGCACGCCGCTCGCCTCGACCACCGCATCGATCGTCGATTGGGCCTGGAAATGGTTTGTTGTTTCCCGAATGGTGACGTGGTTCCAGGCGGATAGCTTCTCGGTCACCCGACGGGCAAACTCCTCGTGCGCATTGACACCGGTGCCAACTGCCGTTCCGCCGAGCGGCACCTCGGCAAGCTCATCCATCGCGTGGCCAAGCAGCCGGATCGCCCGGTCGACCTGGCCCCGGTAACCAAGGAACTCCTGGCCGAGGCGGATCGGTGTGGCATCCTGAAGGTGGGTCCGGCCAGTCTTAATAATCGGCCAGAACTCCTCGGACTTTCGAGTGAGAGCCTCACGAAGCCGTTCAAGCGCCGGCAGGAGGTCGTCCTTGATCGCCAGCAGACCGGCCACCTGCATCGCGGTTGGGATGGTGTCGTTCGATGACTGACCGAAGTTGACATGGTCATTGGGATGGACGGGGTCTTTCGAACCGAGTTGCCCGCCGAGTAGCTCGATGGCACGGTTGGAGATCACCTCGTTCATGTTCATGTTGGTCGAGGTGCCCGACCCGGTCTGAAAGACATCAACCACGAAATGGGAATGCAGCCGACCCTCCATCACTTCGTCGGAAGCACGGACGATCGCATCGGCGACCTGATCATCGATCACGCCCAACTCGCGGTTGACCTCGGCGGCGGCTCGCTTGATCTGGGCAAGGGTGCGCAAGAAGCGGCGATTGAGCCGCAGATCGCTGATCGGAAAATTCAACTCGGCGCGTCGCGTCTGCGCCCCGTAGTAGGCGGACGCGGGGACTTCCATCGTCCCGAGGGAATCCTTCTCGATACGGGTACCAGCCTGGGTGGTCAACATGGGCTCCTTTGCGACACCTGGCCGAGATCCTAGAGACGCCGAATGGGCGCTGTCAACGCGCGGTACGTCTGGAATGGGCCAGGGTCTGCTCGGTATAATTCGCGCGCCCCTTTCGGAGGACAAATGGATCGGCCAATCAATGGGATCTGGTTCAACAAAGAGACCGGCAATGTCTTGCGGGTGAACTCGCCCTATTACAAAGACGAAGTTGCCAAGCCCAATTGGGTCTTTCTGACCGACGAAGTGAATATGACCCTCGTTCGGGTGCGTGAACTGGCCTCGGAACGAGGGCTGGCCGACGACCCGACCAGCATCACCTGGTCTTAGCATGCGTCGTCAGCGCTCATCCGGCATCTCACGCCGGGCCTTCTTGGTCGGGGGCGTCGGAGTGCTGGGCGCAAGCGCCATCGTCTCACCGCCGGGGCGGAATCTCCTCGGTCTAAGTGGCTGGTGGTTGACAAACTCCACCGCTCCTGAGGTACGGCTAAGCGTCCCCGAAGGGGTCTCACGCGGCGCGGTTCAGGTCACCGTTGAGGTTGGACCTACGCCGAGTTGGGCCTTCGTCGAAGCATCGATTGATGGCCGGCCACTCGAACCGGGTCCGGTGATCGCGATTGACACGAGGCAACTCAAAGACGGTGACCACCTCGTCCGTTTGGCCGTGCGCGACGGCTCGTTGCGCCGCAATGTCCGTTGGGTTGATGCCCCGCTCAGGTCAGACAACACGCCGCCACAAGTCGTCCTTGAGACGAAGTCGCCAAATGGAATTCAGGGTCGCACCGTCAAGCTCGAGGCGCGAGCAAACGAGCCGGTGCAACTGTCTCTCCAGCAGGGGCAGAATCCGCCGATCTACTTCGCGGAAGAAGGCGGGGCTTACGTCGCCCTGATCGGCATCGATCCTGCGGCAGCGCCCGGTTCGGCTCCATTCAAATTGGTCGCCAGGGACCTGGCGGGCAATGAGACCGTTCTGGACACCCAGATCCAGGTGGGGCGAGGAAGCTTCCTCTCTGAGCATATCGTTTTGTCTGCCGATCACTTGCGTTTTTTCACCTCCGGCCAGTACGACCTCGAACTCAAGCAGTTGAACGAGTACTACTCGAACAGCGGCAATGAAAAGCTCTGGGAAGGAAGCTTTGAACAACCGGTACGGGGCGTCGTGTCGTCCGGGTACGGGATCGACCGCAGCTTCAATGGGGCCGAGCGACGTCGACACCTTGGCACCGATTTTGACGTCCCGGTTGGCACCCCGATCGCGGCGGTCGCCCGGGGTAAAGTCGTGTTTGCCCAACAGCTTCCGGTGCGCGGCAACGCCGTGGTTCTCGACCATGGCGTCGGGGTGCACAGCACCTACTACCACATGTCGCGGCTGGATGTGAAGCCAGGCGACCTTGTTGCGAAGAGTCAGCCGCTCGGTCTCTCCGGCGCGACTGGAAAGGTGACCGGGCCGCACATCCATTTCGAAATCCGGATCGCCGGGGTGGCGGTCGAACCGATGGAGTGGCTGCGGACCCGCTTTCTCTAGGGAGCGCTACTCTTCCGCAACGGTGCGCAAGATCTCTTCGACAATCCGGTCTGTGGTGACAGCTTCGGCCTCGCCTTGGAAGTTCAAGATCACCCGGTGACGAAGAGCCGGATATGCGACCTCTCGCAGGTCGGCGAACGCAACATTGAACCGACCATCAAGCAGCGCCAGGACCTTTGCTGCCAGGATCATCGCTTGGGCGCCGCGTGGGCTGGAACCGTAACGAACGTACTGGCGGACGATCGGCGGTGCACCAGGCTGGTCAGGGTGGGTCGCCATCAACAGGCGCACGGCGTACTCGCGCACATGGCTGGCGATCGGCACATCGCGAGCCAGATCGCCCATTCGCTCGACCAGATCGCCGTCGGCGACTCTGGCCACGTCCGACTGTGGCGCGGATGTGGTGCGGTCAAGGATCTCGGCCAGTTCGTTGGCGGCAGGAAACCCAACGGTAAGCTTGAAGAAGAAACGGTCGAGTTGCGCCTCGGGCAGGGGGTAGGTTCCTTCCATTTCGATGGGATTCTGGGTGGCGAGCACGAAGAACGGATGCGGCAGCCGGTGGATCGTGTTGCTCATGGAGACAGTGTGCTCTTGCATCGCTTCGAGCAGCGCGCTCTGGGTTTTGGGTGTCGCGCGGTTGATCTCGTCCGCCAGCACGAGGTTGGCGAAGACCGGCCCTTCCTGAAATCGGAAGGATCGCCGGCCGTGCTCGTCCTCGGCGATGATATTGGTCCCGAGAATATCCGACGGCATCAAGTCCGGCGTGAACTGGATCCGGCTGAAGTGGAGGTCCAGGGCCTCGGCGAGGGTTCGCACCATCATTGTCTTGCCCAGACCTGGCACGCCTTCGAGCAGGACATGGCCGCCGGAAACCAGCGAAATGAGTACCTGGCGCAAGATCGCCTCTTGACCGACGATCACCTTGGCGATTTCACGCTGAATTGCCAATGCGGCATCGCGAAACTCGCCGGCGCTGAGGCTCGCGTCTCGGGCGGTGGTCATGGCGCTCCTTGCAGCGGGGATCGGCGCCCGCGGCCGGACGCCTGGAAAGTATCGTCTATTCGCGAAAGAGGGTACCATCCACCCGAACCGACACGGGGGAATTTCCGGATGTTCGATCACTCCGCCGGTGCGATCGCTCTGGTCGGGTCCGGCGAGTATCTACCGGTCATGGACGAGATTGACCGTGCGCTACTGGCCACCTTGCCGAAGAACCCGTTGGTCGCCTTACTGCCGACCGCGAGTGGGCTGGAACCTGGTTCGCCCGAGCGTTGGAACCGGCTGGGGATGACCCATTTCAGCGGACTGGGCGTCGAGACTGTTGCCCTGGAACTGCTCGGCCGGCAGGATGCGTTCGACCAAGCGATCCAGGCGGCGCTCACCCTGGCAAACTTCTTCTACTTTTCGGGTGGCAATCCAAACCACCTCGTCGAGACGCTGCAGGGCACGCCAGCCTGGGACATCATGGCCCGTGCCCATGGGACGGGCGCCGTGATCGCCGGCTGCAGCGCAGGCGCGATGATGCTCGGAGGCTACACGGTCCGGCTGCGTGGGCTGATGACCGGTGAGCCGCCAAGCCTTGCACCGGCGCTTGGCGTCGTGCCGAACGTCGCGGTTCTCCCCCATTTTGACCGCTTTGCCGCGCGCCTCGGTCAGGCTGCACCACAAGCATTCACCGAGATGGCTCCCGAGATATTGGCAGTGCTGGGGATCGACGAGGACACCGCCCTGGTGCGTCTGCTGCCCGACCACCCCTGGCAGGTAATGGGCCGCCAGACCGTCACCGTCTTTCGGCAGGGACTGCCTCCGGCGGTCTTCCGCGCCGGTGAGGCGGTCGCCCTGCCCGAACGGTAGGCGCCGAGAATCAACAAGCGCTGGGTCAGTCACCCAGCGCTTGGTCGATCGCGACGAGGGTATCTAGTGGCCGCCGCAGGAGCAGTTGCCACCGCATCCGCCGCCCGAGCCATGGCTGTGGCCGTGGCCTTCTTCATCGGCGGCATTGAACGATTGGCCGCAGGCGCAGCTTGAGACGGCGTTCGGGTTGCGGATGGTGAAACCAGCACCCATCAGGCTGTCGACGTAGTCGATCTCAGCGCCGTAGAGCAACATCGCGCTCTCACCATCGACCAGAATATTGAACCGGCCGGCCTCGACGATCTCGTCGTCGTCCTGCTTCTGGTCGTCGAACATCAAACCATACTGGTAGCCCGAGCACCCGCCACCGGCGATGAACACGCGAAGCCCAAATCCGGCCTTGCCTTCCCGCTCGATCAGTTGCTCGACCTTTTCGACGGCGTCCGAGGTAATGGTAATCATGCTTGAAGCGCCTCCCGCGCCGGTCCTATCGGTTTCCCGGCACCTATTCGGTGCGAGTGCAAGTATCGGTCCCGTTGCAGGGGGCTGTCAAGCGGACTTACGTCGTGATCCGACCAGAATTGTGTGATCGGTGTCCGAATCCGAACGGGCCTTGCCAGGTGATGCGGTATGATGCGCCCACCTAGCAGAGGAGCAAACCGATGGCGCGACGAGGGATTTCGCTGGCGTACAGCGAACTAACCGAAAAACCCGATCTTGCCCGCAAAGCCGATCAGGCTGGCTTCGACTATATCTGGAATTCGGGTGAGAGTATCCCCGTGTTCGGCGCAATGAGCCTGACCACTCAACGCGCCAAGATCGGCAGCGGTGTGGTTCGCGCCTTCGCCCACGACGCCCGTTCGCTCGCCCAGCATTGTGTTGACCTGCAACAGCTTTCCGGCGGGCGGTTCATGCTGGGGCTCGGCGGCGGCACCAAGCGAATGAACATCAATTCGCTCGGCCAGGCCTTTGAGCACCCGGCAACGCGCCTGCGCGAGATGATCCGCCTCCTGCGTACGGTCTGGGCAACACCAGCGGGCGAGCCGCTCAAGTTCGAAGGCCAGTACTATCAGTATTCGGGAAGCGGAATGGGTGGATCGCGCCGCCGCCAGGTCGAGATTCCGCCCACCCCGGTCTACCTCGCGGCGGTCAATCGGTCGATGTTCCGGTTGGCTGGTGAGTTGTGTGATGGTCTGTGTGGCCACCCGATCGCGTCGGTACGCTTCATCAATGACGTGGCCTGGCCATCGATCGACGAAGGTCTCCAGCGCGCGGGCCGCACCCGCGACAGTTTCGACCACCATGCCTGGATCATCACGGCGATCAGCAACGACCGCCAGCAGGCAATGCGCGAAGCGAAGTTCCATATGGCGCGGTTCATGGCGACCCGTTCATACGCCATCGTATTGGACTCCCAGGGTCTCGAATCGGTCCGCCATGAGGTCCAGGAGGCGTTCTTCCAACACAACGAGGACCTTGAGAAACTGATCGCCGCGGTACCCGACGAAGTCGCCGCGCAGCACGCCATCTTTGGCACCATCGACGACGTCCGTCAGCAAGCAAAGCGCTACGAGGACCTCGTCTCGACGACAACCTTCTATACGGCGTCGTTCTCGATGGCGCCTGATCGCATTCGCGAAAATATCAACCTGATGATCGAGGCGTTCGGCCGCTAACCCAGCGCTTCACGGGAAATCGCGATGACCACGGCTATTCGCGCCTACCTGCCGACTGATGATGTGGTGGTCGCCGAGGTCTGGCATCGGTCCGGGCGGGATCGATACACGTTTCTACCAACCTGGCAAACGTTCACGCTCGAACAGGCTCGGGACGTCTTCCACCAGTCGATTGCGCCGGAGTGTGAACTCTGGGTTGGCACGATTGATGGCAGGATCGTCGCATTTCTCGCCATGAAGATGAGCTACATCGACCGGTTGTATGTCGAACCGTCAGAGCAGGGAAACGGTTGGGGTAGGCGTCTTCTCGAATACGCCAAGGACCTGCATCCAGCAGGTCTAGAACTCCACACTCATCAGGAAAACCGAGGAGCGCGCCGGTTCTATGAACGGAACGGATTCAACGCGGTCCGGTATGGCACCAGCCCGCCGCCCGAGTCAGCGCCAGATGTCGAATACCATTGGCGTCCCGACGAAAAAGCCTCCCACTCGCGGCACGATTGATGCCCCCGCCCGGATGATCGCCAGATTGACCGGCAAGCCGTTGGCCTAGGAACCAGGGTCCAGTTGTTGAAAGAATCGCGTCGCCTCTTCCAGGCCAGAAGGCGAGCCGACCTCATAGAAGCGCGTCGTGACCTCAAACCCGGCGAGAGCCCCGCGATCGGCAAGGTCGCGCTGGACGACCGCGAGATCGAGCGGTTGGTCCTCCGGATAGCCATCGAAGGCATTGGCGCGAAAGGCGTTGAGCCCGTAGTCGATGTGGGCCATCTCGGGTATGGGATTTATCTTGTCATAACACGCGATCCGATTGTCCCGGAATAGAACGTTACTGCGATCCCAACGTCCTTGGTTGCGATAGACCGTCATCAGTCCGTCTTGGCCGCTCGCGAAGAAGGCGCGTTCTGCTGCGCGGTAGTCGATGTTGAGGTAGGAATCGCCATAGAGGGTGAAGAACGCGTCCCCGAGCAACGGGATGGCCGCGCGCACCGCACCACCGGTGCCGCGCAGCACGGGCCCATCGAAGACGTATTCGATGTCGACACCGAGCGATCTGCCGTCGCCAAGCACAGCCCGAATCTGCTCACCCAGATGACCGACGAGGAACACCAGGCGGCGGTAACCGTTGCGGCGAAGGAGAGCAATCTGGCGAAGGGCGAACGGCTGACCAGCCACTTCGACAAGCGCCTTTGGGATCGTCTCGGTGATCGGCCGCAGGCGGGTCGCGAGGCCGCCGGCGAGGATCGCGATCGGCAGGGGCATCGCCGGAGTATAGACGCCCGGCTACACTGGGGGGCGCATGGGTCTCCGAGAACTTGGCGCAGTCTACTCACGCGCTGTCCTCGGCGCATTGATGGTGGCTGGACTGGCAGGGCTGCTGATCTGGCTGAGCGCCGCCGGCAAACCGATTTACACCGACGAAGTCGCCTTCTTCCGCGACTTTCGGCTGGTCGCTCGAGGCGATTTCGCTGGGCTGCAAATTCCCCACCCGCCGCTCTATACCGCGCTGGGCGGCATCGCGGTGACCTTCTTTGACGAGGGTCCATTAGCGCTTCGGCTGCCCGGATTGCTCGGATTCTGGGCCGCAGTGCTGATGGTTCCGCCCGTGTGCCTCGCGATCGCCCCGGATATCAGGACGTCTCAGCGGGCAGCCCTCCTGGCGTTGCTGGTCTTTGCCTTTCATCCGCAGGTGCTGCAGGGCGCGCTCATCCTCGACATCGACAACACGATCTTGCCGGCCGCGCTGCTTCTGCTGGTTGTGACTGTCGGGTTGAGCGAGGGATGGACTGCACGGCGGCAGGCCGTGGCGATTGGGGCGGCCTTCTGGCTCCTGCTCTGGACGAAGGTGCTGCCGACGCCGGCGATTGCTGCTGTCTGCCTCCTCGCCGTCGCCTCACTGACCCCCAGCAGATTTCGCCCGATCGTCGGGGGGTTGTCGCTTGGGGCGGTAGCGTGGGCCGCCTCGTTCGGCCTGTTTCTGGTGATCAGCAGCGGCAACCTGACTGTCTACCTTTCGACGGTGGCGCGCGGCAGCCAGGCGCTCCGCATCGAACAACTTGCCGGCCGTCTGGCAATGGGCGGTGGCATTCAGGTGTTCTGGATCGGTCTGCCATTGGTTGTACTCGGCGTGGTTGCTGTGGGAGAAACGCTGCGCCGGTTTGTGCTGACTCGCGACAACTTCGTAGCTGCCTGGTTGGCATTGCTGGTGACGGTCGGTTTGATCGTGACAACACTCGGCAATGAGCTACCGATGGGTTTTCCCCGCTACCAGACACCGCTCATTTGGCTGGCTGTCCCGCTCATCGCGAGTTGGGTCGCTCGGCACGCCTGGCCGGAAGACTGGCGCTTCGTCGGTCTGCTCGCCGCCGGCCTCGCCATCGCCCTCTGGCTTGTCGTCCGCGATCCGCTGCTTCCCAACTACCAACTCACGATGGTGACCGACTCGGCGACGCAGCGGTTGTTGGTCGGAGCTCGAGTCTCGCTTGTGGCGATGGTGCTGCCGCTCGCGATCGCGATAGCCGCGACTCTCGTTGTCGTGGGACGGCGCCCCCGCGCGCTGGTTTCAGCGGTGCTTGCCACGAGTTTGGCGCTCTGGACGGTCACAACCGCAGCCCAGGCGGTCGCGCAGTACGCAACGGGTTATGAGTATGGCCGCATCGGTGGGTGGGAAGCTGGCATGGCGATCGCGTCTGCTCCGTCGGGGACGATCATCGCACCATTGGAATTGGTCTACTCGTCTGGGCGCGATGGGCAATTCATCTACGATTTCCTCGACGCTGGCGGACTTGACCGGTTGCTCGAGCGTCTTGACCGCGAACCGCCAGCAGCGTTCGCCTACTCGGTCAAGGAGGAGCGGCGATTTCCGGCCGTCTTCGAATCCCCCGCACTGCACGAGCGGCTTGCCGCCTGCTATGGATCACCGCGGCGAATCGGCTCGTACGTCGTCTACCTCCGGTCTTCTGCGTCCATCTGCTGAAACCGCTCTTGCAACCTGGCATCCCGCTGTGGGAGCCTTAGCCCATGCAGACTACGGCTGTCGCTCGCCTCGCTTGTGCGTTGTTCCTTGTTGGAACCGCCATTGCGTCCCCTGTATTGGCTCAAGCGCCACCCATCTGGTTGGGTGGCTACGCCGAGCGCCAGGCGGATGGCTGTACCTGGTATGTTGCCCGCTGGTCGGATGGCAGTTTCAGCGCTACCCCTTGGGAGTGTCCGCCGGGCAGTATTCCGGTTCGGTCAGACGGCTATGCCGGGTCGGATCGCGGCTATTCGGAGGAGCGATCCGGTGGCTGCGTCTGGTACGTCACCCGTTGGGCGGATGGCGGCTACAGCGCCGTGCCGTTCTCCTGTCCGCCCGGCCTGACGGCAACCCAAGACGGCGGCACAACCGGCGGGGTCGGCGAGCAGCCAACGCCCGCTCCAGTCGCCACGCCCGGTGGCACGCGCGACGGCCTCCAGTTCTACCCTCTGGGTGGAACCCTCACCATCGATGACATCTCGCCGCCGGTCGGCACGGAGATGGCCGCCAATGGCCGAGTGTTCATCTACTACCATCATTTTGCCACCGGGTTGCCCGAGAGCTGGAGGATGGGGTATCGCATTTGGGGGACCTACGTCACCAAGGATGGTCGAGAATGCCGAGACTGCTATCTCGCCGATGGGTTGCAGGGAAGTCCGCGCTTTTACCAGCCGGGGCCATCGATTGCGACGTGGACGGGACCGCAGGATGCCGTCCACACCTACCGGCGGATCCAGATCTGTTTCACGATCCTCAACCCGGAGAACAACGAGGCACGCTGGACCGGCGTTTGCGACGAACGACCGTCCTGAGCGACTAGAGGGGTGTGATCCCGAGCGCTGACTCGGCCCAGAAGCGCATCCCGGCCAACAGAAGAAGTTCGGTCATCGTGAGGACCGCCGCCAGCGAGAGCGGGCCAAGGATCTCGATCAACCCGCTTACCTGACCTTCCCGGCGTAGGATCGCGAGGATAACCAGAAGGTTGACGGCAAGCAGCAACCCGCCAACTCCCGCCACCGAGACGATTGAGACGGGGTAGAGCAGAGCCCAGACGCCGGTCAGTACCACGGCCACGAAGGCCGCCTCGACCGCCAGAAGCCCAGCCAACGACTTGAGGTCGGCCATCGGACGGTATGGTCCATCCTTCCAGACCGAGAAGTTGAAGATCGGCAGGATCAGCAACGCGACGCCCAGTCCGCAGAGAGCGCCGGTCATCAGACGGAGCCAGTTCTGGGGCGGATATGCGTGCGGCAGTTTCAGGTCGTAGAACAGGGCATTGACCCCATCAAAACCCATGATCGCGATAAACAGTAGAGCGGCAGCCAGCACCGGTGTGGTCGGCATGGCGGTCCATTTGCCGCGTCCGGCAAGGATCAATGCGAGCACAGCGACGAAAAAGCCGCCGTAGATGCCGATCATTCGTGATTCGAGGGGCGGCTGAACCTCACCAAAGAAAATCGAATGGCCGGGCCGTTGGGCGCAAACACCTGCCGACAAGATCCGCAGCTTTTCGAGGAAGGGAAGCGGCAGGATCAGGAACCCAGCACCCAACAGCACGAGCAGGGCAACTGGCGCCCAGAACCGCGGCCCTCGTGCCCGCACTGTCGAAACTAGCTCCGCCATGACCTCTCCCCTGCCACGCTTCAGTATAGCTGGCCTTTGCCCGACGCTGGCTGCCGTGCTACGGTGTGTTTGATCGGGGGCGAACGACGATGACCGACGAGGTAACGCGCATTCGGCTGTTCATCGGCGCAGAGCCGGTCAAGGCCACCAACGCGTTCCTGACCACCTTGCGGCGCAACGGCGAGCCGTTCACCCGCCAGGTCAGCACCTTCGTCGAAGAATGGACGGTGCGGACGATCATCTCCGGCCCGGGGCTCGCGGTCAAACACCTGCGCCACCGTCCGATCGCCACCTATCTCTATGTCGAATCCAATCCGCCGACCAACCGTCGGCGAAACGTCTTTCTGAGTGGCATCGTCGATTTGACGAACGATCTTGAGGCAGTCAAAGATTTCTTTGAACGTCGCGCCGCAGCGACCGGCTGGCCGATCCCTGCGCCGGGCGCCCAGCGAACCTTGATCAGTTTTCGACCGCTCTACTTACGCGCTGAGGGTTTCCGCACCGACCGGTACGATGGCCGGGAACCGCCGGTTGTCCTGCGAGACTTCCCACCGGTCGATTAGCCGCCGGGCGTCGCGCTCGGCGCGGGTGCGGCGCTCGGCGCAACCGTCGGCCGGGGACGCGGCGGCTCAGAAACCAACCGACGCGCCTCGTCAATGACGGCGCGCGAGACGATGTACACCGGCCCGTCGTTGCCAACCCGCACGTAGTACCCGTCGGCCAATGCGGTCTGGTCGCCGATCCGAAGCTCAGTCCGGCTGCCGTCGTACTTGTTCAAGACCAGCGTACTGTTCGGGTTCTGAAGACCGTATTGGCCGAGTTGGCTGGTATCGGCAATGACCCGGTTGGCGGTGAGCGGCAAGAGCCGGCCAACCAGGCTGAGCAGACGGACTTGGTCGGCTTCGCCCGCCGCTGGCTCAGTCAGTTGCCAACTGCCACCGGCGGGCAGACTCAGGACAGCGCGACCTTCGGCGGTGCGGATCTCGATTCCTGAGAGTTGGTCGGGCGTCCCGTCGACGATGGCGACCGGTGTTGGCACCGGCGTCACGCCCGGCGGAGCGGGCTCTGGCTTGTTCACTTCGACGAGGAAGACATACGCCCCGAGGACCGCCAGCACCACAAGCAAGACGCCGGTGAGACGCAAGTTCACCGACGCTGCCACCAGACCGTCGCGCCCGCGCCGAGCACGGCCAGCGGCAAAAACAGCACACTCGAGAAAAGGATCAGGTTGGTCTGCATCGGGGTGAGTATTAATCTGTCGTTCTGGTCAGGCGTCTTTGGCGCAATTGCGATCAACGACTCCTCTTCGGCCAACCAGTTCACTCCGTTGAGAAACAGGTCCCCATTGGAGGAAAGGTCGAAGAATTGGTTGGACGCGAAATCCGAATCTCCAATCGCTAGGATCCGTAACTGGTCGCCTTTCTGGGCACTGTCTCCGGAGCGTAGGCGCTCGACCTGCTGGCCGATCGGTAGCGGCCCACGTTGGTCCTGACCTTCGGTGTATTGCAACTGGTCTGGGTTGGTCTCAAGCCAACTCTGTGGGCTACTTTCGGCGATCGGGAAGATCGACAGGGACTGCGGCGGGTTGTCGACCCGAAAGATCGCCGTCGCCAAGGGAAAGACAGTGGGCGCGAGGTCCCGGGTGATCGCGCTGAATTCATACCGTTGGATCACCAGTGCGCCGATGTCCTGCGGCAGTGACGATGCCGGGTCGATGATGAACCCGTCGCCAGCACGCAGTCCATAGGTCTCAAGGAGTGGCCCGAGCCCATGGGTCGTCCGAGGGTCGACGAGGACGAACACCTTCCCACCACCGTCGAGGTACTGCTGGAGCGCCCGCCGGCCGGCATCGTCGAATGGTCGGCGTGGGCCGGCGATGACGACGACGGCGGCGTCGGTGGGGATCGTCGGGGTGGTCAGCGGATTAAGAGTCTCGACAAGGTAGTTCAGACGTTCGAGGCTCTGCTTGGCGAGACTAAGTCCACCGCGGTCGGTCGAGGCAAGGTCAAGTTCACCGTTGCCGTTGGTGAAATAGACCTTCTTCTGTTCGCCGCGTATCACCTTCAAGAGAGCACCGGTGACGTTTGCTTCCGTCACACTGGTGGTCTCGGACTTTCGGCCACCCGATTCGAAGATCAGCGTGCCGCCAGTACGGACGCCAAGCTGACGAACCAGGGCCGGCTGAGTTTCCGGATCGACGTATTCGATCGACAACTTGTCGGTACGGACGGTGTATTCCTTCATCAAGTCTTCGGTCTCGCCGCGACGCGGGTCGTTCGCGGTGTAGAACGCGGTGATCTTGACCGGTTCCTTGAGTTGGCCCAGCACCTGGAGCGTCTGCGACGATAGCGTGAACTCTCCTGACCGGGTGAGGTCCCAGCGGGTCGAATAGCGTGTCGAGAGGAAGTTCCCCAAACCGAGGATCAAGGTGAACGCCAGGATCGCCAGGACCGTGTTTGCGCCATAGCGAGTGGTCCGCCCGGTCGCAGCGGCCCGGATCGAGCCAATCGACCCGGCCGCCCAATAGACGGTGAGCGCGGCCCCGATTGCGGTCAGGATCTGGACCGGTCCGACAAACTCACGACTGACCAGCCACCAGCCTGCCGCCACCAGCAGAAGCAGCACGCCGAGGATCCCGGCGATCGGCGTGAACCGTTCGAGACGCTCGTTCCAGGTCATATCCACCTTCGGGCGCCAACCACCTGAATGGTGGCAAAAAGCGCGGCAGCAGCGAGCGACAAGTAATAGATCACGTCTTTGGTGTCGATCACGCCGCGAGAGAAGTCGTTGTAGTGGTCGAGAGCCGAAACGTAGCGCAGGATATCGCGCACCGCCCCCTGAAAGACGTCGCCCATCGGCGCGGCGAGCCAGAAGACGAGCAGGATTGCAAACGACAGCACCGCTGCGACGATTTGGTTCCTCGTAAGCGCCGACGTCAGCAGACCAATCGCGATGAATCCGGCGCCGAGAAGGATCAAGCCGACGTAGCCGCTCACCATCGGCCCTGGGTCAGGCTTGCCATAGATGAACAGCAGAAAGGGGTAATAGAGGGTCAGACCAAGCATCGCGCACAGGAGGCCAAGCGCCCCGAGGAATTTTCCGAGCACCAGTTCCCAATCGCGCACCGGCGAGGTAAGAACCAACTCGATGGTTCCGGATGACTGCTCCTCCGCCAGCAGCCGCATCGTGATCAGCGGCGTGATGAACAAGAGAATGACGCGAAAGTTGTCGAGCGCAAAGCGGAGGCTGGCCTGGCTGGTGAGAACCACCGACAGGGCAAAGAAGATGCCGGTGACGATCAGAAAGCCCGCGGTGACGACATAGGCCAGCGGCGAACTGAAGTAGGAGCGCAGTTCTTTGCCGGCGATAATGAAGACGGTCATGCCGCCGCCTCCTGCGGCTGCTCGGCCGCTTCCTCGGTGGTCAGCTTGAGGAAGATCTCCTCGAGGCTCATCCCAACCGGCCGTAGTTCGCGGAGGCCCCAGCCCCGCTTGACGATCTCGGCGGCGATCTCCTCACGCGGGTCGCTATCAGGCGCACAATCGACGAAGAGCCGGCCCGGTTCGTTTTGGTCGCCGGTAACCTGAAGAACGTCTGGCATGCCGCCAAGGATGGCGATGACCTCATCGACCGGACCGCGCACCTGGACGAGCAGACGGTCCGAGGCGCGCAGTCGAGTGGTCAGGCCCTCCGGCGTGTCCTCGGCGACAAGCCTGCCCTCGTTGATGATCACCACCCGCTGACAGGTCTGACTCACCTCGGGCAGGATGTGGCTACTCAGGATTATCGTGTGGTCCCCAGCCAACGAGCGGATCAGCCGGCGGGTTTCATTGTTCTGACGTGGGTCCAACCCGGCGGTCGGCTCGTCGAGAATCAGCACCGGCGGATCGTGGACCAGCGCCTGCGCCAGCCCAACTCGTTGGCGGTAGCCCTTCGAGAGTTTGCCGATGATGGTCGTTGCGACATCGTCGACCCGACACTTCACCATCAAGTCGTCGATCCGGCTCTTGAGAGCCTTACCGCCCGCACCGCGAAGTCGAGCCATGTAGTGAAGATAGGACCGCACCGTCAGGTCGGTGTAGAGTGGCGTGTTCTCGGGCAAATAGCCGATCCGGCGGCGTGCTTGGAGCGACTCCTTCATCACGTCGAAACCATCGATCGATGCGGTTCCAGCGCTCGGTGGGATGAACCCGGTCAGGATTCGCATCGTCGTACTCTTCCCCGCACCGTTGGGTCCAAGGAAGCCGAGGATCTCGCCCTTCTGGACGTGAAACGTCAGGTCGTCGACGGCAATATGGTCGGCGTAATACTTGGTTAGCTGGGTGACGTCAATCATGGGCGATCCGAGCCGTGTCTGGCTCACCCGGAAACCCGGTAGGGTGGCCGACGAATCCTATGGACCGGTTGCCGTCGAAATCAAGGAACTTGCGTCATCCGGGCCAATGCTTAGTCAACTCTTAGAACCGTCGCGCGAGTTGACGGTCGAGGAGCGGTCCGGTAGCCTCCAGTTGCCGGCCCGAACCCGGCGACTGAGACAAGGTGACGACGACTTCGTACCCCCCACCGTCCAAGCACCGGCGACGGAGATCCCGGCTGATCGCTTCGATCGAGGCGTCGATCCGACCCTGGCTGGACGCTCTCGGTGGCGCACGCCGGAGCGAACTGAGGGCGACCGCCCGCCGACGCCAAATCGCCCTCGCCGAACTTGCCGCACGTCTCCGCGAGGCGCGTGAATACCGTCATCTGTCTCTGGCAGCCGCCTCAC
Source organism: Dehalococcoidia bacterium (assembly GCA_046328265.1). Classification (GTDB taxonomy): domain Bacteria; phylum Chloroflexota; class Dehalococcoidia; order SpSt-223; family SpSt-223; genus JANWZD01. The sequence continues at coordinate 29,040 of JAXLWW010000019.1, forward strand.
TCGCCACCCAGATACGCGTCGAGCACCTGGCCGCGCTTGAGGCAAGCGACCTGAAATCGTTGCCCGGTCGCGCCTACACCCATGCGTTCGTCCGGACCTACGCCAGTTACCTCGGACTAGACCCGGATGAACTGGCGGCGTTGTTGCCGGGATTGCCCGACCGTGCCCCCCGCGGGTTCCCACAAATGCCCGTCTCGACCGGTCCGAACATCGTCTTCTGGTCTGCCGTCGCCTCACTCGTGATCTTGGTTTCTTGCGTCGGTTGGGTCGCCCTTCAGGCTGCACTCCAGGCAATCAATCCGCCACCGAGCGCGTCGGTCCTTGACGCGCCACCTCCTCGTGCGACCGCGATCGTACTGGATGCTCAGCCGCCGACCGCCAGTCCAACCGCGACACCGCCGGTTAACCTCGTCGTTCGCGCCACCGATCGCATTTCGCTCACCGTGACTATCGACAACTCCGTCGCCTTCTCGGGCACCCTGGAATCCGGTCAGAGCCGCTATTGGGCGGCGCAGACGGTCCGGCTGCGGACCAGTAACGCCGCCGCCACCGAGGTGGTCTACAACGGTCAGCCACGCCCAGCGCTCGGCCGACGGGGCGAGACCGTCGAAGTGGAATGGGGAGCGCCTCCCACGCGTCCAGCGGGGACGCCCGCCCCACCCGGTCCGACCGGCGCACCACCTCGGACAGCTACGCCCGTGCCACCCGCGCCCGTCGCAACGGGTGAGCGCCCGCGCTGACCCTTTCGAGGGACAAGGCGCTCATGCCGGTGGGCGAGCCGGTGCCAGAACTTCGGTCGGCGGTGAGGCCGCGCTAGGTCGTCGGCTCGTCCGCAACGAAACGCGGACCGCGCTCGCCGGGAACAAGTCGCCCGACGGCGTCACTGTGTTGGAAAATCAGCCGGTGCCCGTCGCGTACTGCTTCTTCGACCACCCGCCGTTTTGTCTCGATCGATACCATCGGGAGAATGTCGTAGGCGGCGACCCAGGCCAAGCGCTCCATCTGGACCGGACGCTGTGCAAGATCGGCAAGAAACAGGGCGGTTTCGCCGCTGTCGTGGATGCGGACGACGGTGTGGTCGGCGGTGTGGCCGGGGGCACGTTCGATCCGAACGCTCGGCGTCACGTCGAAGTCCCCTGCCACAAAGTCAACAAGCCCCGCATCGGCGAGTGGGCGATAGTTTTCCAGCAGGTAGGTGGCGCGAGTTCGTTCGTTGGGCGAGCAAGCCGCCTCGTACTCTCCGTGCTGAATGAGATACCGGGCCTTCGGAAACGCCGGGACAAGCACGCCGTCGCGCATCGTGGTATTCCCGCCGCAATGGTCAGCGTGGAGGTGACTATCGATCACCAGATCGACGTGCTCCGGCCCGAAACCCGCGGCGGCGAGGCTGTCGTTAAGGCCCGGCGCATCTTCGAGGAGCAGGTTCTGGCGCATGCGGTCGCTGACTTTGTCGCCGTAGCCATTGTCAACGAGGATCGTCAGTCCGTTCGCCTCAATCAGGAGGCAGCGAAGCCCGAACCGAATCCGGTTCTGGTCGTGGCCGGGTTCGACGTTTTCCCAGAGCGCCTTCGGGACAATGCCGTACGCCACTCCGCCGTCAGTCAGGTACGAGCCGGCCGAAAGGAGATGGACCTTGACCTTTCCGACCGCTAGCGCCGGCGGTCTCATCGAAACAGCACCAGACCATCGAGCGCATCGCGTGGCGAATCGGCCGGTGGTCGTGCTGGACGGCCAACCAAGATGAGCGCGCGCGGCGCCCAGCCGATTGGCAGACCGAGCGAGCCGCGAATGGTGTCTGGGCAAAATGCCGGCGCACAGATCCACCACGACCCGAGCCCACGCGCCCGCGCGGCAAGGAGGAGATTCTGAGTGGCGGCGCCCAGGCTATGCTCGGCGGTCAGCCACTCAGCCTCGCGCCGCTGGGGGTCGGGATAGGCGTCCAGACGGTCACCGGTAAGGCAGACGACGATCGCCACCGGGGCCTCCTCAAGCCGCCGCCGCCTCGTCTGGACCTTGCGTAGGAGGGCCGTGCTTTCCTCCCGGTGAACGGTAAGGTCGGCAAGCCAACGATCCGCCATCGCCTCGGCCAGCGAACTGCGCGTCGGGCCGGGCCGGACAACGACGAACCGCCACGGTTGACTGTTGTGTGGGGAGGGCGCCCAGCGCGCCGCATCGAGCAGCGCGAGGACCTCAGTGTCGTCGAGCGGATCGGGAAGGAACGTGCGCACCGAGCGTCGTTCGCGGATGGTTTGGTCGACGCCGGGAACAAGGAGACGGCTGGGCACGTCGCGCTCCAGGGTAGGTTGATGCATTATCGACCGTTCGTCGCCGGTCGGCAAGGCATCTAGACCGGTAGACGCAAGCTATGGCACGATCGCCAAACGGAGGAGCACGATGGACTATACCGGCCTGCTCAGCCAAGCCGTCGCAGTCGTCCGCCGCACCCGTGCGGTTTGGATTTTCGCAATCTTCATCGCGTTGGTCGAACCACCCCTGTCGATGGGCGGCAGTGGCACGCCAGGGGTGAACTTCAACTTCGACGCCAGACTCCCGGTGGATGAAGCAGCATTGGCGCGGTCGTTTGCTACGGCGCTCGTTCCGTTCCTGTTTATTCTCCTCGTCTACCTCGTCGCCTCGTTCTTCCTTGCGCCGCTGGCGCGCGGCGGTTTGGTCTGGTCGGCGGCCCGAGGCGCCGACGGCGAGGACCCGCCGATCGGCGAAGGATTCCGCGCTGCTGGCAGCCGCTATGGGCCTTTGCTGCTGATCCAGCTATTCCAACTCATCGTGCCGATAGTCTTCCTGCTCACGATCGCGGCCGTCGGCATACCGATAGCGGCATTCGTGCTGGCGCTGTTCAATGGGGGGCGTGAACCAAACCTGGCTCTGATGGTGTTTGGCATCTTCGCCTTGACGCTCGTCGCCATCGTGATCCTGTTCGTCATGATCTTGGTGATTTACGTCGTATCGGCCTTGGTACAGGCGATCGTCACCCTCGCGAGCGTTGATATCGTTCTGGCCGAAAAAGGTGCGGTGGATGCATTGCGGGTCGCCTGGGGACTGATCAGAAAGCGGTTCCTCGCCATCGCCTTAATCATCTTCGCGCTCGCGGTCGCAAGCGGCGTAATCAGCACTCTTGCGGCGATACCGATGGCGGCTCTGTTGATATTACCGCTCGCGCTCTCGTCCGGCGGTATCCCTCCGTTTGGGCTGATCTTCGCCGCGGTGCTGATCCTGATCCCGTTGATGGCGCTCATTCAAACGCCGGTGCAGGCGTTGCGCTACACCTATTTCACCATGCTCTATCAGGACTGGACGGAGACCGAGGTCGACGCCTAACCCGCCGGGGTCACGTCGCGATAATAGGCATGATGCTGGTCGACTAACCAGGGATCAAAAACCAGCCGGGAAGTGGCGGCCTGGGCGCGGACGTCGCTAGGGAGATAGCGCTCGATGCCTTCTTCGCTCTCGTAATAGTAGAGACTGGCGTAGCGCCTGGGAGATCCATCCTGCCAATATCGCCGTGCGCCAGTTGCGCCGGGCGCACGGCTGAGCACGTCGGCATGCTCGCTGTACCAAGCTTCGAAGCGCTCGATGAGCGGGTCGAGAACCGTGATCGTAACGAGTTGCATCGGCATCCCCGAGCCGAGCAGTTCAAGGCCGAATGGATTGACTTGATTGCGAAAGGGATAGCTTTCCACCTTTCGCACCGGTAGCCGGTCGGCCGGAAGGTCAAAAGCGCCGAGCGGTCGGTCGACGTCACCGCAGTAGACCCACTCGGTTGGCTCGAAAAAGCCACGGGTTGGCTGATACAGCCGGGCTCCGATCACCCGCTGAAGCGCGGGCTGGCTTTGCAGGCGGACCCAGACCGCGTCGGCGGTCGTCCCCTGCGGAACCCCAAGACGCACGATCACCAACTCGGTCATTGCTCAACGCTCCACGACAAAGTGGACCTCATCGTAACCGAGCTAGGCGGGGATCAACTCCAGGATCTGGTTCCGTGCGTCGACGTGAACGACTTGAGGACGGACGTCGCGCACGTTCGCTTCCGGGACGAGGCTATAAGCGATGATAATCACCCGGTCGCCTACGTTGACGAGGCGAGCGGCCGCGCCGTTGATTTGGACCTCGCCAGAGCCGGCGGGCGCGGGGATCGTGTAGGTTTCGAGCCGTGCGCCGTTGTCGACGTCGACGACATGAACCAACTCATACGGCGCGATGTCGGCCGCCTCAAGTAGCCGCTCGTCTATGGTGATACTGCCCATGTAGTCGACGTCGGCTTTGGTGACGGTTGCCCGGTGGATCTTCCCCCGGAACATCTGTCGGAACACGCTGATCCTCCACGCCGCCAGAAGGCCGAGACAGATCGCGCGTTCATTTCGCAGCCTTCCAGCCAGACGGTCTGGAGGCGGGCGGAGTGTTGCTATGCCCGATCGATCTCGGTCGCACCTGCGATCCAAGTCGTATACAATCATATCATAACCATCACACCACGGCGCGCAGCAATCCCCCGGTCAATCCTCGCCACCCGGGCGACCTCATCCGTCGTGCTCCGGCGGCTTGCTCCGGGCCACCGATCCCCGTGCTGTCACCAGAAGTCCTTGGGTGGCCCCCCACACGGAGTTCGTCGATTCCCGGTGTTGTTGTGCCCACACGGCAGAGGATCGGAGAAGACACCTCACTCGAGCCGCCATAGTCCCCTTCGACCCTGGTCGGCAGAAATTCACCCCGGGTAATCATTGCGACGTTCTCCATCCAGAAGCTGCATCTAATTCGGTATTTTTCGTGACTTATCCGCTAGAGCGTGCGCAGCCGGCTTTCTAGCATGCATTCGTCCACGGTCTCGTGGACGCAATGCCGGTTGGGGGTGTGGTGTGCGCCTAGCCTGGTTCGAAGTCGGCATCGCGTCGTTTGCCGTTGCCTGTGCCGGTCTGATCGGCTACGCGCTCCAGCGCGAAGACCCAACCGCCTGGGGCGCCGTTGCGCTCGCGCTGCTCGCCGGACGGATCGCCCTCCGCTAAGCCCAGTGCTCGTTCACGGTACAATCTCCGATGTGAACGATCGCGTCGTCCGCTTACTCGAATTCGACAAGATTCGCCAACGGCTCGCCGGCCATACCGCCTTCTCGGTCAGCCACCGGTTGGCGCTCGACCTTATCCCGACGACGACGTTGGCGGCGGCTGAGCGGGCCCAGCAGGCAGCCGAGGATGCCCGTGCGCTGCTTCGCCTGAAGCCCAACTTCTCGATTGGTGGCGCTCGTGACGTTCGTTCGCCGGTGCGCCAGGCCGCGCTTGGCGGGCTGATCGATCCGCTCCTGTTCCTCGACATCGCGGCCACACTCGAATCAGCGCGGCGGACCCGCGACGTGATCGTCCGGCTGGGCGATCAACTGCCGGTGCTGGCCGAGATCGCGTCGGATCTGGTCGATTGCTCTGCCATCGAGGAGGAGATTGCTCGGTGCATCGGCCGCCGTGGCGAGGTGCTCGACAGCGCAAGCGCACCATTGGCGCGTATCCGTGGTGAACTGCGATCCGCTCATGACCAACTTCGCAGCCGACTGGACCATTATCTGGTCTCGCCGGTTGGCAAGTTGGTCGTGCAAGAGCCGATCGTCACCGTGCGCGAGGGGCGTTACGTCATTCCGGTCAAGTCCGATTTCAAGGGTCAGGTGCGCGGCATCGTCCATGACGTGTCGGCGAGTGGCGCGACCGTGTTTCTCGAACCGTTGGAGATCGTCGATCTGAACAATCGGTGGCGGGAACTCCAGCTTGAGGAGGAGCGTGAGGTCGAACGAATCCTACGCCGACTTTCGGCGGACGTCGGCGACGATGCGACGTCGATCGTGGCCGACGTCGAGGTGTTGGCGGCGGTCGATCTCGAAATTGCAAAGGCACGCTTTGCCGATACGCTTCAGGCCACCCGGCCGGTGCTGATGGCGCCACGAGGTGCGTGGCGGCTGGATCTCAAGTCGGCACGCCATCCGTTGCTGGGCGATCGGGTCGTGCCGGTTTCCGTCCAGTTGGGCGGAGCCTATTTCGTCCTCGTGATCACCGGACCGAACACCGGCGGAAAGACGGTCGCGCTCAAGACCGTCGGCCTGTTGACCCTGATGGCGCTCGCCGGGCTCCCAATCCCGGCTGGCGCCGGATCGAGCGTGCCCGTCTTCACCAACGTTCATGCCGATATCGGCGACGAGCAGAGCATCGAGCAGTCGCTCTCCACCTTCAGTTCGCATATCGGCGCGATCATCAGCATCCTGCGCGATGCCACACCCGAGACGCTGATCTTGCTCGACGAACTTGGCGCTGGCACGGACCCGGTCGAAGGGTCGGCGTTGGCACGTTCGCTGCTCAGTCATGTCGTCCGTCGGCGGATCCCGGCAATCGCGACGACCCATTACAGCGAAGTGAAGGTCTTTGCCCACACGACGCCGGGCGTCCAGAACGCCTCGGTTGAATTCGACCCGGTCAGCCTCGCCCCGACCTATCGGCTTGCCATCGGTGCACCCGGCGCGAGCAACGCGCTGGCAATCGCAAGACGGCTCGGGCTTGACCGCAGCATCGTCGACGAAGCACGTTCGCTCCTTTCGCCGACCGACGTCGAGATCGAGCGTCTGCTGGACGACTTGCAGCGCGAACGCGATGCGCTTGCTTCTGAGCGGGCACGGCTAGCGGCCGCCGGCCAGGCTGCCGAGAGCGAGCGGTCTCGGCTGGCCGAGGCCCTTTCCACCGTCGAGCGCGACCGGGCGCGGCTGGTGGAGGAGGTGCGCGCCGACACTCTGCGCGAGGCCGACGAGTTGCTACGGGTCCTTCAGCGTGCGGCCGCGGTTGCGAACACCGCGCCCACCAGTGGCTCGGGGGCCGCTGCCGCGAACGCCGCTGCCGAGGTTGCCGCCGCCCGCCAAGACTATGCCCGGCAGGCGCGACGCCCCGTCCATCCCCGTCGCACTCCGTTGCGTCCTCGTCCACTTCGAATTGGCGATCCGGTTCGCCTCCATCGGCTTGGCCAGGTTGGTGAATTGCTCGCGCTCTATCCCGAACGCGAAGAGGCCGAGGTGCAACTGGGTGCGATGAAGACCCGAGTCCGGACCGCCGACCTCGAATCGGTCTCCGCTCAGGAGGCGTCGCGAGAGCACCGGAGGGCCCATTTGGAGAGCCGGCCAAGCCTCCCACCGATGCCACTCTCGCCGGGGCTACAACTCGATCTCCGTGGTCGTCGCGTGGACGAGGTCTTCCCCGAGCTTGATCGCTATCTCAATGATGCCTACCTCACCGGATTGTCCCAAGTACGCGTCGTCCATGGCAAGGGAACCGGCGCGCTGCGTCAAGTGGTCCGGGCCCACCTGGCTGCTCATCCATTGGTGCGCGAATGGGGTCCCGCGGCCCCACACGAAGGTGGCGAAGGGGCGACGGTCGCAGCCCTTACCGTCTAGACGAGAAGGCGGTCTGGAAATCAGTTCAGCCGGATCGGCGGGCAGGCGAACCGGTGCTGCGGACGCCCAGCCGGCCTGGTCGGCGATGCGAGACGGCGTGCCCCTCATGGATGATAGATATCGGTGACCAGCCGAAGCGGCGAGGACTTGGCCATGCCGGGCCGCTGACGCAAGGATGCTTCGGTCGGGGATCCGAGCGTTTCTGCGGCGCCCGGAAAACTCCGCTCGATCCTGCCAGATCCAGTATCACTTGAACGTCGAGATGTCCCTCGCCGGTTCTGATCCGACCGCAATCCCCGGTGCGATTCGGTCTGGTGGCCCTCGGTACTTGGGCCAAACCCGGCCGATGGGCTTTCGGTAACGGCTGGTTGTCTGCTAGCCTTCTCGCCGGTCTCACCACGGCGGACAAAGGGACGACACAGACGATGGACCGACGCCGGCTGCTAATAGTAGCGGCACTGGCGATCCCACTCGGATTCGCCTGGTGGAGCGCGCTCGTCCCGGTGGCGGCCCAGGCGGCGCGCTGCGCCGGTCTTGCGGTCCCCTGGGAGCAACTCAGCAGCGAAAGTGTCCCCTGTGACGATCTGTTTGGCGACGGACCAATGCGCGTTCCAATGCAGGCGACGAATACGCCTACGATAACGCCAACGTCGAATGCGTCGCCGACCGTCTATGTTTCTCCGACACGCCCACCCGGGCAGACGTTTACGCCGACGGCGACCGGCCAAGCCGGCGCAACCACCACCCAGACCGCAACCCCAACCCGCACCTCCATCCACCACCTCCGTCCCGCGAGCGTCCGCAATACCGCCACCCGAACAGCGCAACCCGGCACGCCCACCGTCACCACCACCCGGACGGCAACTGCTTCGGTTGCCTCTGGCTCCGCGACCGCCACGCGCGCCGCCTTTACGCCCTCACCCACCGTCCCGCCAACTCGGCCGGCCAACACCGGCAGCCCTACTGCCACCGTCGGTCTTCCAAAGACCGGCGACGGCTCATTCCGAGGGGAGAACGGGGGGCCGAGCGCGGGTTTCCTCGCGCTTGGTATCGGCGTAGCCGCCTTTAGCGTCGCGTTGCTGCGCCGCTTCAGACGCGGCGCAGGGTAGGCCGAGCGCCTATACTGGCGGACCAGCACGGCACAGACGAGGGCGCGATGCGCGGGAATCGGTTTGTCCACTATCTGGACACCACCACGGCCGACTGGACGGATTCACCGACGGGCAGCGGCGTTCGTCGACTGCGCTTGAGCTACGACCCCGAGAGCGGGGCATTCTCACAACTTCTCTCCACTCCGGCCGGTTTCGCGGTCCCAGAAAAGCCACACTTTGCCGACAGCGATCACGAAGTCTTCCTCGTTGCTGGCGAGTTCGCCTTTGACCTGGTTCATCCCCTTCAGGAAGGCGACTACCTCTACCGACCCGTCGGCGCCGTCTACGGCGATGGCGAACATTCTGAAACCGGCGGCATCCAGTTGATATCGTTCGGCCGTGAGGCGGTCAAGGTCCATCTCGAGGACCCGCCCACACCGTGGCCGGGCGAATACCTGATCGATCAAACCTGGACGACCCGCAAGACCCGGCCCTGCTTCGTCAGGTCCACGGACCTACCCTGGCGGCCTTCATCGCTCGGCTACGGTATCGAAGAGAAGCGCCTGCGTGGTGTACCGGGCGAGCCTTCGGTGACGGATGGACCCAGCAATCATTCACCCTGGGCGGCCGATGCTGCCTTTCTCCTTCGAATTCCTGCGGGCTATCGTGGACCCTTTCCTCTGTGGTCGGGGTTTCTGATTGAACTGTTTGTCCTCTCTGGCGAGGCGACTATCGACGAGGAGCGCTGGCAACGTGGTGGCTACACCTTTGGCCGGCCAATCGGAGAGTCCACGGTAACCCAGGATCTCGTCTGCTATGGCCGGACCTTCGAAGAATTGGCGACTCAGTAGACGATTCGGATTGTGGCAACCCAGAAAATCGCCTGGACCAGCAACCCCGTCGAGACGATGACATAGGCGGCCACTCGTTCGCGCAGGTGAAGCACGGCCGCCGCCGTGAAATCAAGCACGAACAAACCGAGCGCGATCGCCGGGAGACGAAAGACGTCGCCTCGCGGGCCGATGAAGTCCACCTCACCGAGGAGGTTGAAATGGAGTGGCAGCAGGTCAGGAAGCGACGGATAGAAATAGAGGACATAGCCAAATAGCGCTAGATTGATGAGGAGGGCGAGGGCGGTAATCGTCATCGCGACGGGGTCATGGAAGATACGCAGGCGGAGTGGTCCAGCGTAGTGGATCGTCTCGAGTTGGAGCGTCAGGCTTCGGACGGTGAGCGGCCCGGATTCCTCGGAGATCTCCGGCGGACGAAGCCGGGTGGTCAACGCATCGGCAAAACCGCGAACATCCTGGGGAGCGATCCCGTACGCCGTGCCGGGAGTCTGGACGTAGAGAAGTTGCGCGGGTGAACGGTAGGTGGCATAAAGCAGCACCTGACCGATCCCGTCCACGGTCACCCGTCCGGCGGCGTTGCCCGGCCAGTACACCCCGCTCCGGTTCTTTGGAGCGGGGTGCTCAAACCCATACGAGACGGCGGTGATTCGCTCCAGCGGGATCACCTGATGCGCCAGACCCCAGCGAATGACCAGTGCCTCGTCGGTCAGAACGTAGGAAAGCGCCAACGCCGACAGCGCCCAGTAGGCAAAAAGCGCGCTTACCGCCGCCGCCGCAAGGACAAATAGGACCAACCAGAACAGTTCAAGCGACGGCGGTGTTACCGAAATTCGATAGACGACGAACAAGAACGGGAGCGACAGGACGGTGGGGATGGCCAAGCCAACGACGGCCGCGGGAAGACGGCCCGCCGGGATCGCCACGATGGTGGGCCGGGAAACGGGCGCCGATTCGAGGGTAGTGATGAGGCGAACCCTCGGCTAGCGGGCGGCCGGCACCGGCGCCGGCTGAACCGGTGTACACCAGTCGATGTACTTCTTGTTGACCCCGCGCACCACGTCGAAATAGAGCTTGGCAATCTGGCCGGTGAGCAGCCCGATCTCGCCATTGCCGACCGGCCGACGGTCAACCTCGGTGACCGGAGTGACGTGGGCGGCGGTGCCGGTGAGAAAGACCTCGTCTGCAACATACAGTTCACTTCGGTCGATTGTCCGCTCAACCGTGTGAATTCCCAGTTCGTCGAGGGCGAGTTTCATCACCGAGTGGCGGGTGATCCCTTCGAGGATATTCTCGTTGATGCCCGGTGTGTGAAGAACGCCGTCGCGAATGATAAAGATATTCTCGCCGCTGCCTTCCGAGACGTGACCGTCATGGTTCAACATGATCGCCTCGTCATACCCGTTCAAATGCGCTTCGGTGCGAGCCAAGGCGCTGTTGACATAACCGCCGGTGACTTTAGCGCGTGCAGGGATCGTGTTGTCGTCGATTCTCCGCCAACTGGAGACGCATACCTTGATACCGGCATCGACATCCAGATAGTTGCCGAAAGGGCTGACGAATATCATCAACGCATCATCCAGATCGTGCAGCCGCACGCCCAGAACCGGTGTCCCTTTGTAGGCCATTGGCCGGACATAGACGTCCTCGCGGCAATCACTTCGCTCGACAAGATCGATGGTGATTCGGCAGAGGTCGTCGACCGAGTAAGGAAGCGAGATGTTCAGCACTTTTGCGCTGCGAAGCAGACGCTGGTAATGCTCGCGCAGGCGAAACAGGTAGGTGGTCGATTCGGCATCGTTCCAGTTGCCACGAATTCCCTCGAAACAGCCGGTGCCGTAATGAAGAGCATGCGTCGCAATCGAAACCTTGGCATCCTCGAGTGCGACGATCTGGCCGTTGAGAAACGCATGCGGCTTCATGAGGGGAACCTCTCCTTTTCTGCGGCCTGTCAGGAGCAGGGCGATGGGATTATAGGTTTCCGCCCCTCGCTCCTCAAGCGCGGCGCTCGGCGATCAACGCCGCCACCCGATCGAGAACACGGTCGGCGACGTCGCTCTTGCTGAGCAACGGCAACTCCTCGGCGCCCACCGGAGAGAGCAGGGTAACCCGGTTGGTGTCGACACCGAAGCCCGCATCAGCCGCCGATACATCGTTGGCGACAATCAGGTCCAGATCTTTGGCACGCAGTTTTGCTGCAGCATGGTCGAGGAGGTGTTCTGTTTCGGCGGCAAACCCAACCCGGACAAAGGGTCCCCGCACCGTGGCGAGAATGTCCGGGTTCTGGACCAGGTCTATTCGCAGCGAAGCGCCGGATTTCTTGATCTTTTCGCTCGCCGCCTTCGCCACCCGGTAGTCGGCGACTGCCGCTGCCATGATCAGCGCATCGCAATTTGCGGACGCTTCTTGCACCGCGTTCAACATCTGCTCGGCCGTGGCGACGGGCACGACTGTGACAGAAATCGGCGCCGGAAGGTCGGCAGAACTGATCAACGTCACGCGGGCGCCCCGGTCGCGGGCCGCCGCGGCGATCGCATAGCCCTGTTTTCCCGACGATCGGTTGGTCAAGAAACGTACCGGGTCGATCGGCTCGCGGGTGCCGCCAGCGGTAACGACGATATGACATCCAACGAGATCGCCGTCCGTACCGAGCGTCGCGGCGAGATTGCCGAGGATGACCGACGGCTCCGCCATCCGCCCGACCCCGGTTGCGCCCGACGCAAGATGACCGACGCCCGGATCGATGATTCGGACGCCACGATCGCGGAGCGATGCCAGGTTGGCCTGAGTAGCGGGATGTTCGAACATCCGCGACTCCATTGCGGGGGCAATCAGGATCGGGGCAGGGGTCGACAGCGCAACACAACCCAGCAGATCGTCAGCAAGCCCCAACGCCAACCTGGCGATGGTGTTGGCGGTCGCCGGAGCGACCAGCAGGGCGTCCGCGGCGACCGCGAGGTCGACATGGATCACGCCGGTCGGATGGGTTGGGTCCCACAGATCGTGGGCGACCAGCCGATGGGTGATCGCCCGAAATGAGAGCGGTTGAACGAATTTCAACGCGCCCGCGGTTAGCACCGTGTCGACCAACGCCCCGGCCTTGACGAGATCACTTGCCAGTTGGACGGCCTTGTAGGCGGCGATCGATCCACTCACACCGAGGACGATGCGCCGTCCGGACAGGGCGCTCATGCCGGCAAACGATTGAGTTGATAGATGTGGTACAAGCCGGTGAGCGTCAGGTCGTGATCAACGACGGTGATCGTGGTCGACTCTTTGGCAATGGTCTCGGCGAGACCACCAGTGGCGATCACTTCGGCCTCGCCGCCCATTTCGCGCTTGATTCTTTCGACCAAACCGTCGACCAAACCGACATAGCCAAAGATGATCCCTGCCTGCATCGCCATCACGGTGTTGCGGCCAATGACCGATTTCGGCCGAACCAGGTCGATCCGTGGTAGTTTGGCCGCATGGGCAAAGAGCGCCTCGCTGGAGATGCCGATCCCGGGTGCGATCGCACCACCAAGGTAGTCGCCTTCGGCGGAAATCGCGTCGAAGGTCGTGGCGGTGCCAAAATCGACGACGATCGCCGGACCGCCATAGACCCGTGCCGCACCGACGGCGTTGGCAATCCGGTCGGCGCCGACCTCACGAGGCTGCTCGTAGATAATCTTGACACCGGTTCGGATGCCCGCCTCGACGACGAGCGGCCGCCGGCCAAACACCCGTACGCAAACCTCGATCATCGTGCCAACAAGCGGAGGCACCACGCTCGCCACGATGATGTCCTGGATTTCCTCAAGCTGGATCCCACCAGGAGGAAGCATCCCGCGCAACAGGACGGCGTACTCGTCGGGCATCTTGTGGACGTCGGTGGCAAAGCGCCAGGTCGCTCGAAGTTGGTCGCCGACATAGACACCGATGGCGACGTTCGTGTTTCCGACGTCGATGACCAGAAGCACGGATGACCTCCTGGGAGCCGCCCAGAACGCTATCAGTCCACCTTTGAGACTGTCAAGCGTGACATGGTCACCACCAGCACGGCGGTGGCGACCCAACGTCACCGATGAGGTCGGGAAGTTCGTACGAGTCGCGGACTCAGGCGGCGACGGGATTCTTACGCGGGCGGCCTCGCTTGGCAGGGGGCAATGGCTCTATCCTCGGCGGAGGTGGCGGGATGATGCCGAGAATGCGCTCTTCTTCGAGTTGGCTCAGTATCCGCGAGCATTGGAGGCAGGAGGTGATCTGTTCAATCGGGTTTCGAATAAGGTCACCGCTGCACTTCGGGCACTTCTTGAAGTAGACGTTGAGCATCTTGCCCCTCCGCGCTCGCCTCGCTGCGAGTCCGGATGTTGTCGGTCTCTCGTCGGCTTGCTATGAGATATACGCAGCACCCCGATGTACTGGATTTCCGTATTTGCGCCGATTCGATCATTCGTCTGGCAAGATTCCGCGCGGCGTCGAACGGAAGCGGAGGAACAGAGCATGCGGTCAGGAGGAAGAGGGGTTCGCTACTGGGCGCTGCTGCTCGGGATCGGTATCCCGCTCACCTTTGGCTGCGTCTATCTGCTGGCGAGTTGCGCTCAGGGACCGCAGCCGTTGGGTTAGTAGAAAATCGTCCGCGTACGGTGGTAGGGGCGGTCGTCAGGCAGGCCGCTCTGGGCGGCGGTCCAGAGCAGGCAGTCGACGTCCGCTGCAGTGACGAGTCGGCCACGTTGATGCAGCACGTCGCGCAGTTGCTCGCAGGCCTGAACGGTGGCGGCACGGATCTCGATTTCCTCGTCTGAGCCGGCCGAAAGTTCGACCCGATCGTCCACCCGCACCGCAAGCTCGGGAGCATATTCAAGCACACCAAACGCTCGCAGAACCCGGGGAAGTTGATAGTCGGCGAAAGCGGTCAAGTCATTCGCATCCGACCAGGGAGGCACCGCATTGGCCGCCACAAGATCGGCGGCGAGCAATTGCGCCCGCTTGAAAAAGCGCACCTCCACGCCATGCCAGTCTGCCCGGTCATCGAAGGAGGTGAAGTCGCTCACCAGCCGCTCAACCAGACCAGCGGCCCGACCATCGGCTTCGTCGACAAGGTTGGCGATTTGACCGTCGTAACGCTCCAGAAGCACCGTCCCAACTTCGCGCGCGTTTTTCAGACGTTGATCGAGAAGCGGAATCGGTACGTTACCGGCCAGCACTTGGGAGAGGTCGGCAAGGCCCATGTCGGCAAGGTAGGCAGCATCGAGAAGGGGAACTCCGGACTGGATCGCCCGTTTGACGGCGAAAGCAAGCGCCCAATACCCATCGAGCCGCTCGCCGCGGCAATCGATGGACCACTTTGGGTCTCCCCAGAAGCAGAAGTTGAGCGCATCGACCAGCAGCAGATAGTGGGCGACCATCTCCGGCTCACCATCGAGGTGGTAGGTCGTGTTCCAGTTCGGCAGAGCCGGCTGGGACGCCCGAAGGGCGTCCGCCAACCCGGCGAGAGCCTCGGGGACTATCCGGACGAAGCGAGCGCTCGCGACGACCCGGTGGGTCGTTTCGCGGACGCCAAGCGTCACCCCCGTCCTCGGCGGGCTGCCACCGACTCAATGAGGCCGATCCCGATCATGAAGGCGATCAGGGCGGTACCGCCGGCGGAGATAAACGGCAGCGGAACACCGGTCGCGGGCAACAGTCGAGTGTTGACACCGATGTTGATCGTCGTCTGAACGAGGATGGTGACGCAGATGCCGGTGACCAGCAATCGACCGAAACTGTCGCGCGCCCGCTCGGCAGCGCGGATGGAGCGAAGCAGGATGACGAGAAATAAACCAAGAAGCAGCAGCCCACCAAGGAAGCCGAACTCCTCGCCCAAGACGCTGAAGATGAAGTCGGTCGTCTGGACACGGAGATAGTTCAACTGCGTCTGGGTCCCCGCCATCAGCCCTTTGCCGAACAAGCCACCCGAGCCGATCGAAATCTCGGCCTGAATGATGTTGTAGGAGCGGCCCAGCGGGTCCTTCTCTGGGTCGAGAAAGGTCTCGATGCGCGCCCTCTGGTAGTCATGGAGGACAAACTGATAGATCACCGGCAACGACAGCAGTCCACCGAGCCCGAGCCCACCGAAGTAGCGAAGTGGGATCCCGCTCATCAACGCCATTCCAACCCAGATCGACGCCACCACCAGAACCGTGCCGACGTCGGGTTGCAGGAAGACCAAGACAATCGGCGGGACGGCGAGCAGTAACGACAGCACCAAGGTCCTCAAGGAGCGCACCGAGCTTTCTCGGTCGGAAAAGAACTTGGCAAGGGTGACCACCAGCGCGAACTTGGCAAGTTCCGAAGGCTGGAGTTGGATCAATGGCAGGTTGATCCAACGCTTGGCGCCATAAGCTTCCTGGCCGAAAACGATAACCGCGACGAGCGTCAGCACCATTGCGATGTAGAGGAACGGGGCGACACGGCCGAGAAGCCGATAGTCGAGCATCATTGCGCCGACCAGCGCGATCAGTCCAATCACCGCATAGATCGCCTGGCGCACCATCGGATGGTCGATGAGCGGCCCGCTCGCCCAGTCGCCAGTGGCCGACGCGCTATAGATGAGGGTGAGGCCAACCAAGATCAGGCCCGCCATCGCCGCCACGATGATCGGGTCCATGCTGCGCCAGACGCGGAGGTCCATCGCTAGCGGGCGGCCTGGGAACGCGAGAAGTAGTAGCGGAGGATCCGCCCAACCGCTGGGGCAGCGGTCTGCGGGCCGCCGCCACGTTCATGAAAGACCAGCACGGCGATCTCGGGGTTTTCGGTCGGGCCAAACGCATAGCACCAGCCGTGTTGGAACTGATAGACGCCGGTCCGGAGGTCGCGCTGACCGAACTCGGCGGTGCCGGTTTTCGCCGCGATGTGCATCCCCGGTACGTTGGCCTCGCGGGCGGTGCCCAAGTCCCATTCCACGCCCAGCACCATCCCGCGGCTGACGTCGTTCAGATTGTTGATATCCACCGGCACCCGCCGGCGGACCTGCTTCTCGAAGCGTTGAACGACGTTGTTGTTGGCATCTCGAACCTCCCTGACGATCAATGGTCGGAGGAGATCACCACCGTTGGCAAATGCGGTGACCACCATCATCATTTGGAGCGGGGTCACCGCCCAGAAGCCCTGCCCGATGGCCATGTTGTAGGTGTCGCCCTTGTACCATTCCTCCTCAATCTCACGGAGTTTCCATTGTGGCGTCGGGACAATACCGCCGATCTCGCCAGGCAGGTCGATCCCGCTTGGCTCGCCCAGGCCAAACGCCCGCGAGTAGGCGGAAAGTCGGTCGACCCCCAGTCCATTGAAATCCTCGTAGCCACCGGCGAGTTGGTAGAAATAGACGTCGCCCGACCGCGCCATCGCCTGATAGAAGTCCAGCGTGCCGTGGGCGCCCCAGTCACGGAAGATGTAGGTGATCCGGGGATCGATCTCGGAGCGAACTTCGAGGTAACCCTTCGAGAAGATCTTGGTGTCGATCGTCGCCACTTTTTCCTGAAGAGCCGCCGCGCCGGTGATGAGCTTGTAGATAGATCCGGGCGGAAAATTGTCGCTGATACCGTGATTGACCAACGGGCGGGATGGACTTTCGAGCAGTTCGTTCCACTCTCGTTCCGGCACATTTGCCGAAAACAGGTTGTTGTCAAAGCCGGGTAGCGAGACGAAGGCGAGGAGTTCGCCGGTCTTGATGTCGGTGACGATGCCGACGGCGTACTTCGAATTGCCCATCGTCGAGCGCACCGCTTCGGCCACGACGCTCTGCAAGTCACTATCGATCGTCAGCACGAGGTTGTCCCCGGCTTGCGGCGCGATTGAATCAAGTTCGCCAACCTGACGCCCCGTGGCATTGACGATGATCTGCTCTTTGCCCGGGACGCCGCGCAGGGCATCCTCGAAGGAGAGTTCGAGGCCGGTCTTGCCGATACGCTCGTTCATTCCGTAGCCGGCCACCTCAAGGTCGCGGAATTCCTCATCGGTAATCCGGCCGGTGTAGCCGAGGATGTGCGAGTAGATCGGCCCGCCGAGATATTGGCGCACCGATTCGATGCGAACTTGGACGCCCGGCAACTTGTCGTTGTTCTCCTCGATGATGAACGCGGTTGTCTGATCGACACCCGACTTGACGATCACCGGCTGAAACACCTCGCCCCGCAGTCGCCGTTGGGCGATCGGCCGCTCGACATCCTCGGGAAGCATTCGCAGTAGCTTTGCCAACCGCTCGGCCACCCGCGCCTGTTGATCGACGGGCAGGTCAAATGGTGTGATCGAGACGACAAAGCTTGGGACGTTGCGGACCAGTTGGCGCATGTTGCGGTCGAAGACGACACCGCGCACCGGCGGGATCGCTTGGAGCCGCACTCGGTTCACCTCAGCGCGGGTCTGAAAACTCCTCCCTTCGACGACCTGGAGCCTCCAAAGCTGAACGACCAGCGTACCGAACAGGAGGAACACCGTCAGGCGCAGCCCCCACAATCGCAGTCGGATCGCCACCGCAGGGGTGATCCGTGGCCTTTTCGGCGACTTGAACTTCGTACCGCCACCGAGATTGGTCAGCACATCATCACCATTCCAGCCGCGGGTGTTTCATCCGCCGGTCGAGCCAACGCGCGAACGGGTAGAACACCAACACCAGCAGCGAGGTTGAGGCCGCAGTGAGCAGGACAATCGCCGGCATCGGATCGACCAACTCGACCGGGCGGCCAAGCGCCTGAAACATAATGAATCTCAGCCCCTGCAGCACCAGTTCACCCAGAAAGGCGGTAACCATTGGGAACAGGACATTCGCCGGAATGAGCGGAATTTCGCCAACCGCGGTCAGAAACGCGACCGCGCCAATCAGAAGTCCTGTCAGTCCGAGCGGCGTATCGCCCCAGAGATCGACGATGAACCCGCCGACAACCCCGAGCGCCACCGCCTGACGGTAGCCGGCAAGCGCTCCCCACGTTACCGTGGCCGCAAGCATTGCATCGGGCCGGAACGTGGTCGGCAGGACCGCCGGCAACACCGTCACGTGAATCAGTACGACACTCAGTAGGAACAGCCCACTGACCGCCACGTTGGTCAATCGAGTCCGGCCGGAACGAAATTCATGATGATCTGGACCGAATCGAGGCGAGCAAACTTGACCGCCGGGTCAATCCGGGCTTCTTGGAACAGATCGACCGGGTTTCGCTTCACCTCGACCACTTGGCCGATATGGAGCCCACGAGGAAAGCTCTCTCCCAATCCGCTGGTTACCACGATATCACCGGCGCGAATCTCTTCCTGTTGGGGCAAGTAGCGCATCAAGAGGCGATCGCCCGGCAGTCCATTGACCATCCCCAGCGCGCGCGAGTCTGCCCGCTGGATCAGCGCATTCACCGAACTGGACGAATCGACGATAAACTGAATTCGTGCGGTCGTTGGCCAGACCTGGACGATCCGGCCGACCAGGTTACCCGCCGGACTGAGCGCGACCATCCCTTCGCGGTAGCCGGCATCGACCCCGCGGTCAATCGTGGCAGAACGAACCGGGCTGCTGGGATCCATCGCGATGATTCGGGCAGCAGTCAGGGTGAACTGAGGGTTGCGCTTGCGAAAATCAAGCATCGCCCGCAGTCGTTCATTCTCGATATCCGATTCCTGAAGGCGGACAACCTCAGCGTTGAGTTGTTCGACGGAACGTCGTAGCCGATCGTTCTCCTCGCGCGATGCGCCGGCATCGAGGACGCCGCGCACCAGATCGCCGACCGGGCGTACTGCCGAGGTGGCCACCTGCTGGACCGGTGCGAAGGCGGCAGCAGCCGCGCCAAGAACGGGCCGGGCGAAGCCGGTGTTGGCTATCCAGATGCCGATGACGGCGAACGCCAGCCAGAGGAGCGGACCAATCGCAGCGCGGGCGCGGATCACCAGGAGCTATCCGTAACGGGGAGGCTTCGTGTATTGCAGTTGGACGAGCACCTTGCGAAGTCGGTCGAGGTCGTCGAGCACCTCCCCAGTGCCTTTGACCACACACGACAATGGATCGTCGGCGACGTAGACGCGGAACTTCGTTTCGTGGGTCAGTCGTTGGTCCAGGCCGCGCAGGAGCGCTCCGCCGCCAGCAAGGGCAATCCCAAATTCCATCAGGTCGGTAATCAATTCGGGCGGTGTGATCTCGATGGTCGTTTTGACCGCATCGACGATCGCGTTGACCGAATTGGTAATCGCCTCGCGCACCTCGACACTGCTGAGGGTGATCTGCTTGGGCAGTCCGGTGACGACGTCCCGACCCTTCAAGCTGACTTCGATTTCCTCGTCGAGCGGATAGGCCGACGCCGCCTCAATCTTGATGTGTTCGGCGGTGCGCTCGCCGATCAGAATATTGTGCTTCTGACGAGCGTAGGTGATGATCTCCTGGTCCATTTCGTCCCCAGCGATCCGGATCGACCTGCTGGCAACGATACCGCCAAGCGAGATCACCGCCACCTCGGTGGTCCCGCCGCCAATGTCGACGATCATCGACCCGGCCGGCTCCATTACCGGCTGACCAGCGCCAATCGCCGCCGCCATCGGCTCTTCGATGATGTACGCTTCGCGCGCGCCAGCGTTGAGCGCCGCATCATGGACGGCCCGTTTTTCGACCTCGGTGACGCCGCTGGGGATCCCAATCACCACCCGGGGCTTGGGTACCATAAAGCTGGTCTTCTCGTGGACCTTGGTGATGAAGTACTGGAGCATCCGCTCGGTCGTCTCGAAATCGGAGATGACGCCGTCGCGCAAGGGGCGGATCGCAACGATGCTGGCGGGTGTGCGGCCGACCATCCGTTTCGCTTCGGCGCCAACTGCCTGGACCCGGCGGTTCTTCTTGTCATAGGCGACCACCGACGGCTCGTTAATCACCACTCCCTTGCCTTTGACGAGGACAAGTGTATTGGCGGTCCCGAGGTCGATTCCGATGTCGTGGGAGAAAAAGCCGAGCAGGCTATTGATCGGGCTGAACACCAGATGCGCCCCGGACCCAGCAGTACGTCCCAGGGACGACGGCCCGCTTTCTCGACCGGTCGCCGGGCGGGAGTATACCACAAGCCCGCTCGTGCCAGCCTGGCCGCTTGGAGCGATCCCTCAGGCGCGGACGTCGCCCTTTTCGGGGTTTCCCTGATACGGACCGCCCGTTTCACTTCCTAGGATCACCTCAGTTCTTCCTGGAGGTCCTGGCCTGTGCGTCGCTGGCTCCTGCCTCTCGTCGCCGGCGTGTCGATCCTCACTTCGCCGGTGGTCGCGCCGGTTGCCACCGCCAACGGTGTCGGCACGATCTATGTAACCCACGGCGCTGACAATCTCGTCAGTGTCTTGTCCGGCGCCGTCGGCGAAGTCCTTTCGTCAATCGATGTCGGCGCTGAGCCACGCGCGGTGGTCTACTCAGGCGACGGCCGTTTTGCGTACGTCGCCAATCGTGGGTCGAACACCGTCTCGGTGATCGAAGCGCCGATCGATTCGGTGGTCAAGACCTATCCGGTTGGCGGGCCGCCCGGCGCGCTCGTGCTCGATCCGACCAATCGCTACCTCTACATCGCCAGCCCGACAAGCAACCAGGTCAATGTAATGGACACGGCAACCGGCGCACGCGTCGGGTCGCTCACCACCCACGCTCCGCCCGCTGGGGTCGCCCTGGCCCTCGGCGGCTCCCGGCTCGTCGTCACGGTGCCGTCCGAACGCTCGCTGGCACTGTTCGACATTTCCGGCCGGATTGTCTCGACGGTCGTCGTCGGAGACGGAGCCGGTCCGGTCGTCGTTGCGCCATCCTCAAATCTTGCTTTCGTTGCCAACGTCGAGAGCAACAGCGTCACGATGGTCGACGTGCTCCGGCGCGAGGCGCTTGCATCAATTGCGGTTGGCCAGAGCCCATCTGCCCTGGCCGTGGCGCCCGATAGCCGGACGCTCTTTGTCGCCAACGCCGGCAACAACACCATCTCGTTTGTCGACATCGAGGCGGCTCGGGTGCGGTCGACTCTTGCGGTCGGGCGAGGGCCAAACGCGCTTGCGCTTTCGCCAGATGGCAAGACCCTCTATGTCGTCAATGGCCGTGATGCCACCGTCGCGGTAATCGACCCGGTCAGCGAGTTGGTGCAAAAGGTCATCAAGGTGAAGGACGACCCGAATGGGATCGCGATTTCGCCGCTTCAGCCGAACCTGTTACCTGGCGGCCTACCCGGCGTCACTCAGCCAGGCGGTGCGCCGCCCACCTCGGTCACATCGGATTCGCCCCGCCCCGGCGCGACACCGTCGACAGAGCTTCCTGCCCCGGCGCCGCCTCCCGCGATCGCTCCGCGGCCGCCGGTTCCCGCCGGGCTTCCCCGCACCGGCGATGGCTCCTCCGCCAGAGGAGGAACGACAGTCGGCCTTGTCTTGGCGGCAATCGGGCTGGTGGCACTGCTGCGGGTTGGAATTCGCCGGTGAACGGTGACCGGCTAGGCCAGACGCGGCCTTGTGAATATCTTGGCAACGAGGACGATCGCTGGGCGCGCAGTTCGATCCCGTGGCCAGGCCATCGTTGCCATGTCGGCGGCAAGCCCGGCGAGATCGCGAGAGTTCAGCAGGGGCTATTCTGCCTCACCAGTAACCATGCAAACTGCCCGTCCTTCGTGCTTGCCAAGGGCCTTCTCGATGCGGCCGAGGCGGAACTTCCCCCGCCGCCACTCTCCGCCCCACCACGCCGGACCCTTCGCTCGCTGCTGCCCGGCAGCGGCGCCCTGATCCGGATTGGTCTCATCGCTTCGATAGTCCTGTTTGTGATTGCTCTAGATGGCAGCATCCTTCGGCCATTCGGGCAGACGGCGGCGCGCTCGGCATCGGTATCTACTCCCGCCTCAACGGTGACGACCTACACGCTTTTTCCGCCGACCCGCACGCCACCGCAAGCACCGGCGCCGATCTCGACGCCGAGCCCACCGCTTCCAACCCCGACCATCATCCCACCCACTCCCGCGCCCCGATTTGACCCGCCACCGGCGGACGGTCAGGCGAGAATCGCGATGGTGCCGGGGTCGGGCCCGCGCGGGAGCCGGGTAACGGTCACCGGCACCGGTTGGTCGCCGCAAGCGGAACTGGCGGTTCGCTGGGGCCGTGCCGCAAGCGAGGAGGGCGTTGTGGAACTCGTCCGAACGCGAACCGGGGAGACGGGATCGTTCACCGGCAGCGTCCTCTTGCCACGCGACCTTGGCGGCACGATCTGGGTCAGCATTCGCCAAGGAGATCGCGCGGCGTACGTACCTTTCTCGGTGGCGGACTAGGTGAAACGGCGCGCGTTTCTCGGCCTGGCCGGTTTGTTCTTGTTGCCGGCATGTGACGACTCGCCGGTGATCGCACGCCCATCTGCGACACCGACCGCCACTACCCAGCCCACCGCCGTGCCCGCTCAGTTGATCCCCACCGTGGCGAGACGCCAACCGGCGATCGCACCGGTTTATCTGCCACCGGTACGTCTGCGGATGCCACGAATCGGCGTCGATACGCCGGTCAAAGAGGTGGGCCTAGACACGGCCGGCGAGTTGGTCGTGCCGACCACCGGAGAGTACGCCGTCTGGTATGGAGGCAGTCCGCCGCCGGGACTAACCGGCAACGCCATCTTGGCTGGCCACGTCGACTGGGGCGGCAAGATCGCCGTATTCTTTCGGCTCAAGGAACTCGGACCAGGTGACCAGATCGAGACGGTCGCGGCCGATGGCGCACTGCGCCGCTTCGTCGTGACCTCGAACACGGCCTACGAGCCCGCGAAGGCACCGCTCGATCGGATCTATGGCCCAACCAGTCACCCGGCGGTCACGCTGATCACCTGTGGCGGTGTCTTCTTGAGCGACCGACGCGATTACTCGCTTCGGATCGTGGTGCGCGGCGAACTCACCGACCGCTAGGGCGTACGGCCTTAAACCGCGAAGAGATTCTCGCTCGACCGCGTCGGCAGCTTCTTTGCTCGGGCGCAAGGGGTTCGATATACTAGCCGCCAGCTTGGGAATGGACGGGCTATGAGCACGGAACAGCGGAAGATCCGCGTGCTGCTGGTTGACGATCACACGCTCGTTCGCCAAGGACTGCGCCAACTCCTCGAGATCGAGCCAGATCTCGAGGTGATCGGCGAGGCCGCCGATGGCGCTGAAGTCAACGACCGGGTTCGAGAGTTCCACCCCGATGTCATCTTGATGGACATCAACATGCCGATTGTCGACGGTGTCGCCGCCACCCGGCAGGTCCTCAAGGAGTTTCCCGATGTCGGGATCATCATGCTCAGCATGTACCGCCAGGATCAGTATGTCTTCGAAGCGGTGCGCGCCGGAGCCCGCGGCTATCTCCTCAAGAGCGCCCGCTCGACCGAGGTAATCGCGGCAATCCGCGCCGTCGCGAATGGCGCAGCGTTGATCGACCCGACGATCGCCGGCAATTTGCTCAAGGAGTTTCAGCGGTTGGCGCCGGGGGGAACGAGTTCGTCGGGCGCCCGCCTTGAGCAACTGACCGAGCGCGAAACAGACATCTTGCGACTCCTTTCGACCGGGGCGTCAAACAAGGAGATCGCTTCGACGCTGTATCTCTCTGAGAAGACTGTCAAGAACTACCTCAGCACGATCTTCAAGAAACTCCAACTCAACGACCGGGTTCAGGCCGCCACCTATGCTGTCCGCCAGGGAATCACCCCACAGCGACAGGCGGACGACCTCTAACCGGAACCTCATGACGTCCTGCGACGTATCATTCAACGACATGGCGCAGCGCGCCGACGTATGAGGGGGACAGATCATGGCTGGCTATAGCTCGATCCTCGATCGGGTCAGTCTGCTGGTCTCGGCAAATATCAATGCCCTGCTGGACAAGGCGCTCAGCCTGAACCGGCTGGCCGTCTTCGACGAATACATCAACCGGATGGGTGAAGCCCTGGAGTCTCTCCAGACCGCCGAGGGGATCGAGCGAGGTCGGACGCGCACGTTGATGCGGCAACTCGAGGAGACCGAAGCCGAGACGACCCGCCTGGACGACGATGTCGATCGCCTGTTGCAAAAGGGCGAGCGGGGTCTGGCCGCGGCGCGCCAGGCGGTGCTCAACACCAAACTCGGTTTGCTCGAGGACGTTCGCGAGAACCTCCAACAGTCGCAACTCGAAGCCCAGAAGTTGGGCGACGCCAAGGGTAAGCTGCAAGCTCAGATCGAAGTCACGAAGGCGCGCCGTCAGGAACTGGTGTCGCTTATTGAGCAGAAGCGGGCGAGCGACCTGCGGCTCCGCGCTCAGGAAGGCGTCCGCGATATTGGCGACAAGACCAAGACCGATGCGCTGGTCGAGCGAGCCCGCCAGGAATTGGATGTCGCTCAGGGCAAGGAGGAGGCGGCGCGCGACAGCTTGGAAGCTCGGATCGATGAAGTTCTCGGCGCCGACGAGATCGAGGGCCAATTGGCCGCCCGCGAGACGCGCCTTGGCTTGGCCTCCGGTGACACGCGGCAGCTACCCGAAGGTTCTCGCTAAGCCACCTCTCACGAAAGGAGCGCCATGCGCGCCCCCACTCGGCTGCTGATCGCGCTGCTGTTCGGCGGTCTCTTGATCGTCGGCGCGATGGTCGCCGTCTTCTTCTTGGTCGATCGCCCACGAAACAGCGGGCCGGTTACTGTCCGCGTCGTGACTGCCCTGCCGGCTGAACCCTGGGTGAGCGCCGCGGCTCACAGCTACAACGCGACCAAGCCGACCATCGACGGCGCTCCCGTCACGGTTGAAGTTGTCCCGATGGACGGGGTCTCGGCGCTTGGCCGTTGGTCAAAGGGCGACTGGGACCGAGTACCGACCGCCTGGCTGGCCGAGACCCGCGATTGGGTCGGTCAGGCCAACGTTGCCGTCTCCGAGCGTATCGGTCGTGACGTCTTCCTGCCCGGCGGCGAGTATCGCGATCAGCCGGTCGCGCTATCGCCGGAAGTCTGGGCAATCTTCGAATCACGCTACAAAGTGCTCAATGCTCGGTACGGCCAGGACGGTGATGTCGATTGGCAGGATGTGCACGATGCCGCCGTCAGCCGGAACTGGCCGGCGATTGGTGGGCAAAGCGAGTGGGGCCGCTTCAAGCTCGTCATTCCCCATCCAAAGCGTGACCCGGCTGGTCTGGCCGCGATGGTCGCTGCCGCCGGTGCCTATTACGGCAAGTCGAGTGTCTCGACCGACGACCTGAAGAACCCGCAGTTTCAGGCCTGGCTGCGCGAAACCCTTGATTCGGTGGTCGACTTCAGTCCATTTGGCGTGGAGAACATGCTGCTGTTCGGCTATTCCAACGGCGATGCCGGCCAGGTCATCGAAAGCTACCTGCTCACCAACATGGAGGGATTGCAGCGCCGTTGGAAGGAGCCGTTGGTCATCCTCTATCCGGACCCGATCACCTGGTTTGACTTCCCATTCGCCATCTACATGGGGCCGGAAACGCCTGCTGCCGAGAAGAATGCCGCGCTCGACTTCAAGCGCTACCTCTTGAGCACCGAGCAGCAACAAAACGCCCTGCGCTATGGTCTGCGTCCTGCGAACCCGGATGTTCCAACCAACGTCGAAGGAAGTCTGCTTACTCGCTGGAGCGCAATGGGTTTCCGCGACCAGGTGCCGAGCGCTTCCCGCATGAGACCGGCCTCGCGCAGCGGCCTGACTGAATTGCTCAATTGGTTCGTCAAGACGTACGAGCAGTAGCATGCGAAGCATCCGCTGGATTGTCATCGGGGTTCTCGCCTGCAATGCCATCATGTTCTGCGGTGGGTTGGCGGCGATCTTGCTGTTGCCATCGCCGGAACAGCGAGGGGATGATCCGAACGTGCTGCGCGTCGCCTATTCGCCCGAGAAGGAGACGCTCTTTCGCGCTCTCGCCGACGGCTTCAATCGCTCTGGCTCACGGTTCCGGGTCGAGGCGGTTAAGCTCGATCCCGAGGAGTTGGTCGAACAGGCAACCTCCGGACGCCTCGCGGCCGTTTCACCAGATTCGGCGATCTGGCTCGACCAAATCGACCGGGCCTGGCAGGCGAAGAACCTCGACTCGGCGGGTCTGACCAGCGCTTTGGCGCGCTACGCGGTCTCGCCGATCGTGATCGCGATGTGGGAGCCGACCGCTCGGGAATTCAACTATCCGCAGCGTCAAGTTGGCTGGGTCAGCGTGATGGACCGCGCGCTGCGCGATTCGGGCTTTCGTTGGAGCCATCCCTCTTCTGCTTCGGCGAGTGGTTTGTTGGCGGTGACGGCGGAGTTTTACGCCGGCGCAGGTAGCCCACCACGTCTGAGCGTTCAGGACATCCAACGCCCCGAGACCCTCGACTACGTCCGTCAGATTCAGCGCACCGTCCAGCAGTATGGCGGTGAGACTGAGGATCAACTCGCGCAACGCCTGCTTTCGGGCGAGGGCCGGAATCTGGATGCCTTCGTTGTCCAAGAGCAGTTTGTCGTCATGTTCAACAGCCGCTCGCCTGCTGACAAACTGGTGGCGGTTTACCCGGCGGAAGGTAGCCTCTGGCTTGACCACCCGCTCGCGTTGCTCGAAGGGCCCTGGCTGACCGACCCTCAACGCCAGGCCTACCGTGCGTTTGTCGACTACCTTGCGAGGCCCGAGATCGGCCAACTCGTTCTCGACGAAGGCTATCGGCCAGCCGACTTGAAGGTGCCGATCGACGAGCGCACCTCGCCGATCCGTCGTGAGAACGGGGTCGACCCGGCCCAACCGTTCACCTCGCTCGTCCTTCCGTCGACGCCGGTGCTCGAACGGATCCGAGATTCGTGGGCGCTACTGAAGCGCCCGGCAAATATCTACCTCATCGCCGACGTATCGGGAAGCATGCAGGGAGACCGGCTGACACGCGCCCGCGAAGCGCTGCTTTCCTTTATCGATCAAATCAAGGACGGGCGCGACCGGGTGGGACTGGCGACCTTCTCGACGGCGACGCGTGAGCAGGTTGGGCTTGACAGCCTTGACAAGAACCGCGCCGCGCTCGAGAGCGCAATCCGCGCGATGAGCGCCTCGGGAAACACCGCGCTCTATGACGCAATCGACTTTGGAGTGCAGCGAGTTGGCGACCTGAAAGAGAACGACCGGATCAACGTGGTCGTGGTGATGACCGACGGTGAGGAGAACGCCAGTCGGCGTGATCTGGTCGCCGGCCGGGGCGACCCAAGCCGAATCATTGCGGCGATTCAGGAGCACGCCCGCCGCAGCGGAACGCCGGTACTGGTCTTCACAATCGCCTATGGCGGCGAGGCCGAACTTGACGTGTTGCGCCGGATTGCCGAATCGGCCAACGGCCAGGCCTACCGCAGCGACCCGGAGACCATCCGCAAGCTCTATCGCACTCTGTCGCAGACGTTCTGATGGCAAACTCGATTGAACGGCGAACCATCGGAGCGGTCCTGCTCTATGGACTGGGCCGTTGGCAGAGCGCGGTCGTCGTTTTGGCTGCTTGCGCCGGTGTCGCTGCGACGATCCTGCTGTTGCACGCCAACCTCGCGCTGATCGCCGCCTGGATCGCCTTTGGCGTGGTCGGCGTCGCTGGGATGGTCGTCGTCACTTTTCGCGACTCCAACGCCGTCCAAGATGCGCTCAGCCCGGAGATCGATCTGTCGAGGTTGCGAACTCCTGCCCTTCGTGACGCCGTCCGCCGGGCTCAAGACTATCGCGAGGCGATCCGCCGGGCAGTCGGCGAGGTGCCAAACCCCGAGCTACGCGCCAGTCTCGAAACCATCACCTACCGCTTCGACGACCCTGCCGCTCTGATCCTTTCGCTCGGCCAGAGCATCGAGCGGTTCCAGGCGGACACCCTAATCCAGAACGATCTTAAGCGGCTGCGCGGTCTCAAACGCGCCGACCGTCTCGACGAGCATGAACGGGAACAACTCGACAATCTCCTCCGCTTGGAGGGATTGGTTGGCGAGGCCGACGAGAAAATCCGAGCGATGTTGGCGCAACTTGGATCGAGCTATGCTGAGGTCCAGACGATTGGCGCGGCGGGCGAGATCCGCGGTGGGCGAATGCAACAAGCGCTCGATAGCGTTGGCGACCGGGCCGCCGAGTTGACCCAGATCAGTCAAGCCCTCGACGAAGTCTATGCTGCTCCGTCCTGATCGCTCGGCTGTCGTCGACTTCCTGGGTGATCTGGCGGGGATCGCGGGGGTATCCTAGGATGAGCGCCTGGGCCGGTCGGAGGCGGGCCAAGCTGATGATTCAGAAGCTCGTTTGGCAGCAGGTCATCGAGACGTGTCGCAAGTAGGGGCAGGCGCCTTTGAGTGGCGCCAACGTGACGAGATGACCGACTCGGAACGTCGGGCTCGGCCCGGCATCGAAAGGAGGTACCGACGTGGCTCTTGATCCAGGCGGATTCTTGGCCTGGCTGGTGGTCGGGCTGATCGCGGGCGCTCTCGCGAGCGCCTTGACCGGCAACCGGTCGGGGTGCATCGGCAGCCTGATCCTTGGTCTGGTCGGCGCGTTCGTTGGCGGCTTCATCTTCTCGCTGCTGGGTCTGGGTGGCGCGTTTGGCGCGCAAGCCGGCTTCCTTGGCAGTATCGTGGTCGCCTTTATCGGAGCGGTGGTTCTGATCGCGATTGGCCGGCTGATTTTTCGCTAGCAGTCCGGTGAACCCTGATCCAAGAGGCGTGAGCGAGGTCCCGCCGGGTGGCGGCGGTTGGCGTCCGGCGATCCGTTGCGTTTCCGGCCGTTCCGAAGGCTCATACCGCCCAGGCAGCAGGCGCCGCCGACCCGGCATCGATTGTCCCTCCCCAAGCGAGACCGGCTCAGCTTTGACCGCGCCACGCGCCTGGTCCCAGGTCCTACAGCAGCGATACCGGGTCAACATCAACCTGCCAAGCCGGCGGTATCGGCGCACCAGCCAGAAACGGGACAACGTCATCACCGCGTACGACGATCTGCCAGCGAAACCGCCCACGGACCTGGCGGAAATAGGATGGCGCGGGACCGATGAGGTCGATCGCGATCCCTTCAGCCCGGCGATACTCTTCAAGACGCCCGCGCAGCGCCAGCGCGGCGGCGCGCGCCTTCGGCTCTTTGAACTCCGCCACCAAGAGTCGGGCGATACGGCTGAATGGCGGATAGCGTTGCTCCCGCCGATGGGCGATTTCGTGGGCATAAAAGGTGAGAAAGTCATGCCTGGCCGCTGACTGGATAACATAATGATCGGGTGAATAGGTCTGGATGATCGCTTCGCCGCCACCGGCCCGTCCCGGCCGGCCGACGGCCTGAGTAAGCTGTTGAAACACCCGTTCTGGTGCGCGAAAGTCGGGGAGATACAGCCCAATATCGGCGTTGACCGCGCCGACGAGCGAAACCCCGGTCAGGTCGTGTCCCTTGGCGACCAGTTGGGTGCCAACCAGCACGTCGGCCTCCCGAGCGGCGAAGGCGCCAAGGATTGTCTCGTAGGAAGCCGGTCCGCCGGCATCACGGTCGAGCCTCAGGACCCGAGCACCGGGGAACTGCCGCTCGACCTCCTGAACGACCCGCTCGGTGCCGGCGCCGAGATAGCGGATTCTTCGGCTTTGGCAATTCGGACAGCGGTCGGGATGCTTCCGGCGGGTATTGCAGAGGTGACACACTAACCGTTGCGCGGCGGCATGATAGGTCAGGACGGTGTCGCAGTGCGGACAGCGGGCGGTAAAGCCGCAGTCTCGGCAAAGCACCACGCTCGCCGACCCGCGATGATTAAGGTAGAGAATCGCCTGCTCACCACGAGCCAGGGCACCGGCTAGTCGCTCACGAAGCAGGCGGCTGAACATGCCCCGGTTGCCGGCCCGAAGCTCTGCGCGCAGGTCGACTATCCGCACATCCGGCAACTGCTCGCCAGTCGGCCGCTCGGTCAATCGGACAAGGCCGATCTCTCCCCGCTCGGCAGTGAAGTAGCTCGCGACGTCCGGCGTTGCGCTCCCGAGGAGCACCGCCGAGCCAACAGCCTCGCCGAGCCGGAGGGCCGCTGCCCGTGCCTGGTAACGTGGCGGGTCTTGCTGTTTGTAGCTGGCGTCATGCTCCTCGTCGAGGACGATCAGTCCAAGCGATGGAAGCGGCGCAAACAACGCCGACCGAGACCCGATCACCACGTCAACATCGCCACGCTCGGCGCGAAGCCAGGCAGCCAGCCGGTCTCGCGACGAAAGGCGGCTATGGACGACAGCAACCCGGCCGGGAAAGCGTTCCTCGAAACGGGCGGCCGTCAGCGGCGTCAGGGCAATTTCTGGCACCAGGACGATCGCCTGCTGGCCGCGTTGCTTCGTTCGCGCCAACGCGCGCAGGTAGAGTTCGGTCTTGCCGGCTCCGGTAACCCCGAAGATGAGCGCCGAACCTGCCGAGTCAAGTATCGGCTCGATTTTGCTCCAGGCCGTGGCCTGCTCGGCGGTGAGCGCCAACGGCGCGGTCGGGGGCCGGGGGATCGACATGGCTGCCGCGCCATCGGCCTCGGAACTTCCTTGAGTGTCCGGGGCGCGCCGTGCCCGACGTCCTGCGAGGCGGTCGCGCCGCCACTCACCGACGTCCAGCCGGATCAGCCCCAGGTCGGCGAGACGCTCGATCGCAGGGAGTGAGACGGCTCCCAGGGTCGAGTAGTCCAACGTCCCTGCCAATTGGATTGTCTCCAGCACCTGCCGATCGGCAACTCCTGCCTCTGCATCGCCATCGATCGGGATGACGCGGGGATCGAAGGTTGCCGGCAGGTCGCTTGGGAGCCACAGCCGGGCCGCGTCAAACGGCCGGCAGCGATACTGCTCGGCGATCCAGGCGGCAACCGCAAGTTGCGTTGCCGAGAGCATCGGCGACGATCCAAGTGTGGCCAGGAGACCCCGTACCTCGGAGACTGCTGGCCGGGTCTCGAGGGAAAAGACAACCCCGCGCAGGAGACGGGCGCCAAATGGGACAAGCACGAGCATGCCCGGACGAACATCCAGACCTGTCGGAATTCGATACGAGAAGAGATTGAGGAAGACGGGAGGTCCATCGACCGCCACGGCGGCAAAGACCGGTCTTCCAGTTGTCATCGGTGGCCAGCGCTAGGTAGTCGCCTCAGCAGGCGCCGGCCTGGCAGCGGTAGTCTTGGGCTGCTTGGGCGGGCGCGCCCGCTCCTTAATTCTCGCCGCCTTGCCACGAAGCTTCCGTAGGTAGTACAGCTTGGCGCGGCGCACCCGGCCAAAGCGGGCGACTTCGATCTTGTCAATCCGGGGGGACTGGAAAAGAAAGGTGCGCTCGACGCCAACGTTGTGGGACGCGATCCGGCGCACGGTGAAGGTTGCATCGCCGGGGCCGCCCCGATGCAGGCGAATGACCACGCCTTCGAAGACCTGGATGCGTTCGCGGCTGCCTTCGACGACTTTGATACTCACCTTGACGGTGTCGCCGGGGCCAAATTCGGGCAGTTCTCGCTTCTCAACAAGCAAGAGATTCCGGATGTCCATCGTACCAACCTTGCGGGACTCGGGTGGGGGCGGGATCTCCGCCACAGCCATGGCGCACACTGCGGCGCCGGTCGCACTAAACAGAGATTGTAGCATGCCGCGTCGCCCGGACTCAAAACGGTGGACGTGACAACCGTTGGAGTGTAGCATCACCAGCCGCCTGGGAAACCCGTGGAGATCAATCCATGCCGACAGATACTGCCGCAATCAGCCGAGCGTTGCTCCGGATTGCCCAGGCCGCCCGCCGCCAAGTCCGCTCGGACAACCTCGGTCTGACGCCTGCCCAGTCGCAAACGGTCCTGTTCTGCGGGCGTACTCGGCCGGATTTCGCCTCGATTGGTCATCTCTCTCAGGCGCTCGGCGCAACCCACGCGACCGCCGTCGGGATCGTCGACGGACTGGTGCGGCGGGGACTGATCGAGCGGCGCGCGAAATTGGATGACCGCCGAGTCACTCTTCTGACGCTTACCAACTCAGGCCAGCAGGTCTTTGCCGCCCTTACCGAGAGCAGCAACATCCTCGACCAGGCGATTGAGCGCCTCGAACCCGCCCAACGCGACGCTCTGCTGGATGCCGTACGTTCACTCGGGCGGATGCTGGCGCATGAAGGCGCTATCCAGGTTAGCGAGCCCTGCGCTGGGTGCACTCACTTCTTTCCGCACGAGCAACCGAGCCAAGATCGACCACATTTCTGCCGGTCGCTTCGGCAGCACTTGAACGCGATCGAGATCCTCCTCGAATGTCCGCGCTTTACACCGGAGACAACTTCGGTTTCTTCACGCTCCTAGCTGCTCCTCGTGTCACGCCGAATATCCGTACGCGGCGACGCCGTCTGAGCCAAAATGACGTCGGTCGCATTCAGACGGGTCGTTTCGGTCAATTCTTCGAGGAGGGACAGCGTGAAGATCCGCCTACTTCTCAGCCTGGCAGCCACCCTGGTCGCCTTTCTCATCGTTGCCTTGGTGACCTGGACCGAGCCAAACGTCAAGGTCGATGCTGCCGATTTCGAGATCACCTTCACCAACTTCCAATACAGCCCGGCCAACGTCACGGTCGCCCCGGGCGATTCGGTGGTCTGGAAGGGCGCCTTCTCCAGCCATCCCCTCGTCAGTCAGGACGGCCTCTGGCCTAGCCATAGTTCCGGCTCGGTGTTCACCCAGACCTTCCCGACCACCGGGGAGTTCTTCTTTTATTGCCAGATTCACGGCTCGCCGAATGGAGTCGGGATGGCCGGCAAGATCACCGTCCAGGGCGCTGGGGCAAGCCCGACACCAACCGGCAGTCCGAACAGCACCCCAACCAGCACCCCGACGACACCGGCTTCGCCAACTGTGACGCCCACCGTTCCGGCCGGCCCGGTTGGAGCCAACGTCTCTCGCCGCCTCATGGCGGTGCTCAGTAGCTCGAACGAGGTCCCGACCAACACCAGTGCCGCAATCGGCTACGCCCGGATCGAGGTGTCGGACGACCTGACTCAGGTCAGCTACTACCTATCCTCGACCATCACCAACACGACGGTTGCCCACATTCATCTCGGTAAGTTCGGCGAGAACGGCCCGCCGATCATCACCCTCGCATCGACGGGTGGATTCACCGAAGTACATGGATTGGCCGCCATCACACCGGAAATCGCGGCGGCGCTCTTTTTCCGCGGGCTCTACGTCAACGTCCATTCCGCGACCTATCCCGGTGGTGAAATCCGCGGGCAACTGGTCGGGATGTTCGAGTTTGGGACCCGGATGACCGGCGCTCTCGAGGCGCCACCCAACGCCCAGTCGTCCACCGGCAACTTCCGAATGTGGCTTTGGCCGGATCTTTCCCGGCTCGACTACGTGATGACCCACACCGTCGCCGGCGCAACCGCCGCACACATCCACCGAGCGCTGCCCGGGGTCAAAGGGCCGGTGGTCGTCCCGCTTGACTCTGGTTCTTCGGTATCCGGCACCGCAACTATCACGCCCGGGGGACTGTACGACCTCCTCGCCGGAAACTGGTACGTCAATGTCCATTCGCCCGGCTTCCCCGATGGCGAAGTACGCGGTCAACTTGGGCTCAATCACCAGTTCCAGGCGGTGCTCCAGGAGAGCAATGAAGTGCCGCCCAATGGCAGCGCCAATACCGGGTCGGCGTCCTTCGTCTTCGATCGTCAGAATCTCCGGCTTCACTACGTCCTGTCGACGACCGTGACGAATACCGTTGCTGCTCATATCCACGTCGGTGGCTTCGGGGCAAATGGCCCGGTGTCCTACAGCCTGGCAAGCACGGCCGGCTTTACCGCCGTTCGCGGCGCAATTTCGCTCGACCCGGCGCTCGTCGCCCTGCTGGAGACCGGCGGGCTCTACGTCAACGTTCACTCAGCCGTTTTGCCAGGTGGCGAGATTCGTGGGCAGATCTACGGTCCGGAACTGTTCACCGCACGAATGACACCTCAGCAGGAGACCTCGCCGGTCGACAATCAGTATCTCGGCCGGGCCTATGTCCTGGTCAACGACGGACGAAACGGCTTGATCTACGCAATTACTCATGACGTCGTCAGCCCAATAGCGGCGCACATCCACCGCGGTCCACCGGGAACACCCGGTCCGGTGGTCTATCCGTTGAGTTTCGCGAACCAAGCGTCCGGCTGGAGCGGACTTTCGGCCGCTGACCTGCGTGACCTGGATTACGGGAACCTGTACGTCAACATTCACAACGGCGCCTTCCCGGCCGGAGCAATCCGTGGTCAGTTGACAAGCGGAACGCGTCAACTGCTCGGAACGGTGTTCCGGAACAGCAGGCCCTAAGCGACTCCGCCAACGCTCGGCTACACTGAGCCAGGCCCCGGCGGGAGGAGCGACATGACCATCTCAGCGCTGCGTGAGGTCGCGATTGGCGTCGCCGACTTGGCGCAGCGCACTGCCTTCTATCACGACGCGTTTGGCTTGACGGTGGTTCACCAAGGGTCCATCGACCGGGGACATGCCGAGGCGCTCTACGGGATGCGCGAACCGATCCCGATGACCTGTCTCGCCCGCCCGGACGTACCGCACGGGGTCCGGCTGCGATTGATGCAGCTTGACGGACCGGAGGGTCGAGCGTCCACCGACGTTCGGCTGCCTGGTCCGGTTGGGATCGGGTTTACTACAGCCGGGGTCCAGCCCATATTCGAACGGGTCCGCCAGGCTGGGGTCCGCTTCCAATCAGAGCCGGTGAAGCTCACCCCAGGCGCGGCCGCGGATGATCCCTATCGTTACGAAGCGTTTGGTCAGGCCGGGGATGGCGAGTACATCGTCCTGATCGAGCGAGGCAACACGCCGGTCCCCTACGGCGACATTTCTCGCGACAGTGGGGTCAGCCAACCGCTCCACACCTCACACACGGTAGCTGACCTGTCAGCAGCGACACGGTTCATGGAGGCGGTGCTGGGGCATCAAGTAATCGTCCACGAACACTGCGAAGGCCCGATGTTCGAGGGGTTGATGGGGTTGCCAGCCGGGCAGCGGTTCGACTTCGATATGCTCTGGCATCCGGCGAATTCCACCGGACGGATCGTCCTGATGCAGTTCGACGGCATCGGAGGCGACCCGCCAAACGTCCAGCCGCCGATGCGTGGCATCTGTGCTCTCCGCTACGACACCGCCGACCTTGATCGCCTGCTGCCAACCATCGAACCAGCGGGAGGGCGGATTATGCGGGGGCCGCTGACCGTTGATTCGGAAGCGCTTGGACGCGGCCGCGTCGTGACGGTCATGCCGCCAATTGGAACGTTGTTCGAGATCTGGGAACCCGCGCTTGACGACAACCCGACCGGCGGGTTCGGCGAGCGCGTCGGTTAGTTTTCGATCTTTGCGCCGGAAGCATCGCTCTCGGCGATCGTCACTTTCTCGATCGTGTCACCGCGACGGATGCCGTTGACGATGTCCTGACCGCTCAGCACCTTGCCAAAGAGGTTGTAGGCCTTGGGCAGCGGGGTGTCGCGCTTGAGGATAAAGAATTGGCTACCGTTGGTGTTTGGACCGGCGTTGGCCATCGCAAGTACGCCAGCGCGATATTCGCCCTTGACTGGCTCGTCGTCCCATTGATAACCCGGGCCGCCGTAGCCTTTGCCGAAGGGATCGCCGCCCTGGATCACCCAGTCCTCGACGCGATGAAAGGTGAGACCGTCGTAGAACCCATCGCGCGCCAAGAAGACGAAGTTGTTGACCGATTTCGGCGCGTCTTGTGGCAAGAGTTGGAGTTGAATCGTACCGCGGTTGGTCTCGAGCGTGGCGAGGTAGGTGTGCTCCGGGTTTACGGACATTTCCGGGGCGCTAGCATACTGCTTTGCCATGGGTGGCTCCTTTCGCGTCAGCTTTCGACGACCGTGACCTTGTTGATACGGTCGCCGCGCTGTATCTGATCGACGACACTCATCCCATCGACGACCCTGCCGAAGAGGTTGTATTGCTTGGGCAGCGGGGTGTCGCGCTTGAGGATGAAGAATTGGCTGCCGTTGGTGTTTGGTCCCGAGTTGGCCATCGCCACGACGCCCCGAAGATATTCACCCTTGACCGGTTCGTCGTTGAAACGGTAGCCCGGACCTCCGGTGCCATTGCCAACCGGGTCACCGCCCTGCACCACCCAATCCTCGACGCGATGGAAGGTAAGACCGTCGTAGAAACCGTCTCGCACGAGGCGAACGAAGTTGTTGACCGTCACCGGCGCATCCTGTGGATTGAGTTCCATCACGATCAGGCCGCGCGCGGTATCCATGGTGACGGTATAGATCTTGGTCGTGTCGATCGTCATCGCCGGCGGCGCGGTGTAGGTCGGCCGAGCTTGGGCCGCCGGCGACGCTCCGGGAGAAGCCGCCGGGGACGCCTGCGGTGACACCGAGGGGTCGGGTGTGACACTCGCCCGGGCGGTTGCGGTCTGCTGCGCACCGGCGGTACCGGTGGCGTTGACGGTCGAGGTCGGGAACGGGGTCAGCGTCGGCGTCGGCAAATTCGAGGTAATCTGCTGTTGGTTGAAGAGAAACACCAGCCCGGCGACCACTCCGGCGCTCACCAGCAAGAACACCGCTTGCTGAAAGCGAGGATCGCGATACCACGGGCGTCCGGGCCTCGACTTCATCACCTTCTTCGGCGAATGAGCTTCCTCCGACGATTCGCTGTGAGGCGCCTCGTTGGCGGGAACGTCCGTCGGGTTCTCGCGGGCCCGTCGGCGTGCAGCCTCTCGCCGGGCGCGACGGGAACGGGTCATCGACCCTCCTTTACGCAGGAAAGCCGAGCGTCTGCTCGGCTTGGGTGGTACCCCGAGACGGACTCGAACCGCCGCCACCGGCTCCGGAGGCCGGTGCTCTATCCACTGAGCTATCGGGGCGCGTGAATGAAGTATAGCGCCACATGGCGAGCCGGGTAGCCGTTTTGACCGTCGCGCGCGGGTGCGGTATACTGAGCGCATATCGCGGGGTAGAGCAGTGGCAGCTCGTCGGGCTCATAACCCGGAGGTCGTAGGTTCGAATCCTACCCCCGCTACCAATCGCGTCAGTGTGTCCTCCTCCCTTGCCCCGGCTTCCCGACCATGCCCGATTCTCTGACTCACGCCGTCCGCCGAGCGATTGCGCACGGTTTAGTATCGGTCGACCACACGGTCATCGTCGCCCTCTCTGGTGGGGCAGATTCGACGGCGCTCACCCTCGCACTGGCTGGCGAGGGGATCGAGGTTGTTGCCGCCCACTACAACCACCGGCTGCGCGGCAAAGAATCCGACGCCGACGAACTGGCAGTCCGCGAACTGGCTGCGGCCCGCGGGCTAGCGCTGGTCGTCGGCGCCGATCCGCATCCACCCGGGATGGGCTCACCAGACCGCAACGTCGAACAAACCGCGCGTCAACGCCGCTATCGGTTTCTCGGTCATTGCGCCCGTGAACACAACGCCACTCATATCGCGGTGGGCCACACCCTCGACGATCAATTCGAGACACTGCTTATCCGGCTGATCCGCGGTACCGGGCCGACCGGTCTGTCCGGCATGGCTCCTCTCGCTCGGATCGACCGGCTGACCGGAGGACCGTATTGGATCACTCGTCCGCTCCTCGGCGTTTCGCACGCGGCAACCCTCGCCTACTGTGCTGCGCATGAAGTGACACCGGTCGCGGACCAATCGAATGAGTCAACGCGGTTCCTTCGCAACCGGGTGCGTCGCGGTATCGTCCCGGCCTTCGTTCGCGAGAATCCTCGGATCGTCGCGGACACCGCCGACCTGATGGCGCTCCTGCGCGATCAGCAGCAGTTCATCCGCCAAGAGGTCGAACGACGTTGGGGTGAAGTATCGGTACCCGGAGAAGGGGCAGTGTTGCGGCGCGAGGTACTGGCGCGTTGGCCGGCAGCCCTCGCGAGCGAGGCGGTCCGCGTTGCGGCCGAGCATCTCGTCGCGCCGCCTTCTCCCCTTGAATACTCCCACATCGTTCGGCTGCTCGGTCATGTCCGGGCAGGGGAATGGGCGCGGCTCCATTTGCCGGCTGGTCTCGAAGCTCTCGTCGACCGGGTCGCCCTGCGGATTCGCCTCCGGCAGACCGAGGCTCCGCCCTCGCCGGTCCGGCTTGAGGTCCCCGGCTCGGTTCAGTTCGGCCACTGGCGAGTCCACGCCGAGAGGCGCACCGCCGATCAAGTGCGCCAAACCAGTGGGCCGGGCCAGGCCTGGGTGCACTCGGCGGGGCCATTCGAGGTGCGCTCGCGGCGCCCCGGCGACCGCTACCGACCTTTTGGCCGGGGCGGCAGCGTTACTCTTCAGGATGATTTCGTCAATCGGAAGGTTCCGCGAGAAGAACGGCCTTTCCTACCGGTCGTGACCAGCCACGAACAGATTGTTTGGACCCCAGGCGGCCGGATCGCACAGTGCCAAGAGGTCGTTGATGGCGAGCCGGCGACGCTGCTCCGTGCTGAGCGGGTCGGTGGTTGAGCCTGGACGTCGGGATTTGTTAGAGTGAACGAACCCGCATCGAGGGGGACCCGCTTGCCTGCCGCTCTGGGTCAAACGTTGATCGATGCTCCGGCGATTCGCCGCCGGGTCCAAGAGCTTGGCGCAGCAATCACCAGCGATTACCAAGGTCGCGAGGTCATGCTCGTCGGCGTACTCAAAGGTGCGGCCATCTTCTTGGTTGACCTCGCTCGTGCGATCGACGTGCCGGTCACCATGGATTTCATGGCGGTCAGCAGCTATGGCAAGAGCACCGAAACCAGCGGTATCGTTCGGATCTTGAAGGACCTCGAGGACAGCGTCGAGGGACGCGACGTGCTGGTGGTCGAAGACATCGTCGACAGCGGGCTGACCTTGCGCTACATCCTCGATTACTTGCTGGCACGTGGCCCGGCGAGCGTCCGGGTCTGTGCGTTGCTCGACAAACAGGTGCCTCGTCGAGCAGAGGTACCGATCGACTACCGTGGCTTTGTGATCCCAAATCGCTTTGTGGTGGGATACGGGCTCGACTACGCCGAGTTCTACCGGAATCTTCCCTATGTCGCGGAGTTAGAGATCGATTAGACCGTAGCAGGAGAGCAGAAACCCTTTGATATACTTTCCCTAACTCGGCGAGGTGGCCCGGCCACGTTGCCGCAGGAAAGGGCAGCATGGATTCTCGCTGGCTCCGCAATAGCTTTATCTATCTCCTCATTCTGGTCGCGGTGATCGCGATCTTTTTCACCGTCTTCCCGCCGACCCAACAAAGCCAGCCCATCGACATGTCGACGGTTCTGGACATGGCTCGTAAGGGACAGATCAACAAGATCGAAGTCCAGGGCGAATCGCTCACGATTTATCAGCCAAACAACCGCGACCGCTTCACCTCGCGCAAAGAGCCAAACACCAGCTTGATCCAACTTTTCGACCGGGAACTGATACCGGTCGGGCAGGATGGCGTTCAGATCGTCGTCAAGGAGCCAAGCCAGTTTGGCAGTTGGTTTTCGCTTCTGATCAACTTCTTGCCCCTGCTGTTCTTCGGCGCGGTCTTGCTGTTCATGATGCGTCAGGCTCAGGGTACCAACAGCCAGGCGATGAGCTTCGGCAAGAGCAAGGCGCGAATGTTCGCCGCCAACCGCCCCACCGTTACCTTTGCTGACGTAGCCGGCGCCACCGAGGCCAAGCAAGAGCTTCAAGAGGTGGTCGAGTTCCTGAAATATCCGGAGCGCTTCGCGGCGCTCGGGGCGCGCATCCCACGAGGCGTCCTGCTCGTCGGGCCACCCGGCACCGGAAAGACCCTGCTCAGCCGAGCCGTTGCCGG
>JAXLWW010000002.1:0-624450 GCA_046328265.1 Dehalococcoidia bacterium
GTTGCCAGCGAACGGCCGCTCCTCCAAGCCGCTTGACCGGGACGCAAGTCGGTCACACCCCCGAACACGACGGCGCCTCCTCAGAATGGCGAATCAACGCCGAACGGACCGGTGAAATTGGGCAGGACACGTGTCACCCGGCGGCCCTCGGAGACCCGCCACACGTCATCATCGGAGAGGGCGGAGACACGGCCTGGCCAGAGTTACCGCGCTGTCGTCGATCTCGAAACGGACCACCGGGTCATGCTCGTGCAGCGCCTGGCAGGGAACGACGACACGATTGGCCCGGTCGCCTCATCCAGCCGCGCGAGGTGAGGCTACGCCGCGAGTTGGATCGACGCCTGGCGAAACGCGCGGTCGAGCGCGATCGTCTCCGGCCGCTGGCCAAAGACCTCGATCACCCGCCCGGAAAGCGTGATCGCCCAGCGGAGGGAACTGGTGAGGGTCGGCCGGCGGGCGGTACGCACCGGAGCGCCGTTGAGCTCGAGGACCACCCGAAGGTACGCCCCACGGGCCTCAATGTGGGCCAATAGGCGAAATCCAGGGCGGTCGTAAAGCGTCAGCACGGCCCGGCCGGCATGATTCATCGAGGCGCTCCTCGCGACGAAGTAGCCGCCGATTGTACCGCCGCCCGGACCGCCGCTTCTAGGAGATACCGGCACGTTTCGAGCTATTTGACCCGATCTACTTCACCTTGTAGATGCTGTCGAAGTTGTAGATGAACGACAGTTCGATGTTCATCCCCCGCACCTTTGGCGAATGAACGACAAAGCTCGGCGCGTTCATCAAGAACAGCAGGTAATTGTCCTCGCGCTGGATCGCGTTCGCCCGGCGGGCATACTCGATCCGTTTCTGTAAGTCGCGCTCGCCGTAGGCCAGGTCCATGTTGCGGTCCCATTCAGGGTTGCAATACCAGGTGCTTCCCGCCGCTCCGCCGGCTGGCTTGCCGCAACCTTGAAACACCCGGCTCGGCCCAAAGCCGAGCGAGTCGGACGTCCCGCCAAACAGCATGTCGCCCTGCGGTTTTCGTCCATACGCCTTGTCGATGTACTCCGACGCCTCGATCTGGTGCACCTCGAGGTCAATCCCCACCTGTTTGAGGTTGCTCTGGATGGCGATCACCAAGTCGGCAGGTGTCATCGAAAGGGTAAAGTCAACGCCGTACGGGAGTTTGAAGCCATTCGGGTACCCTGCTTCGGTCAGCAGCGCCTTCGCACGTGCGACGTCGTAGGGGAAGGACCGGACACTCGGGTCGTGATAGAGCGTCCCCGGGAAGGCAAGTTGGCCGGTCGCCTGGCCATACTCGCGGTAGATCGTTCGGGCGAGGGTCTCGCGATCGATCGCGTAGTTGATCGCCTGGCGGACGCGCTTGTCCTTGAGCGGCGTGTTCTGGGCGTCGGCGGTGCCCTGAAGCATGATGCCGGCGATGTTCGACCCCGGGTTCGCCAGCACGATCATTCCAGCGTTCCGCAGGGTGTCGGCCTGCTCGGCGGTGAGGTTACGCGACGAGGCGATATCGAGGTCGCCGGTGCGCAGCCCAGCGATTACCTGCGAATTCTCCGGGATCTGACGGATGTAGAGTTCGTCGGCGATCACCTTACGAAAGGCATGGGGCGCACTCTTCTTCTTGACGCGCAACGTGTCGGTTGCCTTGAACTCGACAAGTTCATACGGCCCCGAACCCATCGGCTTGAGCACAAACTCGCGATCGCCCACCTGCTCGTAGTATTTCTTCGGAGCAATCCAGAGTTGCTGGCTCGCGTAGGGGATCGACTGGTCAGTCTGCCGGCCAACGAAGTCGACGGTGTATTCATCGACCAGTCGGGCGGCGGTCACCGTGGCGAACGGCGCACGCTGCGGCCAGTTTTTCTCGATCACCTGGCTCATCGTGAACTGAACATCTGCGGCGGTCAGTTTGTCGCCATTGGGCCAGGTCATGTCCTTGCGGATGAAGAAGCGCCAGGTTGTATTGTCGGGCTGCAGTTCCCAACGCTCGGCGATCGACGGGCGGAGCGTATAGTCGCGCCCGAGCGAGATCAGGTTGTCGTACAGCGACCAAAGCATGAAAGAGTTGCCGCCAGTCGATGATGGTGTCGGCGCTGCGATCAGGCCAGCCGAGCCAATCCGCAGCACCTGCTGCTCGTCGCGCTGCTCGCCAGCGGACGTCGTCCCACCGGGCGCAGGCCCGCCAGATGGAGTGGTCTGGGTGCTGGGCGCACAGGCCGCGACGAAGATGGCGATCAAGATGGCAAGACGCAAACCGCTGCCAGGCATGGCGACCCCTCCTCACAAAGTCAGGCACATCATGCCAAACCTCGGAGCACCATGCATCGTTTGTCTCGGTCGTCAATCGTCCGGCGTGTCAACCAATGCCGCGCCGACCAGTGATCCTTCCCCACTCCTACGGAAATGAGTTCGAGGGTGGGAGGTCTACCGCCCTTGGTAGGCTGGGCGTCGTCGTTGGACGAAGGCCGTCATCCCCTCCACCCGGTCGGCCGTGCCAAACAACTGGACCTCGGCTTCAAGTTCTGCCTTCAGTCCCACCGCCAAATCGGCGTCCTTGGTCGCTTCGAGCACTTCCTTGGCCATCCGGAGGGCGACCGGCCCGTTGTCGAGGAGTTTACCGACGACCGCGCTCACCGTGGTTGTCAGTTCGTCGGCCGGGACGACCCGGTTGAATAGGCCGATCCGGTGCGCTTCGACCGCATCGACCTGCGCCCCGGTGTAAATCATCTCCTTGGCGAGGCCACGGCCGATCAGCCGGGGAAGACGCTGAGTGCCGCCCCAGGCTGGGATGATCCCGAGGGTCACCTCCGGCAGGCCGATCCGAGCCCGGTCCGAGGCGATCCGGATGTCGCAGGCCAAGGCGACTTCACAGCCACCGCCGAGCGCAAACCCGTTGATCGCACCGACGACCACCTGCGGGCTGGCCTCGATCCGATTGCAGACCGACTGGCCAAGTTCCATAAACTTGCGGGCCTCATCGGCCGAGAACGCCGCCATGGCCGCGATATCGGCCCCCGCGATAAAGGCGCGGTCGCCCGCGCCGGTCAGGACGATCAGCCGGCACTCGTCGTCGGCCGCCAGTTCAGCAAACGCGCTCGCCAGCCCTTCGAGGACGCCCTGATTGAGCGCGTTGAGCGCCTGGGGCCGGTTGATCGTGACGGTGGCGACAGGCCCTTCGCGCGTGGTCAGGACGAGATCGCTCATGGTTCCTCCGTTGTCGTTCCGGCCGGCCGGCCGGACGGAGGCCATTGTAGCCGTTCGTGTCTAGACACCCAGCAGCAGGTACGGCCGTTCGAGGATCTCTGCCAGCCGCGCCAGAAAAGCGGCCGCCGGGGCGCCATCCACCACCCGGTGGTCGAAGCTCAGCGACAGAGTTGAGCCGGTGCGGACAGCCAGCCGACCATCGACAACCGCCGGCTTCGGGGCGATCCGTCCGATGCCGAGTATCGCCGCCTCCGGCGGGTTGAGGATCGGCGTAAACGCTTCGACACGCTGCGCCCCGAGGTTGGTGATCGTGAAGGTGCCACCCTCGAGGTCGGCGGGACCAAGCCGGCCGGCCCGTGCCCGATCGACGAGGGCGACGAGATCGGCCGTCAACTCGCGCAGCGGCCGGACGGTCGCATCTCGCAGCACCGGCACGATCAGCCCTTCCGGCTCAAGCGCGGTGGCAACGCCGACATGCGTCGCCGGATGCCGGCGAATCCCTTCCCCCTCGATCCAACTGGCGTTGATCGCCGGATGTTCGGCGAGCGCGAGGCCGGCGGCCTTGGCGATCAGGGCGTCCCAGGGCAGACGGGGGATGCCCAGGCGGGCAAACTCCGGCGTAAGCTGAGCGCGAAACCGGGCGGCCTCTTCGAGGTCGGCTTCGAGAAAGAGGGTGACCCGGGCGACCGAGCGAGCCGAGGCGGCCATCCGTTCGGCGGTCAGTCGGCGGATGCGCGAAAGCGGCAGAGTCCCGACCGGCGCGACCGGCGCGACCGGCGTCGCCTCGGCGGCGGCGAGGACGTCGTCGCGGGTGACCCGGCCGCCTGGCCCCGACCCGGCGATCCCTTCGAGCGCAACCCCGCGTTCGGCAGCGACCCGCGCTGCCAATGGGGTTGCGCGGCGCGACGGAGCGGTGAGCACATCGCGCTCGACGATCCGGCCGCCATAGCCGCTGCCCGTGATCGTCTCGATCGCGATCCCACGCTCGCGTGCGCGCAGCCGGGCGCGCGGCGAGCTAAACGGCCGGCCGGCGGCAGTGATCCGTTCTTGCGGGCGGGTCTCGGGGTGCGCCGGTCGGGTCTGTGCGGCGACC
Organism: Dehalococcoidia bacterium; assembly: GCA_046328265.1. Taxonomy (GTDB): domain Bacteria; phylum Chloroflexota; class Dehalococcoidia; order SpSt-223; family SpSt-223; genus JANWZD01. The sequence continues at coordinate 4,304 of JAXLWW010000002.1, forward strand.
TGAATCGGGGCCTCGGCGGCCGGCCGGGTCGCGGGGGCGCCAGCGATCTCGGCAATCGGCGTGCGTACCGGTACTGGCTGACCCGGCAGCACGAGGATGGTCGTGAGCACGCCTGTTGCCGGGGCTGGGACTTCGACGACCGCTTTGTCGGTTTCAACCAGCAGCAGCGGCTCGTCTTTGACGACCGACTCGCCCTCCTGTTTGAGCCACTCGGCGATCGTCCCCTCTTCCATCGTCAGGCCGAGGACCGGCATGGTGACCTGCACGCTAGATCTCGTCGCGGACGAGCGCACGCGCCGCTTCAACGAGGTCGTCGGTCTGCGGGAGCGCGGAGTGTTCGAGCACCTCGCTATAGGGGATCGGCACGTCTTTGGCGCACACCCGCACCGGGCGGGCGTCGAGGTAGTCAAAGGCCTGCTCGATCACCCGAGTGACGATCTCGGCCCCAAAGCCGCCGCTGGTAGCCGCTTCGTGGCTGACGATCAACCGGCCGGTCTTCTTGACCGACTGGACGATCGTCTCGTCGTCGAGCGGCGCAAGCGTCCGCGGGTCGATCACCTCAAGTTCGATCCCTTCTTCCGCTAGCCGCTCGGCCGCTTCGAGCGCCTTGTGCACCATCGTGTGAATGCCGATGACGGTGACGTGCTTGCCTGGCCGTTTGATGTCGGCACGGCCAAGCGGGATGGTGTAGCTGCCTTCGGGGACCGGTCCTTTGACGCCGTAAAGCAACTTGTGCTCGAGGAACACCACCGGGTTGTCGTCTCGGATTGCGGCGATCAGCAGCCCTTTGGCGTCGGCGGGAGTGCTGGGAGTGACGACCTTCAGGCCGGGGATATGGCAGAACCAGGCCTCCAGGCTCTGGCTGTGCTGGGCGGCGTTGCCACGGCCTGCGCCCTGCTGAGTGCGCAGCACCATCGGAACGCTCGCCTTGCCGCCGAACATGTAGCGCAGTTTTGCCGCCTGGTTGACCAGCGGCTCCATCGCCAGCCCGATGAAGTCGACGTACATCAACTCGACGACTGGGCGACTGCCCGATGCGGCCGCCCCGACCGCCACCGCGACGATTGCCTCCTCGGAGATCGGCGTGTCGCGCACGCGATCAAGTCCGAATTCGTCGGCGAGACCACGCGTCACTCCGAACACCCCGCCACCGCCCCAGGCGGCGACATCCTCGCCCATGACGAAGACGGACCGGTCGCGCCTCATCTCCTCGCGCAACGCCTCGTTGAGCGCCTGGGCGTAGCTGATCAACCGCCCTGCCCCGCCATCCTGCTGGATGCGGCTTGCGATGTCGGGGGTCGTCACCATCGGGTCTCCCCTTACGCGAAGATGTCGGCGAGCAGGTCGCCTGGCGCGGGTTGCGGGCTCTGCTGGGCGAAGGCGACCGCCTCGTCGATGCTCGAAAGAACCTCGGCATCGATCCGGGCGAGGTCTTCCGGGCTGGCGAAGTTGCGCGCTTCGAGGGCCGCCCCGAGTTGGGTAATCGGATCGCGTGCCCGCCAGCGATCTACCTCGTCCTTCGACCGGTAGTTCAAGGGGTCACCGGCATGGTGGCCGACGAACCGGTAGGTGGTTGCCACCAGATAGCTTGGTCCTCCGCCCGTTCGGGCACGCGCAACGAGGTTCTGGGTGGCTTGAAAGACCGCAGCCACGTCCATGCCATCGACCGTGACGCCGGGTATGCCGTAACTGGCGGATCGACCAGCCGGGTCGCCACCGGCGATCGTCCACTCTGCCGCTGCCGACATTGCGTACTGGTTGTTCTCGCAGACGAAGAGCACCGGCAGCGACCAGATCGCCGCGAGGTTGCTCACTTCGTGTAGAACGCCCTGGTTGAGTGCGCCATCGCCGAAGAAGCAGACCGAAACCGCCCCGCTCCCCTGCAGCTTTGCCGTCAAGGCCGCGCCGGTTGCGAGGCCCATCCCACCGCCAACAATCCCGTTCGCCCCGAGCATCTTGCGGTCGAGGTCGGCGATGTGCATGCTGCCGCCCTTGCCGCCCGAATAGCCGGTCGCCCGGCCGAGCAGTTCGGCCATCATCCGGCGGATGTCGCCGCCCTTGGCGATAGTGTGCCCGTGCCCGCGATGGGTACTGCTGATGTAGTCGTCCGGCTCGAGCGCGAGGCAGACCCCGACCGCAACCGCTTCCATACCGATATACGGATGGGTGCTGCCGCGCATCTCACCGGCACGATAGAGGTCGAGCGCCCGCTCCTCGAACCGGCGGATGGTGAGCATCAGCCGATAGGCGCTCAGCAGTTGGTCAGGCGTCATCGAACCGTTTGCGTCCATCGCGTTTGCTCCTGCTGCAGCCTGGCCGCACGGTACACCATAGCCGATCTTCGCTGCTTCGAGCAGCCGATTATGCTCGGTTTGTACCGGCTGTTAGCTGGTCGGCGCGTCGAGGATGGCGCGCAACCGGGCGGCCCGGCCTTCGGATCCTGTCTCCATGGCGAGGGCCGGGATGTCTCCGGCGCCGCCATCCGGCGCTGCAAGTGCGGCCCGGGCCACCGCCTGGTAGGTGCGTCCACCCTTGATCAACTCGAGGAAGCCAGCGTGGAGCGCTTCGGCAGTGGGAACTGCCCGTCCCACCGCATGAGCCGGCGTCCGGTCATACCACGGCGCCCAGAGTTGGCGGTCGCGCCACCAGCCCCAGGCTTCGACCAGGTGCGCCCCGTCGCTGCGTGGCTGGAGCGGCGGGAATTCCTTCTCCGCGCGCTCGGCGTCCGGCTCTGGTAGGCCTTCGAGCACGAGGCGATGCGCCCCTCCGCGCCGTGCCAGCGCCTTGGCGATCACTCCGCCGAGGCCGATCCCGACGACATCGGGCCGGTCAATCCCGAGCGTGTCGAGCGCCTCGGCCAGCACGCCAGCCACCGCGTCCGGCGTCGGATCGCCGGGAAGTGCCGCCGAGTCGCCGGCGCCAGGCAGATCGATCGCGAGGGCGGGCCGGCCAAGTCCGATGAGCGTCTCCTCGAGCGCTGCCCCGGAGCCAGGCAGGTCGTGGACGAGCAGCACCGGCCGCCCCACGCCATCGCCCGCGCGGCGAATGAGCAGTTCGCCGATGCTGGTCACGACGTAGTCACGCCGGACGGCCCCGGCAATCGGCCGGACTGCCGGAGGGGGCGGCGCGGCGGGCAGGTCGCTCCCCTCGAAGAAGGCAAGCAGACGCTCCGCCGCCGCGAGGCGGGGGTTCGTCCCCGCCGGGACAACGTCGCTGGTAATGATCGGCGGAAGCTCGCCCAATCGGGGCATGTGCAGTCGCAACGGATCGGTCGAGGTTGCGAACAACAGCGTGGGGATCGTGAGGCGGCACAGCGCCGTCGGGCCGGGGTAGCGAAAGGCGGCATGATACCCCTGCCAGTAGTCCTTGCCGGCGCGCAGGAAGTCGACGACCTGGCCGTGCAATACCTCTGGCGGGGTGAGCGGCCGGACAATTCGCGTCTCGGGCCGCTGGTCGAACCACGGCCACCACATCTGAACGTTGCGCCACATCATCCAGGTTCGCAGATTGTGTCCACCGTCGGACTGCGGCGTCATGTCCGGGGTGTAGTGAGCGAACATTTCGACGGTTTCTTCCGGTGTGTAATGAGCGAACCCTTCGAGAGCGAGCCGGCGCACCCGTCCCGGCCGCTGCAAGGCAAGGTCGAGGGCGATCTTTGCGCCAGTTCGGTGGCCGATCAGGTCGACCTGTTCGATGCCGAGTTGGTCGAGCGTTTCGGCCAGGGCCAGCGCGTAGTCGCCGATTGAAGGAAGCGAGCGGCCGACGCCCTGCGACTCGCCGAAACCGGGGTTGTCGAGGGCGATGACGGTGTGACGCGCGGCGAGCGGGGCGACCAACGATTCCATCGACACCGAACTACCGGGACAGGAATGGAGCAGCACCAACGGCGGGCCGTCGCCAGCGCGCCGATAGTGAACCCGCCGCTCTCCGGCGTAGACATAGTGTCGGGAAATCGTTGGCATCTGCTGCTCCCTGTCAAGAATTGGTTGGCTTAGAGTGCCACGCAGTATTGACGGCACGCAAGCATCGATGGCGTTGGGTAAGCGGGTCGTCGGGCGGTTTCCTCGCCTTACTCGGCGGGTTGGTCCGAGCCGGGTTCAGCCTGAGCGGCGAGGCGGAGACAAACTGGCTCGGGTGCGAAGCCGATGACACGGTCGCCGGGGCGCAAAAGACTATCTCCTCGCAAGGGAAACCGCTCGTCGCCGCGCTGGAGTAAGGCAAGATAAGCGTCGCGCGGAAGGCGAAGGTCGCGCAGCCGTTTGCCCGCCCATGGAGACCCCTCGCGGATCGCGATCTCGAGCACCGGCAACGCCTGGTGAGTTGGTGGGAGCGGCGGGTGATCTGGTGCCGCCAGGAGCCCGAGTTCCTCCAGTACGCGCGCTCGGCGAAGCATCCCGACGAGCCGAAACCGATCGCGCGGATCGACCACCGGAATGGCGGCAACCGTCTCGATTCCCGGTTCTTCCAGTGCCTGGGCAATCGACTGATACGGAACGAGCGTCGGGAACTCACGCCGCGCCCAGGCGATCGCCAGCGAGTCGCGGCTGGTGGTAAGCAGGGCGATCTCGATGTCATGCGGACCAAGCACGCCGGCAAGTTCGCCGTGTCCATCGACGATCGGCGCTTCCTCGTTGCCGTGTTGGATGATGAGAGAGGCATCGCCAAGCGTCGCGTTCGAAGCGATCACCGGGTAGTCCGGCGTCATCAGGTCGCGCACCAACGTGGTGCTCAAGAGTTGGGCGGCGAGCGATCCGTGAGGGCGTTCTTCGTCAGCGTCGAGCACGCGATAGATGGACCACGGCTCGGCCCGTCGGGCGATTTCGGCAGCGCCCCAGGCGAGTGCCGCCACCACCACGACCAGCAACGGGTCCGCGCCGAACTCGAGGGCGAGGACTGCCCCGGCAAACGGCGCTCGCACCACCGCGGCGAGGATGACCACCGCGCCCACCACCGCCAACGTGGCAGCGGAAGCGCCGGGAAGAACCGGCGCAAGCAGACCGGCGGCGCCCGCTCCGAGGGCTTGACCGATGCCGACGATCGGTCCGATTACGCCGCCAACTCCGCCAAAACCGAACGTCGCCACCAGCGCACCGGTCCGTCCGGCTGCGGTGACCAGCCAAAGCGGATCGTCGCCGAGCAATGCCGGCGGGATCGGTTCGATCGCCGCAAACGCCGGGCTCACCAACGCCAGCAACCCGACGATCAGACCGCCAACCGCTGGCGCCGCAACAAAAGGCACGCCAAAGCGACGCAAGGTCTGAAGAACGAGTCCGATCAGCGAGGTGGCGGCCAACCCAACGACGAGCGCGGTGACGGCGACGATGACGATGGCGATCCAGCCACCTGGCGCGGCGGGGCTTGCACCGGCAGGGAGGGCGGCCGCGACCCCGGTGAGCCGACCAATGATCGCACCGACTCCAGCGGCGACGATCACCGCAATCAGATCGCCGCCCGCGCGCCGGCCGACGACTGTTTCGATGGCAAAGAGGAAGCCGGCAAACGGTGTGCCGAATGCCGCCGCCAACCCGCCGGCAACCGACGCCGAGACGATCCCATGCGGGGTGATCGTGCGCTGACGCGCCAAGAGCCCGAAACGGCGTACCGCGGTCGCGGTGAGCCCGATCGACGGCTCTTCGCGGCCAGCAACCCCGCCAAAGACAATCGTGACAAGGGCAAGCCCGAACTGGCCAAGGCCGTGGCGCAGACCAGGTGGCCGTCCGCTCAGCAGACGGTCGTAGCCATTGCCCCACCACCGTCGGCCAACTCCAACGAGAGCGCCGCCGATCGCCGGAGCAAGCACGACGATTGGCAGTATCCCGCTCTCGAAGCGCCAGAGAGCGGCGCTGCTGCTGATCAGCTTGAACACGCCGAGCGTGGCGACCGCCACGAGCGCGACGACCACACCAACGGCAAACCCGCTGGCGGCAGGGCGAAGCCCGGAGAGGATGCCGGGATCTGCATTGGCGGCGGCCGGCGCGGTGGGGACCTCAGCCGAATCGAGTGTCACGGAGGTGCCTCCTGCGGCTCAGTCGACCGGCGCACCGGCGGCATTCTATCGGTGGCCCACAGGACCGTCAACGGGCCTGGCTGCTTCCGACCGCCCAATCGCACATCGGGCGCCGACCTCAGCCCGTCAGCGGAGCAGCGCACCGGCGATGCTCACCCAAGAGGTCTTCTCGTCATCGGCAGGACACTGGTCATACTGGATCACCTCGCCCTGGCTTTGTTCGAGATAGCGCAAGGTGAGGTAGATCGGCGGCAGCCCGCAGTATTTTCGGGCATCACGCTCGGCGCGTAGGTCACCGAAGAACCCGGCGGCATCACCCGTCTGAATCGTAGCGAGGGTGCGCTCGTCATGCTGGCGCAGGTTGGCTTGTTCGGCCTCGCGAAACGGCCCATCGCCAAACGCCGGACCGACATGGGCAAGGTCCGCCGCTGCCACCGCAAGCACTCGTTTGCCGTCGAGGGCGGTGTGGAGGGCATCCAGAACGGCCGCGAAATTCCGGTCGGCCGCCGGGTCGCGCTCACCATCGGTGTACGGGGCGAACGATCCGCAGAGGATCGGAACGATCGGCGTCGAACGTCCTTCGATAGCCCAGTGCAGCCAGACGGCGGCAAGTTCGATCGAATGCTCGGTGCGATGGTGGATCTCCTCGGTGAAGTCGCCCTCGCCGATGGCGCGCGCCGGCGGCGACGATCGCCGTCGTGCTCGGCGAATGCCGAAGGGGGTGCGCGGATAGCCGTGGCGGGTGAAGTTGCAGCCGGTCAGCCGCCGGAGGATCGGTGCCGAAGATGAATCGTAATCCGCTGCCCGCGCTGCCGCCGTGGCCGCCCGCCAGGTCGCGCCGTAGACCGGGCCGCCGCGCGCGTAGTCGATGTGCGGACTGATCACCGCGCTGACCGTCAGGTCTTCCTGGGCGGGTACATCCGGTCGCCAGGCGGCGATCCGGTCAAGCAGGTCGTCCACCCGCTCGGGGTAAACCGCCCCGGCGTGGAACGGATCGCGGTGGGGCGCGGCTCGGTAGGCGGCGAGTTGTTCCGCCAGAGCCTCGAGGAATCGGGGTGATTCGAAGACGAGAGCCTCATCGAGTTCGTCGATGATCCGCTGAATGTCCTGCGGAGTGGCTGGCTCGCCGGTGCGCAGCCGATAGGCGGTGGCGAGGGTGTCGATGTCGCGGGTGCCGTCGCAGAGCGAAAGCAGCACCGCGACGGCGGGCGGCGCGAGCATCGGTCCCGGTAGGAAGCCCTGCCGGTCCTGGAGGAGCAGCGTTTGCTCACCCTGGTGGCGGATCCAGCGGGCGTCGAGTGGTCGGACGCGTGGGTTCACGAGAAGTCTGGTCGGCGCTTCTCGCGAAACGCCCGAAGGCCCTCGCGCCCGTCGCGGCTGTTGAGCAGCAGGCTCTGACTGACGATCTCATCCTGCAGAACATCGTCGAGGTCGAGCAACAGCCCGCGTTCGAGCGACCGCTTGGCGACCGAGAGCGCCAACGCCGGACCCCGGGCGATCTTCTGGGCGGTTTCCAACGACCGCGGCATCACCTCGTCGGCTGGGAGCACTTTGTTGACGAGCCCGATCCGCTCGGCTTCGGCGGCCGGGATGAGGTCGCCGGTGAAGGCAAGCTCGTAGGCGCGAGCCAGCCCGACCAGCCGGGGAAGGAAGTAACTTGCGCCCATGTCCGGTCCGAGGCCGACGCGAGCAAAGGTCAGACCCATCCGAGCGCCATCGGCGAGGTAGCGTAGGTCCGCCGCCAGGGCGATCGAGCATCCCGCGCCGGCGGCATCGCCATTGATCGCCGCGATTACCGGTTTCGAGAGCGAGCGCAGCAGGGCGATGAAGGCGTGCGATTGCTTGAAGCGGCCAACCGCCGCCTCGACGCTCTCCTCAAGTTCGAGGACTTCGTCGATGTCGGCGCCCGCTGAAAAAGCTGACCCGGCGCCGGTGATGACGAGGGCACGAAGCGCCGAAGTCGCTTCGACGTCGCGAACGATCAAGCTCAATTCGGCATAGGTCTGGAGCGCGAGCGCGTTGCGCTTCTCCGGCCGGTTGATGGTGGCGATGGCAACCGGCCCTTGCCGGTCGTACAGGACGTGGTCCATTAGGTCCTCGCTGCCTGCGGCGTGAAATGGGGGATGATGTCGCGTCCGAGCGCTTCGAGTTGATCGGCGATCCCTTCGACCGGGCCGACCGGCCGCATCACGAACTTGGTCGCTCCAACCGCGAGGAAGCGCTCGACGGCGGCGCGGACGTCGGCGGCGGTCCCGAGCGCGTAATACGGCTTGTTGAGGTTGTTGTCCTTGATCCGCGCCGGGCGCAACAGTTGGTCGCCTACTCGTTCGACCGCCTTGGCGCGCGATTCGGCGACGTGGTAGAGGATGAAGGTTCCGAAATGGTCGTCCTCGATCTCGCGGCCGGCTTGCTGCTCGTAGCGATGGATGATCGTCAGTCCCTCGGCGAACTCTTCGGGCGTCACGAAGGACGGGATCCAGCCGTCACCAAGGGTTCCGGTGCGTCGAAGCGCCGCTTCGGTGTGCCCGCCGACCCAGATCGGTACCGGTTGTTGGATCGGCTTGGGGGTGAGTGCGACGTCGTTGGTCTGGAAATAGCGGCCCTGGAAGGTGACGCGCTCCTCGGTCCAGAGCCGGCGCATCAGGACGACCGCCTCATCGGTGCGGGCGCCACGCTCGGCTTTCGGGACGCCACACGCTTGCCATTCGCGTTCGTCGTCCAATCCGACGCCGATCGCCAGGAGCATCCGGCCATTTGAGAGGAAGTCGACGGTAGCGACCTCCTTGGCGAGCACCACCGGCTGGCGCAGCGGCAACACCAGGACGCTCGGGCCAAACTTCATCCGGTGCGTCCGTCCGGCGATCGCGGCAAAGGTGGTGATCGGTTCGAGGCTGTTCTGCGGGCCGGTGACGCGATCGGAGATCCAGATCGAATCGATCCCTTCGCGTTCGCACTGGTCGATCCAGCCCCAAAACCGATCCGGCGTGCGGTCGGGGACGGTGTTCAGACCGACCCCGAGCTTGATCTTGGCCATCGAACCCCCAGCCCCGGATGGGGCAGACTTAGACCCCGGCCTGGCCTTCCGGCTTGGGTGCGTCGAGTTGGCCGGCGGGTTGGTCAGCCGGGCCCAGCACGCGGCTTCGGAGCCGCGCCATCTCCTCGTCCAGTTCGCTGTCACCTTCGAGTTGGGCAAACTGATCCTGGAGATCGACCTGCTGCAGTTCGAGGTTCGCCGACGCGCGCGCTTCGGCGAGCCGGATGCGATCTTCCATTCGTGCCAGTTCGCTCGACGGGTCGATTGTCGAGAACTGGCGGACGGTGCGGGTCACTTGCTCTTGCGCCTGGGCCGCCTTGTGGCGGGCGATCATCGAATCGCGTTGGCGAACCGCGTTCTCATACTTACTCTGGAGGGTCTGGAGGTCGGTCTTGAGCCGTTCGACCACTTCGCTCTGGGTCTGCCACTGGGTGGATGCGAGTTCGAGACCCTTCTGGTAGTCGATCTTGCGGCGGACGGCCTCGCGGGCGAGGTCTTCCATGCTGCGGGTCAGGGCAATTTCGGCCTTGCGGTCCCATTCAGCGACGAGTTTGCGTTGATCCTCGACGTCGGCACGGAGCATTCGCTCTCGGGCGATCATCTCGGCGACTTGGCTGCGGGCGTCGTTGATCGCGCCCTGCATGTCGCGAATGATTTGGTCGAGCACTTTCTCAGGGTCTTCGGCCTGATCGAGCACGGCGTTCAGGTTCGCCCGGATGAGAGTGGATAGTCGGTCGAAGATGCTCGCCATGGGTCCTCCTGGCTTGGGCCGTGGCGCTGGGCGCACGTACCCGGTTCCGGACCATTGTAGGCGATCCTTGGGCTAGCGCTCGGTGGGCGGCGGAGCGATCCGTTTGACCATCAGGATATCCGGCTTGCCGGGGCCGTTGGCGTCTGGCAGGACGCCCGTCAGCACGAACCCGCAACGCAGGTAGAACTCGAAGGGGTGCCGGCCAAGATTCTGGATCCCGGAAAGCGCCGCCAGTGGGTCCGGATACAGGTCGCGTCCGGCGAGCGAGGTGCGGCCATCCTCGTCGTCGGTGCCCAGCCAGATCGTCCGCGCCCCGGCCGCTCGGGCCTCCGCTTCGAACGCCTCCACCAGTGCTCGTCCAATACCTCGGCCCTGGGCTTCGGGTGCGACCGCGAGCGGATGAAGTTCATAGACGTTTCCGTCATACTGGCGCTCGCCGGCGATCCAGCCGACGACCCGCTCCGCTTCCATGGCGACGAGACTGATCCGCTCTTCCTCGACCGACGCGCGCACTTCCTCGACGGCGCTCGAAAGGTCCGGCCAGGCGAGCGTATGACCGCGCATCGCGCCGAAGAGCACCTGACCGGCTTGGGCGATTGTCGGTTCGTCGTCGGCGGTGAGGGAGCGGATGTTCATGACGAGAGATGGTAGCGCCGAACCTCACCCCTCGCCTCTCGCTTCGAGAACGGTCGGAGACCGTCAACTGGGCGGCGATCTGTCTGGCGCTCCGCTCTCATCTGCCGAGGAGGTGATCGCCGGAGATTGGGCCGAGCAGGATCGCCTCGACCCTTGCGCCGGCCGGGATCAGGTCGGCGCCGGCCGGGATGATCGCGAGGGCGTTTGCGCCCACGAGCGAGCGTAGACGCGAGGAGCCTTGTGGGCCAGTGGTGCGAACGACGAGAGTGCCGCCCTCCCAGCGGGCGATGGCGCGCTGATAGTCCGGTCGATCGGGCGTGGGGCGAAGCGACTCGCCAGCGACCGCCTCGACCAGTGTCGGGCGGACGTCATGCTCGCCGGCGAGTTGGCGCAGAGCGGGGCGAACGAAGAGCGCAAGGCAGACATAGGCCGACACCGGGTTGCCGGGCAGGCCAAAGAGGAGGGACCGGCCGGCGGTGGCGAAGGTGAGGGGCTTGCCCGGCTTGAAGGCGATCCGGCCGATATGGACGGCGCCAACTTTGGCAAAGATCGGCTTGATCAGATCGTGGCTGCCGACCGACACCCCGCCGCTGGTGATCACGACATCCGCTTCGGCAAGACCACGGCGGATCAACGCTTCTTGCGCCTCAGGCAGGTCCGGCGCGATGCCGAGAAAGCGGCCGTCAAACCCCCACTCAGCGAGGGCGGCGAGGACGGTCGGGGCGTTGCTGTCGCGGATCGCTGGACCGGTCGGCGTGGCGTCGGCGTCGACGATCTCATCGCCGGTGGTCAGGACGGCAACGCGGGGCCGGCGGTGGACGCGCACCTCGCGCAAGCCAAGCGCTGCAAGCAACCCGATCTCAACCGGGCCGATCCGAGCACCACTCGGGATGACCTCGTCTCCGGCGCGCAGATCCGAACCGACCGGGCGCAGGTTGTCGCCCGACGCCGGGATGCTCTCCGGCCAGACCATCCCGTCGCGCAGTTCGGCCCATTCGAACATGACCACCGCATCCGCGCCCTCCGGCAGTGGCGCGCCGGTCATGATCCGGACGCTCTCGCGCGGTCCGATCGGTGCGGCAGTCGTCCCGGCGCGGACGTCCCCGCGCAGTCGCCGTGGCTGCAGACCGTCGGCGGAGCGCACGGCGTACCCGTCGACGGTCGACGCGACAAAAATCGGCTGGTCTTCGCGGGCGACCACCGGCTCGGCCAGCACTCGGCCAAGGGCGGCCTGGCGGCCAACCAGTTCGCTCGGCAGCGGTGCGGCCTCGTGCAAGACTGTCGCAATTGCTTCGTCGACGGGAACCATTGGGTAGGGCGAGATCTCGGTGGGCATAGCCTCTCCTCTGGAGATGCTCAGAGTATCATTGCCCCAGGCAGCATTCGCCAAGCAGGATAGTCCGGCGCGGGAGGCGCGATGCCGGCGACGCTCCGTCCATCCGAAGTCGCGCGGGCGTTGAACGTCTCGCGCTTCACCGTGTACGCCCTGATCCGTCGAGGCGAGTTGCCCGCGATCCGAGTGGGCGGGCAGTACCGGATCGAGGCGAGCGCCTTGGCCAGCTTTCGCGAAGCCGGCCGACTGGGCGGAGCGGCGCCAGTGGTCGGCGAACTCCTGCTGCGGGGACCAGGGATCATGCGTGCGCTCGCCGCGCCGGGGGACTTGCTCGACCTGGCCGCCACCACCTTCGAGGCAATGCATGGCGCGCGCGAGGGCTTTCAACGGCACCGGTATCATGGCGTGCTGCTCCACACCCTGCTGGTCACCTTTGGGTTGGTGGTCGAAGCGCCCCTGCCGGGTGGCAGTGGTTGTGCGGACGTGACGCGCGGCTATGTCGTGGCGCGGGGTCGCGATGGCCGGAGCGCGGTACTAAGCCTCGCCGAGATTGCCCCCGAGTATGGCCGTGCGCCGGCACTCGTCGCCTGGGAACGTGACGGCGCCCCGCTCGGCGAGGACGGTCCGATCCATCTGGTGGTGCCATCGGATGGCCTGAGCGGGCGGGGGATCCGCGGGCTGGAGTCGCTCGACGTGCGGATGGTCGAGTAGCGCTACCCGTTGTCGGCGTCGAGGGCGCGCCAGATGCCGGCGGGGAGGTGACGGCCCCGCCGCGGTGCAAGCCGGGCACGGTAGCGCATCTGACCGTCCACCTCGGTCTCGATGATGAATCCGCGTTGGACAAGACTCTCGACGGTGCGGCTGGCTTCCTCGATGCTGGCGTCCATCTGCTGGACGATCTCGGCGAGGCTGGCCGATTCGCGCCGTAGGAGCCAACGCACCAACGCTCGCTCGCCTTCCGGGATGGTCAGGACATCCGCGACGCTCTTAAGGATCTGCCGGCGGTCGAGCGTCAGCAACACCGCCGGGGTGCGGGTGCGAACGGTGGTCGTGCGCGGGGCGTCACGCCGCAGCGCCATCTCGCCGAAGTGCTCCCCCTCGTTGAGGATCGCCACCAGTCGCTCATCGCCGCTCGGTCCAACCGCTGCGACCTCGACCTGGCCGGAGACAATGACGTAGAGCTTATCGGCCGGGTCGCCCTGGGCAAAGACGACTTCATTCGCGTGAAGCTCTTCGGTCGCGAGGCGCGAAGCGAGTGCGGACAGACCGGCCTCGTCGAAATCGCGAAAGAGCGGGATCGCCTTCAGTCGCGCCGCGACGACCGACGGGTCGGCAATCAATCCTTCGGCGAGGGTTTCGTTCTGGGCCTGCCAGAGGCGGCGATACAGCCCGTCCTGGGAGACCAACTCGTCGTGTGCTCCGTCTTGAACGATCCGGCCGCGGCTGAGCACGACGACCCGGCCGGCAAAGCGCGCTGCGTTGACCCGGTGGGTGATTAGGATGGTCGTGCGGCCACCCGACGTGCCGCGCAACGACCCGAGGATCGACGCTTCGGTTTCGGCGTCGAGCGCTGAGGTCGCTTCGTCGAGCACCAGCACCCGTGGATCACGGATCAAGGCGCGGGCGAGCGCCAGGCGTTGGCGTTGACCGGCCGACAGGCGGACGCCGTTCTCGCCGATCACCGTATCGAGGCCGCGTGGCAAGGAGGCGACCAACTCCTGGAGTTCAGCAGCGCGTAGAGCAGCCTCGATCTCGGTGTCGGTTGCTTCTGCTTTGCCGACCCGGACGTTGTCGCGGATCGTTCGGTCGAACAGGAATGTTTGCTGAAAGACGAAGCCCAGTTGGCCGTGGAGTGAGGCCTGGCTGACCGCGCGGATGTCGTTGTCGTCGAAGCGGACGCTCCCGACCGTCGGGTCAACCAGCCGGGCCAGCAGGTTGACGATGGTCGACTTGCCGGCGCCACTCGGCCCAACGATGGCGACCGTCGATCCGGCTGCAACGGTCAGGTCGATCCGGTCGAGGATGGTCTGGCCCGCGACGTAGGAGAACGAAACGTTGTCGAGGCGGATCTCGCGCGAGAGCGGCGGTAGGCGGCGAGCACCGGTGTCGTCGAGCGGCCGAGCGTGTTCCGCGAAGAGTTCGTCGACCCGTGACATTGCGGCGGTGGCGCGTTCGAGAACAGCAGGGGTCTGGGCGAACTGCCAGAGCGCGAGGATCATCGGCCGGAGGATCAAGATCAAGGCGACCAACAGCGCACCCGGTCCGAGCGCCCCGCCAGCATAGAGCAGCAGTCCGACCGATCCGGCGACGAGGTAGAGGAGTGCCCCGCCGACGATCCCGAAGGACTGCTGGATGCCGCCGATCTGACCGAGCCGCTCGGACGTTGCCGCCAGTGCTTCGGTGGCCCGCCGGAACGTGCCGAGGATCTCGTCCTGCAGACCGAAGACGGCAGCCACGCGCGCCGCGCCGATGCTTTCGGCGATGCCGGTGGCGACGGCGGCGTTGGTCGTCTGGCGGGCGTAGCTTGCGGTGGTCGCGGCACGGCCGATCCAGCGAACAGCGAGGACCAGCAGACTGATCGTCACCCCGGCGAGGAGCCCGACTCGCCAGTCGATGAAGACGATCGTCAATATCACCGCCAACCCCAGAGTCAGGATCGCCGACCCAGTGGCGGGCAGGGCACGCGCAACCGCCTCCTCGATGGTGTCGATGTCGGCGGTGAGCCGGGTTGTGAGATCGGCGATGCGCGATCGGGTATAGAAATCGAGCGGCTGGCGTTGAATGTGGCTGAACAGCCGGAGGCGGATGTCGTTGGCGACTTCGCTGCCAAGCAAGGCGCCCAGTCGGCTGGCGAGGAGTACGCCGCCTCCCTGGATGATCGCGGCCGCCAACAGCAACAACAGGACCACGCCTCCACCCGCGATCGGCGCGGCGGGGTCGGCGATTCGCGGGACGATTGTGCCTTCGATCAGACCCTTGAGCAGGAACGGCTCGGCGAGGCTGTAAACCATCCCCAGCAGGCTGGCGATCGCCAAGCCGATCAGCAACGCGGCGCGTGTGCCGAGGTATGGCTGGAGCCGCTGAAGCAATCCCTCTTTGCCAAGGACGCCCGGGCGAGTGGTCCGCAGCGAATCGAGCCATTCCTGTTCGAGCATGGCCGATGGCTTGTCGAAGGCGATCTCGAAGCTGCGGCCAGGGCTGGCGCGGTCGAAGGCGCGAGCAAGGTCGGCGACGCGGGTTGGGCCGTAGGCATCGATCAAGTAGCCGGTGAACGATGTGGCGATCCGGGCATACTGAGGGCGAGCCAGCAGCGCGACGCCGGCGAACAACTCGGCGAGGCCGATCGGAATGCCACGCTCGCGGTCGGCTTGGAGCGAGGCGTTCAGCTTGGCGAGATTGCCGGTACGGCCGATCTCGCTGGCATAGCCAAGCACTCCATCGAGCACCAAGTCGGCCTTGCCGGCATTGTCGCCCCAGGCTTCGGTCAGCAGATGCTGGACGACGGCGCGATCGAGGTCGGCAGCAGGCGAATCGGCCCGGTGGATGACGTGGAGCCGACGTTCGCCGGCGCCACTGGCGGCGATCAAGTCTTCGTCGTCGGCTTCGGTCACGATCACATCGAGCGGCAAATCGGGCAGCGCGTGCAGATCGAGCACCTTGACGAGGGTCGAATAGATCCGCTCGACCGCGTCGGCCAGATCGCCGATCTTCAGGTCGAGGGGCGATGGCGAGGGGTAGCGAAAGCGCAGGTGTGCGGTGGGGTATTCGACCCAGCGAGTCGATAGATAGACATAAGACATCCAGTACGACTCAAGCCAGGCGTCTTGCATCGCCGACCCTCTCGATCGCGCTTGGGCAGCCCTCGGCCGGAGTATACCGTCCCCGGCTTGCGGGCGTGCGCGGCTCAACCCGGGATCGACTACAGTTGAGACGACGAGTTGACCTTGGAGCATTCTGCGTGAAGATTTTTGATGTCCACCTGCATTTCCCCCGCAACTGGGAGAATCCGGACGCCGATCCTCAGTCTCAGGTTGACGAAACCCTCGCCAAAGCGCGTGCGGCCGGTATCGCCGCGGTCTGCGTCCTCTCGGGCGGGCGCTTCGGGCTGAGTTACGAGCAAGCGCTTCGCTGCCTCGAGCCATACGCTGGCTTCGCGATCCCGGTCGCGATGGTCGATCCCGAAGAGACACCCGGTCGCAAAGTGCGGGAATTGCAGGCAATGGGCTACCGCGGGCTGAAGATGATTGGCGTCAAGCAGCCGTATGACACGACCGACTATTTCCGCATGTACGAGGCGGCTGAGGAACTTGGCCTGCCGATCCTGTTTCACCTCGGCGTGATTGGCGGCGCCGTCGACTACCAGCGCACCCATCCACGGCGCGATCACGCCGCGGCCGAGCGCCACGAGCGATGGGCGACGCGTGTCGGCGGGCGTGACACCAGCGCGACGCGGATGCACCCGTTTCACCTCGATACCCTCGCCAACAACTTCCCTCAGTTGAAGATCATCGGGGCGCATATGGGTGGCACCGGCAACTACGACGCGGCGGCTTCGGTGGTGCGCTGGCGTCCCAACGTCTTTCTCGACCTGTCGGGCGGTGAAACGATTGAGCGGCATGCCGAGGAGCGCCGGCTGATCGGCTACGAGATCGGCATCGAAAAGCTGGTCTTTGGCTCGGATTGCCAGGCCAACGAAATCCAGGAGCATGTCGATCGTTTCCAAGCCATCTTCGACCGGATTGGGCTGAGCGAGGACGAACGCGAGCGAATCTGGTGGCGAAACGGCGCTGAGATCTACGGCCTCGAGACGCCGCAGATCGCCCAGCGCGATGTGCTCATCACCAGCGGCGACGGTTACTCGGCTCCCGAGGCACTCACCGGCCGCCCAGCATAGTCACGGAGTCGGGCTGAACGCCGCGCTCCTTTCCTTTCGCATCGGGCTGGCGATCGTGCCGCGGTTGCCCCGTCGGCTGAGCGTCACCACGGCGCTGCCGATCGCCGATCGGATCGCCGCGCTCGATACCGTCCAGAATCGCCGGCACCGCCGGAACATCGCCCGCATCGTCGGCGGCGAGCCTAATGATCCGTTGGTGCGGCGGTTGGCCCGCCGGGCGGTGCGCGTCCAGACGCTCAACTACATCGACGTGCTCCGTTCGAGCCGGATGACGGCCGCCGATGTTGCTGCCGTCGTCGACGTGGTTGGCGCCGAGCATCTCGAAGCCGCTCTCGCGGGCGGGCGCGGCGCGATTATCGCCACGGGACATGTCGGCTCGGTGGACTGGGCAGGGCTGACGCTTACCGCGCTCGGCTATGGCGGGTCGGCGATCGTCGAGCCGATCCAACCGCCAGCCCTGTTCGAGATCATCACCAACCTCCGCCAACGCTTCGGCGCGGACCTGGTCCCGCTCGGACCGGAAACCCTCAAGGAAGCCGGTGCGCTGCTTCGACGCAACATCCCGTTGGGGATCGCGATCGACTGGGATATCAATGGGACTGGGCTGGAGGTTCCGCTCTTTGGCCACCGGATGCGCGTACCGGCCGGCCCGGCGATCGTTGCGATCCGAAACCGGACGCCGATCGTGCCGACGACGTGCGTCCGGACCGGACTGGAGCGCTTTCGGCTGTCGTTCGAGGCGCCGATTGTGCCTGCCGCCGGCGGTCCGCTTGAGCAACGCGTCCGTCAGACGACCGAGCAGGTCGTGGACTTTCTGGGGCGCCAACTTCGCGCGTACCCTGGCCAGTGGGTGATGTTTCATGACGTCTGGGCCGACCCGATTGACGGGTGATTTCCTACAATGAGCGCAACCCGGCGCACGGCCCGGCGGGAGGGGCGTTGACGAACCAGTTTCTGGCGATGCGAGCACAGATCCCGGCGCTTCGCAAGGTGACCTATCTGAACTCCGGCTGGTCCGGCCCATCGCCGCAGCGGGTTGTCGATCGGGTGGTCGACTACCTTCGCTGGGAAGCCGAAGAAGGGCCGACCTCGCCGCATGTGCTGGCGCGCGCCTTTTCCCTCAACAACGAGATCCGGCTGGGGGTCGCCGCCGCTTTCAATGCCGAACCCGACGAAATCGTCGTCACCGCCAACACGACCGAGGGGATCAACCACGTGCTCAACGGCCTGCCGTGGGTGGCCGGCGACGAGGTGTTGGCGTACAACTTCGAGCACAGTTCGGTGCTGATCCCGCTCTACCAATTGCGCGACCAACGCGGGATCAAGCTCAACCGCGTCGCGCTGGCCACCACCGATTCGCCCGACGAGATCGTCGCGAAATTCGAAGCGGCGATGACCGACAATACTCGCCTGCTGGCGCTCAGCCACATCTCCTATAGCACCGGGTTGCGGCTGCCGCTGGAGCGGATCGTGGCGATGGCCAAGGCGCACGACGCTCAGGTGTTAGTCGACGGCGCCCAAACCGCTGGTCAACTGGCGCTCGATCTTCCGGCGACCGGCGCGGACTACTATGCGTTCACTGGTCACAAATGGATGCTCGGGCCGGAGGGCGCGGGCGCCCTGTACGTCCGCCGGGAGCGGCTGGAGCGGCTGCGTCCCACTGCGGTGTCGGTCTATGCCGCCGAAAGCTACGACTACGATGGCCGATTCGTCCCGAAGACCGGGTCGCCGGCCAAGTTCGCCCTAACGACGATCAAGCCGGCGATTTTCAATGGGTTCCTCGAAGCGCTGGCGGTCTACCGTGAGGTCGGGCCGGCGGCGATCGAAGCGCGCGCCCGCGCCCTCGGGTTGGACTTGCGAGCGCGGTTGGCGGCAATCCCCGGGGTGACGTTCGTCAGCCCCGAGCGCGAGGACACCGCCTGCGGGCTGGTCTGTTTTCAGGTTGCCGGGCAAACGCCGAGCGAGGTTGTCCAACGGGTCTGGGAGCGCCGAAGAATCGTCGTACGCGCGGTCGACTTCCCCAAGGTGATCCGGGCCGCTTGCCACTATTTCAACACCGAGGACGATCTCGCGGCGCTGGCGGACGAGATCGCCGCCATCGCGTGACCTACAGCCCGATCTCTCTCGCCGCCGAGGTGCAAGACGGGCTAACTGCGCGGCGGGCGGTCGTCGCCCTCGAAACCAGCGCGATCGCCCAGGGCCTGCCCTTTCCCTTCAACCTCGAGGCGGCCGACCGGATGGAGGTGGCGATCCGCGGCGCTGGCGCGATCCCGGCGATGGTCGGCGTGCTGGACGGGGTGATCCGGGTTGGGCTTGGGCGCTCGGAGGTGCGGCGGCTGGCCGAGGGAGCGGACGTTGTCAAACTGGGCCGGCGTGACCTCGCGGCCGCCGCCGCCTTCCGCGAGACTGGCGGAACGACGGTGAGCGCGGTTCTCCACGTCTGCACGATGACCGGGGTTGCCGTGTTCGCGACCGGCGGGATCGGCGGGGTGCATCGTGGCGGAGCGCTCGACGTCTCCGAAGATCTGGCGGCGCTCACCTGTTCGAGCGTGGTCGTGGTCTGCTCGGGCGCGAAGTCGCTGCTCGACCTGCCGGCGACGGTCGAACGCCTCGAGGTGATGGTGTAATCGTCGCGGCGCTCGGGACGGATGAGTTTCCCGCGTTCTTCAGCGCCGCGAAAGCGGCCTGCCGGTTCAACGTCGGATCGACTCCCCGGAGGAGGCGGCGCGGCTACTCATGGCGGCGCGGGCGCTTGGCTTTCGGCGTTTCCTCGCCGACGAACCATTGCCATGACGAGGAGTCGAGCGAGAGCTGAACTCGAATTGATGGGGCCTCCGGCAAGGAAGCGGTGCTCGCGCTGGCCGAGGCCGAGGTGGCAGCGCAGAAGGTCACTGGCAATGCGCTGACGCCCGCGCTGCTGGCCGCCGCCGGCCGGCTCGATCCAAGGCTGATTCGCGCGAACATCGCGCTGCTCGAGCAGAACGCGAAGATCGCCGCCGAGGTCGCCCTCGCTCTCGGCTAGCGGCTGTGGGTGCGGTAATACTCGATCGGGGTCTGGTCCGAGCGGGCGATCGCTTCGGCGTGGGCCGCGCCAACATAGCGGAAATGCCACGGTTCATAGGCATAGCCGGTGACGGCTTCTTTGCCGGCCGGGTAGCTCATCACGAAACCATACCGCGCGGCATTGGCGAACAGCCACTTGCCTTCTTTCGTCGTCGCAAAGCTCTCCTCAAGCTCGTAGCCGTTCTCGGCGCTGGCAAAATCGAGCGCGAGGCCGAGTTGATGCTCGCTATGGCCCGGTTTGGCGCTCACACGGTCGGCCTGGGCCGCGCCGAGGGTTTGCACCCAATAGGCATAGGTCGATTCCTGCTCGGCATAGGACCGGTAGGCCGAGGAGACGACCGGATTGAGGCCGGCGGTCTGCATGTCCTTGACCATCCGCGCCAGGTCAGCGAGCACGACTTGGCGGACTTGATGGGCGCCGCGGACCGTTCGGGCGGCCGTGTCGATCGGCGTGAGATCGGGCGGAACATAGGAGGCCGATAGGGCGCGATCGCGCGCCACCGGAAAGAGCAGATCGCTGGCGGCCGGGGCACCGCTGGCGGCTCGGGTGGCGGTGGCGGACGGCCGGTTGACGACGGTGGTGGTCGCCGAAGGGCGGGGCGAGGTCGTCGCGACGGCGGTGGGGCTGGATGGCCGGACGGTGGAAGACGGCGAAACAGCCGGCGTGCGGGGTGGCGTCGGCGGCGCACTGGTAATTGTCGGCGGCGGAGCGGTCGCGGTGGACGGAGGCTGAAACAGGACAACGGGCAGGCGAGGGACGCAGGCTCCGCCAGCCAAGAGGATTATTCCGAGCAGGATGAACGGGGATCGCACGCTTAGTCCTATCCTCCTGGCACGGTTGCCCCGGAAGTATAGGACCGCCGTCGGAACCGCCGCCCCGGTTCGCACGTCCTCTGTGCAGGACCCAGGGGGTGCGCATTACGACCGACGATCCGGCGGCCCACCGGCTGCCTCCGCTCATCCTCGCCGGGGCAGGCCTCGGCTATGGCATCGTTGCCAACTTCCTGCTCTACCGCCAGTCGCCAGGGCTGGGTTTCCTGCTGGCGATCGCCCTTGGCCTCGCGCTCATTGTCGGGCTGAGCGTGGCGCTGCGGGTGCGCCCGTCGTTGGCGAACCTCTGGCTGCCGGTTGCGGTGCTGTTGTGCGCCGGCGCGATCTTCGCCCGCACCAACACAATGCTCCTCCTGATGAACCTGCTGGCCATCGCGGGGCTTGGCGCCCTGATGTTGTTCTCCTGGACCGGCCGGCCGGTATTCTTGTTTGCCCTGGCCGATTTTGTCTGGGCGAATCTCGTAGCGTGGTTCAGTCTCGCCCTGCGTCCCCTCGCGGTGCTGGTAGGAGCTGGCCAGGCCGCCGAGCGGCCGCGCGCCGCCCGGCTGGCGATGCCGCTGGCGCGCGGGCTGGCGATCGGCATCCCGTTGCTCTGCATCTTTACCGCGCTGTTTGCCTCGGCCGATCGGGTGTTTGCCGGCTACATCGACGACGTCTTCTCGCGCTTTAGTCTGGCTGACTTGACTCTCCAGCCAATCTTCGTTGCGCTGCTCGCCTGGCTGGCGATCGGGTCGTTCGATCTTGCGCTCGGCCCGTCCGATCGCCGGCCGTCACCGGGTGAGATCGTCCGCGGGGTCTCGCTGCCGAGGCTTGGCTTCGCCGAAGCGACGATTGCCCTCGTGCTGGTCGATGCGCTCTTCCTAGCCTTTGTGACCATCCAGTTGCAATATCTCTTTCTCGGGCCGGAGAGCCTTGCCCTGCGCGGCGGCGTCACCTCGCACGCCCAGTATGCCCGTGAGGGCTTCTTCCAACTGCTGGTCGCGGCGTTTCTGACGCTCGGGGTGATCTGGATTTTGGAGTGGCTGACTCGCCGCGACCGGCTGGCCCAGCGCACGGTCTTCAACGCTCTGGCGACGGTGATGGTGGGTGGGGCGGTCGTGATGCTCGTCTCGTCGTTCCGGCGGCTGTACCTGTACGAACTGGAGTTTGGCTTCACCCAGGACCGGCTCTTTCCGCACGCGGTGACGATCTGGCTCGGTGTGGTGCTGCTCTGTTTCGTGGTGGCGCTCTGGACCAGGCGCAAGCAGGTCCTCGCAAGCGGGTTGCTGGCGGCCTGTCTGTTGTTTGTCTTCGGGATGAACCTGATCAACCCGGACGCGTTCAATGCGGCGCGCAACGTCGAGCGCTTCACCGATCATAGCAAGCCGCTCGACATCGACTACTTGGGCCGCCTGTCGACCGATGCGACGCCGGTGCTGGTTCAGTCGCTCGAACTTCTGCCGCAGGCTCCCCGGTCACGTCTGACGGTCATTCTCCAGCACCAGCAGCGGCGACTGACGAGCGGCGGCGATTGGCAGAGCACCAATCTCGCGAACCTTGCTGCCCGCGAGGCGCTCGACGCCGCCTTTGGACCGGCGTCGCCCTGACGCCCATCGTCTTCGAGGGCGCTGGCCTCTCGACGCGAGCCGGACGCCCGGCCGGGAGAGCCTGAGCAGGGTCATCGGGCGCCTGGGGGAGCTTCGCCAGTCGCTTCGAACCTTCCTCGTGGCCGTACTGGGGCGCCTGGCTCGCCAAGTGTGGGCCGGGCAACCGGAGGGCCGACGAGGTTTATCGCTGGAGGACGGAGAACTTCGATCCGTCGGCGTCCTTGGTCACCTCGATTCGAGCGGGGAACCGATCTTTCAGATCGTCGATATGGGTGACGACGATGATCTTGGCGAAGTCATCCTCGATCGACTGGATCGCCTCGACGAGGCGGTCTCGGCCGACTGCGTCCTGCGTGCCAAAGCCCTCGTCGATGACTAACGTCTCCAATCGCGCGTCCGCTCGCCGCGCCAGCAACTTGGCAAGGGCGATCCGGAGCGCGAAGTTGACGCGGAAAGCCTCGCCGCCGGAGAACAGCTCGTAGTTGCGCAGGCCCAACTCGTCGCTGATCTGGATCAGCAGAGTCTCAACCGTCTTGCCCTGGAGAGTCTCGCGCTGGCTGGCGAGTTTGACTTGCATCCGGCCATCGGTCATCCGCGTTAGGATGGCGTTTGCGTCGTTCTCGATCTCGGGCAGGGCTGATTCGATGATCAGGGCCTGGACACCAGCTTTGCCAAAGGCGCGAGCGAGTTCGGCAAAGATCCCTTCGTCGCGGGCGGTAGCGTGACGCTCGGCTTCCTGCTCGGCGCGACGGGCTCTCAACGCCTCGCAGGTGTCGAGTTGCTGCTCGCACCTCGCCAACTCCTGCTCGGCTCGGCGGTGGGCGATGTTTCGGTTGGCGAGTGTGCTACGGATCTCGGCGAGCTTCTGCTCGACCACCACCAACAGGGCGGCGACCCCACGAAGCTCTTGGAGGTCTTTTTCGCGCTCGGCGATCCGGCGGTCGGCCTCGTCGATCTCCTGCTGGTGCTCGGCGACTTCGCGCTGGAGGCGATCGAGCGACTCTTCGGCGCCGATCAACCGGCGGTGACGTTCGACAAAGGGCTGATAGGTGCTCAGGCGGTCGCGCGCCGCCTTCAGGGCGTCGGCGTCGAAGGCGAGGGTGGCGATCTCGGCGTCGAGCGCGGTGAGGTGTTTCTGCTCGGCTTCGGCGTAACGCCGTTCGGCGATCTGGCGTTCGAGGTCGGCGAGCTGAGGCTGGAGCCGTTCGAGGTCGGCGCTGGCCCGGGCGGCGGCGTCACGCCGCTCGCGCAGCCGGGCAAGCTGGCCGCCCTGCTCGTCCTGAAGCTTGGCGATCGCCCTCGCCTCACCATCGATAGCGCGCTCCTCGGAAGCACGCTTGCTCTCGAACTGGTCGACGGCGGCCTTGAGCGTGCGGAAGCGGTCGCCCATCGCCTTGCCGTCGTTTTCGAGCGTGGCGATCTGGCGGTCGCGCACTGGAGGTGAGAGCGCCTGGCCGCAGGTGGGACAGACCGCCGCGCCGCGAAGTTCCTCGATCTGGGTCTTGAGGTCGGTCATTTCGCGGCGAAGCTGGGTCTGCTCGGCCTTGTGTTGGGCGGTCTGCTCGACCAACGCGGTGAACGCATCGCGGCGCTTGGCGAGAGCGTTGGTACGCTCGTTCGTCTCGGTGACGTTGGCGTCGAGATCGGCGATCTGGGTATCGAGGGCGGCACGGTCGACGGTGGTAATCGACTGGATCTGGCCGCTGAGCTTTGCGCGGCGCGCGTCGAGGTCGGCGCGTGCGCGCTGGACGGCCTGGTCGGCCGCCTGGCGGCGTGTCTGAAGACTCTGAAGCTCGGCGGCTTTCCCGGCTTGGGCTTCGACGACCTGTCGGGCAACTTCGTGAGCGGCGAACCCGGCCAGAATTTCCTCACGACCGTCGAGGATGTCACGCGCTTGTTCAAGCTCGCGTCTCGTCTCTTCGAGCCGGCGGCGGCGGCGGTCGTGCCGGCTTCGCTCGTCCTGGATCTCGCCCTCAAGTTCGCGGATGCGCACCGGTGCGGCGCCAAGTTTTTGTTTCTCCTGCTGCTGGGCGTCCTCCTGGCCCTTCAGATCCTGCACCTCGCTGTCGAGCCGCTTCACCACCTCCTGACAGGCATCGCGAGTCTGGCGGTAGATCGGCTCGTTGGCGAGTTCGCGGTCGATCTCATCGATTCTGGCGTTGAGGCGTTGGATCTCGAGGTGCCGCTCGCGGGCATGGTCGCGTGCCCGACTCTCAAGCTCGTCATACTGGGCCAGCCCGAGCATCTCGGCGAGGATCTCCTTGCGTTTGCCCGGTGGGCTGACGGTGAACGAGTCGGCTTTGCCTTGGACCAGGAAGGAGCTATTGACGAAGGTGTCGTAGTCGAGATGCAGCAGATCGACGATAGACCGCTCGGTTTCGCGGATCGAGTTTCCGCTGAGCGTGTTGAAGCGCTCGCCGCTGTCAAGCTGGAGTTCGAGCGATGCGACCGACTGGCTACGTCGCCTGGATCGCTTGCGGATGACCCGATAGCGCGACTCGCCGAGTTGGAACTCAAACTCGACTTCCATATCGGTCTCGCCGATGTGGATCAACTCGTCGTCGGTCTTCGCCCGCGAGCGGCCCCAGAGCGCCCAGGTGATGGCATCGAGCAGGGTGGATTTGCCATGGCCGTTCTCGCCACAGAGGCAGGCGATCTGAAACGAATCGAAGCTGAGCGGCTCGGTGTCGCGGTAGCTCAAAAAGTTGCGCAGGCGCAACCGCAGCGGGATCATTTGTTCTGATTGTAGCCGCCGGTTTGGTTGCGCTGCTACGAGATCGCCTCGGGCGCACCAGAGCCTGCGGTCTTCGACGCCCTCGGGCTGGCGTATCATTCCGTCTTGGAGGAGCCATGCCTGATTCCGTCGTCCTCGCCTATAGCGGGGGACTCGACACCTCGGTCGCGATCCGCTGGATCCCCGAAAAGTACGGCCTCGACGTGATCGCCCTGACGATCGACCTCGGCAACGAGAAGGACATCGAGCCGATCCGTGAGCGAGCGCTGAAGATTGGCGCGAAACAGGCGATCGTGGTGGACGCCCGCGAGGATTTCGTCCGCGCCTGCGTCTGGCCGGCTCTCCAGGCGAATGCTCTGTACGAAGGCAAGTACCCCCTGGCAACGGCGCTCGCCCGGCCGCTGATTGCCAAGCTGTTGGTAGACACCGCTCGTCAGGAGGGCGCGACGGCGGTCGCTCATGGCTGCACCGGCAAGGGCAACGATCAAGTTCGCTTCGACATCAGCATCAGCACACTCGCGCCGGACCTCCGGATCATCGCCCCGGTCCGCGAATGGACCTGGAACCGCGACGACGAGATCGCCTATGCCGAGCAGCAAGGGCTCGATCTCGGCGCCTTCGTCAAGAGCAGCCCCTACTCGATCGACGTCAATCTCTGGGGCCGCAGCATCGAATCGGGGGTGCTGGAAGACCCCTGGACCGAGCCGCCCGAGGATGCCTTTGCCTGGACCCGGCCAATCGACGAGACGCCACTCAAGCCGGCCTTCGTCGAGATCGAATTTGACCAGGGTATTCCGGTGGCGCTCGATGGCGAGCGGCTGGACGGCGTCGAGTTGATCGCCCGGCTGAACCGGCTTGCCGGCGAGCACGGCATCGGCCGGATCGACCATATCGAGAACCGCTTCGTCGGGATCAAATCGCGCGAGGTGTATGAAGC
The DNA here is from genome assembly GCA_046328265.1 of Dehalococcoidia bacterium. Classification (GTDB taxonomy): domain Bacteria; phylum Chloroflexota; class Dehalococcoidia; order SpSt-223; family SpSt-223; genus JANWZD01. Next base: position 30,110 of record JAXLWW010000002.1, read on the forward strand.
GCCGGCCGCGACCGTCCTCCTTGAAGCGCACCGAGACCTCGAACAACTCACCCTCAGCAAGGAACAACAACGCTTCAAACAGCACGTCACCCGCGAGTTTGCCGACCTCGTCTACAACGGATTCTGGTTCACGATGCACCATGCCGACCTGATGGCCTATGTCCAGAGCAGCCAGCGGATGGTGAGCGGGACGGTGCGGATGCGGCTGAGCCGCGGAGCGTGCGCGGTGGTTGGACGCAAGTCGCCGAATTCACTGTTTTCGGAGTCGCTGGCGACCTATGGCCGGGGCGACCAGTTCAACCATGCGGCGGCGCTCGGATTTATCGACATCGCCGGGATGGCGGCGCGGGTGCAGGCGATCAAGCAACTTCTGCCCAACGCCGAGTCGCTGCGGGCGATCATGCCGCCAAAGGCCGGTGAATGAGCGACAAGCTCTGGGGGGGGCGTTTCGCCAAAGGGACGGATGCTTCGGTTGAAGCATTTAGCGCCTCGATCGACGCCGACCAACGGCTCGCTCGCCACGACATCGTTGGCAGCATCGCGCACGCCCGGATGCTCGCCGTTCAGGGGATTATCCCGGCCGACGACGCCGAGCGGATTGTCGCCGGCCTCGAGCAGATCCTCGGCGAGATCGAGCGCGGTGAGTTCGTCTGGCGCGCCGACCGCGAGGATGTCCACCTGAATGTCGAGGGCCGGTTGACCGAACTGATCGGCGAGCCGGCTGGCCGGCTCCATACCGCCCGGAGCCGCAACGACCAGGTGGCGCTCGATCTGCGGCTCTGGCTGCGCGAGACGGTGGCCGGGACCATCGAAAAGATCGTCCGGCTGGCGGCGGTGCTGGTCAACCAGGCCGAACGCCACCAGAGCGTTGTTCTGCCGGGCTACACCCACCTCCAGCGCGCCCAGCCGGTGCTGTTTGCCCATCACCTGCTGGCCTATGTCGAGATGCTGCGGCGCGATGCCGGCCGCTTTGCCGACTGCTGGGCGCGGGCGGACGAACTGCCGCTGGGAAGCGGGGCGCTGGCCGGGCTGCCCTATCCGCTCGACCGGCGGCGCGTCGCCGATGAACTCGGCCTTGCCCGCCTGACGCGAAACAGCCTCGACGCCGTGAGTGACCGGGATTTTGCCGTCGAGTATGCCGCGGCGGCGGCGCTGGTGATGGCGCACCTCTCTCGCTTTGCCGAGGAGATCGTGCTCTGGACGACCGCCGAGTTCGGGTTTGTTGCGTTGGACGATGCGTTTGCCACCGGCAGTAGCATTATGCCGCAGAAGAAGAACCCCGACGTCGCCGAACTGGTGCGTGGCAAGACCGGCCGGGTGTATGGCGACCTCGTCGCGCTGCTGACCTTGCTTAAGGGACTACCGCTCTCCTACAACCGAGATCTTCAGGAGGACAAGCCGCCGATCTTCGACAGCGCCGATACCGTGCTGGCCTGCCTGGACGTCATGCGCGGGTTGGTGGAGACCTGGACGGTTCGCCCGGAGAGGATGGCGGCGGCGATCTCCGACGATTCGCTGGCGACCGACTTTGCCGACTATCTGGTCCGCAAAGGGCTGCCGTTTCGCCAGGCCCACGAGGTTGCCGGAAAGCTGGTGCGCCGGGCTGAGGAGGCTGGGGTGTCGATCCGAGAGCTTACACCGGACGACCTGCGTGCCGGGTCACCGCTGTTTGGCGACGACATTGGCGCGATCGACGTGGCGTCCTCGGTGGCGGCGCGTGATGTCCCGGGCGGGACGGCGCCGGCTCAGGTGGCCCAAGCGATCGCCGAAGCGCGGCGGTGGATCGGGTCGATGAGCGCGCCGGCCTGAGCGGAGCACACTCGACCCACGGTGGGCTAAGGAGGAAGCAATGAACGTCCAGGAGATCTTGGCGCGTGCCGGCAGCAAGCAGACGCGCGAAGTGTTCGGCGAGCCGTTCGAGCAGGACGGCGCGACGTTCATCCCGGTGGTGCGTCTCAGTGGCCCGCCGAAAGACCCGCGGCAGTCGCCATTGGGCGCCTACATCTTCAAGGGCGGCGAGGTGACCTGGCTGCCGGCGACGGATCTGAACCGGGTGATCGCCGGTGGTCAGTTTGTCGGACTCGGAACCGTGTTGATCGTCGGGCTGATCGTGATTGCGCTCCTACGGCGAGGCGGCCGGCGCCGCGACCGGTGGGGTGAACGGTAAGGGGAGTGATATCCAGGACACGCCAACGGCCGATTTGGAGCGCATCGCGCCCGGGCTTCGGCTGTACCCTCGCACTCGCACCGCCAGGAGATCGCCACATCGCGGGCTCTGGCCGCCGTTTGCATCCACCGGTACCGGCGCATCAGCCCTGACCCTGCCAGCACAGCAAGCGGGACAACCTCAGATCGTGGGCGTTCGCCAAGTGCATCGCGTCCAACGAGAGGAGCGAGATCTCTGGTTGCCCAACCTGACCGACGAACTTGACCGTTGCGTGACGCAGGTCACGTCCAGGCCGGAACGGGTCATCACCTCCCTGGCGTTTTCCTGAGGAGGAGGCACTCAGGATGACCCACTCGCCCGCATCACCCCAGCGGTTGGCAGCAATGCTGACCATGCTGCTGGTTTTCTGGCTGGCGATCGGGACGCCGGTGCGCTCGATGCCGATTGGCTTGTATCATCTCCATGCAGACGAGTCGGCCCGGCCGCTCGACGACCACGCTGGCGATCACAAGCACGCCGAGGTCGTCGAGATCGATTGGGCAGAGTCGCCGTTGGTATCCGTCTCAGTTGCCGGAGGGTTCGAGCAGGCGGTGGTCACCGCCCTCGTTCTCATCGCAGCGCTCCTGCTGCGCGGCAATCGCCTCCCGGCCGCCGTCGAGGAGATCGTCGGCCACCGCACCCGGCCACCGTACCATCCGCCGGGTTTCCCCTTCTCGCGTTGACCCGTTCCGACATCTGTCGCTCGGAAATCGGTAATTGGCCCATCGTTTCACCGCTCCGCCATTCATCGGAGCGCTTAGAGAAGGGACCCTTCAATGACTCGCATTCGTCGGATTGCCACTCTCGCCCTCGCCGTCTTCAGTCTTCCGTTCCTGCTGCTTTCGCTCACCGGCGTCGCCTCGGCACACGAACGCCGCAACGTCGGACCGTATACCTTTGTGGTCGGCTTCACCGTCGAGCCGGCGATCGCGAACGAGCCCAATGGCGTCTCACTGCGCGTCACCGACACCGCAACGGGCGAGCCGGTCGCCAATGTTCAACAGAACCTGAAGGTAACGGTGATGCAAGGCAGCGACTCGAAGGAGTACCCGCTGCGCGCCGTCTTCGGGCAAGCAGGGATGTACGCTGCCGACCTGATCCCGACCAAGGCCGGGCCGTATCGTTTCCGGTTCGTTGGCTCGATCGACGGCACACCGGTCGACCAACTCTTCGAGTCCGGTCCGGGTCGCTTCAACGAGGTCGAGGACTTCGCGAAACTGCAGTTCCCGGCTGTCTCCCCGGCGGCCAGCCAGGCCGGCGATCTCTCGACCCAACTGACCCAACTGGCCCGCCAGGTTTCGATCCTCGAGCGTGGACAGGCCGAGGCGCAGAATGCCGCCAACACCGCCCGGATGTTTGGGATCGGCGGTCTCATCGTCGGGTTGATCGGACTTGGCGTCGCCGGGTGGGCGCTCAGCCGTGGCCGGCGCCAGGCCGATGCTGAGGTGCGCCCAGCCAGCCAGCAAGTCTAAGCTTAGTTTCCGCCCCTCCGTGGGGCGGCGGTGTGGTGGGGCCGAATGGCCCCGCTCGTTCGCGCCGTCAGGTCGCGAGACAGGAGAGCTTCGATGAAGCGCCGACTGATCGCCCTAGTTGCCGCCGTTTCTGTACTACTCGTCTTCGCCTCTGGCGCGCGGGCCCACGCCTACCTCGAACGGTCAGACCCGACCGAAGGCTCCTATCGCGCCACTGCCCCGAGCGAAGTTCGTCTCTGGTTCACCGAAGGGCTGGAGCCGGGCTTCACTCGCGGCCGGGTGGTCGACAAGGACAATGCGGTCGTCTCGTCCGGGCCGTCGACCGTTTCGAGCGTCGACCCGAAGTTGCTGGTCATCCCGCTCGGATCGCTGCCCAACGGCGTCTACACCGTCGTCTGGGAGAACGTTTCGGTTGAGGACGGCCACCCGGCACGCGGCGCGTTCGCGTTTGCCATCGGCGACCCGGCCAGTTCGACGGCGCCGCTGACGCTCGCGAGCGGCGCTTTCGGCGCCGGCGGGGGCGGCTTTGACCCGCTCGGCTTCGCCGCTCGCTGGCTGAATCTGTTGTCCGGCACGGCGCTGTTGGGTGGGCTTGGCTTCATGGGACTGATCGTCGGGCCGTTGCTGCGCGGCGATACGCTGGTCCGCGCCGCCGAGTGGCGCTCCCGTCGGCGCTACCATCGTCTGCTGGCCATCGCGGCGCTGGGGCTGCTGGTTGGCTGGCCGCTGATCCTGCTGGCGCAGGTGCGGAATGTCAGCGGCGCGGGGTTCCCCGCGGTGTTCGACCCGGGCCTGATCGGCGCATTTCTTGGCACACGCTATGGTCAAGTGCTTCTGGTGCGCCTCGGGCTGATCGTTCTGGTGCTCGGGACGGTCGCCCTGCTGGTGCGTCAGGAGCGCCAGGGCGGCCGAGCGCTCGTGCCGACCATTGCCACAGCATTGCTGGCGGCCGGTGTGTTGGCGACGACCAGCGTCGTGTCCCATGGTGCGGCGGTCGGCGAATGGGCGTGGATCGCCATTCTGGCCGATTGGCTGCATCAGTTGGCGACGGCGTTCTGGGTGGGCGGGGTGATCATCTTTGCCCTGGCGGTTGGGCCTTTCTTCAATGCCGTCGCGCCGGGAGATCGGCGGACGGTCCTGTCGCGCGTGATTCCGCGCTTCAGCGTGCTTGCACTGACGAGCGTCGCGGTGCTGTCGCTCACCGGTCTCTATGCCGCCTGGCTGCACTTCCCCACGCTCGAAAGCATCCCCGGCACCACCTATGGCCAGGCCTTGATCGTCAAATCAGGTCTCTTCGTTGGCGCCCTGGCGATCGGGGCGCTCAACCTCGCGGTGGTCACGCCCGGGTTGCGGGACGCGCCGGCGAAGGCGCTTGCCGTGGCGATGCGGTTTGTCCGCCAGATCCGGATCGAAGCGGTGGTTGGCGTGCTCATCGTCGGCGGAGCTGCACTGATGGTGATGACGCCTCCGGCAACGGTGGCGGCAGGCCGGTCGTTCGAGCAGACGCTTGCCGCCGGCGACCTTCAGGTGAACCTGCGTCTCACCCCGAACGAAGTCGGGCCAAATCGCTATTTCGTTCGGGTGAACGGCCCCGACGGCCGACCGGCCGCCCTCCAGCAGTTGGTGTTGCGTTTCCAGATGCTCGACCACGAGATGGGCCAGCAAGAGGTGAAGCTGACCCCCACCAACGATGGCGTCTGGACTGCAGAAGGGTCGAATCTGAGCATGGTCGGCAACTGGGGCGTGCGGGCGATGATCCGGCGGCAATCGGGCGAGGAGCAGGAAGCGCGCTTCTCGGTGCGCGTCGGTGGTGGTCCGCAGCAAGTGCGCATCCCCTTCCCGACGCCGGAGTCGTTCGGGCTGCGCAACGAGGCGCTCATTCCGCTGGCGATGATCGTGCTCGGCGGCATCCTGGCCGCCTGGCTGGTTGGCACCGGCCGCTGGCGTGGCCTCGGGCGGATTGCCTTCGTCGGTGGAACGGCGTTGGCCCTGATGGGGGCGTTTGTGCTGGTCTTCCAGCCGCCGCGGCTGGAAACGGCCAACCTTCCGGTTAACCCGATCCCGCGAACCCAAGATTCGATACGTCGGGGCGAGGCGTTTTATCAAGAGACCTGCGCCGGTTGCCATGGACCGAAAGGAAAGGGCGACGGCCCTCTCGCGCGGGGTCTGTCGCGCAAGCCGGCCGACCTCACCCAACACGTCGACTACCACCCGGACGGCCAGTTCTATCTCTGGGTCGCTAACGGCATCCCCGGCACACCCATGCTCGCCTGGGGCAATCAATACACTCCCGAGGAGATCTGGGATCTCGTCAATTACCTCAAAGCAACCTACGCCAGCGCGCCGAGTTAGCTCGATATCATTCCCGGCGGAGGAGCCGGTGAGAGATATCGTCGCGATCATCGCCGAGATCGGCGACGCCGGCCGGCGGCTGGCAGCGATCCAAGCCGCCGAAGGCGCGGCCGGCAATCTGTCGATCGCGCTCGGCGGACCGGTCGATCTGGCCGGCCGCTTTCCCCTTCAAGAGCCAATCACGCTGCCCGAATCTGCGCCGTCGCTGGCCGCCGCCGTTCTGGTAGTCACCGGGTCGGGCTGCCGGCTCGGCGCAATCGAGCACGATGCAGATGCCTTGCTCGGTGTGGTGGTGGTCCAGCCGGGCGGGGAGACGGCGATCCTCCACAGTTCGCCACGCCGGGCGTTTCGCCGGCTCACCGGCGAACTGAATTCGCACCTCGCGCTGCACGAGCGTGCCTTTCGCGCCGGTGCGAACTTTCAAGCGGTCGTCCACGCCCAGCCGCCGTATCTCACCTTCCTTAGCCATATCGACCGGTATCTTGACGAGGGGTTTCTCAATCGACGGATCTTGCGCTGGCAGCCGGAGTTGATCGCCCACTTTCCCGATGGGATCGCGATCGCTCCGTTCGACGTGCCGGGGTCGGCACGCCTGGCGCAAACGACCGCCGAGCGCCTCGGCGGCCGCAGCCTGCTGATCTGGGCTCGACATGGGGTGATCGTCCGTTCGGCCCTTGGGATGGCCCCGGCGGTCGACCTGCTGGAGTATGCCGAGACCGGCGCCCGCTACGAGCAACTCAATCTCGCCTCGGGCGAGCCAGCCGATGGGCTTTCGGTTGAGGAAATGCTGGCGATCTGCCGCGAGCACGGCGTCGTTCAGACGGTCTTCGCCGATCCGTCGGGCGACGAGGGTGGTTAGTCGGCGGGGCCGTCCTCCCAGACTATCGGCAGGGCGCGGATCTGGGCTTCAAGCCCGACCGCCTCGAAGATGCTTCCGCCGGCTCGAAGGTGATCGCCCCAGCGGCGCAGATTCGCCTGGTGGACCTGCCACTCGGCGATGACCTCGTCGATCCGCTCCTTCGCGATGACGACGACACCGTCGGCATTGCCGACGACCAGATCGCCCGGCCGCACCAGCACCCCGCCGCAGACGACCGGCACGTTGATCGAGCCGGGGACGTTGCGAAGCTCGAAGCGTGGGCTCGAACCGCGGGCATAGACTGGAAATGGCCGTTCGAGCATCGTGAAAGTGTCGCCAACCGCACCGTCGATCACCGCGCCAGCCAGCCCTTTGTTCTGCGAGGTGATCGTCATCCCGCCGCCCCAGCACGGCGCGTCCATCCGCCCCTGGGCAGCGACTACCACGACATCGCCAGGCTCGGCGAGGTCAATCGCTTGCATCGGGAGCAGGGTATCGGGGTCGTCGAGGTAGACGGTGATCGCCGGTCCGAGAACCCGAAGCTCGCGCCGGATGCCCTGGATGCGGTGATCCATCGCCCCGGCGGCACGGAGCCAACGGCCGACCGAGCCGGCACGAGCCCCGGCAAGCGCGGCAATCTTTTCGGCTGGAGGACGGCTGATCTGGCGGATGATTCGGTAGGCCACGACGCGCTCCTTCGCCTGGAATACTCCCTATCGTACGACCCGAACGGCGCGGTAAAGGAGGCCGAATGGCTCGGCGTTGCGGGGCGCCCGGTGGCGTAGAGTGGACCGGTCGGCGCACCGCGCCGGAGGAGAGACCGATGAGCGCTTCTCGGCTTGCAAGCTCGATCCGTGGAACTGTGGTGACCGCTGGACCTTCGGCGTTGCTCGACGGCCTGATCGCGGTCGGCTCAATTTGGACAATCGTGCGCGCCTGGCACGGGCGCGGCTGGTGGAGCCGATTGGTCGGACTATGCGCCGCGCTTGGTGCGACCACGCCGTTGCTCTATGTGCTGGCATTCCGGCCGTGGCATAGCCGCTGGGGCGCGACCGAGGAGGAAGTGACCCGCCCGCTACCCGGCGACGAGATCGTCCCGAAGGCGTCGGTTGAAACGACCCGGTCGATCGACGTCGCCGCGCCACCGGCCGACGTCTACCCGTGGCTCGTCCAGATCGGCCAGAGCCGCGGCGGCTTCTATAGCTATGACTGGCTGGAGAACCTTGCCGGGTTGGACATCCACAGCGCCGAAGAGATCTTGCCGGACGCCCAGGGCTTAAAAGTCGGCGACCCGGTGCCGTTCGGGGCGGGCACGGCGCTGGCCGCGGCGGTCGTCGATCCCGATCACGCGGTGGTGATCGCCCATCAGGACATCGTCAGCTGGGCATTCGTCGTCGAGCCGGCGGGCGCACGATCGTCGCGGCTTATCGCCCGCTTTCGGGTTGGTGGCCGGCCTCGGTTGCCGTTGCTGTATGCCTACTGGCTGCTGATCGAGATCCCGCACTTCATCATGGAACGGAAGATGCTCATCGGGATCAAAGCCCGCGCCGAGCGACGGGGGGGCCGGCCACAGCCGGTTACGCCGGAGCCGACAGCACGATCACTTGCGGCGAATCCGGTAATGACGACCGCGTAACCGAAAGCCGAGGCTGAGGTTCGCTCGGGGTGAGCCCCATTTCCTTGAGGAAGCGGTCCACGCCGTCGAGGTCTTCTTTCTCGCGTCCGGTCTGATAATGCATCGGGATCACCAGTCGTGGCTGAAGCAGGCTGATCGTCTCAACCGCCAGTTTGGCGTCGATCGTGACCCGCCCGCCGACCGGGATCAGCAGCACATCCAGACTGGTTAGCGCTTCGGCCTGCTCGGCGTTGGGGACATGGCCGAGGTTGCCGAGATGCCCGACCTGCATCTCTTCGAGGGTGTAGACGAACGACACATTCTTGCCGAGCGTCCCTCCCTTATCGCGATCCTGGTAAGTGCGGACGCCGACGATCGGCACGTTGGCGATCTCGTACTCGCCGGGCCGATCGACCACCCGCGGCGAGCCGGTGATGAGCGCGGCGGCGTTGTGCTTGGGGTCGGCATGACTGACCGATACGACATTGGCATTGAGCTTGAGGGCGGGATACCCAGACCCATTTTCGTAGGGGTCGGCGACGACCGTCGCTTCGCGGGCGCGCAGCCGGAAGCAGGCATGACCGAACCAGGTGATCTCCATCATTTGTCCTTCGCGCCGCTTGGCGCAGGGCGGCATCGGTGGTGGGAACGTTCAAATAGTAGCTGGCGCAGGCTGGTCGGCGCGAGAGCATGATACCCTAGGGTCCCCGAAATACTCCCGAGAAGGAAGGACGATGGGCTCTCAAGCTGACCAAGCGATTGCCGAGCTCGATGCGACCTTGGCCGAGGTGAACCGCGCCGCCCGCGCTCTACCAGCCGACGCCTTGCGCTATGCTCCGGGAGGTGACGAATGGCCGATCGATTGGATCCTCCGCCATATCGGCACCGGCGTACGTTACCGAGTCGACCTCGAACTGGCTCGGAGCGAAGGGCGTATTGACCCGTCGCTCTTTGGTCGATACCACGAGATCGTCAAGTCCGCCACCGGCCGCGACGTCGAGTCAATTCTGAACGACGTCGCCGGCGACTTCCGCGCCTTGCAGGATCAACTGCGCGGACGTTCCGACGAATCGCTGGCGGAACGCTTTACCATCACGATGCCAAGCGGCCGCCAACTCGAGGTGGCCGCCGCCGACGGCAGCGCCTCGGCCGCCAACCACACCCGAGAACATCTTGCTCAGATCGAAGACTGGCTGGCACGCCGAGCCCAACCAGCTTAAGACCAGTTCGCGGTCGCGAACGCGGCACCGTGCCAAGCCGGTCAGCCAACGGTTCCGGCCGGTAGGCGGACCTGGCTCCGGGGTCGACGTGGAGATCCCGGCGCCGGCTCACCTGGGTTCTGAGACCGTGTCAACCGACCTCGAATGCCTCGACCGTGGCGGCTCCTCAATTCATTGTGGTCGCGTCGCGAAAGGTCGGCGGAACCGAGCGCGAAACGTGTTTGCGCGGCCCTGGGAGTGCGTGTAGAGTTAATTGACGGCAGGCTCCGCCTGCTACTCCTGGATTCCGGGAGCCCCGCCTCACGGAAGGACGGCTGATGCCAAACCGAAAAGGCCTGCGCAACGCCTTTGTCTATCTGCTTATTCTCGTGATCGCGGTCGCGATCTTCCTTCCCATCTTCATCCGTCCCGAGAGCGGCCCACCAACCGACATTGGCACCATCATCGACCGCGCCCAGAAGGGCGAGATCTCGATGATCGAGGTTCAGGGGGACGCCATCACCGCGACCCTGACGAGCGATGGTAAGACCAAGCTGCAATCCCGCAAGGAAAGCTCGGTCAGTATGCAGCAACTGCTCGAGACCAACGGCATCAAGATCGGCAACGGTCCGAGCGAGGTCAAACTCGTCGTCAAGGAGCCCAGCCAGTTTGGCGAATGGTTTGGCCTGCTGATCAACTTCTTGCCGCTCGTCCTCTTTGGTGGGTTGCTGCTGTTCATGATGCGCCAAGGGCAAAACGCCGGAAACCAGGCTTTCTCCTTCGGCAAGAGCAAGGCGCGGATGTTCGGCGGCAACAAGCCGACGGTCACCTTCGCCGACGTTGCCGGCGTCGAGGAAGCCAAGCAAGAGCTTCAAGAGGTGGTCGAGTTCCTGAAATATCCGGAGCGCTTCGCGGCGCTCGGGGCGCGCATCCCACGAGGCGTCCTGCTCGTCGGGCCACCCGGCACCGGAAAGACGTTGATGGCGAAGGCCGTTGCCGGCGAGGCCGGGGTGCCGTTCTTCTCGATCAGTGGCTCGGAGTTCGTCGAAATGTTCGTCGGCGTCGGCGCAAGCCGCGTGCGCGACCTGTTCGACCAGGCCAAGCGCAACGCACCGTGTATCGTCTTCGTCGACGAGATCGACGCCGTTGGCCGTCAGCGCGGCGCCGGACTAGGCGGGAGCCACGACGAGCGCGAGCAGACCCTCAATCAGATCCTCGTCGAGATGGACGGCTTCGACACCAATACCAACGTGATCGTGATTGCAGCAACCAATCGGCCCGACATTCTCGACCCGGCCCTGTTGCGTCCGGGCCGGTTTGACCGTCAGGTGGTGCTCGACCGGCCGGATATTGGTGGACGCAAGCAGATCCTCGAAGTCCATGCTCGTGGCAAGCCGTTCGACCGTACCGTCGACCTCGAAACGATCGCCAAGCAGACGCCGGGCTTTAGCGGGGCGGACCTCGCCAATCTGTTGAACGAAGCGGCGATCCTCGCTGCCCGTCGCAACAAGAAGCTGATTGGCATGGACGAACTCGAGGAGGCGGTCGATCGAGTAATTGCAGGACCCGAGCGGAAGAGCCGGGTGATTACCCAGCGTGAACGGCTCGTCACCGCGTATCACGAGGCCGGGCATGCCGTCGTCGCCCATGGAATGGCCCATGTGGATCCGGTCCACAAGATCTCGGTGGTTTCACGCGGGATGATGGGGGGCTACACCCGGATCCTGCCGACCGAGGATCGGTACCTCTATACCCGTGGCCAGTTCAAGGACATGCTTGCCTGGGCGCTTGGCGGCCATGTCGCCGAGAAGCTTCGCTTTGGCGAGGTGACCACCGGCGCAGAGAACGACCTTGACCGGGCGACGACGATCGCCCGACGGATGGTGATGGAGTACGGCATGAGCGACAAGCTCGGGCCGCGTGCCTACGGCCGCCGCGAAGAACTGGTCTTCCTCGGCCGGGAAATCACCGAGACGAAGAACTACAGCGAACAGGTCGCCGAAGAGATTGACGGCGAAATCCACGCTTTGATCGACGAAGCCTATAAGCGCGCCAACGAAGTACTTAATGACCGGCGAGCGATCCTCGATAATCTTGCCGAGGTTCTCACCACGCGCGAAACGATCGAGGGTGACGCGCTCCAGGCCATTCTCGACGGTGTTGAGGCCGTCGAAGCCGAGCCAGCCCCCGCACCGACCGTGTGACCGACGAGGCCTTCGGCGCCCTGAACTGGTTCGACTGGAGGCTGGAATGGCGCGCGAGCCGATTACGGCGATCCAGCCCGCTGCGAACGATATTCTCGATTCGATCGACCGTGCCGTGCTGGCGGTTGATGCGGACCTTAAGGTCGCGTACGCCAACCCGACGTTGGCAACGCTCCTGCGTTCGCTCTGTGGCACGGATGGCCTCCTCGTCGGCCGGCCGTTAGAGCAGGTCCTCGACGGCCTCCAGGCGCACGGTCTTCTGGAACGGGTGCGCGCCGTGGCCACCGGCTTGCACGCGCGCTATTGCGGTCAATTCCCGGCCAGAGACCGGATCTTGGAGTTCGATTGCACGCCGGTTGGCGGTATGGGAACCGGCGCGGTGCTAGTGTTCGAAGACGTCAGCGAGGCAGTCCAAACGAGGAGCCGGCTGGAAGGGTTGCGTCGAGTATCACGGTCGCTCGCGCGTGCTGACGGGCCTGCCGAGGCGGTCGCTGCCCTGATCGCCGAAGCCTCGATGCTCACCGGCGCCCAGATGGGCGCAATCTACACGCTCGACGATCACGACCAACTTCGTGCCGTCGATGGATGGGGGATCGATCCCGCCACGCTCACCGCAATCGAACGGTTCGATGAGCAAAACAGTTCGCTTGCCGTCTGGGCAATCCGCAGCCGTGAGCCAGTCGCACTACCCGATCTGTCGGCCATCCCTGGTATCGACCATGGCCTCGCCGCCGCGGCGAATATCCACGCCGCAATCGCCGTGCCGTTGCTGGCAGCCGGCCGCCCACGAGGGGTTCTGGTGCTCGCCTTCAACCAACCGGCTGCGCCATTTACTGCCGATCAGTTGGCGACGGTTGAGGCGCTTGGTGACGAATTGGCGACCACGTTCCAGCGCGCCGAACTGGTGGACCGGCTCGCTCGCGAAGCGCTGACCGACCCGGTGACCGGCCTGGCGAACCGCCGAGCCTTCGAAGACGCCCTGGTTCGCCATCACTCACGGGCGATCCGCCTGAGCCAGCCGTATGGTCTCCTGATGGCCGATGTCGATACGATGAAGTCAATCAACGACGCACGCGGACATGCCGCCGGTGACGCGGCGCTCCGCCTGGTCGGACGGACGCTGATCGTCGCCACCCGGGCGGCTGATCTGGTTGCGCGGGTGGGCGGCGACGAATTTGCAGTATTGTTGCCCGAAGCCAACCCAGACGGGGTCGCCCTGGTCCTCGATCGCCTTCGGAGGTCGATGCCCATCGAGCTACCCTGGAAGGGCAACCCGATCACCCTGCGAATCTCAGCCGGAGGCGCATCGTTCCCAGGCGACGGCCAGACCACCGACCAAATTCTCCAACACGCCGACGAGGCGCTTTACCGCGCCAAGCGGCGTATTCAGAAACGGCAAGGCAATGGAACCAATTGAGATCGTCATCGAAATCCCGGCGGGCAGCCGGAACAAATATGAGTACGACCACGAGCGCCACATTTTCCGGCTCGACCGGGTGCTCTATTCCTCGGTCCACTATCCAGCCGACTATGGCTATATTCCCGACACGCTCGAGCCCGACGGCGACCCCTTCGACGCGTTGGTGATCGTCCACGAGCCGACCTTCCCGGGCTGCCATGTCGCCGCGATCCCGATCGGCTGCCTCGATATGATCGACGACAAGGGCCAGGACCGGAAGTTGATCGCCGTCCCTTGCGGCGACCCGCGGCTATCGCATGCCACGTCACTCGAAGAACTGGGCCCGCATTGGCAGCGCGAGATTGAAAACTTCTTCGACACCTACAAGCATCTCGAAGACAAGTGGAGCGAGATTGTTGGCTGGCGAGATGCCGCTTTTGCGGTGAAGGCCATCGAGGAAGCGAGGCAGAGGTACTTGGCCGCACACGCCGAGCGGTAGCTAGATCTCGCCGACCTCAAGCGTGCGATCGTCGATACGGATAATCTCGGTATCGGCTGGCGGCTCGGCGGTGCCATCGTCGAAGAGAGCGGCATTGGCACGGACCGAGACAACCGCCCAACGTCGCTTGGTGCGCACCAGCCCCACGGCGAGGATTGGAAAGTCCTGCGTGGCATGGTCGGGAAGGGCAACCCGGCCAACGACGTAGCGTCGTTCTTCGGGTGCGGGCGGCGGCACCGCGTTCTCTGGGGCACGGAGCGCCCGCAAGCGGCCGAACCAGCGGGCCAGATCGGCCTCGGCAAAACGGGCGACTAGTTCGCGCGCCAACGCGATCCCCACCCCTTGGCTCATGCGCAAGACAGTATCGGCGTCCCCGCTCAGCATAGCTTGAGCGTAGCGAACCGCGGTTTCATCCGGGCCGAGCGGTTGGGCGCCAAACGGGGAAAACAGCTTTCCGAGAAATGCCATACCGGCGCTAGGCCCCGACCAGAAGGAGCCGGTCGACCGCACGGCCACGGCTGTCCTTGATTGCGGAGGTAAGGTCGCCCATGCTGCGGATAGGATGGTCGAAGAGCGTCGCTTTGTGGCCGAGGCTGTTGGATGAATGCGAATCGCTCCCACCAGTCACTGGGAGACCAAGGTAGCGCGCGACATCGACCGCAAACTCGTTTTCTTCCTCAAGCGTTCCGCCATTTGCGACCTCAATGGCGTCGACAAGTTGAAAGATCGGGTGAGCAGCCGCTTCCTTGACGGTCGGAAATTGAAGCTTGAGGAGGTTCTGGATATGGGGCCCCTTATCGAAGATTCGGCGAAAGGGATGAGCGGAAATCAGCACAGCGCCAGAGCGGTCGGCCACCTCGCGCAGAACCGCCGCCTTGTGGATCCCCGAGACGTAGCCTTCGATACCGTAGGCCAAGATGTGACCACAATCCGTCGAAACCTCGATCCCGTGAAAGATGGTGACGCCCGCGCGCGCCGCGATCTCATCCCACTGGGGGTCATGCCAGTAGTTGTTGTGCTCGGTGATGCCGACGCCATTCAGGCCGGCGAGCCGGGCTTGCTCGATCAACTCTTCCAGCCCGAGGGCGCTGTCCGAACTGCCACGGACCGTGTGGACGTGTAGATCGATGCGCAACGGAATCTCCGAAGATTGGATACAGCGGAACGATACGGCTCGGCGTCGGAAAGGGCAAGCGGGGCTATACTCGATCGAGCCATCTGGAGGTAGTGTGAGTGCTTTGCGATTGATCCCGTTGGGTGGACTTGGCGAAATCGGCAAGAACATGATGGCCATCGACACCGGTGACGACCTTCTCGTGGTGGACTGCGGGCTGCAGTTTCCCGAAGAAGAGATGCTCGGCGTCGACCTCGTTATTCCGGACATTCGATATCTCCAGGAGAACCTTGACCGGCTACGCGGCATCCTTATCACCCACGGGCATGAGGACCACATCGGCGCAATCCCGTATGTCATGCCCCGGCTCAAAGGGGTGCCCGTTTGGGCCACCCGGCTGGCAGCCGGGCTGATTCGCGTCAAGCTCAAAGAGCACCGGCTGCAGGAAGAGGTGCAGTTGTTCGAGTACGGGCCGGGCGATCGGATCAGCCTCGGGGGATGCGAGGTCGAACCGTTTCGGGTCAACCACAGCATCCCCGATTCCGTCGGCCTGGCGATCCGCACCGTCCACGGCACCATTGTTCACACCGGCGATTTCAAGTTCGACCACACGCCGGTCGACGGGATGCCGGCGGATTTTGCTCGGATTGCCCGGCTCGGCGACGAGGGAGTGTTGGCGCTCTGCTCCGATTCGACCTACGCCGAGCGACCGGGCTACACCCCCTCCGAACAGGCCGTCTCGCGCGCCTTGATGAATGTGTTTTACGAGGCGCCGGGCCGGATCATCGTGGCGACCTTCGCGTCGTTGATTGCGCGAATCCAACAGGTGATCGACGCGGCGGTGCGCACCAACCGCAAGGTCGTGATCATCGGACGGAGCATGGAGCAGAACGTCCAGATCGCATCGGAGCTTGGCTTTATCTCCGCGCCGCCCGGTACGCTCATTCGGCCGGAAGAGGCTGGCCGCTATCACGGTCGCGAGCTTGCAATCATTACCACCGGCAGCCAGGGTGAGCCGATGTCTTCGCTTGCCCGGATGGCCAGCCGAGAGCATCGCCTGATCAAGATCGTCCCGGGCGACACCGTGGTCATCTCGGCAACGCCGATCCCTGGGAACGAGATGCTGATTAACCGGACGATCGATAACCTCTTCAAGCAAGGAGCCGAAGTTCTCTATAGTCGGGTAAGCGAGGTCCATGTTCAGGGCCACGCCAGCCAAGAAGAGTTGAAGATGATGCTCAACCTGACCCGGCCAAAGTACTTTGTGCCAATTCACGGTGAGTACCGGATGCTGGTCCAGCACGCCAAGCTTGGTCAGGCGGTCGGACTGCAGGACGAGCAGATTTTCGTCCTTGAGGACGGCGAGGTACTGGAGATGGACAGCAGCGGCGCGAACGTTGTCGACCGCGTCCCGATCAACGAGGTCTACGTTGACGGCCTGGCTGTCGGTGACGTCACCAATGTCATCCTGCGCGACCGCCGGCACCTCGCTTCCGACGGCGTCATGGTCGTCGTCTTTGAGATCGATCGCCAGACCGCTCAGTTGGTCGACGAACCTGAAATCCTCAGTCGTGGCTTTGTCTTTCCAGGAAACGAGGCGAGCCTGATCGAGAAAGCCCAGAGCGCGGTGGCCGAGGAGTTACGCCACGAGTACGAACCTCATCGCTCCGAATGGAAAGTCGTCACCAATCGGGTGCGCGAGGTCTTGGGGCGGTTTGTCTGGGAGCAGACGCGCCAGCGGCCGATGATCATACCCATCGTGGTCGAGGTCTGAGAGGAGGTCGCTATCGCCAAGCGTAAGAGCCGTAGGTCTCAGCCGCGTTCGGTACGGCCGCGGCTGCGGTTCGGCCCGCTGCGGCGGTGGCTTGGCTTGGCGCTTGTCGCCTCGGCCGGCGCGGGGCTGTTCTTCTTTGGGCGCTATCTCCCCGACCTCGGGTCACGGCTGCAGACCCTGCTCTTTTCCATCTTCGGCCTCGGTCTTCCGCTCGTTGTCGCCCTCTTGCTCGTCGGTGCTTGGGCGCTTTGGACCGGCCGCGTCTGGCCGTTCCCGGTTTCGCCTCGCTATGCGCTCGCCGCTGCCGCTACCTGGCTATTCGCCTACACGGTGCTCGGGTTGACATCGCCAGCGCTCCACCTCGGCGATGTATCCCTCGAACGCGTCGGCGGTGGTGGCCAACTGGGGCGCTGGCTGACCGGCGGTGCGAACGGTTGGACCTTCGCGTGGCTGGCCGTTCTGCTGGCGGTCGCCTGGGCCGCCTGCTGGCCGTCACGGGCCTGGAGCGCGACGCGGAGCGCCGGGCGGGGCTTCCGAACCGGCCTGGCTCGGTCACCGGGCCTCGCAAGACGGGCGGTGGCGGCCCGGCCGCGCGTCACCCTGCCGAAACTGCCGCGGCGCGCTGTCCGCCCGGCGCAAACTGCACCGGCGCACGTTGAGCCGTTTGAGAGACCGGCAACTCCTGTCATCGCCATTCCGGCGCTCACTCCGGCCGTCAAGGCGGAGAAGCCGAAGCCCGAGCCAAAGTTCGTTCCCGCCGGACCGCTGCCCCCGGTCGATCTCCTCGATCTGCCCGCGCCGGCCGAATTCAGCCCGGTCGACGTCGAAGGGCGAGTCAAACAGATCGAGGGCAAACTCGCCGAATATGGCGTCGATGCCAAGGTGATCGAAGTCAACCAAGGACCGAGTGTCACTCAATTCGCCGTCGAGCCGGGCTGGGAGGTGCGTACGCGTGAGGTGCGCGAACGAGATGCCGACGGCCGGCCGATCTACGACAAGAACGGCAATCCGAAGGTGCGCGTCGAAGAAGTATCGCGAGTGCGGGTCAAAGTAAACCGTATCCTCGGCCTGGCGAACGATCTCGCGCTGGCATTGGCGGTGCCGAGCATCCGGATCGAAGCGCCGGTACCGGGAAAGCCGTTTGTTGGGCTCGAGGTGCCAAACGTCTCGTCGACGATGGTGTCGATGCGACGGGTTATCGAATCGTCGCAGTACCAACGGATGCGGACCAAGAGCAAGCTTGCCCTAGCTCTTGGCCAGGACGTCGCTGGGAATCCGATCGTCGCCGACTTGGCCAGAATGCCGCATTGCCTGATTGCCGGGGCGACCGGCAGCGGCAAATCGGTGTGCGTCAACGCAATCATTGCGTCGCTCTTGATGCACACCTCGCCGGAGGAAGTTCGCCTGTTGATGGTCGACCCCAAACGTGTTGAGATGGCCGGCTACAACGAAATCCCTCACCTGCTCGCTCCGGTCATCGTCGACGCACCAAAGGTCGTCGGGGCGTTGCGTTGGGTGCTCAAGGAGATGGAAGAGCGCTACAAAGCGTTTGCCGACGCCGGGGCACGCAACATCGAAAGCTACAACCAGCGGCGGGTTAGGGATGGCGTCCAGCCTCTCCCGTTTCTGGTCGTCGTCATCGACGAGTTGGCCGACCTGATGATGGTCGCCTCAGAAGAGGTCGAGCGGATTATCGTCCGGCTGGCTCAGCTAGCCCGCGCCACCGGTATCCATCTGATCATCGCGACACAACGCCCTTCGGTGGACGTGGTGACCGGGTTAATCAAGGCCAACATTCCGACCCGGATTGCCTTTGCGGTCAGTTCGTCGATCGATTCGCGAACGATCCTCGACCAGGTCGGAGCAGAAAAGCTGCTCGGCCGCGGCGACATGCTCTATGCGCCAACCGACGCGCTCAAGCCCGTGCGTCTGCAGGGGGTATTCGTCTCCGACGCCGAGGTCGACCGACTGGTGACCTGGTGGAAGGCCGCGCGCCCGCCCCAATACGTCGATGAACTGGTCAATCTGCCCGATGACCTTCTCGACGAACAGGAGGCCGATCCGATGCTCGACGAGGCGCGCCAACTGCTCGAAGAGCATGGCCGGGTCTCGGTGTCGTTCCTTCAGCGGAAGCTACGGATCGGCTACAACCGGGCAGCACGGGTCATGGATACGCTCGAATCCGAGGGATTGGTGGAACCACCCGACAGCCGCAAGGCGGTTTCAGCCGGACTTTACGACTGAACGGCGCCGAGCGCCATCCGAACTGCTGCAATCAACGAGACGTCCTCGCCGGGGAGCACCGTCCTCGGGTCGAGAGCCACTCGGCCGTCCTCGACCCGGGACACAACGGCCGGGTCTCCTCGTCGCAAACGCTCTGCCAGGCTGCTCGCGGACTCGGCATCCGGAAGGAGCACCAGCCGAGTGGCGAGTGTCTGGCCAGGCAGGCTGCCGCCGCCAACCGCAGACCGCCCCACTGCCGTCTCCCCGCCAAGCGCCGTGGCCCATTCCACCGCGCGCCGCTCGATCGTCGAGAGCGGGAGCGAGATCATCTGCCAGACCGGCAGTTTCGTCTCGGCGTCACCGCGAAGATAGTGCCGCAAGGTCGCCAACAGCGCGGCGAGGGTGGACTTGTCGATCCGGACCGCGCGCGCCAGCGGATGACGGCGCAGGCGATCGAGATAGCGACGCTGTCCAACGATCAGTCCGGCTTGCGGACCGCCCAGCAATTTGTCGCCGGAGAAACAGACCACCCCCACGCCCGCCGCGACGCTGGCCTGGACGGTCGGCTCGGCTGCCAGTCCGAACCGCCGCGTGTCAAGGAGGCAGCCGCTCCCGAGATCGTCCACCACGCAGACCCCGGCTCGTTCGCCAAGGGCAGCGAGGTCGGCGATGTCGACTGCGTGGGTAAACCCAGCGATCGCGAAGTTGCTGCTGTGGACCCGCAGAAGGACGGCGGTCTGATCGGTACAGGCGTCCTCGTAGTCGCGGAGGTAGGTACGGTTGGTAGTTCCCACCTCGATCAACCGGACGCCGCTCTGGCGCATCACGTCGGGAATTCGGAAGCCGCCGCCGATCTCGACAGCCTGGCCGCGTGAGATCAGCCCTTCGCGTCCGGCGGCGAGCGCCGACAGGGCCAACAGCAGGGCCGCGGCATTGTTGTTGACGGCAAGCGCTGCCTCTGCACCAGTTATCTGGCAGAGCATGTCCTCGACGTGGCGGTCACGCAAGCCGCGCGCTCCGGCATCGAGGTCGTACTCGAGAGTGCTGTAGCCCGACGAGATCAATCGAGCCGCCTCGGCGGCATCCGCGGCGAGCGGCGCCCGCCCGAGGTTCGTATGGATAATCACACCGGTTGCGTTGATCACCGGCCGAAGTGACCCGACGGTAAAGCGTCTGGCGCGTGCCGCGATTTCGACAAGCAGGGCGTCGCGAGAGGGCGCCGACGCGCCCGCCGCTATCTCCGCTCGCTTTTCGATCAGCACCTCGCGCGCGATGGCGGCGGCCTGATCACCGGCGTCGGCGCGCAACTCGCTCAGATCACTCAAGAGCGACTCGACGCTCGGTAGGCGGCGAAACTCAGACGATTGGCTTGACATAGCGGGTGATCCTACGACGACATCACTCAGGTGGTCAGGCGACGGTAGAGCGTCGGCAGTCGCTTGGGCAACATCCCGATCTCGTAGACGACTTCATATCCGATATCACCGCACATCGCCTTGAGGTAGTCATGGCCGAAGCGGTCGACAGTTAAGCAGAACGGAACGATTGCGTTTCTCTTTGCTTCCAGCAAGGCCATCCGCGTATCGTGGATCGCGTAGTCCTTTTCCGTACGGTCGCGCCCATATTCGTGGTCCTGGGGTCGGCCGTCCGACACCAGGATCAGCAGCTTCAGCTTGGCGTCGACTTGGCGCAACTTGGTGACGCAGTGGCGCAGCGCCGGCCCCATTCGGGTGCCTTGAACCGGGCTAATCTTGTCGACGCGACGCTTGACCTTGTCAGACAGCCGCTCGTCGAGGTCCTTGATCGTGAAGAACTCGACGTTGTCGCGCCCATAGCCTGAGAAGCCAAAGATCCCGTAAGTGTCGCCGATCGTTTCGAGCGCCTTGATCAGGAGGACCAGGCTTTCCTTCTCGACATCGATGATCCGCTTTCGCGGTTCCTCGAGTGGCTCGTCCCATTGAAAGCGCCAGGCATTCGGGCGGTCCCAACGAATGGCCGGCGGAGGATCGACATAACTCACAGCGCGAGGCCGCTCCTCAATCTCCTCGTCGGTCGATGCGCTCATGTCGAGCAAGAAAGCGACGGCGACATCACGATCGCTCTTGTTCTTGCGCCAATAGATCTTGTCGGAAGGTGTCTGGCGAGCACGTCGTTGGACGATGGCCTCGATGGTCGCGTCGAGGTCGAATTCCTCGCCGTGCTGGAGGTTCTTGATCCGCTTGAACGCCTCTGGTCGGAGGAGTTCAAACTGGCGGCGGATCTCGCTGACCAGTCCGTGGTGGGTGAGCAGCGTGCGCTCGAAGAACTCCTGGGAGCCTTCCTGGAGCACCTGTTCCTTCAACCGGCACCATTGGGGGCGGTAGTCGTTCGCTCGGAAGTCCCACTCGTCGTAGACGAAGATCTGCGGATCGCTTGCTCCCAGCGCGTGCCGCGCCGCCGTGGCTTGGGTGCCGGGGTCGGCTGAGGTCTGGGTCTGGCCCTGCTGGGGAGCCATTTGACCGGCCTCACGCATGATGTTTGTCACAAACATCCCGAGGCTATTTTCGACCTCGCCCTGGCTGAGCCCGCCGAGGTCAAGTTCGCCGCTCTTTTCGAGCAGTTCGCCAAGTTGCTCCGGCGTGATCCCGGCGGTCTCGCCAGCCTGTTCGGCGGACTCGCGTGCCCGCGCCATCGCCTCGACGAGTTCGGGCTTGAGTTCATCTCGGTATTGAACCGGTTCGGGTGACTGATACGGCTGGCCAGCGCCGAGGTCAGGGGTTCCACCTTCGCCAACTTCGAACGAAAAGTCGTCGCCATCGACTTGGATCTGCTCGATCGAATCGCCAGTCATTGGGCTATTGGGTATCTGGGTGATCAGCCGGTAGAGCCGGATCGTCGCTTCGCAGGCATCCTCGACCCGCGCGGCCGGGTGAGCGAGTGGCGCGAGGCGCTGCCGGAGAGCCATTTCCAGTTCATCGGTCGGTTCCATCGACAATGACAACCGGATCAGGAGTTCCACCAATTGCTCCTGAAGCGGCCGCGGGCCAGCCGGGCGATTCGCGAGCGAGTGACCTTGGACGGCGGTCAAAGCCCGACGAATTCCGGGATATTCCTGGCGGATCCGCTGGTCGATACGGAAATCCTCGGCCACCGAGAAGAGGTCTTTGGCCAGCGCTCGGTTCTCGAAAGCGTCGAAAAAGCGCTCGAACCCTTCGCTGTCGCCGACAACCGGCAAGGTCTCGCGCAGGTTTTCGGCAAACACCGCCGATGGTCGGTCGAAGACGAAGGCGAACGTTCCGAACTCGAGGTGGGCCGTTTGATGAGTGGCCAGGACCTTGAAGGCGACAAAGTTCTGCTGCTTTTCGCCGTACTCTTCGATGTAGGCAGGCAGGTGAACCGACGCGCCATCGGTGGCCGGTCGCTCAACATTGGTCCAGCCGACGCCCCGGTCCTTCAGGTCAGCGGTTGAGCCGACCCGAAGCCGACGGCCGCAGAGCGCCTCGCAGTACATCTGGAGCAACGTCCGAACCGAGTCGAACCCAATTCCTGGTGAAACAAACTCAAGAACCTGTTTGGCGCGGCTCGATTGCATCCGGAAAAAAGCGCTGCCAGCTTCTTCGTTCTCGGCGAGGAGGTCGGTCCCGTGGGCAAACCAGGCGTCCAACCCGTGGTCGCCCGCCCGCACCCGAATGGCCGGTGCAGACCGAACAAAAGCCGTTGCGGCACGCCAACTCCGTTCGAAAAGCGCTTCGGCTTTGGTGGCCAACTCGGTGCGCTGCTCGGCAGGCGCCGATGCAAGCGAAGCGACCATCTCCTTGAGGAACTCGAGCGCCTCGTCGGGCGCAGCCTCGGCCAGTTTCGTGGTGAGGCGTATTACCCACCGCCGTTGGTCGTCGGCGATGCCCCGAAAGAGCGCTGGACCTTCTTTGAAGACGCTCTGGGCGGATTTCCAACTCCCCGGCGCAAGGCGACGCGCCAGGCCAAGCATGCTCTCGCGTTCCTCGGGAGGGATCCGAGCCAGAATGCGCCCGCCGTTCTCGAGGCAATCAGACGCGGCGTCGTAGGAACGGACCGCGAGTGCAGCCAGGAAGTCGACCAACGACTCGAGCGCATCAATCCCGACGACATCCAGGAGGGCCGGGCTCTCTTCGAAGAACCGGGTCGCCAGCGAAATCGACTTCCAACTGTCGCCGTGGAGCCGTGCGCCGAGCGCCGTCCAGCGAGCAAACGCGCCGGCATCAAGCCTTCCCGCGACCCGGGGGCTGACCTGGATATAGGCCGCAGCAACGATTGACGATGCCCCGGTCATTTCTCGAGCGAGCCGAGCCCAGTCGAGCAGTCCGGATTCATCCAACCGCTCGGCGATCGAAGGAGAAACTCGCAAGAATTCGGCCGCCGTTTCCCAGGACCTGAACGACGTGCGGGCAATCTGGAGCGCCTCGTCGCACCAGTGGCCAAACGTGGTTTCGGAGACCATGGCACGGAGGCGTGGCGCTGCCTCGTCGAGTTCGCGAACCAAACTTCGCGAGAACGGCGCCAGTTCAGCCCGAGATTGCTCGAGGGCGCGGTCGGTGTTCACTACTCGAAAATACTCGAGACGACTTCCTCGAGGCTGCGCTGGACATGCTCGTCGTCGGTGATCGCCCAGATGATGCCAACCTGACAGGCGCGCCGAGCCGGGATGCCCTTTGCCATCAGCCGACCGGCATAGATCAGAAGGCGGGTGCTGACACCTTCGTCGAGCCCGTGCTCGCGCAGGTTGCGCACTTTTTCGCCAAGCTTGGCAAGCTCGAGCGCGATGTGATGCGGCACGCCCGCCTCATGCTGGATGATCGGCGCTTCGAGGTCACGAGAGGGATAGTCAAACTCGATCGCGACGAAGCGTTGACGAGTGCTTTGTTTGAGGTCCTTCAGGGCGCTCTGATAGCCCGGGTTGTAGGAAATGACCAGCAGGAAGCCGTCGGCCGCCTCGATGACCTGGCCGCGCTTTTCGACGGGGAGGATCCGGCGATGGTCGGTGAGCGGATGAATCAGAACGGTTGTATCTTTGCGCGCCTCGACAATCTCGTCGAGGTAGCACAGCGATCCGGTCTTGACTGCCTTGGTGAGCGGACCGTCGATCCAGCGGGTTTCCTCGCCTTCGAGCAGATAACGTCCGACGAGATCAGAGGCGGTCAGATCTTCATGGCAGGCGACGGTGATCAGCGGAACGCCGGATTCTCCGTTGTGGTCTACCCGATGGATCTGGAGTTTGTAGGCCATGTACTCGATGAAGCGGGTCTTGCCGCAGCCGGTCGGCCCTTTGAGCAGCACCGGCAAACGCTGCTCGTAGGCCGCGCTGAAAATCTCCACCTCATCGCCCTGCGGCAAGTAGAACGGCTCTTCGCGGATGAGGTGCTCTTCGACAGCGACTTCGCGAGCACGGCGCAATGTCATGGGAGCGCCCCGGCTCGGCGTGGCAGGCTGGTCTGGCCGCGCGCTCGCAGGAGGGCGGCGGTCCATTCACGGTCGAGAACCACTTCGAGGTCGTCGAGCGACCCGCTGTTGTCAATCACGATATCGCCCTTGGCACGCTTTTCTTCGATCGGCATCTGCGAACGAATCCGGTCGAGCGCCTGCTCGGCGGTCAGCCCGTTCCGGCTGGTCAGCCGCTCGATTGCGACCGCCTCCGGAACGTAGACGACCCACGCCTCGTCGCAGAAATCGTCCCAATGGCCCTCGAATAACAACGCGGCGTCGACCACCGCGATCTCCGTCTGGCCGGCGGCGCGGAGATCCTCGATCGCGCCAATTGCCATCGCGCGAATGCGGGGATGAGAAATCGCATTCAGCCGCTTAAGCTGCTCGGGGTCGCCAAAGACGATCGCGCCAAGGCGCTTGCGGTCGATGGCGCCGTCGTCGGCAAGGATCTGTTCACCGAAGGTGGCGACGATGGTCGCCCAGCCTTCACTTCCTGGCTCGAGAACTCGGTGACCCAGTTTGTCGGCGTCGATGAGCACCGCGCCTCGTCGAACCATCATCGAGGCCACCGTGGACTTGCCACTGGCAATTCCACCGGTCAGGCCGATAACCAGCATTGTGCCTCTCGTTGAAGCGTCCGCAGGCGGGTGCCGGCGAGCGAGAAGATCCTGCCGGAGTATATCACCTGGTTAGCGTGCTCCCGCCGCCAGCGCCCGTAGTGCCGGCTCGACCATCTCGGCGTCGGCCACCCCAAACGGGTTTGGTCCGAGCGAGACTATCACCGAATCGGCGCCAGCGTCGCCAAACGCGGCGGCAAGTTCCGCTAGCCGTTCGGGGGTGCCAACAAACACTCGGGCGCGAAGTTCTTCATCGGCGAGCGCAGCAAACGGGGCCGCGGCGCGGCGCACGAACTCGAGGGCGCGCGGCGCGTCACGCTCGGATTCAACTGGAACGGCGAGCAACCCCGCCGACATTTCAAGCGTCGAGGGATCACGTCCGGCTGCCTCGATCTCGGTGCGAAGCGAGGCCAATCGAACGCGAAACGGCTCAACGTTGTCACCATACCAAGCGCCGTTCCAGCCGTGGCCGATCCGCCCGAGGAGCGCGTTCATCCTCGGACGCAGGGTGGCGATCCAGACCGGCGTGGGAGCTGGCGTAGGAAGAAGTCGCGCGTCTTCGAGCGTAAAGAACCGGCCACGGTGGGTGACGGTCTCACCGGCAAGCAGGGCAATGACTATCTCGACGTACTCTTCGAGCCGGGCCACGCGGCGATCGAAGGGAAAGCCGAATTCGCGATACTCTTGTTCCAGCCAGCCCGCGCCCAGCCCGAGGACAAGCCGACCGCCCGAGAGTTCCTGAAAGGTCGCAGCGGCCTTGGCAAGCAGCGCGGGGTGGCGAAACGATTGACACAAGACGAGGCTGCCAACTCGAACCCGTTCGGTGATGGCGGCGACCGCCGTCATGAGGGTCCAGCATTCAAAGACACCGAGCCGGCCTTGGGGGCGATTGACAAAGAAGTGGTCCATGTACCACACCGAGTCGATCCCTGCTGTTTCGGCGGCGAGGGTGACCGATTTGATTTCGGCCCAGGTAGCTTCGCGTTCGCCGACCATTGACGGGAGTGTGACGCCAATCTTCGGATAGCTGGACATTGTTCCTCCTAGGCCGGGTCGTCCGGCAGCCGAAATAATCCGTAGCGGACGCCGCCGGGCGCCTTCACCGTCGCGATGAACGCGCCTTCGCCAATCGCATCCGGCGCCGATTCGAGTACGACACCGAACGCCGCGAGCCGGGCGATCGCTTCACCGAAGTCATCGACGAAGAAGCTGAGCATCGGCGGGGCATCCTCGGCGGCGCGTGTGACCGAAATCGTCAGTGCGCCGGCGTCGAAGACCGTCGCGCCTGGAAGCTCGAATGCGATCGGTAGGCGCAGCACGTCGCGGTGAAAGCGCACGGCCTCGGTGTAGTCGCGTGTCATAATCAGATAGGTATCGACACCCGCTAGCAACTTTCTCCACCTTGCCCGGCAGGTGTGTCGCCGACGAAATTGCGCCCAGACTGAAGCCAATCGGCTCTCTGCGTCGTTATACTCGATGAAGCACCCGCGCGGAGCGCACTCCGCGTTGCCCTGGAGGATCTATGGCCGGTCAAGGGCCATCGAACGGACACGCTGGTGGCAAGGCCGTTCCATCGCGACATACCCGACGCATGGCCCGCGACCGGATGCGCTCGCGGCGCGCGACCCCGGTGGTGGCGAGCCTCGTTCGTGTCGGGTTGTTGGCGAGCGTACTGGCGCTTGTCGCCTCGTTGGTGGTATCGGCGGCCGGAGCCGCCGCTTCGACGATCGCGCTCAACCGATACCTCGGAACGTTGCCTGACCCGGGCAACCTAACCCGGCGGGACTTTTTCCAATCGACCAAGATCTATGACCGCCACGGCGAACTGCTCTACGAGTTGATCGAGAAAGACGGTGGACGGCGCACCGTGATCGGTCTGAACGACCTCTCCAGTTCCGTCATCAACGCGACCCTGGCTACCGAGGATCCGACGTTCTATAACGCCTACTACAACATCGGTTTCGACGTGCGTGGCATCGCCCGAGCCGCCTGGCAGGAGTACACCGGTGAGAAATCATCCGGTGGGAGCACGATCACCCAGCAACTCGCCCGGGCGGTGCTTCTCTCGCCCGACGAAGCCGCCGAGCGCAGTTACGCCCGAAAGCTGAAGGAGATCGCCCTGGCGGTTCAGATCACCCAGAAGTACGACAAGGACCGCATCCTCGAGATGTACTTCAACGAGATCTACTACGGAAACCTGAGCTACGGGATCTCCGCCGCCGCCGAGGGCTATTTCGACAAGAAGCCGAAAGACTTGACGCTCGCCGAGTCCGCACTCTTGGCCGGACTGCCGCAAGCGCCCAGTCTCTACAACCCGATCGTCAATCCCGCCGGAGCAAAGGGCCGGCAGGGCGACGTCTTGCGGCTGATGGTCGCCCATGGCTTCATCAGTCAGGCAGAAGCCGATGTCGCCTGGGTGCAGCCGCTCACCTACAAGCAACCGAAATACGACATCAAAGCGCCGCATTTTGTGATGTACGTCCGCGACTTGCTCGAAGAACGTTTCGGCGGGCCGAGACTGTATCGCGGCGGATATCAGGTCTATACGTCGCTCGACCTGCGACTTCAAGAGGTCGGTGAACGTGTCGTCAAACAGCACATCGACCAGGCAAAGCGGTACCAAGCGACCAACGCATCGTTGGTGGCAACCGATCCACGAACGGGTCAGATCTTGGCGATGGTTGGAAGCTACGACTATTACGATCAGAGCATCGATGGGCAGGTCAATGTTGCCTTGATGGAGCGCCAGCCTGGGAGTTCAATTAAGCCGGTTACCTACTCGGCGGCCTTCATGAAAGGGTGGACCCCCGGCACGACCGTCATCGACTCGCCGCTTTCGATCAAGGACGGCGACAAGTACTGGACGCCGATGAACTACGACAACCGTTTTCACGGGTCGATGAGCGTGCGCGATGCGCTCGGGAACTCCTGGAATATCCCAGCGGTCAAGGCGCTCCAATTCGTCGGCGTCCGCGAGATGATCGAACTCGCTCGCAAGATGGGCATCACCAGTTTCCGCGATGTCAGCCGCTATGGCCTGGCAATTACGCTCGGCGGCGGCGACGTCCGTCTGATCGACCATATCCAGGTCTATTCGGTCTTTGGTACGCTCGGCGAAAAGGTGCCGTTGACGCCGTTTATCAAGATCCTCGACGAGAACGGCAATGTCGTGTACGACGCGGCCACCGACCCAAACCGAGCGCCCGAGCGAGTTCTGACCGAAGAAATCGCCTACATGATGGCCGACGTCCTGAACGATCCCCAGGCCCGCCGAACCACCTTCGGTACGGGCGCGCCGTTGCGCTTGTCACGACCGGCAGGTGTCAAGACCGGCACCACCGACGACCACCGAGACGGTTGGACGATGGGCTTCACGCCCTATCTCGCTGCCGGAGTTTGGGTCGGTAACTCCAACAACAAGCCGATGGCTGGCCTCAATGGCTCGCGGACACCCGCGCCCCTGTGGCACGATTTTATGGAGGAGGCCTTCGGCTATTTTCCACGCGACGAATTTGACCGCGTCTGGTATCAGCCGGCGGTTGGTGAAAAGACACTGGTCGGGAAGCTCTGGTTCGACAAGCCAGCACGGGTAGTCGATCCCAAGACCTGCGTCAAGGAGGGGATGCCCGCCGGATGCGCCCGTCAGAAAGATCTCTATATCGAAGGGTTCGAGCCGCCCGCACCGCGCTTCCGTGCGGAAAAGCTGCTCGTGCTCAAGAGCGACAACAATCTGCGCGCCAACGAGGGCTGCAAGCCTGAAGATGTCGAAGAAAAGGAGTTCTACACGCCGCTTCCCAACGCGGGAACCCTGACCGCCGAGGAGCGCGAAATGCCGCGACCGCCAACCAAGTGGGCGCCCTGTGCTATCGCCGCCTTCACTCCAACGCCAACGCCGAACCCCGCGTCACCGGATGCGCCGACCAGCGGAACGCCCGGACCGGTCGCCCGCGGTCCACAGGGGGTGGCGATTTATGGGCCGGGCGCTGGCTCGACCGTGCGAGGGAACGTCGCGGTCTCCGGGATAGCAAACGTGCCGAACTTCGCCGCCTACAAGGTCGAGGTCAGCCCTGGTCTCAATGGCGGTCAGTTCACCGCGATTGGCGAGTCGGTCACACCGGGCGATGGCTTTCTCGCCACCTTCTCGACCACTCAGTTTCGCAACGGCAACTACATCATTTACCTGCACGTCTTCGACCGAAGCGGCGGCAGACAAACCACCACGATACCGGTCGTCGTGGCAAACTAATGGCCGACCTACGGGCCTTCGTGGCTGGCTGGATGGACGCATTCAACCGGCGTGACTGGGCCGCCTACGCTGCCTGTTTCACCGAAGATGTCAGCTATTTGACCCCGGGCCGCAACGAGCCGTTGGTCGGCCGCCAAGCGCACGTCGCCCAGGACCAGCGGAACGCAGGTACAGCGCGGCTGGAGCCAGGCCTCGTTGTAATCGCGGACGACGGCTCGCACGTCGTCGTCGAAGGCGTCTTTCAAAGTGAAGAACGCCGCTCAAAGTGGGTCACTATCCTCGAAATTCAAGGCGGGCTCATCGCCGCCGAACGGCTCTATTTCGACCGTTCGCGCGGCTGATCCGGTCCGCTGGCTATTCCCGAACCTCGAACGAACTCCCTCCGCTTCGGCCCCAAATCTCGGGGAAATACATCAGGCTCGCCCGGGCCGGTTGCGCAGCAAACCGCCCCGCCGAACTGAGGCGAACCAGATAGGTGAACTCGTAAGTCCCTCGAGGGAGCGATCGCGCAAAGAGCGCGACTTTGTCGTCACGAATGTCGATGTTGGAGAAACGCCAGTCTTGTCGTGGAGAGGTCCGGTCGAAGATACTGGTCGTCGCCAACGTCGGGTTGACCGCCTCGGCGCCAGCAAAGAGCGGGTCCTCGACGACGAGATAGTCCAGATCGCTCTGCGCCACGATCGTGAGCCGAACCCTGATCAGGTCGCCGACCTTTCCGCTCCGGATCGTGGTCGTTGCGCTGACCTCGGCTGGGAGGTATTCGCGAGCGACCGCGATGCCCTCGGTGCGCGGGGCGATCTGGTCCCCCGGGCGAAAGGTGCGCAGCGTGGCGGTGTAGTACAGACGTCCGGTTGAGCCGGGCAACCCGTTGGCATCGCGTTGGAGCACCAGGCGGTTCGGCGCATCGAGGAGCAAGTCGCGCACCTGGACGACCAACGAGCGCGCGAGCGGCGCATCCTGAGAGACGTTGCCCTGGCCGATTTGGCGGCCGTTCAGCCCGACGATATATCGGAAATCGGCTTGCCAATCGCCCTGGTGAACCGAATAGCTGGCAAGTGCGCCGAGCGCCGCCGCGGTGTCGAAGGTGGTTCCCCACCAGCCGCTTCGCCGCTCGACCATTAGCCAGCGCACCGCCGGATCGATCATCGGGCTCTGCGGATCGACCGCGAGCAAGGCTGAAAGCACCACTGCTGTCGATCGGCTCACACCACCGAAGTTTTGCCGTCCGGCCGCCGGTTCGCTCCAATGGATGCCGGTCGCGCTCCAGGCAGCGCTGTTGGCAAGTTCGGTCAGCAACGTCTGAGAGCGGCTGTCGGTTCGGTCGCCGTTGCCACGATACAACGCCAGGAGCAGGTAGCCTCGTCCGTAATCACCGAGGGCGGTCCGGCGCTCGAAGAGCGAGCCGGTCTGGCCAGTGTTTGGCCGGCCGGCATCAGCCGTCACGAACAGGACATAGGCGCGAGTGTTGACATCCTCAGACCGGTTGAAGTCAACCGGACGGGCAAGGAACTGATTGAGGTACCCGAGCGCTCGGTTCAAACTGTTCTGGTCGACGGTGTGCCCGCCGCGCCGGGCGGCGAGCAGACCGCTGGTGGCATAGGCACTGAGGAAGGGCTGACTCGGGTCGGAGTTGAACCAGCCCCAACCACCATCCTGTTGCTGCGTGCGATACAACTTCTGGAGCGCCGCCACGGTTTCGTCCTGCAGGCGGCTCGCTCCGGTCGGCGAGAGTGTCCCGGCTGCGCTCAGGACCCGAGCATAGTCGAGAGACGCCAGCAACCGCGATACGGTGACCTCGTTCGGTTCCCAGGGAAACGCACGAAGTTCACCGACCCCGCTCTGTAGCCCGGAGGTGAGCGAAGGAGCGAGATCGATGGTCAATTCCCCGAGATCACGGTTAATTGGAGTGTCGAGTTGGATCTCTTCCGTGGTTTCCGACGTCACCTGGCCAGCCGAGGCGGAAACTTCGGGCGAGGCAAGCGGATTCACCGGCAGGGCAAGTTCGACGGCATCACCGGGTGGGCTCTGGCTCCCGGTATCCGCGCGAAAAAGCAGGCGGGCCTCACCCGGCCCCGCCGCCTTGACGTTCCAGCGAGCCAGCGCCGTTCCGCGTGCCGGAACATTCATCCGCTGAGGAGCAAGCGTTCCACTCGTTGCGGCGAGATTGCGAACCTCCAACGTCGCCGTAACGTCCACCGCCCGGTCGGTCAAGTTCTGGACGATCGCCTCGACCTGAGCCTCGTCGCCAGCGGTCAGGAAGCGCGGGATGACCGGTCGCACCAGCACATCCTTGGTGCTGATGATGTCGTTCGTCCCCTGACCAAAGCGTGAATCTTCGGTCTGGGCCTTGGCGGTGAGCCGCCAGGTCGTCAGGTTATCGGGCAGTCTCACCTCAAGGGTCGCCTCACCGCCAGGACCAGTCACAATCGACGGGTTCCAGTAGGCCGTGTCGGCAAACCGCGAGCGGACGTCCTCGCTTTCACCACCGCCACCTTTCCCAGCCGCGCGTTGGGCAAGGTCCAGGCGAGCCTGGGAGGCAGCAAGGGTTGCGGCGGTCCGCACTCCGAGGCCACGGTTGCGATAGAAGTCATCGAAGAGCGAAGTCGGCGACTCGGCGTCCACCAACGACAGCACCGCCAGATCGACCAGCGCGACTGATACCTGGGCCGAAACCGGCTGGCCGGTGGAATCGGTCACCTTCAGCCGGTAACGGACGGTGTCGCCCGGCCGAAATCGGGTTTGGTTCGGGATTGTCTCGACGGTGAGCCGCTTCGACGTCGTATTGACTTTTAGGTTGGCATAGCCGAGTTTGAAGGTAGCCGGCCCTTCGGCCCCGGCCGGCGCAAAGGCAAGCACCGAGACAAAGACGTTCGGCAAGAAGTCCGGCTCGACTTGCAGGTCTAGCACGCTGCTGTTGCTGGTGAGCGCCAGCACTCGGTGCGAACGCACCCCGGCCCGCTCGAAGGTCACCAGCGCCGTCGAGGTGCTGAACGGAGACGGTACGAGCAGTTTCGCGGTTTCGCCGACGGCATACTCAGCCTTGTCGAGGACCAGATCCATCCGGTCGTTGCTCTCGAGACCCCAATTGACGAACTCCGCGCCGGATACCCAGAGGAAATCGACGGTCCGAACTTCGTTACCACGCTCGTCGCGGCCGGTTGCCTGAAGCCGATACAGGCCGGCTCGTGCTGGCGTGAAGGTGGCGCGCGCCCGGCCGGACGCATCGGTGGTGACATTCTGCGTGCCGCCGGAGACTGGCGTGTCGTCGAACTTCGTCACCCAGACGAGGTCACCTTCCGGGGTGCGCTCCTGAACCGAGTAGTACCGTCGGGTCGCCAGATCCAGCGCAATCGGGACTCCAGCACGCGGCCGCTTGTCCAGTCCGACCACCGCCACATCCCAGGTTGTCGGCTCGCCGGTGCGCACCAAGCGGGTGATATTCCGCAGGCCGATATAAAACGCTCCTTTGTGGACGATCGTCTCGGTTCGGCCGCTGATCTCTTGGTCACTCTCGTCGGTGATGCTTCCTTCGATGGTAAACAGCCGGCTGCCCTGAAACTGGCTCAATTCCGCCGGAAAGCTCAGCACATAGCGCCCCGCCGAATCGAGCCGACCGGTTCCCGATGCCGTGGGAAGCGGTCCCGACCCGACCGGTGGCGGCCGCAGATCGATGACGCCATACGTAAAGCCGTTCCAGTCGGGCCCGGTTGGTCCCTCAAAGGTGAACGGGTCGGTTCGCACCCGCCAGATCACGTCGGCGTTCGTCACTGGGGCGCCAAAGAAGTAGTTCGCGCTGACTGTTGCGGTTACCGTTTCGTTCGCCACCCAATCACGCCGCCCGGCGTCAACCTGGACATCAAATTCCGGGCGTCTGTATTCAGCGACTTGAAAGCCGGTGGCGAGTTGCAGTTGACGTCCGGTCGGGTCGGTGGCCGAAATCGACCAGTAGCCGGTTGCGGCGGTCTCCGCAAGTTGGATCTGACTAGCGAACGAGCCGAACGCATCGAGCGTCACAGTCCGCGACAGAACGACCCGGCCGCTCTGGTCACGCCCAACGAGCCGGATATCTGGCAGGTCTTTCGGTAGGCTATAGGCGCCGTCGTCATCCCGCCGGACAATACCCTTGAAGAAGACCAACTGGCCCGCCCGATAGATCGGCCGGTCGGTATAGAGGGCGCCGCTATAGCGCGTGGCGAGGAACGATTGATCCAGCCCGAATTGCCAGGGTTCGATCCCGTCTGACCAGTTGCTCGATACCACCGACGGCCCTTCTGGCTCGTCCAAGAAGACCCACAACCGTGGCCAGGGGTTCCCTTGCTGGTCGGGCAGCCGGAACAAAAGGGCGCCATCTGAACCGGTCCGAAGCGCCTGGGTGGTGGTGACCGGTGTGTTCGCGGAAAAGAACGCACCGACGGTGGCATTGGCGACCGGCTGACCCGTCGTTGGGTCGGCCGCCCAGACAAACGCGGTTCCTGGGCCGGTCTTGAGGGTGAGCGCCCGGCGCGACACCACGAGCAGTTGGCGGTCGCGCACACCGGCGCCCTCAAGCGTCAACTCGTAGAACCCAGGTCCGACCGGCGCTCCGCCAATGCTGAGGGTCTGGCTGACGAGACGACTGGCATTGAGCCCCGCGACGGTGTCGAGAGACCACTCCCCGACGAGGTCGCCCGCAAGCGGCGCTGCTGGATCGCGCTGAAAACTTGCGTCGCTTTCGATGAACGCAGTGCGATCGATCCGAAAAAGCCGCATCGTTGCTGCAGGCACATTGACCGCCTCGAATGCGCCAAGCAGCGGCATGCCGGCCAGAACGGTGGTCGTATTCTGTTCGCGAACCAGTTCAAGTTTTGGTGGGGTCGGGCCGGTGGTGAACGAAACGCGCTGAGGAGCACCGAGCGGGCGACCGGTCCGGTCACGCGCATCCGCGCCGACGGCGATCTCATAGGCAGTAGACGGACGCAGCGAGAAGAAGAAATTGAGCCGGGTGTTCGAGTCGGTCCAGCTTGAAAAAACCTGAGTTGGCGCGGGCAGGATCGTCAGATTCCCCCCGACTGAGGCGGTGTCCATCGGCTGATTGAAGGTCAAACTCAGTCGCGCAGTCGACGGCGGAGTCGACCCGTTTGCTGGCTCGGAGGCAACCAGTCGCGGCGGCCCGATGGTCTGGAAACTCCAACGGATCGGCTCCACGGAAGGGAGTGATCCTTGCAGTCCGCGTAGTCCCGCGGCTATCTGGGCGGTGTAGGTCACGTCAGGCTGAAGCGGCTGGGACGGGATGAAGAGCGCGCGGGTCTCACTCTCCCAACGAATCGCTCCGGTGGCTGCGCCAGTTGGGCCGGTCAGCGTGAACAATTGTTGGACGCTTTCACGGTTCATTGGCTGGTTGAAGATGAGCAGAATCTCCTGGCCGGGAGGAACGAAGCGACTATTGGCGGTCGGCGTAAAAGCGCTGAGCGCCGGGAGAATGGTCGTGAACTGATAGCGCACATCGCCGGCAAGGCGACCGCCGGTGACATCCTGAACGTCACGCCTGAGGGAGACTACGTACTCAGTCGCGGCACGCAATCCACCCTGAGGAGAAAATCGATAAACGCTCGGGCTGACCCAGCGACCAACACCCGACACGGTCGGCGAGATGATCAGGGGATCGACGGTGACGGCGCCCGAACCGAGCGCCACCACCGGGCGATTGAACGAGACGGTAATCTCGTCCACGATAGGGACTTGCTCGGTTCGGTCAGCAGGGTAGAAGGCTACCGGCACGAGATTGCCAGCCGTGGTAAATACCATGTCGAACGGCTCGGCAAGCGGCTCGGCGCTGATGCTTCGTGCTGATGCGCCAACCCGCAGTTCATACCGAGTGTTCCGTTCCATCGGGTTGCTCGGGGTAAACGCGACGGTGTCACCCTGCCAAGCAAAACTGCCGTCGACTGCCGGCACAAGCTGAAAGGCGGCTTCGACCGATGGCCGGTCCATCCGGGTGTTGAAGGCGACCGAGATCGTCGCGTTCGGCGGCACCTCGCGAAGCTGTTCCGGTTCGTAGGCGATCACCGCGGGCGGCCGGGGCTCGGGGCGGATCCGCTGGACACCCATTGCGATCCCGACGATCGCCAGCAGCACCGCGAAGAATCCGGCGACTACCAGCACACGACGCATCTTCGGCTCCTATTCGCCAGCCGAACCGGTCACCGAGATCATGCGCTCGTCCGAGGCGAGCTCGATGCCGTCCCGTACCAACGACGCTCGGACTCTATGCTCCCCTGGAAGCAGTGTCCACCATCCCTCGGCCTCCCCGGCGGGGCCGAGGGGTACGCCGTCAACAAACAGCCAAATGTCACCCCCGGCTGCTGACGCCCGCACCCGGAGGCGTTGCATCTCACGCGGAAGACGCGCTGACACGACGAATTGCGCGCCGTCGTCCGGCTCGACCAACCGCACCACCGCGCCCGAAGGTCGACGGCCACCAAGGCAGGACACCTCCGGCGCGGATGGAATGCCTCGCTCGCGCGCCCAGTCCAGCGCCTCGAACGGCACGACCCAGAAGATCCGATCGACCGGCGCTCCAGGACAACCCGGTTCCCATCGTTGCCCGCTTGCTCGGTCGAGCGCCACCGTCTGGTAACTGGCGGATACTTCGACCGGCTCGCGCCCGGAGACAACGGGCTCGACCGTCCGCCGCGGACACGGCGGTGCTGCGAGCAGACCGTCAATCTCACAGACCTCGACCCAGCGGATCGTCTCAGGGACGACGAACTGGCGAACCGGCCGCCCGTCGAGCGCCTCGTCCATAAAGTCGTGCCAGATCGGCGCTGCGCCGCTCACTCCGGTAACCTCCCGCATACTCTCGCCATTGCTGTTGCCCACCCAGACCCCAACGACCAGGTCCGGGGTGTAACCAATCGTCCAATTGTCGCGGAACGCCGCGGTGGTGCCGGTCTTTACCGCCGCCGGACGCGACAACAGGAGGGGTCCGGCCATGCCAAACCCAAGCTCGCGCGCTTGCGGATCGGCCAGGATGTGTGTCACGAGGAAGGCGGTCTCCGGCGTGAGCGCTTGGCGCACCGGCCGCTCGGCGGGCAGCCAAAGTGCTTCACCCTCGGCGCTCTCGATCCGGAGGAGGTCGGTCGGCTGGCGATATCGGCCGCCGTCGGCGAAAGCGCCGTAGGCCGCGGTCAATTCGAGGAGGGTGACCTCGCCGCCACCGAGGGTCAATGCGAAGTCGAACCGGTCGGTGTCTTGCCAGGTCGTGAGACCCAACCGTTGTCCGGTGTCGAGGAGAGCCGTGACCCCGATCCGGTCCAGAAGTTGGACCGCCACCACGTTGATCGACGAGGCGAGCGCCGTCCGCAGCGACATCGGTCCGTGATACTGGTGGTCGTAGTTAACCGGGACAAATCGTTCGCCACGACGAGTCGTGAACACCGAGCGAACGTCGTACAGCACCGTCGCCGGTGAGTATCCAGCCTCGAAGGCAGCAGCGTAGGTGAGCGGCTTGATTGCCGAACCCGGCTGGCGTGGCGAGGTCGCGACATTGACCTGGCCGTCGATAGCCGGGTCAAAGTAGTTGGCGGAACCGGCGAGGGCAAGGATTTCGCCGGTTGCCGGGTCGAGCGCAACCAGTGCGGCGTTTGTCACCCGCTCCCGTGCCAACCTCGCGAGGTGGCGCGCGATGGTCGCTTCGGCAAGTTGCTGCAGCCCTGCGTCGATCGTCGTCACCGCCCGACTGCCGCCGACGGCATCGGCCAGGGCAGCAACTCGTTCTCGAGAACCCAACACAAGGTGCGGAGCACGTACCAGTGCAAGGTCCGGGGAGAATTGGAGCGGCTCGCGGGCCGCGGTGGCTGCTTCCTCTCGGGTTATAGCCCCGGTCGCAACCATCCGCTCGAGGACGAGCGCCTGGCGCGCCTTGGCGGCGACAAAATCACGCCGTGGGTCAAGCCGGTCGGGAGCCTGCGGCAGGCCGGCGAGCAACGCTGCTTCGGCCAGATCGAGTTGGGCAGCCGGCTTCCCGAAATAGGCGAAGCTTGCTGCTTCAATCCCTGTCGCACGGGATCCATACGGTACGCTGTTCAGATAGGCAGCCAGGATCTCGGCTTTGCTCAGCCGGCGCTCGAGCAAGATCGCCAGTGCGGCCTCTTTGAGCTTTCGCGCTAGGCTGCGGTCTGCTCGCTCGTGCGGGTCGAGCCAGGCCGTACGAACAAGCTGCTGGGTAAGGGTGCTTGCGCCGGATGGCTGGCCGGTCACCATACCGACCGAAGCCCTGACCAATGCGAGGGGATCGATACCGGGGTGCTGGGAGAAGCGCTGATCCTCGATCGCGATCGTTGCGGCTACCAACACTGGCGCGATGTCCTCGAGTGCAACTGGGCGGTGGCGACCGGCCGCAGTCTCGATCTCGGCAAGTGGCCGCCCTTCTCGGTCGACGACGATCACCGATGAACCTGGCATATCCAGACCGTCGAGCGGTACGAGCATCGGTGCGATGGCCCAGAACAAAGCCAGCAGGGCGCCAGACCCAAGGAGCACGAGCAAGAGCGGTCGACGAGGTTTCATGACGTTCCTCTACCGTACCCGAACGAGTTGGCGGCTGTCACGGTTCCGAGGACAAGAGCTAGCTTGCTCGGTTCGGCGCTGCTACCATGCAACCGACCTGACTGATGTGGAGGCGAGATGCTGCTGAGCGACAAGCGGATCCTCGCGGAACTTGTGACGGGCAATCTGGTGATCGAGCCGTTCGACGAGCGCCAACTCGGCACCAACTCCTACGACGTCCGGCTTGGCGACTGGTACTACGAACCGAACCGAAACCTCGTGGTGGTCGATTTCTTCGA
Organism: Dehalococcoidia bacterium; assembly: GCA_046328265.1. GTDB lineage: Bacteria > Chloroflexota > Dehalococcoidia > SpSt-223 > SpSt-223 > JANWZD01. Next base: position 68,153 of record JAXLWW010000002.1, read on the forward strand.
CGAGCAGTCGGCCCGGTTGTTCTGGGGAGAGCCAAAATACGCCGCCGACGGTTTCATCACCGTTCGCGCTGGTGACACGATCCTCGCCCACACCCAGGAGGTGGTCGGCGCACGCCACGGCTTCACGACGTCGATGCGCTGCCGGTCGAGTATCGGCCGGTCGGCGCTCTCGGTCTGCAAATGCGCCGGCCTCGGTGATGTCGGGTATATCGCCCGCTGGACGATGGAGATCACCAATCACAGCCAGTCGAATATCCGCATTCCAGTCGGGGCGCGAATTGCCCAGATCATGTTCTACGAGGTTGGGGAGACGCTGACCGAGTACCACGGCAAGTACGGCCAGCAGGCTGAATGGTCGCCCGAGGACATGTTGCCCCGGTTGTGGCGCGACTGGGATCTCGATCAGTTTCATCCGGCGCTCTCGGTCAACGGGTCGCGCGTTCGGCCTTAGCCTGAGACTGCGTCCAGTTTCTCGGCGAAACCCCGGCTACGAATCACCAGCCAAACCGCCACCGACGACACGAGGCCGAGCGCGACCATGAAAATCCAGGGGAGGGGGGTGAGGCCGCTGGTGCGCTGGGCATCGAAGGCGAGACCGGAGATCGTGTTACCGATCGTCGCTCCTATACCCGACCACATCCAGAAAACCCCGGTGTAGGTGCCGAGCAACCGGTCACCGGCCAACGCCGGGATTAGTGCCATCTGAAAGGGTCGGACGATCAAGAGTCCGCCAGTGAGGATCGCCGTCGCCAGCAGGATTGGCGCAACTGCAGCCAGGTCTGCCAGAAACCCGCTGTCGCCGACCGGAAAGACGAGCGCGCCAAGCAACGGCGGAGCAAACGCCAACCCCATCAGCAAGATACCCCATGGAAGCGGTCGCGCTTCTCCCCAGCGAGCCTGGACGAAGTTGGTCACCCGGATCTGGCCGAAGATGGTGATCAGCGACGAGACGACGAAAATCGCTCCAACCAGTTGATCGCCGCCGGTCAGCCGACGCACTTCCAACGGCAGGCCGATGTAGATCTGGTTGAAGAGGGTGAAGAACCCGAGCATCGAGAGCGAAAAAGCGATAAAGGTTCGGTTGGCGAACACCTCGCCCCAATTCTGGAAAACCGACCCGATCTCAGTGGCGCCTCCGCCGCGCGGCGGCAGAAAGAAGACCTGGACGATGGCGAGCAGCAAGAAGATCGCCGACGCGACAAGGCAGACGAGCTGGAAGCTGTAGGAAAGCAAGACCACCCCGACGAGCGGCCCAACGAGCGTCCCGGTTTGTCCGAAGACGTTGTCGAGGGCAAACACCTCGGCGCGGCGGCCCGGCGTTTCGGCGGCAAGGTAGGCGCGTTGCGCCGGGCTGAAAAATGCCCCGGCCAGTCCGGTCAGCACCGCCGCCGCCAGTACGCCCGGCAGGCTTGTCGTCAGTCCAAACAAGAAGAACCCGACGGTCCGCAGCATCAGCCCCGCGATCAGGACCGGTTTGTAGCCAATCCGGTCAGCCAAGGTACCGCCAATGATCGTCAAGCCCTGCTGGCAGAAAACCCGGACACCCAAGATGATGCCAACGAGCCACGCCGGGAAGCCAAGCGTGTCGGCGAAGTAGGTCGCTAGGAATGGAAAGAGCATAAAGAAGCTGAGAAAAATCGTCAGATTGTTGACCAGCAGGATTTGAACCGGCCGTTCCTGACGCCGAAACGAGCGAATGATGTCCAAGCGGTTCCTCGGGGTGTGCGGGCGGCAAAAAGTGGGCTGGAGTTGGCGCGCATCCGGCATAATACCTTCCGCAGCATGATCAAACGTGCCGCCGACCGGCGCCTTCGCATCATCGGCACGAGCCACCCCCGGCTCGGCCATCGTTCTCCATGCCCTCGGGTTGTCCCGCCTGGCAAGGCGCAATGATCCGTCGGACTCGCTGTTGGCTGTTGCTTGGGATCCTGGGTGGTCTGCTCGTCGTGGCCTGCACCCCGGTCAAGAAACCGGCCGAGGCAGTAGCGTCACCAAGCTGCCCGAATGGCGCCGACGAGAGACAAATTGCCCCGGCGGTCCACGAAACGGTCTACCTGGCCTTCGACCGTTCGACCAGCTATCCGGTCCAAACCCGTGAACAAGCGCAAGGCGTCGCCGCCAACCTGATCGCCGACCTGGTGCGGCCCGGACCCGGTGGCGTGGTCTATATCTCGCTGATTGGCCGCAACTCTTATGACCCGGCAAACATTCTCGAGCCGATCGTCATTTCACCGACCGTGCCACCTACCTACAGCGCGCCACCGAAAGCGCCGTCGAACCCGCTCGACCGTCGCGCCGGAGATCGCTATGCCGAGGCGCGAAACGCCTGGTGCTCCGAGATCGCCGAGCGCAATGCCACCTACGACGCCGCCCTCGTCGCTGTCCGTGAGCAGGCGAACTCAGGAGCGGAGCGGTTGCGCACGTTCAAAGTAGCCCATGAGCCGGCGAGCGATTTTGGCGGTCTGATGGCGCGTGCAGCCGAAAAGTTCGCCAATGCCCCGGCTGGTGGGCGAAAGACCTTGTTCATCGCCTCGGACATGGAGCCGTATGACGGCCAGGCGATCGCCTTAAGTGACCTGCCTCCATTAACCGGCGTCCGGGTGATGATTAGCTGGCATTGTGTGACGGCGGCGATCTGCCGTGATTTACAGGCGGCCTGGAACCAACGATTTGCCGCAGCCGGCGCGCGCGTTCAGTGGTTTACGCCGGGTGAACCGATCTCACACGTGTTCGACTGACCTCGCGCCCCAGAGGAGACCACCATGCCCTTTGACCCGATCGCGCTGCTGCTTTCACCGGCATTCTGGCTGCTGACGGCGTTCTTGCTGCTGATGCCGGGCGTTGCCTTCCTCGGCGGGGTCATTGCCTGGCTGATCCTCGCATGGGGTTGGGAGACGGTCGCAGCGGTCGCGCTGGCAACGCTCGTCTTCGGGATGTTCCGCAACACCCTGATCCGCCTGATGACCAAGATGCACGCCCTCGTCGCCTCGCCGTTTTCGATCGCCTATCGGGGGCTTCGCCAGTTCACCGGCCACCTCGACAAATGGGTTGCCGTCTCGGCCGATGCGATGCGGACCTATGGGGGCCAACTTCGCTCAGGGGTGAGACCGGCGCCGCTGCTGTTCGAGATCATCGCGCCGCTGCTCTATGCGTTGGTGTGGCTTTGCCTGTCGGTTTCGGATTTCGCGCTCGCGATCCTCACCTTCTCGGCGATGTTCCAGGTCGGTACGGGTGAGGTGCCGCTTCCTCTACCGACCGAGTTGGCCGGTGGCGCGACTTTGATGGCGATCGTCACGCTCTTTGGCCTGGTCTTCTTCGACATGGTCGGTCTGGTGCCGAACCGGTTGCCTTGGGAGTTGCTGTCCGAGCGCCACGGGCGGATGGTGCGCATCATCTGCTGGATTGGCATCGGCCTGACGGTGGTTCTCGTCGCGCTGTTCGTGATCTGGCGGCCAATGCAGCTTGAGCCAGTCGTGCCGGAGCCTCACTCGACTATCGTCAAGTACACCTTCTTCGGGCTGTTCGCGGTCTTGCTTACCCTCGCGACGGCGTTGAGTTCGTGGGCGGTGGTCGTTTCGCTGGCGGCCTTCTACACCATCGCCCTGCTCGTGCTGCGGGTCGGTGTGTACGTCGCTCAGGGCGTGTTTGTCGTCGTCGTCGAGGCGATCCGGTTGCTCTCGCAGGTTTCGTACGCCACCATCGACGTGGTTGCGACGCCGTGGATGACGACCAAGACCTGGGTCGCTTCCTACCGACCGATCGCCAATTGGCTCCACATCGCCCGCTTCAACCCGGTCGATCTCGACGAGATCTCCAGCGACCTTGAACAGCCGCTGTTCTCGGCGCTCCCGCCGGTTGCTGGCACGCCGCCACCTTCCACCGAGGTGGCCGAACGCCTCGAGCGAGAGCGCCTGCTCTACGACGCGCCGGTCCTTGAGTTCGCCCCGCCGCCGGCCGCGACCAATGGCTATCACGATCGCGAGAGTGTACCCACCGCGTAAGCTCCGAGAGAGGCGGTCTCACGGTCCGCAGAACCGACGTTGGCCGTGCCTTCTCGTTCGCGACCTTGCTGAAGCGGGCCGCCCTTCCGTTCAGCGGACCCTCGAATGCGGGAGAGCGCGAGAAATTGCCTCCCGGTCCGACCGACGCCGCCACGCCTCCGACTGGCTGGGCGTCAGCGCCCGAAACGAAGAAGCGGCGTCCGAACAGGACGCCGCTGCGCTGGTGCGATGGCGCTGCTTAGGACTTCTTGCGGATGATATCCAAGCGTGGTTCGAGGTCGCCGCGGGGCAGGACGTTGGTCAGCTTGCTGCTTGCGCCCCAGAGGGTAACCCCGTCGATCAGGTAGATGTAGGGCGGGTTCTCATACATCACCTCGATCGCCTTTTGGAGAAGTTCGCTGCGCTTCTTCTCGTCCATCTCGATAGTCGACGGGATGTAGTATTTGTCGAATTCGGGGTCGTTGTGGCGACGAGCCGGCTCCGCCTCGGTGCCTTTGAACCAGGTAAGGGCGAAGTCGGCGTCCATTGCCGGCGAGTTGAGCAGTCCGGCGGTCAGCGTGTGGCCGCGGGCGGTGCGTCCGTACCACCGGTCGAGCAAGAAGGCCGAGTCCGCCGACTGCTCGATACTGGCGTCAATCCCAATGTCGCGAAGTTGGCTCTGAATGACCAAGAAGATCGCCTCGGCGCCCGTCGTCCCGAGGGTCACGTCCATGCGCATCTTGAACCCATTGGGGTAACCCGCTTGGGCGAGGAGTTGCTTGGCCTTGGCCGGGTCGAAGGGATACGGCTTGATATTCGGGTTGTAGCCGACGGTGTTGGACTGGACAATCTGTCCAGTTGGCTTGGTGAGCCCCTTGAAGATGTTCTTGGCGATCGCCTCTTTGTCGATGGCGTAGTTGATCGCTTGGCGGACCAGTTTGCTCTGGGTTGGTTCGCCTTGCAGGTTCGAGAAGAGGAACGCCCCGATATTCTGGCCCTGATTGAAGTTGACGACCTGGACCCCCTCGCGAGTGACCGACTCGGCCATGTCGATCGCAACGCCAGCGGCGACGTCGATTTCACCGGTCCGGAGCCCGGCGAGCCGCGCCGAAGCTTCGGGGACGGCGCGCACCGTGACCTCGCTTGCGCCCGGCTTCTCCGGGTAGTACGGGTTCGGGACCATCACCAGGCGGTCGGTTCCGTTGAACTCCTTCATCATGTAGGGGCCGGTGCCCATACCTTGCGTGCCGAACCCGGCCGTCCCGACCCGCTCGACGTGCGCTTTCTCGACGATCACGACCATCGCAACCCGCTTGAGGAAGATCGGGTCCGGACCCTTGGTGGTGATCCGGACTGTGCCGGGATCGACGATGGTGGTCTGGTCGATCGTACCGGTCCGGGCAAGGATCCCCAGCTTAAGGTCCGGGTTGGTCGCTCGGTCGAAACTGTATTTGACATCTTCAGCGGTCACCGGGTTGCCATCATGGAACTTGCGGTTTGGGGTGAGTTTGAGTTCCCACGTCGTCGGATTGATATTGCTCCAACTCGTCGCGAGCGCCGGGATGAGTTTGCCGGTCTCGTCCTGAGCGATAAGGCACTCGTAGAGGCCATAGCGGCGGGGGTTGGTGCCGATTGCCGCATGGGGATCAAGCGTCGTGATATTGCTCGCGAGGGCGACAGACAGCTTGAAGTCCTGCTGAGCCGAACCGGGAGCAGGAGCACTCCCTCCAGTCGAAGAAGGCGCGGGGGACGCGGGTGTGCACGCCGCCACCGTCAAGGCGAGGGCGACGAGCGAACCGAAAACGTGAGGCCGGGCAAGCCGGATCATCGCGTACCTCCAGTCGGCGCTCTGTCAATGCCGAAAATCCATCAGTATTGTACTGATTGCCGATCGACCGGCGTCTTTTTTCTTGGAGCGATCCACGCTCGCGGCTGGTCTCGATCAACGCACCGGAGCCGTGGGCTTTGCAACGGTTGCCCGGTTCCGCTCATCGGGCTAGGATGCGCTCACCCCTCGGCGTAGGAGGCTCCGTGACGTCATTTGTTCGCCGCGCTGTCACCCTTGCATCGGTCGCTCTCCTGCTTTTCTCCGGGACAGCCCGCCCCGTCGCAGGTCAGACCGTCCCTCCGGGGCAGCCGAACCTGATCCCCTACGTCGTCCTCGGACCGGAAGGGCAGCCAATCGCCCGGGCGATTACCACCGCCGGAACGTGTCCGACGGCGTCGTTTGCGGGTATCGCCGTGCCGATGGCGGTGCGGGCCGTGCCCTCCGCCGCGTTCCCGGTGCTGGCGTGCGAGTTGGCAATCCCGCCGAGCGTTTTCGCCGTCTCGATCGAAGGTCGGCAACTGCCGTTGCCGACCAGCCGTCCCCAGCGGATCGCGGTGTTGGGTGACACCGGTTGCCGGATTCGCGGGTCGTTCGTCCAGGCGTGCAATGACCCGGAGCAATGGCCGCTCGAACGGGTCGCTCGAGGTATCGCCGACTACCGGCCCGACCTGATCATCCATGTCGGCGACTGGTACTACCGCGAGATGCCTTGCCCGACCACGTTCACCGGGTGTGCTGGTAGTCCATCCGGCGACAACTGGGAGACCTGGTCCGCCGAGTGGTTCGGCGCCGCCTACCCGGCCTTCCTCGCCGCCCCTTGGGTGATGATCCGCGGCGACCATGAAGTGTGCGAACGCGGCCCCGAAGGATGGTTTCGGTTCCTCGACCCGTGGCCGTACCAGGAACGCTGCCAAAGCATCACCGAGCCGTATCGGCTGCCGTTTGAGGGACTGAACTTGGTGGTGGTCGACTCGGCGATCGCTGACGACCAGCGCGCCGACCCGGCTCAGGTGGCGCTCTTTCGCGGCCAACTTGAACGGGCGTTGGCCCTTGCCGGCGACTCCGCCTGGTTGGTGACCCATCGCCCGCTCTACGGTCTCGGCTTCTTCGACGTGCCGCCGAACGCGCCAGCGTCAAACCTGACGCTTGCCGCCGCCGCCCCGGAACGCTGGCCAGCCTCGGTCCAACTTATCCTGTCGGGCCACATCCACCTCTGGGAGGCAGTCGGCTTCGCGATGTCTGCGACTGGCCGGCCGTCGCAATGGGTAGTCGGCCATGGCGGCACGTTGCTTGACCCAAGTTTCACGATCAGCTTCGACGGACTTCGGATTGCCGGGGAGTTGACCAGTCCGGCAAGCCGCTACGTCACCGACCAATTCGGCTTCATGACGTTCGAGCCCGCCGGTTCGGGCCGCTGGACTGCGGTCGCTCGCGATAGGAACGGCTACCCGATGGTTCGCTGTGAGGTCGCAGGCCAGCAGGTAGCTTGCTCATAGGTATCAGGATTTCGCGACCAGCAAACTAGATCGGGCGGAAGCGCGGGCTGTTACCAACGCCACCAGGGGGACTGGGCGGCGTAGGGATATGGCTGATAGGAGACACCGGGTTGGCTGGTCTGGCTGGCGACCGGATTGCCGGAGCGGTCGAGCACCCAGCCTCGGGCGAGGTAGGCGCTGATCGCCCCGGCTGGGGTTGAAAGCAACGAGGGGGTGCCGCCCGTGGTGATACCACCACGGACGATGCCGGTGAGCCGGCTGTCGGAGTCGAGCACCGGACCGCCGGAGTCGCCGAACGAGGCGGCGGTGTCGCTCGAAACCAACGGCCACTCGCGGCCATCAGGACCGGGCGCTCCGGGCGTGACCAACCCCGTGACCTTGCCATATTTGACACTCGGCTGCTCGGCAAGATCCTGCCGGTAGCCGACGACGGTTTGGGCATCCCCGAGCCGCACCGAACCGTCGCGGATTGCGAACGGCGCTGCCGGCAACGAGCGGTCCGCGCGCAGCACCGCCAGATCGGCGGCTGGCTCGGCCAGCACGGGCCGCACCGGGACCGTCGTCCCATCGAGGAAGAGCAGGTAGATATTCTGAGCATCGCCAATGACGTGATAGGCGGTGACGGCAAGACGGTCGCCGATTGCTGCTGCCGAACCCAGGGTCGTCACCGGGCCACCATTTCGACTGCCCATCACCTTCGGCACCGACTGGCGCAAGACCGATACCGGCTGGGCGGCGGTGGCCGGCCAGGCGGACAGCAGCAGGCCAAAAACAACGGCAATGGGCAGGAGAAAACGGGGAAGTCGGCGCATCACAATCAGTGTGACAGATCCGGCTGCTTGTCTGCAAATGGGGTTTCCCCTATCCAAAAGCCCCAACATCGTGGATAGATCAGCGCACCGCAGCGGCCCAGGCGCCGCGCCCTTCGAGGATCCTCGCGAGGAACTGGCCGGTATAGGAATCGGGGTTGGCGGCGATCTGCTCGGGTGTGCCGGTAGCGACGACATGGCCGCCGCGCGTCCCGCCACCGGGACCAAGGTCGACGATCCAGTCTGCCGACTTGATCATGTCGAGGTTGTGCTCGATCAACAGGACGGTGTTTCCGGTCTCGACCAGACGCTGGAGCACTCGCAGGAGCGCCGCGCAATCTTCGAACGAGAGGCCGGTTGTTGGTTCGTCGAGGAGGTAGAGTGTTCGGCCGGTCGCCCGGCGGGAAAGTTCGGTTGCAAGCTTGACGCGTTGCGCCTCGCCGCCGGACAGCGTTGTAGCGGGCTGACCGAGCCGAATATAACCGAGTCCAACATCGAAGAGGGTCTGAAGCTTGTTGCGCAGGTTCGGCACCGCATCGAAGAAGGCGAGCGCTTCGGTCACCGTCATGTCCAAGACATCGGCGATGCTCCGGCCTTTGTAGAGGATCTCGAGCGCTTCACGGTTGTAGCGTTTTCCTTTGCAGATCTCGCAGGGGATCGTGATGTCGGGCAAGAAATGCATCTCGATCTCGACATATCCCTCGCCCTTGCAGGCCTCGCAGCGGCCGCCCTTGACATTGAACGAGAAACGGCCAGGCTGGTACCCACGCGCCCGCGCCTCCGGGACGGTGGCGAACAACTCGCGAATCGTGGTGAACGCGCCGGTATAGGTCGCCGGGTTTGAGCGTGGGGTGCGGCCGATTGGCGACTGGTCTACGTCGACGACTTTGTCGAGGTGGTCGAGGCCGAGCACCGCGCGGTGGCGTCCGGGCTTCTCTTTCGCCTTGTAGAGTGTCTGTGCAAGTTTTCGATATAGGATGTCGTGGATCAGGGTGCTCTTACCGCTACCGCTCACTCCGGTGACACAGACAAACAGGCCGAGCGGCAAGGTGACATCGATATTGCGCAGATTGTTCTCGTGAGCGCCCTGGATCTCGATAGATCGCACCCCTGGCGGGCGCCGATCGGCCGGGATCGGCACCTCGCGGACGCCGGAAAGGTATTGCCCGGTCAACGAGCGTGGGTCGGCCATGACCTGCTCGGGGGTACCGGCGGAGACGATTCGGCCGCCGAACTCACCTGCTCCGGGACCCATGTCGATGATGTAGTCCGACGCTCGCATCATCGCCTCGTCGTGCTCGACGATGAGGAGCGTGTTGCCGAGGTCTCGCAACCTCTTGAGGGTCCGTATCAGGCGCTCGCCGTCGACCGGATGCAGACCGATCGAGGGCTCGTCGCAGATGTAGAGGACACCCATCAGCCCGCTTCCGATCTGGGTCGCGAGGCGGATGCGCTGGGCTTCGCCGCCGGACAGGCTGGCGGCGGGCCGGTCGAGTGTCAGGTAGTCCAGCCCGACATCCATCAGGAAGCCGAGCCGGCCACGGATCTCCTTGAGGATCTGGTGAGCGATGGCGCGCTCGCGCTCGGAAAGCAGTGGGTCGGTGCCATCCGACCGATCGTCGGCCAGCAGCGTGGCGAAGCGGATCGCCTCAGCAATCGACATCGAGACAACATCGTCGATGTTGCGCCCGCCCACCAGCACCGCCAGGGCCTCGGGCCTGAGGCGTCTACCGTTGCAGGTCGGGCAGAGTCTGGTGGTCATGTATTGCTCGATGTCCTGCTTGACCCAGTCGGAATCGGTCTCACGGTAGCGGCGTTCGAGGTTTGGGATGATCCCTTCGTAGGTCGTCTGGTACTCGCGCGATCGGCCATGCTGGTTCTTGTAGCGGACGGTGACGCTCCGCTTGCCTGCACCCGAGAGGACGATCTGCCGCGCCTCGTCCGAGAGATCTTGCCAGGGCGTGGCAACTGAAAAGTCAAACTGCTCGGCCACCGCTGCCAGCAAGTTGCGATACCAGGTGGACTCGCTGGCACGGCGGGCAAATGGGGTGAGTGCACCTCCGGCGATCGAGAGCGCCGGGTCGGCGATCACCAGTTCCGGGTCGATCTCGAGGCGGGTACCAAGCCCGGTGCAGGCCGAGCAAGCGCCATGTGGGCTATTGAAGCTGAAGGTGCGTGGGGCGATCTCGCCGATCGAGACGTGACCGTCCGGGCAGGCAAGCCGCTCGGAGAAGAGGAGGTCGTCGCCATCAACCACCGAGGCGAGCATGACGCCATCGCCGATCTTGAGCGCCGTCTCGACCGAGTCGGCGAGGCGCGTCGCGTCGGCAAGTGCGCCGTCTTCGTGACTGATGACCAGACGGTCGACGACGACCTCGATCGTGTGTTTCTTGTTCTTGTCGAGTGGAACGCTCTCGTTGATGTCATACATCGTTCCGTCGATCCGAACTCGAACGAAGCCCTGTGTGCGCACCTCATCGAGGATCGCCTGATGCTCACCCTTGCGGTCCTTGACCAACGGGCCGAGGACAAGAAGCCGGGTGCCGTCGGGACGATCGGCGAGGAGATCGACGACCTGCTGGACGGTCTGTCGCTCGATCGGGCGGCCACAAACCGGGCAATGCGGGCGACCGGCACGGGCAAAGAGCAGGCGAAGGTAGTCGTAGACTTCGGTGATGGTGCCGACCGTCGAGCGAGGGTTCCGGCTTGCCCCTTTCTGGTCGATCGAGATCGCGGGCGACAATCCCTCGATATAGTCGACCTCGGGCTTCTCCATCTGGCCGAGGAACTGGCGTGCGTAGGCCGAGAGCGATTCGACGTAGCGTCGTTGCCCCTCGGCATAGATCGTGTCGAACGCGAGCGAACTCTTGCCCGACCCGGACAACCCGGTAATGACAACCAACTTGTCGCGCGGGATCTCGACATCGATGTTCTTGAGGTTGTGCTCGCGCGCGCCTCGAACCACGATCCGGTCAAGGGGCATCGTGCTGCTCCGTCCTAACCTACCTCGCCCAGGGCTGCCGAAAATTGGGCGGAAACTGGGTCATAATCAGGTCAATGGTACCAGAACAGACGTACGGCAGACAGTGGATCGATGCCGGTTTTCTCCCCTGTCCGATCGATTGAAGGCGGTCAGCTTGGCGGGATATACTTCGATCTCCGCCGACATGGCTCAGTGGTAGAGCAGCCGCCTCGTAAGCGGCAGGTCCCCGGTTCGAATCCGGGTGTCGGCTCCAGGTGTCCCTCTGATTTCGCCCGGAACCACTCAAGGCATCATCCAGGTCAGGGCAATCCTTGACCAACGCCGCAACTTCTGGTTCGAAAATCGCCGGTGGTATTCTTGGGCGGGTCCGCTGCCCCCCACCGGAAGCAAGCGAACCGGCCGGAATTGAGCGGCGTGGGCTGGGCTGCATCGTGCTGGTTGACGTGGGCCTGTCCGATGCAGGCAACGGGCATCGCACGACCACGAGGTCTTGACAGCGCCGTAGCGCCCTGACGAAAATCGCGCGGTGAGGGGCGATCGATGAACAGCGTGCATGACCTCGGCGGGATGGACGGCTTCGGACCGGTCGAGCGCGAGGAGGACGAACCGGCCTTCCACGCGGACTGGGAACGCATCATCCGGGCGATGTCGGCGGCAACCCGGGCGCAGAAGCTGTACAACCTCGACGAATTTCGTCACTCCATCGAGCGGATGAACCCCGCCTACTACCTCGGGTCGAGCTACTACGAACACTGGCTCGACGGCATGTGCCGCCTCCTTACCGAGAAGGGCGTGATCGACGCTGCCGAACTCGATCGTCGAGGGGATTTCTTCCTCGAACACCCCGACGCCCCTGCACGCGCTGCGATGAGCGGTCCACCCGCCCCGTCCCAGCCTTTCGTCGATCGCAGCTCGTACAGCGAGGTTGCACCGGTTTCCGAGCCGCGCTTTTCGCCGGGCGACGCGATTGTCACCCGCAACATCAATCCGACCGGCCACACCCGCCTGCCGCGCTACGCCCGCGGCAAGCGCGGTGTCATCGAACGGATGCACGGCACCTATGTCTTCCCAGACAGTCACGCCCACGGAAAGGGCGAGCAGCCGCAACCGGTGTACAACGTACGCTTCGATGGCGTCGAACTCTGGGGCGAGCGTGCTGAGCCGGGTCAGATGGTTTTTCTTGACTGCTGGGAAAGCTATCTGTTGCCCGCCTAATATCGGGGGGATTGCGATGGGCAAATATCATCCGAATGTCGACGACTACGTCGTTTCGCGGGTACGCGCGCTGGAATCGCTGCTGCTCGAAAAGGGTCTCCTGCCCGAGGATGCCGTCGACCGGATTATCGAACAATACGAATCCGATACCGGGCCGTTGCTCGGGGCACGGATCACAGCCAGAGCCTGGGTCGATCCCGAATTCAAGGCGCGCCTGCTGGCCGATGCCCCTGCGGCTTTGCGCGAGTTTGGCCTCGAATACGACGCGCTGGTCGTCGTCGAGAACACACCAGAGACCCACAACCTCGTGGTCTGCACGCTCTGCTCCTGCTATCCGTGGCCAGTGATGGGACTTCCACCAACCTGGTACAAGATGCCGGCCTATCGGTCCCGCGCGGTTATCGAGCCGCGCGCCGTCCTGCGTGAATTCGGCGTCGACGTGTCGGACGACCGTCGGGTCGCCGTCTGGGATAGCAGCGCCGACCTTCGGTATATGGTGCTGCCGGAACGGCCCGCCGGTACCGAGGGTATGGCAGAGGATGAACTCGTCGCGTTGGTCGAACGCGACTCGCTGATCGGCGTCGCGCTCGCCCGCCAGCCGGCAGCCGTCTAGCCGTGTACGAACGCCGAAGAAACATCGTCCTGCGGCCAGATGGCAAGCGGATCAACGTCGCCCGCCCACGCGGCCAACTGTTTGTGTGTGCTCAGGGCTGTTGCTGCGGCCGCACCGAGGACGGCTTTCCCGCCGTTCCCGCCGAGCGCTTTCATCAGGAATGGGAACGCCGGCGCCTCCGCAACGTCGTCCACCTGACGATCGGCGGTTGCCTCGGACCCTGCGCCCTCGCGAATGTCGTCCTTCTGCTCTTTGACGGCCAAGCGCAGTGGTACCAGGGTATCGATACGGAGGACCTCGCCGACGCCCTCTACGACCATATCGAAGCGATGCTCGACGCCGACGCGGTGTTTCCGCCCTCAGGATCCCTGACCGACCGGCAGTTCACCGCGACGGCCTGGCAGCCACGGCCGGACGGCCAACCGGTGGACGACGCTCGTCCGTGGCGCAGGCCGGCCGCGCCAAAGACTTGCGAGCCAGCCGTCACCCTGCCAAGCAGCGTCGAGCGGGCAATTGCCGACCTCATTGGCCCGGCCGCGATGCCGCGCAAGAACGGCGAACTGGTCTTCGAAGAGCCCTGGCAGGGACGGGCATTCGGCATGGCGGTGGCGCTTCATGAGCGCGGGCTCTATGAGTGGAATGAATTTCGCGACGAGTTGATCGCCCAGATCGCCGTCGCCGAGCGGCGGCCCGAGCCGTTCAAGTACTACGACTGCTGGCTCGCCACCTTCGAGGTGCTGCTTGCCAAGAAACAGATTGTCGCCGACAACGAGATCGACGAGCGAACCTACCAGTTCGAGTTCGGCGAGCGCGACGACGTCTATTAGCCCGATTGGCGAATGCCCCGAGTGCGGCGCGCCCGCAATCGAGGACATGAGTTGCTGGGAGCAATTCGGTGGACTTCTGGCCTGGGAAGCCGAGGACCCCGCGCTTGCCGCCGAACACTTTCTCACGGTGGCGACGTACAACCTCCAGCACCCGGCGCAGTTCACCGACGAAGCGCTCGACCAACTCCGCGCCGCGCTGACTGACTACCTCGACCAACGGACGTCGGTCGCCGAGATCTTGCGGCGCTTTGGGAGGAGATTCGCCGGTCCTCGACGGGTGGTGCGGCCGGAGGCTGAGAGGCGTCGGGTTCGGCGTGACTGGCCGCTCACCATCGCCGATGTCTATCAGACCGAGCGACCGGACGGAGCGGCTTATCGGGTACGGGCCTGGGCAGAGGTGGTGAGAGCCGAATGGACACGTCGCGGTAAAGGAGGAGTGACGTGAGCGGTGAAACACCTGCGGGTGAGCGTTCTGGAGTGCCGGACGAATCGAAAGCGGACCAGTATTCGCTTGCCCAGGTTGTGGGCATTTGGGCACTCGCGGCGATCCCCATGGGTATCCTTGGCTGGATTCTCTTTCCCCGCCTGGCGCCGGACTTCGCGGCGGATCCACTTGGCGCCGGCGTCATCCGGTTAGTGCTGCTCACCGTGGGTTTGGTCTGGTTGTTCGTCCTCTCGCTCATCATCGTTTGGCGCGAGGAGGGGGATTTGCGCTGGCAATCGGTCAAGCGCCGACTGCGGCTCAACACACCACGGGATCCGGCCTCCGGCGCGCCTCGTGCGAGGCTCTGGCTGTGGGTGATTCCATTTCTGCTTGCGGTCATCGTGGTGCAGGTCGGACTGAGCGGCCCAATCAGAACCGTTTGGGTGTCGGTGTTGCCGTTCTTCGCCGAGCCTCCGGGGTACAGCCCTGGCGCCATCTTTCAATCGCGGGACGCTCTGGCCCGGTTGGAAGGCGCCTGGTGGTTCTTCGCCATGTTCGTCGTCAACGCGGTGTTTAACACGATTCTTGGGGAAGAGTTTCTCTTTCGCGGCGTGTTGCTGCCGAGGATGAGCGGGGTGTTTGGACGCTGGAGTTGGGTGGCCAACGGCGTACTCTTCGGCTTCTATCACCTCCACCAGCCCTGGGGCATGTTGAGTTCGATAGTCACTGGCCTCCTGTATGCATTCCCCGTTTATCGCTTCAAAAGCACCTGGCTCTCCATCGTCCTGCATTCGGCTCAAAGCGTGTATCTTGCCGTCCTGGTGCTCGGGGTCGTCTTGGGGTTGGCGTAGAGCCGCCGCGCAAGTCAACTCGTCCAACATAATGCTCTGAGACGCGTGGAGATGAGGGCTCCCACCAACATCCTATGTCGCACCGCCCCCTGGCCAGCCGACCGGCGCTCTATCTCAATCATCCGATCGACCAGGCGTAAGACCGCTGGCCGATCCGTTATCTGGCGCCGTCCCCCATCCACGCCCGCGCTTCGTCAAGCGTGGCGAACATCCGAACGCGCTTGAACGGGATCGCCCTCGCATCACTTCCACCAGGCTCCCGCAGCAGTTCAAACCCGAAGATATCACCGGCAATCCCTACCACAATGACGCGCGGACCGAAATGAGCCTCGCGGACGATCCACGGGCCAGACAGTCCGGCGTCGGGCCTCACGTCTACCCACGCCGGTCGCGGTACTGTTCGGCTGTCGGTTGCGACACGTGCGGCCTGTCAAGCCCGGCAAGTCGCTCCCGATCCACGCCTCAAGCGATGGACCCCCACCCAAAGCAGTGAACCCGCCACCCGGTCACGACGGCGGGTTTACTGCTGTGCCAGGCAAACTACCCGCCGAACAGCGCTCGCAAGGTCGCGGCTTCTCGCTCCTTGAACGCGACTGCGATGCCCTGGCGCTCGAGGGTCTGCTCGATCTGCTTCCGCCCCTCCTTGAGCGGTGCAGTCTGGAAGAAGCGCCGGGCATCGGTCGCGATCGCAGGGTCCATCACCATCGCCAAACTACCGACGGTGCGAGAGATCATGTTTGCCGGAAGTTTCTCGAGGATTTCGGTCCAGCGCGTTTGGATGAAGGCCCAGGCCATATCGGAAAGTTCGAGGTTGCCGAGCAGCCGGCTGAGGACGATCGCCGAGTTCTGGGTGCGGATCTCGCCATTGAGAGTCATCGCCAACGTTCGTGGCGCGAGCGTCCGGTCGCGGAAGACAGCCAACGCCATCAGATAGCGAACCTCTTCCTGCGGGGTCGCTGCGGTCTGGTAGCGCGCGATGAAGCGCTGGTACTGCTCCGGACCGCCGACATAGGCGAGGATCTCGACGACCGGCGTCACGAGGTTCGGGTCGAGAGAGTCGCGGTCTTCGAGATAGCGAGCGTAGCGGTCGCTGGCCTCTCGGCGGGTTTCCTCGTCCTCTCCGACGGTTCCAAGCACTTGTAGCAACTGGCCGCGCAAGCTGCGGCGCAGCCCGTCCTCGTCGGCTGCCGGGTCCCAACCCAGTGCGCTCGCCTTTGGCTTGATAAGTTCGCGAATACGCGTCCGAACAGCCGGGCGTAGCGTCGCATCGGCGGCGCGGTGGAGGTAACCCAAGGCGCCGAGGATCGCTTCCCAGACGTTCCGGTCGTCCTCGTGGGTGAGCGCGGTCGCCAAGGACAGCACGTCCTGAGGCGACGCCAGTCCGGCGACCATGGCCGCGACGGTGTTGTCGACCAACTGGTAGCGTTCGACAGGGCCAAGCGCCGCGATGTTCGCGGCAATCGCGGTAAAGAGGCCGCCTTCGTAGCGCACCCGATAGAACCCGCTGCCGCCGCTGTTGACGACGACGCGCTCTCCGGTCGTTGCTTCGAGCGCTTTCGATCCCTCGTCGAGCAGCACCCTGCGCGTCTCCACCGCTCCGTCGGTTCGGAGCAACACCGGGACCTTCCAGAGCGTATCAACACCGCTCCGGTCGCCGTAGCGAAAGATCTGCTGGCTGAGCGTCACCGCCCCATCACTGCCGCGTGCCGCAGTCACCAGCGGAAAGCCCTTTTGGAGGATCCAGCTATCCATGATCTCACGCACCGGTTCGCCGGTACTCTCCTCAATCGCATCCCAGAGGTCGGTCGTCTCGGTATTGCCGTAGGAGTGTTTCCTCAGATAGTTGCGGATGCCCTCGCGAAAGGCGTCGGGGCCGAGGTATTGCTCGAGCATCCTCAAGACCGAACCGCCTTTCTGGTAGGTCAGCACGTCAAACATGTCGGACGCTTCGGCAGGCAGCCGGACGGGGTATTCGACCGGCCGGGTCGATTCGAGGGCATCAACCGCCATCGCGGCGCTTCGCTCGATCGCGAAGGAATCCCAACGATTCCACTCCGGCTTCCAAGCATCGACTGCCGCCATCTCCATAAACGTGGCGAAGGCTTCGTTCAACCAGATCCCGTTCCACCATCGCATTGTCACGAGGTCGCCAAACCACATGTGGGCGATCTCGTGCGCGACCACATCGGCGATCCGCTCCAACTCAGGTTGGGAAGCCGCCTTCTCGTCCACCAGCAGGGCGGTCTCGCGGAACGTGACCGCTCCGAGGTTCTCCATCGCGCCGAAGGCGAAGTCCGGGATGGCGATCAGGTCAAGTTTGTCGGCTGGATAGGGGATGCCGAAATAGTCGGCGAAGTAGGTGAGCGAAAACTGGCCGATCCCGAGCGCATAGTTGGCAAGGTGCAGCTTGCCACGTGGGGTCACCACCCGGAGCGGTGTCCCGCGGACGACCACCGGCTCGGTTGCCTCGAAGGGACCGACAACGAACGCGACCAGATAGGTCGACATGACCATCGTCTCGGCAAAGCGAACTGCCTTTTTGCCCTCGCCCGCCGGGGCCTCGTCGACGACCGCGCCGTTTGAGACAGCCATCAACCCGTCGTCGACGATCAGGGTGACGGCGAAGGTCGCCTTGAAGTCCGGTTCGTCCCAGCAGGGAAAGGCCCGGCGAGCGTCGGTCGATTCGAACTGGGTCGAGGCGATGACCTGCTCCCGACCAGCCTGATCCTTGAAGGTGCTGCGATAGAAGCCATGCAACTTGTCGTTCAGGATGCCGCGAAAATGAAGGTGCACCTGCCAATCACCCGCCGGCGCCGGGTGGTCGAAGCGAAGCGTCGCCCGTTCAGCCTCCTCGTCGTGCGTGATCGAGCCGGTCAGCGTCTCGGCGCTGTTGGACAGTGAGGCAGACTCGATGACGATCTCGGCGCTGTTCAGGACTATCTCCTGCACACTCTGGCGCAGTTCGACCTCGATCGTTTCCTCACCGGCGAAGGTGGCAGCGGCGAGATCCGGCGTCAACTGGATGGTGTAGCGACGTGGGACGACGCTACGCGGCAATCGATAGAAGTGGTCGTCCGGCTGGCTTGGCAACGGGGAAGTCATTACGGCTCCTTCTAGCTCGCCGGGCATAGTGGCCCGAGGTCGAGGCGGTTTCACGCGACGATTCTACCTAACTCCTTGGCCTATCGAATGGTCGAAGCCTAGACTGGCCACCCGGAAGTCTGCGCATCCCTGGCGGTTGGCGCCGGTCTTGACGTCGTCCTTCCAGGCGACTGGTCCGCCAGTCGCCATCGCCGCGACCTCTCGCATCGTGGCCGCGTCCTGCTCACCCGATTGGAGGAAGAGCGCGATGAACTCTACTCGCCCGCAACCGAAGTACCCGCTCGAGCGCGTCGACGTTGGCGATCGGGAAGTCCTCGCGATCACCACCAAGCGACCCGCCCGGCCGGATCTGGCCGCCAGCCTGCTTCCGATCGACCAGATCCATCCCGACCCGGACCAGCCATACAGGAGTGTCTCAAGGCGGCGGCTCGACGATCAGATCAGGAGTATCGAGGAGGCCGGTTCGCTCAATCCGGTAATCGTTCGGCGAGTCGAAGAAGGCTATTTGCTCATCTCGGGTGAGCCTCGCCTTCGGGCCGCCCGGGAGGCCGGTCTGCGCGAGATCTCCGCGTTGGTTCGTGACCTCGACGAGGAGAAGGCGTTCGTCGCCGGGCTGATCGAGGACCTCCAGCGTGAGAACATCCCACCCGAGGAAGAAGCGGTCGCCTTCGACGAACTGATGCGCCTACGCGGATTTGGCGTGCGTGAACTGGCCCGCCAGATCCATAAGGACCCCTCCTACGTCAGCCGGCGAGTACGTGTCTATGAAGACGTTGAGCTTGGCGAGGCCGTTCGCAGCGGACGAATGGCCGTCTCCACCGCTGAGCGGGTGCTCTCGATCAGGTCGCAAGAGGTTCGCGGGCTGATTCGGCAGCGAGCGATCGATGGCGACCGGCCCACCGATCCGCCAGGACCCAGTGGGGAAAATGCCGACCCACGGCCCGAAATCAGTCCGGCTGCCCGGGCGATTTCCGCCATCGAGACGTTGCTTGCCGCTCCGGTCCGCCCGACCAACGAGGAGCGACGCCGCCTCAAGGCGCTCAGCGATGATCTTCTCAACTGGGTGTTTCGTTATGGCCCGTTGCCCTGGAGCTAAGGGGGCGTCCAGACCACGCCGAGCCATGCCGACTCGGCTGCGGCTTGGTTTGGACGGCTCGAGGGGAATCCAGTGGTGACGACGCTTTAGGCGAGAACGTCGATGAGCGCTCGTTCTATCGCCTGGCGGTTTTCCTCGAACCCGAAGAAGGCGGACCGGCCAATCACCACGACCGGGACGGTTAGCACGCCGTAGCGGCGGAACATCTCCTGACGCGCCACCGGATTGGTCGCATCACGCTCGGTATAGCCAATCGAGCGGTCATCGAGAAACCGCTTGAGCGCTCGGCACTCCGCCGAGTCGGAACGGAGGTAGATCGTGACCTTGTTCAGGGGCGGGCCTCAAGTTCGACGATAAGCTGGGCGAAGGCGGGCCGCTCGTTTGCCGGCGCCAGGTTCATCGCGATACGCGCCTCTTCGATTGCCTTGGCTCGCGCCGCCGGGTCGTTGGACTGAACCGCGAGGTCGCGATAGAGCAAGGCGAGATTTCGCCTCGTCGCAAGGTCGTTTGGCGCGAGAGCAGCCACTTTCTCGTTCGCCTCGATCGCGGCGCGGGTATTTCCCTGGGTGTTGTAGATGTAGCCAAGGGCGCTGAGGGCGCCCGGTTGCAGTGGGTCCAACTCCGCAGCCCGACGGTAATAGGTGGCTGACGATTCGAGCAACGGCGTCGCTCCTTCGCGATCGCCCTGCTGGATCTTGGCGTTCGCCTGGTTGAGATAGAGGTTGCCAAGTTGGAGGAACGTCGGGGCATAGCGATCGTCCAGCCGGGCAGCCTGGTCGTATTTCTGAATCGCTTCGTTGGGCTGGCCGAGCGCCTCCTTGGTCAGGCCCCATTCAGTCCAGAGATGGGCGGCATTCGGACTCAGGGTGAGGGCGTTGGCATACCACTGGTCCGACTGGCCGAGGCGCTCGGCGCGAAGCTGCGGGTTGCCGGTCGTCTCGGCCCAAAACCGGTACAGCCTCCCGAGGTTGGCCGAATGGTCGGTGTTGAGGGGGCTAATCGCGTAGGCCTCGTCGAGCGCCACCTTGCTGGCTTGATAGAGGGATTCGCGGCTGATCCCAGCAAGATTGGTGAGCGATTGGAGGTCACGCAACGACTTCGGCTGCGCCGCGGTCCCCTGTTCCGGGGCACGCTTTGCCGCCTCGAGGAAGGCGCGGCCAAGAAACAGATAATAGAAATCTTCGCTCGGGGCGGCCTCGATGGCCTTGAGATAGACCGGGATACTGAGGTCGTAGCGGTTCAGCTGATCGAGCGACTGAGCCTGCTTGAACCGGATGTCGGCGACAATCGGGTTGGCGAAACTCACGGCGAGCAGGATCACGACCGCCGCGGTTACCGGCGCCGCAAGCCAGAATGCGCCGTTGGACCGAGCCACGATCCCCGATGACGGCAAGGGGAGCGAACTCGCCAGAGCGACGATGCCGACCCAGACCCAGACAAATGCGCCAACGACCACCAAGGTCGGGAAGCTATCCTGGCCAACCGACTGCAGCAGCCGCGGTTGGAAAAGCATCAGATAGATCGCCAGGCCGGTGAGGAGGAACCAAGCCGCTGCCCAGATCCAGCGCGGCGTCACCGGCGATGCGGCGATCGGCTGCGACCGGACCACATTGCGGCGTCGGCGGTTTCCCGGCTGAGCGACACGTCCGGCGGGAACCGCCTCAGCGGCAGGGGCAGGCTCCGGCTGTGGCGAGAGGAGTACCGGCAAGGCGGCCGCCATCCCCATAATCATCCAGAAGTGGGTGCGCGTCGAAGCAATCGCAATCCCCAGGAGCGCTTCCACGAGATGAGCGGTCGCTGCGCCGATCACCCCGAGGGTGATCAGCCGTTGGTAGCCAGCCTCGGCCTGCCGGACGAGGCGGAAGGCCATGGTATAGAAGGTGACCACGATAAACAGGTAGGCAAACAGTCCGATTGCGCCGTTGGTGACAAGGAAGTCGATCAGGTCGTTATGCGAGCGGTCGGGAGTGGCGGTGCGCGATTCGAGGTGCGCTAGATCAGGCGGGTAGAACCGATTGTAGGCCACATACATCGTTTCGGGGCCGTAGCCGACGATGGTGCGGAACAGGTTGTCGGTGATCATCCCGGCCGCGCCTTTGCCGACGCCATCGCCAAACCAGATCAGGACGCGCACACGGTTGGTGCCGCTATTGACATCGTCGATGCTGCCAAGGCGGTGGGCAAAGCTGTTCGCCTCGACGATTGGAGCACCAATCGGCGAGTTGAGGAACCACATCAAGATGGCAAAGCCTGCCACTCCTCCGATTGGCGCAAGCGTCAACAATCGGCGGCGGCTGGCGATCCCGAGAAAGAAGACCATCGCGATGAGCGAGGCAGCAAACCCCATCCAGGGACCACGACTGCCGGTCCAATAGAGACAAATCAGATTGAGGAGTAGTGCCAGGCTATACCCGGCCGTTTGGGCGATCGTCCGGCCATCCCGGGCGCCGCCGCGGATCCGGCTCACCACCGACCAAAGCCGGCTGATGACGAATGGAATAACGAGGATCAGGTAGGCGCCAAGAAAGATCGGGTTGCCTGCCGAGCCGGCGACGCGAGACTGGACATCCCCGCCCCAAGGCAATGGATCCATCCCAAGCCTCTGGATTATCCCGTAGAGACTGACCGGCGCACTCACCACGATGATGGTAGTTATCAGCCGATCAAGCCGAGCCCAGTTCTTCAGCCCTGCGGCCACCATCAGGAAGAGCGCAAAGTAGAGGAAGTTGTTGAGGGCCCCTTGAAGCCGTTGGTACGATCCGAAAATGCTGACCGCCGGCTGAACCGAGAAGATCGTCGATACGACGTAGGAAATCGCGAGGATCGCCACGGGCACCGCGATCGGGTTTGCCCGAAAGCCGTCCAGCCACCGACGCGGCAATGATCCGGGTGAGCCGGGAATCTCAAGCTCGCGCAACAGCCAGACGCCGAGGGCGAAGATCATGATCCCACGAAACGCGGTCAGTTTGTCCGGCTCGAAAACGCGCGAACTGAAAACGTCGAAGAAGGCCGGAACGACGATCGCGACCATCAGCCAGGAGGCTTCCAGGAGACGATCGAGTTGCGCGGCTAGTCGGGTTGGCATCGTTTACCTCTTCCGTGCCGCGCTCTGCTGATCCTTCGCCCAGGCCAGAGTACGCTGGATCCCTTGCGACAGTGGCGTCATCGGACGGAAACCAAGCAACCGCTCGGCGAGCGAGATGTCCGGCACCCGTCGTGGTGGGTCCTCGAAACGGTCGCCAAACACCGCCGCAAACGGGAGAAAGCGTCGCTCCGGCTCAACGCCGGCTGCCTCGGCCACCAACGAGGAGAGCGCCAACACACTCACTTCGTGGGTCGAACCGATGTTGAAGACCTCTCCATCGGCTTGCGAGACCAGCCCGGCGCGATAGGTCGCGGAGACATTGTCATCGACATAACAGAAACATCGAGTTTGTGATCCGTTACCGTGGATCTCGAACGGCGCTCCTCGCGCCACGGCGTCACAAAAGGTGGCGATGACACCGGCATAGCCGGCCGCGTCCTGGCGCGGCCCGTAGGTGTTGAAATATCGCAACACCACCCCATCCAGTCCTCGCTCACGGTAGGCAAAGAGCAGATGCTCGTCGAGCGCCTTGGCGGTGGCATACGCCCAGCGGCTGACCCGCGTTGAGCCAAGCACCCGCGGACCGTCCGGTGCAAAGGGCAAGGCCTCGCTCAGCCCATACACCTCCGACGAAGAGGTCAGCACCACCCGTGCGCCGTTCGCGAACGCCGCCGCGAGAACTTCGCTTGTGCCATCGGCGATCACCTGAATTGCCCGCAAGGGATCACCGACTACCCGGCGAACGCCAACGACCGCGGCGAGATGGAAAACAACCGAGCAACTCTCGATCGCCTGATTTACCGCCGAGCGGTCGCGGACGTCGCCCTCGCGGACCGTGAGGCGCCGATGCGCCGGCAAGTTGGCAGGTCGGCCAGACGAAAAGTCATCGATCACCGAGACGTCCCAGCCTTCGGCCAGAAGGCGCTCAACCAGGTGCGACCCAATGAACCCGGCTCCGCCGGTAACGAGGGCACGACCAGTGGTAGGACGCAGTGTCGTGATCTTGCTTGAGGGTCTGGGCATCAGGAAATTCTAGCAAAGGAACGCCTCGGCTCCGCCATGAAATCACGCCTCCGGCCGAGCGAGAACCTCTCGATAGAGCGCTTTGGTCCGCTCGATCATCGTGCGTTCGGAAAACTGCTCCGCCTGCCGACGCCGCGCCGCCGCGCCAAATCGGGCGCGCTGCTGCGGGCTGTCGGCAAGCAGCCGGATCGAGGCGGCGAGCGACGCCGGGTCGCCGGGTGGGACGACCAGTCCGGTTTCGCCGTGGACGTTCACATAGGATGTCCCGGTGCCTAACTCGGTGGTCACGAGCGGCAAACCGCACGCCATAGCCTCAAGCAACACCACCCCCAGGCTCTCGGCACGCAGCGTCGATGGCAAGACGAACACGTCGGCAGCATGGTAGTGGGCGATCAACTCCTCGTCGGAGACGCGGCCGCGAAAGACGATCCGCCCTGCCGCGGGAGATGCCAACGCCCGGGCGCGCAACGCCGCTTCCTCCGGCCCCGTCCCAACCACGACCAGCATCCCGGGGACGTGCTCCATCGCCTCGATCAGGACGTCGACGCCCTTGTAGTACCGCAGCAACCCGGCAAAAAGGGTGATCGGCCCACCGAGTTCACGGCGAATCTGTGCTGCCGCTGCCCGACGCTCATTTGTCAGCCTGTAGCGCTCGGAATCCTCGCCGAAGTGGACGACCCTCAGCTTGCGTCGGTGCGGTCGCAGAAACCTAGACCCGGCGGCGTAGCGCGGATTCGAGAGGCTGATCACGTCGGCGCGGCGCAAAACCGCCCGGAGGAACGGACCATACACCTTCAAGAGCCGCTGTTGGCGAACGATATCGCTGTGATAGGTGACGACGAGTCTGGCTCTGCCGCCGGCTGCCAGAAAGGCAAGTTCGCCGATAGGATAGGGAAAATGGAGGTGCACAAGGTCCGGCCGTTGGCGCGCCAACTCCCGGAACAGTGCCGGCGAGATCGGCGCAGACGAGACCGTCGCCCACCGGCCGGCCTTGATCACCTCAATCCCGTCGATCATCTCCCGGGTCGTCGTCGAGCCGGGACTGGTCACCAACACCCTCACCCGAAAACCGGGGTCGGCCGCAAGCCCGGCTGCCAGTCGGCGAAGATGGTTCTCGATCCCGCCAACGACCGGCCAGTAGTCCTTGTAGATATGCAGCACCTCGACAGGCCTGGTCATGCCGGATCTCCGACCGGCAAGCCGAGGGCAAGGCGGTACTGGACGACCGTCGCCTCGGCCGAGCGGCGCCAGGTGAACTGCGCCGCGCGGGCACGGCCGGCCGCCGCGAGTGTGGCGCGCAACGCGCCATCCCCCCCGACCTGGCGGATCGCGCGAGCCCAGCCGGTCTCGTCATCGGGACGAATGAGCAACGCTGCCTCGCCGACCACCTCCGGAAGCGACGTTGCCGACGAGCAGACGACCGGCACGCCGACGCTCATCGCCTCCAGTGGCGGCAGGCCAAATCCCTCGGCAAGAGAAGGAAAGAGCAGAGCGATCGCCCCGCGATAGAGATCCCCAAGGCGTTCTTCTGGGACCGCGCCAATTTGCCGGACGCGGTCGGCGAGGCCAAGCCTCTCGATCTCCCGGACCGTCCGTGGATGGCGAGGGTCAAGCGGGCCGGCGAGGACGAGCGGCGCCTGGACACCGCTTGCGGCATAGGCACGCACCAACATCGGCAGGTTCTTGAGCGGCTTGTCCGCGCCGACGGCAAGCAAGTACGGTTCGGTTGGCCAGTAGGCTGGCGGCGGTTGGTCGGCTGCCGGAGGCAACCGATCGGCGGCTGCCGGGACGACGGCAACACGCGCCGGGTCGACCAGCCCTCGGTGGGTCAGGTCGTTGGCGACATAGCGCGAGTCCGCCATCACCCGTCGCGCTGAGCGCACCGCCGCCGCTATTAGGAACGGATAGAGCATTCGCGCCAAGCGTCCCGGCAGTACTTCCGGGTGGGCGAGTGGAATCAGATCGTGAACGGTCAGGACCAACGGCGTCCGTAACCCGACCGGCGTCAGGAAATAGGGAGCGTGGAGGAGATCAAGCCGGCGGCGGTCAATCGCCCGCGCCGCGCGAATCTGGCCGAGTGGTGAGAAAATCGGCGCGTCGAGCGGAATGACCGCGATCCGATTGGCGGCGAGGCCGAACGGATTAATCCGCCCGCCGCGCGCTGCCGGGTCGACGAAGAGGGTCAAATGAAGGTCCCGGCTCGCTTCCGCGAGTGCCGGTATCAAACCGGCGAGGTAACGGCCGATCCCGGGAAAACGGTCAGCAAGCGATCGGGCATCGATGCCAACCTTCATCGTTCGCGCCCCTCGGTCACCATCCAAGTATAGGCGTCGAAACCGCAGGCGAGGCCGTTCGTTGAACTGGGGAAGGCATACGGCCGGGCGACGGATCGGCGGTCTGGCCGCCCCTCATCCGATATAATCCGGGCCGCTTGGTCGAGGGGAGGCCGAGCCCGGACCGGCGCCCGGCATCGCCCCACCCAGGTCATCCGGAGGACTCAATGCCTCGATTTCTCCCGCTCGTCGTGCTGGCGATCGCAGTTGCGCTCGGCGCGTTCATTTCGTCACCGCCGGTCGCCCCCGCCGACGATGGCCTCGGGCCGCCGATCTATCAGACGACACCCGGTATTTTCAGCCGGCTGCCGCCAAACGGCGGTCCATCGCTCGCGCCGGGGAACCCGGGCGAGTCGGGCAATCAGGGCGACTGCGGAAATGCCTACGCGCCGAGCGTGCTGTACGACCCGAACTCCAATTTCCAGGGGATGGGTCCCTACAACTTCTTTATGTACTACACCGGCCAGTGCGCCGACACCGGCAACGGCAACCCGAACATGAACATGGCAATCTCAGGTGACGGCGTTATCTGGGGCAAGTACGCAATTGCCGGCGGTTGCGCCGGGTGCGAAAACCCGGTGATGGATCCGCGTGGCGGACGTTTCGACCGCCAGGTGATCGCTCCCTCGATCCTCGACGACACCGCCGGCGACTGCCGCTGTTACCGCGTGCTCTATGAGGGCAACAACAACAACGTCTCGCAGATCGGCCTCGCGACCACCGGCACCGGCGTCGACTTCCTGCCGTCGCAGTATGCCCAGGGCCAGATTCGGCCCGACGACCCGGTGTTTCGGCCCGGCGCTTTCGCTTACATGTCTGGGAACGTTGGCGATCCGACCTGGATCAAAGACGGCGGCCTGTACAAGATGTGGTTTACCGCGATCGACACCGACGGACGCAGTTCGATTGGATACGCCACGTCAACCAACGGTGGCCTGACCTGGAATGCCAATGCAACCCCGGTGCTGGTACCGGGTGGCGCAGGTACGCCCGACACCAACTTCGTTGGCGAGCCGATGGTGCTGCGGGACCGCAACGGGATCTACCGGATGTGGTACAGCGGCGCTGACTCCTTCAACACTCGCCGGATTATCTACGCGACCTCGACCGATGGCGTGAACTGGGCCAAGTACGGTTTCAACGGCGGCGTTGTCATGACGTTGCCAAACGACGACGTGCTCAACGGCAGCGCCTACGATCCGGCGGTCGTCGAAGATGAATTTGGCAACTGGTGGCTCTGGTTCGCCGGCGTCCAGAAGCCGAACAACTTCCTGATCTTCATGGGCTTCAACCCGAGGCCGCTGCTCAACGACGCGGCGGTTGGCGCAACGTCGGTCAGCGGCAAGGGCACGCCGCAGACCAACGTCGTCGTCTCCTATGTCGACAACGGCCAGGTACTTGCCAACGGCCAGGTAGACAGCAACGGCAACTTCTTCCTCGGCGTCCCGGCGATCCAGTCCGGCCGCCAGATCGTCGCCACCGTCGACGGACGCTCCTCGAACGTCATCGGCGCTCAGGGCCCGACGCCGACGGCGACTTCGGTCGTCCCGACCGCCACCCCAACCATCGCTCGTCAGGTGAGCGCACTCAGTCTCTTCGTCACCTGCACCACCTGCGGTCCAACGCGGACGCCGACGATCAGCCCAACCCCGACGATCAACCCGGCCACTCAGGGCACCTGGCGGCTGAACTTCAACCTCCCCTTCACCCTCACCGGGATCTCGATGGTGTCGAGCACCGATGGCTTTGCGGTCGGCGGGACCGGCCTCGCGTTACGTGGAGGCTCAGGGGGTTGGCTGCAAACCGCCACCGGCGTCACTCAGACCATTCGCTCGGTCCATTCCGTCAATTCGAACTTCGCGGTCGCCGCGGGCGACAACGGCCAGGTCATACGCTGGAATGGCACAACCTGGGGCAATATCTCGCCCGGTGGCGCAACGATGTTCACCGGGGTGAGTCTGAACAGCCAAACCAGTGGTTGGGTCTCCGGCGATGACGGCAAGATGTACCCCTGGAATGGGGTTGGAGTTGGCGCTGGCGTGCTTGCGGCGAACGTCGGCATTCGCGGGGTGACCTCGCTCGCGCCAAACACCGCGCTCGCGGTAACCGGTTCGGGAGACAACTCGATCTACCAATGGACCGGATCGATTTGGCAGAAAGTCACCGCCGCACCAGCCGTTGCGCCGCTCAACGGGATCGAGGGCTTTATCACCGGCAATTCCCTGTCGGGCGGATTTGCGGTTGGCGATGGTGGAGTAATCCTCCAATACAACCCAAACACCTTCCAGTGGGGTCAAATAAGTTCGCCGACGCTCAACCGGCTCAACGCCGTGGCCTTGTTGTCACCGACCGACGGCTGGGCGGTCGGTGATGGCGGCACGGTGCTGCGGTTGGCTGGTGGCCAATGGTCGCTCTACCCGCAGGCAGCCACGGCCGCCAACCTGCGCGACGTCTGGATCGTCAGCGCGACCGAAGTCTGGGCGGCGGGCGACGGCGTCATCCTGCGCTATACCGTCCCCTAGCGACGCCTGTCCGACGCCCGCAAGAGCCCCCTTCCGGGTTGCCGGTAGGGGGTTTCTGCTCCCAACGCTCCTGATCACCTGCGGTCAGCCAGCCCGGCCCATTCTCGTGGAGCGACCCTCAGCCGGTGAGCCGGGAAACGGGGTGGGTTGCTCCCTCGAAGCGGACGATCGCCGTTCGGTGGCGCAAGGGGCGACGGCCGGGCTCTCGGGGCGCAGAGAGCCCATCACTTCGGTTTGCCGATCTGATTGAAACTTCAGCCGGTCCCCGAAAGGGAGGCGGTCGCGCGGCTAGAGGCGCCCACCTCGTGAGCGCAATACCAGCCAGAAGAAGAACGGCGCACCGGCCAAAGCGGTGATGATGCCAACCGGGGCTTCTGCCGGTGCAACGACGGTCCGCGCAACCAGATCGGCCATGACGAGCAGTGCCGCGCCACCGAGCGCCGCCCCTGGCAGCACCAGGCGATGGTCCGGTCCGCCGGCAAGTCGGACGAGGTGGGGTACGATCAATCCGACGAAGCCGATTGGCCCGGCCACCGCCACCGACGCGCCGGTAGCCAGTGCCGCCAGCCCAATCGCGAGGCGCTTCACCCACTCGGTTTCGACGCCGGATTGGCGCGCCTCGGATTCGCCGAGCGCAAACAGATTGAGCGGTCGTGCCAATCGCGGTGCGAGCAGCACCGCTGCGAGAACGAACGGTGCGGCGACCATGACCGTCCGCCAGAGCGCACCGTTTAGCCCACCAAGCGTCCAGAACACGATCGACCGCAGTTGCGGGTCGTTTGCGCGGAAGGTGAACAGACCGATCACCGCGCCAATCGCCGCGGTGGTGGCGATGCCGACCAGCAACATCGTCGTCACGTCGGTGCGCCCATCCTGTTGAGAAAAGCGATAGACGAAGAGCGCCGCGCTCAGCCCCCCCAGAAAGGCGGCAACCGGCAAGGTAACCGGCCCCAAAGGCGCGATGCCGACGACGATGGTGGCGACTGCTCCAAGCGCTGCGCCGCTGCTCACTCCGATCAATCCGGGATCAGCCAGCGGGTTGCGGAAGATCCCCTGAAGCAGCGCTCCAGCGGTCGCCATCCCCGCCCCAGCGAGTGCGGCAAGGAGCACCCTCGGAAGCCGGACGACCAGAAAGACCGTCTCCTGCTGAGCGGTTGCACCGGCGTCGACCGACAGTCCCGCCCCACGGAGCAGCAGCCGACCGGCGACGTCCGGCGGAATGGCGACCGGGCCGATGCCTGCTCCGAGAAAGAGCGCGACCAGCAGAAGAATGGCCAGGAGTGGCAACAGTAGCGTCACGCTCGAACGGGACAGCCTCAGGAGCGGCGAAGCAGTCACTCTGCTGGCCGTCATCGGCTCGGGGCGTAGAGCGCGTGAGCCAAGTCGTTGACGGCTTTCCCAGTGCGTGGCCCCAATCCCTGCAGATACTGGTCTTCGAACGAGATGAAGCGGCGGTCCCGCCCGGCCGGCGTCGCCGCGATTGCGGGGTTCGCCGCAAGAAGTCCATCGATACCGCCAACCGACTCCAGTCCGGCATCAAGGAACAGCAAGGCGTCCGGCTGAGCCGTCACCAGAATCTCCTGAGACAACGGCTTATTTCCCTCAAGCCCGAGTTCGCCGGCCGCGTTGATGCCGCCAGCGGCGCGAATTACGGCATCGCCGGAGGTGCCTGTCCCGGCGATGCTCTGCACCGTGGTGCCGCGCAGCAAGACGAAGAGAACCCGGGGCTTGCGCACGGTTGACTGGGACGAAAGGTACCGGCCCACCGCCGCCATATCCTGGTTCAGCGTCTCGACAAGCACCTCACCGCGCTGCGGGACACCAAGTGCCGCCGCGACGAAGCGGATCTTCTGGATCGGGGTATCGATGGTTTCGCCCGAGACACCAATTGCAACCGCGATGCCGGTCGCCCGCAGTTGATCTAGGACGGCCGGCGGACCGGCTTTGTCGTTGCCGATCACGAGGCTCGGGCCAAGCGAGAGAATTCCTTCGGCGTTGAGCGTTCTTTGGTAGCCGATCCTCGGCAGCGAAGCAATCGGCTCGGCCGGATAGGTGGCAGACGTATCAACACCGACAATCCGGTCACCCAGTCCGAGCGCAAAGATGATCTCGGTCACGTCACCATTGAGCGAGACAATTCGGTCGACATTGGTAATCGTGACGGTCCGCCCGTCGAGGTCCTGGACCATCGCTGGCAACACTGGGCCATCGGTGCGAGCGGCGGTTCCGACCGAAGGTCCACCAGTTGGCGCCGTCGGCGCGGCGCAGGCAGCCAACGAAAGCGCGAGCAAGGCTGCCACGACAAGTCGTAGGAACGAGGCCATGAGATTCTCCTTAAGCAGAAAGCGTGACCTGCCGACCGGCATCGACGATGACCAGCGGGCAGCGAGAACACGGGTGCGGTTGGACGACTACCGAGACGCCATAGACGTCGGCAAGGAGCGAGGGTCGGAGCACATCCCAGGGTGTGCCAAGCGCGACCAACTCCCCAGATGCCATCAGGCCGATCCGGTCGGCATAGGAGGCGGCGAGGTTGAGGTCATGCAAGACCGCCAGAACCGCACCGCCTCCCTCGGCAACTTCGCGGGCGATCGCAAGCGCGCTGTGCTGATGACGCAGATCGAGGGCGGCGGTTGGCTCGTCGAGCAGGAGAACCGGGGTCTGCTGGGTGAGGACTCGCGCAAGTTGGACCCGCGCCCCCTCACCGCCCGAGAGCGTTGGATAGATCTGCCCGGCAAATCCATCCGAGGCGGTTCGCTCCATCGAAAGAGCCGCCAACTCTCGATCGGCCTTCCCTTCGTGTCGGTCGCCAAGATGCGGATAGCGCCCCATCAAGACCACGTCGTAGGCGCGAAAGGCGACCGGAACCCGCGTCGACTGCGCCATCACGGCGCGGCGGAGTGACTGAGCGCGTGCCCCGAGGTGGTGCAATTCGTCGCCGTTGAGCCGGATCTGCCCGGACGACGGTGGGAGGTCACCGGAGAGCAACCTGAGGAGGGTCGACTTTCCCGCGCCATTGGGCCCGACCAGGGCGAGGACTTCGCCCGGATGGAGCGCAAATGACACATTGTCGACCAGGGTCCGGCCGCCAACTCGAAAGGTGACCGAACGAGCTTCCATCATCGCCGGAGGATCTCTGCGGACGGTCCCCAACTTTTGCTCCACTCGTTCACGCGGTGAATGGATTCGATGCATTAACATACTCAAAGGTTGAGAATTAATCCACCCTAAGCGATCTCATTAAGTGCATGGGACATTGAGACGGTCCGCAAACTCGGGCAAGCTTCTTGTATCCCGCGGCGTGAGTCGGCACAATGCGCGACGCAAGGAGAGGAATGGCTCCACTCAGCCGGCGTGGCTGCCTGCTTTTGGTACCGCCAACCCTACTCGGGGCGATGGGGTTGGGTGCGCTCTGGCCGGTTGCCAGCGACCGCGCCAGCCGGGCGATCCGCTGGTATCAGGATGCTGACCCGCCTGGTATCACGCTACGCGTCCCGGACCAAACGGTACGAGGAACAACCACGATCGGCCTCGAAGTCACCGACGAGCACGGCTGGATGATCGAGTCGTTCGACCTCGATGGCGTGCCGCTCTCGCCGGTTTCCGGTGACCACCTGATCGACACCGCCGCCCTCGCGGACGGCGCGCATGTCCTCACCGTCCGAGTTCGCGACGGTTCAGCCAAGAAACTGGCGGCTGAGGCCCAGGCTGCCTTCTTCAGCCGCAACAGTCCACCTCGTCTGGAACTTGACCCACGCTCGAACCAGATTGGCCAAGGTCAAACGCTGGTGATCCGAGTTCGAACCGACGTACCCACGGTGATCACCGGAACCCTCGATCGGTTACCGTTGCGGTTTGTAGCCGATGGGTTGCAGGCCTGGGCGCTCGCCGGTGTTGATGCGATGAGTCGCATCGGGACCCGGAGGCTCGCCATTGCCGCCGTGGACGAACTTGGCAATAAGAACGAAGCAACGTTTGACATCGCGGTAGCGGCGGTACGCTACCCGAACGAAGAGATCTGGCTGCCGCCGTCGTCAAGCGGACTGATCGGCTCGACGGCGAACGCGCAGGAGATCACCCGGCTCGATGCGATTTTCGCCGAGGTGACTCCCCTGAAGCGCTGGAGCGGGTCGTTTGCCGTTCCGGTGTCGAGCGGGATTTCGTCCGATTTCGCAACGGGCCGGAGCTACAACGGCGGACCGATCACCAGTCGCCACTGGGGGACCGACTTCGAGTGCCCAACCGGAACGGCGGTGACCGCTCCAGCCGCCGGCACGGTGGTTCTCATGGACAATCTGGCCGTGCGTGGGACGGCGGTGATCCTCGATCACGGGTTGGGTGTCTACAGTTGCTATTACCACCTCAGCCGGGCCGACGTGCGCACCGGCCAGGCCGTCGAGCGGGGCGCGCACCTTGGGCTGTCGGGCGCCACCGGCGCGGTCACCGGCCCTCACCTCCATTGGGAACTGCGGGTCCGCGGTGAAGCGGTTGACCCGATGCTCTGGACCCGGCAAAGCGTTCCTTGAGTCAATTCGCCGCGGCCGATCTCCGAGTAATTGCCGTTATCCCACAATAAGTTGTGGTTGGTTCGCCAACTTGCCTCAATATTTGGGAAAACAGGCCGCTCAATTGCTTGACTTCTTGTCAGGAATGGGTACGATTACTAGGTTGACCGTTGCGGAGAAAGAGGACGTTCTGACGATGCCACGCAAAGGCGGGGGCCGCGAGGATATTGGTGGGACCACGGGTCATGGCCCGACGCAGGAACTCGCGCGGGCGTATGCCGAGATTGCCGCACTTTCGGATGCCGATCGACGCCACCTTCATGAATTGGTGCGCGGCGCAAGCGGCGTGGCGCTCTCCGACCCGGAGGTCGAGCGGATTGCGGCGATCCTCTGGGCCGACCGCGGCGAAGGGTTAGTCGCCAGCCTCGAAGCCGGTTTCAAACTGTTCGAAGCTATCGGCGAGGACGAGGAACGACCACGGCGTCGTCGCCGTCGATCGATAGCCTCGCTTTCCACCGATGAGCGCCAGGCGTTGCTCGCGACTCTCCTTGCCAATCGGCACGTCCCACCAGACGCACCCCCCTACGACATCTGATCGTCGCTGACTCGGAGTTTCCACCTCAGCGGAGCGACGCGATCAGTCTCGGCCGCGTACCGCCATCCGAACTTCGGCGCCGAGGTCGAGTTCGGTGCCGGGGCGTGGATCGACGCTCAGGACACAGCCAACGCAAACTTGGCTCAAAACGCTTTCCGGCAGGTCGCGTCGCGTCTGGTAATTGATGTAGGGCGCGTTACGAAGCTTCGCCTGCTCGATCATGCGTTTTGCCTCGTCCTCGCGCAACCCGACAACGTTCGGAATCCTTGCCCTTTCCTTGCCGAGGCTAAAGGTCAGGGTAACTTTCCCACCGCGCGACAACTTCTGGCCAGCGGTGGGAGCCTGGAGAGTAACCGTATCCCGGGCGACCGCGTCGTTCCATTCACCGACCTCGACTATCTGAAAACCGAGGTCGTCAAGCCGCTTCTTGGCATCCGTCAGCTTCAGGTTCATGACCTGCGGGACTTCGACGAGGTCCGGTCCCTTCGAGAAGATTACTTCGACTTGCGATCCCGCCGGCGCAGACCGCCCGGCGGCAGGGTTGCTTTTGATCACGCGCCCGGCGGCGACGCTGTTGCTGACTTCGGCGGGGCCTTCTTTCAGGTCTAATCCTGCCTGGCGGAGCGCCGCTCGAGCCGCGGCGAGTTCCAGCCCTTCGAGAGCCGGAACCTGGACCTGCGGCACCGCTGTCGGGCTGGGTGGGCTGGGGGTCGGTGCGCGGGTCGGGGTGGCAACCGGAGCGGCTGCCCC
This sequence comes from Dehalococcoidia bacterium, assembly GCA_046328265.1. Lineage (GTDB taxonomy): Bacteria > Chloroflexota > Dehalococcoidia > SpSt-223 > SpSt-223 > JANWZD01. Next base: position 102,190 of record JAXLWW010000002.1, read on the forward strand.
GAGTTGCGAGCGGTTGGCATAAGCGAGCAGACCAATCGCGAAGACCAGGGTCGCCATCAGCACGCCGAGTGCTCCCCAGATCCAGAGACAGCCGCCGCCACTCTCGCGCACCTCGTAGGCCGCCGGCAGTGCGGCTGTGCCACCACGCGGGGGCGGAGGCAGCGGACCGTGGCGCTCAGTCTCGGTCGCCGCACCGCCCTGGATCGCGCCGAGCGCGGCGGCGAACTCGGCGCCATTGCGAAAGCGCTCGCCCGGGTTTTTGGCGAGTGCTCGGAGGACCGCCTGCTCCACCCGCGGCGGTATCGCCGGATTGTAGGCGCGTGGAGGAGTGACCGGCTGGCGGGCGTGGGCAAGCGCCGTGGCGATCGGTGACTCGGCATTGAAAGGGACGCGGCCGGTCAACATTTCGTAGAGGACAACCCCAAGAGAATAGACATCGCTGGCGGGGGTCGCTTCATGGCCGGTGGCACGCTCGGGCGCGAGGTACTGGACGGTGCCGAACACCTCGTTGCTCGAGGAAAGTCCAGCCTCGCCAACCGACCGCGCGATCCCAAAATCGGACAGCAAGGCGCGTCGCCGACGCGGCCCGTCGCCGCCGATCGGCATCGTCAGCAGGATGTTCGCCGGCTTGATATCGCGGTGGACAATTCCATTGAGGTGCGCGTAGGCGAGCGCCTCGGCAACCTGTTGGGCATAGCCAATCGCTTCGTCAACCGGCAACGAACCGCGCCGGCCGACCTCGTCGCGCAGGGTCGGCCCGTCAACCAGTTGCATCACGATGAAGGGGCGGCCGGCCTGCTCGCCAACGTCATAAACGGCGACCACGTTCGGGTGGGAGAGCCGGCCGGCGGCGCGAGCCTCGCGAAGGAAGCGTTGGCGGAAGGTCGCGTCCTCGGCATACTGGTCACGCGGCATCTTGATCGCAACGACGCGACCGAGCGCCTCGTCGGTTGCTCGGAAGACCTGGGCCATTCCGCCAGAGCCGATCTCGCGATCGATACGGTATCGGCCGCCGAGTGAGACGCCTAGCATACTGCCTCGATCTTAGCACGCTGCCCGGCTGCTAGAATCGAGTTTCGGTTCCCCGTTCCACTCCAGAGGTGAGGTTTGATGCTCTCGCGTTGGTCTTTCACGATTGCCTTGCTCGCCGCCGCCGTATTTGTCGGTGGGCTGCTCGCGATCCCAGATGCGACCGCCCAAGAGCCGAACGCCGGCTGCCGTGAACTCGACTCCCAGGCCGTCACCGGACGCCGCGCTCTCCACACGCCGTATCCCTGCTCTCGATTCGACGCACCAACCGCCAATTCGGTTCTAACCGGCACCGCCACCAGCCTCGTTCGCGGGAAATCGAGCGCCAACTGTGAGCCGAACCGGCTTGGCGTGCCGACCCGAGTGGACGACGTTGCGGTCCAGCTTGGGGCGGGCGCTGCCTGGCAGGCGATCACCTTTAGCCCGTACGACACGGGATGCTTCGCGAATTGGAACGTTACCTGGGCATTGCCACGTGCCGACCATCTCGAGGTCGTCTTGAGCGCCCGGACGACGACATTTCACGGCCTACCGACCATCTTTACGCTGTACCCGGAAGACCCGCCGACATCAATCACGGTACGTGTCGACAACATCGGACCAACCGTCCTCCTCTCAGCACCGCCGCTGGTTGTTGGTGATCGCTTTGCCGTCGTTTGGTCGGCACGCGACGGAGCAGGAATCCAAACCAGCCAACTCGAATACAACAGCGGCTCGGGCTGGACAGCCTGGCGCAGCGAACCGGCTGGCACCGCCTGGTCGGCAGGGGTCGGTCCGTCTACGCCGGTGGTGGTCCAGCCGGGAGGAAGCTTCCGCTTTCGCGCCCGCGCCACCGACAAGAACGGTCTGACGAGCGAATGGGTTGAAGCGGGCCCGGTCGAGATCCTTGGTCCGGGCCAGCGGTCGTTTGTACCGCTGAGCGCGCTGACCCGCCAGCCCTAACGCGTTAGACGACGGTGGCTGCCGGGAGGTCGATCTGCTGTCGCTCGATGGCCTGGCGGATGAGTCGAGCCGTCTCTTCGTCCGGTCCGTACAGAGGAAGCCGGCACTCTCCAACCGGAAAGCCGGCCACGCCGAGGGCGTATTTGAGTGGAACCGGGCTACCGACGACGAAAAGCGCATTGATGAGCGGTAGGTGGCGGCGGTGGATAGCGGCGGCGCGGGTGGTCTCGCCCGCCAGAAACGCATCGATCATCTCCCGGATCTGGCGGCCGACCAAGTGGGCAGAGACGCTGATGACGCCGTAGCCGCCGATCGCGAGGATCGGCAGGGTCGCATTGTCGTCGCCGCTCCAGACCCGAAATTCCGGGTCGCAGGCCTCGATGATGGTCGCGATCTGCCCGAAGTCGCCACTGGCTTCTTTGATGCCGACGATATTGCCAAACTCGTGGAGCCGGAGCACCGTCGACGGGAGGAGGTTGGCAGCAGTTCTCCCGGGGATGTTGTAGAGAATGCATGGCAGCGAGGTCGCCGAGGCAATCGAGGCGAAGTGACGGTACATCCCTTCCTGGGTCGGCTTGTTGTAGGGGGGCACAACCAGCAGGAACCCGTCGACGCCAAGCTCAGCGGCTTCGCGGGAGAGCGCCACGCTTTCGGCGGTGTTGGAATTGGTGGTACCGGCGATCACCACCGCGCTGTCGCCGACCGCCTCGCGGACGATGGAGTACATCCGCAACTTCTCGTCATGGGTTAGGGTCGGCGATTCGCCGGTTGTGCCGGTGACGACCAGTCCCTCCGAACCGCTCGCCACCAAAGCCCGAGCAAGGTCGGCCGCGCGCGGCTCGTCGAGCGAGCCATCCGGCGCGAACGGCGTTGCCATTGCCGTCAGCAATCTTCCAAATGCGGCCACGCTCACCTCCGCCCGAGCTTCAACTCTGGAACGATAATCGCGGATCTCCTCTCAGCCGTTCAACCCGAGCAATGGCTCCAGGCCGACCACGAAATCGTTTCGCTCGACAATCTGCTTGGTGGCCAATAGAACGCCCGGCAAGTAGGCCTCACGGCTGGTGGTATCGTGGGCGATCGTGAGGTACTGTCCCAACGCGCCGAAGATAACTTCCTGGCGAGCGATCACCCCCGGCAACCGAAGGCTATGGATCGACACGCCGCTGTAGTGGGCGCCGCGGCCACCGAGGATCGTCTCTCGGTCCGGGACGTTGCGCAGGAACTCGCCGCCGTGCGCCGCTGCCATCCGCTGAGCGGTTGCGATCGCAGTGCCGGACGGCGCGTCGACCTTGGTGTCATGGTGCGCCTCGACCACCTCAACCGCATCGAAATAGCGCGCCGCGACTTCGGCAAAATACATCATCAGCACCGCACCGAGCGCGAAGTTCGGTACCACCGCCGCGCCGATCCCGGCTCCGACGGCTGCCTGTCGGACTTCGTCGATGGTCCGCTCGGTGAGACCGCTGGTGCCAATCACCGGGGACGCACCAACGGCCAATGCGGCGCGGGCAATCGGCGCGGCCGCCGAGGCGGTCGAAAAATCGACGACGACGCGTGGGCGGACGTCCTGAAGCAGGCTGACAGGATCCTGAGACCAAGGAAGGGTGACGCCTTCCGGGGGAGGCGCAAGGTCGATCCCCCCAACGAGGTCAAAGGCTCCATCCTGTGTGATGGCGGCGCAGATCTCCCGTCCCATCTTGCCAGCCGCGCCCGAAACCACCACCCGGATCCGTTCGGTCATCGCTCCACCTCGCGATGGCGAGTATAGCCGACCTGCCTGGCATTCTCGGCTGGTACAATCGGCAGAAGGAGTGGTCGTGACCAACGATTCCATCAGCCTTCGCCAGGACCTTGATAAGATTGCCGAGCGCCACGGGCCGCTCGAAGTGGCCGTGATTATGGCGCCGGAGGAGTTTCTCGCCGAGAAAGGGATACGACGGAGCGCCGGCGGTTGGGCGGTCGAACTCGGCGTGGTTGCAACGCGAGGCGTGCGGCGTGACGACAGCATCGAGCAGATCGGCGATCTGACCCTGGTATTGACCGAACAGACCGCCAACGCCCTTCACAGCTTCCTCACCGGACTGCTCGACCCGGGCAGCCGCAAGCGTCGCTCTCCGGTGGAGAACCTGCTGCCGATGGTCGACCCGCCTAAGGACTGATCGCTCCACGCAGCGCCGCGTCGTAAACCAGCCGCAGCAGCACCGTCAGAAAGAGCACCACAACGCCCGCGCCGAGCATCGTCTCGGGGCTGGCCCAGCGTCGTGGCTGACGGCGATCATCCAGTTGGCGATAGACCGCGTACATGAACGCGACCAATGCCACCTTCAGAGCCAGAACCATGGCATAGGTGAGCGATGCGCGTGGGTCGGTCAGGCGATCGACGGTGATGATGACACCGGTCACGACTAACGTCAGCACGCAGGTGCCGGTGAATTCGCGAAAGCGCCGACCGATCAAGGCACGCACCTCACTCGACCGTTGGCGCACTTCGGGGTCGGCCCAGGCTTGGTTGAGAACCGCAAGGTAGAAGATCCCGCCGCCAACCCAGCCGACGGCGGCCAGCACGTGGACAAAACGGATGAGCGCCCGAAACAGGTCAACGACGCTCACCGGACGGGCTCGGTGGGCGCAGCAGAAGCCGGGGCCGGGACGCTCAGTACCGGGCGCCTCCGCCGGCCGAGCGAGGCGCCTGGGCGGTATTCTCGCCGCTGTAGCTAATCTCGCTGATCTGGTCGAGTTTGTCGGGGTTGTGGCTCGCAAATATCCGGCGGATGCTGCCCGAGCGACAGCGCATCACGATCGACTCGGTGGTGACCCGCGGCCCGGTGTAGCGGACGCCGTGAACGAGTTCGCCGTCGGTGATCCCGGTCGCGGCAAAGAAGATGTCGTCACCGCAGACGAGGTCATCGATCGAGAACACCCGCCCGTCGGCGAAACCGGCGGCCAGCGCGGCTGCGGCTTCTCCATCATTTCGCGGTGCAAAGCGACATTGCATGTCGCCGCCGAGGCATTTGAGCGCCGACGCGGCGATCACCGCCTCGGGAGCGCCGCCGGTGCCCAGCAACATGTCGATACCGCTAAACTCCTCCATCGCCGCCATGATCGCGCCCGCGACATCGCCATCGGTGATCAACCGGAGCCGCGCCCCCGCGGCCCGGACATCGGCGATGATCTGCTGGTGGCGCGGCCGATCGAGGATGACGACCGTCAACTCGCTCACCGCCTTGCCGGACGCCCGCGCGACGGCCGCGAGGTTATGGGCGACGGGCGCCGCGATGTCGATCGCGCCTCTCGCCTCGGGGCCGACGGCGATCTTCTCCATGTAGACGATTTCGCGAGGAACTCGCAGCATCGTCCCACGCTCGGACAGCGCGACCACCGCCAAAGCATTTGGCGATCCATTCGCCAGCAAGCGCGTGCCATCGATCGGGTCGACGGCGATGTCGGTCTGAGGACCGTGGCGGTTGCCGATCTCCTCGCCGATGAACAGCATCGGCGCCTCGTCTTTTTCGCCCTCGCCGATGACGACGACCCCGTCCATGTCCACCGAACCCAGGACATATCGCATCGCATCGACGGCGGCCTGGTCTGCTGCTTCCTTGTCGCCTCGGCCCATGAATCGCGCCGCGGCCATCGCAGCGGCCTCGGTCACACGGACGAGGTCCATAGCCAGATTGCGTCCGATCGGCTCGCCCACGGACATTCCCCCTCCAGGTCGACCTCGCTGTCGCCCAAAATCGTTGCGCCCGGGTCCGCCCCTGCGCGGGCGCATTGTACCACGCGCCTAGACGCCGTTTGACGGATCCAACTGGATCGACGAAACCGCCTGCCGGTCGATGGCCGCCCGACTAAACGGAAATGGGTGATCGCGCACCGCCAACCAGTCGCCGAGTTGGTCGGCATAGTGCGCGTTCAGCGGCGAACCGGATTGCCCGCCCGGCAGGATCGCTCGACTACGGTCCCAGTCGGCCAAGTCGAAGATCTGGCGCACCGCTGGTGTCGCCGCCGCCGCGCCATAGCGGTCGGTTGGATCAAGGGCAGACTGAAAGACGGTTGACTGGTCACCACCGAAGCGGAAGGGACCGCGATTGAATAGCCGCTCGAGGGCTGGGACCGCCGCCAGCGGGTGACGAATTGTCAGAAGGTGAAGCTTGCCCCAGGCCCACTCCTCTGGCCCGCCAAGCAGCCTGATCAATTCGTCGACCGCCCCGGCGACGATACGGGAAGCGCGTTCGGACCATCCCGGCTCGGTCTTCCAGTGCTCGACCAGTCCGAGGATGATGGTTCGATTGCGATAGGAATAGCTGTTGAATGGAGCAGCGGGGTGGGGGCCGATCCCCTGCCAGAGATGCGCCCGATCACCGAACTCGGCCGACGCGTGCTCGTCGATCAGTCTCCGGACGGCAACTTCCACCACTGCCGCCGCCGCGCTCGCGGGGAGCAGCCGGCCGTCCCATTCCCGAAGTAGGTCGAGCGCGACTGCTTCGACTGCCCGCCGTGGCCGGCCGGCCGACAGCGCCTTCGAGAACTGGTGGAGCGGAGTCGAATACCAGTCCGACTGGATCGCTCGAAAACTGGCAATGGTGTGACGAGCCTGGCCGCCGAGCAGGGTGGCTACCCGCTCAGACCGGCTGGTGTCGAACATGTCGAAGCCGAGCAAAGGGGCGTCCGGACCGCTTGGCGGCTCATTCGCCGAGACGACCTGTCCGTTGGGCGGGTCGAGGCGGCTTGGCAGGGTCTCGAATGCAAGCCAGCCGTCCCAGCCAGGGCTGTCGGCCGCATGGAGGGGAAGAACGCCGCCGCCCTCGCCGCGCCGTGGGTGGTAGCCGGCGAGTTGATACCCAATGTGACCATCGACATCGGCATAGATGAAATTGAGCGGTGGGTAGGTCCAGAGCTTGAGCGCCTCACGAAAGGTAGCCCAGTCACGAGCCCGGTTGAGACCAAGGAGCACCGGCATCGTATTGGGTTCGGTGAGCCGCACGGTGCTGGAAAGCGCCAATGGTGGAAAGTCACCATCGAGGACCGTGGAAATCAGCGGTCCGCGATCGGTCTCGACCACTCTTTGCACGACCGCCGGAGCACCGCGTACCGAGATCGCTTCGAGCCGAACGACTGGATCACGCCAGCCATCGTCGCGCCGGTAGCGCCCATCGAGGTCGAACTCCTCGATGAAGAGGTCCTGGCTATCGGTCAGCCCGGCGGTGACCGACCAGGCGATGTGACGATTGTGGCCAAGCAGGATACCCGGCACGCCCGGCATCGACGCCCCCGCGACATCGAGGTCGCCCCCTTCGATGTGGTCGAGGTGCAAGGCGGGCGGGAAGGCCGCCCGCAGGTGCGGGTCGCCCGCCAACATCGGTCTGCCGGTCAGGGTGCGCTCGCCGGAAACCGCCCAGGCATTGCTCAATCCGACGCTTGGGGCAAACAGCCGTTTCTCTGGCCGAAGCTCAGGGTGCTCGTTCGCCCAAACCGTGGTTGGGCCCGTGTGTGCCGCGAGTTGCCAACGTGCCAACTCCGATTCCCAGTTCGAGGTCAAACTGGTGGCGAGCAAGCGTGACAGGGCGAGTGAGTCGGCTGGCCGCCACGGCTCAATTCGGTAGCGCAAGATCAGGGTCTCAAGTGGCGGCGCGCTCGCCCGCATCGCGGCGTTCACTCCAGCCGTGTACGCCTCGAGTTGACGGCGGGGTTCACCTTCCGTCCGGGCCCATTCTTCCTCGGCGGCGTGGGCGATCCCGATGGTCCGGAAGTATCGGTCGATCTCAATCGTTCGCGCACCGACGATCTCAGAAAGTCGGCCCGACGCCGCTCGACGTGAAAGATCGAGTTGAAACAGCCGGTCCTGGGCGTGGACATACCCGAGACCGAATAGGGCGTCACAGACCGACCCGGCGCGAACATGAGGCGTCCACCAGCGATCTCGGACGATCTCTATCGACCCTTCGAGCCCGACGACGGTTCGCGTCTGCGCCCGGCGCCGGGCGACTACCTGCCGCGTCCCAACATAGGCAAGGCCGGCGGCGGCGACAAATCCGAGGGCGAATGGCACACGGCGCGGCAATGACACGGGTTCCCTCCTGTCGTTCTGTTTCGATTATATGGCCATAAGGAGGCGCAGCCGACTGACCTGCTTGCTACACTGAGAAGACCTCATAAGGAGTTGGGGCATGCTTACCGACGTTCTGCCATTGCAACGCCCGCTCGCATTTCTTGACCTGGAAACGACCGGTATCGCGGTCGACGAGGACCGGATCGTCGAGATCGCCATGCTGATCGTCCACCCGGACGGTCGGACCGACGAGAACGTCCACCGAATCGATCCGGGCGTGCCGATCCCGGCGGGCGCATCGCGGGTCCACCGGATCTACGACCGAGACGTTGCCGGCCGACCGCGCTTCGCAGCGCTCGCACGGACCTTCAACGTGTTGCTGATTGGCTGCGACCTCGCCGGCTTCAATATCGTCAAGTATGACCTTCCGCTACTGGAGGCAGAATTCCAGCGCGCCGGAGTGCCGTTCAGCCGCGCCGGCCGGGCGATCGTGGATGTGATGACCATCTTTCACCGCAAAGAGACCATGACACCACGCGATCTGTCGGCCGCCGTGCGCCACTATTGTGACCGCGAGCACGCGGGCGCTCACTCGGCGCTGGCGGATGTTCAGGCGACGATCGACGTGCTGGCCAGCCAGTTGGTCCGCTACGAGGACCTGCCTCGTGACGTCGCCGAGATTGATGCCATTTGTACCGGGTCGAAGCCGCCGCACTTCGTCGATGCGGACGGCCGGCTCCATCAGCGGGGAGGAGTGGTCGTCCTCGGATTTGGCAAGCACCTTGGCGTGCCGCTCGCCACGCTCGCCCAGACCGAGCCGGATTATCTTCGGTGGATCCTCAACGAGCGATTCAGCGCGGCCGTAAAAACCGAGGTGCGCGCCGCTCTCCAGATCCACGCACCGGCAACGCAGGGCTCCTTCTCGTTCGCCCCACATCGGGGCCGGCGGCGGCGCTAACCCGCACTTTCGACAGTGGAATCGCTCAGGTCACGCCAGCCGTACTCCGAAGGTAGGACGCCAAGGCCGGGAGCTACCCCAGCCGGATCACCCCGAGATCGACATAATTCCCGCCTCCGGAGAGGCTGAGGCGTGCGCCGGTCTTTGGGTCATAGAGACCAGCAATGACTTGATAGGTTCCCGGCATTGCCCCGGCCCGCAGCGGCAATGGCACGTCGTCAACCAGCACCTCACCGGGCAGCCAGCCGGTCGTCGGTGCAGCGCCTCCGAGCGGCGGCCGGTCGGTCTGGCCGACGACCTGGCCGGTGCTGTCGATCGCCTGGACGAACACGGTGTAGCTCGTCTCGGTCCTCCCAGTGGCACGCCAGACGAGGTTGACCGAACCCGGCGCACCGCCTGTCAATTGCGCCGACACCAATTCGGCGACCGTCCCGAAGCGTGCCCCAACTGCCTGACCGCCCGGCGGGACGTCGTAGCGCCGTTGACGTCCCTCGATCGCGACGTCGGCGATCGTGACCCAATTTCCGTCCGCGGCCACCTCAAGCCGAGCCACGCCGCTTGCGCCGGCAGGGATCGTCAACTCCCGTGGGTCGCGCACAAGTTCGCCCAACTTCCAGGCCGTCGGCGGGTAGCGTCCATCGTGAAGTGCGTCGCCCGTCTCGGTGACGACCGATCCATCGGAAAGCACCAACCGTAGCGCTGGAGCACCATCGGGGCCATCGCGCCGCGTCCGCCAATAGAGGGCCACATCGAGCGTGTCGCCCTCTCGCGCCTCGAACTGGCCGAACCGGACTCCAGCAAGACGCAGTCCCGGCGCGAGGTCACGGTCGATCCGGACGTCATAGGCCGGGTCCGCCAGACCTGTCGCGCGTCCGATCGTCACCACGCCGATTGGCAAACGACCCGACTGACTACCGGCAAAGGCGATCGGATTTGCGCCGACGAGGTAGGCTCCAAGTTCGACCCGGTAGCGGCCCGGCGGGGTGCCGGCCGGGATGCGAAACCAGCGTGGATCGGCCGTCCAGCGACCGGGTTGCCAGTATTCCGGTCGCCAGGTCGTCCCGACAGCCGGATCGTCCTGCTGCGCCCAGATCCGGCCGTCATCGTCGACCAATGCCAGGTAGGCACGGACCATCCGATCAACCGGCGCGGCAACCTTCCACGCCAGCGCAACTCCAAGCCGATCACCCGCCATTGCCGACGGATCGGCAATCGTCGTGCTCACCTCAATTGCGGCGTCGCTGCTGACCGGATTCGGCGCGGCCGGTTGACCGACAAGGTAGCCTTGGACCCTAATATTGCTCGACCCACGAAAGAGGACATCTTCGAATGGGCGGCCGTTCTCAGACAGCCAACCCCGAATCTGCCCCTTTGGGTCGGTCACCGTGTCATAGCCACGCAGCACCCAGACCCGAGCGTAGCGAGTGGCGATCCGGCGGAGCCCCGCCTCGGTGTCGGCCCAAGACACCGGATAGAAATCGGCGCGCGGATCGCCACCGCCGAGCGAAGCCGGACCGTCGATCGTCCCAGTCTGGTAGACGATCACGCCGGCACCGAGCGGCGCGCTTTCCGTCAGACGGCCACGCCAGGCCAGGTCTCCAGGCCAGTAATGGACCAAAGGCGCGTAGAGATACCCGGCGTTCACCAGAATGGCGTCGCCGGGATGCCATCGTTCTGCAAGGTAGGCGACCGCGGCACGGTAGTCGTCGGGCGCGGTCCGGTCGTCGACGTGATAGGCCTGAAGTGCCCCGGCAAAAGAAACGGCCAACGCAATCGTCGCCACCGCGCGAAGCGCCGGCGCCAGTGCGCCGATCCGCGCTAGCCCGAGCCCAAGCAAGAGTACAAATCCGAGGCTAAACGGGAAGACGTAGCGTGGGTGATAGAGCGGACTCGCCAACGAGACCACTCCGATCAACGCGACCGGCAGCAAGACCGATCCCGCGGCCAAGAGCACCGGCCGCCTCAGCCGCCCATCGCGCCCGGCCAGCAGCGCGATCACAACAAGACCCGCGCCAAGCAGGACTACCGCGACCGACCGCTCGGGCGTTTGACCCAGCAGGAGCGCCCCAAATGCATCGAGGGCGATGGTGGCGGCCGGTGATCCCTCTCGCCAGGACGGCACGGCTGGTGCGACGGCCTGTCGAATGGCGACCGGCAGCCAGGGGAGGTAGAGCACCAAGATCAGCGCCTGGGCGAGAGACCAACGGCGAAGAGTCCAGCCGCCGGGAAGTCGGCGGTTCACCAGCAGCCAGATCCCCATGATGACATTGAGCGCGACAAGTAAGAAGGCGAGGTAGTACAAGACGTACAGTCCGGCCGCGCCAGCAAGCACGAAGGTCCAGAAATCCCGCCAACTGCCGCGTTCGGTCGCTGCCACGAGCAGAAGCCCCAGGAAGGCCGCCAGGGTATACATTCGGACTTCCTGCGAATACCAGACCTGGAACGGGCTGAGCGCGGCGGCCAGGCCGGCCAACAATCCGGCTGTCTCGCCAAACCATCGCCTGCCGATCGCCAGCACCAACGAGACGCACAGCAGTCCGAAAGCAAGCGAGAAGAAGCCAAGTGAGAAATCACTCTGACCAGCGAATTCCGTCCAACCGTGCAGCAACAGGTAGTAGAGCGGCGGATGGATGTCGCGGGCCGTGTGTGCCAACAACTCAAGCGGCGGTTCGCTCGCCACAAACGCGCTGAAGCCCTCGTCATACCAGAGGCTGCTCACGCCAAGGTTGTAGAAGCGGACCAGTGCAGCCGTTGCAAGCATGGCGCCGGCAAGCGGTCGCCAGCCAGGCCGGGGTATTGAGGAGGCAAACGCCTCGATCGGGCCCGCCGAGGTTCTGGTCGTCATGGGTCGACGCGAAGCAAACCGAGGTCGATCGAGTCTCCGCGTGCTGTTGAAAGACGGCGGCCGGTCGCGGGGTCGTACATCCCCGTGGCGACCCGAAGCTGATAATTCGCCGCGCCGGGGGGCAGGATGATCAGGTGGCGGTCGACGACGATTTCGTTCGGCAACCAGGTGACGGTTGGGGCCGATCCATCGGCCGGTTGTCCATCATGTTGGGCGACGATCCGGTTCATGCTGATGACGTGGACGAAAACGCTGTAATCTCGGTCGAGTGCGCCAACCGCACGCCAGACCAGCGTAATTTCGATCTGCCGGTCGGATCCATTTGGCACCGCCCGTGCATCCCAGCCGATCAGGTCTGGCCCGCCGCTCAAGCGCACCGTCATTCGATTGGGTAGTGGTTCGGGGACCTGGTAGACCCGCAGACGACCCGCGACCTCGATGGTTCCGATGACCTGTCGCACCCCTTCACCGAGCGAGAGCCGCACCTCGTAGCGCCCATCGGGAAGGTCGGAAGGCAATCGCCAGGTTTCTCGGTCGCGGACGATCTCGCCCGGCTGCCAGCGGATTGTCGTATACCGTCCACCAAGGGGAGCACTCCCGAGCGGTATCGTCCGCTCGCCAGCCACCAGTTCGCCGGTGAGCGTGAGCGTGCTGCCCATCTCGCGCTCGCCGCGCCAGAGAGTTTCGACCGACAGTTGGCCGCCTGGGCGGACGATCCCGACCGGCAGCCGTTGGCCGATCAGCGTCACGCCGCCGAAGCGACTAAAGGCCGGTTCAAGGTCCATTCGGGCGTGGGTGTAGCCACCGGGTCGAGAATCGAGCGGTTGGGAGCCGAGGCGGGTCTCCCGGCTGGGGTCGGGCTGCGGCACTGATTCACCGCTCGAACGGTAGGCCCCCGCCGTCAGGATGTAGTCGCCTGGCGGGATCCCGAGTGGCAAAGGTAGATCGTGAACATCAGCCACGACCGCGCCGGGTCGCCAAAGCGTCGTCGGATAGGCTCCGCGCACCGGTCGGCCATCTGATTGTGCCCAACGTTCGCCAAGCGGTTCCGAGAAATGGACAAAAGTGGACAGATCGTCGCGAACCTGGCGGGCAGCGCGCCAGTAGAGGGTCACCCGCACTGAACGATTCACCGCCCGGATGTCTGACGGCCCGGCCAGCCCAAGTCCATAGCCGTAAATCAACTCACTGGTGTAGCCAAGAAGTTCGAGGTCGCCGATTGTCCGGTTGATCGGCCGCACCCCGGGCGGTACCGCGACCACGGGGTTGGTTTCAACCGCGATCAACGGGCCAACTCCGCTCAGGTGATGCCTCTCGGCGAGCCCAGCAAGCGGACGCGTAACGTAAACGTCGCGCCCTTCGTCGAGCGCAGCTTGAACCTGGGCAAGCCGGTCAGCCTCAGCATCTGCAGAGCGAACCAACACGTCCGGCCGCTTCCCAACAGCCACTTGCAGGTAGCGAAAGAGCGAGCTTTCGCCAAGCAAGCCGATCAGCGCACTGCTTGCGGGCAGCGGCTGGCCGAGCGCGTCCAACCCGTAGGCGCGGACCGTCGCCTCGGCACTCCGGTCGACCGTGTCGTAGGTTGCGGCGAAGGCGCGGACCGGCACGATCAAGAGCGTGACCATCAGTGCAACCGCGATCGGCCGCGCCCCGAGCCGCCAGGGCGCGGCGATCCGGTCGACGAGGGAGGAGAGCAGCCGACCGATGGCAACCATTCCGGCCCCGGACGCGGCAAAGAGCGGTACGAGCGAGGGCAGCGCGAACACCTCGGGGTCGGCGACACGATAGAGCACCGCAAAAAGCGCCGACGGCACATACCAAACCACCAAGAACGCCGCCAGCGGCCAAGCCCGCAGGAGCAGCCAGCAGAGGCCAAGCATCGCCAGAGCCAGCCCGACGGGTGTCGCCTGGGTGACGAGAAGGTTCGCATAAGCGACCCAGGGATCGGCCTGCCGGGCGAGGGGGTTGTCGGCCAGAAAACCGCTGTAGATCGTTCCGCTCACCCAGCCAAGAAACGTTGTGAGATCGTTGCGATAGGTTCCGTCAATCGAGCCCACCCCAGCGCGCAGCGGCAGGTAGAGGTACAGCGTCGGCCCTATCAACATCGGCCACCAAGTCGAGGCGATCCGGTGTGGCCGCCAGGCGCCCGGTGACGGGATCACTCCGGAGAGCCAGGCAAACACCATCACGGCAGGGAGCACCAGCACGAACGTCCGATGATGTGCCAACCCCAGGCCGATAGTCAGGGCGACCCAGCCCCAGCCCGAGCCGCGTTGAACGGCGCGGAGGGTAGCCAGCGCTACCAGCACAGCGAGAAGGGCGGCCAGGGTGTACACCTCGGCGATGACCGCTTGCGACCAGAAGACCGGCGAGACGGCAAACAGGAGCCCGGCCGTCAGGGCCGCGATCCGGTCGGTCAGCCGACGTCCTCCCGATCCAAGCATGAGAACAAGCGCAACCAGCGCACCGACCGCCAACGCTCCACCGACCGCCGAGAGCAGATTGACCCGCAGACCGAGTTCCCCGGCCGGAAGCCAGGAAAACAGTTTGAGCAGCAGCGCATAGAGCGGATAGCCGGTGGGGTGAGGGATCGCCAGGCGTTCGGCGACTAACGGAAACTCAAGGGTATCGTCGAAAAGCGCAATGACCGACGGAGCCAGGGTCTGGCGGTAGAGCAGCAGGGCGACTACCGCCGCCAGCGCCGCAAAAAGCCGGTCGCCAACGGTGAGGGGCGCTGGCGGGAGGACGGTCCATCGGCGGCGTTTTCGCTGGGCGGTCGGGTTCACGGTAGGCGGATTATCGTCTCGCCAACCGGTACGGTACAACGATTGGATCGGCTAACTGCGTTGGATCCGCGAGTCCACCACCAGCCACTTGCCATTGATCCGTTCGAGGTCGTACTCCTGGCGAAGGTTCGAGGGGTTGGTCGAGATAAGCGTTCCGTTGTCGGCGCGGAGCGTGTCGTTCCAGCGCTCCTGGGTGCGCACCGTGACCGAGGTGTTGCTTCTGAAATCGATTGCTTCGACCTTGAGGTCAAGGAGTTGGGCATCTCGATACTGCTGGTTCGACCGGAGGGCGCGCACCTGGCCGGCAATCAGATTCAGCCACCGACCGGCAAAAACCGTCTCCAGTTCGTCGACCGTCCCTCCTTTCCCGACCGCCTTGGCCCAAACCGTGTTGCTTTGGCGCACGGCATTTTGGACGGCCTCGGTGTCCGACGGGAAAATGACCGCACCGGTGACGACGATGGTCGGAGAGGGAATTGCGGGCGTCGTGCCGGTTACCGTGCCGGTCGGGTTCGGCAAAACAGGCCGAACGGTTGGGGACGCGGTCGGGGTCGCCGTGGTCGCCAGACCAAGCGCCCGGCTTACGGTCGGGCCGACGACGTTGAGGCCGCAGAAAACCGCCAGGCAGATGAAGAGCACGCCGACGACCGCGCCGCCAACCGGGATCGCCCACGGCGGCAATGAGCGAATCGGCGGCTCATCCTCGTCGTCGAGACCGTCGACGGCAGTCGAACCACTCGCCACCGAATGGTCGGTGGTAAGCAGCGACGCGGGGTCGCGGCCGGACGGTTCGATCCCACCGGCTCGGGCGAAGGCGTCGGCGAACTCACCGGCCGTCTGATACCGCTCCCGGGGGAATTTCGCCGCCGCGGTCTGGAGCACCCGGTCGAGTTCAACCGGCAAGTCCGGGGCGATCAGCCGGATGCTCGGCAGAGGCTCGGCAATTTGCTTGTTGGCGACCTCGAACGCGGTGTTCCCACCGAACGGCACGTGGCCGGTCAGCAGTTCGAACGCGACCATCGCGAGCGAGTAGATGTCGGTGGTTTTGTCGACAGGCTGCCCCTGCGCTTGCTCGGGGCTCATGTAGTACGGCGTGCCGAAGAGGGCGGTATTGCCGGTCACGGTGGGCGCGTCTGCCAGTTTGACGAGGCTGAAATCCGACAGCAACACCCAGGGGTGATAGTTCCCGTCGAGCAGGCTCTTGGGGCCGCCTCGCTCGACCAACAGGAGCGTGTCCGGGCTCACATTGCGGTGGATCACCCCGCGCGAATGGGCGTAGTCGAGTGCACTCGCTACCTGCGAGACGATCAGATAGGCCTGGATAAACGGGATTGGCTGGCCGAGTCGTTCGGCGAGGGTCCCGCCCTCGACATACTCGGTGACGAGGTAGAGCAGGCCGCTTTCTTCGCCGAAATCGTGAACGGTGACAATGTGCGGGTGGCGCAGCCGAGCGATTGCGGCGGATTCCCGCTTGAAGCGCTCGACGACGGTGGGGTTTGCACCGCCACTCAGGGCAAGAACCTTGACGATGACGCGCCGGCCGAGCGTCGTTTGCATTCCAAGGAAGATCCGGGCCTCGCCGGTCTGCCCTAGTTCGCGTTCGAGGACGTAGGGCCCGAGTTGGACCCCCCGAAGCTCCTGCACCAACTCTCCTACGGCGCGAAAGGCGCGGATTCCGTCGAATCGGGTGCGATCATACCAGAACATCCACGCCTAAACCGTAGCGTGCGCCGAAATCTCTCAGCGAACCCGAAGTGGCAATTATTCGCTCAAAGGAGACGGCAAGCCTGTTCTTCGATGGTCCGGCGGCGCTATCTACGGGATCGGCGTCATCTGGTAGGTGCCGTCGACGTTGAGGAAGATCACCCGATTGGCGCCAGCGAAGCCGAGGCCGCGCTCGTAGGATTGACCGTCGCTGGCGAATGCCGTCTCCTCGGAAACCGCCCAGCCAAGTGGCGAAGCAGGCCCGCCCATCCCCAACCAGACATTCAGAAAGGCATTCCTCGGTGCGAGCCGGCCAGGCGGCGGCACGGCGACCGGCACTGGTGCACTCGGGCGCGGATCGCCGGCCGCCCAGGTACCGTTGTTGAAGAAGACCCAGACGGTGGTGCCGACCGGCAAGGTCCGGAAATACATGAATCCGCCTTCGAATTCTTGCAAGTAGCCTTGGACGGTCTGGATCTGGTCGGTCGGACAGCCAATGTATGCCTGGAACTCCGGTCGCTTCCGGAAAGCGTCGGCAAACATTCGCTCGGGCACAATCGTGCAGACCGTCGAGATTGGTCGCGCGGGATCGGCGACGGCGGGCCGCCAAGCCGGGTTGCGGCCATCCGACAGCCGCACCCAATCGCCGCCGGTCCGGTAGACGAAATAGACATCAGATGAAATCCCGTTCCAGGCGCCGAACGCGATCCGGGCGCCGTCCGGTGACCAACTGATCCGCTGGGTGCGGTCGATCCCGCCCTGGGCGATCCATTGCCCATCAAAACCCTCGCTCGTGGCCACCCACAACTGCACGGGTGCGGACGGATCGGCGAAGGCCTGCTCCTTGGGTGTCGTCAGATAGGCCAGCCGTTGACCATCGGGCGACCAGGCGGCTTGGATCACTGGAATATCCACCAGTCCGCGCATCGGCCCAGCCTCGCCTCCGTCCGCCCGGATCACCCAGATCTCGCCGTCGTGACTGAAGAGGAGCCGTGACCCGTCGGTCCACCAGAAGGGCGCTTCGTTAAAGCCGCCGGCGGTCAGGATGATGGCGCGGCCGGCCTGCAGGTCCCAGATCCCGAGGTCCGACCCCGTCGCGTGGGGCAGGGTGAAAGCAAGCGACCGGCCATCGGGCGACCACGTCGGCCAGCGCCAGGCCTCGCGGGCGATCTGTCGGCGAGTGCCGTCGCGCAGGTCCAGAATCCAAACACCCGCCTCGGGCGTCCCATTGATGGTGTACGCCAGCCGCTGTCCATCGGGCGACCAGGCCGGCATGTCCGCTCCCGGGCCGGTTGGGAGCAGTTGCTCGCCGCGACCGTCCACGCCGACCGTCCAGATGCCGAACGGACCGCCAAAGGCGACCGTTCCAACCGGCTGCTGCGCCGTCGCCGTCCCAAAGGGGACCAGTCCCACCACAAGAATCAGCAAGATCAGCAGTCGGCGCATCGAGACCTCCGAAAAAAGGGTCGCTCGGGCGGGGCGACTGGCGGTATTCTTCGGCGGTTGCTTGACGAAGTCAAGCGGGTGGAACGGGAGCCGCGGCCGGCGTCGTTAACCGATGGAGGGGTCTCGATGACTCATGCTCGGCGGCCGTCGCTCAACCCACGGCCCAGTCCGCCAGTTCATTCCTGCCTCTATTCGGTCGGCATGATGTCGATTGGTGCGCTTCTGACGGTGGCTGCGCTCGCCGGAGCAGGCTATCTTGCGTTCAACAACGTCATCGCTCAATTCACCGCTCCGCTCACCTATCAGGCTGCCCCGGCCGAGCCGACGCCGACCCAACTCCCCAGCATTCAAGCGCTGCCGATCTCGACACCCGTCGTCGATCCCGATCCCGAGCCGACCGCGCGACCGACCAGCCGTTACGATGTCCAACTGCGGATCTCCGAGCCGTATCTGAATGTGGTCGACAATCAGTCGATCCCTTCAAGCGGCCTCGGCGCCGGTGTCGACGCGGTCGATCTGGACATCAAACCGGGAAATATCATCGCGCTTCGAGCGAGGCCGATTGGCGCGCGCGACCTCGCCCTCACGTTTACCGGCCAGATGTCGCTCCAGGGGAACTACATCTCGGTCACCCCGCTCGCATCATCGTTGCTGCTCCTTCCATTTCGGGGACAGGTTGCCGACGTGGTCGAACAGTCGATTAACGCGCGATTGAACGTGTACCGGAACGCGGTCGGGTTCCGGATCTTGGCGATCCAAACGACCGAGTCCGACCTCATCATCGACGTTCGGCTCGGCTAGGCCAACCGGCTTCGGCCAGCAGCCGAGTGACCAACGAGAGGGGCAACCCGACGACCGTGTCGCGCCGTCCATCGATCCGTTCGACCGGGTGAAACCCCGGATGCTGGATCGCGTAGGAGCCGGCTTTGTCGAGCGGGTCGCTGCCGGCGACATACTCGAGAACCTCGCCGTCGGAATATCGGCGCATCAGCACGCGGGTCCGGTCGATTGCCGAGTGGATCGCGCCGCCCGGGGCGTGGACTGCCACGCCGGTAATCACCTCATGCCAGCGGCCGCGCAGTCGGTGCAGAGTGGCGACCGCCTCGTCCGGCCCGGCCGGCTTGCCGAACACGTCGCCGTCGAGTGCGACGATTGTGTCGGCCGCGATGCCCCAACGGGCGTCGTCGGGCGTGGCGGCGGCCTTGGCACGCGCAAGCCGTTCGGCGAGCGCCCTGGGGGCTTCACCGGGCAAGGGCGTCTCGTCGACATCCACGGGGCAAACATCGAAGGGAAGACCGAGCCTGATGAGGAGTTCGCGACGGCGGGGCGATGCAGAAAGCAGGAGTAGGCGGTTCACTTCCGCCGGCCAGGCCGGCCGCGGCCTCCCATCCCGGGCGGTCGGCCTGGCCGGCGCGGTTTGGTCGACCCGCCCGACGCCGATCCTGGCCGCCTTGGTGCGCCACCAGCGTGAGGTCGGCGGCCGCCACTCGGTCGGTCGGGCTTGGCGCGCGGTATCCCCGGCTTGCTGGTGGGACGGCGTGGCTCCTCGACAGCGGGAGCGGCGACCGGAGCAGCATCGGCCCGCCCTGCTGAAACTGGTTTGGGTTTGGGCGGCAATGGGCCTTCGCTGACCTGACCCGCCTTCTCCCGCTGGCGAAAGACTTCGGCAAGGACGATCGAGCCGGCCACGCCGACATTGAGCGAATCGAGATCGCCAGCCATCGGCACGCGGATCATCCGGTCACAGTGCTCACCGACCAGCCGGCCAATCCCCTCACCTTCCGACCCCACAACCAACGTCAGCGGGCCGGTTAGGTCGACCTCGTCATACCGCACCGGCGCTCGCGCGTCGATCCCAAAGACCCAGACACCCCGCTCACGAAGCTCATCGAGCGCCCGCGGCAGGTTGACCGCCTGATGGATCTGAAGCCGAGACACTGCTCCTGCCGACGCGCGCTCGACCGCCGGAGTGACCGCGGCGGCTCGATGCCTCGGGATGATTGCGCCGTGAGCGCCGAGCGCGGCGGCGGTACGCAGCAGGGTACCAAAATTCTGCGGGTCCTGGACCGAATCGAGCGCCAGCAGGAGCGGAGGCCGGCCGGTCGCTTCGGCGGTTCCAAGCAACTCGATGAGCTCGACGTAACCAAACGCCTCGACTTCGGCGGCGACACCCTGATGATGGGAGCCAATTCGATCGAGGGTCTGTCGATTGACCATGTGAATTGAGACATTCTTCCCGCGAGCCAGGGCCGCCAGGTCCTCGAACGACGGCGGGATGGCGCCTCGAGCGCCGACCAAAAGCAAGCGACGAACCGGCCGGCCGCCACGCAGCGCTTCGGTTACCGCGTGACGGCCGAGAATCGTCTCGGTGGACACCACCTAGCCTCGAGCCGTTGGCGTTGCTGCCGGCGGCTGATAGACCCAGGCTTCGTCGAGGTTCGGCAGGCCAGCGCTCCAATGCGGCGCCCAGCCCTTGACGTTTGTCGCGACGGCATAGGCATGGATCGGCGAAAACAGTGGTGTTGCCGGCAACTTATCGGCGAGGTAGCGTTGGAGTTCGAGAGCGGCTCGTCGCCGAAGCTCCCGGTCCGCGCCACGCCGAGATCGTGCCAGCAATTCGTCGAAACGGCGGTCGGAGTAGCCCCAGAGGTTGCGCGGAGCGCCGGCGCCGTAAAGGCTGCCCGTCCAGTCGTCGAACTCGGCCGAGGCAGGCGGTTGGATAAGGAGCAGATCGAAGGCACGATCCATCATGGTGCGCGCGAGTGCGGTCGGGTCTGGCCGAACCAGGCGAACCCGTAAACCAAGCTCGCGAAATTGATCGGCAACCGTCTCGGCGAGGGCGCCCAAGTCGGCGGTGGGATGGACCAACAGCACCAACTCGGCAGGGTCGACAAGGACCGCTTCGTTCCAGATCGCGCGGGCCCGCAACAGTTCACGCTTACCCCAGAGTCGTTCGACCTCATCCGGTGCGAGAGCCCAATCGGCGAGCGAGCCGGGGACGTGGCCGGAAAGGGCATAACTTTCGCCGTACGCTTCTGCACCAAGGCGGCGACGATCGAGCGCCAACGAAAGAGCGTGGCGAAGCCGGACGTCGTTGAAGGGCGGCCGAGCATCGTTGAAGCCGAGCAGCACCACCGAAGGGCGCGGGGTCCTCGTGATGGTAAGGTCGGCGTTGGCGGCTCGAAGCGCATCGGCCTCGGCCGGCAGCAATCCTGCGGGCTCGATCCCAAGATCCGATTCGCGAGACCGAAGCGCGGCAAGTTCGGCTGCCCGGTCGGCGACCGTCAGCAACTCGACCGCCTCGAGGTACGGCTGGCTGGTTCGGAAATAGCCGGGGTTCTTGCGAAGGACCAGTCGGCCAGTGCGGTCCGGCTTTGGCAGGAGGAACGGACCGCTCCCGATCGCCAGTCGCCGGAGGTCGGCCTCACGCTCGACCAGTTCGACCGGAAGGATCCGAGTGGTCGGGGCGGCGAGCGCGGTCACCAACGACGGCATCGGCTCCCGCAGGGCGATCTTGATGGTATAGCGATCCGGCACATCGACGCGCTCGATCATCGTGAGCGCCAGTGCCAGCCCGTTCAGTCGTTGCGCGATGACTCGCTCAAGGCTGAGCTTGACATCGTCGGCAGTCAACTCGCGCCCGGCAACCGGCGCAATGTCGTGCCAACGGACCCCGCGGCGCAGGTAGAAGGCGTAGGTGACTTCGTCGACTTGTTCCCATTTCTCGGCGAGGTCCTCGATGACGTCGCCCGAGTCGTAGGGCACGCCCGCCCCGGCGCGCGGACGGAGCAGCCGGCTATAGACCAGTCCGGAAAGGACCTGGTTCGCCGGCACGATCGAGAGGGGATCGCCCAGCGGAGGTTCGCCAGCAATGGCGATCCGCAGCGTGCCACCTGGCTGGACGAGAGGCGGGCCGATGTCGCTGCTGGTCGGCAAAATCGGAGCGCAGCGCACCGCCGCCAGGCCGGCAGTTGCTCCGGCGAGATGGAGAAAGCGCCGACGGTTTATCACCACGGCGACATCCCAAATCGGAGGCACACGGCAACGGGACAGTGCGTGGACGACTGGCCGATGGTCATGGCAGATCGAAGTGTACCGAATCGGAGCCAGCCTGGCGACCGGGGAACCAAACGGGAACCGGCGGGGTTTAGAACCAGCGGATGAGACTGGGTTCTGCGCCGCAGAAATACGGGGACACGAGCGTTCGTCTGGTTGCTGGCCCGGAATCTCGGCTGGTATACTGCGGACGCGGCGGCAGGCCGACGAAGTCGCTCGCCGGTCGGTCCAGAACTCCATCTCACACACGTAAGTCGTGCTCCGGCGGCATCGCCGCGGGTACGTCAAGGACCTCGCTCGATGATTGAAGAGACGGCTCGGCCTCGGGACACCGGCGCGGTTCGCGCCCCGGCGCTGGCGAGGACGACGATCCGGGATCGGTTCATCGAGGCCTATCCGGGCTTGTTTGCCTGGCTGCTCGTGCTTGCCCCAATCTGGCTCACGCTGATCCATCCGATGGCTGGTCTTGCTTTCGTTCTGGTCGCAACCGGGGTTTTCTTGCTCAAGGTCGGCTGGTTCGGCGTCGGCGCAATCCGCAACTTCTCACCAGTCCAGCAATCTTGTGACGCCGATTGGGCGGCCCGATTGGCGGAGCACCAGGATTGGCGCGACTACCGGTTGATCCTGATGGTGCGAGCCTTTCGAGAAGGCAATGTCGAGATGCTGCGTGAGTCGATCCGCTCGGTCCTCGACAGCAGTTGGCCACACCCGACCGACCGCTCCCAGATCGAGATTGTCTACGCCACCGAGGTGACCGATCCGGTCACGCCGCCGATTGTCGAAGCCCTCGCCGCCGAATTTGCCGGCCGCTTGACGATTCGTCAGGTAATCCATCCGGTCGAGCCACAGGTGCTTCCGGGACCGAGCAGTGCGATGCACTACGCCGGGCAGGTGCTCTATGACGAGATCGTGTCGGCGGGCGGCGACCCCACGAAGGTCCTCGTCGCCGATTTCGATTCGGACACCCGCCTCCATCCGGAGTATCTATCCTGCCTGCTCGCGACCTACCTCGCCGACCCGAACCGCCAAAAGCGGGTTTACCAGCCAGCGGTGATGTTCACCCTCGACTATTGGTCGGCCCCGCTCCACAGCCGAATTGCCGCGCTTGGCACCTCAGCGTTGACGCTCGGCTGGAACCGCTGGCCGGAGATCGCGTTCACCGGCGCTGCCGCCAACCTCGCCTTGCTGCATTCGGTCGATTTCTGGCCGACGCTTTCGCACAGTCAAGATAGCGGGGTCGAACTTCGGCTGCGGATGCGCTACGGCGAGGATTTCACGGTCAGCGGACTGCCCGTCACCACCTATGTCTATCCGGTGATGATCTTTTCTACCGGAACAACGCTCGGCGCGAAGCTTCGCGACTACTGGACCAGCTTCAAGGTGCTCTTTCGGCAAAGTGCCCGCTGGCGCGAGGGGCCGCTCGACGAGTTCATCGAGGCAGTCAAGGCTGGCAATCCGTACTATACCGGCCTGAAATTGTGGTCCGGTATCGAGCGCGACACCCTGACGATCCTGCCTGGCTGGGGGTTCCTGGCCACCCGGGCGATCATCGAGACCTGGTATCCGCGCTACGATCTCAGCCCGCTCACGGCCGGGATGCCGTTCGTCCTGTCGGTCGTCACCGTGCTGGGCCTGCTCGTCTTCTGGCGCTTGCTGGCGACACCGCTCTATGTGCCGGCCGATGCGCCGCTCTGGCGCCGGGCGGTCGAAATGGGGCTGTTCTATCTGGTGATGCCGGTGCTGCTGCCGTTGATCACCGGCGTGGCAGGACTCAAGACATCGACCGCCTACGCGCTCGGCAAGAAGCCCACCGGCGCCTATATCCCGACCCCCAAGTAGCGTTCCCGTCAAGGCGGCCTGGCTGGTTGGCTTCGGTCGATGCTATACTTCCCAGTCGCAACGACTGTGAGGATCATCAATGGTACGTCTCCGTCTTCGCCGTATGGGGTCGAAGAAGCAGCCAACCTACCGCGTCGTGGTCGCCGATTCAGCGTCTCCGAGAGATGGCGCGTTTATCGAAACGATTGGCCACTACAACCCGCGCACCGAGCCATCGACGATTGTCATCAACGAGGAGAAAGCGCTTCGCTGGCTCCGCAACGGCGCCCAGCCGACCGACCGGGTGGCGAAGTTGCTGGCAATCTCCGGCATCGCCGACAAGGTGAAGCAGCCGGCGGCTGCCGGCTAGTCTCGACATGAAAGAACTCATCGAGTACATCGCCACGTCGATCGTCGATCACCCGGAATCAGTCGATGTGCGCGAGGTCCGCGGTCGCCACTCGACGGTGATCGAGCTACGCGTCGCGCCGGACGACATGGGGCGGGTCATCGGCAAGCAAGGTCGGATCGCCGGAGCGATGCGGAGCGTCCTGAAGGCAGCCGCCACCCGATCCGGCGGACGTTACGTGCTCGAAATCGATTGACGGGCGAGGCCCGGCGGCGCATGCTTCGCGCAGAGGACCTTCCCGACGACGTGCTGATTGTTGGTCAGGTGGTCGGATCCCACGGACTTCGTGGCGAGGTCAAGGTCCATCTCGAAACCGATTTCCCCGACCGCCTCAAACGCGGCCGGACGGTCACCGTCGGCGACGCGATCTACCGGATTCGCGCCTGCCGGATCAACGGTTCTGCCGCAACCCTGTCGCTCACCGGCGTCGACGACCGCACCGCTGCCGACGCGCTGCGCGGCCAATTCCTCGTCGTCGCAAAGAACGCCCTTCCGCCTTTGGATGAGGGCAGGTTCTACTACTATCAGTTGATAGGTCTTCAAGCCGTTGGTACTGACGGCGCCGACTATGGGGTACTCGTCGAGATCGTGGCCACCGGTGCGAATGACGTCTATGTAATCCGTGGCGAGCACGGGGACATGCACATTCCGGCAGTCGACGACGTTGTGCTTTCGGTCGACCTGGAAGCCGGAAGGATCGTCATTGCCCCGCTCGCGGGGATGGTCCCAGAGCCTAAACGGCCGCGCCGGACGCCAGTGAGGAAACCGCCGCTACTTTAGCTTGCGAAAGACGATGTCGTAGGAATAGTGACCGGTGGTGATCGCTTCCTGTCCGTTGCAATAGCGCTCGGCTTGCTCTTCGGGCGTCACTGCCCAAATCATCGTGTCCATATTTACCGCACGGTCCGACGTAACGGCGTTGCCGTTCTCGTCCTTTTCGATCCAGGCGGTCCAGTTGCCACGGTAGAAATAGGCTTCGACCTTGCCGGGCGATTTCGTTCCGGAGATGTGTCGGACCATCGTCTCTCCGCTCTGGGCGATGATCGTCACTTTGTCGAGCGGTTTGCCGGTCTTGTCCTGCACCTCGAAAAAGCCGTGACCCATCCAGGCATTCTCGCAGGCCGTCCGTTGGTGCAACTTGAGCACCATGAAGTCGGCATTTGGCGTCTCCTGAAGGTAGGAAGGCTGGGTGCGTTTTCTTGCGTCGATCTGGCGAGCGGGGAGGCCGCCATTGGTTGCCGCTGCTGCCACCGGCGTTGCGGCGGGGGCTGGTCCGCCGACCGAGGCGCGTTCAGCGGGCTGAGACGGCTTCGGCGGCGCGGCCGGCGCCTTGAGCACCGGCGCGGGGCCTTCATTCTCGTAGCCGGGCGCGGCGTGCGGCGACGATGGTCCGCTCTCAATCAACCCGGCTTCCTTAAACACATCGCCGCCATTGGCGACCGTCACCTGTCCGGCTTTCGCCCAGGGTTGGTCGCTTTTCCACAACTGGATGACCGCTCGCTGGAGACGGACCACCTGGGCGCTTCCCAGGTCCTCGACCTTCGAGGTTGGCAGACCATACTGAAGAATTGGGTCCTTCACCGCGAAATAGGCAGCGCGGATCTGCGGGTTGTCGTTGAGGACCGACTGCCGGGCCGAAACGATCTGGTCGAAGGGAACATTCTTTGCTTCTTCCGGGATCGTCTTATTCGGCACCAACCGAACCGTCTTCAGCCAGTTGTCGTATCCGCCCTCACCGAGCTTATCGAACACGTTGACGAAAACCGCCCGTCCGTCGGCCTTTCGCCATTGCAGAATGCCCTTCTGAAAGGCCTGGCTGGGGAAGCCATCAAGCAAGAACCGGCGCGAAACTGGGTAGCCAAGCACCGAGACGCCGCCATAGCGAACGAACTCGCTGTAGAAGAGGTCGCCGCCATTGTCGGAGACGGTGTAGCCGTAAGGGCTCTTGTCATCGCCATTGGCCTGCGAATAGAAATGGCCATTGGTGACCGCAAAGTCTTTTGGAGGAGCGCCCAGCGCTCGGTCGGTCGTCAGCACGCTGACGGGCGCGAGCACCGCGACGACGAGCGCGAAAGTAAGCATGCGCCATCGTGTCATCAAAGCTCTGCCTCGGCGCGGTGTCCAGCCAAGCAGAATCAAATGAGGCTGCCAGGCTGGCGACCGTAATGCTACGAAGCGACCAAAGGGTTGTCAAGCCTCCAGTCGAGCAGGCGGCAGAGCGCAAGATAGAGGACAAGGCGATTCGCCGGACGCAATATCTGGACTTGCGCCTCGACGTCAATCTGTGGATTGGTTGGGGGAAAGTCGCCCAACTCCAGAGGCGAAAGCTTTGCGAATACCATAGGGCGGGTATATACTCGGAGCAGTCCCAGAAGCTGTCGGCCGGCAGCGGATTCGCAAGGTGGGCGTGACGTTCGCGAGAAGTTATCAGGGAAACTCGACCGGCGACAATGATCAGACGATGCAGGAACTACTCGGTTCTGAGGATAGCATCGCCTATACCGCGCTGCGTCGTGGCGACGTGGTCGAAGGCACCATCGTTTCCGTCGACCGCGACGGACTCTTGGTCGACGTCGGTGGCAAGTCCGAGGGTCACGTGCCGACCAGCGAATCGACCAGTGTCGACCCGGCGGAACCGTCTCTTAAGGTTGGCGACACGATCCTCGTCTATGTTGTCCAGGTCGAGGATATGGGTGGCGGGGCGCTGCTGTCGATCGACCGAGCACGCGCCGAGCGCGGATGGCGTCGGGTCCAACGTCTCTTCGAGACGCAAGAGATCTTCGAAGGCGAGGTCGTTGACTTCAACAAAGGCGGTCTGATCGTTTCGATCGAAGGTGTTCGGGGTTTCTTACCCAGTTCCCAGGTGATGGGGCTCCGCTCGGACGCCGGTCCGGAAACGGTGCTCGATGACCGCCTCAGGGAGATGGTCGGGCGTGCCCTCCGGATGAAGGTCGTCGAGATGAACCGACGACGGAATCGGGTGATCTTGTCCGAGCGCGCAGCGATGCAAGAATGGCGTAGCCAGCAAAAGGAGCGCCTGCTTGGTGAACTTGCGCCCGGGGACGTTCGGCGTGGGGTAATCACCAGCGTGACGTCGTTTGGCGCCTTTGTGGACCTGGGCGGCGCGGACGGGCTGATCCACCTCTCCGAACTGTCTTGGGATCGGGTGGACCACCCAAATGAAGTGGTACGGCCGGGTGACAACGTCAACGTCTACGTGATGAACGTCGACCCGGAGACAAAGAAGATCGGCCTGAGCCTCCGACGCGCCCAGGGAGAGCCCTGGCAGCGAGTGACCGGAAGGTATTCTCTGGGCCAACTGGTAACTGGTAGAATCACGAAGCTGACCTCGTTCGGTGCCTTCGCTCGACTTGAAGAGGGGATTGAGGGACTGATCCACGTCTCCGAGTTGAGCGATCGGCGAATCACTCATCCACGCGAGGTCGTTCGCGAGGGCGACGTCCTTACCGTAAAGGTTGTCAAGATCGAGCCCGATCGCCATCGGCTCGGCCTCAGCCTCCGACAAGCCGTCGAAGAGCTCGGTGAGGAAGCGTTTCACGGTCGTCGCGATGACGACGAGTAACACGGCCGAACGGGTCGGCGGCAATTCGTTCAGGGCGCCGGGCGCCCAGCATGGAGCAGGCAGCAATGGCTGACCGCTTTGACAAATTTACCGAACGCGCGCGGAAGGTCTTGACGCTTGCTCAAGAAGAAGCGCAGCGGTTCAATCACAACTACATCGGCACCGAGCATCTGCTGCTCGGATTGGTCCGAGAGGGCGATGGCGTAGCTGCCAAAGTGCTCGCCAACCTCGGGGTCGAACTGAACAAGGTGCGCTCCGCGGTCGAGTTCATCATCGGCCGCGGCGACCGGATGGTGCTCGGGGAGATCGGGCTCACCCCTCGCGCCAAGAAGGTCATCGAACTCGCAGTCGACGAGGCGCGCCGGCTCAACCACCATTACATCGGCACCGAGCATCTGCTGCTCGGTCTGGTTCGTGAAGGCGAAGGTATCGCTGCCGGTGTGCTGGAAAGCCTCGGCGTCAACCTCGAGCGTGTCCGCGCGGAGACGATCCGCGTGCTCAGCCAGTCGATGCCACAATCCCATCCGGAAATGCGCAGCCCGGCCCGCACACCAACGATCGACCAACTTGGCATGGACCTGACCGCCGCGGCACGGGCAAACAAGCTCGACCCGGTGATCGGCCGCCAAAAGGAGATCGAGCGCGTCATTCAGATCTTGTCGCGCCGGACGAAGAACAACCCGGTGTTGATTGGTGAGCCCGGTGTTGGCAAGACCGCCATCGCCGAAGGGCTGGCTCAGCGGATTATCAACGGGGACGTGCCCGAGACCTTGCTCGGCAAGCGTCTGCTCACCCTCGATATTGGTTCGCTGGTTGCCGGTACGAAATACCGTGGCGAGTTCGAAGAACGCCTCAAGAAGGTTATCGAGGAGATCCGCACCTCCGGCAATTGCATGCTCTTTATCGACGAGCTACATACCCTCGTCGGCGCCGGCGCTGCCGAGGGCGCGGTCGATGCCGCCAATATCCTCAAGCCGTCGTTGGCGCGTGGCGAGTTGCAATGCATCGGCGCGACGACGCTCGACGAATTTCGCAAATACATCGAGCGCGACGCCGCATTGGAGCGCCGGTTCCAGCCGGTGATGGTCGACGAGCCGACCGTCGAGGAGACGATCGAGATCCTTCGCGGGATCAAGGACCGCTACGAACAGCACCATCGGCTGTCGATCACCGACGATGCGCTCAAGTCCGCCGCCGAATTGGCGGCGCGCTACATCCCCGATCGCTTCCTGCCCGACAAGGCGATCGATCTGATCGATGAAGCTTCCTCGCGGGTGCGCTTGCAGCGCTCGATGACCCCGCCGTCTCTCAAGGATGCTCTCAAGGGCCTCGACACCGTCCGCAAGGAAAAGGAATCCGCGATCAGCAGCCAGCAGTACGAGTACGCCGCCGAGTTGCGAGATCGCGAGTTGAAACTGGCTGACAAGATCGAAAAACTTGAGATGGGCTGGCAATCGTC
This sequence comes from Dehalococcoidia bacterium, assembly GCA_046328265.1. Taxonomy (GTDB): domain Bacteria; phylum Chloroflexota; class Dehalococcoidia; order SpSt-223; family SpSt-223; genus JANWZD01. Next base: position 131,277 of record JAXLWW010000002.1, read on the forward strand.
CCAGGGCTCCGATAAGCCGGAAGTTGGGGCGGAGGATGTCGCTCAGGTTGTCTCGATGTGGACCGGCATTCCGGTCGTCCGGATCGCCGGGGACGAATCCCAGCGGCTCGTCCATATGGAAGAGGCGCTGCACAAACGTGTGATCGGCCAGGAAGAAGCGATCAGCGTCGTCTCGAAGGCAATTCGTCGTGCACGTGCCGGGCTGAAAGACCCAAAGCGGCCGATCGGCTCGTTTATCTTCCTCGGTCCGACCGGTGTCGGCAAGACCGAACTTGTTCGAGCGCTCGCCGAGTTCATGTTTGGCAGCGAAGACCACATGATCAAGCTCGACATGAGCGAGTTCATGGAGCGCCACGCAGTCGCGCGTCTGGTCGGAGCACCTCCCGGCTACGTCGGCTATGACGAAGGCGGCCAACTTACCGAAGCGGTTCGCCGGAAGTCGTACAGCGTCATCCTTTTCGACGAGATCGAAAAGGCGCATCCCGACGTGTTCAACATGTTGCTCCAGATCCTCGACGAAGGTCGGCTGACCGATGCCAAGGGTCGGCGGGTCGACTTCCGCAACACGGTGATCGTCATGACGAGCAACGTGGGTGCCGATCTCATCAAGCGCGATACGGTGACCGGCTTCCGCACTGCCCGCGACGAAGTCAAGACCCGCGAGCAGGCCTATCAGCGGATGAAGGACAAGGTGATGAACGAGATGAAGAATCTCTTCCGACCCGAGTTCCTCAACCGCATCGACGCCTCGGTCGTCTTCCATTCTCTTTCGCGCGAGCAGATCCGAACCATCGTCGATTTGGAGATCTCCAAGGTGCAAAAGCGGCTCGTCGAGCAGTCGATCACCCTCGAGATCACCGAGGAAGCGAAGGATTGGCTCGCCGAGAAGGGCTATGACGAAACGTTCGGGGCGCGTCCGTTGCGGCGGGTAATCCAGAACAGCGTCGAGGACCGGTTGTCCGAGTCGCTGCTCGATGGCACCGTTCACCAAGGTGATACGGTCCGGGTAGTAGTCGACGACGACGAACTCGCCTTCCGCACCGTGGCGCTTGTCGAAACGACCTAACGGACGACCCGGACCACTGGCCCCCGGCGACGGTCGCCGGGGGCCATCGCGTGCGCCCGGATCGCTCAACCGATAGAGCGGTAGGTAGGCTCGACCGATGACCATACGACGAATTGGCATGCTCACCGGTGGTGGCGACGCGCCGGGCCTGAATGCCGTCATTCGCGCCGTCACCAAGACCGCGATCATCGACCACGGTTGGGAAGTCGTCGGCATCCGAAGTGGGTTCGACGGCCTAATCCCGCCGACCAGCCTCGAGCCGATGACGATAGACGACGTTCGAGGTATCCTGCCGCGCGGCGGGACGATCCTCGGCACCGCCAATCGCGGCAGCCCGTTGAGCCGGCGGGTGAACGCCGAAGGCGCGATTGAACTGGTCGACCAATCGCCCGAGGCGATCGCGACCCTCGAGGAGCACGGTATTGACGCTCTCGTCGTCATCGGCGGCGATGGGACGCTCAATATCGGACACGAACTTGCGAAACGGGGGGTTCCGGTCGTCGGAGTGCCAAAGACCATCGACAACGATCTGCCTGAGACCGACCAGACTTTCGGGTTCGACACCGCCGTGCTCACCGCAACCGAAGCGCTCGACAAGTTGCACAGCACCGCCGAAAGTCACCACCGGGTCATGGTGTGCGAAGTAATGGGTCGAGATGCAGGCTGGATCGCGATTCACGCTGGGATCGCCGGTGGAGCAGACGTCATCCTGATCCCCGAGATCCCATTCAGTGTCCGCGCGATCGTCGAGAAGATCGCCGAGCGCGACCAGCTTGGCCGTCATTTCAGCATTGTCGTGGTCGCCGAGGGCGCCAAGCCATCCGGAAGCGGTCAGTTCTACATCCGTCCCAAGGATGAGTTGAGTCTGGGCCGCCTGGGGGGGATCGGCGAATGGCTGGCCGATGCGCTGGCGATGTCCAGCGGCCACGAAGCGCGCTGCACGGTCCTCGGACACCTCCAACGTGGCGGAACGCCGACCGCCTACGACCGAGTGCTGGCCTCGCGCTACGGTGCCGCTGCAGCACGGGCGGTTGCGGCCGGCAAATTCAATCACATGGTTGCCCTCAAGGGCAGTGAGATCCGCGAGGTACCGCTCGAACAGTGCGTCGGGCGGATCCGTACGGTCCCCCCGGATGGGGAACTGGTCATCACCGCACGCGGTCTCGGGATCTCGGTCGGAAACTAGCCAAACAAAGACCCCCGCTCGATCTGGGCGGGGGTCCGGGTTCGGCGCGAGGGCCGACTTAGCCGCGGAACAGCAAGAAGAGCGGCAACAGCACCAGAGTGATGGTACTGAACAGTTTGACAAGCACGTGGAGTGAAGGACCGGCGGTGTCCTTGAACGGGTCGCCGACGGTGTCGCCGACAACCGCAGCAGCATGCTGTGGCGTCCCTTTCATGACGATCGTCCCATCCTCGGCTTTCAAGCCGCCGGCTTCGATGAACTTCTTGGCATTGTCCCATGCGCCACCGGAGTTGTTGAGGAAGGTCGCCATCAGGATGCCGGTGATCGTACCAACGATCAGCAGTCCGCCAGCAGCCTCCCAGCCCAAGAGCAACCCAACGACCACCGGTCCGGCGACCGCGAGGATACCCGGCGCAACCATTTCGCGCAGAGCAGCGCGAGTGGTGATGTCGACGCAGCGGGTGTAATCCGGCTTGGAGGTGCCAGCCATAATGCCTGGGTCGGCACGGAACTGCCGGCGCACTTCCTCAATGATTTTGGCGGCAGCGTTGCCGACCGCCCGGATCGCCAGCGAGCTAAACAAGAAGACGATCATCGCACCAAGCAGTCCGCCGATGAACACCTCGACCCGAGCCAGATCAATCCCGATCTGAGCCAAGGTCGTGACCAACGGCTGACCCTGCGCGTTCGTCCGTGACGAAAGGAACAGCCCGACGTTCTCGATGTAGGCCGAGAAGAGCAAGAAGGCTGCCAGTCCGGCCGAAGCAATCGCGTAGCCCTTGGTGAGCGCCTTGGTGGTATTGCCGACCGCGTCCAGCGCATCGGTGATGTGACGGGTTGATTCCGGCTGGTGCGACATCTCGGCGATGCCGCCTGCGTTGTCGGTGATGGGACCGAAGGTATCCATCGCCAAGATGTACGCGGCGGTCATCAGCATGCCCATCGTGGCGATGGCGGTGCCGAAGATCCCGAAGATCAGGCCGGCCGACTGAGCGTAGAACGGCTTGGCGTTCGGGTCGACCGGGATCGTCATTCCAGCTTGCTGACCGAGCCAGAACGCCAGGCCGAGCGCGAGGCAGATCGCGATCGCGGTTGGGCCGGTCGTCTCGAACCCGACGGCTGTGCCACTGACAATGACCGTCGCCGGGCCAGTGCGCGACGCGGAGGCGATCTCCTGAACCGGCCGCCAACTCCCAGCGGTGTAGTACTGGGTGATATAGACAAACGCAATGCTGGTGAGGATGCCGATGATGCCGGCCAACGCAAGGTGCCAGCTATTGAGGACCAGCATCGTCGAGCCAACCATGAACACGCCGGAAAGGACGGCGGCGAGGAAATACCCTCGATTGAGCGCGTTCATCGGGTCTTCATTGTCACGCGCTTTGACGATCAGCAAGCCCGCTGCCGAAGCGAAGATGCCGAGCGCACGGACAATCAGCGGGAAGAAGATCCAGGCTGGATTGCCGGTCAGTTGGGTCACCGCGACACCGAGGATCATCGCGCCGATGCTCTCAGCCGCGGTCGATTCAAAGAGGTCCGCGCCACGGCCGGCGCAGTCGCCGACGTTGTCGCCCACGAGGTCGGCGATCACCGCTGCGTTGCGCGGGTCGTCCTCGGGCACGCCGGCCTCGACCTTACCGACGAGGTCGGCGCCCATGTCGGCGGCCTTGGTGTAGATACCGCCGCCCAACTGCGCAAACAGCGCAACGAACGAGGCGCCGAAGCCAAAGCCAATAATCAGGTAGGGTGCGATCAGCCAGTTGGCCATGCCGCCATAGCCAACGAACAGCGCGTACACGCCAAGCAAGCTCAGCGCAACCACCAGAAAGCCGGATACCGCGCCGCCCCGCAGGGAAGCAGCGACCGCGCCATCCAGACTGGTGCGCGCCGCGGCGGCAGTACGGATATTGGACTTGACCGCAACGAACATGCCGGTGAAGCCGGAAATGCCTGAGCAGATTGCGCCGAGCAAGAAGGACACTGCGGTGCGCCAGCCAAGATCGACGCCCTGGGGCAGGCCGGCTGGCTGCGGAATGACCGCCAGCACGACACCGATCACGACCGCGCCGACGAGAGCCAGCATCGCAATCGTTTGATACTGCCGACGCAGAAAGGCCATCGCGCCTTCGTAGATGATGTCGGAAATCTCGCGCATCTCGGGCGAGCCGGTGTCGCGGCGCAGGACGTCCCAGGCCAAGAAGGCCGCGAAGGCAACCGCGAAGAGCCCGGCGACCGGGACGATCCAGAAATACTGCACTCGAGTTCCTCCACTGCGCGTCGGCGGCCTGCCGTCGGGTTGCCCGGGCCAAACGCGTACCGTTCAGATGTAGGGATGCGGCCGTGAGCGCCGAGAAATCGTCGGGGTGCGGGGGTGCAGCCAGTTGCAGGGCGCGATCAGACGCCCAAACTAGGACGGCGGCAGTCTAGCACGCACGGCAAGGTCCAGCAAATTGCCCCCAGACGCTCAGCCATTTCCGAGCCGGTCCGGTCTGCGCTCGACCGCGGCAAGCTTGTCCTCGAGCATCTTCTGGCGGATCGCTACGGTCAGGTCGCCACGCGTCCGTTCGAGGATCCCACGTGCGTTGTCGGTGGTGCGGCGCAATCCGCCGGTGAGGGCATCGGGAAAGTCGATCGTCACTAAGAGCCCATAGATCGCGTCCATCGCTTCCAGCAACGCCTCGGATTGGCCAAGCTCCCCATGGCGCAGGATGTCCAGAACAGCCCGCCGAAGCTCGCCAACTGTCTCGCCCAGCCCGTTCAAGTACGGCGCAACGCCGACCGCCAGGTCGTCCGGTCCAGGGATTGGCCGACCGGAGAGGAACGCGAGGGTCAACTCCGCCTCGGCGTATTCTTTCTCGGCATCGTGCAGCCAGCCAGCATGGCGCAAGTCCGGATGAGGCTGCAGGGCGGCGTTGATACGGGACAGGGCGTCGGCCGCACCATCAAGCAGGTCGCGTGCGCGGTCGAATTCGCCACGATGAACGGCGCGGATCGAATTGGCCGCCGTACGGATCACCTCGCGCTGTACCTGCAAGCCACGCTCGCGGTGGGAGTGCTTGGCTTCGAGCGCAGCGCGGGCATGCTCGGCGATCGTTTCCAATCGGTCCACACTGGTCTCCATCAGGCAAAGAGTGCGGCCAGCCGCCTTGCCGCCGCCTCCGGGTCGTTCACCCTGGCAAGCGCACCGATCACCGCGACCATGTCGGCGCCAGCGGCAACGACTGGACCGGCATTGTTGGCGTCGATCCCCCCAATCGCGACGATCGGCAGCCGGACAGCCGCACGGATCTCTGCCAGCCGGGCCAATCCTGCCGGGCGGGTGTCGTGCTTGCTCGAGGTCGGATAGATCGCGCCAACACCGAGATAGTCCGCGCCGTCTTCGACGGCCCGACGTGCCTCCTCGACGGTGTTAGTGGAGCAGCCGACAATGAACTGGTCTCCGACGATGCGGCGCACCTCGGCAACGGTGAGATCGTGCTGCCCGAGATGCACCCCGTCTGCGTCGGCGGCGATTGCCACATCAAGACGGTCGTTGACGATCAGCGGAACGTTGGCCGCACGACAAAGAAGAACGAGCGCTCGGGCAAGACGGATGGTCCCGTCAGCGGGGCCGCGCTTGTCGCGAAGCTGGATAACTCGTGCCCCGCCGCGAAGTATCGCGGCCGCCAGAGAAATCGGGTCGTCCGTCGATTCGGGGTCGATGATGGCATAGAGCCCGGTTAGTCGACCGGGCGCGTCCAACTAAATCTCCCGGCTCTCAGCGGCCGCCTCGTATTCCTTGAGCAACTCGCCTGAACGGCCCTTCTCGACGATCTCGTCGATCTGCGGCATCATGTCGTCCATGCCCAGTTCCGCCATTCGCTTCTTGGCATACAAGCCAACATTGCGGTTGTCGCGATAGTAGTCGTCAGACGGCATTCGCGAGGTGTCGTATTCGGCCAGGCGGTCGGCTTCAGACCGGTGGAGTGCCACGCGCGAGATCATCCGTCGCAGGTCGGTGCTGCCGCAGCCGTCGCAAACCGGCTCGAACGACTGACCGACGCTTCTGGTGAAGATTTCAACTCGCTTGTGACATCCGTTGCAGCGAAACTCGTAAATTGGCATCAGTCGTCACCGAACCCACCGCCGAACCCGTCGTCCATTCCGCCCATTCCGCCCATTCCGCCAAACCCGCCCGCCCCGTCGTCACCGAGGTCGTCCGGCATCTCGCCGGCCTCCATGCGGTCAACCATCTCGTCGAACTCTGGACCGAGTTCCTCGCCCATCTCCGCGCCCATCTTGCGCGCCCAGCGTGCGACGCTGCGGGGGTCGTTCTCATCCAGATCTCCAAAGCCGCTCGGGTCCGACAGGTCGTCCAGTCGGCCTTCCTCGCTGCGATGCACCGCAAACAGCGAGACCAGGCGCTTGAGATCGGTCGAGCCACAGTTGGGACAGACCGGGTCTGACACGGTAGATACGCTACGGAAGAAGATCGACTGCTTGGTGCGGCAGCCGGTACAGCGATATTCGTAGATCGGCATTCGCGCCGTTCCTCGGGAGTAAGGTCTCGACGTCCGAGTATAGCCTACGCTGGGTAGGGTAGGAGCGCCAGCGCCTCCTGAACCAGACCGACACGCGCCGCGGTACCAGCCGGGTAGGTCCGTCCACCGCGAGAATCCGGCTCGACAATCGAGATCGACTGTCCCTCGATCTCCACTTCGTAGGCAGCGTTTGCCCCGAGGAAAGCCGCATGTTTGACCAGCGCGGGGAATCCTTCGCCGTCGTTGATGATACGAAACGCTTCCGGACGCGCCACCAGCAGCGCCCGATCGCCAAAATCGTAGGCATTTGAGCCGCCGCGGCGGTCGGCAGGTACCGCAATCCGCTTGTCGAACAGGCGCACCAATATCACCCCGGCGCCGATCCCCTCGACCGTGCAGTCGAGCAGATTCGCCCGCGCGACATAATCGGCGACGAACGCCGTAATCGGGCGATAGAACAACTCGGGCGGCGTGTCGACCTGCTCGATCCGACCGCCACGGATAAAGGCCACTCGGTCGCCATTCGACAACGCGGCGGTGCGGTCGCGCGTTGCGGCAACGAGGATCGCCTCACATCGTGCAGCGAGGGCACGCGCAAGCGCCAATCCAACGGCAGGGTCTCCCACCGGCTCGTCGACAAGCAGCACTTTCGGCTCGATGGCGACCGCTCGTGCGAGTGCCGTCCGCCATCGTCCTTCGTCGGTCAGTTGCGACGCCGGACGGTCGGCCAAACCGGAGAGCCCCACGCGCGCTACGAGGTCGTCGATCCGTTCGCGGACCACATCGGTCGATTCGCCGCGCACCCGAAGACCAAAGCCGACGTTCTCGGAGACCGACAGATGGCCAAAGGTCGAATCGTCGGAGGCAACGAAGGCCGTTGGTCGGCGGCCCGGCGCAACAACCGTGATCGGCTCACCATCGACGATGACCCGCCCATTCAGCACTGGCTCAAAGCCGGCCAACGCCCGGAGCACCGTGGACTTTCCCGACCCGGCCGGTCCAAGCAGGATCAGCGCTTCTCCCTTGGATGCGGTGAAGGTGGCGTCGCGCAGTTCGCCGGCGCTAAGTTGTTCGACGACGATCACGATTGTCCCTCCATCCGATGAGATCTCGTCAGGCGGCCGCCGGCCGCTCGGAGCAGGCAAACCGCTGCAAGAATGGATAGTGCCGCCGCGCTCGCAGCGGGACGGTCGGAGATCCGCGATGCGGAGAGGCTCGCGACGGTTGGATGATCGATGCCTGCGAGCACCACAAACGCGAAGGCGCCGGTTCTCAACGTCTCGGCGGCGACGAAGAGCGAGGTGGTCAGGAGGCGGCGCATACCCAGCGGCGGCGTAACACTCGACGGATCGGCGCCGAGATCGCGCGCGGCGGCAGCGACGCTGGCGGGAGACGTCGGTGAGGGAACCGCGCTGTGGGCAGCCTGCAACCCGACGAAGAGCCCGACAACCGCGAGCAATGTGAATGATCCCGGCACGCCGGTCGCGAGGGCCCCACCAAAGGCGACAACCACCGCCAGGCCGAGCACCGCCGGGGGCGTGATCTCGAACAACCGGCCAACCAAGCCGCCGAGTACACCCAGTTGGCGCAGCCCGAGAGAGAGCAGGACCGCGCCACTCCCCCCGGCAAGGGCTGCTCCGAGCGCCGCCAGCCACGCCGACGCCAGCGACGCGAGATCGCCGCCAGCGGCGGTCACCAAGACGAGCGGCGCCATTACCAGCGGAAAAAGAACCGCTACCGACAGCGTCAGGACGAGCGATGACCAGCCCGCGGGGAGGTCGAAGCGACTGGCTTGGTACTTCAGCGCCGGGCCCAAGGGTGAGGCCAGCGCCCCACGACCGATCGGCCAGGTCAGGGCGCCGACGGCCATCAATGCGATTGCCATCAAGGCTGCGATCGCCGGGTTCCCGGCGAGGGCGTGCGTCCAGATGAGGCCGGGCAACGTCAGCAATGGTCCACCAAGCAACACCGGAGTAACGACGTCGGCGAGAGCAAGCGCCGCGACGCTGCCGATGATGCCGGGCATCGCTGCTCCCAGAGCCGGCCACACCACAGCGCCGAAACGCTTCCAGCCGGTTGCCCCCAGATCGATCGCTGCCTCGTCCACCGACACCGGCGTCTGCAGTGCTACCCTGGCCAGTCGGCGGGCTACCTGTGGGCCAAAGACGAGGCTTTGTGCACCGACGATGGCAAGGACCGCCCAACCTGGCTCAACCGGTACTCCGACCACGACAACGAGCGCAAGGGCAACCACCACCGGCGGAAGCGCCGTAGCTAGCTCGAGCGAGCGGACCGCTGCCGGCCGTATCTCCAGCGGCCCGGCGACCGCCGCGAGTGCCAGCAACGCCGCAAGGAGCAGGGTTGTGCCGACGGTTCCGCTCGCCAGAACGAGCGTATTGACGGTTGCCAACGCCACCATCATCGGATCGACCGCGACAGCGCCGGGAATTGCAGTCAGCAGAAGAGCGAGCAGAGCAGCAGCCCCGATCGCCAAGGCAAACCCGGCAAGCGAGCGGCTCACGACGACGCCCAGCGGCGTGGACGGGTCGGCGACGAAGCGGCCAGCATGATCGCTACGGTTGGGAACGGAAGCCCACGGCCCACCCAGGGGCCGGAGGATTGCAGGTACGCGAGCCATCGGGTCGCCTCCTTCCCGCGCATCCTAGCATCAGCCAACTCGGCTGCACTACCTGTTAGCAGGCAAGCAGTCTTCCGCAAAAGGAAACGCCGCCCGAAGGCGGCGTCAATTTGGAACGGCAGACCCTACTGATTCGGTGAACGGGGAATCCGTGGGATCAGCCAGTCCAGAAACGCGCCAGGGCTGCGCGTTTGGAGGAGGATGCGGCCCGGTCCGGTGAAGTCGGCGACGAGACCCTCTCCCCCCAACAGGGTCGAGCGCCACCCGCCCATCTTCGTCACCCGGTACTGGGCAGTCGAAGGGAAGGAGACAATATGTCCGGTATCGATCAGGTAGCGCTCGTTGGCGCCAAGGTCTTTCGGGTGAATTGCGCCATAACTGCAGAGGATCAGCGTGCCGCTGCCGGTCGCCCGCAGCAGCACCAGACCCTCACCAGCAAAGAACGACTTTGCGCCGCCCCAACTGGTGTCGACCTCGATGGTGGGCGAGCACGCGAGAAACGAACCAGACTGGACGAAAACTGTCTGGTTGTTCAAGGTGAGGGTCTGGATGTCGCCGGCAAGTTGGGGAGCCAGGGTAATCTCGGCTGGCCCGCCAGTGGCGGTAAACGTGTTGAGAAAGAAGCTCTCGCCGCCGAACATCGAGCGCGCCAACCCGGCGAAGATCCCGCCGCGCGCCGAGGTTTCGGCCTGGACATTGGGGGACATACTGACCATGGCGCCAGCTTCTACGATGACCGACTCGCCAGCCGTCAATTGAACGACCGCGAGCGCATCGGACGGGCGATAGAGAATCTCGACGTTCATGGTGTTAGCGCTCTGACGCCGACTAGGCGCGAAGGCCGACCAGGCTCCAATCCGGGTCGGGTGCGACCAAACGGCGCGCCAGATCGGTGGTGCGGGGGCGCTCGTGCTGCTGGATCACGACACGTGGGACGCGAATCTCGCGCGCGTCGGGGAAGAACACGACAATGCCATCCTGACCCGCGGCGGCGGCTTCCGCCAACCGGGCGACGATCGAATCACCAAGCATTCCGTTCCTCCTGTATGCCTACCGGCTCCTGACGAGGGCGCGTAGTAGCTGGCGCTCCTCCGTTGGAGTGGCGGCAGGCAGAGGACGTCGTCGTCGCTCCGATCGCCATAGTCGCCAGCGCTAGGAGCAACACTAAACGGAGCGCGTGAGACGAAGGTGAAGCGGACCTAAGCAATTCCTAAGAAGGCTAAGCCCAGACCGGCGAGGTAACCGCGCCCACCGAAGCCGACGAAACGCTTGCCGCGTACTTTGCCATCACGCCGGTCGTGTAGTTCGGTGGTGGCGGAGACCAAGCCGCCAGACGATCGCGGATCACGTCGTCGGACAGGTCGAGCCTCAGAAGGCGGTTCTCGATGTCAAAGATGATCGGGTCACCTTCCTGGACCACCGCGATCGTTCCACCACGCGCGGCCTCGGGCGCAACGTGGCCGGCCATCAGCCCGCGCGTCGCGCCGCTAAATCGTCCATCGGTCAGCAACGCCACCGTTTCGCCGAGGCCCTCGCCAACAATTGCCGCGGTGACGCCGAGCATCTCGCGCATACCGGGGCCGCCACGCGGACCCTCGTAGCGAATGACCACAACGTCGCCCGGGCGAATTTGCCGGCCGGTCACCGCACGCATCGCGTCCTCTTCTCTCTCGAAGACCCGAGCCGGTCCGCGATGGTACATCCGCTCGTGCCCGGCGACCTTCACGACGCATCCCTCCTCGGCGAGGTTGCCCTTCAGGATGACCAACCCACCCTGCTCCTTGAAGGGATGGTCGGGGGCTGTTACCACAACCTGGCCGGGTGTCTCGACGGCGACACCCGCTTCCTCGGCCAGCGTCCGGCCCGTCGGCGTGAGCGCCTCGCCGTGAAGGAGCTTTGCTGCCGCCAAGCGCTGAGCGACCAGACCACTGCCACCCGCGAGGTCGACGTCGTAGGCGGTGTATTGCCCACCGGGTTTCAGGTCAGCGATGATCGGGGTTCGCCGGCTGATCGTGTCGAAATCATCGATGGAAAGCGGGATTCGCGCTTCGTGGGCCAGTGCCAGCAGGTGCAAAACGGCGTTGGTCGAGCCGCCAGTTGCCGCCACCGAGGCAATCGCGTTGTCGAACCCGTCTCGCGTCAGGATGTCGCTTGGTTTGCGCCCAGCCCGCAGCATTTCCATGACCAACTTGCCAGCCTCGAAGCCGATTGCATCTTTGCGCGGGTCGACCGCCGGGGCACTGGCCGTGTTCATCGGCGACAGTCCCAGGAATTCGAGCGCCGTCGCCATCGTATTGGCGGTGTACTGGCCGCCGCAGGCGCCGGCGCCAGGGCAGGCGACATCTTCGAGGGCGCGCAGGTCGCCGTCAGACATCAACCCTGCAGCGTTCGCTCCAACCGCCTCGAAGACGTCGAGGATGGTGACATCCCTTCCACGGAACTTCCCCGGCAAAATCGTCCCACCATAGAGCACAAAGCCGGGGACATCGAGACGGATCAGGCCCATCGCCGTACCGGGCATCGTCTTGTCGCAGGCGGCAAGGCAAATGACGGCGTCGAACAGATACCCACGGCCGACCAGTTCGATAGAGTCGGCAATCACCTCTCGGCTGATCAGGGACGTCTTCATCCCTTCGGTTCCCATCGTCACGCCATCGGAGATCGCGACGGTGTTGAATTCCATCGGGGTGCCCCCGGCGGCTCGGACACCGGCCTTCACATGCTCGGCAAGCCGCCGCAGGTTGAAATTGCAGGGCATTGTTTCGATCCAGGTGTTGGCGATGCCGACAATCGGCCGGCTGAGGTCTTCGTCGGTGAAGCCGATCCCCTTGAGCATCGCCCGGGCCGGCGCGCGGTCCCGGCCGTTGGTGATGGCGGCGCTTCGGGCTTTCGGGTCATAGGCCATAGTGGAGTCTCCTTGGGGAATCGATCCTGGGGATTGTGCCAGAAAGCCCGTTGGGCCGCCCGAGCGTGCTACGATATCGCCAAAGCGATGCCACACCGCATTCTCGTTATCGACGATGATCTCAAGATCCTCAACACCGTACGGCGCGGCCTGGTGTACGAGGGCTATCAGGTCGATATCGCCGAAACCGGTGAGGAAGGGCTGCGTCAGGCTCGCGAGCATGTGCCGGACTTGGTTGTCTTGGACGTGATGCTGCCTGGCATCGACGGCTTCGAAATCTGTCGGCGGCTGCGCGCCGGCGGTGATGTCCCAGTCCTGATGCTCACCGCTCGTGACGAAGTCTCCGACCGGGTACGCGGTCTTGACCTGGGCGCAGACGATTATATGGTCAAGCCGTTCGCGTTCGAGGAACTGATCGCCCGCGTCCGTGCCTTGCTTCGCCGTCGAGAGCCGGTTGCCACCAGCGCGTTGCGCTTTGCCGACCTCACCCTCGATGCCACCAGCCGCGAGGTGACCCGCGGTGAGCGACCGATCGAGTTGACTAACCGCGAATTCGAACTCCTCAGCCTCTTCCTGCGCCACCCACGCCAGGTACTGCCACGCGCGACAATTCTCGATCGGGTTTGGGACTACGATTTTGGTGGTGATTCGAACGTTCTCGACGTCTACATCGGCTACCTACGCAACAAGCTCGAAGCCAATGGCGAGCCGCGGCTGATCCACACCGTGCGCGGCGCGGGCTACGTGCTGCGCGAGTAGCAATGTCAATCCGACTACGCCTCACCTTTTGGTATGTTGGGCTGTTGGCGATCATGCTCGCCCTCTTCAGTTCGTTCATCTACGTCCTCTTCGAACGCAACCTGACGGAGGAGATCGACAATTCGCTCAACGACCGTGCCGGAGAGATGATTCGCATCCTCTCATCATCCGGGCCGTTGCTGATCTCGCCCCGCATCCCGACGACGGTTGATGCCTTTGCCTCGGGCGAGTTCTTCATCCAGATCATCACCGCCGATGGTGACTTGCTCGACCGCTCCAGCAATCTCGGCCGCCAGTCAATTCCCGTCAACCAACAGTCGCTCGCCCGGATCGCCCGCACCGGGTCGGATTTCGAGACGATGCAGGCTGAGCGCGTTCAACTCCGCGTCTTCACCTTGCCGTTGGTAAGCGGTGGTCAGGTGATCGCCTACCTCCAGGTCGCCCGCTCGCTCGACGACCTGAAAGGTACGATGCTCCGGCTTCGGCAGGTGTTGTTTGTTGGGAGCGGGTTTATCCTGATCGTCGCTTTCCTCACCGGGTCGTTGATCGCTCGGCGCGCGTTGATGCCCATCGACCGGATCACCCAGACGGCCCGCCGGATCGGGGTCTCGGGGAACCTCACCGAACGGGTGCGCGAGCGCGGTCCGCAGGACGAGATTGGCCGCCTGGCGAACACCTTCAACTGGATGCTCGACCGTCTCGAACAGGCCTATAGCCGCCTCGAGCAGGCGCTCGTCGCCCAGCGGCGTTTCGTTGCCGATGCCTCCCACGAACTCCGGACACCCTTGACCACGGTGTTGGGCAACCTCGACTTCCTCACCCGTCACGGTAACCTCGCCGACCACGACCTTCGAGAGGCACTCGCCGATGCCAACGGCGAAGCGCAGCGGATGAGCCGGCTGGTTGAGGACTTGCTCTTTCTGGCTCGCGCCGATGCCGGCCAGCGTCTCCAAAAGACGACGGTTCGCGCCGACGAGGTGATGCGCGAGGTCGTCCGGCACGCTCGGCATCTTGCGAAGGGCCAGGAGATCTCGGTTGGTTCGATCGACGGTGCGACCATCGTTGCCTCACCAGACCACTTCAGACAGTTGCTCTTGATCCTGATCGACAACGCCATCAAGTACACCCCGGCGGGAGGAACGATCACGCTTTCGGCCAAGCTCTCCGGCGATCCGCCCGAGTTGGCCATCACAATCGCCGACTCCGGGCAGGGCATTCCGCGGGAAGACCTGCCGCACGTGTTCGATCGGTTCTACCGAGCCGAATCGGCGCGCGTCGGGGCTGGGTCGGGGCTGGGGTTGGCGATCGCGCGCTGGCTGGTCGATGAGCATGAAGGCCAGATCGAGGTTTCGAGTGACGTCGGCAAGGGGTCGGTGTTTACCATCCGCTTGCCGGTGCTCTCGACGCCCGACCAAGCACCGCTCCTACCCACCAGTTCTGCCGCCTGAGCCTACAATTCCCCGACAAGGCGAGGAGGCGATCGTGAAGGTTCGGGTCGAACAGGGCGATGTCACGGCAGTCGAAGCGGATGGGCTGATCGTGAACCTCTTTCAAGGCGTTGCCGAGCCGGGAGGAGCGACGGGCGCCGTGGATTCAGCCCTCGGCGGCACGATTTCCCAGATGATCGAGGGTGGCGATCTGCTGGGTAAGCTTGGCGAGGTTGTCATCCTGCCGGGCGGCGACGCGATCAAGGCGCGGCGTGTCGCTATCGTCGGGCTTGGCAAGGCGGGCGACCTCGCTCTGGATCCGCTCCGCCAGGCGAGCGCGGAAGCAGTCAGGGCGCTTCGCGGACGTGGCGCGCGGCGTGTCGCGACCATCATCCACGGGGCCGGCATCGGCGGTCTCGACGTTGCCGAGGCGGCCACCGCCACCGTCGAAGGCGCGATACTCGGGTTGTATCGCTTTAGCGGCTACCAGCCGGCTGAAAACCGCACCGAAGTGGACGAACTCATCCTGATCGAACGCGATCCGGATAAGGTCGATCAGATCAAAGAGGCCGCCGAGCGCGGGCGAATCCTCGCCGAGGCGCAGAACCTGACGCGCGAATTGCAAAACGAGCCGGCGAACCGTATGACCCCGTCGATTCTTGCCGATCGCGCCCGCGAGGCGCTCGAGCCGCTTGGTATCGCGGTCGAGGTGCACGACGCTGGCTGGATGCGCGAGAAAGGGATGGGGGCGCTACTCGGCGTCGCTCAGGGCAGCGAGGAGCCTCCACGTTTCATCATCCTGCGGTATCAGGGACGTGATGGTCGGCCACCGGCTGGACTGGTCGGCAAGGGGATCACCTTTGATACCGGCGGGATCTCAATCAAGCCAGCCGAGGGCATGGAACTCATGAAGACCGACATGTCAGGTGGTGCGGCAGTGATTGGGGCGATGGCGGCGATTGCCGCGCTCAAGCCAGCGCGCTCGGTGGTTGGATTGATCCCGGCGACCGAGAACATGCCGGGTGGCCGCGCCCAGCGTCCTGGCGACGTCGTCCGGACCATCCACGGCAAGACGATCGAGGTGATCAACACCGACGCCGAGGGCCGATTGGTGCTGGCCGATGCGCTTGGCTATGCCCAGGAGCTTGGCTTGACGCCGGTCGTCGACCTCGCGACCTTGACCGGTGCGATGACAATCGCGCTCGGCAAGGTGCGCACCGGCGCGTTCACCAACGATCAGCCGACGCTCGACTTGCTTTTGGTGGCGAGCGAGCGCAGCGGCGAAAAGATGTGGGCATTTCCGCTCGACGACGAGTACTTCGAGCAGATTCGATCAGATGTTGCCGACATGAAGAACACCGGCGGCCGTGGGGCAGGGTCGATCACTGCGGCAATGCTGCTCAAGAAGATGATCGAAGGCACCCCATGGGTTCACCTCGACATCGCCGGGACCGCTCGCTCAGACGCTCAGAAAGGCTACCAGGTGAAGGGCGGCAGCGGCGTCGGGGTGCGGACGCTTGTCCACTTCATCGAGCAACTTGGGGTCACCTCGGCCTAAAGCAGCGTCTTGGTCCCTTCGAAGTCGAAGCCAAAACGCACTTCTTCAAGCCGGCAGCGTGCCATCGCGTCTCGCAGCCGGTTGCGGTCGCGCGCATAGAACAGCAGGAAGCCGCCACCGCCCGCGCCGACGAGCTTGCCGCCGATCGCTCCGTTTCGCCGGCCAAGGTCGTACCATTCGTCGATCTTGTCGTTGCTCATCCCAACCGATCGGCGGCGTTTTTGCTCCCAGTGTTCGTGCATCAATGCGCCGAACTCCTCGGTCTTGCCCGCCTCAAGCGCCGCCTTGCTCCGCAACCCCAGGTCCTTGACCTCGTGGAGATTGGCGACCATCCCCGGATCGTCGGCGATCGTGCGCTGATCCTGGTCTCTCAGCACCTCGGCGGCGCCACGCTCGAAGTTGGTAAAGAAGAGCAGCAGGTGGTCTTCAAGATCAAACAGGGTTTCCGGTGAAATCTGCAACGGCGTGGCGGTTACTCGATCGTCTTGGTGAAACTCGAAGCAGGTGAGACCACCGTAGGCAGCAATATACTGGTCCTGTTTGCCGATCGGGCGGCCGAGCCGCTCGATTTCGATGGTGCAGGCCAGTTCGGCCAGTTCTTGTTGGAGTAGCAGCCGTCGGCGATGGAGAAAGAGGGCTTTGAGCAGCGCCGTGGTGAAGCTGCCGGAAGACCCCAGCCCGGTTCCCGCCGGGATGTCGGCGAGGGTGGTAATCTCCACCTGCGGCGTACGAAACCCGACCTGCCGGAGCGCCTCGCGGATGATCGGATGCTGGACGTCGTCGATGGATGTGCATCGTTCCAACTGGGAGTACTTGAGGAATATCCCTTCGGTAAAGGGGCGCATCAAGGTAACGTAGACGTACTTGTCGATGGCCGCCGCGATCAGGAACCCGCCGTGCTTATGATAGTAGGACGGGAGATCGGTGCCGCCGCCGCCGAGCGTGATTCGAAGTGGACTGCGAACGATGATCACCGGTGATCCTTGTACCTTGCCGGTTGCCGAAGCTGGTGCGCGAGCGCCCGATGCGACCGGCGCCGGTTTCTCTGGCGACCGGAATTATGCCTGGTCGCGCCGGCTCACGGTACCTACCGAATTTTGAGGTCGACAGTATGACAGGTTCTTCCAACACAACGAGCCTACCGGGTGACCGATATCGGTTCTTCTATAACCCCTATACTGAGTATCGGTTTTCACGGTGCCCGATCTGTCAAGGGAAGACGCGCTCTCGCAAAGTCCCGCTGGCGGCCGCACCGGAGCCAAACAACCTGTACATCCTGAACCTGACCTGTCGGTACTGCCTGGCCTGCGATCTGCTCATCGCCCACCAGGACCTTGCCGAAGAACTCCTCGACGAACATTTCGAACGAGTTGCCCCCCACAAGCTCGGGAGCAAGTTCGACGTCGTGGGAACGTTGGACCCCGCTGCTTGGCGAGCCGGTAAACGCGGGCAACTCACCAGCGGAAGCATGCTGGAGGCGCTCCTTCCCTTTCGTGAGCGGCTGGAATTTCGCCCGGCCGACCATTGATCCTCGATTTCCCACGAGCGTTGAGACCGGGCAAGCCGCCCGGGCCGCTGTCTCCGGTGTCACGAGGCCGGGGACTCACGCTCGCGCCGAGGTGCTGGATCGACAAGACCCTCCAGGTAGGGAGGGTCTTGAAGGCGCCGAGTGAACGTACCGACCGGTGAGCCGCGAGGGACTCGAACCCACAACCCGCTGATTAAGAGTCAGCTGCTCTGCCAATTGAGCTAGCGGCCCAGGACACCGCACCGAACGTGCCGAGAAATCTTATCCGATCGCTTGCTTGGGCGGCTAGCTCAGAAGGACAATTCCGTCTCCACGCCAAGTTCCTCGGCGTCGATCGGCTCGACATGATAGACCGTCAGCCCCGGCAGCGAACCTGGATCGTCCGCGCCGATCAAGATGAGCGAGACCGGGTGCCCGGCACGTTGGAGCGCGGTTAGCACCGCCAACAACGGTTCGGAGGCGATTGCCGTGACGCAGACGATCGTGGCCGACCAGGGAAGCGTCCGCCGCTCCTGGCGGAGCAACTCGTCGAGCGAGAGGGTGACAAACGCCGAGAGTTTCGCCATCGACTCCAGCAGCCGCATCAACTGGTCATTGCCCCGGCCGGGCGGCACCTTCAGCGGTCGGTCGGCGCCATGGATAATCCCGTTTGCCAGTAAGCCCACCGGAAACCCTTCGGCAAGCGCGTGATCGGCAACCGAGGCGGCTACGGTGACCGCCGTCTCAAGGAGATCTGGTCGAGTGCCCTGCCAGGAGTGCTCAAACGTCGCGAGATTCAAGACGATGTAGAGATCGAGAGTCGCCGTCGGGTCGAACTGTTTCACCTGGACGGCGCCAGTCCGGGCGGTTGCCTTCCAGTGGATGCGCTTGAGCGGGTCGCCGGGCTCAAACGGACGCACGGCGCGAAGCCGGGTTGGGTCCTCAAACAGCCGCTCACGAGCGCGGTAGTCGCCAAAGGGCTGTTTGGCCGGTAACCCAAGCCGCTCGACCGGGACAATCTTCGGATAGATCAGCAAGTAGTCGAGTTCGCCAAGTTCGCGTTCGCGCTGGCCGAAGCCGAACACATCTCCCGAGCGCCCCGTCGCTGAGCCGAAGTGCCAATAGCCGCGCGTCCGGCAGTGAAGCCGATAGCGCCGAATCACCCGCTCATACGGCCCGAGTGAGTAGGTATTTGACAAGAGCACCCGACGCGGCCGGGCGGCTGGGAAGAGCGGCTCGTCGCCAATCGGGAGTTGCTGAGGCGCTTCGTCGTCGATCTCGAGCCAAGGCAGCGGCAGCAGTTTTCGGTTGACCGCCTCGACCGCAAGCTCGATCTCCTCCCCAAAGAAAGCGCGCCCCTGGCTAAAGTGTCGTCGGTACTCGACCCGGTCAAGCGAGCGGCTGATCCAGAGCGTCGCGAGGGCGGAGCTTATCAACAGCAGCGCCAACAACAAGGCCAACGGGAAGAGTCGGAGACCGACTGCCGCGACCAGCAGGAGCAGAACGAGCGGAAAGTAGGCGCGGGTGATCACGCTTCGACGGGTGCGGCAACGCCGCGCACGACCTCGTCGACGACCTCGCTTGAGGTTCGGCCGCGCAGACGGGTTCCTGCCTTCAGCAGCACCCGATGTCCCAACACCGCCGGAGCAAGCCGCTTGGCATCGTCGGGCAAGACGTATTCTCGGCCGGCGAGTGCCGCAAGCGCCTGGGCGCCACGATACAGTCCCAGGCTGGCGCGAGGGCTGGCACCAAGCTCAATCGTCGGGTGATCACGGGTCGCCCGCACCAGCCGGACGATGTACTCCTCCACCACATCGGAGACGTGCACCCGCCGGACTTCCCGCTGAAGGGCGAGCAAGTCTTCGGCGGCCACCACCGGTTCGAGATCGGTGATCGGGTTGCTTTCGCGAAAACGCGCGAGGATCGCCCGTTCCTCCGACTCCTCTGGGTAGCCGAGGTTGATCCGCAAGAGAAACCGGTCAAGCTGGGCCTCGGGCAAGGGAAAGGTTCCCTCAAGCTCGATCGGGTTCTGGGTTGCCAGGACAACAAAGGGGCGGGGAAGGGCGTGGGTTTCGCCCTCGACGCTCACCTGGCGTTCCTCCATCGCCTCAAGCAGGGCGGATTGGGTGCGCGGGGTGGCGCGGTTGATCTCGTCGGCAAGGACAATCTGCGCCAAGATCGGCCCAGGCCGATAGACAAACTCGGCAGTGCGGGTGTCGTAGACGGTCGTGCCAAGCACGTCGGACGGCAGCAGATCCGGGGTACACTGGATGCGGCGAAACGAGCATCCCAGTGACTTGGCGATGGTTTTGGCGAGGGTCGTCTTCCCGATCCCTGGGACGTCCTCCAGCAACACGTGCCCTTCGCACAAGAGCGCGACCAGGACCAGGTCGATCACCTCACGCTTGCCGACAATGACCCGCTCGACGTTCTCCCGGACGGAGGTCGCGACCGTCTGCACGTACTCAATGCTCATCGCAGAATCACCCAACGTGCCTCGAATTCTTCCGGTCGGTGGCTGTCGCTCCCAGCAGTCAACTCAAGTCCAAGCGTCGCGGCCACCTCACGGACGGAGCGCATGACCGCGGCTTCTTTCCCTTGATCGAAGAGTTGGGGCGAGCAAACCGCGTAGGGATAGTCCCATTCCACGGCATCGAGCCCAGCCTGAGCAAACGACCTCAAGTCAGCCTCCAAGTCCAACCACCCCTCGACGATGCCGTACCCAGGATGGGCGATTGCGGCGCGCCCGCCGGCGTGATGAATGAGCGCGATCGCCTCGGTGACGCTCGGTCGCCCGAGTTGGGTGATCGGACGGATATGGTCGGAAAACCAGCGCGCCGCCGCACCGTACGATGGAAACAGCCGCTTGTCGAGCAGTGGCAAGATCAGGTTTGGGCGCATGAACGTCTCGCGCTGGGCGATGAACACCTCGTCCTCGCGCAGCACTCCGCCGAGTCGCTCGTTCACTTGAACAAGTTCCTCGGCGGTGCGGCGTCGGCGCGCCAGCTGGATCTGCTGGCAGTGCGTCAGCAACTCGGGTGACTGCGGGTCGATGCCATGGCCGAGCACATGCACTTCGTGACCACGGACTTCGGCGTCGATCTCGATCGCCGGGATCAATCGGACGCCCATCTCGTCGGCTTGCGCAGCCAGACGCCCGCCGTCGAGGTGAAACGCGCCCACCGACTCATGGTCGGCGAGGGCAAGGTCGGACACGCCGGCCAGGCTCGCCCGGCGCACGACTTCGTATGGGTGAAGCTCGCCGTCCGAGAGGATCGAATGGACGTGGTGGTCAGTCGCGAAGCGGAGTATGCCTGGCCTCCCGTGCGGACGTCCCGCCATTCTAGCAGTTTGGCCTTTGCGGTCCCGTGGGCGCCGGCTGAGCTAGGATTGTCGGCAATGCCATCCGCCACCCGCCGCTGGGAAGTGCTGCGCGTGTTCGTCCTGCTCGGGATGACTTCCTTCGGCGGGCCGGTCGCCCACCTCGGCTATTTTCGCACCGAGGTGGTGGACCGACGTGGCTGGCTGGACGACGAAGCCTACGCCGACCTGGTGGCGCTCTGTCAGGTGTTGCCCGGCCCCGCCAGCAGCCAGGTGGCGATGGCACTGGGCATCATCCGCGCCGGGCCACTCGGCGGTCTCCTGGCGTGGCTCGGCTTCACCCTCCCCTCGGTCGCCGCACTTCTCATCTTCGCACTCGTCGTGACCGAAGTCGAACCGACCGGCGCGTTTGGTGGCGCACTGCACGGCCTGAAGGTCGTCGCGGTGGCGGTCGTCGCCCAGGCCGCCTGGGGGATGCTGCGCACGCTGGCGCCCGACCCGGCGCGGGCGACCTTTGCGGTGGCCGCGGCGGTAGTCGCGCTGATCTGGCCGGCAGTTCTCGCCCAGGTGGCGATAATCGCCGTCGCCGGGCTGGCTGGCTGGCTGCTGCTTCCGGCAGAGGCGGTGCGGGTCCGCACAACGCTGGCAATTCCAATCGGCCGCCGGGTCGCAATCGCCAGCCTTGGGCTCTTCGTCGGGTTGCTCGTCGCCTTGCCGCTTCTTCGCGTCACAACCGGTAGTCCGGCGATCGCACTGGTTGATGCCTTCTTCCGGTCCGGGGCGCTGGTGTTCGGCGGGGGGCATGTCGTACTACCGTTACTCGATGCCGAGGTCGTCGCTCCCGGATGGCTGACCGAAGCCCAGTTTCTTGCTGGCTATGGCGCGGCTCAGGCGGCGCCTGGGCCGCTGTTCAGCATCGCGGCGTATCTGGGCGCGGTTCGTGCCGAACCTCCAAATGGCCTTGCCGGTGGCCTACTGGCGCTGGGGGCGATCTACCTTCCGGCGGTGCTGTTGGTAGCCGGAGCGGTACCGGTCTGGGGGCTGGTGCGAACCCACCCAGCGGTGCGGCGTGCCCTCCGGGGGATCAACGCCGCGGTTGTCGGGATCGTCCTTGCGTCGCTCTACTCGCCGTTGTTTACCAGCGCGATCCTTTCGCCGTCAGACGCCGGCATCGCACTCATAGCGCTCCTGCTGCTGGCCGGCTGGCGACTGCCGCCGTGGATCGTCGTCCTGGTCTGCGCTTGCGCCGGAGCGGTCTACTCGAGGTAGTCTTTCAGCTTCGTCGCCCGGCTGGGATGGCGCAACTTTCGCAGTGCCTTGGCTTCTATCTGGCGGATCCGCTCGCGGGTAACACCCAACTCTGTCCCTACCTCTTCCAGGGTGCGCGTCCGACCGCCGTTCTCGAGCCCGAAACGCAACCGAAGCACCCGCCGCTCGCGCGGAGCAAGGGAATTGAGTACGTCGTCCACCTGCTCCTTCAAGAGCTGGCGCGAGGCGGCATCCATCGGGGCGGGCGCCCCGCGGTCTTCGATGAAATCGCCGAGGTGGCTGTCCTCTTCCTCGCCGATTGGCGTCTCGAGCGATACCGGTTGCTGAGCCGCTTTGCGGATTTCGCGAACTCTTTCCGGCGTGTACTGACCGTAGCCCGTCGCCTTCATCTCGTCGGCGATCTCCTGATCGCTTGGCTCCCGACCAAGCTCCTGGAGCAGTTTGCGTGACGCTCGATAGAGGTTGTTGATCGTCTCGACCATGTGAACCGGTATGCGGATCGTGCGCGCCTGATCGGCGATCGCACGGGTGATTGCCTGGCGCACCCACCACGTGGCATAGGTCGAAAACTTGTAACCGAGTTTGTAGTCGAATTTGTCGACGGCCCGCGTCAAGCCGATATTGCCTTCCTGGATCAGGTCCAACAACGAGAGGCCGCGGCCCATGTACTTCTTGGCGATCGACACGACCAGCCGGAGGTTCGCTTCGGTCAACGCCTGGTGCGCTCGGCGGCCATCATCGACCACTTCGAGCACTTCGACCGCGCTTGGCGGAAGCTCGCGCCCAAATCGATGCACGATGTCCGGGCTGCGACCGTTGATTAAGTCGACGGTGACGCGCGCCTTTACCGCCGGCGGAATGTCGTCCATCTCGACAAACTGCGCCTTGGCGAACGTGCCCGCCTCCATTCGCTTGGCGAGCGCGATCTCCTCAGCCGCTTTGAGCAACTTGACCCGGCTAATCTCGCGCAGGTACATCCGCACCGGGTCATCGATCGACTCGTCTTCGGCGGTGGCCGCCGGCTCGACGAGGTCGGACTCTGGCTCTTCTGCCTCGATCTCGCGCAGTTCGGAGATTGGCGGCGCATCCGGTGCCCGCTCCTCGAAGACCTCGGGCTCAAGCACGACAACCGGTGTGGCTTCGACGGCGTCCTCCGCGAGGATGTCAACATCTGGTCCGTAGTCGTCATCGTCGTCGTCGTCCTCGACGTCGGCTGCCACTTCAAGCACGACGGGCCGCTTGCTGTCGCCAGCAGAGTCGCTACTGCTCTTGCGTTGAGCGCCCATGCTCTGCCTCCATCCCGTGCCATGCCACCAACGAGCGCCCGCGGTATCGAGCACTCCGTCCGGCGTCGCGTCACCTGCCCCAAACTGTCCCAAACACGCCGACGGCGACGCTGGGTCGCGCCGTTGGAAGTGGGTGAAACCGGGCCAATTATATCGGCCACGGCGGCGGTGTCCTACCACTATTGCAAGCGGGCTTGCTAGCGTCCGTGCGTGGCTAGTACTATTTGGCTGCCCGTTCGGTACACCCCTGGGAGGTCGGCACGCTAGTCCGGAAGCGGCTCCGGACTGGATTGTGCGCCTGCCTGGTCGCTGGTATACTGCGCCGGCAGAGCAGGCAAG
The DNA here is from genome assembly GCA_046328265.1 of Dehalococcoidia bacterium. Lineage (GTDB taxonomy): Bacteria > Chloroflexota > Dehalococcoidia > SpSt-223 > SpSt-223 > JANWZD01. The sequence goes on from JAXLWW010000002.1 coordinate 155,058, forward strand.
TCGCCTGTACTACTGGCGCCCCAGCTTTCGCGTCGGCGGGTCGCCGCCCTCGGAGTTCCTTGTGAACCGTTCGTCCCGTACGCCACGTCGGCCGGCCGATACCCGGCGGCAGCGCGGCCAGTCACACCGTGGTGGCTTGCTCCGTGGTCTGGTCCTGATTTCGGCGATCGTACTCGGGTTCGGTGTCGGACTGGTCCTTCTGCAGAGCATCGGCAGCGCTGCCGGTGAACTTGCCCGAGGCGTTGGCCTGCCGGTGCCGGGGGGCGACGACCTGCCGGTTTGGTCTGGCACCGAGCGGGTGAACATTCTCCTGATTGGCATTGACCGACGCGACGACGAACCAGCCGATCTTGCACGCTCGGACACGATGATCATCGCCACCATCGACCCGAAGAAGCGCTCGATCGGCCTTCTGTCACTCCCACGAGACTTGCTGGTAACGATACCGCTCTCGGAGAAGAAATCGGTCGAAGACCGGATCAATACCGTCTTCGTCTATGCCAAGAGCGCCGAGACGCCCGGTGGCGGACCAGCACTCGCCAAGAAGACCGTCCAGCAGACGCTCGGGGTCAAGGTCCACTACGCCGCCTGGATCGACTTCAAGGGTTTCGTCCGGGTCGTCGACAGCCTCGGCGGACTGATGGTTGACGTGCGCACGCCGCTTAAAGACGACGAGTTTCCGACCTGGGATTATGGCGTCCAGCGGATCTATTTCCCGACCGGCGTCCAGCGGATGGATGGTGAGCGCGCCTTGATGTACGCTCGCTCGCGCCACCAAGACTCGGATGTGTCGCGCGCTTCCCGTCAGCAGCAGATCCTGCTGGCGGCTCGTCAACGCGCCCTGCAATTGGATCTCTTGCCAAAGCTCCCACGGCTGATCGGAGAATTCTCCGACCTCGTCAAGACGGACCTGTCGCCGGTCGAGATCCTGGGGTTGGCGCGTATCGCCAAAGACGTCGAAGCGCAGAACATCACCCTGCGGACCGCACCGGCGACACCGATGCTCCGTGGCAGCGCGGATGTCTTGCAACTCGATCGAAAGGCACTGGCGTCGGTGTTGGCGGATGTGTTTCAGACGCCAGGGGCTCAGCCAGAGGTGGCATCGATCGAGGTGCTCAACGGCACGTCGACCACCGGCCTCGCGACCCGGACGGCGGCGCTCTTGAAGGAAAAGGGGCTATCGGTTACCCGTTTCGATACTGCTGACGAGACACGCCTGGAGACGGCGATCTTCGCCGCAAACGGCAAACGTCAGACCGCCGAAATCGTCGCTGGACTGATCGGCGTATCGGCTGATCGCATCCGTGAAGCACCCGGCGCCATGGGCGCACCGGACATCCGTGTCATCCTCGGTCGCGACGCCAAGGACCCCCAACGCTAACCGGGAATTCGTGTGGTGCTGTGCTATAGTCCAAGCGGTGCCTTGGCGACGGCGACAAGGCGGGGGCTCTCCGCATTCTCACGCCGCTCCCTTGGCCCGGTGGCGACAACGGTTCTCGGCCAACAACATCCGAGGTCCCCGAGAAAGCGAGCCCTCGATGCCAAAAGCATCGATTATCATCCGCGCGAAGAACGAAGCCCGGTACCTCGGCGAAACGCTCGACGCGATCGTTGCCCAGACCGAGCGCGACGCTGAGGTCATTCTGGTGGATTCCGGTTCCACCGACGCCACCCTGACGATAGCCCGCCGCTATCCGGTGTCGATCATCGAAATCAAGCCAAGTGAGTTCACCTACGGTTTTGCGCTCAACCTCGGGATGCGCGAGGCACGCGGCGAATACTTGATTTCGCTCAGCGCCCACTCCACCCCGGTGGATAGCGGCTGGCTTGCCGGGGCAATCTCCGGCTTTACCGACCCGCTCATCGCCGGGGTCTATGGCCGCGAGCTACCGAGGGCCGATGCCAGCTTCGCCGACCGTTTCGGCGCTTGGATCAGTGGCACACTCAGCACCAAGCCAAACCGGCTGACCAGCGGGATGGGCTTTTCCAATCGCAACAGCGCGGTGCGCCGCTCGGTCTGGTCGGATGTTCCGTTCGACGACCGACTGCCAGGCGCCGAGGACTTGGCCTGGGCGCGCACCATCCATCGCTTGGGCTACGCCATCATCTACCAGCCAGCAATGGCGGTGTACCACTCCCATCGCGAGTCCCTGCCGAAACTGCTGCGGCGGCTCTGGCACGACCAGCCGGTTATCGCTCGGATCGCGCTTGGGTTCTATGACCGCCCCGAACTAAATCGGTTCCGTGTCCGCCGCCCGCAAACCGAACGACCATAATTGGCATTGCCGCACGAGACAGCCCGGGCGACGCGCATTCGCCCCGGGAGCGGTACCGGCAATCAATCGTCCGTCGTCTGGATGAGATTGCGCTGAATTCGGCAACCTCACCATCCGGGCGGCCGATCAGCGACCTGAAGGTCCTCTGGCGGCACGCCATCATCCCAGCGTGAGCGCACCGGTACGATCGCCCGATCAACCGCCATGCGGATTGCTCTTGCCGACGGACCGGTTGATCATCGGCCCGCCACCAAATCCTCTACCGTTCGCCCTTCCAGCGCGGTCGGGCAGGGCCCGGGGTGAGGTTGTTACCCTCTTTGGTCGATTGGCGTGTAGGTAAGACCCATCGGCCCGGTGTAGATTTGACGTGGCCGTGAGATCTTTTGCTCGGGGTCGCCGATAAGCTCCAGCCATTGCGCCACCCAGCCGGCGGTACGAGCAATCGCGAAGATAACCGTCATCATGTCGGTGGGGATCTGCAACGCCTCGTAGATGATCCCAGAGTAGAAATCGACGTTCGGGAACAGTTTTCGCGAGACAAAATAGTCGTCTGCCAGGGCTTGGCGCTCAAGCTCGACGGCGATTTCGAGCTTGGGGTTCATACCGGTCACTTCCAGCACGTCGTCGACATATTTTCGGATAATTCGTGCTCGCGGGTCGTAGTTCTTGTAGACCCGATGACCAAAGCCCATCAGCAGTTCGCGGCGATCCTTTACTCCCTGGAGAAAGGCCGATATGTTGTCGACACTGCCGATCCGGTTGAGCATCTGGAGCACTTGCTCGTTTGCTCCACCGTGGAGCGGACCGTAGAGCGCGGCGATCCCGCCGGCCACCGCCGAGAATGGATCGACCTGGGTTGACCCGATTGAGCGCACCGCGCTGGTCGAGGCGTTCTGCTCGTGGTCGGCGTGGAGGATCAACAGTACGTCGAGCGCTCGTGTCAACCGCGGGTCTGGCTCGTAGTGTGTCTCGCCAATCTTGAACATCATCGACAGGAAGTTGGCGGCATAACTCAGTTCGTTGTTGGGGTAGACATACGGCAGACCGACGGCATGACGATAGGTGAAGGCGGCGATCGTCGGCATCTTGGCGATCAAGCGGACGGCCGAGACATGGTTCTGCCAGGCGTCCTCGATTTGCTTCGACTCAGGATAGAAGGTCGACAGTGCCGCGACGCTCGCCATCAGCATCCCCATTGGGTGGGCGTCGTAGCGGAAGCCTTCGAGAAAGCTCTTGATGTTTTCGTGAACGTAGGTGTGGAAAGTGATCTCGTGTACCCACTCATCAAGTTGACTCTTGGTGGGCAGGTGGCCGGTAATCAACAGGTAGGCGACCTCAAGGAACGTCGACTGCTCGCAAAGCTGCTCGATGGAGTAGCCCCGGTGGACGAGGACGCCTTCGTCGCCATCGATGAAGGTGATCGCACTCCGGCAGGAGGCGGTGTTGAGGAAGGCCGGGTCATAAGAGAGCATCCCGAAGTCGCCCTCATTCACCCGGATCTGGCGAAGGTCGATTGCGCGGATCGAGTCATCGGTGATCGGGACCTCAAAAGTCCTGCCGGTTCGATTGTCGGTTACCGTCAGCGAATCCCGGCGCAGATCGCTTGTTGCCGTGCGCGCCTGGGTCGATTCCAAAGCCATCCCAACCTCGCGTCTCATCTTCACCCGACAGTACGCCAGGTGCATCCCGTTGATTGGTACTATACGCTTTCGTCATCCCGATTCGCGATGCGCGCCTCCCGACACGCCGCGGCCGATCGTTGCCGTTGTAGCGCCTGGCCGGCTCGCGCTATTCGCCGCCGGTCTCCGCGCCGCAGCGCGTGGCGAACGCCGCCCGGGCCGCCACCGTTCGAGCCGACGAGAAGGGGGTGTCCGCCGAGGTGGTATCTCGGGCATGCTGGATTGTTCGCGGCGGTCGATCACAAGCCAACAAGGAAGAACCAAGGCCCCGGTGTCGTAGTGAATGTCCCGGTTCCGGTAGCTATGCGAAGGAGTGTCCCAACCTGAGCCCGCCTGAGAATCTGCGAGCGAACATCGTGGCTCACCCGGCAGCCTTGCGCCTGGCGATTCCGAGACAAGTGTTGGGCGGGGTTCTGAGGTCCGGGTAGCACGGCTCGGCCGGATCGTCGGCATGGCAGTTCGACGAGGATCGTGAGGATCTCGGGAATGATGCGCCCGTGCTCGACGGTCCGATCGCCAGGGGATTGATCGCGCCTGCCAGGGTTTCTGGCTTCGTCGTCGACCAGACTCTGACGTCGGTCTACCGCTCAGCCAGTCTCAGCAAGTAGGATCCCCTCGATGCGCGGATACAAGCTGATGCTCGACATCATGATGGGGGCGATCATCCCGATCGTCGTCCTTCAGTGGTTCTCCGGCCCATTGACCGCGCCGGTTGCCTACGTCGTCTCGGCGCTCATTCCAGTAGGCTGGGTGCTGGCCGATCTCCTCTTCATCACCAAGCGTTTTAACTTCATCACCAGTTATGCCGGCATCGCCGCGATGGTGCGCGGCGCACTTGCATTCTGGTTCGTCGATGGGGTTCTGTTCGCTTTCAAGGACACCCTCGGTATTATCCTCACCATCGCGCTTTTTGGAGTCTCGGTGGCGATAGGCAAGCCACTCTTGCAGTACTTCCTGATCCAAGGGATGAATCCGCCAACGCTTGACCAGGAGAAGGCGCTCAAGGCGTTGCTCCAACATCCATCGATCTGGCGGCGCTTCATGATCGGCACCGCGCTGTTTGCCGGGTTGAATGTGGTGCTGGGGGTGGTGAACTTCTGGCTCAACCTCAGCATCGTCGTCGAGCCGTTCGGCACCGAGATCTTCAATCAGCAAGTCGCCCAGGTCAACGCCATTATGCGGGTCGTCTCGATCCCGGAGATGGCGCTGCTGATGGCCGCGTTCATTTTTGGGGCATTGGCAGTCTTTCGTGTCCTCCCCACCGAGCCGGGCCGGTCGCCGTGGGAGAGCGATTTCTGGGAACTGATGCGACTCCACGGTGAACGGGAATCCGCCTCTGCGGCGAGTGATCCGGCGACGCAATCAGCGGAGTTCCATTCGTAGGTCGCCGGTTCCCGGGCCGGGAGGCGGTTCAGGTTCAGGTTCGGCGCCCGGACACCGCAGGGCAACCGGGGCTGTTAGCTGGTCGCTTCGGTCGAGCCAGGGTCACGAATGTTCTGGCCGCACCGGTGCGCAAATGTCCCGCTCTGAGATCGTCAGATCGCCACGACCGGGACCAGCGCGGCAGACCGGCTGACGCCAAACTCGCTGCTAGGCCGAGATCCCGCGCTCCCGGAGCACCCGCGCCATCGTCTCGCCCAACTTGACGTGGGTGTCGACGACGACGCATCCAGCGCTCTCGAGTGCCGCGACCTTGCTCTCGGCGGTGCCAGTTCCGCCGCTAATGATCGCTCCGGCGTGGCCCATTCGACGTCCCGGCGGTGCGCTCCTCCCGGCGATAAAGGCCACCACCGGCTTGGTGACCTGCGCCTTGATGAAGGCGGCGGCGTCTTCCTCGGCGGTGCCGCCGATCTCGCCGACCATGACGATCGCCTTCGTTTCGGGGTCGTCCTCGAACAACCGCAGCACCTCGATAAAGTTCGTTCCATTTACCGGGTCGCCGCCGATGCCGATCGCGGTCGATTGTCCCAGTCCGTTCTCAGTCAACAACGCGACCGCTTCATAGGTCAGCGTGCCGCTGCGCGAGAGCACCCCAACTCCGCCAGGGCGGAACATGTAGGTCGGCATGATCCCAACCCGCGCCTTCTCGCCTGGGCTGGTGATGCCGGGGCAATTTGGACCGATCAATCGCGCACCGCGACGCGCCAAGTAGGGTTTGACTTTGACCATGTCCAGCGTCGGGACGCCATCGGCGATACAAACGATTAGGGAAACACCGGCGTCAGCCGCCTCCATGATCGCATCGGCGACCCCGGCAGCAGGGACGGAAACGAGGCTGGTATTTGCCCCGGTTTCCCGCACGGCTTGTTCGACCGTGTTGAACACGGGTGCACCCTCGACCTCGGCGCCTCCCCGACCGGGCGTGACTCCGGCGACGACGGTGGTGCCAAACTCGCGGCTGACCCGCGCGTGAAAACTGCCCTCACGCCCGGTGATGCCCTGCACCACCAACGGCAGTCCCGGTCAAGCAAGATCGCCATGACCGTCTCCTTCCACCAAGAGAATCAGCGCTGGCCGGCCTCGACCGCGTGGCGTGCGCCATCCAGCAAGTCGCTCGCGACGTAGATCGGCAGACCGGATTCGGCGAGCATCTGCTTGCCTTCGGCAGCACGGGTGCCGTCGAGCCGGACCACCAACGGGAGGTTTAGCCCAACCTCGTGGACTGCCTCGATGATGCCAGTGGCGATGGTGTCACCGCGAGCGATGCCGCCGAAGATGTTGACCAAGATCGATTTCACATCCGGGTCGGAAAGGATCACCCGGAATGCGCTGGCGACCCGTTCCGCGCTCGCCGCGCCAACGTCGAGAAAATTGGCCGGAGCGCCGCCCATCAGCTTGATCACGTCCATCGTCGCCATCGCCAGCCCTGCGCCGTTGACCATGCAGCCAACGAAGCCGTCCAGCTTGACATAGGCAACTCCGGTTTCGGATGCTTTGACTTCGAGGGGATCTTCCTCGTCCAGATCCCGCAAGGCACGAATGTCGGGATGGCGAAAAAGGGCGTTGTCGTCAAAGTTGATCTTCGCATCGAGCGCAAGCACCCGGCCTTCCTCGGTGACGACGAGCGGGTTTATCTCGGCGAGGGTGCAGTCCTTCTCGTCGAACAGGCGCACCAGCCGGCCGATCAGGTCCGAAGCTTGGCGCACTTGGTCCCAGGTCAGGTTCATCAAGAAGCCGAGTTCGCGTCCTTGAAATCCGGCGAAGCCGACGGCCGGGTCGACGTACTGGCGCAGGATCTTCTCGGGAGTCTCGGCGGCGACTTCTTCGATGTCCATCCCGCCGGCTTCGCTCGCCATCACGACCACCTGACCGGCCTTTCGGTCGAGCGTGATACCGACGTACAACTCGCGCGCCGGGGCCATCGCCTCTTCGATCAGAACACGATGGACGTGCTGGCCCTCCGGCTTGGTCTGAGGGGTGACCAGTTTCATGCCGATGATTGCGCGGGTATGCGCTTCGAGTTCCTCGCGGTTTCTGGCGACTTTGATGCCACCACCCTTGCCGCGTCCACCGGCGTGGATCTGGGCCTTGACGACCACGGGATAGCCGATCTCGTCGGCGATCTGAATTGCGTCGTTCACCGTGTGCGCGACGGCGCCTTTGGGCACAGCGACACCGTAACCACGGAGTAATGCCTTCGCTTGGTATTCATGGATCTTCATCATCGATTCCCAGGGGTAAGCTTGGGGTCGCGGAAAGCTGACGTGCCAGGAGAGGGCGCGATCTGGTGGCGCTCCGAAACAGCAGTGTAGCACAGGGTTCAACGCCGAGGATGGTCGGTGCTACAATAACTGGAGGTTCGCCCAGACCGGCGAGGCGGCGCCGGCGATTGGCCGCGCTCCGGAGGAAAACAGGGATGGGCCGTACCCGCGTCCGGATTGGCGCGGCAACCGATGTCGGTCGGACTCGCAGTCACAACGAGGACAACTACGGGCTTCGAGTACCCGACGATCCGGAGATCGCCGACCGCAAGGGGGTCTTGCTCGTCGTCTGCGACGGAATGGGTGGTCATGCCGCCGGAGAGGTTGCCTCGCAGATCGCGGTCGAGACGATCCTCGCAACCTATTTCGAGCTTCCCGCCGAGGACCCGGGCGCAGCGCTGGTTGAGGCGATTGAACTCGCCAACAAGCGGATCTACGAACAGGCCTCCCAACGACCCGACCAACGCGGTATGGGAACTACCTGCGTCGCCGTGGTCCTGCGCGGCGACCAGTTCACCATCGCCCACGCTGGAGATAGCCGAGCCTACCTCGTGCGCCAAGGCACGCTGAGCCGGCTGACGCGAGATCATAGTTTGGTCGAGGAATGGGTTTCCCGAGGAGTGCTACCCGCGGATCAGGCCGATCAGCACCCGATGTCCAACGTCATTACCCGTGCCCTTGGCCACGCACCGGATGTGGTGGTGGAGGTCGGGCATCAGCCGGCCAACCCGAGCGACATCGTGATGCTCTGTTCGGACGGGCTCTCTGGGCGAATTACCGAGGAGGCGATCCGGAGCACGATCGAAACCAACGACGACCCTGAGCGCACGGTAGCGTCGTTGATCGAGCAAGCAAACGCCTCGGGCGGTCCGGACAATATCAGCGTTATCGTGGCGGTGGTCGAAGAAGTCGAGCCGGTAGCCGAGACGCAAGACACGACCAAACCGGAGACGACCCTGCCGACCACCAGGCCGGTTGGCCAACCCGAGGGCGCAACCGAGCCTGCCCCCAAAACGCAGCGGGTCGAGACCACTCGCCGTACGCGTTCGACGGCAACCCAGCCGGCCGTCCGAGCGGTTCCGCTTGCGCCGATCGCGCCGGCTGAAGCCGTCTCCAAGACAGCGGATGTTGCTGCGACGGGTAGCCGGGCGAGCCGCGGCTGCTACGTTGTCGCGGCAGCGGTGCTTCTTGCGCTGATGGTGGTCGCCCTGGCGGTAGCCGCGGCGTTGATGGGCTGGATACCCGGGGTCAAACTCGCCGGGCTGATCGCCATGCTCGTCTGAAGGGCTAACGCAGGGAAGGCGCCGGCACCACCCGAGTGTAGGGACGGTTCGTGCGCGGATCCTCTTCGCAATAGAGTGCGAGGCCCTTTTCCTGCATTTTGTCGAGAAACTGGTCCCAGGTCAGCGGGACGAAGCGGGCAAAGGTGTGGCCGGGGAACCACACACGGAGAATGCCGACTTCCTCACCAACAAAGGTATTCGCCAGATGACCGGGCTTGCCGCCGTGTCCTTCGACCCATTCTCGGATTACGTCGGGATGGATGAGCACCATTCCGCTACCGCGCTCATGCGTTCGGCGCCGGCCAGACCATGGCATCGTCTGTAACCCCCCGTCTTCCCCACTGGGCGGCCCGATGTGTATCGGTACGCTTGATCGGGAGATTGGCGTAGTCTAGCACGAACCTCGTTTTGGCCGTTCGGAATGCGTCTTCACTGGTTATGGCGATGCGACGCGGCCCGGTGTTCGCAGGAGCGACTGGCGAATCATCAAGAATTCACTCAAGTTCTCGGCCGTCAGCATTCCGATCAACTGTCCACTTTCGAAGACCAGGAGCGGCTGGCGACTGGTCGCGAAGTGATGAAACGCCGCCGTCAGGTCATCGTCCGGTGCAACCCGTGCGAATTCGCGCACCATCGCTTCCGAAACATAGGCTTCCCGGCCATCGCGTGCCAGGAACAGAAGTAATCGGTCTCGCGGGAGCAATCCAAGCACCTGATCACCATGGACGACCGGGAAGTCGTGCTGGCTGCCCGCTATCAGCAAGTCCGCGGCGTCACCAAGCACTTGACCGTGTCGCAGGGTGTCGAACCGGGTAATCATCGCGTCGCGGATGTGGTAGCCGGTGGCGGCATCCTCGGTCTCGACCGCCGCAGATTCGCCGGATGCGCCCATGAAGAGGAAGAAGGCAATCACCAGCAAGAACAGGTTCAGGCTCAACAGCCCCAGGATCCCAAACACAACCGCGAACCCTTGACCGATGAGCGCCGCGATCCGGGTGCCCCGTGGGAGGCCGAGCCGTTGGGCCAGGATCGCCCGCAAGATCCGTCCGCCATCCATCGGAAAGGCTGGAAGGAGGTTGAAGCCGACCAGCAGGAGATTTGCGGTCAAGACGCGTTGGACGAAATCGTCGGTCATGAACGGTCCGATGACCGGCGGCCGTCCTGCGGCGACGAACAAGCCCAACCAGATCGCACCGGCGATCAGGACGTTGACCATCGGTCCGGCGAGGGCGATCCAGAACTCCTGGTTCGGCTTGCCCATGCTCTCCAGCCGAGCAACCCCACCGATCGGGTAGAGGGTGATGTCGGCGGTGCGAATTCCGTAGCGCCGGGCCACCAAGGCATGACCAAGCTCATGCAGCAGCACGCAGACAAACAGCGTGACGATGAATAGCAGTTGGAGCGCGACGTTCCCGCTCTGCTGGGCTTCGACCCAGCCGAGAAACAGCAGCAACAAGAAGAAGGTGAAATGAATGCGGATCGGGATCCCGGCGACGCGGGCGACGGTGAAGGCGCCCGAGGTCGGGGAGGGCTCCGGCCGCTTTGTTTGCGGTGAATCCATCCGACAACTCTTTTCCCACTGAAGGCGGGTCTCCTCTCTCCAATTCTACTCCGCTCTTCCGAATCCGGCCCCCAAGCAGGCTGGTCGTTTGACGCGACGGCGTATCCACCCAGAGAATTGAGCAGCCAAACGCTATGGCAAACCGGGGCGACGCAGGCACCGATTTGTCAGTCGTCAGTGGAGACCCTATTGGAGATCAACGCCTGGTTCTATGTCGCCTTCACCGCGTTTGTGGTGACGTTGCTCTTGGGCGACCTGCTTCTCTTTCACCGCAAGGCTCATTCGGTCAGTGTCCGCGAAGCGTTGCTCTGGACAATCTTCTGGGTATCCTTGGCGCTCATCTTCAATATCGGGGTCTGGTATTTCCTTGGCAGCGAGAAGGCGATCGAGTTTCTCACCGGCTACCTGATCGAGGAGTCGCTGAGCGTCGACAACATGTTCGTCTTCGTACTGCTGTTTGCGTCCTTTGCCGTCCCGAAGGAGTATCAGCATCGGGTTCTGTTCATCGGCGTTCTGAGCGCTCTCGTCATGCGCGGCATCATGATCGCGATCGGCGCCTATCTGGTGTCCCAATTCCAGTGGGTGCTGTTGCTTTTCGGCCTGTTCTTGCTCTTCGCGGCCGTGCGGATGTTCCTCTCGAAAGAGGAAGAAAACATCGAGGTTGAGAAGAACATCGTGGTCCGGACGGTGCGCAAGTTCTTTCCGGTCACGCCGCGCTATTACGGCCAATCGTTCTTTGTCAAGATCGATGCGAAAGTCTTCGTGACCCCGCTCTTGATCGTCGTCGCGGTCATCGAGGCGACTGACCTTCTCTTCGCCCTCGACTCGATCCCGGCGATCTTCGCGATCACGCGCGACCCGTTCATCGTCTACACGTCCAACGTGTTTGCGATCCTCGGGTTGCGCTCGCTCTATTTTCTGTTGGCTGGTGTGGTGGACCGGTTCTATCTGCTGAAGTACGGGCTAGCAATCATCCTCTTCTTCATCGGCATCAAATTGATCGGGACGGTTGTCGGCCACGTCGAGATCGGCGGAAGGAACATCGATCTCCATATCCCAACGACAACCTCCCTGGCGGTGGTTGCCAGCGTATTGGTGCTGGCGTCGGTTGCCTCGTTGCTGTTTCCACGCAAGGCGCACGGCAAGACGGGGATGCCGAGCCACTCCGTCGCCGACCCTGGAACGCTGCCGCCGATGGAAGCAGCCAGCGCGATGGTCGATAACGGGGTGGAACCGGTGAACACCCGACTCGATAGCGTCCGGCCGGGCAACAGCGACGAGATCTAGGCGAGCACGGCGAGACTGAGACCCTGCGGCCCCTGCAGTGACCAGGCGCCGGTGCGCTCGATGGTGACCGGAACGACCTCGCCAACGAGGTCGCCGGGTTGTTCCCAGAACACGAGTTTGTTGGTGCGGGTGCGGCCAGTCCAGCGACTGGCTTTCTTTCCTTCGACCAACACGTCCACCGTCTTTCCGAGGTACTGGGCGTTGTAGACCGCGCTCACGGTGCTCTGGAGCGCCTCGATCGCCTGCAAGCGCGCCTTTTTCTCGGCGGCGGGAACGTCGTCGGGATACTTGGCGGCGAGGGTCCCCGGCCGGGGAGAGTACGCCGCGACATGAACCACATCGATACGCAGGTCGTCGAGGAGGTCGAACGTTCGCTGAAATGCGGCGTGGCTCTCACCGGGATAGCCAACGATGATGTCGGTCGCCATCGATACATCCGGGATCTCGCTGCGGATCCGTTCCACCAGGGCTCGATAGTCGTCGGCGGTGTAGCCACGCCGCATCGAGCGCAAGATCTCGTCGTCCCCGGCCTGGACCGGCAGGTTGATGTGTTCACAGACTTTCGGCAACCGCGCAACCGCATCGATAAGCTTGTCGCTCATATCGCGCGGGTGCGAGGTAAGAAATCGAATTCGTTCGAGTCCGTCGATAGCATCGAGCGCGGTCAGCAGGTCGGCCAGGTCGGGCTTGTCTGCGAGGTCGCCACCGTAGGAATCGACGTTCTGGCCAAGCAAGGTGACTTCGAGTGCGCCGCGACGGACCAGTCCGCGCACTTCCTCCACCAGTTCGAAGAGTGGGCGGCTGACTTCGACGCCACGGCGGTAGGGAATGACGCAGAACGAGCAGACCTTGTTGCAACCGTGGCTGATCGGGACAAAAGCCGTCGGCCCTCTTGGCGTCGGGGCAGGCAGACGCCCTGGCTCGAGGCAGCCTTCGCCGCTGCCGATCTTTTCGCCGGCCAGTTTGAGGAGCGGATCGAACTGCTGTGGCCGGCAGAACACGTCGACGAAGGGAAACTGCTTCGCGAGCGCCGAGGAGTCCTTCGGCACCATGCAACCGACGAGGGCAAGAGTGAGTTCCGGCCTACGACGTTTGAGGCTCTTGAGAAGGTGAAGCTGATTGGTCGCCTTATCCTCGGCGGCGCGCCGTACGCTGCACGTGTTCAGCACGACAACGTCGCACTCGTCCGGCCGGTCGGCGCTCTGGTAGCCAAGTTGATCGAGCGCCGCGCCAAGCCGCTCCGAGTCAGAGACATTCATTTGACAGCCAACGGTCCAGATAAAGTAGCTCGGCATCGTGATCCCTATCCAGGCTTGAGAGAAGCGTTGCCGATTCTATTCGCCGTGACCAGGAGCGTGCCAGACGTGGATCGAGCAGTCCGTCCACGTGACCGCGGAACGGGCTCCCCGGTTCGCTTTCTCTGTCGGGCGCGCTTGACCGCATTCACGCGTTCGCCTGACCGACAGAGTGCGAAAACACGAGGAGCATGCCGACTGACTGGTGACGCCGGTGTGAACGACGGTGGGCCTGATGTCATGGTTCTGTGAACGGATCGTCAGGCAAGATCCGCTGACGGGCTATACTAGGCCAACCGCTCAAGACTACTGGAGGGACCGTGGTCCGTCACATTATCCTGATGACGTTTAAGGATGATTCCACCGACGAGCAGATCGAAGCCGCGTTCCAGGGTATGCGGGCGATCAAGGAGCAGGTGCCGCAAATCCGCTCGTTCAGCATCGGCAAGGCGCACACTCGCGGCGGGCGTCCGCCGCGATACAACGTGGCAATGGTGATGGATTTCGACAATTTCGATGACGTCGACATCTACAACAAGAGCCAGGCCCACGATGACGCCGTCCAGAAATATCTCGTGCCGGTTGTCGCGCATATCACCGGGGTCGATTATGACCTCGAGCCGTATCGGGCGTAGACCGCCAAGGATCGACGGATGGACCCCGACGATGCTATTGCTCAGGCGGAGACGATCCTCTCGGGCGCTCAACGCGCTCGCCAGTTGGAGCGCTTCTGGCTGAGCTACGGGTCGATCATGGAACAAATCCGCGAACGGCTGCGCCAAAGCGGCGTCACGCCAAGTTGGCCGAACCTCGACTATCACGCCCGGCTTGGACTACTGCGCGATCTCTATCCGGATCTTTCGTCCGAGGCGATTGAGCGGCTCCACGTCTACCTTATCTATCGCCTTCGCACCGACCCGGCTGCCTGACCCACGTCGATCCGTCGCACGGTAGGTCGGGAAGCGTGGTTTCGCGCGTGGCCAGGGCATTGAGTTGGATGTTCGGGCGCGCGGTAGGCAGTCTTCGTATCGATCGAAACTCGGTCAGATCACGCCCAGTAGTTGCATCGCCTCGGCGACCTTGATAAAGCCGGCGATGTTCGCGCCTAGGACATAGTTGCCAGGCGCACCGTACTCCTCCGCCGTTGCGGCGCAGGTATCATGGATATTTCGCATGATCGTGGCCAGCCGAGCCTCGGTCTGTTCGAAGGTCCAGCTATCGCGACTGGCGTTCTGCTGCATCTCAAGGGCTGAGGTTGCCACGCCACCTGCATTGGCCGCCTTGCCGGGGCCAAACAGCACACCGGCATCTTGAAAGACCTTGATCGCTTCCGGGGTCGAGGGCATGTTTGCGCCTTCCCCAACCGCCTTTAGTCCGTTCCTGACGAGCGTACGAGCATCCTTGCCTGAAATCTCGTTCTGGGTGGCCGAGGGCATGGCAATGTCACAGGGTACGTCCCAGATCGATCCACGCTCGGATTCAACGAAATGGACGCCGGCGCCCTTTCGGCGAGCGTATTCGGAGATACGCTCACGCCAGACATCCTTGATCTCCTTCAGGAGCGGTAGGTCGATGCCGTTCTCGTCGAGAACGTATCCGCTCGAATCCGAGCAGGCGATGACCTTGCCGCCGATCGATTGCACCTTTTCGATGGTATAAATCGCGACGTTGCCGGAGCCTGAGACCACCACCTTCTTCCCGTCGAAATCTGCGCCATTGGCCTGCAGCATCGCCTGCACGAAATAGGTGCTGCCATAGCCGGTCGCCTCGGTCCGGGCGCGCGAGCCGCCAAGTTCGAGCGCTTTGCCGGTGATCACCGCGGCCTCGTAGCGGTTAGTCAGCCGCTTGAACTGACCGAACATGTAGCCAATCTCCCGGCCACCGACGCCGATGTCGCCGGCAGGAACGTCGACGTATTCGCCGAGATGGCGGTGGAGTTCGGTCATCAGCGACTGGCAAAACCGCATCACCTCGCCTTCCGACTTGCCCTTGGGGTCGAAATCGGACCCACCCTTGCCGCCGCCGATCGGCAATCCGGTCAAGGCGTTCTTGAAAGTCTGTTCGAAGCCCAAGAATTTGATGATCCCGACATTGACCGAGGGATGGAAGCGCATCCCGCCCTTGTACGGGCCAAGCGCCGAATTGAACTGGACGCGAAAGCCACGGTTGATCTGCACCTGTCCCAGGTCATTCACCCAAGGGATACGGAAGATGATCTGTCGTTCTGGTTCGCAGACCCGCTCGATCAGCGCCTGGTCGAGAAAATGCGGATGCTTGGCGACGACGTGGCCAAGACTTTCCAGCACCTCATGGACGGCCTGGTGAAACTCAGGCTCGCCGCTGTTTCTCCGGATGACGTCGGCAAGAATGGGCTGAAGTTTTTCGTCGATGGTATTCATGGACAATGACCTATCCTCTGGTATTCGCAGGATCCTCGTCGGCGACCTCGTGACCATTCGATACGTGGGCAGCGCGTTGGTGAGCGCACGGCTGAATCTCTCCGCCGGTAGTCTGGCAGATGGGACGGCGGCGCTGTTCACCGTTGCAGGCGATCACGCAGCGCCCATTGGTGACCCGGTCTCGAACCTCTCGATCGGATGACCCACGCAGTTATCATAAACCTATCATTCACCGAGGAGGTTGCTCGGTTCCAAGAGATCCGGTCGCGACGCTGGCCGGTCTCCCGAGTCCGCCCGCCGGATCCCGGCACGACTTTCCTCGCGACAGCGGATTGCTGCATTCAGACCCAGAGTGGAGCGCAGGATGGCCCGGCTTGACATTCGGCGTACAATGGTGACGCACGTGCCTGGTGCACGCGACTCCCCGCCGAGGTGACCTATGTTGTTCCATGTGACGATGACGCATCGCGCCGAGAACTGCCCAGGGTACGATCCAGCGAACATTGACCCCTTCCTGTCGGGGTTTGACAAGATGGCAGTCACGGCCAACGAACTCAATGTGAAAGTTCATTCCCTGGTGTGGGCGGCGCCGGACCATGTCGCCTACGCGTTGGTCGAATCAGACAGTGTTGCGGCGATTGGCCGATACGTCTTCCAGATGCCGCTGCGGCAGGAATTCACCGTCACCCCGGTGCAGCACCTGGCGGATGTGGTCGCGATGGGGCGAGTGATGCAGGCTCAGGCCGCCAACTGAGGAAAAGCGGTCCCTAAACCGCAGCAGCGACGTTCGGCCTCCGCCCTACAGCAGACACCCTAGAACCGCTTCCTTGACGAGGGCGCAGACGGCCCGGACCAGCCTGGCCGGCGGAGGAGGGGCAGATCGCCTACTCCGTTGCGTCGGCATCAATTTCGGCCAGCAGACGCCCGCCGAAACAGCAAGACCGGCCCCACGGGTCGCCCCAAGAAGCCGGTCTTGAGCGTGGCGGGAGGAGAGGGATTCGAACCCTCGACCCGGTTTTACCCGAGTAACCGCTTAGCAGGCGGCCGCACTAGACCAACTATGCCGCCTGTTTTCGCCGGATTTGAGCGTGAAAGCACCCGGTTCGAGAGATCGTCGGGCGCGTTTTCGGCCTTCTACATCACTTCTACATCAATTCCCAAGCCGGGAAATGGGAGCAACCATGACCCGGACCAATCCCGCATCGCAAGGCGTGACCCACCGCAAGGACGGCCTCTTTCAAGCCGCCGCCACCGTTGAAGGGCGGCGCATCTTCGCCTACGGCAAGAGCGAGCGAGAAGCCCTCGCCAGGCTCAAGACGGCTCGCGACCGAGCCATCAAGGCCGGCGGAGTGGCAAGCGGCGAACGCTTCGGCCAACTTGTCGCCCTCTGGCTCGACCGCCTCCAAGTACGCGACAAGACCGTCCAGAACTACACCGCCGAATGCGCCATCCTGACCCACCTGTTCGGCAAGACGACGCGGCTCAAGGCGATCACCCCGGCCCGCATCGAAGCCGCGCTCGGCGCGTACCGCGATCGCCCGCGCACCCGCCAGTTGCTCTACCTCCGCCTGAAGCAACTCTTCGCGACCGCCGTTCGGCTCGGCTGGCTGCCCGCCGACCCGATGCTGCGCGTCAGCCGCCCCAAGCATCACTATCACCGCCAGGATGTCTGGACCGCCGATCAGACCGCCGCCTTTCTCGCTGGAGCCGGGCGATGGCGATCGCTCTGGCTGCTGCTGATCGGCGCGGGCATCCGCATCGGAGAAGCGCGGGCGCTCCAATGGCGAGACCTCGACCTTGACGCCGGCATGGTCCGCATCGAGCGTACCGCCCAGCGCGTCAACAAGCAGGAGACCATCGGCGAGCCGAAGACCCGCGCCGGTATCCGCGCCGTCACCATCCCACCCTGCCGTCGCCGCGCTTATCGAGCATCGCGCCGAGCAACAGCGCGATCTGGCGCGCCTTGGCGTGGACAACCCGGATGGGTGGCTCTGGCTCACCGATAGCGGACGCCATGCCACCTACCGGACGATTGACGCCGCCTGGCAGCGTGACATCGACCGCGCCGGGTTGAGCGGTACCCCGCACCTTTTGCGTCACGTCCACGCCAGCATCCTGCTTGCCGGGGGAATGCCCGTCCCCGAGGTCGCACGGCGGCTTGGCCACGCCACCCCCGCCGTCACGCTTGCCGTCTACGCCCACGCTCTGCCCGGCCTCGACCGGGGCGGCGAGATCGCCTCGCGCTTCCTGCCGGATGCGCCGTGGCCCTACCCGCGCCCGAGATGCCGGCGGTAGAGGAGACGACGCGATGACCGGCGACCGCCACGGTTGCAACGCCTATTGCCAGTCGCCGGAGCACTGCGACCTCGTCTACGTCCCGCCGGGCAAAGACGCGCACTACATCGACCTCGTCTACTGGCAGACCGACGCCGGACGAGTCACGCGAGCCAAGCGCGCCCGTGAAGCGCCGCCGCTCGCACAGGTCCCGCCCGATCGGCGCGACTCGCTCGGCACGACGCCGGTGGACCCCGCATCCGGCGAGCCGTGGCTAGTGTGGTGGGTGAGTACCAAGGTCCCCGATTACGCCGACAACAAACACCAGGTAGGGACCGCCGGGGATGGTTCGAAAAGTCCGTTTCGCTGCTAACCCTGCTCGGCGACGGGCGATAACGCGGCCTGACGGCAGGCATTCTGCGGGAAGAACGGCAGATGTGGGGGTTGCTTGCATTGAAGATCACAAGATCTTGGTCGCGCGTCATTACAACTGCTTGACTGCGCGCTGCGGCTTGCTACCATGGTGGGGCGATTAACTATCAGGAGGAGTCTATGCAAGTAGCACCCCGCGCCCCCGACCTGCGGGCCGAGATCGCCCGCCGGCAGATTCGAGTCTACGAACTCGCCGCCGCCGTCCACATCCACCCCGGGCGGCTCGGCTGCATGCTGAGCGAGCGTCTGCCGATGCCGGCGGAGGTCGCGGACCGCATCGACCGCGCCATCAGGGTGTGGCCCGAGGGAGGGTCACAGTGAGAACACCAGGAAAAACCCCGCTGCTCGGACCGGCCTCAGAAACTGAACCGAGCAGCGGGGCATTAGGAGGAGCTTGTGAGCACCAACCCGTCGTCATTCTACGCAAACGCGCGCCTCTCGCGCTTGACCATCGCGCCTGCCAGAGGTCCTGGCGGCGCACCCCCCAGGGGTCCTGGGCGACGTCCACGGCGCATCCTCGCGCGGTCCACTACGCCCCTGCCGGCGAGCGCGGTGCCGCTGCGGGCGGTGCGGTCATGAGCAACACCGTCCGCGATCTGACCCTGGCCGGCGGCGCGGTCGGCTCGCTCCGCCGGGATGAGGCCGGCAGACCTACTACGGGAAGATCGTCCGCCGCCGGAACCTGCTCTATGCCGGCACGGCTGACGAGTCGATAGCGCTCGATGCCGGCCACCTCGCCGACGCCCAGCGCCGCCGGCGCTTCTACCCGATCCGCGCTGCGCCGACGACGGTCGCGTCTGGTGCTGCGACTGGGTGACCTGGGACCGCCACAGCCGCCCGACGCCCTGGGCGGCCTACGGCCAGCAGCGGATGATGGCGACCGGGGCCGGTTCGCCGGCAGTCCACCCGCCGCCATCCAGACGGCGCTCTGGGGGGCAGCCATGAGCCAGTACGCCGGCCTCGATCTTGTCCCCTCTCCCACGCCGATCTGCTCGCCGCCTCGGCGATCTCGCCGGAGGTAGCGGAGGCTCGTGGCTACCGCACCGTCCAACCCGCCGAGCTGGGGCGCTCGGGTTCGCTCGCGGCCAGATACGCGGGACGGCGCTGCTGGTCCCACGCTGGGACGTCCACGGCGAGATGCGCGGCTGCCAGATACGTCAGGATGACCCGCGCACGGCTCGGGGGCGACTGCTCCGCTACGAGACCCCCGCCGGCCAGGCCAACATCCTCGACGTGCCACCGGCAGTCCGCCCGCACCTCGGCGACCCGCGACGCCCGCTCCTGATCACCGAGGGTGCGCGGAAGGCCGACGCCGCCGTCACACGTGGCGCGCTCTGCCTCTCCATAGCTGGCGTCTATGGCTGGCGGGGCCGGACCGAGACCGGCGGGACCGCCGCCCTCGCCTGCTGGGAGACGATCGCGCTCAAGGGTGAGGCCGACCCACGCATGGTGCTGCTCGCTTTCGATAGCGACGTGATCTCGAAATCGGCGGTCCGTATCGCCCTCGATCGGCTCTGGCGCTATCTGACCAGCCGGGGGGCGCGGGTCGGCGCGCTGGTTCTCCCGCCGGGGCCGGAGGGAGCCAAGGCCGGCCTGGATGACTGGCTGGCCGCTCACCCGGACGCCACCGCCGCCGACCTGGAAGCGCTCGCCGTCTGGACGGTCGCCGACGTGCCCGGCGCGGACGATGCTACCCAGCCGCGTGGCGGCGACCGGCCTTGCATCATCGCGACTGACCCCGAGCTAGAGGCGCGCACCCGGCGCGTCTGGCGGGCGATCGATCTGGCGAACCGGCGTGACCCGCGACTCTTCTGCGTGGCGGGCCGGTGCGGCTTGAGCGAGACGAGCACGGGCAACCGGTGCTACGCCCGCTGACCGCCGACCGGCTGCTGCTCGAAGCGGCGGCGGCGGCGGTCTTCACCGAGCCGGGTAAGCGCGACGGCGATCCAGACGTCCAGGTAGCGGCTCCCAGGGATACCGGAATCTGTTGCTCGCCTCGGCGACGATGCCACTGCCGCCACTCTCGCGTATCACTGAGACGCCGTCTGTCCGGCCAGACGGGAGCGTCCACACCGCCGCCGGCTATGACGCGATCACCCGCGTCTACCACGCGCCACCCGCCGGCCTGGTCCTCCCCGACATCCCCGAGCGGCCATCCGTCGCCGACGTCGCCGACGCGCGGACGCTCCTGCTGGACGATCTACTCGGCGATTTTCCGTTCGCCGGAGAGGCCGACCGGGCGCACGCCATCGCGCTGCTGCTACTCCCGTTCGTCCGCGACGCCATCGACGGACCGACCCCGCTCCACGGCGTGGAGGCATCGGTCCCTGGCTCCGGCAAGGGGCTGCTGGTGGACGCTACTCTCGGCGTAGCGTACGGGCGCACGCTCGCCAAAACGCCGCCGGCGGGCGATAACGACGAGTGGCGCAAGCGCCTGACGGCGGCGCTGCTGGCCGGCTCCGGCGCGATGGTCTTCGATAATCTTACGCGCCTCGACTCGGGATCACTCGCCGACGCCCTGACCGCGGACGTCTGGTCCGACCGCATCCTGGGGCGGAGCGACACGGTCAGCATCCCGGTGCGAGCGATCTTCGCCTCGACCGCCAACAATCCCGTCTTGACCTCCGACTTCGTCCGCCGCTACGTCCGTATCCGGCTGGTGCCGCGCCTGGAGCGTCCGGAGGAACGCACGGGGTTTCGCCATCCCGATCTGCTCGGCTGGGCGCGCCAGCAGCGGGGGGCGTTGATCGGCGCGGCGCTAACGCTGATTCGCCACTGGTACGCCAGCGGGGCGCACCAGTGGGACGTCCGGCTCGGCTCCTACGAGGCGTGGTCGGCGACCATCGGCGGCATCCTCGACTCCGCCGGCATCACCGGCTTTCTCGCCAACCGCCGCGATCTCTACGCCGCCGCCGATGCCGAGAGCGCGGCCTGGCGCACCCTCTGCCAGCGCTGGGCCGAGGAGTATGGCGATCGCCCGACGACCGCCGCCGAGTTGTTCGAGATCGCAAGGGGGTGGACGGGCTAAGCTTCGTACGCTCCGACCGGGAGCCGCAGATGAAGATCTCGTTCGGACGACAGTTGGCTGCCCAGGCCGAGCGCGTCTACGGCGACTCTCAGATCGTCCGCGCCGGCCATGACCGGAATCACACCGTCCTCTGGCGGCTGATCGCCGTCGCGGAGGACGAATCTGCGGGGGTGCGGGGTGCGGGGGTGCGGGGGGTGCGGGGGTATTTCCCACTACCCCGTACGCGAGAAAATGTTGCACAGAGGATGATGATCACATTACGCATGGGGGAGACGGGCTGAAAAATCCCCCGCACCCCCCGCAATCTCCGGCGCGGGTGAAGGTGCGGATATGACCCCCGCCGCCTTGCTCGCTGACCTTCGCCGCCTTGGCTGCGTACTGCGCGCCGAGGGGGGCGATATCGTCGCCGACGTGCCGGCGGGCGCGCTCACCCCCACCGACGCCGCCTCTCTGCGCCAATGGAAGCCGGCCATCCTTGCGCTGCTCGAACGCGAACGGGCGATCGAAGATGCGGGTCGGCGCTTTCTGGCCGGCGGTGCCGGCTTGCGCGTCCTGATGGACGGCGAGCGTCCGGTCACCCTCGGCTCCACCGGCGATCATCCGCCCGAGTTGTCCGACACGATCGCGCCCTACCATCGCGACCTGATCGCCGTCGTCATGCGCCACGGCGAAGCCGAACGCTACCGAGGAAGCATCGTCAGCTACCGCCTCTGACACCTGGCCCGACGTCCCGCCGGAGGAGATGGAATGACCGGCCTTGCCCTACTCGCCGCGCTCGGCATCTCCCGCTTCAGTATCGGCGGCCAATCCCATGCGACCGCCCGCTTTCTCACCGCCGAGGACAACGCCGAGTTCCTGCGCCGGCTATCCGCGATCGCAAGCCGAGGTTGTCGCCACCGCCCGCGCTCGCCGCATCGAGGAAACCGCCCTCCGCGACGCCCGCGCCGCCGGCTATCTCGATGACGTCCGCGCCCGTCTCGCCGGCCTTCCACCAACCGTCCGCCCCGAGGTTGCCCGCGCCCTGCTCGACCTTGCCCTTGCCGTACGCTTGGGCGCAACCGATGCCGACGTCGCCGGCCTGGAGGGCGCATGAACGCGAACGGCGGCGTTCGTGATCGATCACGGTACAAAAAGGGTCCGTCTCACGCACCGCCGAAAAACGCGTTCGAGGTGCGGCGCTGTGTGTAGGGGTGGGGGCAGGGTCCGCCGCCGGCCAGCCGCCCAGCGATGGCGACGCCCTTACCGGGGCCGGAGGAAGGCTCTGACGCGCTCGGCGAGTCAAGGAGACTCGGTTTCCGCCGCCACCGTCTTCGCTCCCGGCAAAAGGGATGCCCGCGCCGATGGCCTTCCTAGCCGTCTCTGGCGCGGGGAGCGTCTCGCTGTGAGAACACCGGTGATAGCACCGAAGAGAGCACCGGCGCGCTCTTGCTCTCTCCACTGCTATCACTGGACGCCCCCGGTCCAGTAGGCGGCCTCTCGCCCGGGGTCTCGGAACTCCAGTTCGCGCCGTATCGCCACGCCCGCGCCGCTCCCGCCTGAGGAGTGGAGAACGCGCCTTCCATCGGGGAGTCATCAGAGACGCTTGGTGAGTCAGGGGGACTCGGTTCCCGCGTCAACCGTCCATTCGCCCACGGATGGGGGCAAACGCGCCTACGGCCTTTCTAGCCGCCTCTGGCGTGATGTGAGCGGTATTGGCACCCGTAGACGGGCGCGGATGACCCGGACTGACCCCATGCAGGCCGAGAAACCCCATGGACGGCGCGAGAGGATGCCTACCGGGCCGGCGAAGAGGTGCTGCGATAAGGCGGTTACACCAACCGCCGCGTCTGCGGTACCATGACCGAGGAGTACACGGCTTGGGGACGAAGTGAAAGGAGCCGTTCAACGCCCCGGCGCACTACATCACTTTTACATCAATTTCGGCCAGCAGACGCCCGCCGAAACAGCAAGACCGGCCCCACGGGTCGCCCTGCCAGCCGGCCCGGAGCGGGCGGAGGAGATCTGGTCCTCGACCCGGTTTTACCCGAGTAACCGCTTAGCAGGCGGCCGCACTAGACCAACTATGCGATCCCCCCAGGGTCCACTTGAGTATATCAGCCACCCGGAGGGTGGGCAATCTCAGCCAAACCGAGCATCCGGGTTGGCCGTTCGACCATCATCTCGGCGATCTCGGCCCCAGAAAAGCCCTGCCAGAGCAGCACCGTCTGCCACATCCGCATCGACTCGGCAGCGTCGCCCATCGACGGGTGGCCGGCATCTGACGACACAATCACTCGCTCCACGCCGATCGCTCGGATCGCCCGGCCAACGTCCGCCGGGTCCACTCCGAACATCGGCGATAGCTCCGCTGCGGTGAAATTGAGGTACACCCCGTGGTCGGCGATCCGCAAGCAATCGTCGATCGACAGGCCCATCACCGGATTCAATGGATGGTCGACGAACGCGCTGGTCAGACTACGCTTCTCAGCCTCCGCCGCCAGGGCGAACATTTCTTCGCGCGACAGGTGACCAAACGAAAGCGCGCCACCAAACTCGACGACCGCTTCGATCACCTCGACCGCCTCGGGGATGAGAGTTCCGCCGTTCAAGACGTACTGTCCAGTCGCACGTGCTTCATCGCGGCTCAGACCGGTCGCCCGCTCACGGTGGTTGGCACTCGATCCGGTAGCAAACCAGACGACCTTCGCACCTTTCGCCAGCCAGCGCCGCGCGATAGCCACTTGGGGCGCTCCCGGCGATTCCAGCACCACCCCGCCGACACACTCGACCGGCGTCTTGTCACTGCCAGCATAGAGCAGCCGGAGTGCCTCGTTGACGGTGAGCGCGAGGTCGAGCGTCGGCGACGGTGTCTTGAACACGATCGCCCGCATCCCCGCATCGGTGGCCCGACGGCCAAGGTCGAGCGGGTCGGTCAACCCCCGGCCGACATGCAGGTGAACGTCCACGACGCCGGGTAACTGGAAGGTTGCCGGGAAACTGGTCGGAAGCTCTCGCTCGCGGATCATCGCGTAGGCGCGTTGCATTCTCGAGACGTCGTTCATGGCCGGGCATCGTACACTCAGCACGAAAGACGGTCAAACAGTCGATCAATTGCAACGTGGGGCGACGGACGGCGAGTATCGAGCGCGCCCCGAGATCACCCTGGCGATGGCTGAGATCGGCAGCTTCGCTCGCGTCAGCACACCGCTATGTCGTCATCCAGCCGCCTCCCTCGGCATGTCCGGGGAAGGGGCAATACTCCTCCCGCTGCCCAAGGTCGAACGCGAACAGCATCTTGGCCATCCCGGTGAGCATCGCGCAGACCACCGCGAACTCGATGATCTCGCCATCCGAAAACGCTGCTTGAAGGCGAGCCAACAACTCGTCATCCACCGGCCCATCCGGGGTTGCATTCGACAACAAGGTCGCGAGGTCCAGCGCAGCCTTCTCACCGTCTGAGAACGGCCAGGCCTCGTAGTCCCAGAGCGCGTCGATCTCGTCGTCGGTGATCCCTGCCCGTCTCGCCGAGACGGTATTGGATCGGTTTCAGGACGCGCAGCCATGCAGGTTGGATAGCCGCAGCCGAATAAGCTCCTTGACCCGAAGCGGCGCGATGCCGTTGAAGAACAACTGGCCGTAGAACTGGCCAAAGTAGAACTCCCCGACGTTCGGCGCATTCGCGACGACTTCGAGAAAGCGCGGCTCGTTCCCAACCGCCTGCGAGTGGTCCCACATCCGAGCAAGGCTACCGGAGAGTTCGTCCCGGCTAAAGTGACGAAGCGCCATGCTACTCCTCCCGGCCCGCCAGGCTAGCGCGCGTAGCGGGCGACGTTCGCGTTGTGCTCGGCGAGTGTCCGGGCAAAGGCGTGGGACCCGTCCGGCCGAGCGACGAAGTACAAGAAGTCGCTTTCCGCCGGGGCAGTCACCGCCTTTATCGCTCCCAACCCCGGGCTGCAGATCGGTCCAGGCGGCAGCCCATTCACCCGGTAGGTATTGTACGGGGAGTCGAGCGCGAGGTCCTGAACCGTCAGGTCCTTCTTCCAGTAGCCGTCGCGCCCCCGGCGTGCAGGGTCCTGAGCCACCGCGAACTGGACTGTCGGGTCCGCCTGGAGTGGCATTCCGAGCTTCAGCCGGTTCAAGAAGACCGCCGCGATCACCGGCTGCTCCTCCGGCTTGACCGCTTCACGCTCGACAATCGATGCGAGGGTCAGCGCCTGGTGTGGCGAAAGTCCGCGGGACGCCGCAGCGGCGCGCATTTCCGGGGTAAACAACTGATCGGTCTGGCGCACCATCGTTTGGAGCGCCCCTGCCGGAGTTACGTCGCGCGCCACTCGGTAGGTTTCGGGGAAGAGGTAGCCCTCGAGCGATTGGCCGGCTGGTCGGCTCGCCGCCAGCGACCCCGTCGGTGGGGCAGCCGAAAGCTCCGCCAGCGCCGACCAGAGCCCGGCTCCGTTGCCGATTCCCTGCTTTTCGAGCGCTTCAATCACTTGGCCGAGTTGCCATCCCTCCGGCACACTGAAAGTGCGGAGCCGCACCTCACCGCGCGCCAGCTTTTCGAGGATCGCCCGGCTGGTCATGTCGCGCCGCAGTTCGTAGTCACCGGCCTGGATGTTCGTCCCCAGCCCGGTCGAGGAGGCCAGATAGCGAAACAACCGGTCGTCGCCGATGAGGCCGCGCTCCTGAAGCCGGCGCCCCACGACGGCGGCGTCGTCGCCCGGTTCGACGGTAAACTCGACCGGCGTCGGATCGAGCGCCACCGGCCGGTCCAGCAATTCGACCACACCGCCAAGTCCCGCTTCGGTCGGCAGGTTCGGAACCGCCGCCGCTGCGAGGCAGGCGCAGCCAGCGACAAGCAAGACCGCTAACGTCCCAAGAATCGCCTTGCCCATCAGCCCACCGCCTGCCGCCGCCCGGCAAGGAAACTCTCCAGCAGCACCGCCGCTGCCTCAGCGTCATCGGCCCGGCGCCGCCGCCCTTCCCGGCGCTGGTTCGCCTCCCAGGTCGTGAAGCGCTCGTCGTGCAGAAGAACCGGAAGCTCTGTCGCATCGGCGATCCGGCGGGCAAAACGCTCGGCGCTTTCGGTCTGTTCGGTACGCTCGCCGTCATCGCGGATCGGCAACCCGACGACAATCCCGGTCACGCCTTCGCGCCCAGCCTGCGCGATGATCGCGGGCACGTCGGTGCGCCAGCCCCGCGCCTGGAGTACCACCAGCGGCGTGGCGAGGATGCCAAGTTCATCAGACACGGCCAGGCCGATCCGCCGTCGCCCGAAGTCCACCCCCAGCCAGCGTCCTGGCCGGTCAGCCGCCAACAATCGTCAACTCGATTCGCGGAGCCAGTCGTGGTATGAACGGCATTACGGTCGGCCAGACCCGGATCGACGGCGGCCGTGTCAGCGCCAGCGTCGATTCGAGATAAGCGCTCGCTTGATCGATGGGCTGGCCGGCGATCGCATTCTTGACCTGTTCCTGGTTGATCTGTGGCATCGCCTGAAAGGTCACACTCATGTTGAACGTCACGGCGTCGTCGTCCGCCCCCAGCAACCCGAGCGGCGCAACCGTCAGGCTGCCCGGTAGGATTTGATGCCCCGCTGTAAGCTGAGACTTGGCTACTTGCTGGCCCAAGTCAAGGACGTCTTCGGAGTTGAAGGCAATTGCCGACACCCGCGCCCGCGCCACAATCGACACGGTCTTGGCCTCTTCGTCGAGCAACCGGTCAAATGTCTCTTCGATAACCGTCACCTGAACCGTTTCCCGATAAATCGATTCGTTGCCACGCTTGGAGTCATACAGTCGAGCGTACCCTTCGGTCCGCAGCTTTTCGAGGATCGACTGGCGCAGCCGATTTCGGTCGGCAAGCGTGACGTAGGCAACATCACTCTGGGTGCCGCCGTTGGTCGGCTGCTCGTTGACCACCGTGACCCGCGAGTTCAATGCCTGATCGGAAAACGCGGTGATCGCCCTCGCTGCGACATTCGCGGACACGCCGGATTCGACGGCGGTGATCGGCGCCTGAACCGACGCCGACGAGGCCGGCACGGTCACGGCCTCGTCGGTCGCGAACTGAATGTTCCCAAGGGTTCGTACGAGGCTGCCCTTCGGGATCGTCACCGCGCCGTTGTCGGCCGGAGCGCGGTTGGTCAAGGTCACCCGCCCCTTTGCTTTTTCGGACGGGGTGGATTTCTTGCCAGTCGCTTCGGTCGTGTCGGTCGCTTCGGCCTCGGTGGTGATCAGCCGGCCCGAGACCGAGCGTTGGTCGACATTGACCCCACGCGCCTGACGGGAAGCTTTCACCGTCATCGTCTCGGTCATCGGGGTGGCTGCGACCGCGAGATCGATTGTTGCGCTCGGCAAGATGATTGCCGCGCCGGCAAGAGCCACGAGCACCAGCAACCCCACCAACACGCCACCAGCGATCATTCCTCCTGCGGAGAACGTCGGCAAGGCGAACGATCGGCCTGACCCTTTACCGAACTTGACGCCCTTGATCGACCCGGCGACCCGGAAGCCCTCGGCCTTCGCAAGTCGCCGCACGTCGCCATCCTCAGCGATGATCACCACATCGCGTGCCGATTGGCGTGCATACCG
Organism: Dehalococcoidia bacterium; assembly: GCA_046328265.1. Lineage (GTDB taxonomy): Bacteria > Chloroflexota > Dehalococcoidia > SpSt-223 > SpSt-223 > JANWZD01. Next base: position 182,839 of record JAXLWW010000002.1, read on the forward strand.
GCGTAGAAGCTTGAGCCGGACGGGATTTCGCAGTAACTTGGCATGACGCGGCGCCACCAGCACCACTCGGCGGCTTTCGGTCTGGTCGAGCTTTTGCCGCAACGACCCTATGTCGTCATCGGGGTCCATCTCAATGACACTGGGGTCGTTGGCCGGCTGGCCAACCGCTGACGGCTCGTTCGGCCCATCTGCGTGTGGGGAATAGGAGCCAGACGACGCGCTGATCGTCATACCTTTTCCACCGCCTGGCGTGCCGCCCGCAGCGCCTCGTCGATCTTGGAGGGATCCTTGCCGCCCGCCTGCGCAAGCTCAGGACGGCCGCCACCACCGCCGCCGGCCACCGCGGCGGCCCGGCGGACGATTTCGCCGGCATGATAGCCCTTCGCGACGAGGTCGGGCGTCACCGCGGCAATGAATTGCGGCCGGTCGCCGATCGGCGCCCCGAGAACGATGATCGCGCTCTTAAGCCGGTCGCGCAGCCAGTCGGTCATCTCGCGGAGGGCTTCCGGCCGAGCGGCCTGAACCCGCACCGTCAACACCGTCACCCCATCCACCTGCTCCGCTCGCTGGGCGAGCGCCTCGATTTCCCGCCGGGCGATCTCGCGTTCCAACTGCTCGCTGCGTCGTCGCTCGGCAACCAGTTCGGCCTGAAGGGTAGCAACTCGGCCTTCGATCTCGGACGGCTGAACCTTCAGCAGCCGGGCGAGGTTGTCGATCGTCTCATTGCGTTGGGCTATCAACGCCTCTGCTGCCGGACCGGTCAGGGCTTCGATACGCCGGATGCCTGACCCGACACTCCCCTCCGAAACGATCACGAACGGTCCGATCTCACCTGTATGACTGCAATGCGTCCCACCGCATAATTCGAGGCTGGCGCAGGGCAACCCTACTTCCAGTTCTTCCACGGCGGGCCGCCGAATGCAGATTGTCCGAACGGTGTCGCCGTATTTTTCCCCAAACAGCGCCATCGCGCCGGCTGCGATCGCGTCGTCGTAGCTCGCCAACGCCGGCGTTACCGGTAGATCTTCATAGACCCGCTGGCTGACCTGGCGTTGCACCTCGCGCAACTCGAGCGGACTCACCGGCGCCAGATGCGTGAAATCGAACCGTAGTCGGTCGGGCGCAACCAGCGATCCGGCCTGGCGGGCATGAGAACCCAGCACGCTCTGGAGCGCAGCGTGGAGCAGATGGGTGGCGGTGTGATTGCGCATCACGTTACCCCGGCGCTCACCATCGATCTCCAGACGCACCGGATCGCCAACCGAAAGAAAGCCCTCGTCGACCCGCGCCCGGTGGACGATGATCTCGGGCGCCGGGCGTTGGGTGTCGAGGACTGTTGCCCGGCCGCTCTCCGCCCGAACCGTGCCAGTGTCGCCGACCTGGCCACCTCCCTCTGGGTAGAACGGGGTCTCGCGCACCAACAACTCGACCTGCTGCCCCTCGGCGGCGGCATCGACCGGTTGGCCGTCCAGCAAGATCGCGACGACCGGCGACTGGTGGGACTGCCGGTCATACCCAACGAAGCGCAATTCGGGGAGGTCCAACCCGTTGAAACGTTCGACCCCTGCGCCACGAAATCGCGCCGTCGCTTTGGACTGGTCCCGTTGACGCGCCAGCGCTGCTTGGAAGCCGGCATCGTCGACGACAAAGCCGTTTTCGAGGGCCACCTCGTCGGTCAATTCACGCGGAAAACCAAACGTGTCATAAAGCCGGAAGGTATCTTCGCCGGGGATTGTCCGCTCACCGCGCGAGCGAGCCGAAACCATTAGCGTGTCCAGCAACTGCAATCCGGTGGCGAGCGTCTGGCCAAAGCGCTCCTCTTCTCGCTCGATTACGAGCCGGACGAACTCGCGGCGTTTGACCAACTCGGGGTAGGCGGCGGCCATCCGGTCGATGACAGCATCGGCCACATCGGCGAAGAACGGCCGGTCGAGACCAAGCTTCCGGCCAAATCGCACCGCCCGCCGCAAGATCCGACGCAGCACGTAGCCGCGCCACTCATTGCTCGGTAGCACGCCATCGGCGATCAAGAAGGCACATGCGCGGGCATGGTCGGCAATGACCCGGAACGGAAATCCGGCTTCGCCGGGGTGGTAGGGTTTGCCAGCTAGTTGTTCGATCCGGGCGAGGATTGGCGTGAACAGGTCGGTATCCCAGTTCGTCTCGACATTCTGGACAATCGAGGCGATCCGCTCGAGGCCCATCCCGGTGTCGATCGACGGCCGGGGCAGCGGCGAGAGTACTCCGTCGGCGTCCCGGTTGAATTGCATAAAGACAAGGTTCCAGAATTCCAGCCAACGGTCGCAATCGCAGCGGCCGATGCCGCAGTCCGGCCCACACGAGCGTCCCTCGCCCCGGTCGATGTGGATCTCCGACGACGGGCCTTGTGGGCCGGTTTCGGCCATCGCCCACCAGTTGTCCTTTTCGCCCAATCGGACGATCCGGTCGGCTGGCAATCCGGCAATCTCGCGCCAGAGCGCAACTGCCTCGTCATCGTCGCGAAAGACGGTGACCCAGAGACTGGCCGGGTCGATCTTCAACTCGCCGGTGATGAACTCCCAGGCGAAGCGAATGGCATCTTCCTTAAAGTAGTCACCAAACGAGAAGTTGCCGAGCATCTCGAAAAAGGTGTGGTGGCGAGCGGTGCGACCGACATTGTCGAGGTCGTTGTGCTTGCCGCCCGCGCGCATGCAGCGTTGGGAACTGGTTGCCCGACGATAGGAACGCTCTTCGAGGCCGAGAAAAACGTCCTTGAACTGGACCATCCCGGCGTTCGTGAACAAGAGGGTCGGATCGTTGCCCGGCACCAGGGATGAACTCGGGACCCGGGCATGGCGCTGCCGCTCGAAGTAGCGCAAGAACGCGTCGCGAATTTCGTCGCTTGTCACACCCAACCTCTCGGTGGCTCGCCGTACGTGCCACCGGCACACCGAGCGGCCGGCGCTCGCCGGGTTGCGGCAGGGGCGGCCGAGGCCCCCGTGGCCGTGCGGGAAGGCCGGGGTTGACGTCAGGTTGCCTCATTCTACAATACGCTCCAGCACCCGTTCAAAAAGCGCCAAGGGAGGCACTTGGACCGCCAGATCGTCGCTACCTCTGCCGCGCCAGCCGCAATCGGCCCATATTCGCAGGCTGTTGGCTGGGACCGCCTGCTGTTCCTTTCCGGTCAGATACCCCTCGATCCGGCGACGGGCCAACTCGTCGAGGGCGACATCATCGTCCAGACCCGCCGAGTGCTGGACAATCTCGCGGCGGTTCTGGCTGCAGACGGGCTGACGCTCGGGGCCGTCGTCCGAACGACGATCTTCCTCGCCGACCTCGAGGACTTTGCGACGGTCAACGGGGTCTATGCCGAGTACTTCACGGAAGCCCCACCGGCTCGCTCAACTGTCCAGGTCGCCCGGCTGCCGCGCGATGCGAGGGTCGAGATCGATGCCATCGCGATCCGCCAGTGAGTGAGGACCCTCCCCGTCCCTTCGCCGCGGTCGTCCTCGCAGCCGGCCGCGGCACCCGCTTCGGGTCTCCATTGCCCAAAGTGCTCCAGCCGCTTGCCGGCCGCCCGCTTCTCGGGCATGTTCTGGCGGCGCTTGATCTCGCCGGCGCATCGCGAAGCGTGGTCGTGATCGGCTACGGCGGTGATCAGGTCAAGGCCGCCTTCCCAGAGCGGGAATACGTCTGGCAAGCCGAGCAACTCGGCACCGGCCATGCCGTCCTCCAGGCCCGCCCTGCCTTCCCGGATCCGGCAGACCTCGTCATAACGTATGGGGATGTCCCGCTCATCCCCGCCGAAACGATCGCCGCGCTCCACCAGCAGCGCCTCGCCAGCGGAGCAGCGCTGACCGCCCTGACGTGCACCACCGGCGACCCGACCGGGCTGGGGAGGATCGTCCGAGACGAAGCCGGACGGCCACTCGCGATCGCCGAAGAGAAAGTCGCCACGACCGAACAGCGCGCGATCCGCGAATGGAACAGCGGGCTCTATGCCGTTGATGGGGAGTGGCTCTGGCCACGGCTGGCGGCGCTCGGACCCAGCGCCACCGGCGAGGTGTATTTGACGGATCTCTTCGCCCAGGCTGCCCGCGAGGGAGTTCTGAGCACCGTCACGACCACCGACGCGGTCGCGGTCGCCGGGATCAACGACCGTCCAGAACTGGCTCGCGCCGACGCAATCCTCCGCGAACGGATTCGCCGCCGCCTATTGAACGACGGCGTTTTGGTTGTCGGTGGCGAGACCGTCGTGGTCGACATTGACGTTCAGGTCGGGTTCGATACGCTGATCCTGCCCGGTTGCGTGTTCAGCGGACGAACGGTTATCGGCCGAGGCTGCCGGATCGGCCCACACGCCATCCTCGAGGATGCCCTCGTCGGTGACGGGTCTGTCGTCGAAGCGTCACACCTGCGCGGGGTCAGCATTCCACCGGGCAGTATCGTCCACTCCTTTCAACGGTTGGTCGCCGGAGATGACGGGTGATGCCACTCTCGCTCGGCCTGGCAATCGTGGTGATCGGCGTGCTGGTGAACGCGGTGGCATCGTTGGCCGAATCGGCGATCTTGTCGGCAAACCGGCTGACAGCGCGTCGCGCTTTTGACCGGCAAGCCAATAAGCCGAACATCGTCCAGACGCTTCTCCGTCGCCCTGGCCAAGTTCTCAGCACGATCGTGTTCGTCAACGTCGTGGCCAGCGTTGTCACGGCCGCCATTGGAGCACAGCTCGCTGTCGATTTGTGGGGCGCCGCGCTCGGGCCCTGGGCACTGGTCGCGGGGATCGTGATTGTGTTGAGCCTTTTGCTCGTCTTCGGCGAGATCCTCCCCAAGGCGGTTGGCGCCCTCTGGCCCGAGCAGATCGCGTCGTTGGTGGTTCGTCCGGTTCACCTGCTCTCGGTGCTACTCACACCGGTGGTGCGTGGTCTGGAGTTGATGACTGGGATGCTCCTTCGGCCCTTCGGCTGGCGACGGGGCGGTCCCGCGACGATCTTGGTGAGCGAGGAGGAGGTCCATCTGCTGCTGAGCGTTGGCCGCGAGCAGGGCGTCATCGAGGCCGACGAACTCGACATGATCGACAACATCTTCGAGTTGGAGGAGACAACCGCCCGCGAGGTGATGACACCACGCGTCGCGATGGTTTGTGCGCCGGCCGACAGTAGCCCCCACGAGATCGCCGAACTGATCGTCCAGACCGGGTACAGCCGTATCCCGGTCTACGACAACTCGATCGACCACATCGTTGGCGTCGTCTACGCCAAAGACCTCCTGGCCAAGCTGATCGGCGCCGCACCGTTTGCCATCCGCGAGATCGCACGCGAGCCACATATCATCCCGCCGGGGGTCCGCGTCGATCAACTGCTCCATGATCTCCAGGAACGCAACACCCATCTCGCGATTGTCATGGACGAATACGGCGGGGTTGAGGGCCTGGTCACGATCGAGGATCTCCTCGAAGAAATCGTCGGAGAGATCCAAGATGAATACGATGAACCGGCCGATGAGCCGCGCTGGGTTGTGCCCAGACGCGAGGTCCTTGCCCCTGGACGAATGAGCCTCGACGACCTTGGCGACTTCATCGGCGTGGAATTGAGCGACAAGCAGATAGACCGGGTGGGCGGCTTGGTTGCCGACCGTCTCGGAGCCGCACCCAAGGTCGGAGACTCGGTCGATGTCGCTGGGGTCACCTTCGTGGTCTCTGAAACAAGCGGCCGCGGGATCCGCTCGGTCCGAGTGCTCCTCCCGCAGGAAGAATCGCCCGCCTGGGATGAAGCTGGTGACTGAGGCACTTCCGCAACTTCACGAGCAGGCGCTCCTCAGCGCTGCCGAGCAGGCGCGTCTGGCTTCTTACAGCCCGTATAGCCATTTCGCGGTGGGAGCAGCAGTGCTCACCGACGACGGACGGCTGTTTGGCGGGACGAATGTCGAGAATGCGTCCTTCGGCCTGACCATCTGCGCCGAGCGCGCCGCGGTCTTTGCCGCGGTCGCCGCTCGCGCCGGTCGTCTGATCGGGCTGGCGGTCGTGGCCGACCCACCGGCAGCGCCGTGCGGCGCCTGCCGTCAGGTACTCTGGGAATTCTGGGACCACTCATTCATCGACGAGCCGTCCGTTCTGATCGCCGCCCCGGCCGGCGCAGCCGAGCGACGCTCGCTCGCCTCGCTCCTTCCGAACGCTTTCGGCCCGGAGAATGTCTCCACCAGACCCTAAGCATCCGACTGGGCCCATCGCGGAACCCACATCCACATCGGCTATCGTCGCCAGCGACCGTGACTCCTCGTCGTTCGGCGCGACACCCAGAGCTGATCCCGCCGCCGGGGCTCCTTCGAGCCGGTCACCTTCAAAGCCTCCAACGTCCGGCGGCAGTCCGCCATCTCCAACACCGGGGGCAGCCCGAGGTGGACTAGTCCCTCAGGGCCCGGATAATCACCTGCATTTCTCGCTCAGTCACCCTCCGGGACCGTCGAACGTCTCCTCCACGACGGGTCGTAGCAGTCCGTCAGAAACTTCTGTCCGCCCGGCGCCACCACACCACCACCATGGCACCGTCGGAAACGGGATCCAGGCAACACAACCCGTTCGGTATCTGTGCAACGCGACAATGCCTGTGCATGGACCAAATAGCCGTGCAATTGCTGTTCACGGCCACCGGAGACCCAGGAATCGCAAAAGATTTGCACAGGTTATGGTGAAGCGGCACGAGGAAACGCGGCGAGCACCGTGCCGCCGCTGACCTCGTTCGCGCGGCGCAGCGAGATACCATCGGTGCCATCGGTAGCCAGCCGACCGCCTTCTTGGTGGCAACCTCCGACGAACCCCGACCGCGGCGAGCGAGAAGGGCAGCCTCGCTTCATCTGGAGCGGGAAGCCATCCAACCTCAACGACGCTGGCCAAAGATCGCTTGCCGTTCCCCAGGCCACCCCTGGCCTGTCGCTCCGGCCAAGATCAACCCATATCGAGTGTGCCTGTCTGGCCGGGCCAGGACACTGATGGGAGGTTCGGGACCGCAGTTAGTCCGGACCAGTCCTCATTTCGCACGTACGAAGGGACTTGCTGGCTTGTCCCAACGCAGTCCGCAATGTAGTCTGTCAATCTAGTCCGGCGAAGTCCGTATGTGGTTCCAAGCTGTCCGCGAACTCTGGTACACTTCGCGGGACTGGAACGAGGGAGGTGCTCGATGGCGACTGAAGAACTGCGACGAACCCCACCGTACGGCCCGGCAAAGGGAATGTTGGAGGGGCTCCGGCTGCTCCAGCGAACCTCGCCAAACCTCGTCGACCAGGAGTTGCTGCGCACCAACGGCATCGCCCGCGGCAATGAGTACAAAGTGGTGGGTGCGTTGCGCTACCTCGGTCTGGTCGATGAAGATGGCCGTCCGACCGAACGGGCTCGCTTGCTCAAGGCGCGAGGCGCAGTCCAGACCCTGAACCTCCAGCAAATCGTTCGCGAGGGATACCCAACGCTTTTCCGCAAGCTCGACATGCGGACTGCCAGCCGCGACGACATCTACAACCATTTCTTGGCCGACCTTGGTCTTCAGCCGGAGATGGCCGCCAAGGCCACCCGTTTCTTCCTCGAACTGGCACGGGCTGCCGGGCTCCAGATCGGCGTCGAGCGCAGCGATCTGCACGACGACCGGCCGCTCGACCTGCGTCGGTCCGCGGGCGACGCCAAAGCCCGTGCGAGGGTCGCCCCGGTACGACCGGCCGCCATCGAGATCCAGCGGTCGGACGCTCCAACCCTCAGCATCGTGATGCCATCCGAGACCGTCTCGATGAGCGAAGATGAGCTTGCCGGGTTCTTTGGGCGAGTGATCCGCGCCTGGCGGACTGCCGCTTCGTAGTCCTCACCGCAGCGGCCGGCCCATTCTTCGAAGACAACGAAGCGGTTGGGCCGCACCTCTCGGCCTCTGCTGACGCCGCCCCCTGCCTCTCCTTCGGCATCGGTGCTCCTGAAAACGAGTTCGGCCTCTGCTGACGCCGGCCTCTGAGCACCTCAGTCGCCGATTTGCGATTGCCTCAACGAGACAAGCCTCCAACGTCAAACCCTGTCCGAGGCATGTGACATAAAAATTGATGGTATTTCGGGTTACTGTGTCTCTCCTAGGGCTTAACATAAGGATCGTAGAACAAACGCCTAATGATGTTACTTGGCATAACGACTTCGGACAAACTGCGGCGATGGGGACGCCGCGCGAGCGGACATAACGTCGATGGATTTCGTAACCGGCGGTGGATTGCACGCGCGTGGCCCGAAAGGACGCGGATCCGGCTGCCGGCGACGCCCCTGCCCGCACCGTTGCACCTTTCAGGCGATCGCGGCCGGCCGATCTGCTCGATCTCGATGGTGGTCCTCACCGGCGTCCGCGGGTGCTGACCAGTCATCGCGTGTCCGACGGGCGAACGCGGCGGAACTCGTGGAACCCGCGGAACCGTGAGGTAGCCAAGGAGCCCGCTCACCGAGAACACGCTGGCTCAATGGCCAGCAACACAATCGGCTTGCTTGTCAGTTAGCAGCGCGACCCGCGGCCGGCACCTCTCGGACGAGGGCAGGTAAGGTCGCTCGCAGCAGCCACACTGTCTTCGAAACAGTCGGTGTCCTAGGCGTCAGTCGTGGCTGGCGACCCGGGCGATCCTCTGCGGCAGGCCTCAGCCAGAAGGGTCACCGTATGGACCGTTTCAACCGTCAGGCCGCGCTCGCGAAGACCGGCCCCAATCTGGATCAGGCAGCCAGGATTACCCACTGCGAGGACCTCAGCGCCGGTCGCGGCGATATCGTCCACCTTGCTTTCACGGAGGGTCCCGGCGATGTCCGGGTGGGTTAGGTTGTAAATCCCGGCGCTCCCACAGCACCGGTCGCTCCCCGGCAACTCGACCAACTCCAGTCCCGGAATCTGCCGCAAGAGCGCCCGCGGCTGTCGGGCAACACGCTGGGCGTGGATGAGGTGACAGGCATCCTGGTAGGTGACGGTGCGCGTGATCGGGCCTAGTCGGGCAGTCATGCCAACGTCGGCGAGAAATTCGCTGATGTCTCGCACCCGCGCCGAAAACGCCGCCGCTCGCTCGGCCCAAGTCGGATCGCCCGCCAGCAACTCACCATATTCCTTCAGAAGCGCCCCACACCCCGCGGAGTTGACGATGATCGGGTCGTCACCTTCGAACGCAGCGAGATTTCTTCGAGCAAGGTCCCGCGCCTGGTCGCGCTCACCGGCATGGGCCATCAGTGCCCCACAGCAGGTTTGCTCCGGCGGTGAGACGACATCGAAGCCGTTGTAGCGCAGCAGGTCCTCGCTATCTTGCTGTGCCGGACCAAAAAGCGCCGGCATTACGCAGCCGAGAAACAGCGAGGCCTGACCCCGGTGGGGACCGATTGCCGATGCGACGCCTCGCGGAACCCGGTATGGCCGCCCATCCACCTGAGGAGCGAGCGAGGCAAGATGGGCGACCCCGTCGGGCATCAGGCGGCGTCCTAGCCGATCGAGCCGGGTGCGCTGGGCCAGTCGGAGCAGACTCGCGGCGAGGCCGACGACCCGTCGAGACGGCAGCACCCGCCGAAAGGCGAAGCGTTGGAGCGCACCACGCCAGCCGCGGGTCGGCCGTTGTCGCTCGATCACCCCACGCGTCGCCTCAAGCAGGCGTCCATACGGCACATCGCTTGGGCAGATGGTTTCACAGGCGCGACAGCCGAGACATTGGTCGAGGTGACGAATCACGCTTTCGCCCAAGGTCAGCCGGCCATCACCGACGCCGCGCATCAGGTGAACCCGACCACGCGGCGAATCGGTTTCCAGTCCGAGGACTTGGTAGGTTGGGCAGGAGCCGAGACAGAGACCACAGCGCACGCATTTGACGAGATCGTCAGTCGTCGGGCCGTCCGGGTCGGCAAAGCCAGCGGGAACCGATGAAGGAGCAATCACCGCCAAAGTGTACGAGATCGTCCGTTGACGGTCCGACGGCAGGCTGACTATAGTACGCTGGCCGCACGAGCCAACCCAGGAGAACGATATGCCGGATCCTGTCTGGTGGCACTCCCTGATCCGGGATATCCCGGATTTTCCCCAGCCCGGCATCATCTTTAAGGACATCACGCCGGTGCTCGCCGACCCTCAGGCATTTCGTGAGGCGATCCGGGCGATGATCGAGCCGTGGCGGCTCCGCGGGGTCGACCGTGTCGTTGGAGTCGAATCCCGTGGGTTTATTTTTGGCGCACCGATCGCCCTCGAGTTGGGCGCCGGTTTCGTCCCTGTCCGCAAGGTTGGCAAGTTGCCCCACGAGACGATCGCTCAGGAATACACGCTCGAATATGGGACGGCGACGCTCGAAATCCACAAGGACTCGATCAAGCGCGGCGAGCGAGTTCTGATCGTCGACGACCTGCTCGCGACCGGAGGGACGATAAACGCGACCGCTCAACTGGTCGAATTACTTGGTGGCCACGTCGTGGGGATCGGCTTTCTGGTCGAGCTTGATTTCCTAAGCGGCCGGAAGCGGCTCAAGGGCCGTGAAGTCGTCAGCTGCATGCATTTCTAAGAGGATGCTCATGGTGGATCCTCGCGGACGGACGGTCTCGTGGCAAGACGGACGGATCCGGATCATCGACCAGACTCGGTTGCCGGCTGAGGTCATCTGGCTGGAGATAGAAGACGAGCCAGCCATCGCCGAGGCGATCCGCGAAATGCGGGTCCGCGGCGCCCCGGCGATTGGTGCGGCGGCCGCTTTCGGCCTGGCGCTCGCTGCTCACACCAGTCCAGCGACCACTGCTGCCGGCGTCATCGCCGATGTCGAAGCGGCTGCCGCTCGTCTGCGCACCACTCGGCCAACAGCCGTCAACCTGTTCTGGGCGATCGACCGAACCCTTGGCGCGGCGCACGGCGGGTCGGCCGATGCCGTGCGCGCTTCGCTCCTGTCTGAAGCCCAACGGATCGCCGACGAGGACGTGGCGGCTTGCATCGCGCTGGGTCAACGTGGAGCAGCACTGCTTCCCGATGGAGCGACCGTCCTGACCCATTGCAACGCCGGTGCGCTTGCCACCGTCGATTACGGCACCGCGCTGGGGGTGGTGCGGGCCGCCTGGGAGAGCGGTAAGCTCCGCCAGGTCTTCGTCGATGAAACCCGGCCGCTTCTTCAGGGCGCCCGTCTGACCGCTTGGGAGCTTGCTCGGGACGGTATCCCGCTCACTTTGATCACCGACAACATGGCCGGCCATTTCCTGCGACAGGGCGCGATCTCGGCGGTCGTCGTCGGGGCCGACCGGATCGCTGCCAACGGCGATGTCGCCAACAAGATCGGCACCTACGGCGTGGCAGTCCTGGCGAAGGAGAACGGCATTCCCTTCTACGTCGCTGCCCCGACGAGCACGATCGATCTGTCGATCGAGACCGGCGAAACGATCCCAATTGAAGAGCGCCGCGCCAACGAGGTGACGGCGATCGCTGGCTCACTGGTCGCCCCAACCGGGGTCCGGGTGGCAAACCCGGCCTTCGATGTCACCCCACATCGCTATATCACGGCGATTGTGACCGAGGTCGCGGTCGTTCGCCCGCCGTTTGAAGACGGCCTGCGCGACGCCGTTGCCGAGGCGCGATCGAAAAAGGAAAGACGATGACGACGGCCGAATTCGCGGTGATCGGCGGCAGCGGGCTGTACTCGCTCGAAGAAGGCTTTTCCAAGCTGGACGAACTAGAAATCGACACACCGTTCGGTAAGCCGAGCGACGCCGTCGTCGTCGGCGAAATCGCCGGTATTCGGGTCGCCTTCTTACCCCGCCATGGCGTCGGCCATCGGCTCAGTCCCAGCGAACTGCCGGTTCGCGCGAACATCTGGGCCCTCAAGAGCCTTGGGGTGCGGAGGATCTTGTCCGTCTCGGCGGTGGGAAGCCTGCGCCAAGAGATCGAGCCCCTCCACCTCGTCGTGCCGGACCAACTCATCGACCGGACCAAGAGCCGGGTGAATAGTCTTTTCGAGGACGGACTGGTCGTCCACGCGGCGTTTGCCGACCCTTTTTGCGAGCAGATGAGCGCGGCAATCGCCGCCGGGGCAGAGGCTGCCGGAGCGACCGTCCATCGTGGCGGCACCCTGGTCGTGATGGAAGGCCCGCTCTTTTCAACCCGCGCCGAATCGGAGCTCTATCGTTCCTGGGGCGCCCAGATCATCGGGATGACCGCGCTTCCTGAGGCAAAGATCGCCCGTGAGGCCGAGATTTGTTACGGCACCCTCGCCTGCGCCACCGACTATGACGTCTGGCACCCGGCCCACGACGACGTGACGATCGACATGGTTATCCAGAACCTGCTGAGCAATACCGCAACTGCTCAGCAAATCATAAAGTCCGTGGTTTCACAGTTCGACATTTCTCGGGACTGCACGTGTCAACACGCGTTGGAATTCGCGATTATCACCGATCGTAGGCGAATCACCGCAGAACATCGGCAGAAATACGGGCTCTTCATCGACAAGTATCTTCAGTCCTAAGATGGACTATGGACTGATTGGACTGGTATTGGGAGTGAGATTCTGATGAGTATTTTGGTGGTCGGGTCGGTCGCGCTCGACACAGTAGAAACCCCGTTTGGCAAGGAGAGCGAAATCCTCGGCGGCTCGGCGATCTACTTCGCCGCGGCTGCCAGTCTGTTCACCGACGTCAAGTTGGTCGCGGTCGTTGGCGCGGACTTTCCGCTCGCCGAACTGGACTTCCTCCGCGAACGCGGCGTCGACCTTCGCGGTCTGCAGGTTGCCGATGGCCGCACCTTTCGTTGGTCCGGCCGCTACGACTACGACCTGAACGTCACCCATACCCTTGACACTCAACTCAATGTCTTCGCCGATTTCCACCCGGCGCTACCGGACGGCTACGCCGATATCGACACACTCTTTCTGGCGAACATCGACCCATCGCTTCAGTACGAAGTGCGCCGACAAGTCAAAGGGGCGCGGTTGACGATGATGGACACCATGAACTTCTGGATTCAGGGCCAGCGCGACGAGTTGACCCAGATGATCCAGTCGGTCGACATCGTGACCATGAACGAATCGGAATTGCGGATGTTCGCTGGAACGGGCAGCCTGATCGCTGCGGCGCGCAAGGTGCGCGAATTGGGTCCCCAGGCGGTGGTCGTCAAGCAAGGCGAGTATGGCGCGGTGATGTTCGACCGACACGGCTATTACACGGCGCCGGCCTACCCGCTCGAGGAGGTGCGAGACCCGACCGGTGCGGGAGACAGTTTTGCTGGCGGCTTCCTCGGCCACCTCGATCGGTGCGGCGAGATTACGCCTCGCACGCTCCGCCAGGCGATCGTCCTTGGCAGCGTTGTCGCAAGCTTCACCGTCGGCCAGTTCTCGCTGCGTGCCCTGCGTGATCTCACGCCCGCCCAGATCGTCGAGCGCTACGAGGAATTTCGGAACTTCACTCTCGTGGAATCGATCTAGCCAAGATGGCCGACCTCGCGCTTCGTGCACCGCTCCGCCAACGTCCGGCGGTCGTTCGCCTTGATGACCCGGACGAGGTGTTGCGTCTGTTGCGAGCCGACCGGATCGGCGCGGCGTATCAACTCGGTGATGTCGATTCTGTCGGTAAGCCGCGGGGTGAATGGTTTGCGGGTGGCGGTGCAATCGCCTCGTTCCAACGGCTTTACCAGGGCGCAACGCTCTGGTCGGCCGGCGATCCCAACGGCATCCGCGCCATTCTCGACCAAACCCCCCGCCCGGCTGATCTCTTCTTCAGCGGCCCCGAGACCCACCTCGAAGCCCTGCGGGCTGGTTTTCGGATCGAGATTCAGGAGCCGATGATCCGGATGGCGGTGACCGCGGGTCGATTTCATCCCGTCGGCGCCGCAGGCCGACTGGCTGCTGCTGACGCCGACCAACTGAACCGGCTCTATCGGCTGGGTGCAGGGGGTCAGGTTACCCGCCAGCACGTCGCCGACGGCGTCTATTTCGGAATTGTCGAAGACGGTCGTCTGGTCGCCGCTGCCGGTACCCATTTTGTCAACGCCGTCGAACGACTCGGCGCCGTCGGCAATGTCTTCACCCATCCAGGCTACCGCGGCCGCGGCTTCGCCAAGCGCGTCACCAGCGCGGTTACGATGGCGATCCTCGACCGCTGCCGCGACATTGTGCTCAACGTCAACGCGACCAATGCGCCGGCGCTCGCGGCCTATCGTGCGCTCGGCTTTCGTGAAGCGTCTTCGTTCGTCGAAGTTGTTGCCGCACGACGTCCGTCCGGGTTGGTCGGCTGGTTGCTCGGGCGATTCGAGCGCCGGCGACGCGCCTAAGACGCCGGACCAGTACTCATCGTGGCCATCACGGTGCAGAGCAGTTGGCGGCTCGATCTGGCGCGCCCACGCTTCAGCCGGAAGCCGCAACGACCCGAGGCAACCGCCGAGTTGTCAAAGACTGGACCGGCGCTCCAGCGCCCTGACGATCCCACCAAGGCGCAGCACCAGGGTCACCTGTTCCTTGGACGCCTCCTCAGACGACTTGGCTCGCGGCCCGCCGCGCCAACGCCGATATCGCCGCGCGTTCAACTGGTCGCTCAACGGTTGTCGCCGACACATCCTTGAGGTTGCCGCCTCAAACGTCAATGCGGCCCCGCCCGTGGCGTTCGCCGAATCTCCTGCTTGCCGGCTTGCTCGCTCCATGCTCACGTCTTGTACTTCCATGCCAGAGTTTCCCGCCGTCCATCCAGATCGGCTAGTCTGGCCGGTCGGGAGGTCGTCGTGAATCAACCACAGCCCGCGAGGAATGACTGGGATGCCGGCGGCTATGACGCGACGATGAACGTGGTGACTCGCTTAGGCGCTGGTGTCGTCGATCTCCTCGAACCGCGCAGCGGCGAGCGGATCCTCGATCTCGGCTGCGGCACCGGCCATCATGCCGCCGAGTTCGCGGCAGCCGGCTGTCTCGTCGAAGGGATTGATTCGTCCCCGGCAATGATCGAGCGCGCCGGCATCCTCTACCCGGGCCTTGCCTTTCGGGTCGCGCGTGGTCAGGACTTCCGCGTCGACGCGCCGGTCGATGCGGTCTTCTCGAATGCGGCGCTCCACTGGATGATCGAGCCCGAAGCGGTGGCCGCACGGGTGTTTGCTGCCTTGCGGCCTGGCGGCCGCTTTGTCGGCGAACTTGGCGCAAAGCACAACGTCGAACGAGTGCTCGCAGCCCTGACGGCAGCGATCGCCGAGGTTGGTATTGCGCGGGGGTCACTCCCCCGGCCCTGGTATTTCCCAAGCCCCGCCGAATACGCAACCGTCCTCGAGGACGCCGGGTTCGAGGTCGAGACACTCCAGTACTTTGTCCGTCCTACCCGCCTTGAAGAGGGCGATGGTCTGGCAGATTGGTACCGGATCTTTGCCGGCGACTTTCTCGGCGTTGTTCCGGCCGAGCGCCGCGAGCGCGTGGTCCGGCGGGCCATCGAGTTGGCGCGGCCGACTCAGTTCACTGGTGGGCACTGGGTCGTCGACTACCGGCGGCTGCGCTTTCGGGCGGTTCATCCGGATACCTAGGATCGATCCGCCGCTCGATACGCTAGGATTTTCGGCGACTTCGACGAGGGGGCCGACACTCATACCGTCGGACAGTTCAAGACCATCTCACTCGACCGGAGAAGCAGGAGGCGCGTTTTGGATCCCAAAGAGGTCGTCGCCGCCGCCCTCGGCGCCTTCAACGATCACGATCTCGATCGGTTGATGGCATTTTTCGCGTCTGACTATCGGCTGACCGTCCACAATCGCGCCAAACTTCGTCTCGACAGCCGGGAGGCGGCGCGAGCGGTCTTTGCTGCGGAATTTGCCGAAGCGCCTGACCGGATGAGCCGGATCGAGCGACTCCTCGCCGACGGACCCTTTGTCACCGTCCAGTGTCGGGATCAGTTGACCCACCCGCAACTTGGTCGGCTGGATGTTCCGGTCGCGATGATCTTCGAGGTGCGAGACGGCCAGATCGTCGGCTGCGACTATTACCAGGATGCTGCCTACTGGAGCCCCTAAGGGTGGCGGTAGTCGGATACGCGCCAAGCACGTGCCCAACTTGGGTCAGCCATCCCGGTGGCGCATCTGCCCATCGACGCGGGAAGAGGCGGTTTGTCGGCGACGTGCCAATCGGCTCTTGCATTCCCGGTTGGTCCGATGGTAGGCTGCCCGCCCAATGATCCGGTTCCTCGTTTTTCGTGGAATCCAACTAGTCGTCGTCATGTTCGTCGTGTCGACGTTGCTTTTCTTGCTGCTTCGCGCCTCCGGTGACCCGGTGATCCTGCTCGCCGGCGAAGGCGCGGACCCTCAAGTCGTCGAGCGAATTCGCGAGGCGTACGGGTTCAACGACCCGCTCTATGTCCAGTATTGGCGGTTTATCACGGCCGCGATGGTTGGCCAGTTTGGCGATTCGATCTCGGCGCGACGCGATGCGATGGGGCTGGTGCTCAGCCGGGTGCCGGCGTCGGCCGAACTGGTTGGCGCAGGCTTCGGGATCGCGGTCGTGATCGCCATTCCGCTCGGCGTGCTGGCCGCAATCCAGCGCGGCCGGGTTCTCGGCGTCCTCGCCCAAACGATCGCCTTTGTCGGCCAGAGCGTGCCGTCTTTTGTCCTCGGACTCCTTTTGATCCTCCTCTTCGCGGTGCAGCTTGGCTGGCTTCCACCCTTTGGGCGTGGATCACCGGTCCAATTGATTCTGCCGGCGATCACCCTCGGGACCGTCTTGCTTGCCAAGACCACCCGGTTGGTCCGCTCGGGGATGCTCGAGGTGCTGGGTTCCGACTACGTCCGCACTGCACGTTCGAAGGGGCTCAGCAACCGCACGGTGATCTGGGGTCACGCGTTTCGGAATGCTCTGATCCCAGTTGTCACGGTTCTGGCTCTGGATTTGTCCACTCTGATCGGCGGCACCGTGATCGTCGAGACGATCTTTGCCTGGCCGGGGCTTGGCCGGCAGATCGTCGACGCGATCTTCGTGCGCGATTATCCGGTCGTTCAAGCGGCAGTCTTCTTGATTGCGATCGCGGTGGTGCTGATTAACACCGTCGTCGACGTGCTCTATCGGGTGATTGACCCGCGGGTAAGGGTCAACGCATGACCGGCCTAGCCCCATCCGCTCCGGCGCCGATCGCTCCAGTCCGGTTGCCCCGTGGCCGGGGTATCGGTTCGCGGCTGGTGGCCGGTCTTCTGCGCAGCCCGACCGGCCTGCTTGGGCTCGGTCTGGTGATCCTCGTTATCGTCGTGGCGATACTTGCCAGTCAACTTGCCCCTCACGACCCGATCCAGCAGCGCATCGTGTCGAGACTTCGCCCGCCCGGCTATGTTTCGGCGGCCGGGGTCTCCTACCCGCTCGGCACCGATCAGGTGGGCCGCGACGTTTTGAGCCGACTCATCTTCGGAGCACGAGTGTCGCTTGGATTGGGCTTTTCGGTGGTGGTGCTGGGCGCGACCATTGGGGTCGCAATGGGACTGCTCGCCGGCCTCGTCGGCGGCTTCGTCGAGACGATCATCATGCGACTGGTCGATGCGCTCGTCTCGGTGCCGTTTCTCATCGTGGCGGTCGCGGTGATCGCGGTCTTTGGCCCTGGCTTGCAGCAGTTGATCATCCTGTTGACGATGTTTGTCTGGGGCCAGTTTGCCCGCTTGGTGCGCGGTGACGTGCTATCGGTGAAAGAGAAAGAGTATATCGAGGCGGCTTTCGCGATCGGCGCGTCCCGCCTGCGCGTCGGCTGGCGTCATGTTCTGCCCAATGTCTTGTCGCCGGTGATCGTCCTTGCCACCTTTAGCGTCGCGCAGTTGATCGTCGCCGAGGGCGCACTCTCCTTTCTCGGGCTTGGCGTTCCCCCGCCAACACCGTCGTGGGGGTCGATGCTGAGCGATGGGCGTGGCTACATCGACAATGCCTGGTGGATGAGCGTTTTTCCCGGTCTGGCGATTACGCTCACCGTGGTCGGGGTCAACTTCTTGGGCGACGCCCTGCGAGATATCTTCGATCCGCGCCAACGCTTGTAGGGTCCCTACTGGTCCCACCAAGTCGTGCCGATACCAGGACCGATGACCCTGCCAGATCGGCCCAGACGAGCAGTACACTTCTCGGGCCGGTGGCACTCTGGCCGCTGTACCATGGCGGTCTCGAAAGGGACGCGATGTCGATCGCCCCGACGTTGGTCACCCGTCGTCCGGTAGGCGGGCGGCGATAATGTCGTTTGCTTGGAACCCGCTGGCGCTCCCCTCGTTGGCCGGTGCGCTCCTGATGGTCGCCGTAGTCGCCTTTGCGCTGGCCCGTCGCAACGCGCCGAGCACACTCCGCTTCGCGCTTCTTTGCAGCGCGGCCGCGGTCTGGTGTGCCGGCCACGCCCTCGAGTACAGCTCGACCACGGTCGAAGGGCGAGTGTTCTGGGGCAAGTTGCAGTACCTGGGCTCGCAGACCGTACCGCTGTTCTGGTTTACCTTTGCGCTTGCCTTCTCGGGGCGGCCGCGTTGGATGCGCTGGTGGCAACTGGCGATTCTGGCAATCGTTCCCGCACTCACCATCATCCTGGTGCTCGCCTATCCGTTCAGCCAACTGGTCTGGGTGTCGTTCAGCCAGAGCACCGATGGCGCCTTCCTCGTCTCGTCGGTCGTGCGCGGACCGATGTTCTGGGTTTCGGTTGTCTACGGCTACAGTCTGGTGTTGGGCGGAATCGTCCTCATCGCCAGCGTGGCGCTGCGTTCATCGTCGGTATATCGCCATCAGGCGATTGCGCTGCTGGCCGGGGCGGTGATCCCGCTCCTTGGCAACGCGCTGTTCGTCTCAGGGTTCAGCCCGGTCCGGATGGACATTACGCCCGCGTCATTTGCCCTCGCCTGTCTGGTCTTTGCCTTCGCGCTGTTTCGCTTTCACCTCTTCGACCTCGCCCCGATTGCTCGCGAAACGGTGGTCGATGGGATGGCCGACGCGGTGATCGTGCTCGACCATCGCGGACGGATCGTCGACGCCAACCTCGCGGCCCAACGCCTGGCGGGGCGTCCTTTGAAGTATCTACTTGGCCATCAGGCATCCGAACGGCTGCCCCATTGGCCGGCAATCGCCGGTGGCGTGCATGGTCCGCAGACCTCGCGCACCGAGATTGTGCTTGCCCCGGAATCGGGCCGTGCTCATGAGCTTCGCGTCTCACGGATCCAGAACCGGCAGCATGAGTTGGCCGGCACCATCATCGTGCTCCGCGACGTCACCGATCGTCGGCGGACCGAAAGCGCCCTCCAGCGCGCCAATGGTGAGTTGTCCGAGCGGATTGTCGAGCTTGAGCGACGCAACCTCGAAATCACCTTGTTGGCCGACCTCGGCGAGTGTCTGCTCTCCTCCAACGCCGAGGCCGAACTCGTCCGGATCGTCGCCGGCTGGGGGCCGCAACTCTTTGCCGATGGCGCAGGGTTGCTGGCATTCCGTCGGGGTGATGAATTGGTGGTTACGGCTTCCTGGGGTGCTTCGCCAGAGCCAGGAGTGATCTTGCAGGGAAACGATGAGCGGTCTCCCTGGGGCATCTCGCCCGACCAGGTCGTGATCCCGCTGCTCGAAGGTGGCACACAGATCGGCCTGTTCGCCGTTCGGCTCGGGGCGCGCGCCGCCCATTCCGACTCGGCGCGCCGGGTGTTGGCCGCCGCCGCCGACCTGATCGGCCTCGCTCTCGCCAACCTTCGGATGCGTGAACGCTTGCACGATGAATCGATCCGCGACGCGCTGACCGGTCTGTTCAACAGACGTCACCTCGACATCGCCATCGAACAGGAGATCCAGCGGGCGATGCGGTCGGGCGACTGTCTGGCGGTGTTGATGCTCGACTTGGATCATTTCAAACAGTTCAACGATCGGTTTGGTCACGCCGCTGGAGACAGCGTGCTCCGGACGCTCGGCGGGTTTCTCGCATCTCGACTGCGGGCGACCGATATTGCCTGCCGCTACGGTGGAGAGGAGTTCACGATCCTGCTCCCCGGTACTGCGATCGAGCAAACTCGCCAGATTGCCGAGCGGCTTCGGGGCGAGTTTGCCGAAACCCGGATCGTTCACGCCGGTGACACCCTCCCATCGATCACAATCTCGATAGGCATCGCCGCCTATCCCTACAGCGGCCGAACGGCGGCCGAGGTGCTCAACGTCGCTGACCGGGCGCTCTACCGGGCGAAGGCGGGTGGCCGCGACCGGGTGGTCATTGCCGACCCGTTCCCCTACATCGCTTTGCATGGCGAGCGAGTGTTGCCCGCCGCCAGTTGAGCGTTTCAACCTGAGTACCGGCCGGTCCGAAAGGACTCCCCAAGCGTCAGTTTGGACCGTGGATCGGCAGCCAAGCAGTGGGCAAGCGGGTACCGTTTCGGCGTTGAGGGGTTCGGAAGATGGAGATCCCCTGGCCGATTTGATTGCGATGGCGCGGGCGCCAAGCGCCTGAAAAAGGTCGCCACCGCCAGGGTAGTGCGAAGCCCTGCGCGGGCGTAGGCCACGCCCGAACCTCGGACGGACCACCTCGTCAACTCGACGGTCGAGGGGACGGACTCGGCGAGGCAGCCGCGGAGTTCGCCCGCACGCTTGCTGCCCGGACGAGCGTGGCCGGGGGGCGGGATCGAGCCGCCTGAGTCCACGACCATCCCCGGCAAGATACCACGAACACCACCGATCGGCGCCTTCGTTCTACCGAGAGACGACCAAGAAATCGCCGACCGAGATCGGAAACGGATTGCATTGTGAGCGGGACACGCCCATCAGCCACGCCGTGTCAGTTTCTCAACGCCACCCTGCACTCGCCGATCGTCCTCACCCACTTTACAGATCGCCAGCACAATGGTACGGTCAGCGGCGGCCGAGTCTGAAGGAGGGCAGCAATGGCGATCACCTATTTCGGCAAGGAAGTACTCAACACCCTCGAAGAGTGGAGCGACCCCAAGCACGCGGCGGTCGTGGTGGTCGACGTCCAAAACGACTTCTGTTCGCCTGGCGGCAACGTCGATCGTCGCGGCGGCGATGTCGCTCCGCTTCAGGCGATGCTCGGCAACCTCCGGCGACTGCTCGATGGCGCACGCCAGGCCGGCACGCGCATCTTCTACATTCAGCACACCGTTTACCCGGACGGTTCGACCGAATCCCCCGCCTACATGGCCTATCGCCTCAAACTGCACGGCGGTAGCTACCCGGCGCTCTGCATCGACGGGACCTGGGGCCATCAGATCTGCGACGAGATTGCCCCTCAGCCGGGTGAAATCGTGATTCGCAAACACCGACAGCCGCCCTGGATCGGCACCGACCTCGACCAGCTTTTGCGCTCGAACAACATCAAGACCGTGATCGCAACCGGAACGATGACCAGTGCCTGCGTCGATTGGACGGCTCGCCTCGGTGTCCAACTCGACTACTACGTCGTGGTCCCGGAGGATTGCGTCGCCCAGACCGACTGCAGAGGCCACGACGTCGCGATCGCTAATTTGCGCCGATATCTCCCTGAGGGTGGAGTTACGACCGCCGACGGCCTGCTCGAGGTTTGGGGCGTCGCCGTACCAGCCGGGGCGGTCTCCTAGCCAACATCCTCGGGCAGCGGCGGGAGCGCCGCCAAACTGCCAAGCCCGAAGTGCTCGAGGAATTCAATCGTCGTACCAAATTGGGCCGGCCGGCCAGCGCTCTCCAGTCGGCCTATTTCCTCGATCAGGCCGTGGGCCAGCAGGGTCGCGATCGCCCGGTCGGCGTTCACCCCACGCACCTGTTCGATCTGGGCGCGCGTCACTGGCTGACGATAGGCGACCACCGCCAAGGTCTCGAGGGCTGCCGTCGATAGCCGTGCCGTCGAACCAAGCCCGAAAAAGCGCTCCACCGCATCCGCCGCCTCGGGAGCACTCACCAACTGCACCAATCCGCCGTGCCGTTGCAGGCGGACGCCACGCGTCACTAGTTGTTCCTCGAAGGCGTCGAGCGCGTCGATAACTTCCTGCTCCTGCCAGCCAAGCGCCTCCGCCAATCGCTGGGCGCTAACCGGCGCATCGGCAACGAACAGCAACGCTTCGAGGGGGATCACACCTTAGAGCCGGCTGTCCGGGTTGAGCAGCGAATCGCCGGAGTTCCCGGAGCCGCCGGGGGACATGCCTCCGCTGGTGGCCGGAATATCGGTCGCCGAGGTCAACACCGGGCTAGCTGGAGAGGTTCGGGTCGCACTCACCGGTGTTGGGACTGGCTTGGGGGCCGGCTTGGAACTCATCGGCTCGTGCTTGACATAGACGTTCAGGCGACGGATCCGGACACCCATCTGGGTTTCGACCGCTTCGCGCACCCCGCCGGAGATCTGGTCGACCACCGGCGCAACCGGGGCGTCGGTGGCGAGTCGGGCATCGATCCGGATATTGGCTTCCTTGCCATTGGTCTTCATCGATGCGCGAGCCTGCCGGACGCCTGGCACCTGTTCGGCTTCGTAGCGAACCCGCTGAACGATTGCGTCGGTCGTAACGATTGCGGTTGCGCCACCGACCGATTGCAGCCGCACGCCGGACGCTCCGCCAGGGATCACTTCCAACCACAACACGATTGCTGCGAGAATGGAGAGGATCGCCATGAAGACGCCGACGCCGATGACAAACTCCGGTTCCAGCCCAACGCCACGCGGATAGGCGGCGGCTACCTGGCGGAAGATGTCGATCACCTCGCCCTGGTAGAGCGCCAGGCCCAAGATCGTCACCGCCGAGCAGACGATCGTGCTGATCGCCAGCAGGATAACGACCAGCCGATTGAAGACGTTCACGCGGCCTCCCCGGCCAGTCGGCCGATCAGATGTTCCCCAGCAACTCGCTCAATCGTCACCGGCAGGACGCGTCCGTCCAACGGCTGGTCGGCAAGCACGATGGTGCGAAGGTAATTTTCGCTCAATCCCAACCAACCACGCCGGCCATCATGCGTAGTCGGTGCTTCAAACAGCACCCGATAGCGTGCCCCGGCCTGGGCGGAGCGGAACTGCGCCGCCAGACGCTTGCCGAGCGCAATCAATTCCTCGCTGCGCTCCTGCCTCGTCCGTTCGTCCACCTGGTCGGGGAGGTCGGCCGCCTTGGTGCCAGCGCGCGCAGAGTAGCGAAAGACGTGCAGATCGGCAAGACCGGTCCGCTCGACGAAGGAGTAGGTCTCGGCGAACTCCTTGGCGCTTTCCCCGGGAAAGCCGACGATCACGTCGGTCGTGAGGCACATCGCCGGGTTCGCGGCGCGTAACGCTGCGGCGAGTCCGGCGTATTCGGCGGTGTCATAGCGACGACGCATCCGCTTGAGCGTGGCGTCGCTTCCGCTCTGCAGGCAGAGGTGCAGGTGCGGGCAGACCCGCTCGTCCGCGAAGTAGGGGATCAATGCCGGGTCGAAATCGTGCGGCTCGAGTGAGGAGATCCGGAGGCGCTGCACCTCGGTACGGTCGAGGATCTCGCCGACGAGCGCCGGGAGGCTGATCGTCGCGCGCCTGGGTCCGCGGTCCTGGCCGTAGGCTCCGATGCTGACCCCGGTCAGCACAATCTCGTGGTAGCCCCGTGCCAGTTTGCGCTGGACGTCGGCCACTACCTCGTCCACCGGCACACTGCGAACCCGGCCACGAGAGTAGGGGATGATGCAGTATGCGCAGAAATCGTTGCAGCCATCCTGGATCTTGACGAAGGCGCGGCTACGAGTGCGGGCGAGTGGGAGCGGATGCGGCGTCAGGCCGTCGCGAAAGGGCTCGGGCGTGATCCCCAACCCCTCGACCAGTTCGACGATCCGTGGCGCGTCACGCTGAGCAACCACCAGATCAACCTCAGCCAGGCCAGCCAGCGCGCCAGGCGACGTCTCGGCATAGCAGCCGCTCACCAGCACCCGGGCGTCGGGGTTCGCCCGCTTGGCCTGGCGGACCGCCTGGCGCGACTTCTTGTCGGCAACCTGAGTAACGGTGCAGGTATGGACGATTGCCAGGTCGGCCTCACCGGCGGCGTCGGCAATCCCATAGCCAGCATCGACCAATTGCTCGGCAAATCGATCGATCTCGGCCTGGTTCAGCTTGCAGCCAAGGGCCGTCAGAAATACCTTCATCGTGGGGGACCTTTGCGCCAGTATAGCACGGTGATCCGGCTGGCTTCGGCAGATGAAACAATCCAGACCGGTTTCGCGTTCTTTCCAGGCCGCCCCAAGTACAATGGATGAACGCTCGTCGAAGCCCAGGCGAACGAGCGGATCGAAGGACAAGTACGAACCGCCGAGCTACCCGCCTGATTGGACCGTTTCTGGCCCTCACGTTGCTTGCGCTCGCCGTGGTTCCCTCTGGGGGGCCGACCGCGGCCGGGGCGCCTGCGGTGACCTCGCCCGCAGCGATGGTCGCCAACGCGCCGATCCCCCGTGGCATCGACCCGCAGGTCATTGCGGCCGTCACACAAGGTCCGGTCGATGCGTTGGTGTACTTCGACGACCGGCCGGCCCGCGCCGGAGCAAGCGCCGAGCGGTTTCGGCGCAATCTGGCAGAAAACGACGAGACCATCCTCGATGCCAACCGGGCGGCGATCGCGCAACTGAAGTCGCAAGCCGGCCCTCTCGACGTCGTGCGCGACTACCCGAATCTCGGCATTCAGTTGGTTCGCTTCGCGTCTGACGCCGAACTTCAGGCTGCTTTCGCGAGGCCCGGCGTCGCATCGATCCGACCCGCAGGAAAACGTCAGAAGCTTCTTGGTCAGAGCCTCGCGCTTATCCGCCAACCGGAGGCCCAGGCCGCCGGCTACACCGGGGCGGGGGTCGGCGTGGCAGTTCTTGATACCGGCGTCGACTATCTCGCAACCGGGTTCAATTGCACCGGGCTGAACAGCCCAGCGGGAACCTGCAAAGTCGTCTACGCCCAGGACTTCGCGACCAACGACGGACAGCGCGACGACGACGGGCATGGCACGAATGTTGCCGCCATCGTTGTGGGTGTCGCGCCGAGCGTCCGGATCATCTCGCTCGACGTTTTCCAAGGATCAACGGCCTACGACCCGGACATCCTCGAAGCCATCGACTGGGTGATCACCAACCGAGCGACGTACAACATTCGGGCGATCAATCTGTCGCTCGGCGATGTCAGCCGCAACACATCGGCGTGTGGCGCCTCGTTCGCCGCTGGGGCGTTCGCTGCTCTGCGGGACGCTGGTATCCTGCCGGTGGTGGCGGCTGGCAACACCGCCTTTGGTGGCGGTAGCTACATCGACGGGATCGCCGACCCGGCCTGTGCACCTGGCGCGGTCAGTATCGGTGCGGTCTACGACTCCAACCTCGGCCCGCGCAGTTGGAACGGTTGCACCGACCTGTCAACCGCCGCCGACCGTGTGACCTGCTTCTCGCAGTCGGCGCCCATCCTGACGGCGCTCGCTCCGGGCGCTCAGATCTCCGCCGGCGGCCTGACCTTTTCCGGCACCTCGCAGGCTGCTCCTCACGCCGCCGGCGTGGTGGCGGTGCTCGCCTCGGCCAATCCTGGCGCGGGCGTCGCTGGCTGGGAGAGCGCGCTCGTCTCGACGGGAAAACCGGTGCTCGATGCACGCAACAATCGCACCAAGAATCGGGTGGATGTCTATGGTGCGGTCTGCTCGCTTGCGCCCTGCTCGGGTGTCGCGACCTCGACACCATCCGTCACCCGCACCGCCACCCCAGTCACGCCTTCGCCGACCGCCACCAGAAACCCGAACCAGGAGCCGACCACCACCGCCACCCGAACCCCAACCGCCAGCCCCACGCCCACCACACCGCGGACGATCCAGATCACCAACGTGCTGGTGCGCAACCCGGAGGGCACGCCGACCCGCACGTCCACTCCGACGATGACCCCGACGGCAATCACCACTGCGACCCCGACGACGACTGCCTCCCCGAGCGCCACCGCCACGCCGACCACGCCGGCCGGCGCAACGGGTTGGAAGCGAGTCTCCTCTCCAAGCGGATGGATCCCCCTTCGCGGTCTCGCAATGCCCTCCCCGGACGACGGCTGGGCGGTTGGCGATTTTGGGGTGATCCTCTACTGGAACGGGTCAGCCTGGAATTTCGTGCCCAGCAGCACATTCTCAGACCTGATGGCGGTGGCGGCGATCTCATCTACGTTCGCCGTCGCCGCTGGTGAGGGCGGGGTCGCGCTCCGCTGGAACGGCATCGATTGGCAGGATACGCTCGCGGGCAGCAGTCCGAACCTGCGCTCGATCACGCTTTCGCCCGGAACGACCACCGACGGATGGGCCGGTGACACCGTTGGCGCGGTTCACCGGTGGAACGGTAGCAGTCCAATCAACCCGACCCAGATCGCCCCGTTTGGCATCGACATCCGGGGCGTCAGCGCAATTTCATCCACGCTTGCGTTTGCCGTCACCGCCGACGGGCACAATCGGATCTACCGCTGGAACGGCCTCGCCTGGAGCGCGGTGTACACCGCAACCACCGGGCTGAACGCGATCGCCACAGTCGGAACGACGGCCTACGCCGTTGGCGACGGCGGCCTGATTGTCCGGTTTGATGGAAGCAGTTGGGCCCCCGTTGCCAGCCCGACGACCCACCGGCTCTACGCCGTCCACCTGATGACGCCAACCTCCGGTTGGGCAGTTGGGGCAGACGGAGCAGTCCTTCGGCTCCAGGGTGGCACCTGGTCACTGTTCCCCCAGAGCGCCACCATCGACGACCTGTTCGCGGTCTTCACCGTCTCTGCCGGTGAGGCTTGGGCGGTCGGCGACGGAGTGATCCTTCGCTATCTCGGCCCTTAACGCCCCGGTGGCGAGACGTTCCGACGCGGCTCGCTTACCACGACGAGCCGCACGCGCTCTGGTCTGACCTCGACGACCGCCGGGTCTCCGCCAG
Organism: Dehalococcoidia bacterium; assembly: GCA_046328265.1. Classification (GTDB taxonomy): domain Bacteria; phylum Chloroflexota; class Dehalococcoidia; order SpSt-223; family SpSt-223; genus JANWZD01. The sequence goes on from JAXLWW010000002.1 coordinate 209,590, forward strand.
CCACGTTGATCAGAACCGGATCGGTCCAGGTTGTCCCGTCTGTGCTGAACGACCACCACACGCCGTTCCGGCTGCTGCCATAGAAGCGCAACCCCTCTCCCCAGCGGATGAGATTTCCGGTCCAATTCACCCCACCAACCGAAGGGATGTCGGCGACACGCTCGAAGCGAAGCCCGTCGTCTGAGACGGCGTGATAGGCCCCATCCTCCGGCCGGCCGATCGGCGCGACGAGGTTCCAGCGACCGCCGGCAGATCCCACCGCACAATCGACCACCATCCGGCCATTCACGGCAAAGCGAACCCCCGGCTCGAAGTCATAGGAAACCCCGTCCACCGACACCGCCGAGAAGAACGCGGTCTGGCCCCCTCCCTGACTGGACGTGAAGTAGAGTCGCAGCCGCCCATCCTCCAGCAAGACAATTGTCGGGTCGAACGGCCGTTGCATCGACGGCGGCGACCCATTGACGACAATTGCCGTCGGGTCGCTCCAACTCAGACCGCCATCGGTCGAGAAGCGCACCGCTACTCTGTCGAAGGCAGCCGTCCGGTCGAGGGGAAACCACTGAAAAACCGCCACCAGTCGCCCGGCAGCGTCCTTCGCCAAGCAGGGTACGCCGGCGTATGGCGTGAAGACATCCGACGGGCCAAAGCGTCCACCGTCGCCGGTACGGACGTCGAGGTCGCGGTTCCAGGGTCCATTCTGATTCGGCGGCAGCGGCCCCGGCGACCCCAATGGCGACGTCGGAACGGGCGCCGGGGTTGGCCCGGCCGGCCCGGATTCGAGAAAGGGAACGAAGTAGTCGCAGGCCGACGCAGCCAGCCCGCCGGCCAGAATTGTCGCGAGAGCGCGCCGACGTGAAACTCCGCTGGTCATCACGATCCCCCAAGACCAGATTCAGCCGCTCGTGGGGGCGCGATCGAGCGGCTACCACCGGATCTATCGTGGTGAACCGGTTCGATGTTTCAGTCCGGACGGCGTGGCGCTGTGATCGTTCACACAGCGCGGGCGATCAGACTTCTTCGCCGAAGTTCGGGGCGAGGCGACGGAAGACGAAATAACCAACCACAAAGGTGATCAGGCAGGTCATGGTGGTTCTCAGCATGAACAGGGCATCGGGTGGGGCGGCGTTGTACAGGATCAGGCGATACGAGGAGAGGAGTGAGGCCATCGGATTGACCCAGTAGAGAACCTGGGCGAAGTCTGGCGCAAGTTGCTCCATGTTGTAGACCACCGGCGAAAGAAAGAACCAGGCAAGAATAAAGACGTCGACGATCACCTCGGTGTCGCGGAAGTACACGTTGACGCTCGACAGGAAGAAGGCGACGCCGAGCAGAAAGATCGTTTGGAGCAGCAAGATCAGCGGCAGCAAAAGGATGTATTGGGAGAAAGGAGATCCCAACGCCAGCTTGAGGAGAAACAGCACCGGCAGCGCCAGCAGCAAGTTGACGAGGTTCGATAGCACCAACGACGCTGGCAGGATCTCCCGCGGAAAATAGACCCGTTTGATCAAGTGGCCATTGCCGACGATCGCATTGACCGACCCCGACACCGAGGTCGAGGTGAAGTTCCAGGGGAGTAGCGCCACCAGGATGAAGATTGGATAGTTCTCTACCGGGGCGCCAGCACTGAGTACACCGAAGACCACGGCGAACACGGCCATCATCAGCAGCGGGTTGAGGAGCGACCAGATGAACCCGAGGATGGAGTTGCGGTAGCGCACCTTGAGGTCGCGCTTGACCAGATTGATCAGAAACTCGCGATATTCAAGGAGTTCGCCGAGCAGGCCATGCCGCTCGCTCGAAACGATAACCGTCATCGTGCGCCGTCCGTCTCGATCGACCACTCCCCCGGCATGTTCACCAGTCCCCAACGGTCAGCCGCGCCGGCGCCGTTCCAGACATGCAACGTGTACATGCGGTGGTGGTGATCGTACGGGTGGATCGCCTCATGGTCGTAGATCGCGGCGGTGATTTCATAGTCGCCCTGCAGCAACGGTAGCTGGTCGACGCGGTACTCAAACGCGCCGCGGCCGGTGATGAACGGCGCTTCGCAGCGCGCGGCGACGTTGTTCGGCGCCGCGACATGGACGCCGTCCGCCCGGTGGATGCCGATACCCAGTTGCGGCTGCTCGACCTTCTCCTGGGCGAGGTACTCTACCCGGATGACGAACGTCTCGCCGGTCTCGAAAACGTCTCGACGCCGGCCGTCACCATCAAGGAACGAGACGTCGGTGATGATCACTTCGCCGCTTCCCCAGCGTTGGGTACCGGCATTGCGCTCGGCATGAGACTTCTTTTCAAGCGTCTTGTAGGCATCGATCATGTACGAATCGACGACATCGGCCGAGGGGCCATCGGCCATCAACTGACCCTTGTGCAACCAGATCGAGCGAGCACAGAGCGAGCGCACGGTGCTGAGGGCGTGGGAGACGAAGATGATCGTCCGCCCTTCGCGGCGAAACTGCCAGATCCGGTCGAGACACTTGCGCTGGAAGCCCTCGTCACCGACGGCCAGCACCTCGTCGGTGATCAGGATCTCGGGGTCGGTGTAGACCGCCACCGCAAACCCGAGCCGGGTGACCATGCCGGTTGAGTAATGCTTGATCGGGGTATCGATGAACTGTTCGAGTTCGGCGAACTCGATGATGTCGTCGAACCGCGCCAGCATGTCGGCCTTGCTGAACCCAAGCAACGACCCGTTCAGAAAGACGTTTTCGCGCCCGGTCAATTCCGGATGGAACCCGGCCCCCAACTCCAGCAGCGCAGACACCCGCTTGGTAACCAGCACCTTGCCGTTGGTCGGCTGAAGGATGCGCGAGACGAGTTTGAGGGTCGTGCTTTTCCCCGAGCCATTCGGCCCGACGATCGCCACGCTCTCGCCCTGATCGATCTCGAAGGACACGTTACGAAGCGCCCAGAATTCCTCGTGCGCCCGGCGAGGCCGGAACATATTGACGAATACTTCTTGAAACGAGCGGTACTTCTCATGATGGAGGACGAAGCGCTTGGAGACGTCGTAGAACTGAATAAGCGCCATATCGGCCGCATTATAGGTAGCTTCCGTGCGGCCAACAAGGCGATCGTCCGCTCTCTCGCGCCGGTCGGGCGAGGCTCAGCCTCTTCGGTCACGCTGGTCGAGGCGTCTCTCAAGCGGACTTCTCGAGCGGCAGCGGACCGCCTCACGATCTCATGACGGAACGCCCGTCAGCGTCATGGACGACGATTGGCGACCATCACGAGTAGGTTGAGCGAGGCAAGGGCGCCAGAGCCGACCTTGCGCGCCACCCTCAGCGAACAGTCTAGGTCCTACGGCTCGACGCCTCCGCGCGTCCTCCGGCCAACGATGGTATAGAGCGGGATGTCCCGCCCCTGGTTCTGCTGAGAATGGAAGGTGAGTGACACCGTATCGAAGCCGAGGACGCCGATCATGCGCATCACCGTCTCCGGCGCAAGCAGCCACCAGGTGTCCTTGGGTTGAGCGATTGACGACTCGGGCCGGAAGCTGATGCTCTCGGCCCGCATCCATTCCGCCATCCGTGGCTGCAAGCGTGGCAGCCGGCGCCAGAGCCGGTGATACCAAGCGCTGTAACGCCGGCCGGCCGCATAGCCCGGCGGTGGCGGGTCGGTCACGATCACCGTCTCACGGGTCAGCCGCAGCGCCTGATGGAGCGCGTCAAAGGGATTCTGAAGGTGTTGGAGGATCGACCCGAAGGTGCAGACATCCACCGGCCCGATCGCCGCCGGCACCTCGTAGACCGTTCCGTAGACCACCCGCGCCGACGACCCCAGCAGCCGATGCGACAGCCACCACGAATTGTTCAGCTTGCGGATATGCTCGCGCCGCTCGGCCAGATAGGCCGCCTGATCGACACCGGCGTAGGGAACGACATCCCAGGCCTGCTGGTCCGACAGGTCGTAGCCGACCACCTCCGCGCCCATCCGTTCCATCGAAAAGGTGAGAAATCCGCTCGCTGCGCCCATCTCGAGGACCCGCTTGCCGCGAAGATCGACGTTGCCCAGATAGGCTGGCAGGTTCGCCCGGAGGTCCCATTCGCCGGATACCGTACCAAGATCCGGCAGGTCGATGGTGTGGTAGAAATAGCACTCGTCCAGTCCAGCCACCTCGCGCGGCGGCGCGTAGACGCTCGTCTCGATCATCGGATCTCCCAAACCTCCGCCCCGGTAGGCTGCGCCACCCGAACCAGGTCCCGCGCCGCCGCCAGTTGCGCCGACACCGCCGGCCAGGCGGCGCCATACGCCTCCGGTAGCACGACGATCTGCCGGACGCCCCAACGGCGCAGCACCGCCAAACTCTCGGGTGATGGGAATGCCTCCAGCGCCGGGCGCGCCTCGCGAAAGGGTGCTGGCTGATGGGTAGCATGGCCGTGAACGATCTTCCGGCGATGCTGGAGGGTCGCCCAGACCTCGCGCGGTTCGGTGCCGGCTGCGATTGGCAGCACGACGATCGGCGTCCCGTCGTCGTGTTCCCGCAGCCAACTATCAACCGGCCGCGGCGCGACCGACACCGCCTCGAGCGGAACGACCGCGAACTCGACGGCGATCAGCAGCGCCGCCAACGGCACGGCGAACCGCCAACGGCGGACCAGCCAGGCCAGTCCAACCCCGGCAAGCGCGATCATGGCGACATCGACGAAAATCCCCAACCGCGCCCAGGCCCGGATCGCCCGGCCAAGCGGCAGGAGGGCACCGGCAACCAGCGCCGGCAGCGGCACAAACCCGGTTCCTTCACGCAGCATCGCGACCGAGATCGGCCCGAGATAGTCGTTCAACTCCGGGGACACACTGGTAAACCAGCCGCCAAGCCAGCGCGGCCAGGGGATCAGAATGCCCTGACCTGCCCACTGGAGCGCCGGCCCAAGCGAAAAGGCGAAGGCGACGGCCGCCAGCGCCAGCAGCGCCCAGACGACCCGGTCGCGCCGAACCACCACCCCGACCAACGCCAACCCCAGGACAACCAGCCCCGGCGACACCGCCCGGTCAATCGCTCCGAATTCACTGGTGGAGAAGTAAGCGCGGGCCAAGCCTCCCCAGAGCGGGTGCAACACACTCGGAATGACATAATCCGAGGGGCTGGCCGAGCCTTTGAGCGCTTCGCTGATCGGATGGCGCAAGCCACCTGGCAGGGCGAGGTAGGGCGCCGCCGCCGGAAGCATCAGCACCCCGGCCACCAGTCCGGCCAGCGCAACGCCGAGCCACCGTTGCCACGTCCGCCATCCGCCGGGGCTTCCGCGAACGAGGGCATACCCCGGAAGAACGAGTGCGAACAGCGGAGCGAAGTACCAGGCGCCGAATGCGGCCAGCGCAAAGCCCAGTCCGGCGAGTGCCCAGTCGCGCCAACGGCCGGTATCGAGCGCCCGGTCGAGGAACAGCAAGGTCAGCGGAATAGGCCAGGTCGTTACGAGATCGAGATGGCCCGCCTGACGAATGGCGCGAAAGGGCAGCAAGACAAACGCCAACCCACAGACCGCGCCCACCGCCAGCGAGCCGGTGATCCGCCGCACCCAGAGCGCCATGGTCAGACCGGAGAGGGTGCTCGAAAGCAATAGCAGGACGTTGTATGCCACCACATCGCCGACAACGACGCCGAGGATTGCACCTGGGATGGTGTTGAGCAACGTCATGTCGTCGCGGGCGAGGTGAAACCCTTCCGGGTAGAAGATCCCCGGCGTCCAGAGCGGCGAGATCCCGGCCAGCACCGCTTCTCGCACCCAGACAATCTGCCAGAGGAAGTAGAAGTTGTCGCCCGCCCAACCGGGGATCGATCCGCTGAAATCCACGGCGGTCGCGCGGATCAGCCAGAAGCCGGCGGCAAGATAGAGCGCGGCCAGTCCGGCCCAGGTCAGCGGCCGGCCAGCCCGGGCAAGCAGGCCGGTCTCCGCTGGAGGTGGGACGACGGCTTCTTGCTGAAGTGACACCTGCACCCGACCGGCGCGATCGCGCCCTCGGCGCGGGATTATAGGGGCCGCTTGGGGGCGGAACATCGATGCCCTCGCCGTCGGTTGCTTCGATGATCGACAATAGAGCCGACGGCCAGGCGCCGTCTAACCAAGGAGAGTGCCTCGTGTCCAAACGCCGCGCCATCGTTGCCGGGGGCCTGCTGGGCGCAATCGTCGCCGCGGCGCTCGGGGTCGCCGTGGGTCCCGTCTTCGGCCAGACGCCAAGCGCTGATCAGATTGCCCGCCGCGTCGCCGAACAGTCCAAGAACACCACCAGCGTCCACGCCACCGTCTCGGTTGCCACCAACGACAGCCGGATCGGCGGGCCGTTGGTCGTCGAAGTGTGGACCGAGAAGCCCGCCAAGGGGCGCGCCGAGGTGCGCCAGACCCCGCTTTCGGACCTTTCCGGTGCGCTCGCCGTCACCGACGGTCAGACCGCCTACCTCTACGCCAAGAGCAAGAACCAGGTCATCGTTGCCAGCCGGACGGACCTGGAAACGATGGCCCCGAAAGACCGTCTGCCGCACCAGGCGATGGACTTGAACGCGGCGGTCGACGAACTGTTCAAGCAGGCCGACGTCAAATTGCTTGGAAGCGAAACGATCGACGGCGTCGCCGCCTACAAGCTTGAAGTCTCTCCCAAACCGGGGACGATCACGAAACCACGCGGACCCGCGACGGTCTGGATCGACCGCGCCCGGAACATCCCGGTCAAGGCCGTCCTTCCGACCGACCAGGGCGTGCTGACCATTTCGGCGAAAGACGTAAAGATCAACTCGAAGCTGGATGCCGCGCTCTGGAGCTTTAGTCCGCCGGCCGGCGCCGAAGTCATCCGGGCGGCTGACCTGAAGCCGCAGCCGCTCACCCCCGACGAGGCCCGCGCGATGGCGTCGGTGAAGGTGTTAATCCCCGAGAGCTTACCAACCGGCGCACGGCTGGTGGGCATCGAACGGGTCGGACCGGCTGTCGTCCAGAAATATGAGCTTGGCGACCAGGAGTTTTCGATCTGGAGCGGTCCCGCCAGCCAGGCGCCCACGATTCCCGGGCGGGACGCCGAGAAGGTCGCTCTGCGCGGCACGACGGCGACCATCCATGAGGCCGCCGGCATAACCTCGTTGACCTGGACCGAGAACGGCTTCGCCTACGCGATCGCCGGCGGCCTCAGCCGCGACGACGCGCTTCGCCTCGCTGCCTCCCTGAAGTAGCGTGTCCGCAATCACTTCCCGAGCGGCTGGGGCCGGCGATCAGCGCCGCGCCGGCCCGCTCATTGAGATTGCCGACGTTACGCGCCAATACGCCCTCGGCGGCGGTCCCGTCGGCGCCCTGCGGGGGATCGACCTGACCATCGATCCGGGCGAACTGGTCGCGCTCACCGGCCCGTCGGGGTCGGGCAAATCAACCTTGCTCAATTTGCTCGGCGGACTGGACCGGCCGACCAGCGGAACCGTTCGTGTCGCCGGCGTGGATCTCGGCCGCGCCACCGAGAAACAACTGACCGCGCATCGTCGGCAAGTCGTCGGCTTTATCTTCCAGAGTTTCAACCTGCTCCCCCGGCTGCGCGCCATCGAGAACGTCGAGTTACCGCTCGTCTGGAGCGGCGTGCCAGCCGCAGTCCGCCGCGAGCGGGCGGTTGCCCTCCTCGAGCGGGTCCGTCTCGGCCATCGGCTCGACCATCTGCCTTCGGAGCTATCCGGCGGCGAGCAGCAACGCGTCGCGATCGCCCGCGCCCTCGTCGGCGAGCCGTCGCTCTTGCTAGCCGACGAGCCGACCGGCAACCTCGACAGCGCCACCGGACAAGAGATCCTCGCCCTGCTCACCACGCTCAACCGTGAGCACGGCCTGACGATCGTTCTCGTCACACACGACCCGGAGGTCGCGGCGGTGGCGGGCCGTCAGGTGCGGCTGCGGGACGGGCGGATCGAAGCGATCGAGGAGCGCGGACGATGATCGGCGAACTGTCCCGCCAGGCCATGCGCAATCTCAGCCGCCGCTTTTTGCGAACCACCCTCACCACCTTTGGCATCTTCGTCGGGATCGTCACCATCGTCACGATGGTCGCGCTTGCCGCCGGTGTCCAGCGTGAGGTCCAGCGCAACGTCGAAGACCTCGGGCTGGACATCGTCCGGGTGACTCCTCGCACCCAAGACACCGGACTTCCGCGTGGGATCTTCCAGGCGCCCCGGACCAAGCCGATCACCGCTGCCGTCGTCGAGGAGCTTCGGACGATCCCGGGCGTCGTCTCGGCGACACCTCTCGTGGCGATCCCGGCAGCGGTCGATCTCCGTCTCGCCTTCGACGGCAATGAACTGCGAGTTGCCCCCACCACGCTGACCCGCCCGCCGTTTTCCCAAGTACAGGCGAAACAGGTCGCCGGCTCGCCGGTCGAGGGCGAGGCGCGCGGAGTGGTGATTTCGCGCGATGCGTTGCGCCGGCTGGGGCTGGAGGACCAGGCTGCCTGGTCGCGCCTCGTTGGAGAGCCGGTCGGCCTGGTTGCCCGAACCTCACGCGGCGAGAGCGAGATCTTTCGAGTGACGGTGCGGGGAGTTGACGACGGTGACCGCCCCGAGGTGACGCTCGGCTATCTCGACGCCGCCGACGTGCTGGCCTGGTGGAACGACGACCCGGCGTTGCTCGAGCGCCAGGGCTTCGACGCGGTTACCCTGCGCGCCACCTCGCTGGCGGCAGTGCCGGCAATTTCCGAAGCTGCCACCAGCCGTGGCTTTTCGGTGAACTCGGTTCAGGCGATTCTGGACGTCGTCAATCGGCTATTTGCGGTGCTCCAGGCGCTTCTGGCCGGGGTTGGCGGCCTGGCGCTTTTCGTTGCCAGTCTCGGTGTCGTCAATACCATGCTGATGTCGGTCTACGAGCGAACGCGAGAAATCGGCATCATGAAGGCAACCGGCGCGTCTCGTGGCGATGTCCTGCGGTTGTTTCTGGTCGAATCCGGGATGATGGGCGCGATCGCCGGCATCACCGGGCTGATCGCAGGCTGGCTGCTGTCGCTCTTTGTCGACTGGCTTGCTCACATCTACCTCGAAAGCCAGCAGGCGAACTTCGTCGGCAGCCTCTCCTTCGTGCCGCTCTGGCTGGCCATCGGCTCGTTGGTCTTTGCCATCCTGGTTGGCGTGCTGGCCGGGCTCTACCCGGCCTTTCGCGCCGCCAGCCTTGACCCGGTCGCCGCTTTGCGCCATGACTGAATGCTATTATCGTCGGACTTCAATGCGCCGGAGCAGTCCGTGGAGAACCAGCAACTCGTTCACGATTTCCTGAGCGATCGGGCCGTCGTTACCTTGGTCACGGTGGACCGCCAGGGCTACCCGACCGGCCGGCGCGTTGGCTTTGTCAACGACGGCTTCGTCTGCTGGGTGCCGACCCCCAAAGGATCGGCCAAACTCAAGCAACTTGACCGCAGCGCCCGCGCGATGCTCGTGTCCTACGATTCCGCGAGCAACAAGTACATCCAGATCAAGGCCGACGTCGAGGTCGTCGACGACCCGGACCTCGTCTGGGCGATGCGCGAACGCTACGGCGAGAAGTACCCCCGGACGAAGTCCGGCTTGACGCCCGAATCACGAGACACCTTTGTTGCGCTCAAGTTGGTCCCGAAGGAAGTGCGCGCCGACGGGGTTCCGGCAGCGGGGCAGGCCACCCGCCTTCGCGCGGAAGACTTCGCGAACTAGACTCCCGGCGCCGGGCGTACAGCCGGCATCGTCAGGAAAGGATCTCCATGCGGCTTGTCGTCACCGGCGGCGCGGGCTATATCGGCAGCGTCGTCGTGGAGCAACTCGTCGAGGCCGGTCACCAGGTGACCGTGGTGGACGACTTGAGAAAAGGCCACGCCGACGCGGTCGCCGATGGCGCGCGGCTCAGGTCGGCTGATCTCGCCAATATGGCGGCAATCGACGCTCTGTTTGGCGAGGCGCAACCCGAGGCGGTGCTCCATTTCGCCGCCTATAGCCTCGTCGGTGAATCGGTTCAGCGCCCGGACCGGTACTACCAGAATAACGTCGCCGTCACGCTCACCCTGCTCGAGGCAATGCAGCGTCATGGAGTGGGCAAACTCGTCTTCTCATCGACGGCGGCGGTCTACGGCGACCCGGAGCGCGTCCCGATCGCCGAGGATGAGCCGACGACGCCGACCAACCCCTATGGGGCAACCAAGCTGGCGATCGAGCAGGCGTTGCCGTGGTACGAAGCCGCCTTCGGTCTCCGTTTCGCCTCGCTACGCTACTTCAACGCCGCCGGAGCAACCGAGCGCTTCGGGGAGGATCACGACCCCGAGTCGCATTTAATTCCTCTCTTGCTCCAGGTAGCGCTCGGCAAACGTCCGCGAGCCGAGATCTTCGGCACGGACTACCCCACCCCGGACGGCACCTGCATCCGTGACTATATTCACGTTTCGGACCTCGCTACCGCCCACGTCTTGGCACTCGATGCTCTCGACCGAGGCAGCCGGATTTACAACCTCGGGAACGGGTCTGGCTTTTCGGTTCGCGAGGTCATCGAGAGCGTCCGGCGGGTGACTGGTCACCCAATTCCGGCAGTCGAGCGTCCCCGGCGCCCGGGCGACCCACCCCAGCTGGTCGCGGCCGCGGACAAGATCGTCCGTGAACTCGGCTGGAACCCACGCTATGCCGGCCTGGACGAGATCGTCGGCTCGGCTTGGGCCTGGGCTCGGCGTTACCCAGACGGCTATTTCGACGAGGAATCATGAATTTCCGCCGGCTCGGCCGCACCGGACTACGAGTTGCGCCGCTCTGCCTCGGCACCCTGACCTTCGGCTTCCAGGCCGACGAAGCAGCCTCGTTCGAGATCCTCGATGCCTACGCCGAGGCGGGCGGCAATTTCATCGACACGGCGAATGTCTATGCCAACGGCCGGTCTGAGGAGATCGTCGGTCGTTGGCTGCAGGCGCGGGGCAGGCGTGATTCGATCGTCCTCGCCACCAAGTTCGGGAACAAGACCGGCGACGGGCCAAACGAGACCGGTGGGTCTCGCCACAACGTGATGGCCGCGCTCGATGCGTCGTTGCGCCGCCTTGGGACCGATCACATCGACCTCTATCAGATCCATTATTACGACTATGACACGCCGGTCGATGAAACCCTCCGGGCGCTCGACGACGCCGTGCGCGCCGGCAAAGTGCGCTATCTCGGCGCGTCGAACCACCGCGCATGGGAACTCATGCAGGCGCTCTGGAGCGCTGCCACGCTCGGGACGGCACGCTACGATTGTCTCCAGCCACACTACAACCTGATCCACCGTGAAGAGTTCGAGCGCGAACTTCGCCGCGTCTGTCTGACCTACGAACTCGGGGTGATCCCGTTCTTCCCACTGGCCAGCGGTTTTCTCTCCGGCAAGTATGCCCGAGAAACTCCGGCAGATAGCCCGCGCGCCGCTGGGGTCCAACGCCGCTACTACAACGAGCGAAGCTGGCAGGTCCACGACGCGTTGATGGCTGTAGCTCGCGAGCTTGGAGCCTCACCCGCCGCGACCGCAATCGCCTGGCTGCTCCACCAACCCTCCGTGACCTCCCCGATTCTCGGTGCTCGTACTGCAAACCAACTGCGCGAGACCCTGGCGGCAGATTCGTTGACCCTCTCGACCGAGCAACTCGCCGCGCTCGACGCTCCGCCCCAATGGGAGGACGTGGTTACCCGCCCGCCTGGCCTTCCTCCGCGGCGCGGCTAAACCCGCACCACCCGACCATCGGCTGCCCGCGTGAGCCGGTCGAGAATGGCCGCTCCAAGCCCCTCGTCGCCAAAGCCGGGCGCGGCGATCGTCTCGGCGCCGGCCCGATCCAGTCGCCGAAGGGCCGCAAAAAGCCCGTGGGCGATCGCTTCGAGATCGCCGCGGCGACCGATTCTCTCGACCACCAGACCATCGAGCGCAACGGCTGGCGCGTCGTCGCCCGCCAGCAGCAGACCCGCCCGCCGGCCCGCAGTCTGGTCGGCGCGAGCACGGGCGATCGCCGCGGCCACAGCGCGTTCCGGGAGGCCGCGAAAAAGCGTCAGCCGCGCCCGCGGGGCGTAGTGGCGCTTCATCAGCCCCGGCGCTTCCGCATCCCGCGCCGCGCCGGTGACAAGAGTCCCGCCGAGCGGCGCGATCAACGCGGCGATCTCCTCGGCTGGTATCGCACCAGGACGCAGCAACCGGACCCGCGCTCCCTCAATGGCGACGATCGTCGATTCGATTCCGATCGGCGCAGGGCCGGCATCGAGGATCAGATCCACCCGGCCATCGAGATCGTCGAGCACATGCTCGGCGCGCGTGGCGCTGGTGCGAGTGAAGCGGTTGGCGCTCGGCGCGGCGACCGGAACGCCTGCGGCGAGGATCAGCCCGAGGGCAACCGGGTGACGCGGAACGCGCAGGCCGACGGTGTCGCGCCCGGCGGTCACCCGCGCCGGCACTTCCGGCCGTTTTGGCAACACGAGGGTGAGCGGTCCCGGCCAGAAACGTGCACCAAGGGCCAAGGCGAGTGGCGGGACTACCGCGGCGGCGTGGCCGATCTCCGCGAGACTGGCGAGGTGGACGATCACCGGGTCGGACGCAGCGCGGTCTTTTGCGGAGAAGATCCGGGCCACCGCCCGCTCGTCGAGAGCGTTCGCCCCGAGTCCGTAAACGGTCTCGGTCGGGAAGGCGACCAATCCGCCCGAGCGAACGATCCCGCCCGCCTCGGCGAGAATGGCCGGGTCCGGCGCGGCGGAATCGACGGCAACCCGCCGGGTCGTTACCATTCCATCCTTCCCGCGAGAACTCTCGATCCCTCGGAGGCCCCATGCGTCGCGGCTTCGTCGATACGCCCGACGGTCAGATCCATTACCTCGAAGAGGGCAGCGGCGACCCGGTGGTCCTGCTGCACCCCAGCCCGCACTCGTCCAATTTCTTCTACCATACCATTCCGGTGCTCTCGCCTCACCTTCGCGTCATCGCGATGGACAGTATGGGCTACGGGGACTCCGACCGGCCGTCTCCGCCGTATACCGAGATGATTCAATACGCTCGGTCGGTCACGTGGCTCCTCGACGGCCTGGGTATCGAAAAGGCGCACATCGTCGGCTTTCTCACCGGCGCAGAGGTCGCCACCGAAGTTGGCGCAGCCTTCCCCGATCGCGTCAACAAATTGGTTCTCTCCGAGGTCTTCAACTGGAATACCGACAGTCGGCGGGCTGTCCACCAGAAACTTCATTTCGCCTTTCCGCCGTCGGAGGACGGGGCGTTCCTGCTCAGTCTCTGGAACCGCCACTCTCAGCGGATCGACCTCATCGGAATGGACATGGCGCTCCGGCTCTTTCTGAACCAATTCAAGGTGAACCTCTGGGACCAGCCGGAGCAGTACGGCACAATGGGCTGGGATGGCGCTGCCCCGTGGGTGATGTGCCGGTATCCGTTCTGGGACCGCGTCGTCCTGATCGACGCGCCGACGCTCGTGCTCCACAACGAAGCCGGCGACCTCGTCCGTGCCAATCCGATGATTGCCGAGCGAATGAAGAACGCCACCGCCAAGCTTGGTTCGAAGGAAAACCGCGCCGGGCCGATGGAGCCAAACAGCGAGTGGGCGCACCTCGTGTGCGACTTCCTCCTCGGCAAGCCGCTCGACTAATGGCCGACGCCTCGCCGAACTGTACCGCCAGGCTATCCAGAAACGTCAGCGAACCCTCGACCGGCTTCCGTCAGGTCAACCCCCGGAAACCTAAGCTCACCGACGTCTCCTTCTCTTCTCGAAACGATCGGGGCCAGGAATGAGGCTCGTTCCGGCCGCCGCCTACTGACGGCTCAGCCAAGCGATCGGGACCCGCGCACGAGGTTGCTGGCCGGGCCCCACGGTCGCGGTCGGCGTCGGCGTCGAGCCGGGCGGCGGCGTCGGGGTCGCGGTGGGCGTCGGGCCGCCGGTGATGGTGAACTGGACGGTGTTCGACAGGCCGCCATCCGACGAGCCGTTGTCGACCTGAACATTCGCCGTGCCGGCGGCTGCGATGTCGCTAGCGCCGATCTGAGCGGTCAACTGGGCGGACGAGGAGTAGGTCGTTGGTCGCGATGAGCCGTTCCACAGCACGGCGCTGAAGGGTAGGTAATTTGCGCCATTCACCGTCAAGGTGAACGCGCCGCCTCCGTTGGTCGCGCTCGACGGGTTGATTGACGTGATTGTCGGCACGACCGTCGCGACCTCGATCGCGCCCTTGTCGCACTGCGCCCCCTGGGGGCGCGAGACGCCGCGCTGGTCGGTCGCCGGGCAGCCGTTAGCGCTCGTTCCTCCGGTGTTGAGCGCCGGGCTACCCGATAGCGGCCGCATCGACAGGAGGACGCCCGGGCTCGCGGAGGAGCCAATCAGAGCCGGAGCCCCGTTGTTCTGGACCGGACCGAGACCCGGCGCGGCGGCGTTCTGGACGTCGGCGGTGCCGGTGAACCCACAGCCGGCGACATCCGAGAGGTTGTAGCCAAGCGTTGCGAGCGGGGTGTTACAGTTGACCACCGCCGACAGGTGGTCGGTGTTCTTGGCGATGATTGTGCCGACCGGTTGGCCGGTTGCGCCGCCATCGACGAAGACCCCGGCTCCATCTCCCTGCCCGTTTGTGCCGTTGTAGCGAACGGTGTTGCTGTAAATGGTATCGAACGTCAGGTAGCCGGCCGCTGCTCCACCAAGCTCGATCCCGCCGCCGTGGGCGATACCATTGGCGGCGGCGCTGTTGCCCGCGCCTTGACTCGAGCCATAGGCTTGATTGAGCGCGATCGTGCTGTTGGTGATGCGGGTCTGGCCGGCGTAACTGAAGATCGCCCCGCCATGCGCCTCGCCGATCGCGCCACCCGATCCGGCGGGGTTCTTGTTTGCTCCCTCGCCGTAGGCGCTGTTGCCAACGAACGTCGACCCGAGGATCCACATTGGCGTCGCGTTACCACGGTTCGCGATCGCGCCGCCCTCCGCCCGGCCCGCGCCCGGCGCTGCCGAGAAACCCCCCGCGCCCTCGGCGGTGTTGCTGAGGAAGGCGCTGGCGGTCACCGTCACCAGGCCGGACCCGCTTAACCCGGCGTAGATCGCTCCGCCACGTCCAGTGCCGTCACCACCGACCGGGATGTTGAGCGTGGCCCGTCCCAGGGCTCGATTCTCGCGAAAATAGGAGTTCGAGACGACCAGTCGCGCGTCGAACTCCTCGCCGAGCGAGATCGCTCCGCCCCGGCTCTCGATGCTCTCGCCGCCAACAACCGGCCGGCTGGCGGTGTTCGAGACAAAGGTCGAGGACGTGATCGTGGTGGTGATCGTCGTCGAAATCGCCCCGCTGGTCGGCGCGGTATTACTGATAAAGGTGCTGCCAACAATCGACAGCGAGCGCGCCCGCGCTTCGGCGACGATCGCGCCTCCGCCCGACTCAGCCGACCCGGTCGCGAGGTTGTTGATGAACGCGCTATTGGTGACGGTGAGCGCCCCGCCGGCGAAGATGACCCCGCCCTTGGTCCCGCCCCCAGCGACGTTGTTCCGGAACGTCACGTTCTCGACGATCACGTTGTGGGTCGGCGCAAACGAGATGACCGAGCCATTGAGCAGGCTCTGGTTCCAATTCTCGATGATCATGTTCTTCAGAATGAGCGTCTTGTTCAGGTTGCCGATGCCGGCGATCAGGAACATGACGTTGCCGCCACTCGGCCGGACCGTCAAACGATTGCCGCCATCGATCGTGAGCGATCCGCCGTTCGGTACGTTGTTGAGCGCATAGGCCCCCGTCACCATGATCGTCGTGTCGACCGCGCAGGAGAAATCGAACGTCCCGCCGGTGGAAGTCGCCGCCTCCTGAAAGCCAACGCCCGTGCACGGCTTGGTTTCGGCGGCGGCGCCAGGCGGCATCGAAACCGCCACCAGACCCGAGACGACCAGCAGAAACGCGGCAAGCACCTGCCAAACCCGTTGTATCGATCCCATGTACCTCATCCTTGCGCTCCGAAAATGGCAACCGGAACGCCTGCGTCGCGACCAGTTGTTCATTCTAGCAGCGGATCGCTCGGCGGAAGATGCGCCAGGTCACACAGCGCCAAGCCGGTAGCGCACCACCCCAGCCAACTGGATCGCAATCACCGCGACCGCGCAGACCATCACCACCACCCCGAACGGTGCGCCCCGGTCGACCGCTATCTGATAGAGAAAGGTGTGGATGAGGACGAGAACCGCCAGAACATAGTTTAGGCGTTGCAACGCCTTCCAGCGTGGGCCGCGCAGGGCACGCAGCGAGAGGTCGTTCGACAACAGCAGCAACAGCAGCAGGGTCGCGGTCCCGGCGAGACCGGTCCAATTGGCGATGCCGAACTCACCCAACTGTGGGAGGTAGCCGAGAGAAACCGTGTAATAGCGCTCCTCGTTGCCGACGGCGAAATAGGCCTGGTGCTCGATCGGTTGGACGAAGTAATGCAGGATATTGCCACCCAGATGCACCTGAAAGCCGAACCAGACGTGCGCAAGCCCGGTGAGGCCCGCCCAGATCCCGACATCGCGCCGACGGAAGATGTTGACGGGGTTGCGGCGGCGCGTCCAAAGCGCGAGCGGACCAAGGATCAGGGTTGTGGCGACGAGGGTTAGCGAGAGATAGCCGAGGCCGATCGCGAGGGCGCGTGCCGGCGTCTCGACCCCGATCCAACGAAGACAACCGGCTGCCACGAACACGCTCAACGACGCCAGCACGAGGTGGAACCCAGCGCGTCCGACCTTCACCGCGCCGCCTCCGGCCAATTCGAGAAACTCGCTACTGTGAGTAATACGTGTATTGCGTATAGTTTGTCGTCTTGACGTATACTCTGAGCCGGGGACGATGGTGTCGCCCGATCGCAGCCGTTGTCAGACGTTCCACTCATCGCGAGGGCTGATATGGCACAGAATGCCGCAGTATCACGACGCCGCCGCCCACGGGTCACCGTTCGCCTGCCCACGCCGGCCAGTCCGCCGGTCGTCCTCCAACTCAACATCCCGCCCGTCGCTCGCTAGCCCGGCGGCACGAAACGACCCAGAGGCCCAGGCGGCTGTTCGCTCGCCAAACAATCCATCGAGATCACGTCGTAGGCCTTTCCGGCGATTCGGACCGCTTCGCGCCTTCGGCCTGTCTCGCGGAACCCTGCCCGCAGGTAGGCGCGGATGCCTCGCTCGTTGAACGGCAGGACGGTCAAGTTGATATTGTGGAGGTCGAGCCCGACAAAGCCGTATTGCACCATCAAACGAGTGGTCTCGGTTCCGTAGCCCTTGCCCCAGTCGCTCTTTTCGCCCAAGGAGATCCCGAAGGTCGCCCGCCGGTGCTGGTGGTCAATCTGGGTCAGACTGGTTACACCGATCGGCTTTCCATGCTCATTCTCGTAGACGGTGAAATGCACCGCCGAGTAGTTGTGTGACGCTCCTTCGAACCACGCTGCTTCGGCATCCTCGGTCATTGGCGTGAAGCGTGCGCCGAGCGTCCGAATTACCTCAAAGTCATTCATCCAGCGATGGTACAGTGGCACCAATTCCCGTCGGAGTGGGCCAAGCGAGACAAGGTCGCCGACGATGTTCCGGATCAGTCCGTCGGGCTCCATAGCGCCCCTCCCTCGTCCGGAGTGTAGCCCGTTAGCCGGGCCGGTCGATGAGGTCAATCAGCCGCGGATAGACGAGGCTGGTTCGTCCCTGTGGTTGGTGAACGTCGATCAGATCGTGGATCAGCCCGGCTGTGCGCGGAAAGTCGTAATACTCGACCCGTTCGAGCCCCTTGGACTGCCAGAGCGACACCAGTTGGCGTGTCGCGTTGTTGTTGACCGCCGCATCCGCTCCATTGGTGATGACCAGCAGATCCTGCACCGCGGGCGGCTCCACCAACGCCGCACGCGCCGTGGCGAGCCCAAGCCGGAGCACCTCGCCGATCGCCCGGCTGGAGTAGCCAAGGTAACTGTAGGGCGGACCGTCGGAGAAGCTGCGGAACTTCTGCGTCTGGATGTTTGGCGCATGCAGCAGCGCGCCAGCGATCAACAACTGGAGAACCAGTCGATAGCGCCCGATGCCGAGCGAGGGGGCGATCAGCACCGATCGGGCGATCTCCGGGCGGTTCTGGGTGACCCAGGCCGCCAGCACGCCGCCAGCCGAGAGCCCGGCAATCATCGTCTCCTCGCCCAGCCCGCCCGCGATGTCGGCGACCTCGTCGGCGAAGTCACGCAACTCTTCGACGGTGAGACTCGAAAGCGCCGAGGTCTTTCGGTCAGCGTAGCCATGCCTGGGCATCCGCGGGAGGAGGACGTTGTAACCACGCTCAAAGAACAGCCGACCAAGCGGCTCAAACTGGGCCGGGCAGTTGGTGATGCCGTGGATGAACACAATCGACCGTCGAGCCCGTGCCCCATGCGCGAGCAGTTGTGACCGGCAGACCGGATTGACCTCGGGCCCGTCGCGTCCAGCAAGCGCCTCGAACCGATCGAGCGCTTCGGCAAAGCCGGAGGCGGGCCGGGGATGCGATTCGAGACCGTCGGTCTGGATCCGCGTCAGCCAGGTCGCTCCTGCTCCGGCAACCGCCAAGCCCGCCGCCACTCCCAGGCCCGCACGTCGACCGAATCGAGTGAGTTCGCTCCAGTTCACGACGATAGGCCCTTCGCGGCCCAGAGGATCTGGTCGGCGTGGCGCTCGCGAAGCTCCTTCAGGCCCCGACGGAGTGCCCGTGAATCAAGCCAGCCGACATAGCCGGCGTAGCGAGGCAGGTCATCAGGACCGACGAGGTAGACCTCGTCGACACCCATCAGGGTACGTCCCGCGCGGATCGTCGTCCCGTCGAGGAACATCACCGCCAGTGGTGGCCGAAAGTAGCCGCGCGTCGGGCCGTCGGTCATGCCCGGGATCGCCCGGAGCGCCGCGACCAGTTCGGCGGTGGGTGGGGAAACCGGCTCGGTCCGCCGGAAGAACTCACGAGCTACGAGCATCGCCAGTCGGCTCCTGCGCAGCCCCATGTGATGGGTTCCTGGCAGCGTGACGAGCCGAACGCCCGGCGCCTGGGCCGCGACCACGGTCACCAGGCCGTCGCCGAACCCGTCGTAGTCGCCGGCAATCGAGAGTACTCGCACCTTTTCGGAGATCCGGCTGGCGATTGCCCGTCGGTCAACCTTGAGATCCCGGCCGATTGCGAGGTTCATCGGGTCCGCCACATTCGCCAGCGGCGCACCGCCGATCGGTGAACCGACCAACACGACGCCATCGACGCGCGTCCACCATTCGGGCCGGCGGTCAAGAAGCTCCAGCCAGATCAGCCCGCCCATCGAATGGCCGACCACCCGGATCAGCGCGCCAGGATTGGCATCGATCTCGGCGGCTGCCTCCTTCTCGACATGATCGACCAGCGCATCCATCCGGATCCAGGTCCGTAGGTAGCCGAGGTTCGGGTTAATCACCTTCGTCCGTGGGGTCGAAACGCCGCGCGCGAGGCTGCGCAGCGACGCAGAAGTGTCGGCCCAGCCATGCTGGACGAAGAGTAGGATGGCAGGAGGCTCGGTGGTCACGCCGAGGAATCATACCAGTGTCGCACGAGCTACTCGACGGCGCTCGCGGACGGACGGGCTGGACCGATCCAGACTGTTTTGATATTGGTCAGTTCGCGAATTCCAAAGGAGCCAAGCTCTCGGCCATAGCCGCTTTGTTTGATCCCGCCGAACGGCATCCGCGGGTCGGAGGCGACCATCCCGTTGACGAAGACCGACCCAGCTTCGATACGTCGGACAAGCGTCTTCGCCCGATCGAGGTCACTGGTCCAGAGTGTCGCACCCAAGCCGAACTCACTTTCGTTGGCGAGTTCAACCGCCGTCTCGGCATCCGGCGCCCGGACGACTGCTGCGACCGGCCCAAACGTCTCCTCGCGAAAGGCCGCCATATCGGGCTGAACGCCGTCGAGGATCGTCGGCTGATAGAAGAACCCTCGGCCTGGCGGCGCCGCCCCGCCAAGCACGACCCTCGCTCCCGCCGCCTTCGACTGCTCGACCTGGGTCGCCAGCGCCTCGCGCAGATCGACGCGCGCCAGCGGGCCAATTGTGGTCTCACGGAGAAGGGGGTCACCGACCTGCAAGCCCCCCACCGCCTCGACAAGCCGCTCGACGAAGCGGTTGGCGACCGATTCCTCGACGATCAGCCGTTTGGCGGCGATACAACTTTGGCCACCGTTCTGGTTGCGGGCCCGTGCGGCGGTCGAGGCCGCCAGATCGAGGTCAGCATCGGCAAGCACAATGAAGGGATCGGAGCCGCCCAACTCGAGGACCTGCTTCTTGATCCGGCCGCCGGCGGCCGCGGCGACCGCGCGCCCGGCTCGGACCGAACCGGTCAGCGAAATCGCGGCGATGCGGTCGTCGCCGATCACCGACTCGACCTGCTCGTTCTCGATCAGCAACGCCCGGAGCAACCCATCCGGCAGACCAGCCCGACGGCAGATCTCCTCGATGGCGAGCGCACAGCGAGGCACGTTCGGGGCATGCTTGAGCACGGCGGAGTTCCCAGCGACCAACGCGGGCGCAAGAAAGCGGAACACCTGCCAGAATGGATAGTTCCAGGGCATAATCGCCAGCACCACGCCAAGCGGGTCAAAAGCGACGTAGCTCTCAGCGGCCTCGGTAGCAACCGGCTCGTTGGCCAGAAAGCGCTCGCCGTTGGCCGCGTAGAACTCGCAGTTCCAGGCGCACTTCTCGATCTCGGCCTCCGCCTCGACAATGGGCTTACCCATCTCGGCGGTGATCAGCGCGGCATACCGCTGCTTGCCGGCGCGCAGCACCGGCGCGAGCAGCCCTACCCGGCGCGCCCGCTCGCTGATCGGCGTTCTCCGCCAGACGCGAAAGGCGACGACCGTCTCTTCGACCAGCGCGTCGATTTGCCGCGGCGTGGCTGGCTTGAATGTCTCGATGACCTCCTCGGTCGTGGGATTGATCGACTGCAGCACCATGGTTGCCTCCAAGTCGGCACTATACCAGTGTCCACCGAGACCAATATGACGGCTGGCAACGAGGTTCGGACCGCTCCCGGTAGCAAACTGGACCGGAGCAGTCCGCCGCCCGGAGACGGTCCAACGCCACAACTGTATCTCCGCCACGGCGGGAGTTGCCGGAGTTACGACCGGATCGAAGAGGTCGAGTGGCGGGCCGTCGAACCGCACGATACACTCGGCCCCGGGCGTCTTCGTGCCCAGAGGAGGAGCGGATGGCCGTTATCCACGCGGGAGAGCTCGAGCTTGCGCAATCCGACCGTGCAACACTCGACTTCATCAAGAACCTCAAGGCGTACAATCAAGCAACGATCGGCGCGCGGTCGGCCGAGCGGGTCCAGGTCGAGGCCAGGGCGCGCGAGGCCCGCGGCGAAGGGGCGATGACAGTCGACGAGGTCGCCCAATTGGTGACCCCAGGGTTCGCCTGGCAGGCCGACCGCTTCATCGCCCGCCAGACCCAGGAAATGATGTGGACCCGGCTCTTCGAGGCGATGGGCCGTGAATCCGCCGACCTGATGGCCTGGCTGGACGGGGCCGACGCGCAGCCGCTCGGCACGCTGACCCTCGATCCGGCGCTCGAGATCCCGTCCTACTTCGAGGTCGAGTATCACGTCCAGCCCGGCGGGATGCACAAGGAACCGTTGATACCCTTCGTTCTTGCTACGGGTCAGGTGGTTTACCACGCCGGCCGCAACGACCGTTGGGCGCTCAAGCGCTCGGTCGCCAAGATGATCCCGGACGGAAATTACCAGCGCATCCTCGACATGGCCTGCGGCATCGGTCAGAGCATCATCCCGATCAAGGAGCGCTTCCCCGATGCCGAGGTCTACGGAATGGATCTGGCTGCGCCGCTGCTCAAATACACCCACCGACTTGCCGAGACGGAAGGACTGGCGCTCCACCTTTCCCAACAGAACGCCGAGCAAACCAACTACCCGAACGACTGGTTCGACGTGGTCACCTCCACCATTCTCTTCCACGAGATCCCGGACGAGGCGGCCCTGCGGGTGATCGCCGAGGGCTATCGGCTGACCAGGCCGGGGGGCTACTACCAGCTTGGCGACACCGTGCCCTATCGCCAGATGGACACCTATCGGATGTTCTTCTCGGACTGGCAGACTGAGAACAATGGCGAGCCCTACTGGCGGCAGGCCGGTCAGCGCAACTACCCCGAACTGCTGCGCGCTGCCGGTTTCCGCGATGTCGAGGAGCGTCCGACCCAGGCCGGCCTCTGGGTTACGAGCGGCCGGAAGTAGTCCGCGGCACGGTAACAGCCATCTTCGCGCGCCGGCGGAACCGGTGCTGCAATCACCGCATTTGTCTCCTCATCTGAGGCGAGGGCAAGGCCAAAGAGGTTAAGGGGCCCCGTCAAGGAGACGAGGCCTTGGCCTTCGCCTCAGTCTTTCGTGTCGTCGGGATGGTGGATGCCGAACGGCGATGGGCCACGGTGATGCTTACCATGCGCTTCGTCGAGATAGAGCACGCTGTTGATCAGCCCGATGTGGCTAAAGGCCTGCGGGAAGTTGCCCAGTTGCTTGCCGCTGATCGGGTCAACTTGCTCGGCCAGCAACCCGAGTGGGCTGACATAACGGATCAGTTTGTTAAACAGGTCCTCGGCCTCGTCGATCCGGCCGGAGAGCGCGAGGGCGTTCACCAGCCAGAATGAGCAGAGCACGAACGCCCCTTCCTGGCCGGACAGCCCGTCGTCCGACCTGTACCGGTAGACGAGGCCCTCCTTCGAAACCAGCCCTTTCATCGTCGCCGCGATAGTTCCTTGTATCCGGGGGTCATCGAACGGAAGAAACCCAAGCTGTGGGATCAACAGGTTTGCCGCATCGAGGTCGTCGCTGCCAAAGGCTTGGACGAAACTCCCCACCCCGGCGTTGTAGCCATTCGTCTCGACCGCCTGGCGGATCGCCTCGCGGGTCCGTTCCCAACGCTTGAGTGGGGCATCGAAGCCACGTCGGCGGGCGATCTTGATCCCGCGGTCGACGGCCACCCAACACATTACCTTCGAGTAGACGAAGTGGCGTGGAGTGTCCCGCACCTCCCAGATCCCGTAGTCCGGCTGCTTCCAGTTTTCACAAACAAAATTGACTGCCGCGGCATAGAGCGGCCAGTGCTCGGGCTCGATCGCGTCGCCGTAGCGGCTGGTTTCGTAGACGGCCTGGAGAGCCTCACCATAGATATCCAACTGGAGTTGGCCGGCTGCCCCGTTGCCGATCCGCACCGGTCGCGACCCACGATACCCATCGAGATGATCGAGTTCCTGCTCGGCCGTGTAGTCGAGGTCGTGGAGCGGATAGAGGACGTTCAGCACCGGGGTGTTCGGTGTACGCATTACCCGGTGGCGCAGCCATTCGCGATAGCCAGTCGCCTCCTCCTCATGACCCATCTGGTAGAGCGCCTGGATCGTGAAGGCGGAGTCGCGTATCCAGGCATAGCGATAGTCCCAATTTCGCTCGCCGCCGATCTCTTCCGGCAACGAGGTCGTTGGCGCGGCAGCAATAGCTCCGGATTCCGGACAAATCAACAGCTTGAGTACCAGGCAGGATCGGCTCACGACCTGCCGCCAGGTTTGGTTGGTCGTTTCCTTGCACACCTCACAACCATCCGACCAGCGGCGCCAAAAGTCCTCCACCGACCGAAACGTCTCCTCGCACCAGGCCGCGCCTTGTCGCGGCTGGTCGCCATATTGGATCAGGATCCAGTCATGCGTGCCCTCGTCCAATTCGAAGGCGCCGCTGGCGGTGCCATCGGCGACCACCAACGGAAACGGTGCTTGGAGAAAGAGCGTCTGGTCTCCTGAGTTTGCCCGAATCCGGCCCGCTTCCATCGTCAGGCTTGGTGCGGCTCGGGCATAGTCGAAG
Source organism: Dehalococcoidia bacterium (assembly GCA_046328265.1). Lineage (GTDB taxonomy): Bacteria > Chloroflexota > Dehalococcoidia > SpSt-223 > SpSt-223 > JANWZD01. The sequence goes on from JAXLWW010000002.1 coordinate 233,362, forward strand.
CGTGGCGCAAATTGGACCTCGGCGCGGATGCGCCCCTGGGTGCACTCCACCTTGCGCAAGATCGTCCAGAGTTCCGGGCCGAGGCTGCCGTCGTTGACCGGCATGAAGTCGGTCACGACCAGCGTTCCAAATGAGGTGACGAAGGTCGTTTCGAGAATGTTCGTACTCGGAAGGTAGCGCTGGACCGAGGCGTACTTGTTGACCGGCCGGATTTGACAGCAGCCACCTTTGGCGTCGTCTAGAATCGCAGCGAAGACCGATGGTGACTCGAGGTAGGGCAGTGGAAGCCAGTCGATGCCGCCTTCGCGGCTGACGAGGGCACAGGTTTCGAGGTTCCCGATCAGCCCGTACTCTTCCAGATCGAGATACATGCTAGCCGGCGGCCTCGACGAGGTGGCGCCACTCCCGAGAGCGCCGGGCAGTGGCGACGACATCCTGACAGACTAACCGCCTCCCCAGCCCTTGCATCCACCAGAAATCCGGCTCGTCACCCTCACCTTGCAGAGTAGTGATTGCTCCGGTCATCAACCCCGGCCACACCGCTTCGTCGGAGCGGGCAGGCGAACCTGCCGTGTGAAACTGCTCGTCGGTCGGCGGAACCCACGCTTCCAGCATCAGCAGGCGGCCACTGGTCCACACCCCGTCAGAAAGCCGAAGAAGCCGCCCGGTCTGGCGAGTGTCGAGTGCCGACTCGCCAGCCGAATGGTAGCGGGCCGACGCCTTGACAACGATCGGAGCCACCTCCGCGATGTGGGCGGCAGAGTCCACGTCATACTCCACCTGGAACTCATCCTGACCGATCTTTTCAACTGGAAGGGAGACGAGAACGTCATTCTTTGGTGGATCGCGCAGAATCTCTGCGCCGAATTGTTCGGCGATGAGGATGCCGGCATGTTCTCCTGCCGCCCACCAACGAGGACCTCCTCGACGTCCTCGGAAATCACCGCTTCTCTGCCGCGATCGGAGCGGTCTGCTCAGGAGTGAGCGGATCGTTCCAATCCCGCATTTCTTCCTTGAACGACCCGCGATGGTCGAAGAGCAGCAGGTACTTCGGCCCATCGACGCCGGTCATGAGAGCGCCCGCATCACTCGGTAGTGTCGGACCAGCGCGTTGGTCGAACTGTCGTGGTCGAGCGGTGTCTCGGTCTGAAGCTGTAGGATCACCTTCAGCGCGAGCGCTTTGCCGAGTTCCACGCCCCATTGATCGAACGAGTCGATATGCCAGATCGTGCCCTGAGTGAACACCTTGTGCTCGTAGAGGGCGACCAACGATCCCAACGTACGCGGCGTCAACAAGTCGAGCAGGAAGGTATTGGTCGGGTGGTTGCCCTCGAAGGTCCGAGCGGCGACCTGAAAGTCCGGCACGCCCTCGGCTCGCACCTCGTCGGCGGTCTTGCCAAACGCGAGCGCCTCGGTCTGCGCGATCAGGTTGGCGATCAGGATGTCATGATGGTCGCCGAGCGGGTTGAGCGATCGACAGAACCCGATGAAATCGCAGGGGATCAACTTGGTGCCCTGGTGGATCAACTGGTAGTAGGCATGCTGGCCGTTCGTGCCGGGCTGACCCCAGATGATCGCCCCGGTTTGATAGTCGACCCGGACGCCATCGAGGTCGACCGACTTGCCGTTGCTCTCCATCTCCAACTGCTGGAGGTAGTTCGGTAGCCGTTCGAGATACTGGTCGTAGGGTAGGATGGCGACCGTCTCGGCTCCGAAAAAGTTGTTGTACCAAACGCCGATCAGACCCAGCAGCACCGGCAGGTTGCGATCGAAGGGCGCGTGCCGAAAATGCTCGTCCATCTCGTGAAAACCCTCAAGCATCTCCTGAAATCGCTCCGGGCCGATCGCGATCATCAGGGAGAGCCCGATCGCCGAATCGTAGGAGTAACGCCCGCCAACCCAGTCCCAGAACTCGAACATGTTGGCGGTGTCGATACCGAACTTGGCGACTTCCTCGGCGTTCGTCGAGACCGCGACAAAATGCTTGGCAACCGCCGATTGGTCGCCAAGTTGGCCCAGCGCCCAGGCGCGAGCACTGTGGGCGTTGGTCATCGTCTCGAGGGTGGTGAAGGTCTTGGAGGAGATGATAAAGAGCGTCTCTTCGGCGTTCAGGCCGTGGACCGCTTCGGCGAAGTCGGTGCCATCAATGTTCGAGACGAACCCAAAGGTCATCTCGCGGTCGGAATACCACTTGAGCGCTTGATAGGCCATCACCGGACCGAGATCGGACCCGCCGATGCCGATGTTGACGACATGCTTGATACGCTTGCCGCTGTGGCCGCGCCACGCGCCGCCGCGCACCCGGTTCGAGAAGTCTGCCATCTTGGCGAGGACGGCGTGCACGTCGGGAACGACATCAACGCCGTTCACCTCGATCCGCTCGGTTGCTGGCGCACGCAGTGCGACATGGAGGACCGCGCGTCGCTCGGTCAGGTTGATCTTGTCGCCGCGAAACATCGCACCGATCCGCTCGCGCAGACCACAGGCGTTCGCCAGGTCGACAAGCAACCGGATCGTCTCGTTGGTCAGCCGGTTCTTCGAATAGTCGAAATAGATGCCAGCGGCCTCGGCGGTCAACCTTTCGCCACGTTCCGGGTCGTCAGCAAAGAACTGGCGCAATTGGACGTCGCGGATTTGCCTGAAATGGGTCTCGAGCGCCTGCCATTCGGGCCGTTCAAGCAGGCGAGCCGGTGGCGTGTTATTCGTCATGGCCGCTCCCTCATTACGAACGCATGGTGGCCAGCGCTGCGCTCTTTGACCGGATCCCCTCAAGGAGTTGGTTCCACGACGCGACGAACGCCGAGGCTCCATCCTGCTGGAGTTGAATGGCGAGGGCTGCGACATCGACACCGGCCGCGGTGAACCGGGCGATGAGTTCATCCCCACCATCGGCCGACAGCAGACCGCTCAACTCACCATGGTCGGCGAAGTCGAGCAGGGTCTCCTCGGGGATGGTGTTGATCGTGTTGGGCGACGCCAACTCAGTGATGTACCAAGTGTCCGGCAGCGACGGGTCCTTGGTGCTCGTGCTGGCCCAGAGAAGCCGTTGAACGCGGGCGCCTTGACGGGCAAGCCCCTTCCAGCGGTCGGAGGCGAGCAGGACGCGATAGTCACGATAGGTCTGCTTGGCAACCCCGATCCCGAGTTGGCCGGCGAACTCCGGTGGCACCTTTCCCATCACCGCCTTGTCCCAGCGCGAGACGAAGAGCGAGGCGACCGACGCCACCGCCGGGCTCAGCCCAGCAGCGATTCGCCGTTCGATCCCCCGGAGGTAGGCATCGGCGGAAGCACGATACTGCTCGGCCGAAAAGAGCAGGGTCACGTTCACCGGGACGCCGGCAAAGATCGCTTCTTCGATCGCCGGGACGCCCTCCGGGGTGCCGGGAATCTTGATAAACAGGTTCGGGCGGCCGGCTTCGGTAGAAAGTCGCTTCGCTTCGGCGATTGTGCTGTCGGTGTCGTAGGCGAGTAATGGCGACACCTCGAGAGATACCCAGCCATCGACCCCGGCGGTACGGTCGTGGACTGGCCGGAACAGGTCGGCGGCGGCGGTCAGGTCCGCAATGGCCAAGTCGAAGAAAAGTGCTTCGGTGTCGATGCCACGCGCGAGACCTTCGCGGATCGCTTCGTCATAGTCGGTGCTCTTGGACAGCGCGTTGGCGAAAATCGTTGGGTTCGATGTCAAGCCACTGACGTGGAGTTCGTCGATATAGCGTCCTAGTGTGCCGCTCTGGACAAGGTGGCGGGTGATGAAATCGAGCCAGATGCTCTGGCCCGCGTGGCGAAGAAGTTCGGTCTTGTTCATAGGTTTATCCTCTCGTCCCGTCTGAGCGGGCTCTGTCGATCAAGACATCTCGATCGTAGTTCAGGAGGTCGCCAATACGCTCGACCGTCAGGTCCGGCGCAGGAAACTGAGCGACGAGTGCCGGGTCGAGCGCATAGTGTCCCTGGCGAGGAAACACCGTCGTGAGCCTCGTTGTCCAGGCCGTCTTGAAGGCGCTCAGCAACCGTACTTTGTCGTCGACGAGTACATAATGATCGGCGGGATAGCGCCGCTCAACGTCGTGGATCTCCTGCTCCTTGTGGAGATAGATCAGGACATGACCTCCAACCGCCTCCCAGAGACCGGAGCGCTCGACCTTGCGCGGCTGAAAGACGACGTCGCCATCCGACAGGATCACCACGGGGCCCCACCGTTGAAGATGCGCGATCGCGTCAAGCGATCCGGAATAGAGCCGATTGGCAAACGGATAGTCGACCAACCAACTCGAAAGCTGAAGAAGCTGTATGGAGTGTGGATGGTCGTTGCGAAAGCGTTGGAGCGCGCCGAGATAGTCGGCATAGCCAAGTTCGATACGCAGCGCTTCGAAAATCGCGAAGTACCGGTCGGCGGCCTCGTCGCCAAAACTCTTCGTGAGGTGTCGGCGCAGATCGGCCACCACCCGGTCGTTGTCGAGCAGGGTGTTGTCGACATCGAGGAGAAAGACGACCGGGTGGGTCATGCCGGCGCTGCCGGGATCGTGTTTTCGAGCGGTGGATCCCACCAGGCATCGCCGGGATCCATCAGGCGGTCCTGCGCTTGCGGACCCCAGGTCCCTGGCTCGTACCGGTTGAGCGGCGTGGAGTTGCCAAGGACCGGATCGACGATCCGCCAGCAGGCTTCGACGGCGTCCTGGCGGGCAAAGAGGGTGGCATCGCCCCGCATGGCGTCCCCAAGCAATCGCTCGTAGGGCGGCATGTCGTCGCCGGAGTGGTGAGCGGCAACCAGTTCGGTATTCTCACCGGCCATCGCCTCTCCATCACGCTTGGTTCGTGCGCCGATCGCGATCTTGACATCGGGCGCAAGCCGGAATCGGACGTAGTTGGGCAGGCCGAGGCTGCTCTCGCCAAAGATTGACAGCGGCGGGCGCTTGAGGTGGACGATGACCTGGTTGGTGGTCGCCGGCAGCCGCTTGCCGGAGCGGATGTAGATCGGGACGCCGGCCCAACGCCAGTTCTCGACCGACAACCGCACCGCAGCAAACGTCTCGACCGTCGAATCCGGCGCGACGCCTGGTTCGTTGAGGTAGCCGCGAAACTGGCCGCGCACCACGTGCTCGGGCGCGAGCGGCCGGATCGCGTTTAGGACGTCGGCCTTCTCCTCACGTTGAGAATCGGGATCCATCGGGTTGGGGGCTTCCATCGCGAGGAGCGACGTGATTTGCAGCAGGTGGTTCTGAATGACGTCGCGGATCGCGCCGGTTTCCTCGTAGAACGCGCCTCGGCCCTCGACACCGAAGCTCTCAGCCATCGTGATCTGCATGCTGACGACGTGGTTGCGGTTCCAGATCGGCTCGAGAAAACTGTTGGCAAAGCGGAAATAGAGCAGATTCTGGACCGGCTCCTTGCCGAGAAAGTGGTCGATCCGAAAGACGGCGTTCTCGGGAAATACGCGATGGATTGTTTCGTTGAGAGAAATCGCCGATGGGAGGCTGCGACCAAACGGCTTTTCGACGACCACCCGCGCTCCTCGAGCCGACCCGGACGATCCTAACCCGTCGATGACCACCGGAAAGAGACTTGGCGGGATCGCCAGATAATGGGTCGGGTTGGCAGCCGTGCCAAGCAACTGGCGGAGTTGCCTGAAAGTCACCGGGTCGCCGTAGTCGCCGTCGATGTACTTCAGCAGCGTGATCAGCCGAGCAAAGGCGTCCGGGTCCAGCCCACCATGGGTCGTCACGCTGTCCCTGGCGCGAGCGATGAACTGCTCGAGATTCCAGCCAGACTTGGCGACACCGATCACCGGCGTCTTGAGTTTGCCATGTTTCACCATCGACTGAAGGGCGGGGAAGATCTGCTTGAAGGCGAGGTCGCCGGTCGCGCCAAAGAAGCAGAGAGCGTCGGAGATGGGGATCGGCATACGGTCGCTCCTTCCTAGCCGGCGCTCTTTTCGTGGTGACCGCCGAACTGAAATCGCATCGCCGAAAGCAGCCGGTTGGCAAAGTCGGCCTCGCCCCTCGACGAGAAACGCTCGTAGAGCGCCGCGCTCAGAACCGGAGCAGGCACCCCTTCGTCGATCGCCGCCATCACCGTCCAGCGCCCCTCTCCCGAATCCGAGACCCGCCCTTCGAACTCGGTAAGCTGCGGGCTGTCGTGGAGGGCGATCGCGGTCAGGTCAAGAAGCCATGAGGCGACCACGCTACCCCGTCGCCAAAGCTCGGCGATCTCGGCGAGGTCGAGGTCATACTGGTAGAACTCAGGGGTTCGCAGCGGAGCGGTTTCGGCGTCGGCGGACCGCTGCTGGTCGCCGGCATTGGCATGTTTGAGCACGTTGAGGCCCTCGGCATAGGCCGCCATGAGTCCATACTCGATCCCGTTGTGGACCATCTTGACAAAGTGCCCGGCGCCGTTGGGTCCACAATGGAGGTAACCCTGCTCGGCCGGCGTCGGCGAGCCCTGGCGGCCCGGGCTGCGGGGCGCGGCTGCCACGCCCGGCGCGAGCGTCTGGAAGATCGGCTCCAGTCGCTGCACGATCGCATCCTCACCGCCGATCATCAGACAGTAGCCACGGGCCAGTCCCCAGACGCCACCGCTGGTGCCAACATCGACGTAGTGGATGCCTTGGGGGGCAAGGCGTTGAGCACGCCGAATGTCATCGTGATAATAGGAATTGCCGCCATCGATGACGGCATCACCCGCTTCGAGGAGCGGGACCAGTCGGTCGAGCATCGAATCGACGACCGCCGCTGGTACCATCAGCCAAATGCTCCGCGGGCGATCGAGCAGTTTTACGAATTCGGACGGGTCGGTGCTGCCCCTGGCCCCGGCCTCGATCAACCCATTGACGGCGACCGGCGAAATATCGTTGACGACGCATTCGTGCCCTGCCGCCATCAGCCGCCGAGCCATATTCGCGCCCATCCGCCCGAGACCGACCATCCCAAGCTGCATCTTTGCCTCCTAACCTATTTGCTCAAGCGCCACGCACCCGCAGCACCTGGTCTTTGGCGGCGGTGACGACCAGGTCGGCGGCTAAGTCGGCCTTCTGTTGAAGCGCGGCGCTCAGCACCGAAGACCCAAAGCTCGTCATCCCAAGGACTGCGCTGTCTAGGCCGATGTATCGCGCCCAGCCAGAGGTGGGCGTCTTCTCGGCGGCAACCCGCGTCGCGATTCCTTCGGCGGCAAGCCGTTCGTACGCATCGAGGCACGACGCGACCTCCGAGCCGGTGCCGATCAAGATCACCACGGGCGCTCCTACTGGAGGGTCGGTAAGGACATACGCCCCTCGGGCTACCCGGCAGCGGATGTCTATCCCGTCTGGTCGAGGGTATGGAGCGCCTCGCGGGACCAGCGGGTCGAGATAACCCGAAATGGCTTTCTGGACGACGGCCATCGAGAGCAATCGGAGTGCATGGAGAGACAGGTGGTCGAGCGTCGCCTCCGTCGTCGTTGGTACAGCGCCAGGCGCCGTCATGGTGCCCCCTCTCGACATCCCCACCACTTTGACTGTACCACTCGGGGCGCTCGGAGGTGAACCGCGTCGGCAATCGCAATTCGTGGGGAGGGCCATCAGGCGGTTGGCACGAGTTTCAGGCGAAGGCGATAGCACGAACCGCTGGCAGGCCACCACCGACCTGCTGCCAGTGCGACCCCTCGTCGTCGGAGAAAAAGAGATCGCCGTCCTCGGTGCCGAAAAGCGCACGAGAATCTTTGGCATCGAGGCAGCCTGTATCGATGTTCCGGCCAAACCATTCCGGTAGACCGTCACGGCAGCGCTCGAAGCGACTGGGATTGGCGATCGGCGTCCGATAGATCGCCCCGCGCGGTCCGGCTGGTCCATCCGAGGCTGAGATCAAGATCGTCTCGACGGCGAGGGCGACCGCCCGGCAATAGCGGTGCTGCAGGCCGTCGCTGCTCACCTGCCAGTTGTCGCCGCCATCCGCGCTCCAGGCGAGGCCGCGAGCGCAGGCGGCAAACAGCCAACCGTCGGAAGCGATCACCTGATGGATATCCGTGTTGATGTCGATGGTGCTCTGCCAACTCGCACCGTCGGAACGAACGATCCCACCGACGTGGATGTTTACGAACACCCGTCCATCCTCGACGGCGAGCGACCGAACGTCCGGCGGGCCGCCGGAGGGGGTATACCAACGGGCACGGCCCGGCGCGCCGGCGAACGAATCGACCGGCACGAGCCGGTCGCCGGTGAGTTGAAACAACCGGGCCCCGGATGCGCCGACCAACAACCCGGCAGGGGAGGGGCCAAGACAATTGGCGCGCCCGCTATCGATGGCGACGACCTCGCGCCAGTCGCCGCCGTCCTCGCTGCAGCAGACCGTTCTTCCATCAAGGATTGCCCAATGGATCGACCCGTCGATGGCGACCGCGGTCACTTCGTGGCCGTCGAAGTCGTGACGACCATCGCCGAGGTAGTCGAGACCATCCGCCGTTCCAACAAGTGCGAGCATCGCAAACCTCCCGCGGGGGTGGAGACCGAGTCCGACCATCCGATCGTAGCGCCCGTTGACGATCTCCGCGAGACAGCGCACGATAAATTGCGGCGAGGAGGGATACGCCATGCGCCACAGCGTCCACCAGGTGAACGTTTGGAGCGATCCGGCAATCGGCCCCGGCTCAGCCGTGCCACCGATGCCGCCGTCGCTGCTCTATCTGCCAGAAGGCTACCGGCTCGGCCATCCGGGTCCGGCCGTCGTCGTGGTTCACCGCTGGAACAGCTATTCCTACGACATCCTGCCGCGTGCACTCGGTGAATCCCTTTCCGACGCCGGTGTCGTGACGCTTTGCCTGACACTGCGGCGACGCGGCGTCGAGGGAGCACGACTGTCGTTGCCGGACGACGACCTGCGCGACATCAAGCTGGGGATCGACTACCTCGCAAGCAGTGGGCTGACGGAAATCCTGCTAGTTGGCGAAGAGGTCGGTGGACTGTCGGTGGCGCGTTATCAGTCCGCCAGCCGCGACCTCCGGGTGAAGGGGGTGGCGATCGTCCGTCCGGTTCCCGACCTCCCGGGCTGGTTGAGCAGCACGATCGGCGAAGACCGCTATCGCACGGTTGCCCGGCAAGCCGGCGTGGCCTCACGCCAAATGCTCGGGTTGGACCATCTCGTCGATCTCCGCACACGTTGGCCGGACGGCAGACCGCTTCTCGTCTATCAGTACGCCGCCCCATGGCTCGCCTGGTGGGGGCCGCTGGCCGACACTCGTTTGAGCCGGACGATCGAGACGCTGGCCGTACCGCTGTTGCTCGTTTCCGACGACGAACGCTCACCCATCGACACACTCGCCGGCCGGGCAGCACTGAGCCGGCGAGTAGAGACCGCCCGGGCGACCGGCGAGGCCTTGCTCGGACGCATCGAAGAATGGGTGCGTTCGCTCGTCCGGCCCGCCTCGACGGCGACCTCGATGCAGTTGGTGAGCCTACCTGCCGTCGACGGATCGGTTCTCCTCGGTGTGCTCCACGAGCCGCCCGATCGCTCGGGACCCAACGGTGACCTGGCGATCGTTCATGTCCGAGGCTGGACCAGCATTCCGCTCGGTCCGCCGGTCTCCAAGCTCGTCCCGCTCTATGCCGACCGGGGGATCGCCGGCTTTACCTTCGAGCTTCGTCGCAGCGGTGTCGGCGGCGACCTTATCTCCTATTTCGACTGGGATCTCGATGACATCGACGCGGCCATCGATTTCCTTGCCGGACGTGGATACCGCCGAGTCGTCCTGGCCGGCCACAGCCTCGGGAGCATCGGCATCACCGCCTACACCGCCAAGCGAAAACACCCGGCAGTGGTGGCCAACGTTCACTACGCGCCGACCGCCGACACCCCTGGCTGGGTTCAGACTGGACTGGGCGACGATCGATATCGCGAAGCGGTCGACCTCGCGCGCCGCGCCATTCAAGACGGACGTGGCGACGACACCCTGATCGACGTCCAATTTCGCGACCAACTCGCCGACGAATTCCGGCGGCCGGTCCGCGTCCCCAAGCGTGCCGCACCCTGGCTATCGTGGTGGGGCCCGGAGTCCGACAGCGTCAATTCTCGCTTGATCGGCGACGTTGAGACGCCGATCCTGCTGCTGTGTGGCAGTGAGGACAACTACAACGACCGTGAACGGCTGAATCGACTCCAAGCGATGGCGGTGAAATCACCCGTTTGCCAGCAGATCTGGTACGAGGACTGCGACCACGGTTTTGCGGGGTTCGAGGAGCAGACTGCCGAGGATGTGCTAGCCTGGCTCGCAGGGCTCGGGATGGTGCAGCCGGCGAGCCGGGCCGAGGCGAACCGCTGAGCGCCCGACGACCGTTGGCTGGGCTGGCGATCTCGCTCGGCGCAGCGATCGGCACAGCGCTATTCTGCGGTGTCTGCCCAATCGCGCTGGTCCTCTTCGGGTTGGTACAACTCAACGGTGGAACGTTTGGCTCGGCCGACCCAGGCGAGTTTCTGTTCTGGAGCGTCTTGATCGGTGGCATCCCCGGCCTGGCGATGGCGGTCGTCGGAGGCTTGCTCGGGTTGGCGGTGGGCGGCGCATTCGCCCTACGGATCGTCTGGCGAGGGGATACGCCGACGAACTGAGCCCATGGTAGTCTGGCACCCTTGGCAGGAGGAGACGATGACGACGCTGGTAGTTGGCGCGGACGGCGGGATCGGCCGGGCAGTCACCCGCCTGCTGCAGTCGCAGGGCGAAGAGGTGGTCGGTCTGGATCGGGCGAGCGGCGTGAACGCCACCGATCCCGAGCAGGTTGAATCGTTCTTGCTCGCTCACCCGCCGGTCGGCAAGATCGTCCATGTCGCTGGCACCGTCAACAAGGGGACGGTCGACGAGCACACGATCGCCGATTGGCATCGGATCATCGACGACAACCTGACGAGCGTCTTCGTCGTCGTTCGGGCGGCTCTGCCGAGCCTGCGACGAGCGGGCGGTGCAATCGTCCTGACCAGTTCGACGGCGGGGCGCAATGGCGGCAACCGACTGACCGGTGTTGCCTACGCGGCAGCGAAAGGTGGCGTCCTCAACCTGACCCGCCATCTTGCCGCCGAGTTGGCAGCCGACGGGATCCGCGTCAACTGTGTCGCCCCCGGCCTGGTCGACACGCCGATGCTCGATCCCCTTTCGGCCGAGGAGAAGCGCACCTTCGCCGAAAAGACGCCCATCCCGCGCCTGATACCGCCGGAGGAGATCGCTGCTGCGATGGTCTTTCTGCTGTCTCCGGCGGCGGCCTCGATCACCGGGGCGGTGCTCGATGTCAACGGCGGCCGTTGGATGGGATAGCAAGTCCACCCACCCGGCCGGGGCCATCGAACGTCCCCTGAACCTCGTGCCATACCAAGCTGATCAGCGGGAGGCGACCAACCAGCCGTCAATCTTGCCGACATCGCCGACCGGTCTCCGACCGCCGGTTTTGGCTACGCATGATGCTGGGGGTCACCGACTCGGCGTCGAAGGAACCTCTGTCGGCGCCATCTCGAGCGGCGAGTTGTCCGCCGTTCTGCGGCATGGCGATCCGGGTGTCAACGTCGGTCAGTCCATTACCGACCCTGAGGGACCGGGCGCCCTTGGACAACCGCAACCCAGTCGCTTCTGGTTTCAGACGCTTCGGCGAGCGTCTTATCGACCACCAATGCGTGGTGCGCCTCCTCCGGCCATCTGGACCCGGGGTTCGCCGATACAGGAACCGGCCCGATTCTGCACCAGAAGGGCCCCCGAACGTGAGGTCAATAGTCAATCGCAACCCGAATCGCCTCGCCAGGGCGAGCCAGCAGCAACTCGAACGCCTCACGAAGCCCATCGAGCGGAAAGCGGTGGGTAATCATCTCGCTCATCGCGATCTCGCCGTTCGAGACCAACCGGATCGCCTCGGGATATGACCCGTGGCCGGTACGTGCGCCGGTCATCCAGACCTCTTTCGAAACCAATGCCCGCAACGATTGTGGCACGGTCGTCAGTGCGACGAAGATGATCCGGCCATACCAGGTGGCAGCATCCATCGCGAGTTGGGCGCTATGGGCGGTACCGGCGGTTTCGACGATGATGTTCGGCTTGTCGGCAGCAAATGCCCGAATACGATTTGCGGCATCACCATCGCGCGGATTGACCACCTCGTCTGCCCCAAGGCGGGCGGCGAGTTCGAGGCGCTCAGGCACCAGTTCGACCGCGATCACCCGGTGACCGCCTAGCTTCGCTACCTGGATTGTTGCCAATCCGATCGGCCCCGAACCGATCACCACGACGGTTTCGTCCCCCCGCCGGTCACCAAGACGGTTGCTAAAGACGTGAAGGGCGACTGCGACCGGTTCGAGCGTGGATGCCTCTTCGTCCGAGAGCGCCGTCGGGATCTGGTGGACATACTGGGCATTGGCAACAACATAGTCCTGCAGGCAGCCGTCGATGGTCATCCCCATGTGCGCCCAATTCGGGCAGAGGTTGGCCGCGCCCCCCCGGCAAGCGGCGCAAGATCCGCACGATCGCGACGGGTCGAAGGTGACCCGGTCGCCAGGCTGAACGTGAGTGACCCGCTTGCCGACCTGGACCACGTTGCCGACGAAGTCGTGACCAAGGACCCGTGCCGGAAAAGGGGTGCCAACCGGATGGTAGCGCCCTTCATAGGTATGGACGTCGTTACCACACAGCCCGGTGAGGCGCACCGCGACTTTGACATCGTCTGGCCCGACCTTTGGTTCGGGCCGGCTTTCAACCCGAAGCTCGCGCGGGTAATACAGCACGGCTGCGCGCATCGCACCTCCTCCTACCCAGCAACTTGCCGCAATTCTAGCCCTTCACGAGGTTGGGGCCGCGATGGAGTGTGGAGTATTTTCGTTGGCTCCAGATTATCGAAGCGGCGCTTCGATACCGTCTCGATGCCGATTCGGACCGCGAAACGAGTGCTGGTTTGATACGATAGGAAACTCGGTGGTATAACTCGGTGAGCCGTCAGCCACGGAAAGGATGCTTCGCATGCAGTTGCAAGATCGCCCCACGACCGACGCCGGGCTTCAGTCGCTCGGGCTGGCCAATCTCCGGAACATCTTCTGGAACCTGCCGCCCGCCGCGCTCTATGAAATCACCGTCCGCAACGGCGAGGGGCAGATCGCCAGCACTGGGGGGCTCGTCGTCTCTACCGGTGAGCATACCGGCCGTTCCCCGCGTGACAAGTTCATCGTCCGCGAGCCCTCCACCGAGGCCGATGTTGATTGGAAGGCGAACCGGCCATTCGAACCCGCCAAATTCGATGCGTTGATGGCCAGGATGCTTGCTTACCTCCAGAACCGTGACGTCTACGTGCTCGACTGCTACGCCGGCGCCGACCCGAGCGTTCGGCTGCCGGTTCGGGTGGTCAACGAGGTTGCCTGGCACAACCTGTTCGCCCGCCAACTGTTTATTCCCGCCGACGTTACCGGCGAACCCGTCGCCGCCGACGATCCTGACCGATTCACCATCGTCTCCGCTCCGAGCTTTCTCGCCGACCCGGAGCGAGATGGCACCCGCAGCGGCACCTTCATCATTTTGAACTTCGCCCGGCGGATCATCCTGATCGGTGGCACCAGCTACGCCGGTGAGATGAAGAAATCGATCTTCACCACCCTCAACTTCTTGCTCCCTGGTCAGAGCATCTTCCCGATGCACTGCTCGGCCAATATCGGCCAGAAGGGGGACGTCGCGATCCTGTTCGGACTGTCTGGCACCGGCAAGACGACCCTTTCGGCCGACCCTCTGCGCGCCCTGATCGGCGACGACGAGCATGGCTGGGGTGACGACGGCGTCTTCAATTTCGAAGGCGGCTGCTATGCCAAGGTGATCAACCTCTCCGCCGAGGCCGAGCCACAGATCTATGCCGCAATCAACCGGTTTGGCGCGGTCCTCGAGAACGTGGTCATCGACCCCGACAGCCACGAGATGCAACTGATGGACCGTTCCAAGACCGAGAACACCCGCGGCGCCTACCCGCTTACGTTCATCCCGGGCATCGAGCCGTCCGGGATGGGCGGGCACCCGCAAAACATCGTCTTCCTGACCGCCGACGCCTTCGGCGTGCTTCCCCCGATCGCCAAACTCACCGCGTCGCAGGCGATGTATCACTTCCTGTCCGGATACACCGCGCGCGTCGCTGGCACCGAAAAGGGGGTTACCGAACCGGAAGCAACCTTTAGCACCTGCTTCGGCTCACCATTTATGGTCCGCGAACCGGGCGCCTATGCCCGCCTGCTTGGCGAGAAGATCGCCCGCCATGGCGCGAGGGTCTGGCTGCTGAACACCGGCTGGCAGGGTGGTGCCTACGGCGTCGGCAAGCGCATCTCGATCCGACACACTCGCGCCCTCCTCAACGCCGCGCTCAATGGCGATCTTGACGACGTCCCAACGACGGCTCATCCGATCTTTGGCGTCCACGTACCACAAAGCTGCCCGGACGTCCCGGCCGACGTGCTCGACCCGCGCCAGAACTGGGACGACAAGGCCGCCTACGACGCTCAGGCCCACCGGCTCGCCAGCATGTTCGCCGAGAACTTCCAGAAGTACGCCGCCGGTACCACCGAAGAGGTGCGCAGCGCCGGCCCGAAGACTTAGGCCGGCACGACCCTTCACCCCTCGTGCTGAGTTGAAGCAACCGGAACGTAGAGTGGACGCGCTGCAACTGGCGTTGCGGTGGCGGTGGCGGTTGGACTAGCGGTCGCGGCCGGGGCGGTCACCGTCGGCGATGGGGTACGGGTCGGCGACGGACTCATTGTCGGTGACGGGGTGCGGGTCGCATCGGCGGGCGGATCGAGTGCCTTGCAGGTGGCGTCCAGCACGGCGTAGTACAGCCAGGCCTTCCCGCCGAAATTCTTGAAGGGGCCGCCAACGACGATGTTGCCGCCAGCCAACGGCGCGACATCGAAGACATCGGGATCAGCCGTCGGCCCGACGCCCGGGTCGCAGCCTGGGTCGAGCACGCCGTTGGCGTCGATGCGTGCCAGATGGTTGCGGGTGGTTGACGACGGGTTGTTGTATTCGGTGAACCGGCCGCCGATAAGGTAGCCAGCGCCGGCGGACCGAAAGGTATAGAGCCCCTGATCCGCGCCAAGGTCGTTGCCACCAAAACTGGCCTGGAGCGTGCCGTCCACCTTGAGCCGGGCGATCCGCCGGCGTGCACCTCCGGCGATGGAGCCGAAGAACCCGCCAACGACGATGGTCGTATCGGGCAGAACCTGCAGTCGGTAGACCGTCGAGTCAACGCCCGCGTTGAACGCGGCGTCGAGCGTGCCATTGGCGTTCAGCCTCGCCAGGTGGTTGCGCGCCGTCCCGTCCACCGTATCAAAGGTGCCGCCTATCAGCACCTTGCCATCGGCCTGGACGGCGATCGTGTGGACGACGGCGTCCTCAAACGCTCCGGTCACCCCACCGCCCGGGTTGAAGCTGGTGTCCAGCGAGCCATCCGAGTTCAGTCGGGCGATCCGCGCCCGGGAGACGCCATTGACATTCAGAAACGTGCCACCGATGAGGTACTTGCCATCGCCTTGGCGGACGATAACATGGACCCGTCCATCGGGGCCGGCCAGTCCGTTGTTGAAGGTCGGATCGACCAATCCGGTGGCATCCACCCGGGCAAGTCGGTTCTGGGCAATGCCACCGACCGACGTGAAATCGCCAGCGAAGGTGATCTGACCACCGCTCTCGACCACAATCGACCGAACATCGCTGTTGGCGTTTGCGTTGAAGGTCTCGTCGAGCGCCCCGGTGCTGGTAAGCCGGGCGATCCGGTTGCGGGTCAACCCGAGCACCTCGGTGAACTCACCGCCAATCAGGAACTTGCCATCAGACAGTGGTGTAATCGTATAGACATAACCGTTTGCACCGGTTTCAGCGGCGTGCGGCGACTCGGGTGCGTCAACGGTGCTCGAGTGACCGAGCGCCGGTAGTATGACCAACCCTATCAACCCCACCAGGGGGACAAGAGCAAGCCAGGGGGCACGACCAACGGCGGGACGTTTCAAGGTGGTAACCTCGGACATTCGAATGGGCTGAGCAATTGTACCCGTGGTAGGGCAACGGACTGCGGCAATCTGCGCCGTGACCTGGTTTTGTTGCCGCCTGGGGCCGCTACGCCTGGCTCGCTTGCGGTCGGCCGACGATAGTCGTGAGATTACCTAAACCGAACCGAGGGGAAGACGCCGACGGGAACCACCCACCGGTCCCGGCGCAGGCCGCCGTTCAGGTAGGTCGGCCACGCAAAGCGCTCCGTTAGCACCTGGGCGACGAGCGGACCGCCCGCGCCAGGAGGGCCAGGCATCATCAACGTTCCGGCCAGACCCGTTCCCCATTTTGGTAGGTCTCGAGAACACGTACGGTCGCGATCTCCTCTGCCGGGATGTCGAAGGGGTCTCGATCGAGGACGATGAAATCAGCCGCCGCTCCGACTCTTAGGGCGCCGTCGATGCTCTGGTAGTCGAGCGCAGCACGTCCGCCGGTGGTCGCATGCAGCGCAGCCCACAGCGGTAGCGCTTCGTCCACGCCAAGGAGCGTGCCGTCAACGGCGTGACGGGTCACGGCTGTGGCGACCGCTCCTAATGGATCGGGCTCACTCGCCGGGGCGTCCGAGCCAAACCAGAACGGGATCCCGGCACCCCGGAAGCTTTCGCCTCGGTGCAGCCAGGGAAGGATCTCCGGGTCGATTTGTCTGAGATAACGCGTCGCTCGTTCGCGCACCCAGCCCGGATGAAGCACCACTCGCAACCCGGCGGCGCGGGCCGGGGCAAAGAGATCGGGCGGCCATTCGGCGGCATGCTCGATCCGGCTTTCACGCGCTCCGGCGAGGAGGATTGCCTCGACCGCCAAGCGAACTGCCTGGTGGATCACCGCATGGATCGCGACCGGCCGGTCGGCAGCGACGAGGCGGCTGGCAAGTTCTTCGACCGTAGGCAGAGCGTCCGCCTCGTCGGGAAGCATCAACTTGGTTGGTCCGAGGGCCGGAAAAGTTGGATCGCTCGGGCCAAGCCGCCCCTCGCCAGGCAGAACGAGCAGACGAAAAGGCGGAACAACCCGCCGCCAAAGTGCGAGGCGCGCTGCGTCGTTGGTCGGGCTCGCGTCATGAACTGCGGTAATCCCGAGCGAGAACAGCCGGGTGGCGACCGCCGCCAAGCCTCGACTGACCTCGTCGTCGTCAAGCGGCGGCAGGACCTCCCCAGCCAGCCAGGCTCCCGGCTCCCAGAGTCGGCCAGTGACCTCGCCGGCAGCGTCTCGCTCGACGAAGCCGCCGGCCTCGCCGCGCACCCGGACCCGCTCGGGGATCGCCGCAAACGCCGCCGTGTTCATCACCGCCAAGTGGCCAGTTCGATGGAGCAGGCGGACCGGGCGGCGCTGCACCGTATCGAGGTCCTGGCGCGTCGGATGGTCCGCCCCAAGGTCATAACGGGTCGCCCGAACCCAGCCGGTTCCCGGCGCATCCCGGATCAACTTCAGCAGGTCGGCAATCGTTCTGGCGGGCCGGCAGTCCACCCCGACCGCCCCTTCGATAAGCGGGAACAGGTGCAGATGGGCATCGGCGAACGCCGGCAGCACCGCCGCACCCGGCAGGGTGACGACCTCGGTGCCCGGCGCCTGACCAAACCCGACGATCCTGCCTTGCTCGACTATCATCGCCGAGCGTGGCGGGCCGGCAAGCGGCACAATGCGCGGATGGACGAAGCAAAGCGGTGGCCTGGTATCTTTAGCCATGGCGGTGGGAACTATGGGCGATACGCAACGGACCCGCGAGGGGCTGATCGCCGGAGGCCTCGGTGCTGCTCTGGCGGTCGCGGTCTCGATCGGACTGGGCCTGGCAACCGGCACACCGTCGTTGCCCGAATTGCTGTCCGACAGCATCCTCGGCCTCACTCCCGGCCAGGTCTTTTCCTTCGTCCTCGACAGGCTCCAGGTCGCCGCCAAGCCGTTGTTCTACCTCGTATTCGTCCTCGGGCTCGTCGCGATTGGATCGGCGATCGGCGGCTGGTTCAGCCGGTCTCTTTCCCGCCCCAGCGGTGCTGGTGGACCCTCAGTGCTCGGCAGGAGCCTCCTGCTCTCGATTGTTCTCTGGCTGGTGCAAGAGGTGGTCTTGCTGCCGCTGGCCGGGACTGGCTTTTTCGGCCAGGACCTCCGCTTCGTCGGTGCGCTCGGACCGGCTATTCGGCTTGTCGGGTTGTTCGTCTACGGGCTGGTGTTGGCGGGCACGCTTTCCCTCTTGCGGCCGGACAGCCGATTCCTGCCGCCACGTCGGACGGCGTTGCGATGGAGCGTACTGGCAGTGCTCGGGTTGACCGGAGGTGGCGCGTTGCTCCGAGCGCTGACGGGCGCTCGCGATCTCGGCGCAGTCTCGCGGGTCACCGGCCGCAGCGGCGCCGGCCACCCGGAGCCAATTACCCCGGTTGGCTCCTTCTATAGCATCTCCAAGAATTTCTTCGACCCGGTCGTCGACAAGTCCGGCTGGAAGCTTGAAGTGACCGGTCTGGTGCGTCAACGCCTCGAACTGACTGCCGATCAATTGCGCGCCAGACCGCAATACGACCAACTCCAGACTCTGATGTGCATCAGCAATGAGATCGGCGGCGACCTCATCTCCAATGGTGCTTGGCGGGGGGTCCGGCTCGGCGAACTACTCAGTAGCGCCGGAGTGGAAACCGGGGCGGTCGACGTGGTGTTCACCTGCGCCGACGACTATACCGACAGCATCACCATCGCCAAGGCGATGGAGCCAGGGACCTTGCTCGCCCTCGACATGAATGGCGCACCGCTCACCGACAAACATGGCGCCCCATTGCGCTGTGTCGTGCCAAACATCTTTGGGATGAAGAACGCCAAATGGATCCGAAAGATCGAAGTCGTCGGGACCGACTACCAGGGGTTCTGGCAGCGGCAGGGCTGGAGTGACAGCGCCGAGATCGTGACGATGTCACGGATCGACTACCCGTTCACCGGGTCACAACTGCAGTCCGGCGAGGTCGAACTGGGTGGGATTGCCTTCGCCGGCGCACGCGGGATCTCTGGTATCGAGTTGAGCTTCGATGAACGGAAGAGTTGGCAGCCCGGAACCTTGCTCGAACCGATCGCGCCGCTGAGTTGGCGCTTCTGGACCTATCGATGGCGCACCGAACGCAGCGGCGCATTCAACGTTGAAGTCCGCGCCATCGACGGCGAGGGGGTGCGTCAGAAAGAGCTCCCATCCGATCCCTACCCAGATGGTGCAACCGGCTATCACCGTATCTTCCTACGCGTGGCGTAGCGAAAAAGGAAATCCAGGTGGGCTGCTCGGTCGTAGACTTGATGAAGGAGAAGGTTCCGGGGCTGGTCAGTTCTCGTTGGGCTGGCTCGCGATGATCGCCTACCAGCAGGCCGAAGACGAAACTCTCGTCGCCCGGCTGACGGAAAAGGATGCATCGGCGCTTGAGGCGCTGTACGATCGACATTCACGGCCGGTCTTTTCACTGGCGTTGAAGATGCTGGGCGAAGTGACCGCAGCCGAGGAAATCGTTCAGGAGGTCTTCCTCAAGCTCTGGCGCAACCCGGAGCGCTACATCGCTGGACGCGGCAAGTTTCGGTCGTGGCTGCTGGGCGTCACACACCATCGGGCAATCGACGAGATCCGATCGCGGCGGTCTGAAACTCATCGGCGGGCGACCGGCGACCATGAGGCGGAGACGCTTCAGATACCGGACGTGGAACCAGACCCAGCCGAGATGGCGTGGCTGGGCGTTCAACAGGAGATTGTGCAGCGAGCCTTGGAGACTCTACCGGCGGGGCAACGAGAGGTGATCGACCTCGCCTATTTCAAAGGAATGACCCACTCGGAGATCGCGGCCACCCTCGGTGAACCGCTCGGGACGGTCAAGACGCGGCTCCGGCTGGCCATTCATAAGCTCCGCAGTGCGCTGGAAACGGATCGGATGTGGGCAGGGACACCATGACCTGTAACGACTATCGGGAGTTGTGCGAAGCCGCGGCGGTCCGGGCGCTCGATCCGGCCGACCAGGCCGCTCTGGACCAGCATCTGGCAGGCTGCCTCGACTGCCGCGCCGAGCTTGGCCGGAGCGAAGGCCTCGCGGCTTGGCTCGCGGTGACTGTCCCTCAAATCGACCCGCCGCTCCGCCTCAAACAGAGCATCATGCAGGTCGTTCGCCTCGAAGCGCGACCTCAGCCAATCGCTCGGGCAGCCGCCACCGCGCGCCGCTTTTCCTGGCCGGCATTCCAGCTTGGTCGGCTTGCTGCCGTCGGCGCAGCCGCCGCCCTGCTCGTTGCCGCTGGGCTGGGAGCTTGGAGCTATGCGCTGTCGGGCGAGCTAGAAAGTCAGCGCCAACTCAATGCCAGTCTGACCCAAGGCTTGCAGGGGCGCGATGACCTCGTCCAACTCGTCTCGTCTCAGCCGGAATTGATGAGCTTCCTCAACGGCACACCGGAAGCGCCAACCGGCCGCGGTCGCATGTATGCCTCCTCGATCAACGACACCGCTCTGCTCTTGGTGGACGGACTCAAGCCGCTTCCCCCGGACCGGGTTTACCAGGTCTGGCTGATGCAAGGTGGATCGCCCGTTAGCGGCGGCACCTTTACCGTCGACGGCCTCGGCCAGGGGCGCTGGGTCGTGCGCGCCGACGACCCGCTCAGTCGCTATCAGGCAGTGATCGTCACCGAGGAGCCGGCGGGCGGATCGGCCGCGCCGACCTCCCCGCGGGTGCTCACCGGTCTCTTCTAACCGCGCCGCCGTCTGCTATCCTCGGGCTCAATGTCCGAACTGCCTCAGGTCATCGTCTATACCGATGGCGCATGCCTCGGCAACCCCGGCCCCGGTGGCTACGGCATCGTCTTGCTCCACGGCGACCGGCGGAAGGAGTTGTCCGGCGGGCGACGGCGGACGACAAACAACCGGATGGAACTGCTGGCGGCGATCACCGCCCTCGCGACGCTCCGCCGCCCCTGTCAGGTTCGTCTCCTCACCGATTCTCAGTACGTCTACAACGGGATCGTCAAGGGTTGGGCCAAGCGTTGGCAGGCCGCCGGATGGCGCAAGGCCGACAAGGCTCCGGTCAAGAACGTCGACCTCTGGACCCGTTTGCTCGGCGAGGTCGAGCGTCACCACGTCGCCTTCGAATGGGTGCGCGGCCACGACGGCAACGCCGAGAACGAACGCGCCGACCGGCTATCGGTCGAGGCGGCCAAACAGCCCGACCTACCGCCCGACCTCGAGTTCGAAGCGACTGGTGGCGACTAGCGGTCGGCGGGTCTTGAACCGAGCGCAATCCGCTCTCATACTACGGTGGTGAACCGCTCGCCACTCCCCTGGCTAGCCGGCGGCTGCCTGGTGGCGGCGGTCGCGGTGTTTGCTCTGGTCGTCAGCAGCGTCGGTTATCTCGCGGTCCAGGATGGCAGCGGGGAGATCGTTTCCGCCGTTCTTGCGAGCGCAACTCCGACCAGCGTGCCAGTAACGGCGACACCGTCGCCCTCTCCAACACCGACCTCGCCCGCTGGAACCCGGCCGGCTGAACTGCCACCGCTGCGCGTGACCGACATCCTGACGACCGCCCGCGCCCCGCTGCCGCCCGGACTTGACCCGGCCAAGCTTCGCACGATCGTCGTCACCGGCGATGTCATCCCGGCGCGCTACGTCAACTACAAGCTGACCGCTCGTGGCGATTTCATATACCCATTTCGCGCTACCATCGACGTGCTCAAAGACGGCGACCTCCGATTCATCAACCTCGAAACACCATTGATGAAACGCTGCCCGATCGTCACCAGCGGCTATCAGTTCTGCGGCAGCCCCCAGTTCGTCGATGCGCTGAGCTGGGCCAAAATCGATATGGTCAATCTCGCCAACAACCACTCGGGCAACTACGGGTTCGAGGGGGTTGAGGAGACAATCGAGCATCTCAAGGCGGCGAAGATCGCCTATACCGGCTGGGGCGACCCGGCCTATTTGGACATCCGCGGCGTGCGCTACGCCTTTCTCGGCTATAACGGCGTCGGCGCGAAGTTGGACAAGGAGAAGATTAAACGGCAAGTCGCCGAGGCTCGGAAGAATGCGACCGTCGTGATCGTCCAGTTTCACTGGGGCAAGGAGTACGTGACCGTTCCAGCAATCGAGCCGGGCGTTGCCGAGGACGACCCGCGCGAAATCGGCCGGCTGACGATTGACGCTGGTGCCGACCTCGTCGTTGGCAATCATCCGCACGTCGTCCAGGGTGTCGAAATTTACCAGGGCAAATTGATTACCTACGCCCACGGCAACTACGTCTTCGACCAGATGTTTCAGCGCGACGTGCGTGAAGGCGTCATCGGGCGCTATGTCTTCTACGACCGCTGGCTCGTCGGAGCCCAGTATTTTCCGACCCTGATCGACGACTATACCCAGCCTCGTCTTCTCGCCGGCGCCGATGCTCACTCGGTCATCCGCCGAATGCTCGACGCCAGCCAGGAGATGATCGCCAAACCGTTCCGCGCCCCCTAGAGGCCGCTGCCCGTGTCCATTGGTTGGACCTTTCCGCATTCTGGTCGCGTAAACTTCTCCTATCTCCCTCTTCCATATCGGAGAGAGGGCCGGGAGGTTTGTTCGTGCCCAAGCAGGTAATTGTGCCGGAGGATGTCTTTCCGGCAGTCGGTTATTCCCATGCCTATCGGGTTGGCAACACGATCTATTGCGCCGGGCAGGTCGGAGTTGCCGTCGATCGCACCCTCGTCGGCAAGGGCGACATGGAAGCACAATGCGTCCAGACGTTCGAGAACTTGAAGCGAGTGCTGGCCGCCGCTGGTGCGACGATGGCCGACGTCGTCAAGACCACGGTCTACATCACCGATCTCGCGAACCTCGCTGGGTTGTCGAAAGTGCGGCCGCGCTATCTCCCCGACCCCGGGCCGGCCGGCACACTGGTTGTCGTCAAGAGCCTGGCCAGCCCGGACTACCTCGTCGAGATCGAGGCAATCGCCGTCGTCGACTGAGACGCTATGATGGTGCTCGCCCGCCATACTGCGGAGTCACGCCACGAGGGGTGAGCCGATGTGCGTTCCACCAGATGCTGAGCCGCCAATCCGGTCAAACGGGGCGGCTACGTCGACCCAGCTACGTACGCTACGCGCCGGTGACGGTACCCAGTTCGCCGCCTTTGTCGCAAGGGCGGCGAATTCCACGGGCGCCGGAATGGTCGTCCTGCCCGACGTCCGTGGGCTGTTCAAGTTCTACGAAGATCTGGCCGTCCGGTTCGCCGAGCAGGGGATCGAGTCCGTCGCCATCGACTATTTCGGTCGCACCGCCGGCGTCGGCGAACGCGATGCTGAGTTCCCCTTCATGGAGCATGTCGCTCAGACCACCGCCGCCGGTGTCGCCGCCGACACTCGCGCCGCCGTCGAGTTCCTTCGCTCGCCCGATGGCGGTTCCTGCACCTCCATCTTCACCGTCGGGTTCTGCTTTGGCGGAGCCCAGTCCTGGCTTCAGGCGGCGAACGGTCACGGCCTCGCCGGGGCGATCGGCTTCTACGGCCGCCCGGGCCCGACCCGCGACGGCGCTCCCGGACCCGCCGCGCGGGCCGGGGAGATGACTGCGCCGGTGCTTGCCCTGATGGGTGGCGCCGACCAGGGCATCCCTCAGGAGGCCGTCGACGAACTGCGCATCGCGCTCGAACAGGCCGGCATCACCCATGAGGTCATCGTCTATCCGGGCGCACCGCACAGCTTTTTCGACCGCTCGTACGAGCAGCACGCCGAGGCGTCGGCGGACGCTTGGCAACGCTGCCTCGCGTTCGTGCGAGCAAACGCCTAGGACGTCCCCACACTGCCCCCTCGTCCATCCGGAGAGAGGGCGATGACTGCGGCTAACCGTTGTTCGCGGCGAAGGGAATAAGCAGTCGGCTGGGGCCGCCAAGGACAATCCAGATCGGCTCGCCGCTTGACGGCAACGTCCCGCAGACCGTCAAGGATGCGGCGTCGCGACTGGTCGTGGTGATCGCCCAGCCACTCGACGTCGAGCGGGTGTAGAAGCGCAGCGAATCGAAGGAGAGACCGGCGCTCGCCAACTCGCTCGGATCGACCGGCAGGCAGGCGCTGTTCCCTCGAAGCGGAAGTCCGGTCGACTCGATGGCGTAGACGGCGGGCAGCCTGACGGCGGAACTCGGACCACCACCGAGCGGCGCAAAAGACGATCGTTGGATCTTGACGACGTTCGGCGCCGGCCCCGACAAGGTCAGGGTAGCGGGGGAAGCGAGCGAAGGGAAGCGGGCGGTCACCGTGATACTGCCGGTCGCTGCAGGGGGCGCAAGGACCATGGAGACCGGCATGACGGCGACCGCGCCCGGCGAGCCAGGGGCTGCAGCGCAAGCGACCGAGCCGAAACTCCGTGGGGCAAGCACCAGACGCGCACCGGACGAGAACGTCGTGGTGATCGTGGTCGCGCCGGGGTTGTCGGCAAAACAACTGAGTGCGCCCTGGCCGGTCGGATCGGTCGAGAACACCGCGTAGGACATCGTGTCGGCGGTTACGGTCGTCGTCAGCGGGCCGAGCCGACCGAAGGTGCGCAACCAATCATCGGTGTGGGTCTGCGATTCGCCAGGGGTGCGATACGCCGGCCAGTTGACCGGATCGAATGAAGGACTGTAGTAGTCGGTCTGGAGTGCGCCGTAGTCGGCCAACGCAGCAGCGGCGTCAACCATCGCGGTGCTCATCCAGCGCAAATCCGCCCACCAGACCCGGCAGGGGCTTGGTGCGGGCTTGGTCACCGCACCCAGGCAATTGTAGGGACCCGATCCAGCCGGAGCAGGCGGGTTGACCGCACTCGTCGCGACCTCGGCATTCCAGAAATCGACCAGGCGTTGCTGAGCCGCCGGATAGCGGCCCAGCCAGGTCGCGCCGCCGTTGAACGGGAGGCGGGTTATCCCCATGATGTAGCTTGGGTTGTAGCCAAAAAACGTTCCGTAGTTGCTGCCGTTGTCGTTCACCTGCCCGACCTGCGAGATCACCCGGTTGAAGTCGATCGACGCCGGCGTGCTGTTTGCCAGGTACCCATGTGTTGGCTCGCCGCCGTCGACATTGAACCAGTAGTACCAACCGCCGAGCGTCTCGTGGGTCCAGAGGTAGACGCCGAGATCGCGGACCGCGCGGTTGTCTGTCGCCAGGCCCCAAAGCGCCACCCCGGTCGCGAAGTTGACCGCCTCCGAGATCGACTCCTGGTTCTGACCAAGTTGTGGACCACTCGCCCACGAATGCGACTCGTAGGGGTCGAAGTATCTCAGCACTGGAAACCGGCGGTCGGTGCGGTCCCAATTGGCGACGTCCTTGATCAGCAACTCGACCATTGGGCCATAGTCGGCGACAAAGTCCGGGCGGTAGCGCGCCAGGATCGCGGCCGCCGTGATCCAATAGCCGTAGTGGAAATGGTGGTCGTTGAGGATCGTCGAGGCGCCAAACGATGAGGGGTAGCCGAGCATGGTGCCCCATTGAGCATCGTAGGCGAAATAGCGATTTGCCTTGACCGTCCCGCTCCCTGGCGGGATCGCGGCCCGGAAATAGGTGGCAAAGACGTCGTAGAGTTCTCCAGTCAGGCGATCGCGCGCCGAACTGTCTCCCAGTTTGTCGGCGATCACCGCTAGCTGAGCGACCATTTGGAGGCCCTGGCCAAGCCCGTAGGTATCGCCATTGGCGTGCTGTTGGTAGTTGGCAGGCGTTAGCGTGTAGCCGGTCCCGTTGTCGGCTGGGCGAGTTCCACGCCACGGGTCGCCCGCCAGGGCGGTCGTCAGCAGGGCGGCAAGCGTGTCCCGGTCCGCGCTGCTGTACGCCTCAGGCAAGAAGGGCGGCAGGCCCGCGAAAGGAACGCGCGTCGAGAAGCTGTTGCCGGTCTGGACGCGCATCTCGCCGCGTGGCGTATGCGAGAAGGCCAGGCTGCTGTTCGGTGCGCTGCTCAGGTGATCGGTCTGGTGCCGGTAGAGCGCCAGCACCGTCTCGTTCAGCGCCCCGGCCGGCGCCCCCGGCTGAATCGTCGTGGTGGTTGTGAACCAGGTCGTCACCGCCGAACCGGCTTCGTCATAACTCCAAGAGACATCGCTCCCGACCGGGACCGCGTAGGCACGCTTGGCCCAATCAACAAAGACGGTGTGCGCCGCCACGTCGCTCAGCCCATCCGGTAGCAACGCGATGGCGAGGTAGTTGCCCGCACCGCTGCCGAGCAGGGCAAGTCCGCTGTCCTGACTGAACGTCCAAATTGTCCCCGGGAGACCGTAAATCCCCCAGCGGTTCTTGTTCAGACACAGCATCGCAGCGCCCGGCGCCGAGGGGTCGGTCACCACGCTCGGGTTGGCAGGGTCGAAGGTTCCCGGCCCGCCCCAATAGCGCGTCACCTGGATCCTCCAATTCGTCTGGTCGCCGCCTTTGGAGAAGTAGGCGAACGGCAACTGCCGTCCCATCGTCGCCTTTAGGGTGCCGTTGCGAATGTCCAGAGTGACGGTTCCCAGGCTAAAGGAATCAAGTTTGATGTCGTTGGTCGTGCTGATGTTGTCGAGCGGTCCAGCCGAGATGCCGGTAGTGGCAGTGATGTACGACAGATTGACCCGAACGTCGGTGCCTACGTCATATTTGTAGGACAGGCCGCCAGTGGCCGGGAGGACCAACGGCGACTGGAGCGCCGGGGTGAGCGGATTGTAGTTGTAGTAGATGCCGACGCCGTCATACGCGCCGGCGGCGGGCGCGGCCGGCCCGACGTGGTCGAAGCGAAACTGGAGTGGGTTGGCGACCGGATATTGCGGTGGGATCGGCGCGACCGATGATGCCGGGAAGTTGACGCTGTTCACACCCCAGTACAGCGACGACCACCATTTGTTGGTCGGTACGACCGAGGTTTGGGTGATACTGGCCGTCACTCGCTGAAAACCCCAGGGCGTCCCGAAGACATCGCCTTGGGAATCGAGGAGTTGGCCGGTGCTCGGGTTCGTTGCGAGCGCTGACGGCGAACCCGCGCCGCCGCCCCCGGGGAACGTCGTCGCGTAGCTCGCGCCGCCCGGTCCGACTGGAACGACCGAACCAGCCAGTGGCGTGGTTGGGCCGTTTGCCGGGTCTTCCGCCAGTGCCGGGGGGCCAAACGAGAACCAGATTGACGCCAAGCAGACCGCGCGCAGGAACTTCGTCACCAGCCTCACCTCGCCAGGCCGGCATCGTACGAAGGCGGACGATCTGGGCGCTATGCTTGGGTCCCGCAGATTCTGGTCAGAGATTCACCTATCAGACAGGCGGTCAGCACTTCGATGGTTGCTCAGGGTTTCGCCCGCCGAGCCTTCTGAGTTGGCAACGAATCGCCATAGTCCGCTGGTAGCTTTGCGAGTGCGTTCGGTCGTCATCCTCGTAGGTCGGACCATCCAGCAGGTCGCTGTCCATCGTTGCGCCGGTTCGGGCAGGCGGCATGGTCGTGGCGTGGATCCTCCTGAGGGCGTCAGCCGAAGGATTGGCGACGGCCAGGCCCTGCTGGTTCGACGAATTGGTGGCGGGTGTTCCGGCCGAGATCGCAGGCAGAGGCCCGACCCAGGACGCGACTCGTGGGTGCGATCTCGACGGGATGTTCGACCCTGACCCTGCCAAGCGAGCCTTATACCATCCATCGCCCTGGTGCCTTGCCGGGTCCTGGCGCAGCCGCTAAGCTTCGGCGCGGAGTACCCGAGGCCGCGGGCCTCCCGGCTGGAGATACCCGGAGGTAGACCTTCTCGTGAACGACCCTATGGGCGGCACTACATTTATGCGCTCCCCGCAGCTCTTTTTCACGTCGGAATCGGTGACCGAGGGCCATCCCGACAAGATGTGCGACCAGATCTCCGATGCGATCTTGGATGCCCATCTTGCCCAGGACCCCGAAGCTCGTGTTGCCTGCGAAACCGCCACCACCACCGGGCTGATCGTCGTGCTCGGCGAGATTACCTCTCGCGCGATCGTCAACTACCCCGAGATCGTCCGTCGGACCGTTGCCGACATTGGCTACACCAGCGCCGATATTGGCTTCGACGCCGGTACTTGCGGTGTGATGGTTGCCGTTGGCACCCAGTCACCGGACATCGCGCAGGGCGTCAACGCCGCGCTCGAGACCCGTGGTAGCCAGGTCCAGGACGACGCCGAGCGCTTTGGCGCGGGCGACCAGGGCATGATGGTCGGCTTTGCCTGCAACGAGACGCCTGAGTTGATGCCGCTGCCGATCGCGCTCGCCCACCGACTAACCCGTGAGTTGGCCGACGCCCGGCACTCGGGCAAGTTGCCCTACCTGCGGCCGGACGGCAAGTCCCAGGTGACCGTCGAATACCGCTACGGCCGACCAGTCCGCGTCGATGCGGTGGTCATTGCCGCCCAACACGACCCAGATGTCTCGCGCGAGCAGTTGACGCTCGATATCCGTGAGCAGGTGATCGACTCCTGTGTTCCAAGCGAGTTCCTCGACGACAACACCAAGTACTTCATCAACGCCACTGGCAAATTCGCGGTCGGCGGGCCGATGGGTGACGCTGGGTTGACCGGCCGCAAGATCATCGTGGACACCTACGGCGGGATGGCCCGTCACGGCGGAGGCGCGTTCTCGGGCAAAGATCCGACGAAGGTCGACCGCTCGGCGGCCTATGCAGCCCGCTGGGTTGCCAAGAATATCGTCGCCGCCGGATTGGCCGATCGCTGCGAGATCCAATTGGCGTACGCGATCGGGGTGGCGCGTCCACTTTCGGTCTATGTCGAGACCTTTGGCACCGGCCAGGTATCCGACGACACCATCGTCGATCTGGTGAACAAGCATTTCGACCTGCGGCCGGGTGCGATTATCCGCGACCTCCAACTTCGACGGCCGATCTATCGCAAGACGGCCGCCTACGGTCATTTCGGCCGTGACGACATCGACGCGCCCTGGGAGAGCACCGCTAAGGCCGACTTGCTGCGCGCCGAAGCCGGCGTCGCTGCGGTCGGTTAGCTAGCCGGACCCGTCCCTGAAAGCGCTGGTCACCGGTGCGGCCGGCTTCGTCGGCAGTCATCTCGTCGCCCATCTCGTCGAGGCGGGCGATGAGGTGTGCGGCTTGTTCAAGCCTGAACTCACGCCGGGGGATCATCCGGCCGTTGCTTGGCGGCCCGTCGAGTTGCTCGATCCCGCCGATGTCGAGCGCCTCGTTCGGGAGGAGCGCCCGGATTGTATCTACCACTTGGCCGGCCAACCGTCGGTGCCGCTCTCCTGGCAAGACCCGGTCGGCACATTTCAAGGCAACGTCGAAACGACGATCATCCTGTTCGAGGCCGTGCTCGCCGCTGCGGTCGACCCGGTACTTCTGATCGTCGGGTCAGCAGAGGTGTTCGGCGTCGTCCGGCCCGATGAGCAACCGATCGGGGAAGATGCGCCCTTTCGCCCGGTTAACCCCTACGCCAGCAGCAAGGTTGCTCAAGACTATCTCGCGCTTCAGTACGCCGTCAGCCGGGAGATGAAGATCGTTAGGGTCCGGCCGTTCACCCACATCGGGCCGGGCCAGCGGCCTGATTTTGCGATCGCCAGCTTTGCCCGCCAGATCGCTGCCTGCGAAGCGGGCATCCAACCGCCGGTGATCTCGGTCGGAAATCTCAGTTCGGCACGCGACCTCAGCGATGTGCGCGACATCGTTCGCGGGTATCGGAATCTGGTGACGGCCGGTCATCCTGGCGAGGCGTACAACATTGGTCGTGGCGAAGCATTTCGGATCGGCGACTTGCTCGACCGACTGCTGGAACAATCCCAGATCGCCATTCAGGTCGAGACCGACCCAGCGCTCTTGCGGCCATCCGACACGCCGGTTGTGATCTGCGACATTCGTAAGATTGAGCGAGACACCGGCTGGCGGCCAGCGATCGACCTCGGGACAACCCTGCGTGATACCTTAGTCTACTGGCGCAACCAGTTCGGCATCCAGGAGGCCCGGTGAAGGGTGTAATCCTCGTCGGCGGCGAGGGGACACGGTTGCGTCCGTTGACGTCCCGCCTTCCCAAACCGATGGTCCCGATCGTCAACCGACCATTTCTCGAACGGATGATCGACTGGATCAAGGGCTACGGTATCGATGACATCGTGCTCGCGATGGGGTACCTGCCCGACCGGATCCGCGAACGGCTGGGAGACGGAAAGGACCTTGGCGTCCGTCTCACCTACTCGACCGAGGACTCGCCTCTTGGCACCGCTGGCGCCGTCAAGTTGGCAGCCGGTCACCTCGACGACACCTGTTTCGTCTTCAACGGCGACGTCCTGACTGATCTCGACCTGACCGCCATGTTGAAAGCGCACCGCGCCGCCGAGGCGAAGGTGTCGATCGCGCTCACTCCGGTAGACGACCCGACCCACTTCGGCGTAGTCGAGTTCGATCAGGATCGGCGGGTCGTCAAATTCACCGAGAAACCGCGCCGCGAAGACGTTCGAAGCAACCTCATCAACGCTGGCTCCTACGTCATCGAACCGGACGTGCTCGATCGGGTTCCAGCAGACCAGTATTGGATGTTCGAGCGTGGCCTGTTTCCAGACCTCCTCGCGTCCGGCGAACGCCTCCAGGCCTTCCCCTCGGATGCCTATTGGATGGACATCGGCAACCCGGACCAGTATCGCAAGGTGCACACCGACCTCCTGGCCGGCCGACTCCACGCCCACCTCGGGCGACCACGGGGCGACAACCTCTGGGTGGGCGAAGACTGCTCGATCGACGAGTCGGTCACGTTCAGCGGACCGGTGGTCATCGGTGACCGTGTCCAGATCGGCGCTGGCGCGATGATCGCCGGTCCGACGGTCATTGGCAACGGTTCGCAGATTGGCGCCAACGCCAACGTCACCGATTCGATACTTTGGGAGCAGGTCCGCGTCGGCGAAGGAGCAATCGTCAGTGAATGCGTGGTCGCCAACGAGAGCCGAATTGATTGCACCGCCTTCAACGCCATCGTCGGGGCGCAGGTGGTGGTCGAATCCGGAAACCGGCTCGACCGGGGTATCCGGGTCTATCCCGACCGGCGGATACAGCGCGATACGATCAGCTTCGGCTAGCGCAGAGGGATCATGCTCGATCAGCCCGGGTTCTTGAGGGCGAACGACCTCGAGGATATGGAAGGCCGCATCCGCGAGTTTCCCGAGCAATGTCTGGTGGCCTGGGATGCCGCCGGTCAATGCGAGCTTCCAGCGCTCGGCGACGTCCGTGCGGTGGCGATCTTCGGGATGGGCGGCTCGGCGATCGGCGCGGACCTCGTTCGTTGCCTCGCCGATACCGATACCCTAGCTCCGATCGTGGTGATCCGCGACTACCAGCTACCCGGCTGGGTCGGCCCCGGCACATTGGCAATCGGGGCAAGCCATTCGGGAAGCACCGAGGAGACCCTGACGTCAATGCGCGCGGCGATCGCCGCGGGCGCGACGCCAATAGCGCTGACCGGTGGCGGACCGCTCGGCGATCTCGTGCTGGACGCTGATGGAACGATTGTCCCGGTGCGCTACCGGGCCAGGCCACGCGCCGCCCTCGCCCATCTCTTCCTGCCGTTGCTGCGGGTACTTGCCCGTCTGGGCCTGATTGCCGACCGGTCGGCCGAACTTGCCGCGACAGTACCCGCGCTCCAAGCGATGCGTGATGCCTGGGCGCCGGAGGCCGCCGAGGCAGGTAACGAGGCGAAGCAGGTGGCGCGGGCGCTCGACGGCCGCCTACCGGTGGTCGTCGGCGCCGGTCACCTGGCTCCAGTGGCGGTGCGTTGGAAAGGGCAGATCAACGAAAACGCCGAAGGTTGGGCCGTCAGCGAAACCCTGCCGGAGATGAATCACAACGTCGTCGTCGGCTTCGGGCTGCCGGCCGAGGTCGCCAAACTCGTCTCCGTCGTCTTTCTCGCTTCGCCTCTTCTGCCCGACCGACTGCGGTTGCGGATCGAGGTGACCGGCGATCTCCTCGACCGCGCCGGCATTCCACATCGAACGATACTTGCCACCGGCCTCTCGCCACTGGCCGACCAACTCGAGTTGGTCCATCTTGGCGACTGGACCAGCTTCTACCTCGCGGCGTTGCGAGGGGTCGACCCGAGCCGGATGGAACCAATCGACCAACTCAAGGCGGCCCTGGCGTCGCGAGCATAAGCCGCGAGAGGGGAACGATGCGCGCTGAAGTTATCTCCGTCGGCACCGAGTTGCTGCTCGGCTTCATCGTCGATACCAACTCCGCCTACCTTGCTCAGCAACTCGCGATGCTCGGGATCGACCTGTACTACGTCTCGGTCTTCGGCGACAACCTCGATCGGCTGGCCCAGGGGGCGGAGCGCGCCTTCGGCCGCTCTGACCTCACCATCTTCACCGGTGGGCTCGGCCCAACCGAAGACGACCTCACTCGTGATGCAATCGCCAAACTACTGGGCGAGGAACTGGTTGTCGACCCGGGCCTCGAAGCCGAGCAGCGCGCCTTCTGGCGCCGGCGTGGATTGCCGATGCCGCCACGCAACCTCACTCAGGCTCAACTCATCCCCTCGGCCGTCGCGTTGCCGAATCCGCTGGGAACCGCTCCCGGCTGGTGGGTGACAACACCACAGGGCGGGATCGCCATCGCCATGCCGGGCGTCCCGCGCGAGATGTACCGAATGTGGGAGATGGAAGCGGTGCCGCGGCTCCGCGCCCGCGGTGTCGGCGGGATCATCCTCACGAGGACTCTCAAGATCCTCGGCAAGGGCGAGTCGTCGGTCGAGCACGACGTTCGAAGCTTTCTGAAGTCGACCAACCCGACGATCGCCACCTATGCCAAGTCGGATGGCATCCACCTGCGTCTTTCGGCCAAGGCGGGAAGCGTCGCCGAGGCTGAACAGCTACTCGAGCCCTTCGAGAAGGAAGTGCGTATCCACGTCGATCGTGATGTCTATGGGGTGGATGACGAGACGATCGGTGGCGCGATCGCTCGGGCGCTCGCGGGCCGTCGGTTTGCAATTGCCGATGCCCTCACCGCCGGAAGCTTGAGCGCGACGTTGATCGAAGCACCGGAGTTGACCGCTGCCTTTGCCGGCGCGTTGGTTGCCGCGGGACCGTATGGCGCTGATTGGGCCAGTCCGCTTGGCGAGCCGGCTACTGAACCAGAGGCGCTTGCGCTCGCCTCGCTCGCACGTCAACGCTTTGGCGCGGAGGTCGGGATCGGGATCAGCGGGGTTGCCGGACCAGAGGCTCTCGGATCGACCGAGCCGGGAGCGATTGCGATCGCCATCGATCACGGCGGCCGCGACAGTCAGACCGTCGTTCGGTCCAGCACACCGGCCGAGGTGCGACGTTGGGCGTCGTATACCGCCCTTAATCTGATCTGGCGCTCACTCACCGGACGGCCGCTCTAGCAAAAAAAACCCTGGGGCGGTGCGCCGATCCCGGTACAATTGCCGAGTGGCGCGACAAGAGCCGCGCCAGGGAGCGCCAACGATGAATCTCCGTCGCTTCTTTGGCCTACCGCTGCTGGCTGGTCTGGTCGTCGCCCTGCCGGCCGCCGCCGCGCCGATTTCCCCATCCGATCCATTTGTCGTCTTCGAAGACGTCGCCGGAGCCCGAATCGCGAGTTGGCGAGTCTACAGCTATCAGACCCAGGTCCTCTGGGTGGTGGGTGAGGTCGCCAACGACAGCCCAAATGTCGTCTGGTCGCCTTCGGTCGTCGCACGCTTTGTCGACCCGGCCGGCGCTCCGGCGTTGCTGGTCGAGACGCCTGCTGATGCCTCCTACTTGCTGCCGGGCCAGCAATCGACCTTCCGAGTGACGGTGAACAACCCCCCGCCGTTGCGGCTTGCGTCCCTCGAAGTCAACGGGACGCCGGTCGACGCGGGCCAGTCGCTCGACGGAGCGCGCGTGTTCGAACGACGGGGGGCATTCCAGGAAATCGAAGAAGACCGGATCTTCACCCGCGACAATTGCGATCCTGACGTTCACGACTGCCACTACATCGAGAAGGTGAAGGTCCGTACCGACAACTACCTCGTCGAGGGTACCGTGGTGAATGCCTCGACGATGCCGCTCCAGAACGTCCGGGTATCGGCGGCGCTCTACGACCAGGCGGGCGCTCTCGTCAACACCGGGGTGAGCGGACCGGCGATGGTGCTGGCTCCCGGCCAGTCGGCTAGCTACAGCATCCTGGTCTATTGGGCGCCTGGTACGACAAGCTTCACGGTGCGCGCCTACAGCGACAACTAGCCGAGGGGCGCGACCTCACTCCCGGCTTGCTCCCGGACGAGAAGAGAGGATCGCCTAGGATGCCACGTCCAACGCGGACGCGGCACTCCTCCACCCACCACCTGCAGGAACGCCGCTACGAGCGCTCCCGGGCCCGACCATGGCCGTGGCGTGTTTGTCTCGCCAAAAACCCGTGGGCTATACTACGTGAGCGACGAGACACGATTCCCCCCGGGATGTAGCTCAGCCAGGCTAGAGCGCTGCGTTCGGGACGCAGAGGCCCCCAGTTCAAATCTGGGCATCCCGACCCCTGACCCGCTCGGCGGGTCTTTTTCATGTCCGCGAGGCAAAGAGCCGACGGACAGGATCAGGCTCCGTTCGTCGCTGCTCCTCGATCGCCTGCTGGATCGCCAGCGTGATGGTCTCCCCTTTGGCGCGGAGGCTCTCGTTGGCGGCGACCAACGAGCGCAGGTCTTCTCGACCCGCGCGTACCGTCGTGCGCCACAAGTCTCCAACCGCCTGCTCGATCGCCCGGCGCACGAGTGGCTCGCGCGAGGGGAAGCAGAGCACCTGGAACGACCCGCCGATCAGCAGGAGCAGGATCGCCAGTCCGGCGACGTTCACCACGAAAGGCAACCCGACGTACTGGGCCGTGACCAGACCCTCGGCAAGTCGCCAGACCGCCAGACCGGCGACCGCGAGAATCGCCAACTCGACCGCGCCGAGGGCAAGCGATCCGACGGCCCGGCGCATGGCACTGGGTGGACGATCGATTGCTTCGACGAGCGCGGTGGTGGCGGCTTCGTCGACCTGCTGGCGCAACGACAGCAGGCGAGATCGCCAACGCTCCGCGCACCATCCGGCGAGTCGCTGATCGTCAAGTTGATCGAGATAAGATGCGGCCTCGTCGGCAAGGTCGCCGGCCAGTGAGCCTGCGGCATCGTTGACCGGTCGCCGAGGGGGCGCCGCCACGCGATTGCCGAGCGCCGCCAGCCAGGCGACAAACCTCAACGACTGTCCGAGCAACCCCGGCGACCGGATCGGGTTGTCGTCAGGCGCTATCGACGCGGCGGCGGCCCGTGCGCCGAGTTCGATCCGGCGAGTTCCGTGCCGTTCGAGCGTATCAAGGGCCGCTTCGGTCTGCGCGACCCAGTGACTGCCGGCAAGCGCAGGTGGCTGGCAATCGACCACCGCCGCGGCAAGTTCGCCGAGCGCCGCCCGACGTCGTCGCTCTTGGATCGCCCGGACGTCGTCGCTCGCCAGTCCGCTGCGTAGCCATCGATCGAGCGCTGGAAATTCGTCACCCGGCGGCGGAGCGCTTCCCGCTTCGCCCGTGGCGCGGCGCACCCAGTACTCCGCCGAGGTGCGAAAGAGGAGCGGGTCGTGATAGCCCGCCTCCTCGAGTAGCGAGCGAAAGTCGTCGTCGACGTCGAGTGCGCCAGGCGGGGCGGCCTGCTTGCCGAGTGGATCCCATTTGTTGAAGATGAAGGCAAAGGCGCGCGCCCCGCGCTCGCGCAGGACAAGTTGCCAGCCAACATCGTCTTTGTACTTCTCGGCGGTGACGACGTAGAGCACGACGTCAACCGCCGGCAAGAGCGCCAAAACCCGCTCACGATGGTCGCGAGCAACGCTGTCGATGTCCGGTCCGTCGATCAGGATCAGCCGCCGTAAGGCCGGCTCACCATGCCGCCGGATTGCGTCTTCGTCTCCGGCGAACGCGCCAAGCGACAGGCCATACTCGTACAGCCGCCCGAGGTCGATCGACTGGTGGGCATAGACGAGCGGGTAACGCGTGGTGGGCCGACGGTGTCCCGCTTCAGCGATCGGCGAACCAGCGAGGGCGTTGATCAGTTGCGATTTGCCGACACCGGTTGCCCCGAGCAGCAGTACGGTCAAGATCGGCTCGAATGGCTGGTCGAGGCCGCCAAGCGCGGCGCGCTCGATCTCCCCGCCTAGCGTCTCAGACGGCGCCTCGCCAACCAACTGATAGTCACCGAGACATTTGAGCCAGGCGCCAATCGCCGCGAGGTCGACGGCACTCATCGAGCCGCCGCCTTCGGCCGGATCCACGCCCCTACCCGCTCCTCGATCTCGGCGAGGAGCGCCCCGTCCACCCCGAGAGCGCCCGATGTTCCGAATGCCCGCTCGCCGATTTCGCGAAGCCGGTCGCCGTACAGCGAGGTGGCAAACTGTTCGGCGTCGCACTTGAGCGCCTGCCGCAGTTCATCCTTTCGCGCCTCGACAAACTGGTCGGCGATCCCACGCGAGGCCGCCTCGACCAGGGTCAGCAGCGCCGGGATGGCAACCAGGTCGGTCGCCAGGTCGGCGGCGAATCCGCCTTTGCCGGGGATCGCCACGCCGACAACTATTGCCGCAACTTCGACGGCGAGCCGGCTGCTTCGCAGGGCATTGAGCGCCCAGGGGTTGTGCTCCAACTGGTGGAAGATGTCCTCGGCGGCCGCGTTGATCCGCTCGTGCATCTGCCGCCAGAAGCGGTCGATCTGGGTCTGAAACTCGAGCCGCAACCGCTCGGACTCGTCGTCGGATGCTGCGTCCAGCGCATCCCAGAACGGATGATGACGCCCCTGGCGCACTTCGGCGCGGATCAGGCGGCGCAATTCGCGAATCACCGCGGCGTTCGCCTCGGCCGAGGTGGCGAGCACTGGCGGCACCTTGGCGCGTTGCTCCTTCTCACGGTCACCGCCGATCAGCCGCCAGAGCACCTTGCCAACCAGAATGACGGCCTGGGCGGGCAGGCTCAGCGCTCTCCGAACAAAGCGGATTGCCTCCTGTAGCCCGGGCACCGGCGGGTTGAGCAATTCGAGCAGCCGTAACCCCAGCAAGTGAAAAGCATCGAAGCGCGCCGGGTCATTGAGATAGTGCTGCTCGAAGGCGGCGACGAATTGTTCTTCCGCCGCCGTGATCGCGGCGGTCCATTGAGCGCGCGTCTCGACTTCGCGCCGCGCCGGTTCGAGAACCGACGGCAACCGGCAGTCGATGAAGCACGCCGCCGCAGTCCGGCGGTCACCGATCGTGCGCGCCGCCGCCAACGCTGTCGAGCGCAACCGAGCGACCGTTTCGGCGGTTTCCCGATCACCAACGCCGAGCGACAAGTCTCCATAGGGCAGCGCGAACATCTCGATTGGGGGTATCTCAAGGTCCAGCCGGTCAGCGACAATCGCGAGTTGCTCCGCGGCGTGACGGGTCAACTCGTCCTGATGAGCGGGAAGCGCCTTGTTGAGCACACCGACCGCCGGCACGCCTGCCGCCATCAGGGTCGCCAGCAATTGCAAAATCCCCTCGACCGCGTACTTCTCTTGAGTGGTCACTGCAACCACAGCGTCGACGACAGTCGCGGCTTCGACTACTGCGGCGAGGTAGCGTGGAGCGTGGACCGAGTCGCAATCGGGCACGTCCCAGACGACCGCGTCAGTGGCCGCCGCTGTGTCGGCTGAAGCGAGAGAAACCGCAAACTCGTCCGGATGGTCTGGCCGGAGCTCTCCCGCCGGAACGATCCGAAAGCGCTGAAAGGCGAGCGGCCGCTCCTCGAAGAGAGCCCCGGCTGACATTCCGGGCGGGAGGAAAGCGTGGGCGTGACGGGTTGCCGCGCCGAGGTGATGAACAGTTGCCCGCTCGGTGCCCATCAGCAGATTGGCGATGCTGCTTTTGCCAACATTGTTGCCACCAAACACCGCGATTTGCGGCGGGCCAGCCGGCTGACCACCCAGCACGTTCCGAACCAGCGCATCGACCACGAGAGCGTCGGCCGCCAGCCGGCGGCCAGCCTCCGGCCCGAGCAGCGCCATCGCGAGCGGAGTCCGAGCGGGCGAATCGAACAGGCCAGCGGCAGCATAGCGGTCGATCAGCCGGTCAAAGGCATCGGCTGCTGCTGAGGTACCTTGAGGCGCGGACTGCTTCACCGGGTCTCCGTCATGCGCTGCAGCGCCGGTTTCTCCGGCAGACCGCCCGTCTTGTTCGGAACAGGTTGGCGCAGATTCAATCATACCCGGAGATCGATCCAAACTCGATCTCGGCAGCGCGACCGAGGTGAAAGCGCGACATTTCACGACCGGCGGGCAACGAGTACTCAACCACCCATCGCCGCTCGCGATCACCCAACGGACGGCGTACGGGATCTCAAGGAGGCTCGTCGGACGCCCGACCGGGACGACACCGCCGGCTTGATGACCTGGCCTCCAATCGCCGTGACAGAGACGACCGAACTCGTCGGGGCCTGCTCGAGGATTAGCCTTCGCGGAAAAAGCGATCGACGGTTTCGACCAGTTCGTCAGGCGACTCGTCCGGAGCGTTCACGCCACCGTTCACAAGGTGGTAAAATCGCCCCAGCGGCATCAGTCCAACGGCTTGCCGGCTATCCTCGAAGATCATGTCACGCTCGCCGGACATCACGAGCGTCGGCATCGTCATCCCACGGGCGAGGGCGAGATGGTCGGCTGCGCCCACCGCCCAAAAGCCATAGGGCAGCATCCAGCCGGCCTTGAGCGCGTCGATCTGCGCTCGGATACCCAGTTGGGGCGTCCAATGGTCGCCCAGCGCCGCCACACGCGCCCGCCAACGGCCAACCGCTTGCGAGCCTTGGTCATCATAGGTGGCGAGCGGCATCTGACGCAGTTCCTCTTTTCGCGCTTCGTCCATCAGCGTCCAACCCCAGACGGCGAACCTGATCACCCGGTCCGGACGTCGGTTCGCGAGGGCGGCGCCAATCATCCCTCCGGTGTGGTGGCCAAAGACATAGAACCGACCGATCCCAAGCCCGTCGATGGCCTCAAGCAGCAGGTCGGCATAGTCGTCGAGCGACGGGGGCAGGTCTGGCCGGAACGAATCGCCGTAGCCCGGCGTGTCGAGGGCGACCGTGCGGTAGCCACGAGCAGCGAGACGAGGTTGCACTGCCTCCCACATTGCCGAGGACGACGGCGACATGTGAAGCAGGATTACCGGGTCGCCCTCGCCAACGGCCCGATAGTGGACCTGACCCTTCGGCGTGTCGACATAGCCCTTTCGGATGGTCTGGTCTGCCACGGTGCTGCTCCTTGGACGGTTTCGCGCCAGCGAGCGTAGCATACCGTCCTCCCGCGCGCGGAGTACGGTCGCCTCAACCGGGTATAATCGACAGACCGTGGTCGCTCCAGAACGTATCCAAGGTCAGTTGAAGGCCGTTCCGACCAGTCCCGGCGTCTACTTGATGCGGGATGCCAACGCCGAAATCATCTACGTGGGCAAGGCGATCAACCTGCGCAACCGCCTGCGTTCGTACTTCCACGCGCCATCTGGTCAGACACCAAAAGTGCGCAAGATGGTCGAGCGAATCGCCGATTTCGAGTTCATCGTCACCGACACCGAACTGGAAGCGCTGATCCTCGAATGTACGTTGATCAAGCGCCACCGCCCTCGCTACAACGTTGTGATGAAGGACGACAAGAACTATCCCTACCTGAAGGTGACCAACGAGGATTTCCCAAAGGTCGTGATCACACGCCGGCTGCTCAACGACGGAGCGCGCTATTTTGGGCCGTATGCCGATGTTGGGTCGGTGCGCCGCACGCTCGACCTCGTCAACAAACTGTTTCCCTATCGTTCGTGCGACCGGGTGATAACCGGAACCGATGCCCGGCCCTGCCTCGACTTTCACATCAAACGTTGCCTTGGACCGTGTATCGGTGCGGTGGACGCGCAGGGGTATCGTGACGTAATCACTCAGGTCGTCCTGTTTCTCGAAGGGCGGCACGACGAAGTGGTCCACCGGCTACGCGACCAGATGGACGCGGCGGCCGAGGCCCTCGAATTCGAGCGCGCCGCCGCCCTGCGTGATCAAATCGTCGCGGTCGAAAAGGTCGCCGAGCGCCAGAAGGTCGTCTCAGCCAAGAACGAAGACCAGGATGTGATCGCATTTGCCCGCAACAACGGCGAGGCGTGCGTTCAGGTGTTCTTTGTCCGAAACGGGCGGCTGATCGGCCGCGAGCATTTCATTCTCCAAGGAACGAGCGAGGAGGACGGCTCGCAGATCGTCGCCAGCTTCGTCAAGCAGTTCTACGACCAAGCGCCCGAGGTGCCACCAAAGATCTTGTTGCCCAACCCGCTCGACGAAGAGCAGGTGATCGAGTCCTGGTTGAAGGACAAGCGCGGCGGCCACAAAGTGCGCCTCCAGGTTCCAAAACAGGGCGACGCCAAGAAACTGGTCGATCTGGTCGGCGAGAATGCCCAGCAGATTCTCGAGCAGTTGCGCGCCAAGTGGCTGGCCGATGAGAGCCGGAGCAGCGCGGCTCTCGACCAGTTGGCCGACGCCCTGGGGCTCGTGGCCTCGCCAACGAGGATCGAGTGCTACGACATCTCGACGATCCAGGGTTCTGCGATGGTGGCGAGCATGGTCGTCTTCGAAGACGGCAAGCCGAAGAACGCGCATTACCGGCGTTTCCGGATCAAAACCGTGCGCGGCAGCAATGATTACGCCGCGATGCAAGAGGTCCTGCGTCGCCGGCTGAAATACCTCGCCGCGCCGGAGGCTCGGGCCGACGACGGCGCCAAGGACGGGAGCTTCGACTTCCCAGTCCCCGACCTGATCCTACTCGACGGTGGCAAAGGCCAGCTCTCGGCAGCATCGGAGGTGCTCCGCGACCTCGGGCTGGAGGCCCTGCCAATCGCCGCGCTCGCCAAGGAAGAAGAGGCGATCTTTCAGCCGGCTGTCAGTGACCCGGTTCTGCTGCCAGCGACCTCCCAGGCGCTCTATCTCGTTCAACGCATTCGCGACGAAGCCCACCGCTTCGCCATCGCCTATCACCGCAAGGTGCGAAGTCGAGGCGCCTTTGAATCGGAGCTTGACCAGGTGCGTGGCATCGGCCCACGTCGCAAGCAAGCGTTGCTGCGTCATTTCGGCTCGGTCAAGGCGATCCGCGAGGCGTCCGTCGACGACCTCGCGGCAGTGGTTGGAATGACGCGACGACTGGCCGCGAAGATCAAGAGCCAACTCTAGTTCCCCGACGCGGCGTGGTTCCTCCGGGGATTACGGCGCACCGCCGGGCGCACACGATGGGTGGGCCGGTTGCCTCGTCTTTCGCCCGAGCAGCGGTTGCACAGCAGACGCCACGGGCGCTATACCGTTGGCAGCCCTACGCAACGAGGCGACAGTGGCCTTTATCCTTCTCCATAGTGGCCCGGCTGGCGACGACTGGCTGACGGCCTGGCATCTCGAACCGCTGTTGTCGGTGTTGTTGCTGGGCGCCGCCATCGCGTATTGGCTGGCGTTTGCTGCGGCACGACGTACCGGGCGAACGGGCCCGCCGGTCTGGTGGGCGGTTTCCTTCTTCGCCGGCCTTGGCTGCCTCGCCATCGCGCTGATGGGGCCGCCGAGCCATTTCAATGGAGCGGCGTTCTCCGCGCACATGGTTCAACACATGCTGCTGGTCCAAGTCGCCGCGCCGCTTCTGCTGCTGGGACGACCGGTACAGGTCCTTTTGCGCGGATTGCCGCCACGCACAAGCCGGGCGTTGCTCCGAGCGACGGTTGGTCAGGCGCCGATCCGGCTGTTTCTGGCGGTGCTGGTCAGCCCGATCGTCGTCACCGTCCTGTTCAATGCCGCATTGCTCGTCTGGCATGAGCCAAAGCTGTACGAGGCCGCAATCAAGGATCCGCTGCTTCACGAATTGGAGCATGCATCGTTCTTCGTGTCGGCGCTGCTGTTCTGGTGGGTGTTGATCGACCCGGTGCCGCGCTCACACCGGCTGTCGGCGTCGGCGGCGTTGCTGGTGCTGTTCGCCACCTGGATGGCAAGCGACCTGCTCGGGGCAGCGCTCACCCTCGCCGGCGACCCGCTCTATCCCTACTATGCGTCGATGGCCAGTCCCTGGGGTCTCACCGCCCTCGAAGACCAGCGTCTCGGCGGGCTCATCATGTGGATTGGTGGCGGTGGGTTCTTCGCGGTGGTGATGATCGCGATCCTCGCGGTTCCCTATCTTCGCGCTCGGCGAGAACAGACCCAACCGGCTCGCTGACAACTCTTGCCAGTTGATGCGTCTCCGGCCTACTTCCCCCCGGATCGCCGATGGGATATACTGCGGCCCGTTGGCCGGCGCAGGCTTCCCCGCTGCGAGCGCCGGCCGATGCGTGTCACGCATCTGCAGAAATTGGAGAGCGGCAACGATGCCGCCCCATCGGAAAGGGGGAGCGCTATGGCCAGTCCTGAGCAGGGCTCGTCCGAGGCAGGCCGTCGCATTCCGTGGCAGCAGATCCTCATGGACGACATCTTCCTGCTGGTCATGTTCGGTATGGTCATCCCAACGTTTATCTACATCATCTGGGGGCTGATGAGCCTCGGCGACGTTCCAATTTACGTACCCTAATCGAATAAGCGCCACCGATTACCGGTAAAGGAGTAGTCGATGACGACACGGTATAGCACCTTCGCCCAGCCGGAAGGTGTGTGGTGGACCCGGCTTGGCCGCGACGAAAAGCTCTGGGTAGGCCTGGCGGTGATCTGGGGCTTGTCGATGTTTGTGATGATTTCGTTCGTCTGGCCAATGGTTGGCCGGCAACAGAACGGGATCAATTCCCACCGGATCACTCCGGCCGACTTCCAAGCACGGGTCGAGCAGATGACAACCGCCAACCGGGTTGGCGATCTCGCCGGCGTACCGATAGTTGCGCCGCCGCCCAACAGCGATGTCTTCCTCCAAGGGCAGACCTTTGCCTGGCGGCCAGTCCTTCAACTCAAGAAGGGCGAGCGCTATCGTCTCCTGATCTCCAGTCGGGACGTTCAGCACGGGTTCTCCTTGCTGATGCCGGGCAAGAGCATCAACTTCCAAGTGCTGCCCGGCTACATCACCGAGATCGAGGTTCGGCCCGACCGGAGCGGTGTGTTTCCGATCGTCTGCAATGAGTACTGTGGGCCCGGCCACCATCTGATGGAAGGCCGAATCGTCGTGGTGGATTAGGGGGACTTGCGATGGCAACGATGACGGCGCCAGTCTCATTTCTGGCTCGCACCTGTAAGGTTACCGGCCTGGTGGTGGACCGCTCGGCCGAACGGCAGATCATGGCCCATGCCGTCACGGCGGTGGTGTGGCTGGCCGTCGGTGGGATCCTCGCCCTCCTGATTGCCCTTACTCGTTGGCAGGCGGTTCACCTTCTCCCTGCCGACCTTTTCTACGCGTTCTTGTCGGCGCACGGCATGGTGATGCTGATCTTTTGGATCATCTTCTTTGAGATCGCCGGGCTGATCTTCGCCAGCACGGTCTTACTCAGTTCGAAGATGGTCTGGCCGGCCTTTGGCTGGATTGCCTACGGGATGATGCTAATTGGCTCGATCATCTCCTTCTGGCTGATGATCAGCGGCGAAGCGGTCGTGATGTTCACGTCCTACCCGCCATTGGCCGCCCCGCCCCTTTATTACGCCTCTGTTCTGGTGTTCGCGGTCGGGGCGATCCTTGGTTGCGTCCATTTCTTCATCAACGTCGTCGCCGCCCGGCTTCGCGGGTTGGTCAAGACGCTTCCGCTGTTTACCTTTGCCCTGATGGCCGCAGCACTGTTGGCGCTCTGGTCGCTTTTCTCCGGCGCAGCCGCGTTGATCCCGGTCTTCTTCTGGTCGATCGGCATGGTGCCGCACGTTGACCCCGGCGCCTACCGACTGCTGTATTGGGGCCTCGGCCATGGCGCCCAGCAAGTCAACCTCGCTGCGATGGTCGGCATTTGGTACGGCCTGGCGACGTTGACGACCGGGGCGAAACCGCTGAACGAAGGTCTCAGCCGCTTCGCGATCGTCCTCTACATCTTTTTCATCCAATTGGGATCGATGCATCACCTGCAGGTCGACCCCGGATTCAACACCTGGGTGCGTAACATCAACGTCAGCTACTTCATGTATGCGGCCGTGATGGGCAGCCTGATCCACGCCTTTAGCATCCCCGCCTCGGTCGAACGAGCGATGCGCGACCAGGGCTTTCGCAACGGGCTGTTCAGTTGGCTGCGCCACGCCCCCTGGGGCGAGCCGGGCTTTAGCGCGTTGATCATCAGCCTGGCGATGTTCGGCATCATCGGCGGTATCAGTGGCGTCATCCTCGGCGGTCCGCAGTTGAACATGATCGCCCACAACACGATGACGGTGCCGGCGCACTTCCACATGACGG
Source organism: Dehalococcoidia bacterium (assembly GCA_046328265.1). Lineage (GTDB taxonomy): Bacteria > Chloroflexota > Dehalococcoidia > SpSt-223 > SpSt-223 > JANWZD01. Next base: position 277,585 of record JAXLWW010000002.1, read on the forward strand.
TGGTGGCCGGGACGACGATCGCCTTCATGGGGATCTCCTACTATCTGGTGCCGTTGATCTTCCGGCGCGAACTGATGCTTCGGAGTTGGGCCAAGGCCCAGCCCTATGTCTACGGCGCTGGGATGGGGCTGTGGGCGCTCGGAATGGGCTTGACCGGCCACTGGGGCGTTCCGCGCCGCCACTGGGATATCAGCTTTGCCGCGGTTCCCGAGGGCCTGCGCTACAACATGCTCTCGTTGCCGGAGGTCAACCTGTTCCTCGGGGTGCTGGGGATCGGGGCGATCCTCGCGGTGACCGGTGGCGCGATGTTCGTCCTGCCGATCGTCTTGACGGTCTTCCTCGGCAAGCGAACCGACACCCCGTCGCTTGGTAAAGTCTCGGCGGTTGCCTTCGGGCCGGCCACCCCCGACCCCGAAGAGCCGCACCACGGCGGTTTCGAAGTGCCAGGCACATTGGTGTTGACCATTTCCTTCCTGGCGCTCTTCGTGTTCCTCTATGGCTTCTCGTGGTTCGAGCTGAGCAGCATCCCCTGGACGATCTACATCCCCTCGCCCTGACGCTTCGCTCGATCGAAGTGACGGCGGCGGTCCCGTTGGACCGCCGCCGTTTGTGTTGGGCTATGATGCGACGAACAGGGCAAGGAGAAACAATGGCCGTTGAAATCCCGACGGTTTGGTGGCGCTATCTTGGCGACCAGAAGCTTGGCCGGCTTGGCACCGCCGACAAGCAGGGCCGGCCACATATCAAGCCGCTCTGGTACGTCGTCTTCGAGCACGGCATCTACATCGGGACGCAAAAGACCCGCAAGAGTTTCCGAAATATCCTCGAGAACAACCAGGTCAGCCTCTCGGTCGATTCGGGGCAACGCGAAGAGGAGTACAAGGGGATCATCATCTGGGGCCGGATGGAGATGCTGCCCGAGGACGACTTTCACATCCGCTATCGCCAATTTCTGATCCAGCGCTACTACGGCACCGAGGACAACCCTGGCTATCAGTATGTCCGCTCGCTTCCCGCGCCGCAGCTCATGCGGCTGGTGCCCGAGAAGTTCTACACCTGGGACTTTTCGAACCTCGCCTGATCGGCGCAGTTGCGGCTTTGGTTGAACCCATCCCAAGCGATCAACCTGCTTGCGTCCAGTTCGATCACGCCGACCGCCTGGGCCGCCAGCACGCGAAGCGGTAGCCTGACCGGCCTTAGAGGAGAGTACCCTGCCGCCGCTGATAATCGACCGCCGGTGGTGATTTCATACCACCGACGCGTCGGGCCAGTCCGTGCAGAGCGGCATCTTCGCTGTCGTACTCCCAGCGGCCGACGGGGGTTTCCGCGATCCATTTGCGGGTCTTCCGGTCGAAATAAACGCGATTGGGCCGGGATTTTGGCTCCTCGGTCATCTGGACACTCCAACGTCTGCCGGTCTGACAATCCTGCGTGATATCATACTTCTGGGATGAGGGCTGGGTCGACAACGCCGGCGTGGCGGCCTTTGCTTTTTCCTGAAGGCAAGAGCCTGCCGGTCCTGAAGCCCGGAGGAAGCACGAGTGTCCCGAGAGATCGCAGTCTTCTCTGGGCGAGCGCACCTCGGACTCGCCGAGGCGATCTGTCAGGACCTCCGCATTCCCCTCGGCCAGCGGCAGTTGTTTGACTTCACCAATGGCCAGACCTTTGTCAAGTACGAGCAGATGGTACGCGACCGGGATGTCTTCATCGTCCAACCGGGAGCGGGGTTGCCCAACGGTTCAGTCAACGACGCGATCATGGAACTGCTGATCATGATCGAGGCGGCTCGCCGGGCATCGGCCTGGCGAGTAACCGCGGTGATGCCCTATTTCGCCTACGCCCGTACCGACAAGAAGGACCAACCCCGGGTGCCGATTACCGCCCGGTTGATCGCCGATCTGCTGGTTGCCGCTGGGGTCAATCGCGTCCTCACCCTCGATCTGCACGCGGGTCAGATTCAGGGTTTCTTCCCGGCTACCGTCCCGGTCGACGAGGTGACCGCCTTTCACTTGATCTGCGATCATCTGACCAGTCGACATATCCCCAACCTGGTGGTCGTTGCCACCGACCTCGGCTTTGCCAAGCGAGCCAAGAATTTCTCCCAGGTGCTGAGCGCTCCGGTCGCATTCGTCGCCAAGTCCCGCCTCGGCAACAGCGACTTGACCGAGGCCGACCATCTGATTGGCGAAGTGGACGGCATGGTCGCGGTGGTGGTCGACGATGAGATCGACACCGCTGGGTCGATCACGTCGGCGGCACGGATCTGCCTCGAGCACGGTGCAACCAGGGTCTATGCTGCCGCAACCCACGGGTTGTTCTCCGGCATGGCAATCGACCGGATCGCCGAGTCGCCAATAACCGAGTTGATCGTTACTGACAGCCTGCCGCAGCAGGCAATCACTCAACGACTTTCAAAGGTGAAGGTGCTGGGCGTTTCGCGTCTCATTGCGGAGGCGATCCACCGCATCCATGAGGGCGAGAGCGTTGGTGCACTCTATCGCACGCTCTACGGCGACTGGATGCCCGTTTCCTAGTCACCTGTTCCAAGAGACTGGTAGAATTTCAGCATGTTCAAATGGCTCTCGAAACTCCTGTCCAACGATTCGCCCGACAAGATCATCAAGAGGCTCTTTCCGGTGGTCGACGAAATCTCCAAGCTGGAGCCGGAGTTCGCCCAACTCACCGACGACGCGCTGCGCGCCAAGACCGATGAGTTTCGCCAACGCCTGTCCGATGGCGAAGACCTCGACGACCTACTCCCAGAAGCCTTTGCTGCAGTACGCGAGGCATCCAAGCGGACGATCGGACTGCGTCACTTCGACGTTCAGTTGCTCGGCGGGATGGTGTTGCACGAGGGCAAGATCGCCGAGATGCGTACCGGCGAAGGCAAGACTCTTGTGGCCACCCTTCCGGCCTACCTGAATGCTTTGACCGGGAACGGGGTCCACGTCGTAACCGTGAATGACTACCTGGCCAAGCGCGATGTCCAATGGATGGGGCCGGTCTATCACCGCCTTGGCTTGACCATCGCCTCGATCCAGCATGAGTCCTCGTTTCTCTACAACCCTGACTGGACCGAAGGAGACCCACGTTTTCTCTACCTCCAGCCGATCAGCCGCCAGGAGGCCTACGCCGCCGACTTGACCTATGGTACGAACAACGAGTTCGGCTTCGACTACCTTCGTGACAACATGGTTGTCGACCTGTCGCAGCGCTCACAACGCGGCTGGAATTTCGCGATCGTCGATGAAGTGGACAACATCCTCATCGACGAGGCCCGCACCCCGCTGATCATTTCCGGCCAGGCCGAGGAGCCAACCGAGAAGTATTACCACTTTGCCCGATCGGTCTCCGGGTTGGTCGCCGAGGATGACTACACCGTCGACGAAAAGACCCGCTCGGTCATGCTTACCGACCAGGGCATCTCACGGGTGGAGCGTATCCTCCGGATCGACAACCTCTTCGACCCGGCAAACTTCGAGATCACCCATCACGTCGAGAACGCGCTGAAGGCCCTCGTCATCTTCAAACGGGATCGGGATTACGTGGTGCGCGACGATGAGGTCGTGATCGTCGACGAGTTCACCGGGCGGCTGATGTTCGGCCGTCGCTGGTCGGACGGTCTGCACCAGGCGGTCGAGGCAAAAGAAGGCGTCAAGATCCAACGTGAGAGTGTCACGCTGGCGACGATTACCTTCCAGAACTATTTCCGGATGTACGAAAAGCTGTCCGGGATGACCGGCACCGCGTTGACCGAACAAGAAGAGTTCCACAAGATCTACAACCTCGATGTGGTGCCGGTGCCAACCAACAAATTGATGATCCGGGGCGATGCGGGCGACCTAATCTACAAGAACGAGGTCGCCAAATTCGCAGCGGTGGTCGACGAAATCATTCGCGAGCATCAGAAGGGACGGCCGGTGCTGGTCGGCACGGTCTCGATCGAGAAGAGCGAGTATCTCTCCGCCCAGCTTGGGCGCCGAGGCATCGACCACAACGTCCTCAACGCCAAATACCACGAGCGCGAGGCGTTGATTGTGGCTCAGGCAGGAGCGCCCGGTCAGGTCACCATCGCGACGAATATGGCCGGCCGTGGCACCGACATCATCCTCGGTGGCAACGTCGAACAGATGACCGACCAGATCCTGCGCAAGCAAGATATCGAGCCGCACGAGGCGACCGAGGACCAACGCGCCGCCGCCCACAATGAGGCGACCGCGATCTGGGAACGACAACGCGACCAAGTGGTCGAAGCCGGCGGACTGCACATCGTCGGGACCGAGCGCCACGAAGCGCGCCGGATCGACAACCAGTTGCGCGGCCGCGCCGGTCGCCAGGGTGATCCCGGCTCTTCCCGATTCTTCGTCTCGCTCGAGGACGATATCATGCGCCGTTTCGGCGGCGACCGGGTCAAGAAGATCATGGAATGGGCCGGCATGGAAGAGGATGTGCCGATCGAGCATGGCTTGGTGAGCAAGTCGATCGAAACCGCCCAGACCAAGGTCGAAGGGTACAACTTCGACATTCGCAAGCATGTCGTCCAGTACGACGATGTCATGAACAAGCAACGTGAGATCATCTACGGCGAACGGAACAAGATACTCTCCGGCGCCGACCTCAAGGCGAACATCCAGGAGATGATCCATCGCTCCCTGGAAAGCCTGGTTGGCCAATATCTCGGCGGCGTTATCGACGAAGAAACCGATTTCGAACCGCTCCTCAATCAGCTTCGGATGATTTTCCCGGTCCCGGACGAGATCACTCCCGAGATGCTGAGCCAGATGAGCGCCGACGAGGCGATCGACACGATCCTCGAGGCAGCCGATCAGGCCTATGAGACGAAAGAGGCCGAAGTTGGCGAACAGAACATGCGGCTGCTCGAGCGGCTGGTGCTGCTTCGGGCGATCGACACCGACTGGACCCAGCACCTGACCCAGATGGAAGGCATCCGCGAGGGGATCGGGTTGAGAGCCTACGGCCAGTCAGACCCGTTGGTTGCCTACAAGAAAGAAGCGTTCTCGATGTACGACACGCTTCGGGCGAGTATCGAACGAGACACCGTCGGGATGATCTACCACGTCGGATTCATGCAGGAACCACCACCCCCGCCCGCCGTTCGCAACGTCCATGAAAATCGTACCCCGGACGCGGAACCAAACGGTCGGCCGAACGGAACGGCCGCTCGGGCTGCGGCCTCAGCCCGATCTGGTGCACGAACGGCCACGCCGGTGGCCGCCGGCGCCGGGCGCAAAGTCGGGCGCAATGACCCCTGTCCCTGTGGCAGCGGCCGCAAGTACAAGAAATGCCACGGGGCGAGCTAACCGGTTCACCATATCCGACGCCGGTTCGGCTCCGCCCGAGCGTCGTTTGTTCGCCGACCTCGCCAGGGTGCCGGATCGCCGGTCCTCACGCCATGGCGCGGTGTCGTAAACCCGGTCGGCGTGAGCGGCGATCGCTCACACTCATTCGTCGATCACCAGGCAAGTCATCGTCCGACGGACGCCACCGGCGGCCGCAATCCCCTCGCTCAGTCAGCGCCCCAACTGGGCGAGATCCGGGCTTTCGACCGTTGCGATGAGATCATAGGGACCAGCAACCACGTCGATCGCGACGATTCGCGATCCATCGAGGATGAGGTCCGCCAGCGTTTCCTGGATCTCTCGGACCCTCGTTTGGTCGGCTTCGATCAGAACGTACGCACGGAGCATAGCCACCTCCAACCTGGGTTCTTCACGTTGACCGGGTCCCTCACGGAGACCGTTGAAGCTAGCCTCAGCGGAACGGTCGGGGGAGTGCTCCACCGGCGAGGACCGACCGATACATCTCTTCCAACTTCTCCATGGCCGCCGCGAGTGGAAAGAGCCGACGGGTCACCAGCAGGTCATCCTCGCAGGCAAGCGGATGCCAGAAGATACCGTCGAGACTTGCAGTGATTTCCGGAACGAGTTCGGCGACGCCGAGATCCATCCCCTCGACCGCAAACCCTCGCCTGGCGAGCGGACGAATGAAGTGGCGTTCCTCGGGAATGCCAAGTGATGCAACGAAGCAACGTAGCTCGTCCAACCGCGAGACATTGATCGGCGTTTCGGTGCTGCCGATTGCGACTGCCGCTCCTGCGGCGAGCAACGTTCGGATGCCTTCCACCGACTTCATCCAGGCGCCCGACCCCCGGTAGGCGTCATGCGTTGCCGCGTCGGGACCATCGAGGCTGACCTGAAACACCAAGTTGGGCAGCACAGCCAGCGCACGCATCGTCTCCAGCCTCTGACCACGAAAGAGCATCGCATTGGTCAAGACGGTCGTAGGGATCCGTTCGGCGGCGTAGGAGAGCCGTTTGCCGATATCAGGGAGAAGAAACGGCTCGCCTCCCGTCACAAAGACCTCGCGAATACCATAGTCTGCTGCTTCATCGACCAGGCGGGTAAAGGCGAAGTACGCCAGTCCACGGCGCTCGGCGCGTGGGCTGGAACGCGCGACGCAGTAGCTGCATTGGAGGTTGCAGTCGAAGTTTGTGTAGATCCAAAGCCTTGGGACGATCTGGAGCTTGGCAACAGCCGGCCGCATCGCAACCTCCGAGAATCTCGCCGAGCGACGAAAACAGACCGAGAACGAGCCAGGCGGGCGGTAGTTGAACGGACACCTCGTCGCAAGACAGCCTGCCGGAACGCAGGTTGACCGAGCCAATTGCCGAAGACGGTGGCGGTGTTTGAGCGCAGGTCAGCAGATTGACTAGGTCTTCGGTCGTCCGCGGCAAGCCAACCTCGGCAAACAGTCCGGCGGTGAGTGAGGGAATCGGCTCCGACGCATGGCAATCCGCCGGGATGGACATGGGCCGGATGAACGGTCCGGTCAGAAAGTCGAAGGAATCCGGCGCTGCACGCTGGGCCCGCTCTCGCTGGATGCGAGAACCACGACCGCCACTCCTGTTTGGTGGAGTTGCTCCGTGCTGGCGGAATCGCCTGCGGGACCTGGGGCCCCACCTGAAATCAACCACGCGCAGGCAGGGGTCGACCCGTCTCGTCCTCACGCGGGATAGAACCGATTCTGGAGCATCCGCAACCGCCTCCGGCTCAACGGTCCCCCCCTCCGCGGCAGTGAGGACCCGATCGGACCGCCGTCCGGGTAGGTTGACTCGTCGATCGGCGGATTCGTTACGGCTGAAGCAGCTTGAACGAGTTCACGGCGATCCGCAGACCAGTCGTCCCGACCAAGACACCGGTGTTTCCGGTGACTGGCGCATCGTCCTCGGCCGAGCCGACCGCCCGATCGTTGATCAGCAGCTTAATCGTCTTGCCGGTGGCGATCACCCGGAGCACGTTCGGGCTGTCGTCACCCATTTTGATCACGTTGGATTGGGTCCAGTCGACGTAGGTCACCCATTCGCCAGGGTCCGAACGCCACTTCTCCAACCGGAACGACCCGTTGCCGGTGATCGAGAAGAAAAAGTACGACCCCTTGCCATCGTCGCGAAAGACGACACCGTAGCCGAAGTTGTTTGGACCAGCCAGTTTGCTGATCTCGGCTTCGAGCACGAAGTCCTGCAAGAGCGGAGCTTGTTCGGGCCAGACTCGATAGGCTTTGTTTGCCTGGACCGAGGTGACGATCAACTTCCCGCCTTCGATGGCGGCCTGGGTGCCATCGCCAAGCGCCCAGGAGCCAGGCGTCGGGTTGGCGAAGTTCGCAACGTACAGCGTGCCGCCCGATGGCACCGGCGTAGCAGTCGGCGGAGGACCCGGCGTTCGGGTCGGCGTGGCGGTAGCGCCACCAGAGACCAAGCCGTTGAGCGCGCCGGTCGCGCCCAGCAGTCCCAGCCCACCGCAAACTGCCACCAACAGCGCCAACCCGGCAACAATCCCGATCACGATCGGCGCGAGCGAGCGTCGCTCCTCCGGGACATAGTGCGGGATTGGCGCGGGCGCCGGTTGGATATACGGGTGCTGCGCGGAGTAGGGATTCGGCGCTGGCGGGACGTAGGGGTTCGGCGCGGAGTAGGGGTTCGGCGCGGGGTAGGGGTTCGGCGCGGGGTAGGGGTTCGGCGGCGGGGTCGCCGGTATCTGCTGGCCGGTCGGGCGGACGACCGTCGCTTCCGACGGAGGTGGCGCGTACGAGAGAGGTTCGAGCGACGCCTCGAGCGCGGCATGAAACTCAGCCGCCGAGCCAAATCGATCGTTGGGCGATTTCGCCAACGCCCGGTTCAGCACATCGACGAGACCAGGTGGCAGGTCTCGCCGATACTGGACGATCGGCGGGAGCGGGGCGTGGAGATGCTGCTGCAACGTCGCGAGCGTGGTCGGCGCGTGATAGGGTACCCGGCCGCTGAGCATCTCGTAGAGGACGACGCCGAGGGAATAGATATCGCTCCGGACATCGACTGATTCGCCGGCCGCCTGCTCGGGGCTCATGTATTCGGGGGTGCCGATCTTGCCGCCGGTCAGGGTCAGCGTCCGGTGGTCGGCCAACTGGGCGATCCCAAAGTCCGACAAAAGCGCCCAGTCCGGCCGTGCCATCAGAATGTTGTTTGGCTTGACGTCCCGGTGGACAATGCCGCGCTCGTGCGCGTAGCCAAGCGCATCGGCGACCTGGCCGGCGATTCGGACGGCCGACGCCGCCGGCATCGGCTCACCCAGCCGAGCGCGCAGCGTGCCGCCCAGCACGAACATCATCACGATCGCGAGGTAGCCGTTGAAAACGCCGAAGTCGTAGACCGGTAGGATGTTCGGATGAGCCAACCCGGCGACGGTCATCGCCTCCCGACGAAACCGCGCGACGAAGGTCTCATCACCGGCGAGGATTGGCGGCAACACCTTGACCGCGACCGACCGTCCCAGAGCAGGCTGGAGCGCGCGGTAGACGGTCGCCATGCCGCCCCTGCCGATCAACTCGATAACCTGATACTGGCCAAGTGACTGGCCGATCAGCGAATCCATGCGAGCGCCTGCCTCCGGTCGCGCGGACCTCGAATTGTCCACCGCAGTGGTCTCCGGGCGCCGAAGCAGCGACCGAAGGATGGCCGATACGCGCGAGTGCTTCCGCTGCTTAGTGTACGATCCCGTGGCGACCGAGGATTAAGTCGGGTGGCGCGGGCGCCTGGTCGGAGAACCGAAAGGCCGAGAGCAGCGCCGGCGCAGCGTCGGCGGCATCATTGTCTGTTGCCGCCGCAATTGTCGCAATTGGCTCGCCACGCCGCACTTCGTCTCCCACCTTGCGCAGCAGGCGGATGCCCACCCGATGGTCGATCCGATCCTCCTTGCGCTCCCGCCCCGCTCCCAGTCGCATCGCCAGCAACCCCACCTGGTCGGCCTCGATCGACCGGACAAAGCCATCGCGGGACGGAAACACCGGCTGCTCGACCGGGGCGTGCGCCAAGCGCTCGGGATGTTCGACAAAGGTCGGCGATCCACCCTGTGCCTCGACCAGTCTGGCGAGCATCTCCAACGCTGCGCCGGTATCAAGAGCGGCAGCCGCTTGGTCGCGGGCAGCCGTTTCGGTGGCGTGTCCGGCGGCAACGAGCAGTTCGACCGCCAACTCGATGGCTAGGGTGCGCAAATCGGCCGGACCGCCGCCGCGCAGAGTGGCAATCGCCTCCTCCACTTCCAGCAGGTTGCCGACCGCCGATCCGAGCGGCTGGTCCATGGCAGTCACCGACGCGACGGTACGGCGTCCGGCTTTGGCGCCAATCCGAACCATCAACTCGGCCAAACGGTTGGCATCGGCTGGCGTCTTCATGAATGCGCCGCTCCCGCACTTGACATCCAATCCGATCACCGTCGCCCCGGCAGCAATCTTCTTGCACATCACCGAACTGGCGATCAACGGGATGCTCTCGACCGTGGCGGTGACGTCGCGCAGGCCATAGAGTTTCCCATCGGCCGGCGCGAGATCGGCGGACTGACCGGCAATCACGATACCAATTCGGCCAAGTTGCCGTCGAAATTCAACGGTCGTCAATTCGACCCGAAATCCCGGAAAGCTCTCCAACTTGTCGAGCGTGCCGCCGGTGTGACCAAGCCCGCGCCCGCTCATCTTTCCGACCGGAAGCCCGAGGTGGGCGACCAATGGCGCGACAACCAGGGTCGTCTTGTCGCCGACGCCGCCGGTGCTGTGCTTGTCGGCGACCAGCGGCGTGATGTCGGCCAGGTCGAGTTGGTCGCCGCTGTCGGCCATCGCCAGGGTCAGGTCGGCCGTTTCGTCATCCGTCATCCCACGCCAGCGCACCGCCATCAAAAAGGCGCTCAACTGGTAGTCGGGGATCGTGCCGGCGACGTACCCATCGATCAGCCAACGCAGCGCACCCGCGGCAATCCGCCCACCGGCTGCCTTTTCGGCGATCACGTCGACCGCCCGCAGACGGGGACCGAGGATGGTGCTCCGGCGTGGGCGGCTCACGACGCGCTCGGACCAAATTCGACAAACCGATAGCCAAGCCCGCGTTCGTTCAGAATGTACTTCGGCTTAGAAGGCTCCGGCTCGATTTTCTGGCGAAGGTAGGTGATATACAGGCGAAGCAGTTGGGTATCGTCGCGATACTCCCGACCCCAGACCTTCGTCAGCAGTTGTTCGTGGGTGAGAAGCCGCCCGGCATTCTGGATCAAGTGATAGAGCAACTTGTATTCGGTTGGCCGCAGTTTGGTCGCCTCGCCACGGACGATCACCTCCCGGCGGTCGAAATCGACGGTCAGGTCTTCGTCGATGGTGACGACCGACCGGGCTGGCGGCTGGGCAAGGCGAGCGCGTCGTAGCACCGCCCGGATCCTGCTGACCAACTCGCGCCGACCAGCGGTCTTGGAAACATAATCGTCCGCACCAAGCTCGAGGCCCCGCACCTTGCTCGCCTCGTTGTCCTGGACGGTCAACATAATCACCGGAACGGTCGACATTTCGCGGATCGACTTGAGCGCCTCGAACCCGTCCATGTCCGGCATCATCACGTCTAGCAGGACGAGGTCGGGGATGATGTCGCGCACTTTGCCGACCGCTTCGAGGCCGTCGGCAGCATCGATCACAGCGTACCCTTCACGCTCGAGGGTCGCCCGGGTCAAGTCAACCAGAGCCGGCTCGTCGTCGACCACGAGGATCGTCTCGGTAGGTTTCTTGGGATCAGTCACGACGGTCCTCCGGCCGGGCGAGTAACCCAGCAAATCCGACGCTCGGCGGGAGCGCTGCCGGCCATTCGCGCGGAAGGCTAAACGCGAAAGTCGCCCCTCCCTCGGCCGAGCCCTCAACCCAGATCCGCCCGCCGTGCGCTTCGACAATCGCCTTGCAAATAAACAGGCCGAGACCCGCACCCTTTGCCTTGCGAACCACGCGCGAATCGAGGCGCGAGAATCGCTCGAAGATCCGGCCACGCTCGTGCTCCGGCACGCCTTCACCCTGGTCGGACACGCGAATCACTATCTCCGCCGGAGTTGGGACGATGCTGATTGTGATACGGCCTCCAGCGGGCGAATACTTGATCGCATTGTCGATCAGGTTGGTCAACACCTCTTCGATCCGCTGCCCATCACCCAGCACCGGCGGAAGGTCCGGCGGCGCTTGAACCACGATCCGCCGGTCGCCCCCGACCCGCCGCAGTCGGCGAACGAGCGGACCGATCAGCGCAGCCAACGCGATCGGCTCGGGGTTCAACTCAAGTGCCCCGCTCTGGATGCGCGTCGCTTCGAGAAGGTTCTCGACCATTCGACTGAGCCGTTCGCTCTCATCTTGAATCACCCGCATCTGCCGGCGTAGCTGAACGGGATCCTGGCCATCGGGAGAATCGGCGACGAGGTCGGCATAGCCGCGAATCACCGCGATCGGCGTCTTTAGCTCGTGGGAGATGACCGAGAAGAAGGTTGCTTGAAGGTCTTCGGCCTCGCGTCGGGCGGTGACGTCTCGCAGCGAGACGACGCCACCGATCGGCTCACCGCCGTCGCCCTCGATAATCGCCCGATTTGCCTCAAAGACGCGTCGGCCGGAGGGTCGGAGCGTTATCTCGATCAGCGGCTCATCCGCGGGCGCTGGCGGCACCATGAACAACTCGGTCATCATCCGGCCAGAGACCTGCTCGGGCGACAAACCGGTAATCCGGTAAAAGGCCGGATTCGCCCCAAGAATTCGGCCGTCGGCATCGAGGATCAGCAACCCTTCGCCGGTGCTGTTGACGACCGCCTCCAGCCAACGCTTCTCCTCGATGATGCTTTGGAGGAGCCGTGCGTTGCGCAGAAGAACGTCGACGTGATCGCTTAAGACATCGACGACCCCGCTGTCGTCGGGAAGCGCCGGACGCCCGGGCGGAGGGAACAGGCAGAGCAGTCCGACCATCCGCCCGTGCGAGCGGAGCGGCAGCGCCAGCAGCTTTTCGCCACCATCCGGTGGGAGAACATCGCGTAACGTGGCAAAATCGTTTTCCTCGTCCAGCAGCGTTGGCAGCAGCGAATCGAGCGCCTGCTGGATTCGCTGTTCCTCGGGTGGAGCAAGACCATAGCTGGAGGTGGCACGAAGGCGGCCGCGTCCGGGGTCCCAGATCGAAACCAGCCCGGCCTCGCTGCCGGCGAGCCGAGTGACGTTGGCGATGACCGAATCGAGCAGGGCACGCAGGTCCGGCTGCTCGGGCAGATCGATCGGCGGAAGAATGTCGGGGCTCTCGCTCATCACTCGGATTGTACCTAAGTCCGGCGATCGAGCCGTTCCGTCATCAACCGCTGGTTCGATCGTCGCGATACCTTGTTGTTGCCGAATCAAAACGTGATAGGATTGGCCAGAGACGGCGCGGCCTTCCCCCGGACATCGCCAGGCCACGTCGAGGAACCCATGGACCTTCTCTCTGCCGGGCGGATGCTTGCGCCGTCCACGATGGCAATCGAGCTTTTGGACGCCCAAAAACGGCAGATCGTTGGCGAAATTCATGACGACGTCGGTGGGCTTCTCGTCCAGCTTGGCTGGGCAATCGACGAACTGCGCCCGGCGGTGTCGCCCGATGCTCGCGAGCAGTTCGAGAAGGTCACGGTGTTGCTTGCCTCACTCGAGGCGGTGACGCGCCGCATCATCGCCGGATCGGCTGCGCCCACGGGTGCGCGCCTCGTGGACGAGATCCGCAGAATGCTGACGACGATCCTCAGCGACCGCGGGGTCGTCACGACCTTCGAGACCGCCGGTGATTTGAGCACCCTCTCGCCGACGGTTTCCTCGACGGCATTTCAGACGGTGCGCGAGGCGGTTGTGAATGTCGGCCGCCATTCGCGGGCTCGCTCGATGGTCGTACGCTTGTCGATGGCGGACAGTTGGCTGCGTGTCGAGATCGAGGACGATGGGATCGGTCTGCGGGACGATCACCTCGACAGCGTCGGACTGCAATTGATGCGTGACCGGATCGCCATGGTCGGTGGAAAGTTGAGGCTTGGCAATGGCCCGGGCGGCGGTTGCCGGGTGCGGGCTGACCTCCCCTGCGCTCCAGCATGACCGACCCGATCACCGTCCTCGTCGCCGATGACCAGACGCTCGTTCGCGAAGGAATAGCCCGTCTGCTCGACGAGGCAGACGACATTTTGATTGTCGGCGAAGCGGCCGATGGCCGCCGAGCCGTACGTCTCGCTCACGAACTCCAGCCACAGGTGGTGGTGCTCGATGTCCGGATGCCGCGCCTCGATGGGCTCGAATCCGCCCGGCTGATCCACGCCGACCTCCCAGGTATCGGCATCCTGATGCTTACCTTCTACGAGGACATCGATCTCTTCTTCGAGGCGATCAAAGCGGGCGCCAATGGCTACTTGCTCAAGTCCGCCGATCAGCAAACCCTCCGGCGTGCGGTCCGGGCCGTTGCCGCCGGTGACGCCTATTTGCAGCCGAGTCTCGCGCGCCGGTTGGTCGACCACACCCGCGAGACCGAGCTTGAGCCGGGACCGTCGAGTGGCTATTCGCTGCTGACGGTGCGCGAGCGCGAGGTGCTTATCGGCATCGCCGATGGACTATCCAACCGCGAGATCGCCCAGCGCCTCTACATCAGTCCGAGCACCGTCCAGACCCACCGCTCACACTTGCTGGCAAAGCTTAGCCTCAACTCGACCGCTGAATTGGTGCGCTTTGCCATCCGCAATGGATTGGTCGAAACCTAGAGCGCCGATCCAGTAGTTGACATCTCGGCTGTCGCATCCGGTCGATCCAGCCCGGGCTGAAGCGTGGAGGTGTCGATTGAGCCGCCAACTTCGATGCACCGCGGTGGGCATAACGATTGCTGGACCGGTGTTCTCGACCCCCGTTGGGATCCTCTGGGCGCCGAACATCAGAGCCCCCGCAACCAGCCGTCTCTCAGTCATCAGATATTCCTACGATACCGGACCTAGTCGGAACGTAGGGCGCCGGCAACGAGGACAGCCTGGCACGCGAGCCAGGTCGTGTTGGGGACAACGGGTGGAACCGACCGGTTGACGAGGAAGGAGACCAGCCAACCGCGGGCAAGAGCGAAGAATCTACCCACGTTGAGGAGATTGAGATCTTCGGCGTTGCGCGTGGTGAAGACCTGCCCGATCGGCGGGACGGTCGAGAGCGGGGCGACAAGTTCCGATGCTGGTCGCCACACCATCGACGACGCAATGGAAGCCGGTTTTGCCGTCCTGCTGGTCGTCCAGTGTTGCGTGCGCCCGCCTGCGATGGTGATGCTGGATGACGGCCGTCCCGCGTCGGCGCCGGACCCCATTCAAGAGAGTACCGCCGCCGGTCGGCGGCCGGCATGCGCCGCACTGTCCGCTCTAGACACGTCCGGCGACCTTCGAAGTCACGCCGATCTGCCAGAATCGGCCGATGAGCAAGCAGCGCGTCGCCCTGACCTCACCGCTGGCCGCAGGGAGAACCATCCTGAAGGTGATCCTCTTCCTTGCGAACGTCTTCCCTTTTCCACTCAAGCCGCTCGACTGGATCGTCGGCCGCCCCAGCCACCGCCATTGGCGCACCTCCTCGTTGGCGGGGTCGCTCGTTCACGATGCCTGGACGCCCGTCTGGCCGTATCGCGGCGCCCGGCCAGCCTTGGTGATCGCGATGGGCGTACGGACCGCGCCACACGACCGGCCGGTGCTCCGCCGTTTTGCCACCACGCTGGCACGTCTCGGGTTCGTGGTCGTTTGGCCGCGCCTGACCGCTTTGGATCGGGCGCGGCCCGGCGCGGAGCACCCCGACACCTTCGTCACGACCGTCGAGACCCTTCGCCAGAGCCGGGGCGTCAACCCGGCGAGGATCTCATTGGTCGGCTTCTCGGTCGGCGGCTCAACCGCACTGGTCGCCGCAGCAGACCAGCAGATCGCGGCTGACGTGCGGGCCGTCGTCTTTTTCGGGGGGTTCTTCGACGCGCTCGACTACCTGGCAGCAGCAGCGGCGGCGACGTCGGAGTTCGAACGGCGACGGGTCGCCTGGCGGCCGAGCCTTGGCGCCTATGAGCATCTGCTCCAAGTCCTGAGTAGCCTGCGCGTCGGCGGGCTCTTGCGCGCCTTCCCCTCGCGCTCGCTCGACGAGGCGCGGGCGACCCTCGCAGCGGCGCCACCGTCCGAACGGGCAGCGTTGGAGGCGCTCAGCCCGGCTGAGGTGATCGGCGCGGTTCGGGCGCGGCTGTTCATCCTCCACGACCGTCAGGATCGGATGGTCCATTACTTCGAGTCGCTGAAGTTGCTGCGCGCCCTCGGTCCGCGGCCAAACGCCGAGGTGACTTTGGTCGATCTTTTCGAGCACGTCCAGCCGCGTGCCGGTCTCACTGGGTCCGGGCTACGCGAGCTGTGGCGGCTGGCCCGCTTTCTCTTTCGGACGCTCGGTTACCTCGACGGGTCGATCCGGTCCGGTAGGCGGTAGCCGGCGGCGAAAATCGCCAAGCCAAGCAGCACTCCCAGGCCGGCGACCGGCCCGACCAGTCGGATGCCGAGCGGGTTCTCCGGCGAGAAGCCAAACACCGAGAGCAACAGCCCGAACAGTGCGGTCGAGAGGGCGAAGCCTACTTTGCGTACCGTTACGTCGGCGGCGAAGTAGATCCCCTCGCGACGCATCCCTGTGCGCAGGGCATCGTCGTCGATGATATCGGCAATCAGCGGGTTTGGCAGGACAAACAGCGCCGCCATCGGTACTCCGAGCAACGCCACGAACAGCAACCCCTGGACGATTGGGTCCAACCAGGGCAGCGATCCCACGACGAACAGTCCTGGCAGCAACAGCCCCAGCGCAGCCATCGCCAGCTTGAACGCAAACGCCTTCGAACGCCGATTTGCCAGCCAGCCCACCAACGGCAGGCTGACCAGCGCAACGCCGGTGAAGGCGGCGGTCAGCAGCGAAACCAGCCCTTCGCTCTGGCGGAGGATGACTGTGGCATAGTACGGGAGAAGTAACGTCAGCAGATTCAGCCCGAGAAAGAAGAGGACCGCGCTGGCGACGTAGATGAGAAACTGACGGTTGGTTGCGGTCAGGCGCAGTGCCGTGAACAGCGAGATCGGGCGATCAAGTGGTGGAGCCTGGGGCAGGCGCCGAACGCCCAGCACGGTAAGCAGAACGCTAGCGATACCCAGAACCGCGAAGACCAATGCCGCACTGCCAAAGCCCGCCCAGCCGATCAACGCCCCGCTTCCAACCAGGCCGACCGCGGCGCCTGCCACACCGAAGCCAACCTTCCACGACGAAACCTGTACTCGTGTGGCCGACTCGTGGCTCATCTCGGCCAGCACCGCCTCATAGGGTTGCTGGACGACGGTCGCGGCAAAGAAGTACGCCTGAAGGAGCAGAAACAGGTAGAGGGCGAGCAATCCACCCTCGAGTGGCGGCGGGATCCAGAGCAGGACGAAGAGCAGGCCGACAAACGGCGCACCGGCGACGATGAACGGCAACCGCCGGCCCCAGCGCGAATGGCTGACGTCGCTCCAATGGCCGATTGCGAGGTCGTCGAACGCCTCGATGAGTCGGCCGATGGCCAGCACGCCGCTCAGCAACGCCAGTGGAATATAGACGGGCCGACCGGTTTCGGCGGGCGGGGCAAAGAAATAGACCAGCCAGAGCGTTTGCATCTGATGAAGGACGTTGAAACCAAACGCCCCTTGCGCGTAGAGGAGCGAAGCCCAGCACGGCGGGGTGGGCATCTTCAAGACCTTGCCTGCGGTGTGCTCGGTCGTGATCCGGCGAGCGTTCCTTCCGGGCCCAACCGGCGGTCTAGCCGCGCCGGTCTTTGATCAGATCGCGCGTCAACTCGGCCTCGCCGGCATGTTCGGCCGCGTGGGTCATCGCCACCACGATCAGATCGCGGCCGGTCTTGCTGCCCTGCTGCGGGTGGTCAAAGGAGCGGTCGAGCGATCCCTCTGGCAATGCTGCCAGGGTCTGTTCGATCTGGCTGCGAAGATGTTGCCAGCGCGCCTGGAGGTCGGCCACGCCAACGACCGCCCGAAACTCGGCATCGCGGTCGCGCTGATAGGCCGGGCCACCGAGCGCCTCGACGTTCTGCGCCAAGTTGCCAAGCAGGTGGCTGGACACGATCGCCAGACTGTTGCCGGTGGGGATTGGCCGCCAGTTCACCTCGTCATCGCTCAGGCCGTCCATGCAGCCGACGATGGTATCTACCCAGCGCACCAATTGGTCTCGGTACAGCCCAATCTCGACCCGATCGCTCATCGGTCCTCCTAGCCGACCGCCAGCATCCGCTCGATCGAGCGCCGCGCCCGGACGGCGATTTCCTCGGGGATGATCACCTCGGGCCGGAGGTCGCGCAAACAGTCGCGCAGTTTCGGCAAGGTGATCATCTTCATGAAGACACACTCGGCGGCGCGGTCCGCCGGCAGAAAGCGCTTGGCCGGGTTCTCCCGCTTCAGCCGATGAAGCAACCCGGTCTCGGTGGCGACGAGAAAGTTCTTGGCCTCGGAGTTTCGGGCGTGGCGGATCATCCCATCGGTTGAGAGCATGAAGGTCTGCTCGGGCAGCATTCCCTCGCCACGCGCCCAGACCAGCGAACTGGTGCAGCCGCATTCCGGGTGGATCAGGAGTTCGGAGTCTGGCTCCCTCTCGAGCAGTTCGCGCACCTCCTCGGGGCGTATCCCGGCGTGGACGTGGCATTCACCGGCCCAGATCTCCATATTCTTGCGGCCGGAGATCCGCTTGAGATAGTCACCGAGAAACATATCCGGGCAGAACAAGATCGGCTGCTCCTCCGGGATCGACCGAATGATCCGCTCGGCATTGCCCGAGGTGCAGCAAATATCGGTCTCAGCCTTGACGGCCGCCGTGGTATTGACGTAACTGACGACCACCGAGCCGGGATGCTGTGTCTTCCACGCTCGCAGTTGCTCGGCATCGATCGAGTCGGCAAGCGAACAGCCGGCGTTCTGGTCGGGGATCAGCACCGTCCGCTGGGGGTTGAGCAACTTGGCCGTCTCGGCCATGAAATAGACGCCACACAGAACGATCACGTCGGCCTCGACGCGGGTCGCTTCGCGCGCCAAGGCGAGCGAATCGCCGACGAAGTCGGCAAGGTCCTGAATTGGGGCGATCTGGTAGTTGTGCGCCATGATGACGGCGTTACGTTCTTTGCGAAGCTTCGCGATCTCGGCGATCAGGTCCTCGTCGCGCTCGCGGACGGGGGGCGGGGTGATCTGTATGAATGGACTGACCATCAGACTGTCTCCAGAGTGAATTCGAGTGAAAAGTCGAGGGCGGTTGCCGAATGGGTAAGTGCGCCCAACGAGATGAAGTCCGGCCGGGCGGCGACGTACTGACCAAGAGTCTCGAGCGTGATACCGCCCGAGAGTTCGGTCCAGACGTCGGCCTCGTCGCAGATCTCGACCGCACGGCGTACGTCGACTGGGTCCCAGTTGTCGAGCAAGATCATATCGGCGCCGCCGGCAAGCGCTTCCTCAAGTTCGTCGTAGTCGGTGATCTCGATCTCGACGAGCATCGCCGGCGGCGATCCGCTGCGCGCGGCCTCGATCGCCGCGGTAATTCCGCCAGCCGCGGCGATATGGTTGTCCTTGATCAAGATGCCGTCGTCCAGACCCATCCGATGGTTCCGAGCCCCACCAATTCGCGTTGCGTACTTTTCGACCAGACGCAGCCCAGGTGTGGTCTTGCGGGTATCGAGGATCGTCACTTCATAGGGCGCGGCGATCTCGACGGCTCGGGCCGCCAACGTCGCGATCCCCGACAGCCGTTGCAGATAGTTGAGCGCGGTGCGCTCGCCGGTCAGCAGGGTTCGGGCATTGCCCGAAAGTCGCGCGACTTCGCGTCGGCCACCCGCGCTTCCTTCCTCGGCCAGCCAGGCGATGTCCACCCCGCCGTCCAGCAGCGCAAAGACCGCCTCGAAGACCGGCGCGCCGGCGAGCACACCCGCTGATTTCTGAATGAGCAGCGCACCGGCGCGAGTCTCCTCCGCTACGGTCAGTCTGGTGGTGACATCGCCGCGTCCGATGTCCTCAGCCAGCGCCGCGCGGACCTGCTCGGCGAGGCCGGGTACCTCGCTTCCGATGCGGCAGGGGCGCAAGTAGGTGTCGATCATCGAGGATCTCCCGCCGGAACCGCTGTCCGGATCGGCGCAAACCGGGGAGCGCGGCCACTCTGTTGGATGATCCGCCCGCGCCAGTCCGACTTCGTTTCGGGATGGTCCGAGCGGAAATGACCACCGCGCGATTCGGTCCGCAGCCAGGCTCCGAGGGCGATCCGCCGAGCAATCTGGCTGTTGGCGGTCTCGGGGAGGCGGGCCAAGGCTTCGCTGATCCCGGCGGCGTCGCGGATGACGCCCAGATGGTGATCGAGCAACCCGCCGAGGTCTTCCGGCTCGGAGGTCCCGTCGGCCGGGATCGGTGGGTCGGCTTGAGAGAACTCACCACCGGCGGCGAGTTGGTCGTCGAATCCGGTCGGAGTTCGCCCCGCGAGCGCCGCCAGTCCCGCCCGCCGGCCAAAGACGAGACATTCCAGCAGCGAGTTCGAGGCGAGCCGGTTCGCGCCTTGAACGCCGGTACAGGCGACCTCGCCAGCGACATAGAGCCCCGGCAGCGTTGTCGCGCCATGGAGGTCTGACCAGACGCCGCCCATGAGGTAGTGTGCGGCAGGAGCGACTGGGAGAAGGTCGGTCGCCAGGTCCAGTCCGAGCGGGACGAGCAACTCGACCAGGTTCGGGAAGTGGCCACGGATCCGGTCGGGATCGGCCGCGCGCAACGACAGGTAGACCGGACCGTCCAACCGGCTGTGGTGGATCGCCCGCGAGACAATATCACGTGAGGCAAGTTCGCCAAGGGGGTGAGCGAGCGGACCCTCGACCATGAAGCGCCGACCCCGCGAATCGAACAACTGCGCCCCTTCGCCACGCAACGCCTCGGTGAGGAGCAGGACTTTCTGACCGTTTCGGGGCGTGGCCAGATCGAGCGCGGTGGGATGAAACTGAACGAACTCGAGATCAGCAAGCGCCGCGCCGGCCTGCCAGGCCAGCCCGATTCCTCCGCCGTTAACCGTCTCGGGGTTGGTGCTGCGCCCATACAGCCCGGCGCAGCCGCCGGTCGCCAGCACGACCGGCCCATCGATCGCTGTCTCGCCGCCCGGACCGGCCACCAGCACTCCAAAGGCCGAGGCAGCCCGCCGGATCGCCTTGACGGTTGGCCCTTCCAGCACGGTGATCCCCGGCGTCGACCGAACGACCCGCGCGAGGGTCTGAACGATATGCCAACCGGTTGCGCCGCCACCGGCATGGATGATCCTGCGCCGGTGGTGGCCGCCCTCCAGTCCAAGCGAGAGCGTACCGTCCACTTCCCGGTCGAATGGCACGCCTGCCGCCACCAAGTCGGCGATCCGGGCGGGCGCCTCCTCGACAAGCAGCCGCGCCGCTGCTTCGTCGACGAGGCCACCGCCGGCTGCGAGGGTGTCGAGCAGGTGCAACTCCGGCGAATCTCCTGACCCGACCGCGGCGGCAATGCCTCCCTGGGCCCAGGGCGACGAGCCACCGCCAATCGCGCTGGTGATGAGGGTTGCCCGGCCACCGGCTCCGGCGACCGCCAAAGCGGCAGTCATCCCGGCCGCTCCTCCACCGACGATGATGACACTCGTACTCATTCCTACCTCACCAGGGAAGCTCGCGGTCGCGGGCGCCCGCTGGATCTCCCAGAAAGCGGTACCGCGCTGGCGGCCGTCCACGCCGGCCAAGCCGGGCTACCTCGCCGGCCGGTACCAACTGCTGACTCTCCAGCAGCGGCCGAAATGCCTTGAGGACGTTGCTTGTCGACAGATTGCCGACCCGTGGTCCGTAGAACGCCGCGTAGAGATCTCGCAGGTCCGAGACGGCGAACGGGTTGGGGAGCAGCTCGAAGGCAACCCAGGAGTAGCGTAACTTCGACCGCAGGCGGTTTATCCCGGTACGCAAGATTTCGGGGTGGTCCCAGCGAAGCGCTTCCCAGGGGATCTGCGAGAGTGGACACCACCAGGCGCGGGCGGCTGCCTCGGCGTCGACGATCTGAAGGTCGTCGAGCCGGGCGAGCGAAAGGTGGCCAACCGAGACGACCCGGCCACGGCTATCCCGGTCGACCGCTCCAAAGGTCGCCAACTGGTCAAGATACCAGCCCGCTGGGTCAAAGCCGGCCTTGCGGACAAGCGCTCGCCGGGCCGTTGCGTCGAAACTTTCGTCGACCTGGACGAGCGCCCCGGGCAACTCCCAGCTTCCCGGCGCGCCGATCAAGAGCACCCGCACCCGTTCGAGTGGCTCACCGCTCTCGTCGGCACGGTACCCAATGACGACGACGTCCACCGCGATGGCCGCAGTCAGCCGCTCAGCCAGGACGGGCGCGATTTCTGCTCTCATGGAGCAAAATTTAGCACGCGGGCTCGGCGAGGTCAAGGGGGCCGCGGTCCCAACAAGAGCCAGGGACAAACGATCCACCAACCGCGAGCGGATAACCTTGAGCCAGCGTTGTCGGATATCCAGGCGCACGCGCTCGAACCGATGAACGATCCGACCACTCGGACGGCCGGGTCGAGCGCAATCATGGCGTGCAGACGAGATCCGCGACGGCGATATCGCCAGTGCTTTGCACGGTCCAGAGTTCGCCGCCCGGCGAGCAGGCCGGCATCATCATCTCGGTGGGGATCCGCGAAGGACGCGAGCGCTCACCATCGGTCGAGCTACGTCGCCAAGGAAGATCGCGGCTCGCCAGACCAGACCTCAGGCAGCCGTACGTCGGCACACGGGCGAGACGCGTGGAATGCTCCTCAATCGGCGGGTATCATTTGAGAGTATTCCGCTGTTTCTTCCTGCTCTGCGAAGGGTTGCCATGATTGCACAGTCCGCCCACCCGCGAACCAGAACCAGTCGCTACCTCGATGCGCTCGCCGAGCGCGTCGTGGTGTTCGATGGCGCGATGGGTACGTCGATCCAGGATCGCGACCTGACCGCGGATGATTTCGGCGGTTTGGAAGGCGCGAACGACTACCTGACGATCACCCGGCCAGATGTCATCGACTCGATCCATCGCTCATTCCTCGCGGCCGGAGCCGACGTCCTCGAGACAAATACCTTTGGCGGTAGCCGGCTGAAGTTGGCGGAGTACGGGCTGGGCGACCGCACCTACGAGGTGAACGCCCGGGCGGCTCAGATCGCCCGCCGGGCAGCGGACGATTTCTCGACGCCGGAACGGCCCCGCTTCGTCGCCGGTTCGATGGGACCGACCGGGATGCTACCGTCGTCTGACGACCCGAGCCTCTCGGCGATCACCTACGACGAACTGGCCGATATCTTCGCCGAGCAGGCTCAGGCCCTCGTCGAAGGTGGCTGCGACCTGCTGCTGATCGAGACGGTTCAGGACATCCTCGAGGCGAAGGCAGCGGTCAGCGGCATCACGCGGTACTTCAAGGAATCCGGGCGTTGGGTACCGATCCAGGTCCAAGTTACCCTCGACACGAATGGACGGATGCTGCTGGGTACCGATATCGGAGCAGCGCTCACCACGCTCGAAGCGTTGCCGGTCGATGTCATTGGGCTGAACTGCTCGACCGGTCCGGACTACATGCGCGAGCCGGTCCGCTACCTCGCCGAGTTCTCGAGCCGGCCCATTTCGGTGATCCCGAACGCGGGTCTGCCGATCAACGTCAATGGACGCGCTTGCTACCCGATGGAACCGGCGCCGATGGCTGAGGCCTTGCAAAGCTTTGCCGAGGATTTCGGCATCAACGCGATTGGTGGCTGCTGCGGGTCGACGCCCGAGCATATCAAGCTGCTGGCGGAACTTGCGGCGGGAATTCGGCCGAAGCCTCGGCGTGCTCGTCCACTTGCGGCGGTCTCTTCTGGGATTAAGTCCGTTCCGCTTGATCAAGAGCCAAAACCGCTGATCGTGGGAGAACGGGTCAATACCCAGGGCTCCCGTCGGGTCAAGCGGATGGTTTTGGCCGACGATTACGACGGGTTGCTGACGATTGCCCGCGAACAAGTCGAGGGCGGGGCGCACGCCCTCGACCTTTGCGTCGCGGTCACCGAGCGCGCCGACGAGGACCGACAGATGGTGGCGGCTGTGCGCAAACTCCAGATGGGGATCGACGCCCCGCTGATGATCGACACCACCGAGGCAAACGTGGTCGAGGACGCCCTCAAGCATTACCCCGGACGAGCGATCGTCAACTCGATCAACCTCGAGAATGGCCGGGCGCGGATCGACGCGGTGATGCCCCTCGTCGTCGAGCACGGCGCGGCCATCGTCGCGCTCACCATCGACGAAGAGGGGATGGCCAAGAGCGCCGAACGCAAGCTGGCGATCGCCCAACGGATCCACCAGATCGTCACCGAGGAGTACGGCGTCCCTCCGGAGTGGCTGATCTTCGATACGCTTACCTTCACGCTTGCGACCGGCGAGGACGAATTTCGTCAGTCGGCGCTCGCCACGCTCGACGGCATCCGGGCGATCAAGAGCGCGCTTCCGGGCGTCCATACCAGCCTCGGTGTCTCGAATGTTTCGTTCGGTCTCAAGGCGTCGGCCCGGGCGGTGCTCAACAGCGTCTTCCTGTATCACGCCGTTCAGCACGGCCTGGACCTGGCGATGGTGCACCCCGCCGAAGTGACACCCTATGCCGAGATCGGCGATGAGGAGCGCGGACTGGCCGATGACCTGATTTTCGACCGCCGGTCGGACGCTCTCGCCCGATTTATCGAGCATTTCGAGAACGTCGTGGCGGTTTCGGCCGGTCCGGCGACCGACCCCACCGAAGGGATGACCGCCGAACAGAAGATCCATTGGCAAATCCTTCACCGAAAAAAGGAGGGGATTGAGGCGCTCATCGACGAAGCGCTCACCCGGCGCTCGGCGGTGGCGGTGCTCAACGAGGTGCTCCTACCGGCGATGAAAGACGTCGGCGACAAGTTTGGAGCGGGGGAACTGATCCTGCCGTTCGTGTTGCAGTCGGCCGAGGTGATGAAGAAATCGGTCTCCCACCTCGAGCAGTTCCTCGAGAAGACGGATGGCGCATCGAAGGGAAAGGTCGTCGTCGCGACGGTCTACGGCGACGTCCATGACATCGGCAAGAACCTGGTCGACACGATCCTGACAAACAACGGCTATACCGTTTACAACCTCGGCAAACAGGTGCCGGTCAGCACGATCATCGACCGGGCGGTCGAGGTCGGTGCGGACGCGATCGGTCTGTCGGCGTTGCTGGTTTCGACGTCCAAGCAGATGCCAGCCACCATCAACGAACTCCACCGGCGCGGGCTTGACATCCCGGTGCTGATCGGCGGCGCTTCGATCAACCGAGCATTTGGCCGGCGCATTCTGACGCTCGAAAATGGGATGCCGTACCTCCCCGGTGTCTACTATTGCAAGGACGCCTTCGAGGGGTTGGACGTGATGGACCAACTCACCGACGACGAGAAGCGCCCGGCATTGCTCGAGCAGATCCAGCGCGAAGCGGCGCTTGCCGACGGCCACGCCGGGACGACCGTCCCAACCACGACCACCTCGGTGCTTCGGCCCGACTTGCCGCGCTCGGCGGTTCGCCCGCTCGAGCAGCCTCCGGAGCCACCGTTCTGGGGCCATCGGGTAATCCGGGGCGTGCCGCTGGCCGAGGTCTGGCCATTGCTCGACTTGAACACGTTGTTCCGGCTCCATTGGGGCGGCTCAAAGGCCAAGGGCGATGACTGGGACCGGTTGATCACCGAGGAGTTTCGGCCGTTGCTCGACCGGCTGCAACGCCGCGCCGAAACCGAAAACTGGATCTCACCGGACGTGATCTACGGCTACTACCCGGTCCAGGCCGCCGGTCAGCAGGTCGTCATCTACGACCCGGCCAATCGCTCGCACGAGATCGGCCGTTTCACTTTCCCACGCCAGCCTGATGAGCGTCACCTCTGCCTTGCGGACTATCTGAATGACGTGGCGAGCGGCCGCTTCGACGTGCTTCCGCTCCAGATCGTGACATCCGGTCGCCAGGCGTCGGAGTATGTCAACCAGCTTCAGCGCAGCGGCGAGTATAGCGACATGCTCTATATCTACGGATTGAGCGTTCAGATCGCGGAGGGTCTTGCTGAATGGACCCATCGGCGCATCCAGACTGAACTCGGGCTGACGCACGAAACGGGCCGGCGCTATAGCTGGGGCTACCCGGCCTGCCCGGACACCGCCGAACAGCAGACCCTGTTCCGCATTCTTCCCACCGAGGAGATCGCGGTCTCGCTTACCGAGGGCTTTCAACTTGAACCCGAGCAGTCGACCGCCGCTTTGGTGATTCATCACCCCGAGGCGATCTATTACTCAATCCGCGAAGGCCGGTAGCCCAGCAACTCGCCGGGCGGATCGGGCGTCAGTCGCCCGTCGGTGCCCCGGCGAGCGTTCAGACCGTGACCAGGGCCTGGTGCTCGGGCCGGCAGGATCCCAGGCGAACGTGACCGTTCTCGAACGGGCTATTTGATAATGAGATAGGCGAGCGAGCCGCCGGGGGTGGCGACGACGTCGTACTTCCGCGCAAGCTGTGCCAGCCATCGCGAAACCCCATTGACGCCAACCCGGCCAAAATCGTGCCAGGCGATCACCGAGCCGGGATGACAACACCGGAGCGCGTTGAGCGTGTCTGAGCGCACGTACTCGTAGGAATGGGCGCCGTCGATAAAGAACAGGCCAACCCGTTTGTGAAAGGGCGAATAGTCGAAGGTCGCGCTATCACCGAACAGGCAATGGATCTTCGCCGCCTCGGGATACTCGTCGAAGTCGTAGCTGCGCATTCGGACCGACGATCCGATGTGCTGAGCATCGAGGATCGTGGTCGCAAGTTGAACCGGGCCCTGGTGATCTCGGGGGAGATCGAGGGTATAGACGTCGGCATCATCCGGTGTGTTGAGGGCGAAATGCAGCGCGGTGTACCCGCGGAGTGTTCCAATCTCGAACACCACTTTCGGCTCGAGGATGCGAGCGAGCAAACAGAGGCTGACGATATCGATTGCGTAGGATGCAACCTCATGGAACCAGGCCCCCGAGGGCTGGTTGGCGAGCCGGACATCGACCGCCGTTGGAGCATCGAAGGAGGCAAGCACCGGCCGCTGCGGCAGGGGTCGTTGGTCGGCCAGCGTCCGAAACAGAAAGAGGTTTTCACTCACGTAGCTCGCGAGCATTCCCGGCCGACGAGCGAGGCGGAGAGCAGACAGGTTGCCACCAAGGATCAGATTGCGGGTCAGGATGGCAGCCGTTCGTCCAATCTCGCCGACCCGATGAGCGTCGATCATGCCGACGCTCCGGTCCGTGGTTCGAACTCAACCCGCTCGGCGGCGGCCACCGCCACCGCGGTTCGACCAGCCTTGAGAAGGCTCATAACGAGATGGCAGACCAGCAGATGGGCGTCCTCGGCAAGTTCGTACGATTCGACCGGGACGTGGACAACGATATCTGCGCCAACCCGCAGCGCTCCGCCGCTGAACCCGGTAAGGCCGACGACCGTCATCCCCTGACTGCGAGCGGCCTCAGCGGCGGCCAGCAAGTTCGGTGAGTTGCCGCTGGCGCTTATCGCGACAAGCAGGTCGCCGGGCCGGCCGAAGGTGAGAACCTGCTCGGCAAATACCCGGCTGTAGTCGGCATCGTTCGCCCAGGCGGTGATCAAGCTGCCATTGTCGGTGAGTGAGAGGGCGCGAATGCGCGGCCGCCCGGGCGCAATGGTGTTCTTCTGAAGATCGGTGGCGAAATGGCTGGCGGTGGACGCGCTGCCGCCGTTGCCGCAGATGAAGACGGTTGCGCCGCGGTCGCGGGCGTCGGCGATCGCCTCGGCAAGTGCGCCAACCGCCGCGAGGTCAAGACTGCGCCGGAGCATTTCGCCCGCCGCGAGGTAGTTCGCTATTCGTTCGCTCACCATCGCTCCCGCCGAGCGGCGCGGCCCGTGCCGCGATCAAACGTGAGCGAAGAGTAGCAGCCACCCGACCACCCCGCAACGCATCGGCCACTCCTGCTCGTCGACTCGTCAGGTCAGGCTTGGCTCGGTATACTTCGGGCGATCCACGACCGAGCAAGCTATCGGACGACGGGGACCGCGCCAGACGATTCGAGGCCAACCGCGCCGAGCGCGTGGGCGTACGGAGAGGATAGCCGGGTGTGGCGTGATCGCCGCCGGGCCGTGAGCGGCCGCGCAGCAAGGCGGCTTCTGTGATCCCCCGCAGGGTCTTCTGGGGGCTCGATCTCGGGACGTTGTTGGCCGCATTTGCCATCGCCTACCTCCTCGCACGTCGGGTCTACAACGTCGCCGTCCCGATGGTTGGCCCGCTTCTCGGGCAGTTTGTGCCGGGCAACCTCCGTACCGCCTTGCCCTTCCCCTGGTACCTCCCACCGGTCGACGAGTTGCTCTGGATGCTGCCGATCTTCGCCGGGACGGCGGTCGTCTCCCTTTCGGTCACCGGCAACTACCGCCCGCTCCTGGTTCAGTCGTTCACCCGGATCGTTGTCGGCTCGACGGTGGCCGCGCTGCTCGGCGTCAGCTTTATTGCGCTGGTGCTGCTCGCATTTCGCTCAACCGACTCCAACCGGCTGTTCCTGGCAACGTTCGCGACCGTGTCGGCCCTCGCATTCGCTGGGTACCGGCTCGTGTTCCGGACCTACTTTCTACGACGCAAGGAGTTGGGGTACTACGCCCGGAGCGTCTTGCTTATCGGCAGCCAGTCCGGCTTGGCCTGGCTGACGCGCTATCTGGCGGAGAGTTCTTCTCCCGCCGAGCATGCCGTGCTTGGCTATCTCCGGGTCGACCCGGACCAACCGGACCTCGTGTCCGCCGGTCGGCTCGTCCCTTGCCTCGGCGGGGTCGAGGATATCAACAGCATCCTGATCTCGAAGCCGACCCATCAGGTCATCGTGATGCACCCCGCCGAAGGAGGCGACTGGATCGGGCCGGTGATCCGCGCCTGCGACTTCCTCGGCGTCCTCCTCTGGGTCGTGCCGGAGGCGCTCACCACCGACGAGCGTCTCTCGCTCCAACTGGTTTACCACAACGAGCCATTACATCTGCCGGCCGTCATCCTCAAGCCACCGAAATTCGAGTCCGAGGATCTCTTCCTCAAGCGGATGTTCGACATCGTCGTCGCAACGTTGCTGCTGGTCGTGTTGTCGCCGGTTTTTCTGATCACCGCGATACTGATCAAGCTCACCACGCCGAAGTTGCCGGTGTTCTACCCGTGGAACGTCGTGGGTCACAACGGCGCCCGTTTCACCAGTTGGAAGTTCACCACGATGACCGCCGGCGACGAGGCGAAGGAGAAGCTCTCGGCTCTCAACGAGATGAGCGGCCCCGTGTTCAAGATCAAGCACGATCCGCGCGTTACCCCATTGGGGAAGTGGCTACGGAAGTGGGACATCAACGAACTGCCCCAGTTGTGGAGCGTGGTTCAGGGACACATGAGCTTGGTTGGTCCGCGCCCGGCGGGGCCGCACGAACTTGAGCGCTACGAGTTCTGGCACAAGCGCAAATTGAGCATCCGCCCGGGCGTCACCTGCTTGTGGCAGGTGCGGGGCCGCAATTCCATCAGCAATTTCGATGATTGGGTACGGATGGACCTCGAATATATCGACAACTGGTCGCTTTGGCTCGACCTGAAGATCATTTTTCAAACAGCGCTCATTGTTCTGCGTGGGACTGGGTCGTGAGGTGGTTGGTCACCGGCGGAGCGGGCTTCATCGGCAGCAATCTCGTCGACCGATTGCTGCAAGAGGACCAGGACGTCGTCGTCTATGACAACTTCTCGACCGGCCGCCGGCGCTTTCTGCTGGGAGCAAGTCAATCGCCGCGCTGCACGCTCATCACCGGCGACCTGCTCGACCGTGACAGCCTGCGCGAGGCGATGCGAGGAATAGATCTGGTGGTCCACCTCGCGGCAAACGCCGATGTTCGCCACGGCACGGAACATCCCGCCAAGGACCTCGAACAGAACACGATCGCGACCTTCAATGTGCTGGAAGCAATGCGCGAAACAGGAGTTCGCCGGGTCGCCTTTTCATCGACCGGATCGGTCTATGGGGACGCGACGGTCTTCCCAACGCCGGAAGACGCGCCGTTTCCGATCCAGACGTCGCTGTACGGCGCGTCGAAGGTCGCAGGCGAAGGGCTGATCTCGGCCTATTGCGAAGGCTTCGGTTTTCAAGGCTACATCTTTCGCTTCGTCTCGATCCTTGGTGAGCGCTATACCCACGGTCATGTCTACGATTTCTACCGCAAGCTACAAGCCGATCCGACCCGGTTAGAAGTGCTCGGCAATGGCCGACAGCGCAAGTCATACCTCTACGTCCAGGACTGCCTGGACGCGATCCTCTGCGCAATCGAGAAGGCGACTGCCCAGGTCAACGTGTTCAACCTCGGCACCGACGAGTACTGCGAAGTGAACGACTCGATTGGCTGGATCGTCGATCGGCTCGGTCTGTCGCCAACGATCGACTTTACCGGCGGTGAGCGTGGCTGGGTCGGCGATAGCCCGTTCATCTTCCTCGAGACCAGCAAGATTCGCTCGCTCGGCTGGCAACCCAAGCTGACGATCCGCGAGGGGGTCGTTCGGACGCTCGACTGGCTTGTCGCCAACCCAGAAGTCCTGACGGTGCGCCGATGAGCGGGGAGTTGGCCGGACGCACAGCGATCATCACCGGCGCGAGCCGAGGCATCGGCCGATCGATCGCCGAAGCGTTTGTCGCAGCAGGGGCAAGCGTCGTCCTCGCCGCTCGCGCCAGCGACGCTCTCGACGAGGCGGCGAAAACCTTGCGCTCACGCCTTGGGGAAGGCCAACAGGTCGAGACGGCGGCCGTCGACGTCGGTGTGCCGGAAGAAATCGATACCCTGATCGGCCGCGCCATCGGCGTCTTTGGCCGGGTGGACACCCTGGTCAACAACGCCGGTATCTATGGTCCCAAGGGGCGCATCGAAGCAGTCGACTGGGCCGAGTGGGAGCAGGCGTTGCGCGTCAATCTGTTTGGTTCGGTCTCGGCCGCGCGCGCGATCGTGCCGCACTTCCGGCAAAACGGCGGTGGGACGATCGTCCAACTCTCCGGCGGTGGAGCAACCAACCCAATGCCGTACCTCTCGGCCTACGCCGCATCCAAGGCGGCGATCGTTCGCTTTGTCGAGACACTCGCACTCGAAGTGCGCGACGACGGCATCACGGTGAACGCAATCGCGCCGGGCGCGATCAACACCGGGATGCTGGACGAGATCATCGAGGCCGGGCCGGACCGGGTCGGCGAGGAGCAGTATCGGCGGGCGTTGCGTCAGCGCGACGAAGGCGGCGCGTCGGTCGAGCAGGCGGCGGCGTTGGCGGTCTGGCTGGCGTCACCGGCGAGCAAGGGCATTACCGGCAAACTGATCAGCGCGGTCTGGGACCCCTGGGCCGACCTCGGTGACCATCGGGCCGACCTTGACGGCACCGACATCTACACGCTGCGCCGGATCGTCCCGCGTGATCGCGGTCTGGCTTGGGGTGACTAGGATGCCGGGAGTGGCAATCGTCGGCTGCGGACTGATCGGCAAGAAACGCGCCGGGGCGCTGGCCGGTGGACAACTCCGCGCCTGCGCCGACATCGCGATCGAGCGAGCCGAGGCGATGGCTGCGCCGGCTGGAGCGCTCGCGACCGTCGACTGGCGTTGTGCGGTCGAGCGGTCGGACGTCGATCTCGTGGTGGTCGCGACGACCAACGAATCGTTGGCAGAGGTCGCTGTCGGTGCGTTGGTGGCGGGCAAGCACGTCCTAATCGAGAAACCGGCGGCGCGCTCGCTTGCCGAACTTGCCGCAATCGAAGCCGCGGCAGGCGATCGGCTGGTCCGGGTCGGATTCAACCATCGCTACCATCCGGCCTTCCAGAAAGCGCGAGAGATTGTCGATCGTGGTGAGCTTGGCGACCTGATGTTCCTCCGGGCGCGTTACGGCCACGGTGGACGGCCGGGCTATGACCGGGAATGGCGCGCCGACCCCGCGCGTTCTGGCGGCGGCGAGTTGATCGACCAGGGCGTTCACCTGATCGATCTGGCACGCTGGTTCCTCGGGGATTTCACCGAAGTCGACGGTTTCGCGCACACCTATTATTGGCCGATGCCGGTGGACGACAACGCCTTTCTGACGCTCAAGACCGCTCACCGGCAGGTGGCCTTCCTCCATGTCTCCTGCACCGAATGGAAGAACCTCTTCTCGTTCGAACTGTACGGGCGGGACGGCAAGCTCCAGGTCGATGGGTTGGGCGGCTCGTACGGCGTCGAGCGGCTCGCCTTCTACAAGATGCTGCCGCAGATGGGTCCGCCTGAGACGACGATCTGGGAGTATCCGATGGGCGACCGGTCATGGGAGATCGAGATGGCCGAGTTTCTCGAGGACGTCCACCTCGGACGCCAGCCCTGCCCTGGCCTCACCGAGGCACGCGCGACCCTTGCCGTAGTCGACCAGGTCTACCGGGCATCCGGCTATGCCCACGACTAGGCCGGCCGCCTTCCTCGACCGGGATGGAGTGATCAACCGCGCCAATGTGCGCGATGGTCGACCGTACCCCCCAGCGAGCGTCGAGGACCTGAACGTGCTGTTGGGCGTACCTGAGGCGCTCGCCACGCTACGAGCCGCCGGACTGGCGATCGTGGTGGTCACCAATCAGCCGGATGTGGCGCGCGGGACGGTTGGACGCGAACGCGTCGAGGCGATCAATGCCAGACTTTGCGAGATCCTGCCGATTGACGAGATCCGGGTCTGCTGGCACGACGACGCCGACGACTGTGCGTGTCGGAAGCCGAAGCCGGGGCTGATCGTCGAGACCGCCCGCGAGCGTGGATTGGACCTTTCGCGCTCGGTGATGGTGGGAGACCGTTGGAAGGACATCGCCGCCGGCAGGCAGGCTGGCGTGCGAACGGTCCTGGTAGACTACCGCTACGCTGAGGTCGCACCGTCTTCCGCGCCCGCGCCCGACCTGGTCGTCGGGTCACTGCTCGAAGCCGTTCCCTGGATCCTGGACATGCTGAGGTAGGTGATGCACGAAGGGCTGCGGGTCAAGATCTTCGCCGATGGCGCTGAAAAGGCGAGCATGCTGGCACTCGCCGCCAAACCGTGGATCGCCGGATTTACCACCAACCCGACCCTGATGCGCAAGGCCGGCGTCGCCGACTACCGCGCCTTCGCCAAAGATGTGCTGCTCGCAATTCCCGACCGGCCGATCTCCTTCGAGGTCTTTAGCGACGATTTCGACGAGATGGAGCGCCAGGCCAACGAGATCGCCGGCTGGGGCGAGCAGGTCTACGTCAAGATCCCGGTCACCACGACCCAAGGTGAGTCTTCGGTGGGGCTGATCCGCCGGCTGGTGCGCGACGGCGTCAAACTCAATGTCACCGCGCTGACGACCCTTGGTCAAGTAGGTTGCGTCGCCGATGCACTCTCCGGCAGCCGGTCAAGCTACGTCTCGGTCTTTGCCGGCCGGATCGCCGATACCGGCCGTGACCCGCTGCCGATCATGCAAGCAGCGGTCGAACTCTTACGGCCACAGCCCGCGCTTGAATTGATCTGGGCCAGCCCACGCGAGGTTCTCAACGTCTACCAGGCCGATCAGATCGGCTGCCAGATCATTACCGTCACCCCCGACCTTCTGGCCAAGTTGCCGCTGTTCGGCAAGGACTTGGCAAGCTATTCACTCGAGACGGTGCGGATGTTTTACGAGGACGCACGGGCGGCCGGGTACACCCTGTAAACTGATCCACTGCGCTGGCTGCACGCTCGACTGCTTTTCATTTCGTCGCGCCGATGACGGCGCTATACTGACTGGCGGCGACGAGCCGGAACTTTCGAAGCATCAGGACGGTTAACCTGGTGGCGCGTCGAAGGACGGCACAGGTGAGGGGGTTGGCGCATGAAGTGCCCGAACTGCGGGAGCGAGAACGCCGAGACTGGGCGCTTTTGCTTCAATTGCGGCGCAGCGCTTCCGGCAGGTGGAGCAGCGGCGGAGCCGCCAAGCCCGTCGGATCCGCCGACACCTCCGCCGATGGAACGAACCGTCATGATGCAGGTGCCAGCCGGAGTGGTATCACCACCGCCGAGCGGACCGGGGCCGGCCGTCGAGTCGCCGCCTCCGCCGCCGAGCGACCCCGGGTTGGTCGCCTCTCCCGCCGAGCCAGCCCAGCCGGAAGCCCCGACCGCAGCATTTGCCGCTGCTCCGCCCAGCGCGATGGGGGCAGCGGCATCGGGTCTACCTCCAGCCGGCGCAGCGGCATCGGGCGTTTCGGGGTCTGGCGCCTCGGCATCCAACGCACCCTATGGAAATGTGCCGACAGGAGCGTCGGCCGGAGGAGTGGGTATGCCCAGGCGATCGGGAATGGCGCTGGCATCGTTGATCTTCGGCATCCTCGCGATCTTGACCATCTGCAACTTCTTTTTTATCCCGTCTCTGGTGGCGATTGTCACTGGCATCATCGCCCGTGGTCAGGTCAATCGCTCGGGCGGCATGGTGACCGGCGGCGGCATGGCGACGGCCGGCATCGTTCTCGGCGCCCTCGGAGCGCTGTTCCTCTGCTTGATGAACATCGGTGTCTTCCTCCTGAACCCCGACCTGATCCGCTCACTTCAAGGGGGCTAGAATGGCTGAGCTGACCAGTTTCTTGACCGCCTTCGGCGTCAGTGCACCGGCCGGACTGAATGCCTACCTGCCGTTGCTGATCGTCGGCCTTACCGCCCGGTTCACGAAACTGCTCACGCTTAATGAGCCGTTCACCTGGCTTACCAACGAGTGGGTCCTGGGCGTGCTGGGAGTGCTGGTCCTCGTGGAGTTCTTCGCCGACAAGATTGCCGGCGTCGACCATATCAACGATGTGATCAACACCGTCATCCGCCCAGTGTCCGGCGCGATTTTGTTCGCCGCTGCGAGCAACGTTTTCGGCGAGTTGCACCCGGTGATCGCCGTGGTGTTGGGCCTGCTCTCGGCAGGGAGCGTCCACGTCGTGAAGTCGACCGTGCGGCCGGTGGTCACGGCATCAACGCTCGGTATGGGCAATCCAATCATCAGCTTCGCCGAAGATATCGTGGCGGTCGTCACGACGATTGCGGCGATCCTCGTGCCGATCTTGGTGTTCTTCTTCGTGATTGCGACGGCGGCAGTGGCGTTCTATGCGTTCCGTCGCAGCCACCGGCCAGAGGCTCGACCGTTGGTCTAGGAGTCCCACCAACCTTCCGTCTCGCCGCCGGAGCGATCGATGTCACCGCCACGAGCGGGCTGCACCGCCAGAGAACAAGGATCGGTCGGTCGCGGCAGCGATCTGACATCGTGAGTCGAAGCGGTCGGAATCGCGATCTTCTGACGGGGCATCCAAGATCCACTGCGCGTCCGTGCCACCCGTTGGTAGGCCAAGCTCGTGACCCAAGATCGAGCCCGAGAGTGGGAGGTCGCGACTACCAGCGGGAGAGGATGCCGTCAGACGGACCGACGGGCGACGGCGCGGCGAGTTTCTCGTCGATGCGGTCAGGCCGGCGACGCAGAAGAGCGCCGATCCGCTCGTGGTAGGAAAGCCGGGCCAAGGCATCGAGTTCGATGCTTTCCAATTCGTAGACCTCGATCCGGTCGGCGAATTCGAGCGTAGCCTCGGGGACGACCCGAAAGAGCCAGGCTTTCCCCCGCCAATAGGCGGAGGTTCGCAGTTCAACATGGGGCCACCACGACCGGCTGGTCATCAGACCCTAAGTTTCCTTCTGATGCATCGTCTAGTCAAGCGGGGTGGACGCGATCTATACTTGATCAATGTCCCACCACGTCGCCGCCGCGTCTCGTGCTATCCAGAAAACGGGATGGTTGCTGCCGTGAGGTGGCCGCCGGCCCAGGGGCACGGTCCGAGCGGGAGCGATCCGCCCGCGGCGAGAGAGGCGCGTCGAAGAGCACGACGCGCCTTTGTGATCCCAAGGAGGAGCCGACTATGACCTACACCGAGGCGCAGCGTTCGCTCGGATCGACCGACGACCCACGCGACGCCAAGTTCGGCCGAGAAGGGCTCACCTTCGACGACGTGCTGCTGCTTCCGGCAAAGTCCTCGATCGAGCCAAAGGACGTCCGGACCGAGACCCGGCTCACTCGGCGGATCTCGCTTTCCATCCCGCTTCTTTCCGCGGCGATGGATACCGTCACCGAGTCGCGGCTCGCGATCGCTATCGCTCGCGAGGGCGGGATCGGCGTCGTCCATCGCAACCTCTCGATCGGCGACCAGGTCGAGGAGGTGGACAAGGTCAAGCGTTCCGAGGCGGGAATGATTGTCGACCCGGTGACGCTCGATCCGGATATGAGCGTGGCGGACGCGCTTGGTTTGATGGAGCGCTATCACATCTCGGGTCTGCCGGTGACCGAGCATGGCAAACTGGTCGGCATCCTGACCAACCGCGATCTACGCTTCGAAGAGAACTTCGATCAGCCCATCCGCAACGTCATGACGCGTGAAAACCTCGTCACGGTGCCGGTCGGAACGACCCTCGAACAAGCAAAGGAGATCCTCCATCGTCATCGGATCGAAAAGCTGCCGGTGGTCGACGACGAGTTCCGATTGCGCGGGTTAATCACGGTCAAGGACATCCAGAAGAAGATCATGTACCCGAACGCCACCAAAGACGAGCATGGACGGTTGCGGGTGGCAGCGGCTGTGGGCGTGGTTGGCGACAGCAAGGATCGCGCTCGTGAACTCGTTGCCGCCGGGGTCGACATTCTGGTGGTAGACACCGCCCACGGGCATGCCGATGCCGTGCGCGACATGGTGGCCTGGCTCAAAGATACGTTCCCGATCGACGTGGTGGCGGGTAATGTCGCAACCTCTGACGGCGCTCGCGACCTGGTTCGGGCCGGGGTGGATGCGATCAAGGTGGGTGTCGGACCGGGGTCGATCTGTACGACCCGGATCGTCGCCGGCGCCGGCGTTCCACAACTGACCGCGATCTATGATTGTGCCGAGGTCGCACGCGACTACGGCGTCCCGGTGATCGCCGACGGCGGTATCCGCTTCTCGGGCGACCTGGCCAAGGCGATCGCCGCCGGGGCCGACAGTGTCATGCTCGGCGGCCTGCTCGCCGGTGTCGATGAAAGCCCAGGCGAGATCGTTCTGTTCCAGGGCGAGCGGTACAAGGAATACCGTGGAATGGGATCGCTCGGTGCAATGAAGGCACGTGGCTTCAGCAAGGACCGCTATCGCCAGGATGCGATCGAGGAACTCTCCAAGCTGGTACCGGAGGGCGTCGAGGCGCGGGTCGCGTACAAGGGCCCGCTTTCGAACTTGATCTATCAACTCGTTGGTGGCTTGCGTGCCGGAATGGGCTATGTCGGCGCGGCCACAATCGGTGACCTGCAGCAGGCCACCTTCATCCGGATTACCAACGCCAGCCTGATCGAGAGCCATCCCCACGACATCTCGATCACCAAAGAAGCGCCCAACTACGGGCGCTAGGGGGGAAGCAGTGACTTCTGCCCGGACCCGCACATCGGCTCTCGCCGAGTTGGTCGAGGAAATCCGGACGATCGTTCGCGAGCGCCAGTCGCCTCGCGACGTGGCCGAAGGGGTTGCCGATATCCTCGGGCCTCATCTCGGGAACCCCGATCTCCTCCTGGTCGAGCAGCAGGAGCCAGACCCGAACGCTTACCGTCAGCATGTTCTCCATGTCGAAGATGATGGCTCCTTTTCGATTGTCTCGCTCGTCTGGCTCGAGGGTCAGGAAACCTGTATCCACGACCACGTGTCGTGGTGTGTGGTTGGCGTTCATCAAGGCGAAGAGTTCGAAACACGCTACCGGTTGGACGACGCCCGAATGATGCTCCAGAAGGTAGGGAATGGGATAACCCACGTCGGTACGGTCGTGGCGTTGACCCCACCGGGCGACATCCACAAGGTCGCCAACCACGACACCGCCGTGACAATCTCTATCCATGTCTACGGGGCGGATATCGGCAAACTTGGCTCGAGTATCCGCCGACGCTACGACCATGTGGTGGTCGAAGACACCGGCGGACGATGACAAAGCCCTGATGGGCAGGCCGCTCTCGACCAGATTCAGGCGAGTGGCGCGCAGGCGCAATCCCGCAATCATTTGGCGTCCTGATCGCAACCGTGGTGACGACAAGCGTCCTACCCGATAGGGTGTTGGCGAAGTTTCCTGCGGCGTAACCAGCGAAGGACCTGTCCAGCGGTGGCGACGATAGCCGTCGCCTCGGTGGAGATCTCGTTCGGATGACTGGAAACCGGCCATCGTACCCGCCTTGCGACGCGGCCGGCAGCGAACGCGCCACGGCTTTGCCTGCTGCATCGCTCCTCGCGATCGGAGGGGCTGGTCAACTCTCGAACGAAACTCGCGCCCGTCGCCGAACGTGGAAAGGAGAGGACCGCTCGCCAAGTCGCGAATGCTGGCGCGTCACGAGCAGGCGTGATAGGTTTCAGAGGACAGAGACGGGAGGAGCGTTATGCCGTTTCGGATCGGGCCGACGGAGCTGATCCTTATCTTGGCGGTCGTCATGATCGTCTTCGGGGTCGGCAGGCTTCCAGAAGTATTTGGCAGCTTCGGTAAGGGTATTCGCGAGTTCCGCAAGGCATCGAGTGGCGACGACGATACGCCCGCGCCGCTGCCCAGCGCCCCGGAGCGCCCGAGCGTGGCATCGCCGACCAGCCCAACAGCCGCCAGCAGCACTTCGGCGTCGAACGGGACGGGTGAGGCGCCGAACGCCTAGACCGCTCGACCAATCCGGCGAGCCCGACGCGCCCATTGTTCGGACCTCTAGTGCTGATGCGGTGGCCGATGTCGTTTGAGCAAGTGCGAACCCGGGCGCTGCAATACCTACCGGCCGACTCGCTCGGCGTCATCGAGTCTGCCTACCAGTTTGCCGCCGCCGCCCATGACGGTCAGCTTCGTAAGACCGGTGAACCGTATCTTGTCCATCCGGTGGCCGCCGCCCTCATCCTCACCGACCTGCGGCTCGACCAGGACGCGATAGCCGCCGCAATTCTCCACGACGTGCCCGAGGATTGCGGCGTCCCGATCGCCGAGATCGACAAGCGGTTTGGCTCGGAAGTGGCCAGCTTGGTCGATGGCGTCACCAAACTGTCGAAGGTCACCTCACTCGCGCACGACGGTCGTAATCCCACCAAGGCCGGGGACGAACTCGTTCAGGCCGAGAACCTCCGCAAGATGCTGATCGCTATGGCGGAGGACATGCGGGTCGTGTTGATCAAACTCGCCGACCGCCTCCACAACATGCGCACCCTTGCGGCGCTCAAGCCGGAGCGTCAACGAGCGATCGCCCAAGAGACGATGGAGATCTTCGCGCCGTTGGCCGGGCGGTTGGGGATCTATCAGATCAAATCCGAACTCGAAGACCTCGCCTTCTCCTATCTCGAGCCGGAACGCTACCGCGAGATCGCCCAACTTGTCGCCCAACGTCGCGCCGCTGGCGAGCAGTACATCAGCCGGGTAATCAGAGAGGTGCGCCGCACCCTCGACGAGGCAAAGATCGTCGCCGAGGTTTCCGGCCGTCCCAAGCACCTTTACAGCGTCTCGCGGAAGATGCGCGCCTACCAGACGATTGGCCGGGAATTCGCCGATATCTCGGACCTGCTGGCGATCCGCATTCTGGTCGAGACGATGCCGGAGTGTTACCACGCGCTTGGTGTTGTCCATAGTCTCTGGCATCCGGTGCCGGGCCAGTTCGACGACTATATCGCCAATCCAAAGCAATCGATGTATCAGTCGCTCCACACTGCCGTGATCGCCCTTGATGGCCAGCGGATCGAGATCCAGATCCGTAGTCACGAGATGCACCATGTCGCCGAGTATGGCATCGCGGCCCACTGGCGCTACAAAGAAGGCGGGCGCAAGGCGGATATTCAGTTCGAGGAACGAATCGCCTGGCTCCGCCAGTTGCTTGAGTGGCAGAAGGAAGTGCGCGGCGCTCAGGAGTTCGTCGATTCGGTCAAGACCGACCTCTTTCGCGATCAGGTGTTTGTCTACACTCCACGCGGTGAGATCAAGGACCTGCCGGCCGGCGCGACGCCGCTCGACTTTGCCTATCGGATCCACACCGATCTCGGCCACCGGTGTGTCGGTGCGAAGGTGAACGGCCGACTGGTTTCGCTCAACACAGCGCTCAAGAACGGCGACATCATCGAAATCATCGCCCCCAAGAGCGGACGCAGCCCGAGCCGCGACTGGCTGAACCCGAACCTGGGCTACGTCAAGACCTCTCACGCCCGCGAAAAGATCCGTCAATGGTTTCGCCGTCAGGAGCGCGCTGAGAACCTCGACCGCGGTCGTGAACTCCTCGAAAAGGAACTGAAGCGCCTCGCGCTCCACAAGCCGTTCGACGAGATCGCCAAGCTGTTCAAGTACGACAAACTCGAAGATTTCTTCGTCGCCATCGGTATCGGCGAGGTAAACCCCGGAACGATAGCCGTCAAGGTGGCAACCGCCGAGCCACGGCCGATCACTCTACCGCTTACCCCCAAGCGAAGCGGAGCCGTGCCGATCGGCGCCGTGGCGGTGATGGGCGTCGGCGACCTGGTGACCACGATGGCGAGATGCTGCTCGCCGGTGCCGGGCGACGTCATCGTCGGCTACATCACCCGCTTTCGCGGTGTCACTGTCCACCGGGGTGACTGCCCAAACGTTCGCAACCCGGCGGAGCCAGAGCGGATCGTCCGGGTCGACTGGATGCTCGGCAAAGATCAGGTGTTCCCGGTTCGCATTCGGTTGGACGCTTGGGACCGGGTCGGCCTGCTCAACGACGTTACCGCGGTGATCGCTGCCGAGGGCATCAACATGAACGCGGTGCAGACCGAGTCGAGCATGGACGGAACCGCGACCATTTCGATGAAGCTGGAAACCTCAGGGATCGAACAACTCAGCCGCGTCCTTGGGAAGCTCGAGGCCGTCAAAGGCGTGCTTGGGGTCAGCCGGGAAGCTGGCTAGGAGCGCTGCGTCACCAGGGAGCGTGGATGAAGGATCACTGTGTCTTCTGCCAGATCGTCGTTGGCAGGATCCCCGCCAGCCCGATCATCGAGAACGACGCGGTTCTCGCCTTTCTGGATATCGCTCCGATCAATCCCGGCCATACCCTGGTCATTCCCAAGGTTCACATCGCCGAGCTCAGCGGTCTCGACGACGAGCTTGGCGTTGCGCTCTGGCGAGTGGTATTGCGCATCGAGCGAGCTCTGCGCTCCAGTGGGATTAAGGTCGAAGGAACGAACCTCTTCGTCGCCAATGGCGCGACCGCCGGACAGGAGGTCTTCCACAGTCACATTCACGTGATCCCACGCTTGCCAGACGATGGGCTGCACATCCGCACCGAGCCTGGGAGCCAGCCCTCACGGGAGGAACTGGACTGGGTCGCGCAGAAGATCCGCGCCGCGCTGTAGCGGCGAGAGCAATTCCACACCGTTCGCCGACGATGGAGGCGAAAGGAGTCCTCTGGGCGTGATGCGCCTCAGCGCGGAGCAGCCGGGGCGGCTACTGACCGCGTTGGAGACGGCGGATCTTATTTACCAACAGCCACCGATCTTGCTCGGTGATCAGACGCGAAGGCGGCATGTCTGAGCGCTCTCTGGTTGTAGTTCAGACCGCTGGCTAAGATGAACAGGCTGCCATCAGTGCGCGACGACGACGGCGTCCTTAAGATTGGCTGGCTTGCGACCATTCGGCTGGCTGTGAGAAACGGCGCAGCCCGCCCATCGCCCGCGCCCTGTGGACCGTGGCAGATCAGACAGTTGGTCGTGTAGAGCGCATCCCGGCGCGGTGTTCTGGGTGACTGAGCCGGGTTTTGAGCCGGCTCGCATCGGCGGCGGTTGGCCGGTAGTTTGCGCCGGTGACGGGCACGCTGCCGTCCGGCGGATAGAGCCGGCGTGGCTCCTGGGCGCGATAGGTCTGCTGATAGTGCATCTCGGGAAAGATGTCGAAGGGATATTGCCCGCCGGCAAACGGCCAGACGTTGCCGTTGAGTGGCACGTTGATGGTCGGCGTACAGGCGGCGGTGAGCAGACCCGCGCCGAGCGCGAGGCTCGCAAACGAAAGACGGAGCCGCATCGGCGTCCTCCTTAGGCGGTTCGCCCGGCGGCGGCCGCCTCGCGGACGACGTCCTCGGCGCCGACGGATTGAAAAATCGATTCAGCCTGACCGACCTTCTCGGGCGAGCCATTGGCGACCACCCCGATCAGTCCGTCCGTGGTAATGCGTGGGTCGTACACCCCGCCCACCAAGTTTGGCAGGCGCGACTCAAAAAGTGTTCCAAGGATGGTGAAGATGATCGCCCCGAGCATCGTGCCTTCGTAGGTGATGATCACCATCGGCGGGAGCGACAGGATCGGCTTGCCGCCGGTGATCATCGGGTAGGTCAACTGCATGCCGCCGGTGATCAGGATTCCGGCAACAAAGCCACAGATCGCGCCGATGATCGGGAAGAGGAAGAGATGGTGCTGTGCGACATGCTCGCCGAACACCTCTTCTGGGTAGGGACATCCAGTCAGGATGTCGTAGTCACCATGGTGCGGGTCGAAGCCGACTTGCTTGAGCGCCTGGGCGGCGTCGGCCGCCAGTTCCGGGGTCTTGAACAGCCCGAGGATCTGAGCCATCGCTGCTACTCCTTCACGATCGCCGGCACCCGCATCCGGCCCAAGGGGATCTCGGCGGTAAACTTCTGCCCTTCCTTAATCTCCCACAACGGGATCGGTGGACAGACCTTCGAGAATAAGAGCAGGAACAACCCGACGAGTGCCACCGAGCCGACCACCAGACCGATCTCGACTAACTGGGGCTCGTAGGTGTTCCACATATAGACAAACTCTTCCTTACGCTGGAGGCCAGGCACGATCAGCCAGAACCGCTCCGACCACATCCCGATGTTCACCAAGATCGAACTCCAGAACATCAACGTGATGTTGCGTCGGTTGCTGCGCTTGAGCCAGAGCGGGATCGGGATGATGAACGAGGTGATGATAATCACCCAGAAGAGCCAGCCCCAGGGCCAGGTGAAGAAGCGCAACTCCATCACGGTCAACTCGGCCGGCTCGGCGGCATAAATCGCGTAGAACACGTCCAGCATGAAGAAGTAGAGCCAGGCACAGGCCACCGCGATCAACAGGCGACCGATTGCGTCGAAATGCTCAGGTCGAAGCTGATTGCCCCAACCAAAGAACTTCCGCATGATCGCCATCAACGTGAGCACGGCGGACACGCCTGAGTGAACGGCGCCGATAACGAAATAGGGGGCGAACACCGTCGCGTGCCAGATCGGCACCAACGCCACCGCGAAGTCCCAAGACACGATCGAGTGGACCGAGACGAAGACCGGCAGGATGAGCGCCGACAACAACACACCGACGATGGTCTGCATCCTCCATTGGCGCGGGGTGCCACGCCAACCCATGGCCAGGGTGCCGTAGATCATCTTGCGAGTGCCGGTCGTCCGGTCGCGGATTGCCGCGAAATCCGGGATCAGCGCCACCAGCACGAAAAGCGCCGATCCGGTGAGGTAGGTGAAGATCGCGCTCGGGTCCCAAACCAATGGAGAGCGCGGGTTCGGAAAGATCTGGTGGTTGAAGTCGTAGGGGAAGACCCAATAGGCGATGCGCCAGGGCCGACCGGTGTGGATCAGCGGAAAGAGCGCGGCAGTCGCCAGGGAGAACACCGTCATCGTTTCGGCGGCCCGGGTGATCGGACGTTTCCACTCGGCCTGGGTAAGCCGGAGGATCGACGAAATCATCGTTCCGGCGTGGCTGATGCCAACCCAGAAGACGAAGTTGGTGATCAGAAAGCCCCAGAAGTTCGGCCGGTTGAGGCCGGTCAGGCCGAGCCCAAAGATCACCATGAAGGTGAACGACGTGACCATGAAGGAGGCGATCAGGGCGAGGATCGCCGCCGAAACCCAGAAGCGCGTCGGGGTGACGAAGATGGAGCGAAGCAACTCCTCGTTGACTTGACGGTCGGTGAGCGTAACGCGTTCTTGCATCGTCTTACTCCGGCTTGCCGACGACGACCACTTGGCCGAGCAGATATTTGCGAACGGCGCGGTAGAGCAGCCCTTCTTTCATCTCCCAGAGGTTCAACCGCGGAACAACCCGCAGCGCCACCAGATA
This sequence comes from Dehalococcoidia bacterium, assembly GCA_046328265.1. Taxonomy (GTDB): domain Bacteria; phylum Chloroflexota; class Dehalococcoidia; order SpSt-223; family SpSt-223; genus JANWZD01. The sequence continues at coordinate 321,076 of JAXLWW010000002.1, forward strand.
GAAGAAGACGGCGCCACCGATGAAGCCCGGAATGATCAAGATGTCGGCCAGGTCGGGCCATTGGAAGGCCGGCATCACCTCGACGAGTTCGCCGCCGTGTTGTGGCAACGACCACGGGCCAACGAACAGGCGGACGTTGTTCATGAAGTTGCCAAAGAGCACGATACAGGCGACCACGATCGGGCCGCGGATGCTCTTGCGGATCGGGTTCCACATCAGGATCAGCAGCGGCAGCACGAAGTTGCCGAAGAATGCCAACAGGAACGGGATACCATAGGGGCCGAACATCAGCAACTGGAGCAGTTGGATCTCAGCCGGCTTACGGCCATACCAGAACAGAATAAAGGCCGACCACCAGAAGTAGAACCAGAGCAGCGAGAACGCGAGGAGCAGTTTCGCAAGCCCCCAGAACTGATCTAGCCGGACGTATTCGGAGTAGCCGAAACGGCGATAGAAGCCGAGGGCGATGATGAGCGTGGCGATCCCGGCCTGCAGACCGGAGATCGAGAACTGCGCCGGGTAAATCGCATCGATCCAGCCGGGAACGAGCGCCATCGAGAAGTCCGTCGCAATCAGCATTCCACTGAAGATGTACATCGCGAGGTACATCGCGCCAAGCGGGGTGAGCGCCGAGCGTGTCACCCGCCACTGCTTGAGCGCACCGGCCCAGCGAGCAGCCCGGCCAATAAAGGGGCCATCGATACCGCGGTCACGGAGTGCCGCCCAGTCCGGGACCGCCGACACGACGAACATCCCGAGACCGACCACTGCCAGGCCCAAGAGCGCCAGAAAATCGTAGACCCAGGGCGAGCCTGGCCAGTTGAACCAGACGGTCCGTTGCTCCGGCAACCGGGTCGGCAGGACGATCAGCAACGGGATCGAAAGCAGGACGACCAGGACCGCCACCGCAGTGAACGCCTCGGCCGGCCGCGTGAAGGACCGCCGCCAATCGCCCTTGGCCAGCCGAGTGGCGACCGCCGACATCGGCGCAGACACGGCAGTGCAGAAGATGAACGCGAAGGTCGCGGCAGCCCAACCCCAGCCGGTCGAAGGCGTGGCGAACACCACCTTGAGCACGAGCCCGACGATCCCGATGAGCAACAGGACGCCGGTGATCAAGGTCCAGGTGCGCAACGTCGGTGCGGGGTTCTGGTACCGGCGCACCATGTCGTCGGTCAACGACTTGCTGGTGTACTCGGGGATATCCGGCCCGTGAGCCGCTTCGGCATGGTACATATCAGCAGACATCAGGCTTCCCCTCGCGAGCCGGTCACGCCGAACCACCTGGCCCGCCCGATCGATCGCTCGCATGGCATCGGGAACAAGAAGCGCAAAACGACGGCGTGGCGCATCAGTGGCCGCTCTCCTCGCCGTGGAAGTTCGGATCCACCTTTTTGAGCGTGACCACACCCGGATCGGTTCCGAGGTGCTCGAGGAGCCGATAGTGGCGCTTGTCCTGGGACAATTGATAGACGAGGCTTGAGGTATCGGCCAGATTGCCGAACACGATCGCGTTAGTCGGACAGACCTGGGCACAGGCGGTGGTGAACTCCTGGTCGCGCGCCTGCCGCCCCTCGAACTTGGCGCGGCGCTCCGCGCGCCGGATGCGCTGGACGCAGAAGGTGCACTTTTCCATGATGCCCTTGGAGCGCACCGTCACATCCGGATTGAGTTGGGAGTTGAGCGGTTCGGGCCATTCACGCTCCCAGTAGTTGAAGTAGCGAGCATGGTAGGGGCAGTTGTTGGCGCAATAGCGAGTGCCAACGCAGCGGTTGTAGACCTGAACGTTCAAACCTTCCTGGTTGTGGTAGGCCGCGTAGACCGGGCAGACCGATTCGCAGGGCGCGTTGGTACAGTGAACGCACATCACCGGAAGGTAGTTCGCCTTGACCTTCGACGGGTCGTTTTCGGTCGTGCCCGACCAGTACCGTTCGATCCGGATCCACTGAATTGAGCGCTTCTCGAGCACGATGTCCTGGGTGTTGAGCGGGATATTATTCTCCGCCTGACACGCCACCACGCAGGCCTGGCAGCCGGTGCAGCGGTCGAGGTCGACCACCATGCCCCATCGCTTGTTTTCCGCCATCGTCGACCCTCACGGCGCTCGTGCGCCTAGCTGTCCTGATTGGTGATCTTGAGCGCCTCGGCGTGACTCATCTGGATCGCCGGTACGTAGCCCTCCAATTTGGCAAGCGGTACGTGTCGGCCGGTCTTGGTCAGTTTCACCTTGGTTGCTGCCCACGCCAGCGCGCCGGTCTGCTGGTCGGTCAGATCGCCCACGAGCATGATCGGGTTCACGCCGTACCCCTTTGCCCAGCGACCCCCGCCGGTATGGCCGTTGCCAACCGGGATCGCCACCGTCCAATCGGGAGTGCCATAGTTGACGTAAATCGGCGCCTCGATCCGTCCACTCGGACTCTCGACCACCACCACATCACCCTCGCGCACCCCGAGTTGGCCGGCGACCTTGGCGTTGATCTCCACCCAGGTTCCCCAGGCGACCGTCGTCACAGGGTCCGGCGTCTGCTGGAGCCAGGGCAGTTGAGCCCCCTCGGGTGAACCGAGCGTCGGGGCGACAAATGGTTGGAGAAAGAACGGATAACTGTCGTCGCCGGAGAACCGCGCCGGCTCGGCCGAGGTCGAGAATGACACTGGCCGTGCCGTCGTCGGCTGGGTGGTGTTCGTCGACCACCAGCCGCCACGCTGGAGAACCCCATTCCAGAACAGTTCGAAGTTCTCGGCCGTGACCGAACCTCGGCCGGCCGAGAACAGCGGCTGGGCAAACAGGCGGGCCCCGTCGCGAACCGTCGGGAAGGGCACCGCGCGCTGGACGTCGCCACCGATCGCCCGCATCAAGTCGAGGACGGTATCGCCGAACTGGCGGGTATCGAATACGCGGTTGACTACCGGTTGCTTGAAGGAAACGACTTGGTAACCCGGCCCAACCTCCGGAACCTCGACGCCCCATTCCTCCAACGCGCTGTTCGATGGCAGAATGAGGTCGGCCAACTCGCTCGTCTCGTCGGGAAGGGTGGAAAGGCTAATCACCTTTGAGGCGTTCAAGAGCAACTCGCGGACACCAAGAGACGGCGGCAGCGAAAAGACCGGGTTGACGTTGTAGGCCAGGATGACGGCATCCTTCCCAACCTGGCGGAGGCGGATCATTTCGCCCTGCCAGTTGGTAAATGTGCCGGCGCCAGGCCGGAATGAGGCCGGAACATTGGGCACGTTCGGCGGCGCAGGATTGAGCCGGATGCCACCGGGCGTACCGATCGCGCCAAGCAGCACGTTCAGGCTGAGGATCTGGGTCAAGTTGAAAAGTCCGTTGGTCTGAGCGCCAGCCGAGCCGCCGCCAATCACCATGGCCGGTCCGTTCTGGCCGAGCCGTTGGGCGATTGCGGTAATCCTCTCGGCCGGGATGCCGGTGGCCTGAGCCGTTTGGGCCGGTGCGAACGCTGCCAACGCCTGCGCGCCTCCACCCGGATACGCGGCGCGATCGCCAAAGTTGCCGGCGACGAGCGCCTGGGCGATCGAAAGGGCGACAATCCCCTCCGAACCGGGCCGGCACGGCACATATTCGTCGGCGTTGGCGGCGGTCGCCGAGAAGCGCGAGTCGATGTGGATCAGGTAGCCACGCGTCGCCTTACCCTGGCGGAACTGGCCGTAGCCAATTCCCTGACGCACCGTGCTGCCCCAGGTTCCGAGCCAGTCGGCGCCGATCGACAGAATGCTGTTGGCCCGAGCGAAGTCATAGTCGGGAGCGAGGTCGGCGCCAAAGACGCGCTGAGCCGCGGCCCGATAGACCGGGTCGTCGTTCAGATCGAGAGTCAGATGTGACCCGCCAAGCGCCCGGACGAAGGCGTCGACCACCGCAAAGGTTGGACCCGAGAGCGGCGGGGTCATCACGACCAACCGACCGCCGGTCGCTCCGCGAACCGCCTCGACCGCCTGAGTAATCGCGTCGTTCCAGGCAAGGGGGGCAAAGGTGCCCGCGCCACGGCTGCCATTGAGCCGCAGCGGACCCTGGTAGCGGTCGGGATGGTAGAGCAGTTGGACGAGGGCCTGATCCCAGGCAGTGGACTTCCCCGTACTCACCGGGTGGTCGGGGTTGCCCTCAACTTTGTGGGCGCGCCCTTCCATGACGCGAACGATCACGCCATTTCCGCGGGTTCCGCCGGTGGCGTAGTAGTTGTCTCGTCCGGTTACGAGGTCTTCCGGAATGCGGGTCGGGCTTTCGACGCGCATATCCCGGGCAGGAATGGTGCAGCCGGCAAAGGTCACCGCCCCAGCGGAAGAGACCCCGGCGATCTTGAGAAAATCACGGCGACTTGCCGCCATCGGGCTCCTCCTACTTGTGACAGGTCCAGCAGTCGGTCGGGGCGTTGTTCTCACGATGGCAGTTCAGGCAGTCGCCCATTCCGAGCGCCCGCACTTGGCGAACCCGTCCAAGCGGCATTTGATCGAGGTCGGTAACATCGCCATGGCAGGTTGCACATTCGAAGCCCTTGGCGATATGCGCCCAGTGGACGAAGCCGATATGGTCCGGCTGACGGTGAACACGCACCCAATCGATCGGGGTGTTGGTTTTGAAGGCGCTGCTCAGTTTCTGAATCTCAGGCGAGTCGGTACGAACGACGGTGTGGCAGAACAGACACTGCTCGACCGGCGGAATAGTCGCAACGGCGTCGGTTTCAACGCCGCGATGGCAGAATTGGCACTCCAGCCCGAGCGATGAGACGTGAACGGTATGTGGGAAGTTGACCGGCTGCTCGGGCCCTGGGGCCATCTGACCGGCGAACGCCAACCCGGCGACGCCCAGGCCGACCACGAGCAGGACGGCGATCAGGAGGGTACCGAGGACCGCGGTTCTCCGATTCATTCAGCTTGCTCCACCGTGCGAGCGGCTGACCGCGCGCGTCTGGTTGTCTGGCGGGAACCCACGGAAAAGCGAGGGGCGGCGCCACCCTGCCGGACAGGCTCGGGCTCGGACCGATCCTCTCTCGCCGCGACCCGCGCGAAGGCGAACGAGGTTGTATTGGCTTCCGGACCGGAGCGGGGATCCGCCGGAATGAGGCGCCGCAAGAACCGCGCCATTATATCCCACCGCTCGACCGGGACATCCCCGGCCGGCGCATCAGATCCAGACGCGGGGCCAGAAGGGCAAGATCGCCGGATAAAAGGTGGATGCGAAGGCGTACAACGTCACGACCGCTCCACCCAACAGCACCACGGTACTCAGCAGGAATAACGGGCGAAGCGGAAAGAGCCGCGCCAGTGCCGCACTCTTGTCGTAGGCCATTGCCTGGGTGGCCCGAAACGACGGAATGACGATCACCACCGCCGCCAGGGAAAATGCGCCTGCGCCGCCGAGGAGGACCAACAGGAACAGCATCCACGTGTTCAGCTGCATGGTCTGCCACTGAGCAACGCTCATCTGAGCCAGTGTCATCGGCCTTCCTCGCGCGAAGACTTCTGAGGGTAGGGGCGCGTGACCACCGAGGGGCGCGGGAACGCGCGTATCATACTCGGTCGATCACGGGCTGTAAAGGCCACATTGGCTTCATCATCCGTCGACGAGACGGAGCTTGTACGCGCTGGCGTCAACAACTGGCGTCAACAACACATCGACTGGTGATATATTGCATGTTGGACCGGCTGAGCCTTCATGGAATCCGGGCGTCATCTTGCCGAACCGGTCTACAATCAAACGATGATCGCCGCAAGGATGGTTGGTTGGCTGGCGCTCGCGTTCGTCCTGACCAGTTGCGGGTCGGATCTCACCGCCGAAGGGCGGCGGCTCGTCGTTCAGAAGGGATGTACCGGGTGTCACGTCATACCGGGTGCTGATCCCCCTTTTGGATCGATTGGGCCGAGCCTCGTTGGCTTCGGACGGCAGAGCAGCATCGCCGGAACGGTACCGAATACGCCGGAGAACCTCGCGCGCTGGCTGGTCGAACCGGCCAGTTTGAAACCAGCCACCCAGATGCCGGCGGTGCGGCTCACTCCGGTCGAGGCCAGCGCAATCGCCGCGTATCTCGCAACGCTTAAGGGCTAGGGCAGAGATGAAACGACTTGTGTTCTTCTTGGTAGCGTCCGTACTCGGTGCGGCGCTGATCATTGGCGGCGGGATGGCGATCGCAATCGCGACCCGGCCCAAACCGGTGACCGCCTCGGTTCTGACACCTCCGGCCCCGGCCGCCGACTTCACCTTGCGCGACGTCAACGGCCAGAGTGTCTCGCTTGCCAGTCTGCGCGGAAAACCCGTGCTGATGACGTTCGGCTACACCTTCTGCCCGGATGTCTGTCCGATCACGCTCGTCAAGCTCGCTCAAGCGAAGAAACTGCTTGGCAAGGGCGGCCAAGATCTCCAGGTCGTCTTCGTCACCGTCGACCCCGATCGCGACACGGCCGACGTCATCAAGCGATACCTTGCTCAATACGACCCGGCGTTTATCGGCCTGGTTCCCACGCCAACCGAACTGGCCGACCTCGCCAAGACCTACAACGTCGTCTACGAAAAGCAGCCGGGCAGCGAAGCGAGCGGGTACACCATGGCCCACACGGCCGCCACCCTCGTGATCGATGGGCAAGGCCGGGTTCGAATGCTGTTCTGGCCGGACATGACCCCTGACGAGATGGCAAGCGACCTGCGAACTGTGGTCGGAGTGTGACGATGAAGCAGTTCTTGGGGTTGGTCGCGCTCGTTGGATTGCTGCTCGGGGCCTGCGCCTCGCCCGCCAGTCAGGTCGGCCAGATCCGCGTCGAAGGGGCCTGGGGCCGCCCGGCCACTGCCGGGGGGAACGGCGGCGTCTATTTCGTCCTGCGCAACACCGGCGCAGCGGACAAGTTGGTCAGTGTCTCCAGCGACGTTGCCAAGGCCGCGGAGATCCACCAGACGATGACCGAGGGTGGGGTGGCGCGAATGGCTCCGGTCACCGCCATCGAGGTTCCGGCCAACGGCTCGGTCGAACTCAAACCTGGCGGGTATCACATCATGCTGATCGGGCTCAACCGCGAACTGCGCGCCGGAGAGAGTTTTCCGCTGACGCTCAAGTTCGCGAGCGGCGCCAGCGGCGTCGTCACCGTGACGGTCAAGGGAAACGACTCGGGGGGGATGTGATCGCCCGCGCCGCAGCGTGACCCTCGTAGATCGCCTCGAGCATCGACCGTGGGGCGCGCATGTCTCCCACCGTCAAGACCTGGCGGACCTTCCCGTCGATCTGACGAACAAGCAGATCACTCGGTTCGTTGGCGGTGATCGCGACCAGCCAGTCCACCCCTTCCAGACGCTCCTCGAGCGGTGAAAGCACGTCACCGATCACGAGGGCGCCTGCGTCATACCGAAGCGCCCGGCGATACATCCGGACGGCCACTCCCAAACCGGTCAGCCGATCAACGGCGGTCGCCTTGCTATACATATTGAGATCCCACAACAGCACATCGCCGGGCGACACAATCGTCACCGCAGCGCCGGCTCGTGCGAGCGTCTCGGCCACCGAGGCGCTTGCCCAGCTTCCGACGAGATCGATCACGATCCCGCGCCGGCCGGTGTAGCCGTCGAGCGGGCCGTCGAGCACCTCGGTGGCCGAGGGCACGACCCCGTACCCATCAACCTCGAAGCGTCTTGGCCGCGAACCCAGTGCGAGGATCACCACATCCGCGCCGTGGTCGATGACCCGCTCTGGCGTCGCTTGATGAGAGAGACGGACGTCGACCCCAAGGCGCGTCAACTGGCGCTCGAAGTAGTCGACAGCCAGACCGAGGTCAGACCGGCCTGCGCCACGCTTGCCTGCTCGAAGCTGTCCGCCGAGCGCCTCGCCGGCTTCCCAGAGCGCAACCTGATGGCCTACCTCGCCAGCCAGCCGCGCCGCCTCGAGCCCGGCCGGGCCGCCGCCAACCACCAGCACCCGCTTGGGGTCGCTCGTCTTTGGCGGTTCGACCGGCCATTCAGCCTCCTTGCCGACCGTCGGGTTCATCATGCAGGTTATCGAACTGCCCGCGAGTTGGCCGATGCAGAAGTTGCAGACACGCAAGGGCGGATCTCGTCCTCACGGCCCGACAAGGTCTTGACGACGATCTGCGGGTCGGCCATATGCGCCTGCGTCATCCTGGACTACAGATCGACCGCCACCTTCAAGCGCCGCCCTCGGCGACCGCCGCGCTGGTGAACCGACGATGGTGAAGATTGGCGCGTCGGGGATCGCCTCGCGCAACGCCTCGGCGACATAGCGAAAGGGAGCCGGACCATAGTTCATCTCGGCAACATGAAAGCCGATACTTCTGGCAGGGCATAGGCCGAGACCGAGACGTTGACGAACGGACCGGCGCGGCCCGGTGAACCTGCTGGATCAGCCGGACGCTTTCGGCCAGACCCAACCCGCCGGGTACCAACTCGTCGCCCGATACCCGGATCCCAACCACCATCGTGTCGCCGACGGCGCGCTGAACCGCGCGAAGAACCGCCAGAGGAAAGCGCAGGCGGTTCTCCTCACTCCCGCCATACTCGTCGGTGCGTTGGTTGACGGCGGGCGAGAGGAATTGGTGAAGAAGGTGGCCGTGGCCGAAATGAACCTCGAGGCCGTCGTAGCCGGCGTCGCGCAACAACTCGGCCGACGCGACGAAGTAGTCGGTCACCTCATCCATTTCACGCTCGGTGATCTGGTGAGGAATCGCGCCAGTGGCCGACCAGGGGGCAGGCGACGGCGCCCAGGAGGGCATCCGCAGATGGACGTTCGTCGTCTGGCGACCGGTATGTAGGATCTGGGCAAAGATCGGAATTCATGCTCGTGGACACTGTCGACGATCCGCGAAAGCGCGGCAACGCTCGCTCGTCGTAGGCGACGATGCACTGGGCTCGATCGACGCTGGCCGGATGCACGCGAATCCCACCAGTGAAAATCAGCCCGACGCCACCTTGGCGCTGGCGTGATGGGCGGCGTCGCGATCGGTCGGCAAGGTGTTCTCGCCAAAGTTGGCGGCATGGCCGCTAATGAAGATCCGGTTCTTGAGCGTGAGACCGCCGAGGTCGAAGGGCTGGAAGACATGGGATAGCGCGTTGCTGGCGGTCACTCCGGCGCGGAAGTGGCTCTAGCATAGCGCGCCACGATACGCGGCCGGTTACCGGGTGACTTCGTTCTCCTGTGGGACGACCTGGATCCCGAGCGCTTTGCCGTTTGGCTGACGCGCCCCGATGACGATCCGATCGCCGATCCCGCTGGGCAAGGTCGCCGGCCGGACGATTCGGCCCTGGACGCGCTGACGATCGTCTGCGGGGTCAGGAATAACCTGAAAGACCCGGTCACGGTCCCGGACGAACAGCACTCGCCCGCGTCGCCCGGCCGAAACGGAGAATCGTTCCTTCGGCGGCGTTGACCCTTGGCGCGGCCCAGCCGGCTGGGGGATCGGCGGCTCATCCGATCCTGTTGCTCGCCTCGATGGTAGGCACCGAACTGGTGATTGATCGAAAGGCAAAGCCAGCGAGTATCCCGACCCCGGCGATCAAGACGCCACAAACTGCTGGCGCGACCTGGTGCTTGAGGCCGAAGAGAAACCCGCTGGCGCGTCACCGCCCATTAGGCAACCCGCGGCCGACGGCACTGCCCCGGCTGCGGATGGCGTAGGTCGCAAAGGCGACCACGACTTTGCCTCACCAGCTAATGGCGGCGACCAGCGGCAATCAACTCACCGACGGCGATAAGCCATGGCCGTCGGCGCGGCGAGCGCCAGATCGAGGTCGAACAGCAGTCCCGCGGATCTCTGATCAAACGCGCCAAGCGCCAGCACCCGCCTGACGCTAAAGGCAGCCTGCGTCAGCACCAGCGCGGCGAGTACCGACGACCAACCAGCACGCAGCGCGATGCGCTGGCATATCCACCTCGGCAACTTTCGCCATCACCGAGGCGACGAAGCCCGGCGGAAGATCAGCCGGTTCGAGGCGGTTGTAGAGCAAATCGAGTTCGTCCATGCTCTCGCGGGTCATCCAAGACCTTCCTGGCCTTCTGTCAGCACGCGGTTGAGGCGTTTCGGTTTCAGTCGGCAAGTTCACCGAGCGCGGCGCGGTGTCGCACTTTAGCTCGTTGGAAACAGGGTCTTGACGGTCGGCAGGCCGTCGCCTCCATTTCTTTGAAGGTGAGATCGGTGTAGCGCAGCGCAACCACCTCGCGATATTTTGGCGCAAGACCGCCAATCGCCTCGGCCAAGATCCGTTGCAGGTCAGCGCGTTCGGTCAGATCCTCGGGGAGCGGCTCGCGGTCGGGGATCTGTTCGATCGGAGACAGGTCTTCCTCGTCGCGCTCGAGTTGTGAAAAGACTACCTGCCGCCGCGCGCGAAGGACATCGATCGCCTTGTTTCGGGCAACCTGAAACAGCCAGGGCTTGAGCGCCTGATCGAGCCGGACGCGCGCGAGGTGGGTATAAGCCTGAAGAAAGGTGGACTGGGCGACATCGTTGGCGTCATCGCCATTGCCGACAAAGCGAAACGCGAAGTTGTAGAGCGGTCGAGCATAGCGGGTGACAAGCGCTTCAAACGCCGCTTGATCACCGGCGACGAAGCTGGTGGCGAGGGTTTCGTCGCTCAGGGCCGCGTACTCCACCGCTGGGCCCACCCCCGCCGCCGCAATTGGCCCGCCCATTATACGCCCGGTGGAAGGCGTCGCACGTGCATACATCCGGCCTCGATTTGCCGTTCTTCCCCTACCACGCCGCTGCGTCCATGATAGTTGCATCGGCGTTTCGCCCAAACGCAGTACACTCCGGCCGACATCCGGCACGGGTGAGGAGACGAGATGGACCAGGGGTCGCTGCTACTGCTAGGGCTGCTCGGGGTCTGGATGCTCGCGCTTTTCGTCGGTCTCCCCTATTGGCAAAGCCGCCGCCAACGCCGACTGGTCGGCGAACTTGGCCACGGCGACGCGGTTGTCATCCTCAACGGCGTGCTGGGCAAGGTCCATCGGGTGGATGGCAATATCATCGAGGTGGAGATTGCTCCCAAGACGCGGGTGCGCTGCTTGCCAAGCGCGGTCAGCCGCACCGGCCGCGCCTAGCGATGGCATCCGGGACGGTCACCGCCGATGGCCCGGCGGCGGGGTTCGCCCGGCCGTTTCGGCTGGGCCGAGATCTCGGCGAGGTCGTCCGTCTGATTGACCACGCCTTCGGGCCGACCAGCGCGGACGAGCGGCTAACCGGCCGAGATGTCGTCCTTCTCCGGCTCTTCGCGCCGTTGGTCGGTGTTCTCGGACTGGTCGCCCCGAGCGCTCGCGATCTGTTTGCCGGGGTCGTCTGGGAGACACGAGGCCGGATTGTCGGCAACGTCACGATCGGCCGCCTCGCGGGTGACCAGACGCGCTGGATGATCGGAAACGTTGCGGTTGATCCGGCCTTTCGCCGCCAGGGGATCGCCCGCGCCCTGACGATCGCGGCACTCGCCGAGATCGGGCGGCGAGGCGGCAAGGTGACGATCCTCGACGTCCGCTCGGACAATGAGCCGGCGTATGCGCTCTATCGCGACCTCGGTTTTCGGCGGATCGACAGCATCGCCGAGTTCCGCCGCCGTCCATCGCGCGAGCGCCGGGTCCTGCCGCCCGGAGTGCGGTTGCTCCGGGCGCGCGAGTGGCGCGCCTTCTGGCTGTTACAATGCGCTGCCACACCCGCCGAGGTTCAGGCGGCTGCCCCGATCCAGGAGCAACAGGCGATCGCCGCGGCAGTAGGAGCGGGGATCGGGATCGCCGGCCGGGCGATCACCGGCCATCAGTCGACCATTCTGGTGACGGAAGCGGCCGGAAATCTAACCAGCGCAGTTGAGATCGAGTTGCACGGCGGTGAGACCCCACATCGAGTGAAGCTGACGATCCTGCCCCAGGCGCGTGGCACGGTCGAGCGACTCCTGGTCTCGGCGGCACTAGCCCAAGCGGTCAGGCCGGTCGCTCCGATCCGCGCCGAGGTGCGGGCAAGTGAGACGGCGGCGATCGCCGCGCTAGGTGAAGCGGGGTTCGTTCCGTACCGTATCCTCGACCGTCTGGCGCTGGGGATGATCGACGATGCGGAATAATGTGCCAGAATTCACTGCGGCTGACCGCGGGTTCAAGTAGAATCCGCGCTCAGGAGGCGCGATCATGCAGGACCTGATCGGGCGCAATATCGGGCCATACCAGATTGTCGACCGGCTCGGGCGTGGTGGCATGGCCTCGGTCTACAAGGCCGTCCAGGCGTCGCTCAATCGCAGCGTCGCGTTGAAAATCCTGCCGCCGACTCTGGCGATGGACCCGACATTCGTCGAACGCTTTCGGCGCGAAGCGAACGCCGCGGCCAGCCTCCAGCACCCGAACATCCTGCCGATCTACGACTTTGGTCAGGACGGCGACACCTTCTACATCGCCATGATGTTGGTGCTCGGCGGGACGCTGCGCGAGCGGATCGGCCGGATGCCGCTGCCCCTGGCCAGCCGAATTGCCAGCCAGATTGCCGATGCCCTCGACTATGCCCACGGCCGCGGCATCATCCATCGCGATGTCAAGCCGACCAACATCCTGATGGCGCGCGACGATTGGTCAATGCTGGCCGACTTCGGCATCGCCCGGCTGACCGAGGCTCAAGGGCTAACCAGCACCGGAACTGGTATCGGAACGCCCGAATACATGAGCCCCGAGCAGGCGCTTGGACGGCCAGTTGATGGACGTTCTGACATCTACTCGCTCGGCGTCGTTCTCTTCGAGATGGCGACCGGCCGCCAGCCATTCACCGGCCCCGATTCGTTCTCGATCGTTCGTCAGCATATCGACACGCCGCTGCCTCGGGCCAGCACTATCAACTCGACCGTGCCGCCCGCGCTCGATGCGATCATCGAGAAGGCAACCCAGAAGACCCCCGAGGCACGCTACCAGAGTGCCACCGAGATGAAAGAAGCGCTCGATCGGTTTGCCTCTGGTGCGCCGGGTCGACCGGCCGAGGAAACGGCGGCGTTTTCCAGCAGCGCAGCAACCGTCGTCGGCCCACCGCCCAGCCGTACCCCGCCACCAGTCTACGGGACGCCGCCACCGCCCTTTGGGACACCGCCACCGCCAATCGGCACGCCACCGCCCGGCCCGCCCCCGGTCGCTACCGGCGGTCGGCGTGGGCCGAACTGGATCCTCATCGGCGGCGGCGTCGCCGCCCTCCTGCTCTGCGCCTGCATCGGCAGCGTCGGAGCATTTACCTTTGCCAGCACCCTCCTGCCGACAGCGACGCCGACCGAACCAATGGCGATGGCAACCTCGACACCGAACAGGCCGTCGGGGTCCGGTACGCCGGTTCGCACATCTACGACCGGTCCAGTCGGATCGGCGACCCGGCCACCGGCGACGGCGACGGTACGCAGCACCGCCACACCAACACCGATCCCGGTCGGTCGAGTGCTCTTCCAAGACGGCATGGCGTCGAACACCAACGGGTGGGACGTCGTCGACAACGACAACGTCGAGTCCTTTTTCGCCGGCGGCACCTTCCACATCAACAACTTCTACTCGACCAACACCAACTGGCAGACGACCCCGCGCAACCATCGAACCAACTACGCCTCGTTGGCGCTCGAAGCCGACCTCGTGAAGGTGGACGGCCCTGACGACAAGGCCTACGGAGTCGGCTTCCGTCTGGTCGGTATCGACGGCTACGATTTCCTGATCCGCGGTAACGGCACCTTCACGCTCGGCCGCTATGTCGAAAGCCTCCAACAGGCCGGCCAGAACGGCTACGACCTGATGATTAACCCGACCCAGGCGCCACCCGGCGTGATCAACACCGGCAATGCGCGGAACCGGCTCAAGGTGATCGCTCGCGGCCCGAACATCACCCTCTACATCAACGACCGTTGGGTCGCTGACGTCGTCGAGACGAAGCGCGAAGCGCGCACCGAAGGCACCTTCGGTGTCGTCGTCGGCCAGGATGTCTCGATCACGGTCAGTGCTGTCCGTGTCTTCGAGGTTCGCTAACCCGCCCCTCTCCGTGCCGACTTGACCGCCTCGGGTTCAGGCCGTTCGTTTTCGCTCGTGGTGGGTGAAGTCGAGCGCGATTTGCGGGGCTCGAGCGCCGGTTGTATAATGTGAGTCCTGACAGTGAGGCCCTCGGTTGGCCGGACGGTGGTGCTGAAACGGCGCCGTCCAGTGAGCCGGGGGTTCTTTGCTGTCGGGGGAAACGCCCGCGTGGCGTGCCAACCCAAACAGGCCCTTCCCGGCTCACCAGCCGCGCCCGTTGGGTCGCGACGAGCCGAGCGCCTCGGTGCGGGTTAGGGGTTAGGAGCTCCGGCCTCCTGAGGGGGAGAACGATTGTATGCCCGGCTAGCTGCTCTCGTCAGCGAGCGAACTGCCATCCCGACGACCGAACGGGACATCGAGCGAATCCTTGCGGCCATTCCGGCTGCCGCCGACCTCTGGCAGGTCGTCGATCTCGCCAAATGCCCATTCAATCAGGTCGTCGAGACGGTGCGGACGCTCGCTGCTGAAGGGCTTGCCGACGTCGGCGAGACGTCAGTTGGACTGTCCAGCCGTGGACGAGCGCTTGCCACCGAGCGGCAGGCGGTTCCGTTCGGCTCGTTGCGTTGCACCTGTTGTGAAGGACGTAGTGTCACCGACGAGCGTCTGACCGAGGCCCGACGGCGCTTCGAGGCGCTCGAAGCGGGTCGCCCCCAGCCGATCGAAACCTACGACCAGGCCTTTGTCACCACCGATACGGTATTCGCTCGGCTGGCAGCGTTCGCCGACCGTGGCGATCTGGCGGGGCGCGACCTGCTGGTGCTGGGCGATGACGACCTGATGGGTCTCGCGGCAGCGCTCACCGGCCTGCCGCGTCGTGTCGTCGTCATCGAGATCGACCAGAGGCTCAACGACTTCATCCGGCGGATAGCGGCCGCCGAGCGCCTCGCGCTCGAGGTTCAGACCGTCGACCTCCGCGACCCGTTGCCAGCCGGTCTTGCCGGGGCGTTTCAGACATTCTTCACCGACCCACCCGACACTCTGGCCGGCCTCGAACTCTTTATCGGCCGTGGGCTGGAATCGCTTGCTGGGCCGGGCTGTGCCGGCTATTTCGGCGTCACCGTCATCGAGTCCTCGTTTCGCAATTGGCGGTCTCTCCAGGCACGCTTGACCGGCCACTATCGGGTTGCGGTCACCGATATCTTGCGTGATTTCAGCACCTATCAGAATTGGGACTACCTCGTCGGCAGTGTCCGTGACGACTTGCCGCCGCTGCGCCATGCGCCGGTTGCCAACTGGTATCGTTCCTCGCTCTATCGGGTCGAGACCTTCGAGGATTCGATCCTGTCGGCGGCGCCGGTCGACGAGGCGACCTTGTATGTCGGGGCTGAGAGCCTACTTCACACCAAGAGGGACGCCGATGTGGCAGGTACCTGAGCGCTACTGGGTCACCTCCGGGGCCGCCGAGGGGGGAACGGCGCTCAACGCCTTTGACAACGCCCTCCTGGCCGGCGGGGTCGGCAACCTGAACCTAATCCGGGTAAGCAGCATTTTGCCCAAAGGCGCGCAGCGGATGCACGAACGGCCATCTCATCTGGTCGAAGGGACCCTTGCGCCGGTCGTCTACTCGGTGGCCGAGAGCGAGACCGAGGGTCAGATCATTGCCAGCTGTGTCGGAGTGGGGCGCTCCAAGGATCGCTACGGCGTCATTTTCGAGCACGCCGGGCCAATGACGGCTCGTCATGCCGAGGCCATCGTCCGCCGTCAGGTGGAGGAGGCGTTCAAGAACAGGGGGCTCGACCTCGAGGAGTTGATCCTCGAATCCTGCGAGCATCGCGTCGCACGGTATGGCTGCACCGTCGCAGCCGTCATGCTCTGGTAACGGGGGAACCGATGGAAAGTGTTGGTCGCCACCTCATCATGGAGATGTGGGACTGCAACGAAAACCTCGACTCGGTCGAGGCGGTGCGCCATGCGCTCACCGAGGCCACCGAGGCGTGCGGCGCCACCCTGCTCGAGATGTTCATCCATCCGTTCACCCCACAGGGGATCACCGGTGTGGCGGTCATCTCAGAGTCGCACATCCTGATTCACACCTGGCCCGAGTTGGGCTACGCCGCGGTGGACGTCTTTACCTGCGGCAAGAAGATCCAGCCGGAAGAGGTTGCACCGGTACTCCAGCGCTA
Source organism: Dehalococcoidia bacterium (assembly GCA_046328265.1). Taxonomy (GTDB): domain Bacteria; phylum Chloroflexota; class Dehalococcoidia; order SpSt-223; family SpSt-223; genus JANWZD01. Next base: position 337,202 of record JAXLWW010000002.1, read on the forward strand.
CTTCGCGCCCGGGCAGGTTCAAGTCATGGAGATGAAGCGTGGAATCGTCGATGCTCGAGCCCGTGTTCCCGCTGGGGCATTGGTTCGCTGAAGCGCCGCTCCAGGGGTTTCGTCAGGGCTACCAGGTCCAGCGGGAGATTTACCAGGGTCGGTCGTCCTACCAGTCAATCCAGGTTCTCGAAACCGAGTTACTCGGCCGAACGTTGATCCTCGAAGGCGCAATTCAGACGTCGACGGTCGACGAGCATATCTATCACGAGATGTTGGTGCACCCGGCGCTTGCCGCGCTGCCCAATCCCCGCACGGTGTTGGTTATCGGCGGCGGCGACGGCGGAGCGCTCCGGCGCGTCCTCGAGCATCAAACCGTCGAGCGAGCCGTTCAGGTCGAACTCGACCGGGCGGTGGTCGACATTTGTCGGAAATACCTGCCCGAGATCGCTGGCGGAGCATTTGACAATCCCCGCGCCGAGTTGGTGATCGGCGATGGGGCCCGGTACCTGGCCGAAACCACCGAGCGGTTCGACGTCATCCTGATCGACTCGACCGACCCGATCGGCCCGGCCGAGGTGCTCTTTGGCGAGCCGTTCTATCGGGCAGCGTATCGGGCGCTGAGCGACGACGGCGTTCTGGTCACTCAGAGCGGGTCGCCGCTGTTGATGGGCGCCGAGCTTGGCAAAGCGGCACGTCAGCTTGGCCTCGTCTTTCCGGTCGTCAAGCCGTATCTGACGAGCATCCCGTCCTATCCCGGCGTGATCTGGAGCTTTCTCTCCGGCGCCAAGAGGCGCGACCTCGAAGCCGTACCAGTCGAAGACCTGGTGCGCCGGATGGAGGGCATCGGCACCCGCTACTACACGCCGGCGATCCATCAGGCCGCGTTTGCGTTACCCGCCGATCTCGCTCGCAGCATGCGCGCCGGACAGGACGATCAGGTTGGCCTCCTCCCACTCTCCACGTCCATTTCTCGCTAGCCGACCGGGCCTGGCACGGCCAGCGGTCGCGATCCTTGGTGTCGGTCTCGACCTCACCGAATCGTTCCGGCCAGGCGCAGCTGCCGGCCCGGCTGCGATCCGCGACCTCTCCGACAGCATCGAGACCTACAGTCCAATCCTCGATCGTGACCTCGAAGGTCTGGCGATCGCCGACCTCGGCGACCTGCCGTTCGACGGCCTGCCGATGGACGTCGCGCTCGCCGCGATCGCTGAGGTGGCCGAGAGGATTTCGGGACAAGGGACGTTGCCGGTTCTGTTGGGAGGCGAACACACCCTCACGCTCGGGGCGGTGCGAGGCCTGCGCCGCCACCATCCGGACCTGCGAGTGCTCCACGTCGATGCCCACCTTGACTTGATCGAAGAGTACGCCGGGGATACGGTCTGTCACGCCACCGTGCTCCGGCGGATCTGCGAGGAGATCGGCGCCGACCGTGTGGTTCAGGCTGGCGGTCGTTCCGGTACCGCCGGTGAGTGGCGCTACGCCAGGCAGTTGCTTGGAGCATCCGGGGATCTGGCGATATCCCCGGCTGCGAGGGCAACGCTCGAAACTGGGCCGGTCTACCTGTCGATCGACATCGACGTCCTCGACCCTTCGGCCGCGCCGGGCACCGGCTGCCCGGAACCCGGAGGCCCGACCTTTCGCGAACTCCAGGCTTTCGTCCATAGCCTTGCTGGACTACACGTGGTGGCGATCGATGTCGTCGAGGTGCTGCCAGCCATCGATCCGGCCGGAATTGCGGCCGTCTCGGCCGCCAAACTGGTCCGCGAAGCGATCTTGCAGTTCGCCGCGCGCTAAGGCTACTCGGCGCAAGAATCACCTCTCGCTCGGTCGTGCAGTGTGATGCCGGTCGAGGTGGACCGTTTGTTCGCCGACACCGGCGCCGTCTGGAAGAACAGCCGCGGGCCCCGGCCATCTGGCGTGTGGTAGGCAGCCGCGTCCCGAAAAGCTGGCCAACCTTCCTATTCAGACACCTCCGCCAACGGCAGGCGCCCGAGCGCAACGACCGGTCCTACGAAGCCCGAATGGTCCTCGTTGACGGAGCCGAGGAAATCGGTCCAGAAGCGGATTGGATCCGAGGACCGGCAGTATCGAAGGTCACCCGATGCCGGGCGCCACCCGCTCTTTGCTCGATCCAGCAGCGTCTGCTTCAGCTTTGCCGGTCAGGGGAGCGGCTGGACAAGCGCCGACCGCTCCTCGAAGTAATCGTGGGTCAGACGTGCCAGTCTTTGGTGCGAGGCCGGACCGCGCTCTTCGTCCCACAGGTCTTCGGTCAAGATCACCAGAATGAACGGCCCTCCAAAGGCGTAGACGATGGCCGCGTCGTGGACAAGCCCGCCGAGATTGCCGGTCTTGTGCGCGATCGGCGTACCGGCGGGCAGTCCAGCCGGAATGCGATCGTTAACCTGCTGATCGAGCAGCACCGCGAGCATTTCCTCACTCGCTTCCCGGCTGACCAGCGCTCCGGTGGCGATCAGTTCCAGCAAGCGCAAGATCTCATCCGGGGTGGTCGTGGTGTCCCAGTCGACGGTGGTATTCGGCAACCCGAGGTCACGCATCCGCTCGTTGATCCGCTCTTGGCCGAGCCTGAATAGCAGATACTCCGCAGCAGCGTTGTCGCTGAGCGTAATCATGTCGACGAGCGCTTCACGGGCACTATAGGTCGTTGGCTTACCCCAAATGGCGTAGCCCGCTCCGTCGTAGCCAACGACGGACCAGGCGTCGAATCGTTCGTCGAGGTCGATCGACCCTTCGGCGTTCTGGGCAAAGAGTTCGGCCATCACCGCCAGCTTGTAGAGACTGGCCGCCTCGAAGACCCGTCCGCCGTTGAACGACGCGTACTGGCCGGTGTCAAGGTGTTTGACGGCAATGCCGAAGATCGCCGGCTCTTCCGCGGCAAAGCGGGCAAGCCGTGCGGCGAGCGTTTCATCGCGAAGGCTGGGGATCGGCGGGACGATTCGGCTTGTCGCCCGTGCACTGGTGGGGGTCAGCAGAAGAAGCAGGAGGAAGAACGCCGCTGCAACCCGCATGCGTTCGCCCCCTTCTATGAGATGTAGTGCCGCCAATGGTCATGATAGTACGCGAGTGTCCGCTTGAGACCCTCGACAAGCGGCACTCGTGGCTTCCAGCCAAGGGTGGACCGGATAGCCCCGTAGTCCGAGTAGTAGTCCCCGATGTCGATCGCCTTGCGGTCGTCGGGGAAGGGGATAATCCGAAACTCGCCACCATCGTACGACACCAACAGCGCTGCCACGTCCTTGAGCGAGGCCCAATCGTCCGCGCCGAGATTGAAGACACCGCCGTTGGCCTGGTCGCGCTCGGCGGCCAGTAGCAGGGCATCGACCACGTCGTCGACATAATTGAAGTCACGGAGTTGGCTGCCGTCGCCAAAGACGTCGATCGGCTGGCCTTCGATCAGTCGGCGGATCCAGATCCCGAGGAAGGTCTGGCGGGCGTCCTTGATCCGCATTCGCGGGCCGTAGGTATTGGTCAACCGCAGCGAGGTAGCGCGAATGCCGTAGACGTTGTTGTAAAGGATGTGGTACCACTCGCCGGCCATCTTGTTGATACCGTTGACATCGACCGGCCGGCGCTCGTGGCGCTCGTCGACCGGAAGATAGTCCGGCTTGCCATAGATCTGGCGAGTGCTGGCGAAGACGAGCTTGACGTCCGGGTTGTGCTTTCGACACGCCTCGAGGATCGACAACTGGGCCCGACAGTTGATTTCGAGGTCGGTGTAAGGGTCGGTCATTGAGTCAAGATGGCTGGTCTGACCAGCGAGGTTGAACAGGTAATCCTGGCCCTGAACGATGTAGGCCATGCTATGTTCGTCTCGCACGTCCGAGATGTTGATCCGGATCTTGTCTTTAATCGCCTCGACGTTGAACAGGTTGCCGCCATACTGCGGGATGAGCGAATCGACCGCCATCACCGATGCACCGAGCCCAACCAGCCGGTGAGCGAGGTTCGAACCAATAAACCCCAGGCCGCCGGTGATCAAGACGCGCTTGCCGGAAAAGGCGTTCACCGGGCAGACCCGGCAAAGGCGCGCAGCACGCCGATCACCGTGTCGGCCTCGTCGTCGGTCAACTCCGGATAGAGCGGCAAGGACAGCACCTCACGTGCAGCGCGCTCGCTCTCGGGCAGTTTTTCCGAACCGGCCAGGCGCCCCTGGTAGGCGGGTTGGAGGTGAACCGGAACCGGGTAATGCACGCCTGGCGAAACGCCGTTCGCCCGGCAGAACTCAAGCAGCCGGTCTCGCTCCGGGTGGCGGATGACGTACAGATGGAACACGTGGCTCGCGCCGGGCCGGCGCGCCGGCAACCCGAAACCCAGCCCGGCCAGTTCGCGGTCATAACGCGCCGCGATCGCTTGACGCCGGGCGGTGTCCTCGTCAAGATGCCGCAGCTTGACCCGCAGGATCGCCGCCTGAAGCTCGTCGAGCCGGCTGTTCCAACCCGCCCGGTGGGAGACGTAGCGCTCCGCCCAGCCGTACTCACGCAACAGGCGGGCCGCATCGGCCGGCTGCTGGCTGCCGGTGACTACCATCCCGCCGTCGCCGATCGCCCCGAGGTTCTTGGTCGGGTAAAAGCTAAAGCTGCCTGCGTCGCCGAGCGTTCCAACCACCACATCACCGAAGCGCGCCCCATGGGCCTGGGCGCAGTCCTCGACGACCAGCAGCCCGTGACGACGCGCAATGGCGAGGATGTCGTCCATCGCGGCAGGCTGACCATAGAGATGGACCGGCAGGATCGCCTTGGTGCGCGGGCTGATCGCCGCCACCAGGGTCGAAGGATCAAGGCTGAAGAAATCCGGTTCGATGTCGACCAACACCGGCGTCGCACCGGCCTCTTCGATCGCCGCGACCGTCGCAACGGCGGTGTGGGAGACGGTGATGACCTCGTCGCCCGGGCCGATGCCGAGCGCCGCCAGCGCCAACCGGATCGCCTCGGTCCCGTTTCCGCAGCCGACCGCCGAGCCAGCGCCCAGGTAGGCGGCAAACTCGGCTTCGAAGCAGCGAACTTGATCGCCGAGGATGTACCAGCCGCCCTCGAGGGTGTCGCGGATGGCGGTGTCGATCTCCTCGCGATGGGCGAGATATTGGGCCTTCGGGTTGGCACAGAGGATCATCGGCACTCCGGATCGTGCGGCGGAGTGTAGCCCGTGAGCGTAGAGCCGGCCAAGAGGTCCGCCCTCAGGCCGGTTCGGGTCGCCAGCGTGTTGCCAGTCCGCCCTCGCGCAGCGCCACCAGCCGCACCGCCAACCCGGGCGGCAGGATAATTTCGCTGGTACTCGCCAGATCGTCCAACGACCACCACCGCGCCGCCCGGATGACGCGGCGCTCCTCGGCGAGCAGATTGTCGAACGTGAAGTTCGTCCGCTCCACCGGGACGAGAAAGTAGCGCTCGTGACTGAGGAACGGGCCGGTGGTCGGCAAGTCGAGCGACTGTTCTAACACCCAGATACACGGCCCAATCGGATCTAAGCGTCCGGTTTCTTCCCAAAGTTCACGCCGGGCAGCGTCGTGAAAGTGCTCGCCCGGCTCCAGACCGCCGCCTGGCGTGCACCAGTAGTGACGAAGCTGTGGCCGAGCCGGATCGCGCGCCAGGCCATCATCAACCGCAAACAGCAGAACGCGGTCGGCAGCGAGCAGGATCAGCCGGGCAGAGGGTCGTCGACGCATGGCGGTGGGACCGGTGGGATTCGAACCCACACGCCCGTGAGAGCCGCGGGGTTTAAGCCCGCTGTGTCTGCCATTCCACCACGGTCCCGGCGCGAGGGGGAGGCGACGACCGGATTCGAACCGGTGAATCGCGGTTTTGCAGACCGCTGCCTTACCACTTGGCTACGTCGCCGTGCTGCACTGGCGCAGGCCGGTGCGTACCGGTCTCCGATCCTACCATACCCCTCGCGAGGGCGGCTAGCGCTGCTACACTTCCCTCAGACGCTCGCCCGAGCGTCGGAAGGAGCCCCTCGTGGCCATCCCCTTGCTTGATGCAACGCGTGAGAACCACGCCCTCGAACATGCCACGATCACGATTCTGCTGGGCAGAATGGCTCGGCCGGCCCGGATGCTCGGGCGCTCGACACCAGGCGGGTTCTTCTTGCACGGCAACGTCCCGACCGAGGAGTTGACGTCGGCGGTCCATGAGGCGCTCGGACGGTTACAGGGGGGCGAGGCGCGATTGGCGGTGTCACCGCTCTGTGGCACCAATCTCGCGGTGGCGGGCGTCCTGGCTGGCTTGTCGTCCGTGCTCGCCTTTGGTGGCGCAACCCGCCCAGACCGGTGGACGCGGGCGATCCTCGCGGCAACCGTCGCGGTGCTTTTTGCCCGGCCGCTCGGCCACCTCGTTCAACGCCACGTCACGACATCACCACGGCTGGGCGGGCTCAAGATTCGACGGATCCTACGGACCGGCCGGGGGCCGTGGACCGTTCACCGGGTCGAGATCGGCCGGACGTAACCAACGCTCTTCGATCAAGGCGAGCGTCCCATCGGCGCGCATCGCGGCAATCATCGCGTCGATCTCGGCCAGCAGCGCTTCGTCGCCCCGGCGGGCGGCGATGACGTACGGCTCGAGGGTAAAGGGTGGCCCGGCCACCTGAACGCCGTCCCTGGCCGCCTCCACCGCCGACAGGCGATCGAGGATGCCGGCCGTCGCCGAACCGTCGCGTACCGCCGCCACCACCGCCGCCGGCGAGTCGCGTAGAAAAAGCTCGATCGTGCCACGCGCCGCCAGCCGCCGCGCCTCGATCTCGCCGCCGCTGCCGATCTCGACTGCGACCGGGCCGCGCAGGTCCGCAAGCGAACGCGGCGCACCCGGATCGGAACGGACGACGATCACCTGACCGGCATTGAAGTAGGGCTGGCTGTAGATGACGTCGCGGCCATACTCAGGAAACGGCGGGATGCCCGAGACGATCACGTCGAACCGGCGCTGGCCGAGCGCATCGAAGATCGCGCCAACGTCGATGCCGATGAAGTCGGGACGAACGCCGAACCGCCGGGCGATCTCGACAGCGATGTCGACGTCGAGGCCGGACAGGTTGCCCCGGCCATCGAGTGAGGCGATCGGCGGGTAGCTCGGGTCCATCCCAATCTTGATCGTTCCTTGAAGGCGTTCCTGGGCGGCGCGCGGATTTGGCGGCGGCGCCGGCGGGCGCAGGCTTGCCCCAACCAGCAGGGCGGCAACGATGCTGATGAAGGCGACGACCCCAACCAGACGCAGCAGCCGATCCATAACGGAATGCTACAGGGCAGACGGCCGGGAGCGGTTACACTTCCGTGGTTGACTGATTGACGGAGCTACTCATGGCAAGTCTGAAAACGGCAGTGATCGGCGCAACCGGCGTCGTCGGGCAGCAGTTTCTGGTGGCACTGAGCCGCCATCCTTGGTTTACCGTCGAGGGACTGGTTGCCTCCGAACGGTCGGCCGGCAAGCCGTATCGCGATGCACTGCGCGACGCCACCGGTGCCGGGCGTTGGCACGTCGCCGAGCCGCCACCGGCGGAGTTTCTCGATCTGCCGGTCGTCGCGGTGGACGACTTCGACCCCGAGCGGTTCGACCTGATCTTCTCGGCGGTCGAATCCGACCTCGCCAAGGAACTTGAGCCACGCTATGGCGCGGTTCGGCCGGTGGTGACCACCTCGTCGGCCTATCGCTATTTCGACGACGTCCCGCTGGTGATCCCTGGCGTCAACAACGACCATACCCGGCTTATCCGCCGTCAGCAGGCCGAGCGCGGCTGGAAGGGCTTTGTCGTTCCGCTGCCAAATTGCACGACGACTGGCCTCGCGATCACCCTCAAGCCACTGCTCGACCGCTTTGGCATCCGGATGGTCCTGATGACCTCGATGCAGGCGATGTCGGGCGCCGGCCGCTCGCCGGGCGTGATCGGACTGGACATCCTCGACAACGTCATTCCCTACATACCGAAAGAAGAAGAGAAGGTGCAGCGCGAGACCCAGAAGATCCTCGGCTCGCTCGGCGACGACGCGATCACGCCGGCCCCGTTTGCCGTCTCCTCAACCTGCACCCGGGTCAACGTGCTCGACGGCCACACCGAATCGGTCTTCGTCTCGCTCGAAAGCCCGGCCACTCTCGACGAGGTGAAGGCCTCGCTTCGCGAGTACGACGGCGGCCTCGGAGGAATGCGGCTGCCGACCGCGCCGCCCGAACTGATCCAGGTCCATGACGATCCATTTCGTCCTCAACCACGACTGGACCGCGACGCCAACAACGGTATGACGACCGTCGTTGGCCGGCTTCGCGAAGACAACGCCCTCGAAAACGGCGTCAAGTACGTCCTCGTGTCCCACAACACCAAGATGGGCGCCGCGCGCGGTGCAGTGTTGACCGCCGAGTTGCTGCGCTGTCAGGGGCTGTTCGGCTCACAGTGACATCCGAGCCGGCCGCTCCGCTCGACGGCGTGCGCATTGTCGACCTGACGAGTGGATCCGCGGCACTCGCCGGCCGGTTGCTGGCCGGCCTCGGCGCAGAGGTGATCAAGGTCGAGCCGCCCGGAGGCGAGAGCGGACGGCGAAATCCCCCTCTGATCGACGGTGACAGCCTCGCCTTCTGGCATGACAACCTCGGCAAGCTGAGCTTGCAACTCGCGCCCGGCGATTCCCCCCTCGCGACCCTCCTTGATGGAGCGGATGTCGTTCTCGAAGGCGGTCCAGATCTAGTATTTGACATAAATATGCTCGTCGACGGCCGTGACGACCTGATCCGAGCGGCGATCTCGGGGTGGGGGACCGGCCCACGGCAAGACTGGAAATCGACGGACCTGGTCGCCCAGGCGGCCGGCGGGATGCTGGCGCTCAATGGTGAATCGGACCGTGAACCGCTGCGGGTGGCGGGAGAAACCGCCCACGCCCTGGCAGCGCACTACCTGGTTGGTGGCGTACTGCTGGCGCTACGAGCGCGCCGGGAAAGCGGTCGGGGCGGACGCGTCGAGGTCACGTTGCAAGAAGCGGTCGCCTCGGCGATCGAGCCGGTCGGTGTGCGCTTCAACGAAGATAAGACGATCGTTCGCCGGAACGGTGACCTGCATTGGGTGGGTACCTACGGCATCTTTCGCTGTGCAGATGGCTACGTCACGTTGGCTTGGAATCGTCACTGGAGCCATCTGGTGGCCTTGCTGGCCAGCGACGGTCAGGAAGAGGACCTCGGCGACGACCGCTATCTCGACCCGGCGACCGTGTCAGCAGAAGCGACGCATATTCGCGACGTGTTGGGCCGCTGGGCGGCGACAAGGACGCGACTGGAGATCTTCGAGCGCGCGCAGGAACTTCGTCTCCAATGGGCGCCCATCAACCGACCCGAGGACGCGCTCCAAGACCCGCAACTCGCGGCGCGGGGGTTTTTCGTCCCGCTGCGGGGGCCGGGCGGGACATTGCCGGCGAGCGGGGCGCCGGCGCGATTGTCGCGTACGCCATGGCAACCGCGCCGGCCGATGACGATGTTTTCCGGGCCGTTCGAGCGAGGGCATCGAGCCAAACCGACGAAGCGGCCCGCGACGGGTGGTGCGCTCGCTGGCATCCGAGTGCTGGATTTCACCTGGGTGCTGGCCGGGCCGTACGGCACCCGCATCCTCGCCGACCATGGCGCGGACGTTCTGAAGGTCCAGACCGATCGCAAGTTGGTGGGGTACGTCGGCGACGGGTATTTTGCCGCCTGGAACCGGAACAAACGCGGGATCGCCCTCGACCTCGACCACCACGAAGCACGGGCGATCGTGCGCGATCTCGTGCGACTGTCCGATGTGGTGGCGGACAATTTCTCGACGCGGGTCATGCGAGCCTGGGGACTGGACGATCAGGCGTTGCTGGCGATCAAACCGGACCTCGTGGTTGCCCATCTGACCGGCATGGGACAGAGCGGGCCGTACGAGCATTACGTCTCCTACGGTCCAACGGCCCAGGCGTTGGCCGGGCTGAGCGCCCTCACCGGCTATCCCGGCGAGCGGCCGCTCGGGCTCGGGTTTTCGATCTCCGACCACCTGGCTGGACTGGTAATGGCGAATGCGGTGCTGGCGGCTCTCGAATATCGCGACCACACCGGGCATGGTCAGGTGATCGATGTCTCGCAGTTCGAGGCAACCGCTTCGTTTCTCGGGTCGGCGTATCTCGAGGCAGCCGTCGGCCTCCAGCCAACCGGGCGCGGCAACCCGGGGTCGCCGGGTTCGATCGGGCCGAGCGGCGTCTTTCGCTGCCGAGGCGAGGATCGCTGGATCGCCGTCGAAGTGACCACCCGCGAAGCGCAGCAGGCGCTGCGAGCGCTTGTCGGCGAGGGCGACCTCGTGGCCGGGGTGGAGCGCTGGGCGAGCGAGCAAGACGCCGACGCGGCGATGCGCACCCTTCAGGCGGCCGGAATCGCTGCCAGCGTGGTGGCCGACGGAGCAGACCTCGTCGAGCGCGACGAAGGACTCCGGGCGCGCGGTTTCTGGTGGACGGCTGAGCATTCCTTGATTGGGCTGTCGCGCACCGACGGGTCGCCGATCCACCTCGAGGCCGCTCCGCCACCGGCGGCGCGCCCGAGTCCGTTGATTGGTCAACATAACTTCGAGGTTTTCGGGGGACTGCTCGGTCTGACAGCCGAGGAGGTGGCGCGACTGGAACGTGAGGGGGCGCTGCGCTAGGCCTCCGCTATAATCGGCTCAAGACCGACAGTTCTAGTGAGGACACTCGATGAAGCTAAAGGTAGCGGCGCTGGTTGCGGTGCTGGGAGGGATGTTCGCTTTGGCGGCGTGCACCGGGCCATTGACGATCCCAAGCAGCGCCGACATTCAACGCACCGCGACAGCGGCGGTCGGGACGTTGGTGCCGGGCGTCCAGACCCAATTGGCGACGATCGTACCCGGCGTACAAACAACGCTCGCCACCACAGTGCCGGGCATCCAGACGCAAGCGGCCGGTGCGGCAGCCTCCGCCACCGCCGCGGCGAGACGCTAACCAAGGACTTGATGAACACTCGACGCACCGTCTACGACCTCGTAGGCGAACAAACCTTCTTCGACCTTGTCGACCGCTTCTACGAGGGAGTGGCGACCGATCCGATCCTCCGGCCGATGTATCCCGAGGAAGATCTCACCGACGCGAGCCGGAAACTCGCGCTCTTCTTCATCCAGTATTTCGGGGGCCCGACGACGTATTCGAGCGAGCGTGGCCATCCACGCCTGCGGGCGCGTCATGGTCCCTTCGAGATCGGCCAGGAAGCGCGGGACGCCTGGATGCATCACATGAAGGCGGCGCTCGAGACCACGCCGATGCCCGACGAGGTGCGCCTCGAAATTCGAGCGTACTTCGACAACGCCGCGACGTTCCTGATCAACCAGGCCCGGCCGGGCGCTATGCCGATGCGGGGCATCTCCTAGGATCGCCTGCTCAATCAGATTCGAAACTCAATATAAGGGTCATTATGCCCGGTTTTGTTGCAAGGGCGCGGACAGCATCCTCCGGGCGGCAGGACGCCCGAACGGGCTGATTCACCCCTCTGCGCTCACTGGCCGGCCAGGGTTGGTGCTCAAGGACTTTGCCAGTTTCCGTCCCCAGCAAGGCCAACCGGACCGCCGAGCCACGTTAGAAGCTGTGGCAAACCACCGCAATCGCTCGCGCCCTAGCGACCCAATGCCCTCGGCGCTCCCGGGGCGACCTTTCATCATGGCTGCTGGCTGGCGCAACTCGCCGACCGGTACCCAGGCTGATCCCCTCGCAGGGAGCGCGTTACGTCAACCCTCCGGCGCCTCGCGCCAGGTCCCAACCAGAGCGGTCGAGATCCAACCGACTGGCGGCCGCAGCGCTCACCGGCATGCGGACGGCTGCAAACCGCACGGGGTCTCCCGGCGCTCGTTGGGCCACCAGCGGCAGGTCGTCGACGACAACGCAGGCGATAACCGGATAGCCGCCCGTGCTCTGGTGGTCGGCCAGCAGAACGATTGGCCTGCCATCGCCGGGAACTTGGATCGCGCCGGTCGGCAACCCGAGCGACGGCACATCGGCCGGTAGCCGGTGGCGGAGCGGTGCGCCGTTCAACCGCAGTCCCATCCGATCGGCCTCACTGCTCACCCGCCAGTGTTCGCCGAGGAACGAGGCAAACGAACCGGCGGAAAAGCGCCGCAGATGCGGCCCCGGCAACACCCGGACAGTCCGGTCGAGGCCAAGGTCTTGCCGGGCCGAGGCGCCTGCGCGCGACGTGGCGTCCAGCACCGGGTAGGCGGAAATCAAGTCACCTTGCCGGAGCGGCCGGCCGGCCAGACCACCGAAGCCACCAGCAAGGTCGGTTGAGCGCGAGCCAAGCACCAGCGGCACGTCGACCCCGCCCGACACTGCCAAATAGGCTCGCACCCCGGATTGCTTGCCATGAAACTCAATCGTCGATCCGGCGCGCCCCGCCACGCTCCAACCCGGATCAACCGGCCGGCCGTCCAAGCTTGCGGAAAGCTCGGCGCCGGCGAGACCGAGCGTCGCCGGCCGGAGCAGCCGCAGGGTCGGGCCGACGAGGGTGATTTCGAGCAGCGCGGCGCTCGCCGGGTTGCCGGCCAGAGCGTTCGCCAGAGCGGCCGATCGTCGGTCCAGCGCCCCGCCCGGCGACACGCCGTAGCGGCCAGCCCTTCGTGTCAGCGTGTCCTGGATGGTCGTCAACAGCCCGGCCGACAAAACCTCGAGGACGGGATCGCTCATCCGGCGACAAGCCGAACCCGGTCGCCGGCAGCGAACCGGGCCGGCGGCGTCCAATCGGCGCCGAAGAGCGGCTGATTGGTCCGCCCGACGATCCTCCAGCCACCGGGAGTGGCGCTTGGATAGATCCCAAGCCAGCCACCGGCCAACGCGACCGACCCGGCCGGGACCCGCAGGCGGGGCGTCGCCAGTCGGGGCAACGCCAGCCGTCGAGGCAATCCGAGCAGATACGGAAAGCCCGGCGAAAATCCGACGAATCCAACGGTCAGGTCTACCCCGACCAACAGCGCGACCAGCGCATCCGCCGTCAGACCGGCGAGGGCGGCGCTCTCGGCAAGGTCCGGGCCATCGTCGCCACCGAAGCGCACCGGAATGACCCAACTCCGGCTGTCGGTGGGATCATCCGGGCCGGCGATCGCCGCGGCCGCCACCTGCTGGATCATCACCAGTTCGCCACCCTCGACCAGCACGCTGGTCGCGCCCGGCGTCACGTCCAGTACTCCGGTCAGGCCTTCGAGCGCCCTCGCCAGGCTTGCCACCCGCCGCGCCGTCCGAACACCCGGTCGCGCCGCGACCTCCACCAGGACGGCCGCATCGCCAAACCGCCGCACTCGCGGCCAACGAGCCTTCATCGGGCGATGGTATACCCTACTCCCCCGGGAAGGATCGCTGTGTCACTCAATGTCGTGCGTTATGTCGATATCAACGCTGATCTTGGCGAGAGCTTCGGCCACTGGACGCTCGGCGACGACGCGGCGCTCGTCAAGTTCATTAGCAGCGCGAATGTCGCCTGCGGACTGCACGCCGGCGACCCGGCGGTCATCGACGAGACGGTTGCCCGCTGCAAGGCGGCCGGCGTGGCGGTCGGCGCCCAACCCGGTTTTCCGGACCTCCAGGGATTTGGCCGGCGGGCGTTGGCGATGTCGCCCCGCGAGATCGAGCAGAGCGCTCTCTATCAGATTGGCGCGCTCGCCGGCTTCTGCGCCGCACACGGCGTCCCGCTCACCCACGTCAAGCCGCACGGCGCCCTCTACAACATCGCCGCCGCCGACGGACAAGTAGCCCGGGCGATCGCCCGCGGTGTCGCCCGCTTCCGGCCCGGTCTAGCGCTGGTCGGTCTGGCCGGGTCGTCGGCGTTCGCCGAGGCCGCCAGCGCCGCGGGACTTGCCTTCATCTCGGAGGCGTTCGCCGATCGGCGCTATCTTCCCGATGGGACGCTCCAGCCGCGCGAAGTCCCAGGCTCGCTGATCGACGACCCAACTGAGGCCGCCGCTCAGGCACTTTCGATCGTGACAACCGGCTCAGCGCCTGCGATCGATGGCACCCTCGTCCCGGTTGTGGCACGAACGATCTGCTTCCACGGCGACACTCCCGGCGCTCCCGCCATCGTCGCGGCGGCTCGGGCCAGACTTGAGGACGCTGGCGTCGTCATCCGAGCGTTTGCCAGCTAGAAGTCACGATAGCGAAACCATTCCTCGCCGCCCAGCACGCCCTGGATTCGCAGCCGCTGGGGGTGATAGCGGTAGGTGGCTTGAGCGTCCGGGCCGGTGCGGTCGAGGATCGCCTGCATTCTCGGGCCGCTCTTGGCGACGCGTCGTTCGAACAACCGCAGCTTCTCCTCACCCTCGACCGGCTCGGCGAGAGTATCCAGTTGAATCATCCAGCGCATCGGCTCTTCGGCCAGATGGCTCCACGACCAGACGAAGCTCGCTCGCGGGTCGGCAGCAAGTTCGCGCGTCTTGAGAGCGCCCACGCGGCTGAGGGTCTCGAGGGTCCAGCCCTGGTTGGCATAGCCCATCAGCCTGACGCTGGGAAACCCGGACACCGGAAAGGTGATCATCTGGACGTTCTTCATTCGGCTGATGTGATCGAGCGCAATCGTTCGCGCCCGGTCGGACTCGTCGGTCATTCCTCCTCCTCGCCGGCGCAGTCTATATAATCGCAACCGGCGAGGGTGTGATGGACCAGCGCTGCGTCTTCGTCCGAACGGCCGATGACTATCCGGACAAGCAGAGGCTGACCTACGACCGGAGCATCGGCTCGGCGCCTCGCGAGCGGCGAAGCCGACGATGTGGTTCGGTGAGTAGCTCGCTAAGCAGACCCCCGTGAGTTCGGACAGGTTGATGGATATTTCACCACGAATGCCGCAGTTGTCGACGAACCGTCTAGGCTCGCCCTCCAGCACGGAGAGCGCCCGCATCGACCCGAACGAGCAGGAGAGTTTCATGCCAGGTCCCGATCTGGATTCCGTCGCGGAGCAGCAGCATGGCTGAGCGTTTCGACACCGTCATCGTCGGCGGAGGCACCGCCGGCTGCGTGCTGGCAAACCGGCTATCGGCGAACCCCGACCAGAGCGTCGCCCTGCTCGAGGCCGGACCGGACTTCGGGCCCGTCTCCGAAGGTCGGTGGCCGCCCGTCCTCATCAGCGGCGGACTCGGCGAGAGCGAGTACGACTGGGGCTACCAGATCGTCAGCGGCGGCCAACGGATACGCTACACCCGCGGCAAGGTGATCGGCGGCTCCACCGCGGTGAATGCCACCGGCATAAACTGGGGCCTGCGGCGAGACTACGATGGCTGGGCGGCGCTCGGCAACTCCGGTTGGGGCTACGACGACCTCGTTCCTCATTTTCATGCGGTCGAGCGGCTAGAGGGAAGCGACCTTGCTGGGCGTGGGCGTGACGGCATGCTGCCGGTCAGCCTCGTGGCGGAGAGTTCGCCCTTTCTGGATTCGTTGAAGTCGGCCTACGGAGCGGCAGGGCTGAGGGAAGCCGACATCGGCGGGCCGGACGCTCTTGAAGGCTACGGCCCAAGCAGCCGCCACCAGCGAGGCGGACGACGCATCCACGCCGCCGAAGCCTATCTCGACCCCGCGCGGAGCCGGAGCAATCTGACGATCATCGACAACACCACGGTCGATCGGCTGGTCTGGCAAGACGGTCGGGTCAGCGGCGTCCGTTGCCTGCGTAATGGTCTGGAGCAGACCATCGAAGCGGGCCGGGTGGTCCTGGCGGCTGGGACGATCGGGGACCCACTGATCCTGCAACGCTCCGGGATCGGACCGGAGGCGCATCTTCGCGCCGTCCTCGGGCCGGATGCGCGAATTTTCCCGCTCGAAGGCGTGGGCCGGAACCTCCACGACCATTACGGTACGCGCGTCTTCTTCCGCCCATCGCTCGACTTCTATCGGCTGCTGGCCGAGCGAGCGCCGGGAATCTCGCCCGATGGCCGGTTTGCCCTGGCGGCACGGGTGCGCAGCGCTCGGTCACTCGAGGCCTATGACCTGAACGTTCTGGTAGCACACGCGGCCAGACCGATGGCGGCGGCGAATCCATTTGCGCTTACCATGGACGTCATCACCTTCATCGTCTTCCTTGTCAACCTGAAAGGGACCGGGTCGGTCGCGATCTCCGGTCCGGGCAGCGAGGACCCGCCCCGCCTCGATCCCGGCATCGGCGAGAACGACGACATCGAGGCGATCGCTCGTGGCGTCGAATGGGTACGATCTCGGCTGGCGCATCCGGCGATGGGCGATTGGATCGGCATCGAAGAACTGCCCGGTCCCGCGGTGAACGGTCCGTCGATCCGCTCCTGGGTACGCAATCACGTCTCGCTCTATCACCACCCAACGGGCACCTGCAAGATGGGTCCGGAGAGCGACCAGTCCGCCGTCGTCGATGCGTCGGGCAGGGTTCACGGCTTCGACAACCTGTATGTCGGCGACGCCGCCATCATGCCGACGATCCCACGTGGGATGATCGTCCTGACGGTCTTCGCAATCGCCGAGAAGATCGCCGCCGGGCTAACGGCCCACTAGCCGAGGGATCGCCAACTGGTGATCGGCAGGAAGACCTGGCCGGTGGTCGATCGTGGTCCCGCCCCAGACGGCTGTCCGGGCCGCGCTGGAGATGGGTAGGCCGGGACCGGCGTCCGGGTGGGTGTCGGCGAGGCGGTCGGTGAGACGGCTGGCGTCGGAGTGCGCGGAGCGGCTGTCGGCGTCGGCGTTGGGTCGAGTAGCGGAAGCCCAGTCGCTCGTCGCGCCCAGGTTGCCGCGTCGATCCGGCCCGCGCCATACTCATCGTCCACGCCAGACGTGCCAAGCTCGAGCGAACTGTCGAGGATGGCCTGGCGAACCTGAGCGGCTGTCATCGTTGGGGTGCGCGACCAAATCAGGGCGGCCAGGCCCGCCACCATCGGTGCGGCCATCGAGGTGCCCGACATCGTCAGGTAGCCACCGTTGCGGTAGGTGCTGATGATCCCCACACCCGGAGCGCTGACATCGACATACGACCCAGAGGTGCTGAAGCCGGCGCGCTTGTCGTTCGAATCGGTCGCCCCGACCGCCAGCACCGACGGCGATGCTCCAGGGTAGACGGCAGCGTTTCCGCTTGCGCCGGTATTGCCCGCAGACGCGATCACCAGGATCCCTGCTGCGTTTGCTCGGTCGAGCGCCTCTTGTAACAAGGTCGATGCCCCGCTCGACCCGAGGCTGATGTTGACGATTTTCGCGCCACGCTCTCGGGCGTAGTCGATCGCGAGGATCAGGTCGGATCCGTAGCCGGCGCCGCTGGCGTTGAGCACCTTGAGCGGCAGGATCGTGACGCCCCAGGCCATCCCGGCGATACCGTCCTTGTTGTTGCCGGCGGCGGCGATGATGCCGGCAACGTGGGTGCCGTGACCATAGTCATCGTTGGCGTTGCCATCCTTGGCGACGAAATTCCAACCGGGCAGGATCCTCCCGGCAAACTCGGGGTGGGTCAGATCGACGCCGGAATCAATCACCGCAACGGTGATCGTCCGGGTTCCGGTCACCACGTTCCAGGCGGTCGGCGCGCCCACTTTGGCAAGTGCCCATTGGTCACTATAGCGCAGGTCGTTTGGCTGAACGTGCGCCTCGATTGGCTGGTCGATCTCGACGTGGCGCACCCGTGGGTCAGCGCGCAGCGCCTTCAAGGCGGCTTGCCCGCCACCGCTGGGAGCATCGAAGACGGTGACGCTGCCATTGGTCACCCGGTGGGCCAACCCGGCCGGTGGCGACATCATGGCGCCGTTCGGCCCCGGTTGATAGGCAACGATCAGCCGAACAGGTCCGCTCTCCGGCTCGGCCGCCTGCCCGGAGGAGGGCAGCCGAACCGTTGGAGCGATCCAGGCGAAGGCCAGGGCAAAGCAAAGAAACACGACTTGTGGACGCATGGATCCCGCACGCTCGAAGAGTCGGGCTCCCTCGCCGCCCGGGATTTCGAACGGCGGCCGGCCCGCGAAGGCGTTGCTTTTCAGCTTCTTCGGTTGACCTTGAGCGCCTCAGCAGGATCACGCCTGGACCAGGTAATTTGGCCGGGAGCATCAGGGCCCAACGTCCTGCAACGGGCTGGCCATCGGCCTCAGGGCAGATCGGGAAGCGCCTACCGCCGTCGCTCCAGGCTCTGCAGAGCGGTAGACCGCCTCCACCTCACGGCGGCGGCGAGCTCGGTGACGCGCTTAGTTCGCCGGAGGAGACCCAGCCCGCTACTCGCCAGAAGCCGGAGACAAGCGCCGCCGCAACGTCGTCGGGCGACGGCACGGTTCCGCAGACTTCGTTGTGGCGGTCGCTCGGTGAGCGAGGCGAGTGATCAGCGCGGCGCGCCTCTTCTGCCGAGAGCGTGAGCCCGCGGCGAGCGCCAGATCGAGGGTGATCGGCAGGCTGCCATGCTGGAGCAGTGCGCCGCCCCGGCGCACCTGAGCACTACCAACCAGCTTCCTGCCCACCGGCGGTCAGTTCGAACGCGGTTGCGGCGTCATGGCAGGCCGCGCCACGGTCGACCTTCCCTGGCCGGGACGATCATCACCCGGGCACCCAAGCCCGCGAGTCCGCTGGCCAGGCTGGCGGCGATCGCCTGATAGCCAGCCCGATCCCACCGGCAACGAAGGGATGGTCATCCGAGGCGATAGTCAGCTCGTCCTCATGGAGGACAGCTTCGCCCGCCGCTTGGCCGCCGTTGCGCACCCAATCACGCCCAGACTCGCCTTCGGGTGCAGCTGCGCTACGATTGACCGCCTGGAAGCGCCTGATCGACACGCAGGCCGGCTGCCAGCGGTAGAGGCGAACGGTAGGCTGCGCGGCTCCGGCGGCGACGGCTTCGAGGATCGCCGTGTCGATCGCCATGTTGGCCGCCCCATCGGCGGCTCCATCGACGATCAGCCGCCAGTTCATCGTTCTGGAAAAGGGTCGCGAGAAGGGTTTCGGCGGCCTGGTGGTAGTCGGTGCGGCGCCGCCACCTGCTCGACTTCGGCTTCGAATGCGCCGCCACCGAGCACGCCGGCTATCCGCGCCAGCACTTCGTTGACCAGTTCCAAGAGGCGGCGCTCGGCTCGTTGGTGGGCGTGGCGATCTCGGCTGTCGGCAGCGAGCGCACCATACTGCTCCAATATCTCGTCGACGCAGCCGATCAACTCCTTCACCGGTGGTCGCCACGAAGCCAGAATCGGCGGCGGCCGATCCATCGGCGCTCCGAGCCCCAGCATCGCGCAACTGGCGGCGACGCTGCTGGCTCCTTCCCGGTCGGACTTGTTCGACGAAGATGCCGTGGCGATCCCGCGAGCCCCGCCTTCATCGCCTGGATGTCGTCACCCAAACTCCGGCACCAGCACCACGATCGTCGTGTGCGGCCTCACCGACGATGTCGACCTCGGCCTGGCCAACCCCAACGGTCTCGACGAGGTCAAGAGCCAGACGCAGCATCAAGGACCGTGATGACGTCGGCGGTGGGCCCTGGAAAAGCCCGCCCAAGGCCGTCCGGGCAGCCATCGATTTGATGAAGATCCCGATCACCCGAGAGTCTTGCATTCGGATACGTCGCTCCAGCACCGCCCCGCCGCTCAGGGGCTGCTCGGTCGACCGGGACAATCGCGACCGTCTTGCCGCCGCCGCAGTTCGAGCGATCTGGCCCACGAGGGTGCTTTTTCCGAACCCGGAGCGCCGGTGACGCCGACAATCTGCGCCTGGCCGGACCGAGGGTAGAGCAACCGAAGCGCGGCTCGGCCCTCGATCGTGCCATCCTCGACCCGCCGGAGCACCTGTCCCAGTGCCCGCCGGTCTCCGGCGAGCGCACGTTCGACCATCTGCATGGGTTCTCCTGAGCCGACCGAATTGTCGCGGATTCGTCGGCGGACGCGCCTATACTCCCCGGGTGACGACCGGGCCGGGCTCAATCAGCCACTCGGAGCCGGCGGCGCACCACCGCCCGGCGAGCAAGCCGCTGCTGCACTGGATCGCGCCGCTTGGAATGGTTGCGCTGCTGGCCGCGGCGCTATGGCCGCTTACGGGGGTCTCCTTCCCGGCTACCCACGACGGACTTAATCACCTCCAGCGGCAAGTTGCCTTCGATTCGCTGGTCCGCCAGGGTGTCCTGCTGCCGCGATGGTACCCCGATTTCGCCTCGGGCTACGGCTATCCTCTTGGCAACTTCTATCCGCCGTTGGCGCTCTGGCTGGCACAGATCCCGCTGCTGCTCGGTAGTGGACCGTCTCTCGCGCTTCGGCTCGCCTACGGGGCGGCACTGGTCCTGGCGGGCAGTGGGGCGTTTGCCTTCTGCCGTCGCATCAACGGACCGGCAGGCGGCCTGCTCGGCTCAGCAGCCTACCTGTTCGCGCCGTATGTCCTCGCGAACGTCTACGACCGAGGAGCGTTGCCGGAGGCGCTCGCGCTCGGCCTTCTGCCGTGGGCGCTCTGGGCGGCGGACCGCTGGCGCGGCGTGCGGGCCGGAATAGTGCCGTTCGCATCGTTGCAGGCGTCGATTGTCCTGACCCATCCCCTCGTCGCCGCTCTGGCGTGGCCAAGTACGGCGATCTGGTGGGCAGCGAATCGGCGTGGCTCGTTGGTGCGGCTTCCGCTCCCTTTCCTGCTTGCGGCCGGTCTGAGCGCGATCTTCTGGGTACCGGCAGCACTCGAAGCCGGCACGGTGGCGCTCGACAACTTCGCCACCCTCGGGAGCGCCGCCTCGGCCGCCACGCCCATCGGCGAACTCGTTGACCGGACACCGCTCTACGATTATTCCGCCCTTCCATATCGCCTCGGCCTAGTTCAAGTCGTCGCAGCGTTGGCCGGTCTGGCGGTGGCCTGGGGATCGTCGGCACATCGGCGGCCCGCCCTGATCGCCGGGCTGTTGTTCGGCGGCTTTTCGCTCGGCGCGACCACCCTTGCGACCGGGCTGTGGTCGCTTCCGGCGATCCAGTCGGTGCAATTTCCCTGGCGGCTGCTCGGACCGGCGTCGCTGTTTGGCGCGGTGTTGGTGTCGTTTCTGGCGCGCCTGCCGGCGGGCTCTCTGGTCGCGGTTGCGGGCGCGGCTCTGCTCGCGATTGCCGGAACCGCCAGCCTCACGCCAACCGATCGACGCGTCGAGGACCGCTACTTGACGCTCGGCGCTGCCGCCCGCCGCGAGTGGACCGAAGGAACAGTCGGAACCACGACCGCCGCCGAGTATCTCCCGGCGACCGCCCGCGCCGGCTATGCTACGGGGCAACTCCCGGCGGACATCACGCTCGGCGGCGCGTCCTTCGACCAGGTTGAACTGGTGTGGTGGACACCACTCGGCTGGAGGCTGACGACCGCGGCGAGTGAACAAGTCCGCTTGCGCGCCCATCAGTTCGCTTTTCCGGGTTGGACGGCCTGGGTCGACGACGCGCCGGTGACGATCGCCCCGGACGGACCGCTCGGCCTGGCATCGATCACGGTTCCCGCCGGAGAGCATTCGGTCGAGCTTCGCTTTGCCACGACGCCGCCGCGCGTCGCCGGGGCGATTGTATCGGCGCTGAGCCTCGTCCTGCTGGGTTGGCTGGTTGCGCCGACAGCGGCAGCGGCGGCGCTCGCGGTCGTGGTTGCGATTGGGCTACTCGGGACCCTCCTGCCGATCCGCCAGGCCCCGACGCTCGGTCCCGCTGACCTTGGGAGTATTCGATTACTCGGCGGTTCGGCCAGTGCCGGACCCGATGGAGTAGTCAGTGCCCGCCTCCAGTGGATCGGAGTGCGGCAAGGAGGCGAGCAACTGGCTACCCGGCTACGCGGCCCGGATGGGGCGTTGCTGGCCGAATCGACCACCTTTCCGGTCTGGAATACCGCAACTCGCTGGTCGGCGAATGAACTCATCGGCGAGCGTCGCGACCTGCTCCCTCGGCCCGGCCCGGCCGTCGAGGCTGCCGTCGAGGTCGAGGCGTCTGGGCAAACCGTGACGGTCGGCACGATTTGGCTGCCCGAGCGACCCCCCAGGCAGGCCGGTCCACTCACGACGCCGTCTGGTGCGGTCTTCGGCGACCAGATCCGGCTTGACGGCTGGCGAGTGGATGATTCGGTCGCGGACCTCACCATCACGCCCGGCGGCATCCTCGACCTGACCTTGTACTGGTCGGCGTTACGCAGCCCGGAGGAGGACTGGACGGTCTTCGTCCACCTCATCGGGCCGGACGGGACCCGCTACGGCCAGTCGGATGGCCAGCCGGTTGCTGGACTTGCGCCGACGACACTCTGGCTGCCAGGCGATGTGGTACCGGATCGAAGGCGGATTGCAGTCGCCCCGAACGCGCCGCCGGGCGCCTATCGGATCGAGGTCGGGCTGTATCGGCTCCAGACTGGCCAACGCTTGGCGACCGATCACGGTACGTCGGCCGCCCTAGGCCCTTTCAAAGCGCCAATGCCGCTGACGGCGTTGCCGGCGGTCGACCCGGTTGGTGAGCGCTTTGGCCCGTTCGAACTCCTCGGCGCTCGCGCAGAAAACGGCCGGCTGACCCTCGTCTGGAAGGCGGTGGATCGCCCCGTCGCCAACTATCAGGTGTTCGTCCACTTGCTCGACACGTCGGGAGCGTTAATCGCCCAGGCCGATGGACCACCGCAAGGCAGCGGCTACCCGACCAGTCTCTGGTCCGTTGGAGAGGTGGTGGTAGACCAACGGCCGCTGCCGGCGGTCAACGCGGCACGGATCAAAGTCGGGCTGTACGACCCGACCAGCGGCGCACGATTGTCCGGCCCAGCCGGCGACTCGGTGATCCTGCCCAGCCGATAAGTGAACTATCTTGACCAACAAGCGCAAAATGAGTTGCACGTGATGCACCGCGCTGCTGAGCGCCTGCGCGGCCTTGCGGATGTCGATAGCGATACCGGTTCGAGCGGTCCCGGCGCTCGAACCGGTGACCGGCGGTAGGCGTCTCGTCGACGCGGAAGGATCGGCGGTGAACGAAGTGTCTGCCGACATCAGCAGGGAGTACCCGGGTTTGCGCGAGCAGACCGTTGGCGCGGACGCCAAGTTCGCCGTCCATTCGGCCGATGCTCTTCGCGGGGTGAGGCTAGACCTCGAAACCGAGAGATTCTCCTCCGGCGGCTCTGGTGGTGCGGTGCTGCCGGGCGCTCGGCGCTCCGCACCAGGGATCGAGCGCAGAGCCGTCGTTGCCCTGCTTGCCGACGCCGGTTCCACGGACCTCCCGACAGCCTTCTGGACCGAGTCGAACGACAGCTTCGAGACGATACGAGAGGATCAACTCCGATGGTAATTTCAATCTACCAGGTCGATGCCTTCACCGACCGGCCGTTCCGTGGCAACCCGGCGGCAGTCTGCCTCCTGCCCGGGCCAGCGCGGGACGCCTGGATGCAGGCGATCGCCGCCGAGATGAATCTCTCCGAGACCGCCTTTCTCCATCCGGACGGCAAGGAATGGCGCTTGCGCTGGTTTACCCCGCTCGTCGAAGTCGATCTTTGTGGCCATGCCACGCTGGCGAGCGCCTTCATCCTCTGGCAGAGCGGCGCACTTGCAGTCGGCTTGCCGGCGATCTTCCACACCAGGAGCGGGGTGCTCACGGCAAGGCAAGCCAACGACTGGATCGAGATGGATTTCCCAGCGGTTCCGGCCACACCCCAAGCGCCCCCGCCGGAATTGATCGCCGCACTCGGGGTGCAGCCGGTGGCAGCAGGGCGGGCGACCGATTGGCTGGTCGAGATGGGTAGCGCTGACGAAGTGCGCTCGCTCCGACCGAACTTGGAGGCCCTGAGCACGCTCGGAGGGCGTGGGACGATCGTGACAGCGCCCGGAAACGACGGTGTCGATTTCGTCTCGCGTTTCTTTGCGCCCGCGGTTGGGATAGCCGAGGACCCGGTCACCGGATCGGCGCATTGCACGCTCGGGCCCTGGTGGGCGAACCGGCTCGGCAGAAGAGATCTCACCGGCTACCAAGCCTCGGCGCGCGGCGGGACGGTCCGGGTGCGGCTGGTGGGCGACCGCGTCGTGCTGGGCGGGCAGGCGGTGGAGGTCTTTTCCGGCCGGCTCGACGGCCCGGCTGCCGACTATACTTGAGCCATGGCCGGTCCTACGGCGTTGCGAATCGTCAGGTATTCCAAGGGTGACCTCGACGACGACCGCAAGCGCCTCATCGATGTGTATCTCTCAGCCTACCGGCATCTTTCCGACTACGCCTACACCGGACGTCACGAGGTCGAGGACTACCTGACCTGGCTCTTTCGTGGCGACAAGAAGGGGCTTTTCGTGGCGCGAGCCGGCAAGCAGATCGTCGCGTGGACCTCGGTCCATGACTCGTGGCGAGGCTGGCGTGGTGACCAACGCGAAGCCCAAGGCGAGCTACAGGAATTGGTCGTCGCCGAGGAGTATCAAGGCCAGGGTCTGGGCCGACGTTTGGTGACGCTCGCCATTCGCCATGTCGCACGCGCCGACCGTCGAACGCTCGGTCTTTATGTCGGCGAACACAACGAACCGGCCAAGCGGCTCTATTCCTGCTATGGTTTCGAGGTCGAATCACAGTGGAGCATCTGGCTCCGGATGCACCGGCCGATTGACCCAGTCGTCGATAAGGATCTGGAGCGTGTCGCGAACGATCCCTAGATCGGTCAAGCGCACCGTCTCGCGGTTGCTATGAGCCGTGCCAAGCTCACCCGCCCCGAAGACGACCGATGGGATGCCCTTGATCATCAGGTTCTGAGCGTCGGTCCAACTGGCCATGCCGCCCAGTCGCGGCGTCGATCCCGCTTTCGCCAACGCTTCGACGAGCCGACGGACAATTTCGGTTTCGGGGTCCAACTCGAACCCGGGGGATTCATCGAGGACGGCGAGGACACCGCCGAAATGCTCGGCGACGGCAGAGCAGGCGGCGCGCGTCTCGGTCAGATCGACGCCCGGCCAGATGCCGAGGTCAAACCGAACGGCGCAATGCGACGGAACCACGCCGACCTCATACCCACCAGCGATTGTCCCGAGGGTGGTCCAGGGACGACCGAGTAGCCGGTGATCGACGGAAAACTGGGGTAGTGCGCAGATTGCCCGGTAGCAGTCGACCGCCGCGAGGATCGCATTCTTTCCGTAGTGAGGCATCGTGCCGTGGGCGGGGTGGCCGGTGACGGTCAGTTCGCATTCAAGAAACCCGCCCTCGGCCGTGCAGATCGCCAGGTCGGTCGGCTCGAGGACGACGGCGGCGTGCGATCGCGGTGCGAGTGCCAGAGACCCACGTCCCAGTCGCTCTTCGTCGGCGGTGATCGCGACCTCGACCGGTCGGTGGCTCGCCTCGACCGCGGCCAGCAGCGCGGCGATCTGGCCTTTCGTGTCGTTGACCGCCCTGCCAATCAGCAGGCCGTCCTCTCGCTGTAAGCTGAATGGATTGGGGTGATCGTAGGGAGGAAAGGCGTCAGCGTGGCTGCAAAGCAGCGGACCGCCAGCACCCCGCACCGCGATCAGATTGAAGCGACCCGGGATCACTTCGTCGAGCCGCACCGTCAGGCCGAGGCGCTCGAAGGCATTGGCAAGAAAGCGCTGAACCGCGCTCTCGTTCTCGTGGGAGGGGAAGGCGATGAGTTCAGCGGTGAGCGCGGCTAGGTCGAGGGTCATTTGGCGGCGGAAAGCCGCCAAGCTTCCGAATTGAGGAGATCGCCAAGCGCCGCCCCGAGTTTTTCGGGGTCATGACGGATCACCGTCAGGCTCTTGTGAACGTCACGGCCTTCCTTGTCGATGAACAACTCTTCCTTCATGTCGGTCATCAGGTCGGCCTCGACCAGGAACGCCCCCTCGATCAGGGTGAACTTGTCGGACGTGTTGGCAAAGGTGACCCGGCTGAGGGCCCGTGCCTCGGGGTCGAAGACAACCTGAGACTGCTTCTTGTCGCGGTAGGCGGCCAGCAACTTCTCGTTCGGCGGACGCTTGTTGACGAGGATGTAATCGACCTGGATGCGGGTGAGTGATTGGATCGCGTGAACGTGGTCGACGACGGTAAAACCGCTCGTCTTGCCGGCCTGGGTCATGATGTTGCAGACGAAGACCTTCTTGGCGTTACTGCGCCGCACCGCATCGGCCAAATCCGGCACCAGCAGGGTAGGGATGATCGAGCCAAAAAGGTCGCCTGGACCGATGATGATGATATCAGCCTGCTCGATCGTCGCGAGTGATTCGGCGTTTGCCTCGGGGACGCCACCGCCGACACGTTGGACGTCGACCCTACGGATCGGATCGCCACTGGTGCGCTGAATAATCGCCGTCTCACCTTCGAGGCGCGCCCCGTCGAGCGTGGTGGCGGTGACGATGACGTCGTCGTCGGTTGCCCGCAGGACGCGATCGCGCAGCAAGCCAAGCTCCGAACGGGTCCGTGCCGGACCCTGGCCGACAGTGATACCCCAGAGGTTCGCGGTCAGGTTCTTCAAACCGCGCAGAGCGATCGAAAGGCCTGGACCACCACCCAAACAGACGATCACCGGAGCGTTCTTGAGCGCCTTGTGCCAGTAGAGGATGTCGACGAGCTTTTCGTCGCCGGTATTGGCAAGAAACGGCTGAAGCAGTGACCGGTTGATCTGGATGATCGCATAGGCGGTCAGCGCGATCCCCGAGCCAATGAACAGCACGCCGCGGACCCAACGGTCGATGAACTGGAGGGTGAGCCAGTAGAACACCTCGGGAAGCGGCGCCTGCCGATAGACGGTGACCAGCAAATAGCCGATCCCGAGGCTAACCATGGCGATGCCTACGAGCAGGGCAAGCACCCAACGCTTGATCCCCATCCCGACAAAGAACCAGCGAGCATCCGGGCGCATAGCCATCAGCGCTTCACTCGACCGTCACGCTCTTGGCGAGGTTACGCGGCTGGTCGATATCACAGCCGCGAGCGATACCACAATAGTAGGCGAGAAGTTGGAGGGCGACGACATTGACCACCGGCGCGAGCAGATCGTTCACCCGCGGCACCACGATCGTATCACTCGCCAACTCGCGCAGTTCCCGGTCGTCGTCACCGATCAAGGCGATCACCCAGGCCTTTCGCGCTAACACCTCCTGAACGTTCGAGACCATCTTTTCGTAGGTGTCGGTTTGGGTCGCGAGCGCGATCACCGGCGTTCCGGGCGACAGTAGCGCAAGCGTACCGTGCTTGAGTTCGCCTGCCGGGTAGGCCTCCGAGTGGATGTAACTGATTTCCTTCAGCTTGAGACTGCCTTCACGGGCGATCGGCTCGTCGAGGTTGCGTCCGATAAAGTACACATCCTCGTGCCCAGCGATCCGCTCAGCCAGCGCCTCGATCGCGGGCGCGCCCTCGATGGTACGCTGGACCACGTCGGCCAGTTGGCGCAGCCCCTGGCCGATTTGATAGAGCAGTTTCTCCTGCTGATTTGGCCGATATTGTGCCAGGTAGATCAGCAGGAGGTGGCAGGCGACGATTTGAGCCGTGAATGCCTTGGTCGAGGCGACGGCGATCTCTGGGCCGGCGCGCGTCAGCAGCACATGATCGGCGATTCGGCTGAGGGTGCTCCCGACAACGTTGGTGATCGCGATGACGGTCGCGCCGCGCTCCTGGACGCCGCGAACCGCGCTGACCGTATCGGCGGTTTCGCCCGACTGCGAGATCGCGACGACTAAATCATCCGGGCCGACGACCGGCTGGCGATAGCGAAACTCCGAGGCGACCTCAACCTGCACCGGTAGGTTGAGCACTGGTTCGAAGAGATACTGGCCGACGAGACCGGCGTGAAAGGCCGTCCCACAGCCGAGGAAGATCACCCGCCTCGCTCGCCGGACCAGGGCCGGCGCGAGCGCAACCTCATCAAGAACAACCCGGCCATCGTCCAGCAATCGGTCTCGCAACGTGTCGCGGATCGCCCGCGGCTGCTCCTCGATCTCCTTGAGCATGAAGTGGGGGTAGCCGCCACGCTCGGCGACATCGGTCGGCCAGTCGACGCTCAGGACGCGCTCGGTTGGCGGCCGGCGCCGGCCGATCACCGGCTGAGCGCGGAAGAGGTCGATGAAGACCTCGTTCGGCGTCAGGACGGCCATCTCGCCGTCCTCGAGGATGACGACGTTCTTGGTGAAGCGCAACAACGACGAGATGTCGGAGGAGACGAAGAGTTCCTCCTCGCCGACACCGACGACCAGCGGAGGTGTATCGAGCTTGGCGGCGATCAGCTTGCCGGGGTCCAGCCGTGATGCGACGACCAGGGCAAAGGCGCCCTTCACCTGGCCGAGCGCGCCTTTGACTGCTGCTTCAAAGCTGCCGTCGTAGTGGAGCGCGACGAGGTGAGCAAACAGTTCGGTGTCGGTCTGAGAGCGGATGATACATCCTTTGGCGATCAGCCGTTCCCGCAACTCGTTTGAGTTCTCGAAGATCCCGTTGTGAACGACGGCAAAATCCCCGTGGCTGTCGATGTGAGGGTGCGCATTGACATCGCTTGGCTCACCGTGAGTCGCCCAGCGGGTGTGGCCGATGCCGGTGGAGCCCGGGAGGTGATATCCATCGAGACGAGCGGCGAGGTCGCCGACCTTGCCCGCGCACTTGACAACCTCGAGGGCGCTGTCGTGGACGAGGGCGACGCCCGCAGAATCATAGCCCCGATAGGTCAGGCTGGTCAGACCGGCCATCAGGATCGGCAGCGCGTCGTTCGCGCCGACGTAACCTACGATGCCACACAAGGGCGTTCCTCGGAGCGGGAGTCCGATCGTGGGCCGTCGCCCGTCTGGCGAGGCCGAACGATACCAATGCTACGCGGGCAAGCCGACCGACCGCCATCGGGAAAACCGCCGAGTATGCCGGAGAATCTCCCTGACTGGACGCCATGGGCTTGGTGCGGGAAAGCCACGACGCTACAAGCCGAGCATCCCCGCGTGGACCAGGCCATTGGGGTCATGGGGCACGCGAGGGCGGCCGCGCCCGATACCGTAATACTGGAAGCCCTCGCGGCGCATCTCGCGCGGGTCGTAGATGTTGCGTCCGTCGATGATCACCGGCCGCGCCATCACCGCTTTCAATTGCCGCAGGTCTACTTGCTTGAACTCGTTCCACTCGGTGACGATGACCAGCGCGTCGGCACGGGTTGCGGCATCGTACGGATCGGTTGAGAAGACCGTATCAGCGGGCAAGAACGGCCGGGCCAGTTCCATCGACAGCGGGTCGAACACCCGGATCTTTGCGCCTTCGAGGGTCAACAGATGAGCAATCTCGAGGGCAGGGGCTTCGCGGATGTCGTCGGTCTGCGGCTTGAACGAGAGCCCAAGCAGCGCGATCGTCTTGTCCTCGAGCGTGCCAAGGATGTCTCGGATGCGCAAAACGACCAGCCGACGTTGCGAGCGGTTGATCTCCATGACCGCATGGAGAAGCTGTGGGTGGCGACCATGGATAGCGGCCATATGGGCGAGCGCTTGAACATCCTTCGGGAAGCACGATCCGCCGTAGCCCACACCCGCATCGAGGAAGGCGGAGCCGATCCGCTTGTCCAACCCCATCCCGCGCGCCACTTCCTTGACATCGGCACCGAGTTCGTCGCAGATCACCGCGATCTCGTTGATAAAGCTGATACGCGTCGCCAGGAACGCGTTGGAGGCGTACTTGATCATCTCGGCGGTTCGGGTGTCGGTGATGATGACCGGCGCATCGAGCGGTTTGTGCAACTCGGCCACACGTTGGGCGGCTTCGAGGTCTTCGGCGCCCAGTACCACCCGGTCCGGGTTCATGAAATCGGGGATCGCCGATCCTTCGCGCAGAAACTCCGGATTGGAGACGACGGCGAAATCGGCGCTCGGGTTGGTGCGGCGGATGATCGTTGTCACCAGATCCCCGGTGCCGATCGGCACGGTGCTCTTGTTGATGATGATCGTCGAGCCAACAAGGTTCTGGGCAATCTGCTCGGCAGCGGAGCGGACATACCGCAAGTCGGCTTCACCGTCCGCGCCGGAGGGGGTGCCGACGGCAATGAAGACGAACTCGGACTGACCGATCGCCCGGGCGAAATCGGTGGTGAACTGGAGACGACCCGCGGCGACGTTGCGCCGAACGGTTTCCTCGAGCCCCGGCTCGTAGATCGGCAGCTTTCCCTGAAGCAGCCCAGTGATCTTGCGCTCGTCGATGTCGACCCCGATCACCGAGTTGCCCAGATCGGCGAAACAGGTTGCGGTCGTCAGCCCGACGTAGCCAATGCCAATGACGCTGATCTGCTTCAAACCGCCAATCCTCCTCATCTAACCGGACGCACGAACCGCGCCGCAGTATAACGGCTGCAATCAGGCAGGGCAACCGCGTTGCTCGACAGAGCGCTCGGCTCACCCTCCACCGGCGAGCGACCCCAACAGATTGACCAGTACCAACGGATTGGTCAGAAAGGCGATCGCGATCCCCAACGCATAACCCCAGCCGCGCGCCAGCCGGGTGAGCCGAGCCACCACCAGCACACAGAGCCCGATCGTCACCAACGCGGCGATGAGTTGCGACAGAATCGCCAAGGGCGCTTCGCCGGGGCCGCCTGGCGCCTGCGTGAGCGCCACCGCATACAACAGCGAACCGAGCAGGAAGTTGAGCGGGCCAGCCAACGCGGCGACTGCTACCAATGCGATGAACCCGCGCCAGTCGGGCGGTTCGAGCGCCGGCGCTGCCCGCCGGGCTTTGCGCCTCGCCATGCTTAGGGGTTGTCTGGCGTTTCGAGTTCGAAAGCGGCGTGGAGCGCCCGGACCGCATCCGCCACTTTGTCGGCAGAGACGATACAGGTGATCCGGATCTCGGAGGTGGTAATCATCTCGATGTTGATGCCCGCTTGAAAGAGCGATTGGAACATCCGGGATGCGTAGCCCGGTGCGCTCTGCATCCCGCTGCCGACGATGCTTACCTTGCCGAAGTCCCCGGCGGCCGAGACGTCTTCCGCGCCGATCTGACTGGCGACGCTTCGGCTGATCGCCTCGGCCCGGCTGAGATCGCCCCGGGAAACCGAGTACGACAAGTCGGTCCTGCCATGCTGGCCGGTGTTCTGGACGATGACGTCGACCGAGATCCCGGCATCGGCGAGTGGCCCGAACAGTTGGGCAGCGATACCAGGGCGGTCCGGTACCCCAACGATCGTTACCTTGCCGACGTTGACATCGTGGGCGATGCCCCGAACTTTGTTGCCCTTCTCCATCGAGACTCCTCGGTGAATGAGAGTACCGGGGCGGTCCCCAAAACTGGACGCAACCAGTATCGGCTGATCGAAGAGTTCGCCGAGTTCGACCGCACGCGCCGCCATCACCTTTGCGCCCTGGCTGGCGAGTTCGAGCATCTCTTCGTAGGAAACATCGCGCAGTTGGCGAGCCTGCGGGACGATCCGCGGGTCGGCGGTAAAGACGCCGTCCACATCGGTATAGATTTCGCAGGCTCGGGCCTTGAGCGCCGCCGCGAGCGCAACCGCGGTGGTGTCCGAACCGCCCCGGCCGAGCGTGGTGATGTCAAACTCGTCGGTAAAGCCCTGGAACCCGGCAACGATGACGATCCGTCCGCGCGCGATCTCACGCCGGATGCGCGCGGGGTCAACATCGAGGATGCGCGCCGCCCCGAAGCGCGATTCGGTGCGAATACCGGCCTGGTGGCCGGTCAGACTGATCGCCTTGTGGCCGAGATCACGCAGCGCCATCGCCAACAGCGCGATCGAGACCACTTCGCCGGTGGAGAGAAGCAGGTCCAATTCGCGCGGGTCCGGCTGGACGGTGATCTCGCGGGCAAGCTTGATCAGCCCGTCGGTGGTCTTGCCCATCGCCGAGACGACGACCACAACCCCGCGTGAGCGCTGCTCGTAGGTGGCGGCGACGCGCCGGGCGACCGTCCGGATCCGCTCGGGGTCGGCAACCGAGCTGCCACCATACTTCTGGACGATAATCGACACCCGATCCCTCCACTGCTGGAATTGTAATGGTCGCTTGACACCTCGCCGCCAAGCCCATAGGATTCTGTCAGCACTGACACGACAATCCGCCGGCCTCGCTCCGGCGGTCCGCACCTGCACTGGAGACCCACTGAATGATCGAAGCCTTGGTCGCGTTCCATAACATCATGCGTTGGCTGGTGCTGCTGGCCGCCCTGCTGGCGATCGGCAACGCCCTCACTGGCTGGCTGACAAGCCGTCCCTGGACCAGCCGTGATCGCCGCGTCAATCTGATCTTCTCAACGGTCATGGACGTTCAGGTTACGCTCGGGATCTTTCTCTGGTTGCGTTATGTCTCCTCGTTGCCGGACGGCTTTGGTGCGGCAATGCGCATCGGCGCCCTGCGGTTCTTCGCGATCGAGCATCTCTTTGGGATGATCGTGGCGCTGATCCTGATCCACATCGGCCAACTCGCCGCCCGTGGCGGTGCAACCGATGCCGCGAAGCATCGGCGAGCGGCGATCTTCTTTATCGGGGCCTTGCTGGTGATCCTCGTCTCAATCCCCTGGCCGATGATGGCCTACGGACGGTCGCTCTTCCCGGTCTTCGGCTAACGCGCGACGGGCGACCCAGAAACGACACGGCAGGGCGAACTCCTCGACCTGCGGCGGCTCCTGCGCGAGGTCGCCACGCCAATGGTCTTCGGTCCATTCGAGGCCAGCCTGAGCAATGCTGTCGAGCACCTCGGCACGGTCGGGGACGTGGATGAAGCTGGGCGCACCATCATGGTCAAACAGGATACCCCCGAATTCCGGGATGCGGCTGTCTCGCTTGCCTTTGCGCCAACGGCGTGCTTCTGCTTTCCAAAATCCGCGGAACTGTTCGTTCTCGTCGCGGTCGTGGGTGGTGAAGAGAAAGACACCGCCCGGCCGCAACACCCTCGCGACCTCGGCCATCGCCCGGATGCGCTCGAGGCGACCGGGGATCGTCATCAACCCATTGAACGAGAAGAAGGCGGCATCGAAACACCGGTCGGGGTAGGGAAGCTCACGCGCGTCGGCGACCGAAAAGGAAACCGGCAGCGCGCCGGCACGAGCCCAGGCCGCCTTGATCAACCGGCCCGACTGATCGATGCCCTCGATGTGGCGATAGCCAAGCCGAGCGAGCGCAAGCGTAGTCCGGCCCGCGCCGCAGCCAAGGTCGAGGATGCGGTCGTTCAGGCGAAACAGCCGATCGATCAGGCGCCGCTCAGAGCGCCAGAGGCCGACCGTGTCGGCCGCCCGGGCGTAGTGGGCGACCGGACCATCGGCCTCGTAGGAGGCGCGAACAAACGCGCTATCAAGCGGAGGATCGGCCATGGGTCGGTTGATGGTCTCTCTTTACCCTTGATATACTTTCCCGCACGAACGAGTGTAGCTCAGTCGGTAGAGCAGCGGTCTCCAAAACCGCCGGTCGGGGGTTCGAGTCCCTCCACTCGTGCCAGCCGATCCGGCTGACTCGCCCAGGTGGTGGAATAGGCAGACACGCTGTCTTGAGGGGGCAGTGCCGCAAGGCGTATGAGTTCAAATCTCATCCTGGGCACCCTATCGATACGCACTTAGAGTCTCGAGCGCGAAGGCGCTCGTTTTTCTTGCCAGTCGGTTGCCCGGTGTTCGCGCCGTCAGCGCCGGACGCCGGGGTCTTGCTCGACGTTGACGGGCGAGGCCCCTTAGTCCAGGCGGTCTTCACCAGTCACGACTGCCGCCCCGAGGAACCAGGGACGATTGGCGTGGGCGGCGCCGTGTCGACGAGCGGGTGTTTGCCCGGCGCCACCACGGAGCGGGATCGCCTGGGAAGGCGTCGGCTCGGCAGCGAAGCGATATTCGATCAGGGGATCCGGGCGCAGGTGATCACTCAGGCGTTGCCGGTCGTTCCGACTTCATCTGATACCGTACAATATCGGACGGTATCACTGGTCGCACACGTTCATCGCCCACGAACTTAAGAACCACCCGACCTCATCGGTGCGGAACGTTCAATTCGCCACATCCCCACGATAGTAGCGCAGCAGGACTCCGTTCCCGGCACGGGCTGATCATCCGAGCCCAATCCCCCAGTCCCTCGCGATTGGTCCGCGACGCGGTTTGACGCTGAGATTCAACGAAGGCGCCGCCCTGCGCGAGGCGCCTGGGATGGTGGGTGAGGCCGATCGCCAAATTGGTTCCATGTTCGCTGGCGAGGTTTCCACGCGAGCGGGCGTGCTCTTCCCAACCCGTCACGCACGTTCGTCATTCTTGGTTCTGGCCGGTTCACTCGGCTGTGAACCACTTCCTCGATGAAGGAGATCGTCTTTGATTCGTTTCCTCGTCGCGCTCCTCTCGTTTGCGCTGCTGGTTGGCTGCACGCCACCAGCGCCGAACACGTCGTCGACGACCGTCGAACAGCGGTCGGCGAATCAGTCGTTCTCGATCGCGCTCATCGCCTTACCGCCGACGCTGAGTCCCGCCTCGTCCGCCACGCAATACCCGATCTGGAGCGCGCTCTACGACTCGTTGGTGAAGCTCGACACCGCATCAGACGCTCAACCGTGGTCGGCCGAGAAATGGGAACTGATTCAGCCGTTCACCTGGCGGTTCACGCTCCGGCCAGGTTTGGTCTTCGGCAACGGCGAGAAGGTGATGGCCAGCGACGTGGCATTCTCGGCAAAGACCGCGATTGCCAATCGTTGGTCGCTCGCGACTGGTTTTGGCAATGTCTCTGAGGTCAAGGCAATCGACGAGCGGACCGTCGATTTCGTGATGAAGGAACCGGACGCCGGGATTTTGCCGTCGCTTGCGTTGCTCTGGATCTTGCCGGAAAAGTACTACACCCAGGTCGGCCATGACGGCTTTGCTGCCAAGCCGATCGGATCGGGGCCGTACGAGCCGGTCGAATTCCGGTCCAGCGATTTCGTCCGGCTCAAGAAAAAGACGACCGAGCACGGATTTCGGCGACCTCAACCGACCGAACTCATCTTCCGAACCATCGCCGAGCCAGTCGCCATGGTTGCCGGGTTCAAGACCGGCGAACTCGACATTCTCTATGGTCAGATCAACCCGGAGCAGATCGAAACGCTCAAGCGAAGCGGAGCGACCGTCGAGTATCGCTATTCCGGCGTCACAATGGGGCTGTTCTCCCAGGTCGAGAATCGCGACCGCAAGACCCCGCTCACTGACCGGCGAGTACGTCTCGCGCTGAACTACGCCGTCGACCGCGAGACGCTCGCCAAGGCGATCTTCCAGGGCTATGCGACGCCGGTCGGCCAGTTCTCGGTACCAGATAGCCTCAGTTGGAACGAGAATATCAAGCCTTTTCCCTATGACCCGGCGCAGGCCAAGAAACTGCTCACCGAGGCCGGCTATCCGAATGGGTTCAAGCTCCCGGTTGGGATCGACTTCACGCCATTGACCGTCAACCCACAATTGGTGACCGCGTTGCAAGGCTACTTCCGTGACATCGGTGTCGACGCACCGGTCAACACGTTGGAACTTGCCGTCTTTCTCGACAAGTTTCAGGGGCGGAATGGGCAAACCAAGGGCGACATCTTCATGCAAACCGTCGTCGCCAGCAGCGCATTTGGCCAAAGTCAGCGGACAACCCACAGTTGCGACCGGCCCTTGGTGTGGTGGTGCAATCCAGAGTACGACCGGTTGATGAACAGCATCGTCGGGGAGCCGGACCGGCAGAAGCGCGCGACGGCGCTCCGTGCGGCGATCGCCATCCAGCGTGAGGACGTCGCCCACCTCGATTTATTCGCGATGCCTGAGTTCGTGATCTTGCAAGGCAAGGTGCGCGGCTTCGCCTTCGAGTCGGCGGGGTCAGTGAATTTCGACTCGATCTATCGGATCGACTAGACGGATATGGGTGCTGGAGAATCGACCTTGCTCTGAATTCGCCAGCATCCGCCCGCCGAGCGGCGGTGAGAACATCCGCGAGGCGATCCGCAAGACTGGCTGGGCGCACACCGGCTCACCACCGGTGTGCGCACGAGCGCGGAACGTACCAATGGTTCTGACCAGAGAAGGAGGCGACAATGACTGACCGAGCAGACGAACTCTTGAACCAATTCCTCGATGCAAATGGCGGGCGGGCCAACTGGGCGGCTCTTCGTAATCGCGTCTATCGCGGCCAGGCGGTCCACCCGATGCAAACGACCGAGCCAGACTACGCCTGCACGATCTCGATCGAGCTACCAAGTTCCTATCGGCGGGATGTCGAGACGGCGACCGGACGTTCAATCACGGTGACGGATGGTGTCACGACCTGGCTCCAGGAAGACAACGGTCCGGCTCAGGTGCTCGACGCAGCGGCAGCGGGAAAATTCGCCGGCCAGCGTGACAAAGAGATCCCATTTCTCGATTATCAAGCCAAAGGGTTCACCCTGGTCGACGATGGTGAGGAAGTCCTTGATGGGAGGCGCTGCCATCGGTTGGTGCTGACCCAGCGCAACGGCAATCTCCGCGAAGAGTTGATCGACGCCGAGACGTTCGCCTGGATTGGCGAGAGACTGATTACCCGCTCTCCGGATGGGGACGTGGTGCTGCTCCAGGTGTTCCACGACCACCGAAACGTCGCCGGTCTGACGTTTCCGTTTCAGGTCGACCGGCTGGTGGGAGATAGTCTCGTCAGCCGGCTGCAGATCGAGGAGATGTCCATCAACACCGACCTCGGGGACCAGTGGTTCGCTGCCCCGGTCTCCGTCGCCAGCAACCTCTGAGCGAGAGGCCGAGAGTGGGAGGTGGACGTCTCTCGCGAGACGTGGGGTGATCCACACTCCTACGCACCCCGGCCAAGGGCGCCAAAATCGCTCCCCTGGCCATACCTTCTTCCGGGCGGACCTGAATCGTCTGGACGGAGCCGGGCCAAGATGACCCATCCGGCGGTTCGCCGGACCCGTTCCAGAGGTTGAACTCCGCGATATCCGACGGCGTGCCTTCCCTCCCGGCGCCCTTCTTGCTGCGGTTCCAGCCGCGAGAATTGCAACTCACCCGACGCCGGATTGCTACACTGTGTCGATAGGCTGCGCAGGGGGGGCGTCTTGCCGCTGTTTCGATTCGGTGGTTTGGTCGCCCTCATCACCATCGCCACGTGCATAGTGCTGTCCTTCCTACCTCGCTCCGGTCTCGCGGGTGGCGTCGTGACCAACTGCGCCACCCAGGCTGACCTCGCCGCCAAGTTGACCGGCGGCGGCCTCGTCACGTTCAACTGTGGCGGGCCAACGGCAACCATCCCGATCGCCACGACGTTGATTGTCACCGCGAACACGACGATCGATGGCGGCGGGAAGGTAACGCTCGACGGCCAGAATTCCACCCGGATTCTCTTTGTCAACCCAAGTTCGACGCTGACCCTGACCAACCTCACCTTGACCCGTGGGTTGATGCCCGGCGGCTTCGGCGTCGGGTACGGCGGCGCAGTCCAGGCCGAAGGAACACTGGTCGTCAACGGCGTCACGTTCATCGACAATTCGGCCGGCTACGCTGGTGGGGCGATCAGTTCGCTCTATCAGCCAGTCCTGATCGAGAACAGCACCTTCATCACCAACACCTCGCCCTACGGCGGCGGGGTTTTCGCCAACGTCGGCGGGGTCGTCCGCGGGTCCCAATTCCAGGGGAACGTCGGCCTCATCACCGGCGGAGGCTATCTCGCCGCGGAGGCCGGCGTCTCCAGCATCGAGGGAAGCACCTTCCAGTCGAATGTCTCGACCGATGGGGGCGGACTACTCGCTCGCAACCCGGTGGCCATCATCGCCAGCACCTTCATCAGCAATGTCGCGACCAAGGACGGCGGCGGGGTCCAGGCGAGGAGCACCGCCGACGTAGCGGCCAGTACCTTCCTCAGCAACACCGCCGAAATTGGCGGTGGGGTGCGTGCGCTCAATCCGCTGACCGTCACCGCGAGCACCTTCATCGGCAATAGGGCGACCATCGGCGGCGGACTTAGCGCCGATTCTGCGGTAGTCGTCTCGATGACCAGCTTTCTCGCCAACAGCGCTGAAGGCGGTGGCGGCGCAATGCGCGCCTTCCAATCAGTCACGGTAGGCGCAAGCACCTTTGCCCGAAATACCGCAACGACTTCCGGGGGCGCACTTCGGGTCAGCCAGGTTGCCTCCGTGAGCGCCAGTTCGTTCCTCAGCAATACCGCGGAGAGTGGCGGCGCGCTCCTGGTGGGAGGCGCAACGGTGCAGAACAGCACCTTCGCCGGCAACCAGGCGCTTTCTGGAGCCGCGATTCGGATCGCCAACGCGCTCTATCCGTCGCTGATTGAGTACAGCACGCTCGCCGAAGTCCTGTCGGTCAACACCGTCATCTCGTCGGCCGCCGGGAGTTCCACGACCATCCGCTATAGCATCGTGACCGGCGGGAACAGCGCGGCGTGTGGCGGCGGAGGCACGTTCACCCAGCCGCCGCTCAGCGTCAATTTCATCAAGGACACCACCTGTGGCGGCCTGCCGTTCAGTTCGGCCGACCCCGCCCTCGCTGCGCTGGCCGACAACGGCGGACCCACCCTAACCCAGGCGTTGCTTCCCGGCAGTCTGGCCATCAACGCGGCCGGTCCCTGTGCCGTTGGGTTCGATCAGCGGGGCCTGAGGCGCACCTCTCCCTGCGATGTCGGCGCCTACGAGTTCGGCAACGCTCCGGTGCTGACCAGCCTGAACCCGGCGTCGGCCAATCAGGGCGGTGCTGGCTTCATACTCACTGTCACCGGGAGCGGATTCATCAGCGGGACGGCGGCCCTCTGGAACGGCGGTGTCCGGCCCACGACCGTGCTCAATGCTACGACGATGAGCGTCGTCGTCGGAGCGGGAGACCTCGCCACGTCGGGGACCGCTCAGGTGCAGGCACGCTATGGCGTGGCCAACGACAGTGTCTCAAACCAGTTGCCGTTCACCATCCTCGCGCCCGGCCAGCCGACACCGACCAGCACGCCGTCCCCTACTGCGACGCTCCCGCCCGGCCAGCCGACATTCACCCCGTCGCCGACGGCGACCCTGGTGCCCGGCGGGCAGCCGGTGGCGCGGTTGCCGATCGCCTCGCTCAATCAGCCGGCGGAGTAACCCACGCTTTGCTGAGAGTATCGTGAGGTGACCGTAAGCCCAGCCCGGGCTCCGCTGGATCCACCGCGCCAGCCTCGTCAGGGTCCGCAGGCGAGGTGGAACCGCTCGGCGACCCGACTCCCCTGGGTCATCGCAGACAGCCGCCAAGGAGTGTGACTCAACCGGTGTGGAAGGTCACGGACCCGGCTCACCGGCCGTGACGCCGAGGAGGCGCACATCGGCCCGAATGCCGAACTTCGCTGGTCATTCGTCGCTGCTTGCGTTGCTCCTCGCGAGCAGGTCCAGCAACTTCGTTGTCGTGCTCCAACTGCGGATCGTCATCGACTTGTAGAACGGTGATGCCGCAATCTGACCCAATCGGCTCTTGGCTCGCTCGGCGCTCAGGCGTTGGGAGTAGATAACGCCGTCGCCCGGCCACACCCGAT
The DNA here is from genome assembly GCA_046328265.1 of Dehalococcoidia bacterium. Lineage (GTDB taxonomy): Bacteria > Chloroflexota > Dehalococcoidia > SpSt-223 > SpSt-223 > JANWZD01. The sequence goes on from JAXLWW010000002.1 coordinate 376,467, forward strand.
CGACGCCTTCTCGAGGGTTGAAGACCGGCATGACGTCGAGCGCATCACCGTCCATCAGGAAGATGGCATCGCTGTGGTAGAGGTCCGGCCGATCGCCAAAGCCGTCTGGCCTATTGTCGACGATCGCTTGAAGCTGGCTCTGCGTCAGGACATGAACCCGAATCTGGTCGTTGTCAAGGCGAAAGCGCTTGGGTAGGGCGTCTTCAATCGCCGCTCGCACTCCGTCAACGTCGTCTGCGGATTGGAGCAAGACGTTTCCGCTGGCGATATAGGTCGAGACCCCGACGAAACCGATCTCTTTCAGGCACATCCGCAGTTCGGCCATCGGCATGATGTTCTTCCCGCCGACGTTGATGCCGCGTAGAAGGACGAGGTAGGTCGTCATCACACTGGGAACCTTCGCCGACGACGCCGTCAGCCGACCCGGCGTAGCACGCCACCCTTGTTGATATTCAAGTTCTCGATGGTGACGGTTTCGAACCGGCCGGCCGGGCCGGGGGCAAAGGTCACCCGAGCGGGACCGTAGGCGTTCTCGCCGACCGGCTGGTAGAGGAAGACATCGCCGTTCCAATGGCGCAGGGTAAACGGCGCTTTGAGCGGCCCGAGCCGCATCACCAACTCGCCGCCACTCTGGACGATCTCAACCTCGCCGACGTAGTCGTTGGCATAGCGGCCGGCATAGTCCCCAAGCGGCCGGGCAGCGATCGGGTTGGCCGGCGGAACCGAGTAGTCCTGACCCTTCCCGTAATTCGGGGCGTTCACGACCGCCGCAAAGGCCTGACCATAGGCAGCAACCCAGTCACGCTGAATTGCGCCGGCCGTCGCCAGGTCAAGGAAACTGACTGCGATCGCCTCCGCGACGCCAATCGGCGCGGCGTTGGTCAAGACCACGATGCCGAGTTCTTCGGCCGGCAGCAGGTAGACGGTGGTTCCCGCCCCGAGGGCGAACGCGCCAGAATGGCTCAGTCGGACTCTGCCCTCGGCGTCACTGCCGACATTCCAACCCAATCCGTAGAGACCCGCGTGGTCGGTGGACGGATCGGCCGGTGGCAGACTGATCGACTGCGGCCGATGGGTTTCGGCGAGCGCCTCCTCGTCGACAATCCGCCGGCCATCGACGGACCCGCCAGCAAGTTGGAGCCGCATCCATTGCGCCATATCGCGTGCGGTCGAACTGACCCCGCCCGCCGGCGACTGAGCATCCGGCTCCCGGACATAGCGCGCCTGCCAGGCGCCATCGACCAGGACATGGCCGGACGCCCGGTCCGGCGCGTTGATGTAATCGGCAAATCGGGAACTGGTCGAGCGCATCCCGAGCGGCCGGTAGAGCCGATCGGCCGAAAGGTCTTCCCAGGCCATCCCGGTTGTGCGCGCCGCGGCGACGGCAGCCTCGGTCATCCCGAAGTTGGTGTACTCGTAGCCGGCCCGAAAGCTGTACTTGGGCGGCAGGTAGCGCAGACGCCGCAGCACTTCCTCGCGCCCATAGCCGATGTCCTCAAGGTCGTCTCCGGCATGGTCGGCGAGGCCGCTCCGATGGCTATACAGGTCGCGAATCGTCAACTCGGGGTTGACCCAGGCGTCGTACATCCGAAAGCCCGGGTCGAGATCGGCGATCCGGCTGTCCCAACCGACCCGTCCTTCGCCGACCAGCGCAGCGACGACGGTCGACCCGACCGGCTTCGAAAGCGAGGCAAGCTGAAAGACGGTGTCCGGACCGACCGCCTTGTTCGCGCCGACCTCGCGAAACCCATATCCTCTCGCGAGGAGAACCTGGTCCCGATAGACAACCGCGACGGCGACGCCAGGAACGCCGGTCCGCCGCATCGCGTCTTCGACGATGGAGTCGATCCTGCCGACCGCCATCGCAACGCTTGCGGGCGTCACCGCCGCCGCCGAGACCGCGCCGCCAAACGGCAGGAACGCTGCCAAGAGCATCGTCGTTGCCGCGACGCGCCAAACTGCTCGTGCCAGACCTCGCTGCATCGCTCCCCCATCCGCGCCCGCGCCTTGCCAGCGGCCGCGCCGCGCCATCTTGCGCGATTTTCGCCGTCCTGTCGAATGGAAGTCTGACCCGCCGGACGGTCTACCAGCCCCGGCCCGTCTCGAAATCGAAGGGGATGACGTCGTTCTTGAGCGGCAATCGGTACTTGTCGGGGTCCTCGTAGATGTACAACTGGGTGGGCATACTGATGACGACGGCTTCGTCGGTCCCGAGATTTTCGAGGGCGTGAAAGACGCCGTGCGGCACGACGACGATGGCCCGGTTGCGCTCGCCGATCGTGAAGACCTGCAGCCGGCGGTAGGTTGGCGACCCTGGCCGGTAGTCGAAGAGGGCAAAGCGCACCGAACCGCGGCTGACAAAGAGCCGGTCGTCGTTCTCGGCATGCATTCCCCAGCCTTTGACCTTGCCGGGTCGAATGCCAACCTGGTGAACCGAGGTGACCGGCGCATCGAGCACGCCCCAATCCGGGCGCCAGATCTCGACCAACTCGCCGCGGTCATCTTCGAGCGACGGCAGGTGCTTGATCTCGACACCGGCAATCGCCTCATCCAGCCGCCGCCAATCGCGATGCACGGTCTGAACGTCCTTGACCGGCTCGTTGGTTGTCATCCGCCCGTACCTCCTCGAACTCCTGGTTGGGCGCTAACCCGGACCGAAGGCGCGCCGGCCGATCGATGTCGCGGCCGCCAGAAGCGGCAACCGAAGCGCGAGCGAGTAGCCACGCCAGGCCAGCGAGAGCCGGGAGGCGTCCTCGCGCAGAGCGGCATCGAGGCACCGAGCGAGGAACTCAGTCCGGCCATCGGGACAGGCAATCGTCTCTCGCCAGGCGGCAAGTTCGGCAAACCGTCGCTCCCCCGACCAATCGCGCCGCTCTGGGGCTGGGAAGATCAGGGCGGTCGGCCGCGTCAATCCAACCGCGCATGCCGAGAACCGAAAACAACTGCTTCCACATGAACTTGTCGGAGGGATATCCTGCCGGCGCGGGCCGCCACCCGTGCGGCAAGCGCCGGTAGAAGGTGAGCGTGTGGGCGAAGGTCGTCGGCACCGACGGCACGACGCTCTTCGGGTGGGTCAAGAGGTCCCGGTCGGTGGCGCGAGTGAGGTCATAGGAACGGATCCGCAAGCTGCCGTCTGGTTGGACGATCACCTGAGGACCGGCGACGACGTCGGCCTTCTGGAGCGCAGCGCGCATCGTCGCGACATGGTCGGGCAGCCAGAGGTCGTCGTCCCAGAGATAGCAGACGATCTCTCCTCGGGCCTCGGCAAGAACACGGTGGCGCAAACGCTCGCCGCGGCCGGCGCCTTTTGGCAGATCGAAGAAGCGGACCCGTGGGTCGGCGGCCTGCAGTTCGTGGACTATCTCGCGGGTCTCGTCGAGGACGCCATCGCCGACAACGAGCACTTCGAGGTCCTCGACCGTCTGAGCGAGGGCGCTGGGCACTGAGGCGAGCAACGTCCGGCCGTTCCGGTAGGTCGGAATCAGGACGGTTGCGGCCAGGGTAGCGCTCATCGGCTCTCACGCGCCGGCAAGCCAGGCAGCGCCGGTGCGATGGGGCCGCCCGTCGATCCACGAATCCGCTCGGCGGTGGTCACCGTTCCGTTCTGCGAAAGCAGGTTTCCATCCGGATCGCGCAGTTCGGACCAGTTCGAGCCGCGATAACCGTCCTCGTCGGCGGTCACCGTTGCCCAATGGCGGATCACCCCGACCAACTCGCCATCCGGGCTCCAGCGGAACCACTCGGTGTAGAGGGCGAATTCGTTCGGGCCAAGCTGGGTCCACCGTCCAAGGCCCGGCGATTGGAGCCGCGACGCCGACACCGCCACGATGTTCCCGTCATTCATGAACGTGGCGGTCGCGAACGACGGCGGCAGTGTGGGATCTGCCGAGGTCCGGATGAAAAAGGCGCCGACGATCGGCGGGACGCCAGCCTGGGCCTCGCTCGGCGCTGGCCGCCCAAGACCGAAGCCCGCGGCCAGCCCGATGGCCAGCGCTGCCAGCAGTCCTCCGGCCATTCGTGTGTCCATGAGACCTCCAAATTCGTGGTGCCGAATCCTAGCGGCTCGAACGGGTGGCAGGCAGGCGTCCGCCGCGCCAAAAGGTGCATAATCACAGCACGGGCATCGCCGCCCGGCATCAATCCACCGAGCGACAAAGGAGTGCTGAAATGGTCATTGCGAGCGAACGAGCGATCGATCGAATCGTCGGCTTGCTGGGCGACGAAGCCGAGTCATTGCTGGCCTATCAGTCTCGCACCGTCGACAAGTCGCTCCTCCATCTCCCCGGTCCGACCTTCTTGGATGACGTCTGCGTTCCGTCGGACCGCAACAGCGCGACATTGCGCAACCTGAACTGGCTATTCAACCACGGTCGATTGGCCGGCACCGGCTATGTGAGCATCCTGCCGGTCGACCAGGGGATCGAGCACAGCGCCGGCGCAAGCTTTGCGCCCAACCCGGCCTTCTTCGATCCCGAGAACATCGTCAAACTGGCGATCGAGGGCGGTTGCAATGCTGTCGCCTCAACGCTTGGCGTTCTGGGGGCCGTCAGCCGTCGCTACGCCCACAAGATCCCGTTCATCGTCAAGATCAACCACAACGAACTCTTGACCTATCCAAACAAGTACGATCAGATCATCTTTGGTAGCGTCAAGCAAGCCTGGAATATGGGCGCAGCCGGCGTCGGCGCGACGATCTATTTCGGCAGCGAAGAGAGCGGCCGCCAACTGGTCGAAATCAGCCGCGTCTTTGCCGAAGCGCACGAGCTTGGCCTCTTCACCGTCCTCTGGTGCTATCTGCGCAACAACGCGTTCAAGACCGACAAGGACTATGCGCTTTCGGCTGATCTGACCGGCCAGGCCAACCACCTCGGCGTGACGATCGAGGCCGACATCATCAAGCAGAAGCTTCCCGAGAACAACAATGGCTATGGCGCAATGAACGTCAATGGCGTCAAGTACGGCCAGACAAACAAGCTCGTCTACAGCCAACTTACCACCGACCACCCGATCGATCTCACCCGCTACCAGGTCGTCAATTGCTACATGGGCCGCGCCGGCTTGATCAACTCCGGTGGCGCATCCGGCTCGAACGACCTCGCCGAAGCGGTGCGGACGGCGGTGATCAACAAGCGGGCCGGTGGCACCGGGCTCATCAGCGGACGCAAAGCCTTCCAGAAGCCAATCGATCAAGGCATCGAATTGCTCGAGGCAATCCAGGACGTTTATCTCTGTCCCGACGTCTCCATCGCCTGACGAGCCAACGCGGAACCCATTCCCCCGTGCCGCTCTCGCTGGCCACGCCGGCCTCGCCCGGCCGAAGGGCGCTCGCCGTCTCGACTTGATCGTCGGCCAGCGGGTCTGGCTACGGACCGTCGTCGGACGCAAGAGCCGCCGCGATACCACCGTGCCGAACGCAGTTCTTCGTGACGCCAATCGATGTGTCGTCGTCCGACCCGGCGGTGCTCCACGCCTACCCGGCTGGTCCTTCAACTCCCAGGCGAACCCGCGGGCGGTCGCCCAGTTGAGTTCGGAACTTTTTCCGGTACGCGAGGTGGTCGCTTACGGAAGGGAGCGGGAACGCGTATTGAACCTGGTGCTCGCCGAGGCGCCGGTGTACGAGCGCTACCAACAATTGCCGCACGAGGCGCCGATTGTCGTCCTGACAGGCGGCCCTAGCTGAAGGAGAAGCCCGACCCAAGCAGGAAGAACAGGGCCCCGCCAACCGCCAGCCCACCGCAGAGCACGAGGAAAAAGCCGATCACCAGACCGATGCAACAGCCGGAATTGCTGGACTGGCGTTGTGGGGCGACCGGAGCGGTACCGTAGTTGGGCTGAGCATAGGGTTGGGCGGGGTAGGCCGCGGGCGGCTGGTTGTAGGGCGGCGGCTGGTTGTAGGACGGCGGCGCAGGCGGGTTCGGTGGGTAGGAGGACGGCCCGCCGGCCGGCGGCGGGTAGGCCTGCGGCGGCGGCGAATAGGAAGATGGCGGCGCCGTGCTCTGGGCTGGCGAAAGGGTGGTTCCACATTGCTCGCAGAAGCGCTGGCCGGCGACGATCGGCGCGCGACAACTCGGGCATGTGCCGGCTGGCTGGTTCATTGACCTGCCCCTCCTCGCCGTTGGCCTTCCGATACTCGGCAGACAAGCAAACGAAATCCACCGATCGTGATTTCATCGTCCGGAGCCAGTGTCACCGCGGCGGCGATCTTGCGCCCATTGACCCTGGTGCCGTTGGTGCTGCGCAAGTCCTGCACCCGAATGCCCGAACGGTCGACCTCGATAGAGGCATGATAGCGCGAGATTGGTTTGGCTTCGAGAACGAGATCATTGTCCGGGGCGCGGCCGATATTCAGCCGCTTCTCGATCCGCCGACGGCGGGCCGGTCCGATCGCCCCGCTCACCTCGATCTCCCAGTGCCAGGTGACGGTTTCGAGGGTATCGGCTTCGCTGGTGTCGACAATCCGAACCACCGCCGGTCCCAGCTTCACGAGACTGCCTGGGTGAACCAACGCCGACCCTCGCACCGGAGAACCATCGATGGTGACCCCACCGCCGAGGTCGACCACCCGAACCCCATCGCCGTCCGGTTCGAAGAGCGCGTGCCGCCTCGCCACGCCAGCACCCTCGAGGATCAGGCCGTTGTCGGGTGCGCTGCCGGCGAGCAGCGGGCCGGCGAGACTGACGCGCTGCCCGGTTCGTGGGCCTCCGTCAACCTCAAGCTCGATGCCCCGCGCCGCGGCCGGCTTGGGCAAACCGGACGCAGGCGGCGCGGCCGCCGGTGGCGTCGATCCGGCTGGGTGGGGCGGCGGAGACGGGTTGGATGCGCGGGCGGCGCGAGCGGCCTGCTGAACCTGCTCGACCTCGGCGATCAAGCTCCGTTGGGCGCGCTCGCGCTCGGCGTCGCGAGCGCCATCGGCGGCAAGTTCGCGCAGGATATCGTCGATCTCGCTCATCGCCACGCCCAGCGCTCAAGGGTCGTCAGATCGGTGTCGCCGAACATGGCGTCGCGGATCTCGGCATCGGCGATTGCCAGGTCGTAGATCAGCCCGTTGACGTCACGCAAGGTCCCCCAACTGGCAAGCGCCACCCGGCCGAAGGCGGCGGTCAGGTCGACGACCGCCGACATTCCGAGAAACCCGACGCCCGCGATCGCGCCCGCTCCGGTAGTAATCGCGATCACCGCCAGCAGCCGCAGCGTCCAGGCCGCCACAAAGCCGATCCAGTCGATCGCCGAATCCCAACTGCGCCAGTCGGCCACCCGCCCCTCGAAGACTGCTGGTCCCAGCACGTTGCCGATCGACGTGAAGTATTGCCAGCCCCAGGCCTTCAACGTCGCCGCCATCGAGGAGAGGCTTTGGAAGTCCTTCTTGCCGAGCGTCTCGAAGATCGACTTGTCGTTGAGACCATCGAGCGCCCGTTCGTAGGTCCGGAGACCAAACAGCAGGTTTTCGATCATCGCACGTCCATCCGCCGCCTGGGCAGAGGTCTTCGCTCCCCCGTTGAGCGTCATCTGCTCAGCCCGCAGTAGGAAATGCGCCATCCGGACGAAGTAGCGCGCCGCGGTGTCCTCCTGCTCCCGTCGTTGTACCTCGAAGGGGGTGATCCGCCGCTGCTGGAGGTTCTCGACGATGGTGTTCTTGGCGTTGACGCCGGAAACGCGGGCAAGCGTCTCCGGCCGGATGTCCTCGACGACGCCCTTGAGGAGTTCGGCCTGACGGGAATGGTATTGAAAGAATCGATCGGGAAGTAGGCCATGGATGGCGGCAAGGGTCTTGCCACGATACCACTCCGGCTGGGTGAAGACGCTCGAGAAGTCGATCTCGACGATCTGATCGAGCACCCAGTTCAGCCCTTCGATCAGTTGCCGAATAAGGTAGATGAGCCAATCCACCAGGTAGATCAGCCAGTCGGCAAGATAATGCCAGGCCCGGCTGACCCACTCGTAGATCTGATCCAGTACGCCCCAGAACTTGGCAAACCCCTGATAGAACTCGAGCGGCGTCGCCCGATGATATTGCTCGGAATACGCTTTGTGAGCATCGTTGGTAGCGCCGGATACTTTGTCGACGAACTGCCCGGCGGCGGTTTCCTTTCCCTCACCAACCACGTCGTCGAACCACTCCTCGGCGGCCTTCTCTATCAGGGTGATTTTTCTTTTCTGCTCTTCGATCAACGTCTGAAAGGTGCGGGCCAACCGTTCGAGCTTGAGTGCTTCCTCCGGCTCGCCGAAGGTCTCGGCGGCGCGCGCGGCGTTGCGAAGGCTCTCCTCTTGCCGGGTCAGGTCGGCGAGCAACTTGCGTGTGTCGAGCAGCCGATCGGTGAGGGTCGTGTTCATCCGCTCGAGGGCGAGCCGACGAGCGGCGGCAATCTCGTCGACCGCGCCCGCCGGCGGATCGGCCTGGCGAATCCGCTTGACCACCTCTCCCAGCTTCTCCAAGAACCCGGGGTCCGCCGGGTTGAGCGCCCGCAATTCGGCCGAGGTGCTGTCGAGGAAGAGTTGGCGGCTGGTCAGCTTCAGTTCTTCGGCCACGACGTTCGAGGTCTCGCCAGCCAGCCAGCGGGCCAGGTCTTCTCCTTCGCGGATCCACTGCTGCATCTGCGGATGGCCACGCATATAGCCCATCCGGATGAGGTCGTCGATCGCCTCGAAATGACCGGTGACCGCTCGTTGGAGGGCGGCGATGTCCGCCTTGCGGTCCAGAATCGGCCGCAGAGCGGCGGTCACCCTCGTCGACTGCTGGACGAACTCCTCGGCGGTTTCCTCGGCGACGAGTTTCGCCTGCTGCTTGGTTGCCGCCTCGATCGACTCGCGCAATGTCGCCTGGCTCAGGCCACCGCCCTTGATATAGTCGGGCAGAAAGAAGATCAACTCGACCGTCATGTTGACGATGTTCGAGGTCAGCCGCTGGAGCGCCGAGCGCTGCATCTCGAGCGCCGTCGCCATCGACCGCCGCAGCGGGATCTGCATCGCGATGAACCGGGGGATGCCAAGCAGGTTGCCGGTGAATTGCTCGCGCCGGTCGGTGAGGTCGGCGGAGAGTGTCTTGCGAAGGTGGTTGAGGACGCCGAGAAGGTAGAAATCGACATCCGGCCGGAGCGATGCCGGCAACGCGCGGTCGGCAGGGGCGCCGGGGTCGCCGGCGAAGGGACCGAGCGCCAACGAATATTCGGCAGTGTCGCGCAGCGCCATGTGGACGCTGTCGGTCGGCTCGATCAGCACCGCATTGTTGGGCGAGAAGCTACCACCGGTCGACTGGCCGTTCTTGCCGGTGACCGTGAACGTGGCGATGCCCGCCTCGTTGGTCACCGCGCTCAACGACAGCCCAAGATGAGAGGCAGAAAGTTGAACGGTGGCATCGACGACCGGCTCAGCAGCCGCTTCGTAGGCATAGCCGCCAGGGGCGGTCAGCGGGCAGTGGCCGTCAACCTTGACGTTCATCGTGCCGCCGGTTGCAGTCAGCATGTCGAGGTCGGCCGGGACAAAGCGTGGGATCAGATCGATTTGGGTCGCGCCTTTCCAATACGGCTTTTGGACCGTCACCACCCAGGCTCCTTCGGGCAGGAGGTCGGCGAGGATGTCGATTTGCTCGCCGCGCGTGTCCGGAAAGTGTGGGGCGAGCCGCAGATCGATCTCGAGGGTGGCTGATCCGTCGGCGCCGATCGTCACCGGAAAGCTGCGCTCGGCGTGCGATTCGAGGTAGAACGGCGCGGGATCGACCGGCTTGACGAACAACTCGAGTTCGGCGATCCGGGTGATGTCGGCGATGGGCCGGGTCGGCTTGATCGAAATCGGGACGACCTCGCCGTTCATCGTGGCGTCTTTCTCGAAGATCACCAGCCCGGTGCGGGTCTGGCGGAGAATGAGCTTGACCTTCACCGGCTGAGTGCCGGCCTTGAGCATCACATCCTGACGCTTGGCGAAAATGTGCGGCGGAGCAGCATCGATCTCGAAGATATAGGGATGAATGTCGGCTGGTTTGCCATCGCCGACGACGAAGTAGTTGGGGGTGAGGTAGCGCGACCAGACCGTCGGGTCGGCGGGACCTGGCGCGCGCGTGTATTCCTCGGTCGGCTCCGGCTCGGTCACCCGCATTCCATGCGGCGAGCGCGCCCGCCAGACCATTGCCGGCACTTCGTAGATCTCGGCGGCGACGGCGAACAGCCATTGGGTCTTTTCAGCGGTCGGCATGACCGCCTCCTGCGTCGTCGGCTTGACGCGGATCGGTTGTTCGACGGCGATCGGGAAGGGCTGGCTGATCTTGGGGACCGGGACGTTGAACGCCCCGGCCGGGATCGGTACCTTGTAACGCCGGGCTGATCCCGGCGGCGATGATCTGGTTGAGATCGGGCTCGACGGTAATGAGATAGTCGAATACGCCGATCACCGCGAACGCATCCGGCCGCAGATCACGCGCCTGGAGCAGGTCGAACGACGCGACGGTGTTCTGCTCGATCCGGTTGAGTCCGACGGATTCGAGGGCGGGGATCGGCCCGGTTTGGTAAGTCACCGTGTAATCCGGGCGGATCGGGAAGGCGCTCCGGCCGTTGCGGCCCAGTTTCAGAAAGCGCGCCTGGATCGGCGTACGCTCCCAGCGCTCTCGCTCGTAGTCAAACCGCATGACGTACTGCATCGCGCGCTCCCGCTCAGAAATACTCGAGGTCGTAATCTCCGCCGGTCGCGATCACCTGCACGGTATCGGTCATCGTCACACCTTCGACGGTCCCATTCACCGTGATGCTCAACTCGCCGTCGGCCTCGCCATCGGTTTCGATCGAGACGCTGAGCGATCCCTGACCGGTCGCCGGTGTCGCCTTCAGCCCGGTCGGCGGGACGATGCTTATCGCCACGTTACCGGCGACGACCGCTCCGCCGCCCTTGAGCGCCCGGTAGGCGGTGGCGGTGAACTGGCCGGGTTGGCTTGGCGCGACCCCAATCTGACGGGTGCTCAACTCGAGATAGTAGGCAAGCTCGCGCTCTTCGGTCGTCCCGTCCGGACCGCTCGTCTGGGTGACGACCCAGATCGTCGCGCCGACCGCCACCAGTCCGCTGACCACGCCGATCCCGGCGGTGTAGCCGGCGGTGCGCAGGCAATCGGCCGGACCGGAACAGTTGTCTGCCGAAGCGGTCCCGGCAGCAAGCAGCGCCCAGATCAGCCCGAACGCAGCGCCGAACTTACGCACGCGGCCCCCAGCGCTTGATCCCGTAGCCCAGCACCGCCCCCCAGAACCCATGCCCGACGATCCCCGAGAGGAGAAAGCCGGGGTCGCTCAGCCGCACCTGCAGAAAGCTCGGGTAGACCAGCATCATCATGCCCTGGAGGAAGAGCGCCCAGACGATCCCGGCGATCACCCCACCCTGTGGGCGCAACAGGGCAAACATCATCCCGAAGCTGATCCCATTCCAGAAGTGATAGGCCCAGCCGAGCCCGATCGCCAGTGGCTCAGTCGTCTCGAGGCCGGTCATCAAGCTGCCGAAGAAGGGCATCGCACGATACGGGTTGAAGGTCAGACCAAAGGCGGTGACAAGCGGCGGCCGGACGGCATCGTAGACCAGAGTGGCGATCAGCCCCCCGAGCGCCCCCGCCCAGATCCGGTCGGCAAGGATCTGGAGACGGCCGTAGAGGCGTGAGCGGACCAGCAGGACGCCGCACAAGATCGGGGCGGTGGGAAAGACGACAAAGGGGACGGTAGACGCCATCGAGAGCAGGGGTGAACGTGTGGGCGACGATCGCGCGCCCGACGTTGAGGCGAGCAAGGCGGCCAGCCAGCGCATCGGATCGCCGCAGGCGAAGCGGGCGGGGTGGCGGTTGTCGTCATGGCAGCCTCGGCGTAACCGTCAGCGGCGCGAGCAGCCGCGTCGGCGAGATCGCCGGGACGTTCCTACCACGCGGAAAGAGCGCGACCGTTCCAACTGCCGGGGCGAGCGCGACCACCGCTGCTGGCGGCTCATTGCCGCAGGTTTCGCTCATCACGGCGTTGTTCGGCAGGAAAGAGCAGCAAGGTGGCCAGAAGCGGCACAGCGGCAACCACGCCCGGGATCACCCGTGGGATCTTGTCGCGCAGGCGCAGGACCGGCGCAAACAGGCTCTGGAGCAACGGCGAAAAACAGGCGAGCAGAAAGGTGTAGGCGCCGAGCAGCGCCGGGAGTTGTTGCGGCCAGACAAAGCCGCGATAGCTGGTCAGGTCACCGGTCAGCATCCCGGACCAGAGCATCGTCGCGCCGCCAGTGACCGTCAACGCCGAAACCGCGGCTCGGATCGGCACCGGCACCGGCGCGAGCACGCGGCGCATGACCAGCGCAAAGGGAAGGCCGATCCCCAGCAGCGCCGCCAACATCATCAGCGACCCGGCGGACGTCTTGACCGCCACCCAGGCTGAGCAGACGTACATCTGGATCGTGCCGGGCGTCAGGGTGGTGCAGGTCCCGGGTTGGACAACGGCGCTCGCCGCCTTCGGGATCGCGCCCAACGGCGTCCAGGCAAGGTACGAGAGGAGCAGTCCGATCCCCAACACGAGGGGCGACGCAACGAGCCCGATGCCGGCGGAGATCAGCATCCGCCGCAGCGCCGGTGTGACGGCTGGGGTGACCTGAACCCGCGCGCTGGCCGGGATCACTGGCCCGGCGGGTGGAGGTGGCGGCGGAACACCCGGCGGAGCAGCCTCGGCCGGAGCGGGCGACGCCGCAACGGAGCCAATTGTCGTCCCGCAGGACCGACAAAAGCGGGCGCCGGGACTGATCGGCTGTTGGCAGGTCGGGCAACGCGCCACGTCGCCAACCGGAAAGGTGTGACCGCAACCGCCGCAAAAGCGGGCCTCCGGCGACACCGGCCGGCCGCAATCCGGGCAGAAGCGCCGAGCGGCATTCACCCCCGCGCCGCCCAGACGCCGGGTTGCCCGCTGGACCTCGCGCGAGCCACTTGCCCCACCCCGTCCTCGCTGCTCGTCAGGTCAGCCAGATAGTACCATGCACGGCGCCCCGTGCGGCCCGAATTCGTTGGGCGTGATCTGTTGTCTTCATTGTCTGGCCAGACTGCGTGCGATTGGTTTGCGCGTCGAACCCAGCGGGCGAGTATGACGTCGCCACCACCGGCAGACCAGCGGACGCCGGCCCGCTGGATCCGGCGCTGGGCCGCAAACTCCACCGACGCGACAAGCTAGTCGAGCCTGGAGCGCCTCCTTCGCCGGGCGGTCATGAGCTACGCGGCCGTCCGGTTCGTTCCGTTCAAACCGTCCTTGACACTCCCCTCAGCTTCCAGACGAAGGGTGGTCACGCCCGAGACAATTTGACTCGTAGCACCGGTGATGGTTTCGTCAGACTTGGGCCACATGGCGACACACTACGCCTCGATGGAGCGCATTTGGCTAGGTTCATCGCAAGTTCAGAGAATGGAAAGGAGGATTGGGGTGGGTCTCCCCGAGCATCGTATGCGAGTTGGTATTCTCCTTGCGCCGTTCCATCGAATTGGAGAGAACCCGACCCTTGCGCTGCAGCGCGATCTCGAGCTCATTCAATGGCTCGACGAACTCGGATTTGATGAGGCCTGGATCGGTGAGCATCACAGTGGCGGCTGGGAGACGATCACCGACCCAACCATTTTCATCGCAGCCGCCGCGGAGCGGACCCGCCGCATTCGGCTCGGCACTGGGGTCGCCAGTTTGCCGTACCATCATCCGCTGACCCTCGCCGACCGAATGGTCCTGATCGACCATCTCAGTTACGGACGTGCCATTCTCGGCGTCGGTCCAGGGGTACTGGTGTCCGACGCCATGATGCTCGGGATTGACCCGGCAACCCAGCGGACGCGAATGGACGAATCCCTCGGCGTGATCGTCCGGCTGTTGAGAGGTGAGACCGTCACCGAACGGACCGATTGGTTCGAACTCCACGACGCGCGACTCCAATTGCTCCCCTATCAACAGCCAACCCTGCCGATTGCCGTCGCCTGCGTTCAGACTCGATCTGGTCCAGCAGTGGCGGGCAAGTACGGAATTGGCATGCTTGGTATCGCCTCCACCGCGTTTGGCGGTCCCGGCGACTACGCAACGATGTGGAAATGGGCTGAAAGCCGCCGCCGAGGCCGGAACGACCGTCTCGAGGAACGATTGGCGGCTTTGCATCCCGATTCACCTTGCGGATTCGAAAGAGGAAGCGTTTCGGGAAATCAGCCCCTGGTACCGGACCCGTGTTCGTGAGTACTAGCACGGCATTCTCAAATTGCCGGGCGATGACAGCATCGAGCGAATGGTGGAGAATGGAGTCTTAATCGTTGGGACACCCGAGGATGCCATCGAAGTGAGTCAGCGGATCCACGAGATCAGCGGCGGCTTCGGCGCTCTGCTTGCCATTCACATGGAATGGGCATCACGGGAGCGGACGCGCTATAGCTATGAGCTGTGGGCGCGGCATGTGGCTCCACAATTCCAAGGTACGCTCCGCGGACCGAAAGGGTCCGCCGAGATGGTCGCCGCGAAGGCGATTGACGGGTCGAACTGCCGGCTCGCAGCGAAACTCAAGGCGGTCGAGGAAATTGGCGGCCTCTTGACCGACGAAGAACGTCGACGGGCGGAGGCAGCACGTGCTGCACTCAATGGAGCAACGTCATGAAAGGTCGATCAACACCGCTCACCCGGCGCGTTGCGCCGCTGCTAGACGAGGAAACGACCGTCAGCGAGGCGATCGTCCGGACCCTTCATCAAGCTGGCATCAGCGCCGTCTTCGGCATGCCTGGTGGTAACACGGTGTGGTCCCTCTTCGATGCGCTTGTCGATAATCGCGATCGAATTCGGACTGTCTCAGTGCGCGAGGAAAGCATCGCGACGATCATGGCCGAGGTCGCTGGGCGCCTTACCGGACGACCGGCGGTAGCCTCTGGACAAGGGGCGTTTCTCCTGACGTCGGCGGGGGTCGAAATCCTCGAAGGCCTGCTCACCGGATCGCCGATGCTGGTCCTTTCCGAGTTCTCGGATCGGGCCCCCTTCACCCATCATGCGCCGTATCAAGCCGGCCTGGGAGGCTACGGGAACTGGGATGCCCGCGCCACGATTGCCGGTTACACCAAGCAGGTGCTGGTGGCTCATCAGCCTGTGGAAGCGGTGCAGATTACCCAACTCGCGATCAAGCACTCCCTCCTTGGTCAACCCGGCCCCGTTGCCGTGCTCTATCACAGTTTGGCGCTTGAAGGGCGAGTCGGCCCGAAGGCGACGCCACGGCTGTATAGCACTGGACCCTATTTGCCGGCTGAGGGGTTCTCGCCTAGCCCAGCCCTGATCGCGTCCGCCATCGAACTCCTGGCTCGGGCCGAACGGCCGGTCATTCTCGCCGGCAATGGCGCCCGGTTGGCACGAGAGGAATTGCGCCACCTCGCCGAACGGCTGGGCGCACCGGTGGCGACGAGCCCATCCGGCAAAGGGGTCTTCCCCGAAACGCACCCGCTCGCGCTCGGCCTCTACGGCACCTTCGGACTGGAAGCCGCCAACGCCGTCGTCGCCGAGGCCGATTTCGTGCTCGCCGTTGGCACCAAGCTCAGCCCCAGCGATACGGCCAACGAGAACCCGGCGCTGCTCGATCCGGAGCGCCAGACCTTTGTCCAGATCGATGTCGAGCCTCGGAACGCGAGTTGGACCTTTCCCTGCGACCTGGTGCTGGTCGGAGATGCTGCTCGTGTTCTGCAGCAGCTTGATGCGGCTGCCGATGAGATCCGGTTGCCCGAATTCGACGGCGTGCGGAGGGTGGCGCAGGCGCATGGACACTTCCGCAGCTTCGAGGTTCCAGAATCAGGGTCAAGCGCCAGCCCTCTTGTCCCTCAGCGTATCGTTGCCGAGTTGACGCGAGCGGTACCGAACGGCGCAGTTGTCACTGCCGATGCTGGCGAAAACCGTCTCTTTCTCATGCATCACTTTCGGACGAAAGATGCCGTCGACCTCCTTCAGCCGGCAGGAACTGGAGGCATGGGCTATGCCATTCCGGCAGCCCTTGCCGCCAAAGCTATCCACCCGGATCGACCGGCGGTGGCCGTTTGCGGCGATGGCGGCTTCGCGATGACCATGAATGGCCTGATGACCGCGGTCGAAGAGCGGCTCCCGATCGAGGTGGTCGTCTTGAACAATGCCGCGCTCGGCTGGGTGCTTCACGGGCAAGGAACGCGTCCAAACGCGTCGAAGTTCGGTCAGTTCGACCACGCGGCAGTCGCACGCGCGCTCGGTTGTGACGGTGTTCGAGTGGAGCGAGCAGACGAGTTTCCGGCGGCCCTCGATCGCGGACTGGCTGCCAAACGACCGTTCGTGATCGACGTTGCCACGTCCCTCGACTATTCGTTCCAGTCGATTCGATCGAACCTGGCCGCCTTTCCGAAGTCAGTGACTGAGCATGCAGCGACCTACGGGCGATAGGCTCGGTACAGCCGCCGGCCGGAACACTCTCGAAGGCGCGTCCTCAGAATAGCGCGCCTTCAACGTAGCAGGCGGAGATCGCCTCCTCATCGAGGCCAAGCTCCTGAAGGATCGAATCGGTGTGCTCGCCGAGCAACGGAGCCGGAGCGAGAGCCTGACTGACGCCCAGGCGCAGATGCGACGCGAGGACCGGGATCGGGCCCATTTGCGGATGGAGCACGGTCTCAATGAGCCGTCGGAACGAGAGTTATGGGTTGGTGAGGAGGTCCGGCGCCTCCAGCACTTCGTCCGCAAGCACATCTGCTTGCCTCAGCGTGCCTGCCAACTCATCGCTTCGGAAGCGAACCGTCCACCCGGCGAGCAGTCGGTCACGCAGGTCTGGATCAGCGGCGGCCCGGAGCCCTTCCGCCAGCACAGGATCGTCGGCTTCGACCCGGGCAAGCAATCTCTGCCAACCATCTTCGGTGGCAACCGCTATCGCGCACCAATCGTCCGACGTGGCGCCAGGAAAGACACCATGCACGAGGCAACCATCGCGACGATTGCCTTCGGGGCCGAGTGGCACGTCGCCGGCCTGCTCGCGGAGGAATTCGGCGCCGAGGAACGAGGCGACCCCTTCAACCTGCGAGAAATCGATCTCGATTCCGCGGCCGGTCCGGTTGCGAAACACGAGCGCCGCCAGCGTCGCAACCAGCCCCAGATGTGCCGAGGAACTGTAGTCTGGATGGGCCGTGCCGGTGCCACACGGGTCGTCGTCCGGGTAGCCGGTCAACCCGGTCAGACCGCCGGCCGATGCGATCGCGCTGCCGGTGGCGATCGTATTGCCGCACGGACCACGACGGCCCATGACCGTGCTGCGAAGCATCACGAGGTCGGGCTTGACGTCGATCAAATCCTCATAGGTCAAACGGAACTTCGGCAACGGGTCGATACCGTAGCTGTCGAGCATCACTTCGGCCCGTTCGACCAGTTGGAGGAAGAGCGCGCGGCCACGCTCTGAAGCGAGATCGAGCGAGATGCTCCGCTTGCCGGCATTGAGGTTGGCGAACAGCCAGTTCACCTCACCATTGACTTCGCTGCCGGGCGGACGCGGCGTCGGAGTGGTGCGAAGCGCGTCGGGGTGACGGGTCGATCCGATCTTGATGACATCCGCGCCAAGCGCCGCCAGCCGCTTGCCGACCATCGGCGCTGCCACCAGCGTGCCGAGATCGAGCACCCGAACACCAGTGAGTGGCCCCGCTGTGGGATCTGGGGAAGGTAATGCCGACCGCCAGTTGACCCCACCAACCGGTCCACGAAAGCGATAGGAAGCGCCTGGTTGAACGACGTTCGGATCGCCGGGCAGTGGAACGAAGAATTGACGCAGCGCCATCTGGGGATCGGCACGGACGGCTGCCAGCCGGCGTACTGGGAACATCACAATCCGGTGACGTTGCGCTCCGTCGAAGATCTCCTCGGTGGACAGCCGAGCGAACAGCGCCGCAATCAGGCCGCGCACCTCGCTGTCGTGAGTAAGCCGGTACTCATAGTCGTCAAAGGGCGCCCCGCGATAGGGTGACGAATCGAGCCATTCCTCCTCCATCCAGTCCAGAAACTCGTCTCATCGCCGAGCGGTGTCTCCAATCATGATCCCATCGCTGGCGTGGTGGACGAGGCTCGATCCGACCGGCCCGAGGCCGCCCGTCCGCTTCCGAACCTGTCCCATCAGCGCGAAGAACCCGATCGCATTCTCGGTGCAGGCGACCACAGTTTCCTGAGCAGAGATGTCGATCAGGGATGATGCTCGAGGCCGACTGAGCAGCGCCGCCAGCGCGGCGGCGGCCGCCGCCGCTCCCGCGGTATCGAGTGCTTGCGACCCAGCCAGACGGGTCGGCGAGCGATCCGGCCTGCCGACGAGCGTGAGTAACCCGCCGGAAGCCAGTGCAGTCAGATCGTTGCCGTCTTCGCCGGCACGCGGCCCGGACAGGCCGAACGGTGTTACCGAGACCCGAATGAGCTGTGGACGTTCGGCGACTACAGGGTCCAACTCGGACAACGGCAGGTTCTCCATAAGGACGACTGCCTGCAAGACGGCATCACGGATCTGGCTGGCAACCGACGCAGATGAACGTTGGAACCACAGGAGCGTTGCCGGAGTTTGTCAGTCGCGAGGATTCGAGTTACTTCTCCTTTCTCGCCGAACTGCGCGCTTTTACCGTCGGTCCGGTCGTTGGAGTAATGCGAACGCGTGGTCGCGCCGTCGCCAATGATCTGGCCGGCCGTGCTGTGAGCGACGCGACTGAGGTGAAGGCGCGGCTCTGGCAGCTCCCGGTGCTTGCCTCGTATTACCGGCTCTGGCGATCGACCCAGGAGTCCCTCTGGGAGCGAGTTGTCGCGATGGTGTACGCCCACGAAAAGGAACTGCTCGCCGAGTTGGATGCTGCAGATTGCAGCGGTCCAGGCAGCGTCGAGTGGGATCCGGACTTCGTCTACCCGCAGTACATCAAGGATCACGAAATTCACATCCAGCCGGGCAGCTATCATGGCGATCCGCTTGCTGGCTACATCTACCAGTACGGAACCAACGTCTTCTTTGGCGGCGACAACGACGATTCGGCGATCCAAACCATGGCGGTTGCGGCGACGCCGGTCCCAGCCGACGGCTCAGTGCAGCGGATCCTCGATCTCGGGTGCTCGATTGGGCAGAGCACGACGGCCTGGAAGCTGCGCTTTCCACGAGCCGAGGTCTGGGGCATCGACGCTGGTGCGCCGATGGTCCGCTACGCTCACAAGCGCGCTCTCGACATCGGGTCCGAGGTGCATTTCCGGCAGGCATTGGCTGAAGCAACCGGCTTTCCGGCCGGAACCTTCGACATGGTCTACGCCCTCTGGCTTTGCCATGAGTTGCCGGTCAGCGCGATCGAGAAGGTCCTCGTCGAAGCGCACCGGCTCCTGCGTCCAGGCGGTCTGCTCGCCATCGCTGACATCCCGAGCCGATCGATGTTGGATTACCAGGGCGCCGGCCGGCTCTTGACCGACCTGAACAACGAATTTCATGGCACCGACTACGGGGAACCCTATTACACGGGCTTTTATACCTGCGATCTGCCGGACCTCCTCCAGCGCGCCGGCTTCCGAAACGTGCGCGACGACTACGCCCCCGACCGATGGATCCCAATTCGCGTCGCTGACCGACGAGTGCCCAGGTCATGCCGATCGTCGATGATCCGCCGAAACTCAGGTGGGTGCTCGGCGTTGGCCCGCAGGAGACGCCTCGAGCGGCGTTAGACGAGGAGGTGATCGCGCGCGGACTGACGCCCTTTGGCGCCTGGCGCTCCTGTGACGAGGCTCGCGACCTGATGTGGATCGCGGCGGCTACCGAAAAGGTGGCGCCCGCTCCATCGCGGTGGATTGAAACGAATGTGCGCGAGGCAACCATCTCGCCAGCCGGACGAGCGCTGCGCTCCCCAGGTGGACCCGACCTCGAGCGGTTTGGGCTGTATGAGCTTCGAACCGTTGCCTTGATACCGAACGGACGGGAAGCGTTTATTCGGATCGCGCGTGATCGGCTGCTGACGATCCACGCGGCCAGCGGGCTGCACCCAGTCGGGGTGTGGTGGCCCGAGGACAATCCGGACTCGGTGATTATCTTGCGCGCCTTCTGCGATCCGGAGGATCGGGCCTCGACGCTTGCTCGTGTGTATACGCATCCCGAGTTTGGGACCGTTTCGGCGCAGTTGCAGGCATTGGAAATCGGCGTTGCGCATCGTTTCTACGAGCTGATGTCCGGAAGTCCGCCGGGACGGTAGCTTCACGTCTCGCGCTTTCCGGTAGCGGTCTCCCCTTGGAAATCATTTCGGAACCCGTCGCCGAACGATGAGGGTGCAGGCGCATCGAAAGAAGCCGGCATCGTGTGCCAGGCCGCGCTTCCAGCGGGCAGGCAGGCTTCGAAAGGCTGCCAGCGAGGCAAAGGTCGGCTCGACGGCCCACCGCTGGCGCTACTGGGGCCAGGTTGCTTGTGGTGGACCGCCGGGCTTGCGCTACCAGTTCTTCGGGGCGACGCTTGGTCGGGCTACGCGGCCCGGCGCCCCGATGGCGTAACCAGCGCCGTGGCGAGCCGCTGCCATACGCCCGGTCGGCCACGAGTGTGGCAACGTGGGATTTCGGCTTTCCGCGCGGTCGTGGCTCCCGCACCGTCGCCACGGTACTCTCGGCCAGCGTCACCTCAGCGTGGTTGGCGCTGGTGAGGTGGATGCCGAGCGGCAGACCCGTCACATCGGCCACCGTCACCCACCTGGCGCTCTTGCCCCTCGTGGTCAGCCCAACGTGGTCGTCCGGTCAGCCTCGTCGTAGCTTGAGGTCTGGAGCGGGTCGTTCTCCTGCTGGACGCCCGTCCGTTTGCCTCGGTGGTCGTACTGATAGCTGGTGTCGTCGGTGCTGCTGGGCGCGACCAGCATGCTGGCGCTCAGCTCGCGGGAGACTCGGGAGGCCATTGCTGGTAGGTTCACTCAGCGTCGAAATCTGCCGCGCCAAGTACTCGTGCACCGAGATGGCGAACGCGTTGGGCCTCTTTTATGCCCGAAGGGGTGAGTTGCAGCCAGCAAACCCGCGCCATGTAGGGCATACCATCGCCAACCTCATCCTGCCAGCGCGACATGATGCGCTCCTTCGCTTGGTCCGGTGGCAGATGCCACGAAATGAACCCCGTTGCGGTCCGGTGCCTTATCGGGTTGACACGGCTCTGGAATGGACTGACGTTCGCCGTCAGGCCCCCCCGGCATCACCGGGCAATCATCCGTGGATTTATCAAACAAGTTGGCTATCCGACCTTTTGGCTCATCGCGCGGACCTTGCGCCGTACATCAGCGGAAGAACCTCCGGTACAATGCGTTGGTTGCTTACCGACACCTGGAGGTCACACACCCGTGCCGATGCAATTGCTTCACCGTCACCAGTTTGGTCAAGTTGCCACGCCGCTACTTCTTCCGCAACGGCAGGTGGCGCAGTGAACGTTCGCCCAGAACTCTCTCGCGTCGAACTGTTCCGGTTGGCGAAGCAGGTCCGCTGGACCGGCGCCGACATTGCCGAAGCGCGCCGCCTCATCAAACCGTTGAAAGACCCGCGCGACCACTGGGGCGACGAAATCTGGACCGCCGTATCGGACGACGGCATCATTTGGCATAAAGAGCACCGACGGGTCGTCGAGAACGCGAACAAGCACGAGGTCATCCAACTGCCAGACGGCCGGGTGCTGCTCTACTACATCGACATCGATCTAGAGCGCCTGGTGGCAGAGATGGAGGCCGGCACGTATGACCTTACAGCGGGCGGCCTTGCTGGGGCGGACTATGGCATCCGGTGCATGGTCTCCGACGACGGCCTGACGTTCAGGCAGGAACCGGCTTTCCGACTGACCGGATTAATCATCTACGGCATTTTCGCGCCAACCGTCGCGCCCCTCGGCGGCGGCCGCCTGCGTATGTGGATGGTCATCAGAGCGCCGGGGAGGGTCGACTGGCCGGAAGGCAAGGCCGTGCCGCGTGCGCTGTTCAGCGCAACATCCACTGACGGCGTGCGGTGGACAATGGAGCGTGGGGTGCGATGGCAGAACCCGCCTGGCGTCGTGCGGGTTCGCCGCTGGCCGGACGGCACCATGCACGCCTTTGGGCATTCAGGGGAAGGCGCCACCTCCCTCGACGACGGCCTGACTTTTGAGGAGTGGCATCCCCCGATTCCGGTACCGACGATCAACCCGTGCCCCGTGCCAGTGCCCGGTGGCATCCGTCTCTTCTATGGCGTGCTGGGTGAAGGATTTCCCGAAACTCCGAATCGCATTGGCGGCAGGGTTGCCAGTTCATTTTCGGCAGACGGTGGAACGTGGCAGGAGGAACCCGGCTACCGTCTGACTGAAGCCTTTCAACCGGCGGTCATCGCGTTACCCGGTGGCGGCTACCGCATGTACTACGTCGGCGTGTCCTAGCGGCGTCGCCCGGCGAACTTTGGGGAAGTGAACACTTTGTGTCGCTCCCGTCAGTTCGTGCAATTAACCTGGCCAGTTCATCGAGCAGTCGCTTGACCCGGAATACTCCACATGGCGTATGAGTTCAGAGTCGGGGAGAAGTGAGTACCTGACGGCAGGCGGCGAGGGGATTTGTGCCGGTGAGGCGCCAGGTGGCAAACAGCGAGGCGAGGGTCATCTTGGTGGTACTTCCCGATGATGACCGCGTGCCGCCACTGATTTTCCGGCTGACCACCAGATGGCGCAGCCCTCGCTCAGCGGCGTTATTGTCCGGCGGAACCTCGGGGCATTCGACAAAGACGAACAACTCCTCCAGATGGCGGACGATCCGTCGGCAGAGGGTCGTCGGCGTCGCCGGGTCGCCGTCGGGTGGCTCGGTCGCCTCCCCATCCCAGAAGGGCAAGCAGACTTCCACCAGCCGTCGCTCGAAGGCGCGGCGGGCGACGATGCGCTGGCGTTCATTCGGATGCCGATACGCCTTGGCATCCTCATAGAGCGCTTTGACCGCCGCCGCCCAGCGTTGGAGCGCGAGGTCGGTTGGGAACCGAACCGTCAGGGTGTGGATGTCGCGTAACAGATGCGCCCAGCAGCGCTGTTTGGGTCCGGGATAGTGGTGATAGGCGGCGTAGAAGTCACTGACCAACACTCCACCGAACCCCGCGTCCGGCGATGGGCCCTCGCCGAGCACGGCGTCGACCATGCCCCCATCCCGGCCACCCAGCCGAAAGACCGCTGCTTGGGGCGTGGTGAACAGCCAGACGAACCGATTGCTGCCGCCCTCGCGCCAGCCGGTCTCATCGGCGTGGACCACCGGGCTGGCCCGCACGTGTTGGACCAACTGCTCGACCACCCCGGCGCCCTGGCGCGCCACGCGTTGGGTCGCCGCCACGATCGCGCCGACGCTGAGGGTCAGCCCATGCCGCAAGGCGAGGAGCCGCCGGATCTGCGCGACGGGGAGCCGAAACTCCTCGCGTAAGGTCACCAGCAGACTCACGAGGCCGACGCCGAACCGCTGCTGCCCGGCGACGACCCCGGCGAGCACGGCGTCGGTTGGCGTGTGGTCGCGCTGGCAGACCGCACAGCGCCGCTCGATGAACCGATGCTCGATCACCGCGACCGGAATGGCGGGCAACTCGATCACCTCGCGGGTGCGCTTGACCGACCCACCCCGTAACGTCGCGCCACAGTCGGGGCAGGCAGTGAAGGCGTGCTCGACGAGCTCCGTCGGGACGCCGCGGCGACGGACGAAGGCGCCGAGACGCTGCTTGCGGGTCTTCGGCTCAGCAGACGCTGGCTTCTTGGGGGTGGTTGGTTTGGTTCCCGGCACGCCGCGTGGCACGTCGCCCTCACCCAGTCGCTGTTCGAGGGTCCGGACCCGGGCGGTCAGGGTATCGATCTGGGCTTGCATCGTGATGCGGGTCTGGGCGTGGGCGGCGCGCTCGGTGACCAGCAAGTCCCGCAAGCCGTCAATCGCCCGGCGCTGCTCCTCGATGACCGCCTGTTGGCGGCGAATCACCGCCAAGCGTTCCGGCACGGTCGACAACATCAGGTCCGGGTCGACTCAATGCCGTCGTTCTACCGAGTTTCGAGCGACGCCACTACTCAGCTAAGAAGATCCATCCCCCGAAGACTGAACTCGTACCACATGGCAAATTCGTTGACAGGGTGCAATGTTCTCGATATCATCCTGCGAAATCGCTGTTTCATAATATGAGGCAGGCAATGCGGAGTACGGACCGCGTGCAAGCCGACATCGCTCTTGCAGCGACCCACGAGCGCAGCACGATCGCCGAACCGGTCGAGGTCCGACGCCGTTTGCGTGCAGCGTTGGGGCCATGGCCGCCACCAGCACCGCTCGATCCGGTGGTACTTTGCCGAGAGGATGGTGGCGCGTACTGGCGCGAGCTGGTCGAGTACTGCGTGGAGCCGGGCGAGCGCATTCGCGCTTACCTGCTCATCCCTAAGACCCTGCGTGGCCCCGTACCCGCCGTATTCTGCCATCACCAGAACAACAACGAGTACGCGTTGGGTAAATCGGAAGTAGCAGGCCTGCGTGGCGACCCCGAGCAAGCGTACGGGCACGAACTAGCTAGCCTCGGTTACGTCTGCCTCGTGCCTGACGCACTTGGGTTCGAAGATCGCGCTCTACCAGGATGGGACGGCCTGCGCCAGCACATATTCCACCTTGGAGCGCGCCTCATCCAGGGTCAGACACTGCTGGCCAAGCAACTATCGGACATTCAGCGGGGCATTGACCTGCTGCAAACTCGCACGGAGGTTGATTCAGAATCTATTGGTATTCTGGGTCATTCATTTGGCGGTGGGCAGGCGATCTTTGCCTCCGCGCTCGATCCGCGCCTGAAGGTCACCGTGGATAACTGCGGTACCACGAGCCTAAATATCAAAGTGGAGCAAGCAATCTTCATCGGCGTTGATCACATTGTGCCCGGCCTGCTCCGCGCTGGGGACATCGGCGACTTTATCGGTTCCATTGCGCCACGTCCCTTCCTGCTGTCCTCAGGCAGCCGAGATCAATACAGCACCGGTCACGCGGACCTTTTCGCTCGCGCCCGGCAGTATTATGTCGAGGCTGGAGTTGAGCATCGGATTGCTCACCTCATTTTCGACCACGGCCACACGTTTGCGCCTGAAATGCGGCACGCCGCCTATGAGTGGATGCGGCGCTGGCTCCTGCCGGAGCATGAGGACACCCCGGCGGAACATCAGCAGTAAGTAATCTTCCAGTTTCCGTGGGAGGAGAGAGCGATGTCAGGTCTTTCGCGCCGTTCGTTCATCCAGCATGGCCTGGTCGGTGGTGGGGTACTGATGGCCTTGCCGTTGCTGGAGGCCTGCGCCCCGACCCAGCAGTCGGCCAGCCCCGGCCCGGTCTCGGCGCCGCTGCAGAAAGCCGTCAAGCGCGGCGGCGCCATTACCACCGGCGGCGCCTTCAGCATCACCACATTGGACCCGATCATTGCGTCCAACTCCACCGAGAGCCCACTCCTTATGTACGACTATCTGTTCCGCTACGCGCCAGATTCGTCCGGTAAGTGGGATGTCCGCCCAATGCTGGCCGAGAAGTGGGAATGGACGGACGGCGGCAAGACACTGACCCTCCAGATCAAGAAGGGCGTGAAGTTCCATGACAACACGCCGCTGGATGCCTCGGTGGTTGCATTTAACCTCGATCGCATGGCGCGCCACCCGAAGTCCATCTCACGGACGGTGCTGTCGGCAGTCGACACCGTCACGGCGAATGGCTCCGACACCGTCGTTGTCACCTTGAAACAGCCCAAGCCGAGCATGCTCATCGCATTGTCCACCGCCGAGAACCCGTCCGCCATCATCTCCAAGGCGGCGGTGGAGAAGATGGGAGACGATGCCTTCGGCCGAGCGGCAGTCGGCAGCGGCCCGATGCGGATCCGCGAATTCAAGTCGGACGATCGGCTGGACCTGATTGCCACCGGCGAGCACTGGGAGACCGGATCCGATGGCAAGCCGATGCCGTACATCGAGCGGGCGACCGTCCGCTATATCCCCGACGCCGCGGTCATCATGCTGGAACTGCGCTCGGGTGGTGTGGATTACAGCCGCGACCTCGCCCCGGTCGAAGCCGTCAACGCCAAGGGCATGCCCGACCTAGTCTTCGAGGAGTTAGATTGGACTGGTAGCCTGTTCTTCCACTTCGGATTCAACGCCGTCAAGGGGCCGTTCGCCAGGGACGTGAAACTCCGCCAGGCCGCGCAATACGCCCTGAATCGTGACGCTATGGCCAAGGCACTCGGTTTCGGCCTGGCCAAGGCCCACGCGGTGCCATACTGGGGCCAGGGCATGCCCGGCTTTGATGCCACCATGCCCGCCTACAATTTTGACCTTGCCAAGGCGAAGGCGCTGATGGCCGAAGCTGGTCACCGAAATGGCGTCGACATCACGCTCATCGGCATCGCGCGCGAGCCAGAGAGCACCATAGCCGAGATCGTCAAGCCGATGTGGGACGAGATTGGGTTGCGTACTAAGGTGAAGATGATTGAACGCACCGCGTTCTTCGATCAGGTCAAGACGCACGAAGATCACGAAGTGCTGTTCTGGCGCGGCGTCAACTGGTCTGACCCGAGCCTGATCCTGCGCCAAACCGGCACCGGTGCAGCAGACAATTGGACCGGCTATAGCAACCCGGAATGGGACAACGCCATGAACGCCGCCGGACAGGTGCTGGACTCAGACAAGCGGTCCCAGGCGTACCGACAGGCTTACGAGATCCTGTATCGCGACGCGATGATCGGTTGCGGCTATCGGGTGCTTGCCAACAACACTTACCGTAAGGGGCTGACTGGCGTGGCGGCCGACTGGTCCAGTCGCAACCTTCGGTATGTTTGGTGGGACAAATAGTCGGGGCGTTCGAGGGATTGGTGGCGCGGAATTCTACCGGCATGCTCTGTCACACGGCGCGGCGGAGCACGACTTCCGATCCCGCGGCCTCTGGTTCGGTTCGGCGAACCACCGTCCCGCCCTGGCAGCCGGTCGCTGACCAGCTGCCAAGGTCCAACTGCTGCCTTGCAGTACGGGCGGTGCTGCCATGAGCCGCTACATACTGCGCAAGCTTGTCACGCTGGTGCCGGTCTTGTTCTTCATTACCTTCACCACGTTCGCGATTGCCATCTTACTGCCCGGCGACCCTGCCCTGGCCATGTTGGGCGAAGAGCGCGTCTTAGACAAGCAGGCCTACGAAGCCGCCCGGAAAGAGCTTGGACTGGATCAGCCGCTGCCGGTGCAGTACCTCCGCTGGCTAGGCAAGGCGGTGCAGGGCGATTTTGGTATGTCCATCCGAAGCCGCCAGCCCGTGCTGGAGGTGATCCTGGAAAAAATGCCGGCAACGCTGGAACTCGGGTTCTTGTCGCTGCTGGTGGCGGTGGCCATCGGCCTGCCTGCCGGGATCATCTCGGCCACCCGGCCGAACTCGGGGATCGATACCGTCTCGACACTTGGGTCTCTGGTCGGGGTGGCATTGCCGCACTTCTGGCTCGGGGTGATGCTGATCTACCTGTTCAGTGTTGTCCTGCGGCTGCTACCCGCTTCGGGGTTTGTCCCGCTGCTCGGCGACCCTGGAACGAACCTGCGGCTCATGGTTCTACCCGCCCTCACGCTAGGGACGGGCCTGGCCGCCATTATCATGCGGCAGGTGCGCTCTGCCCTGCTAGACGTGCTGCAGCAAGAGTACGTCAACACGGCCCGTGCCAAAGGCCTACCTGAAGGCCGCGTCATTCGCCAGCACGCGCTGCGCAACGCGCTCATCCCTGTGGTCACTATCATCGGCCTGCAGATTAGCCGCGTGTTCGGCGGGGCTGTCGTCGTCGAGACGATCTTCGCCATTCCCGGAGTGGGACGACTGGCCGCCGACTCGATGCTGACGCGGGACTTCCCGATGCTCCAGGGAACCATCTTGTTCTTGGCGCTGGCGGTGCTCGTGGCCAATCTCCTCACCGACATTCTGTACGGAGTGCTGGATCCGCGGATCTCCTATGGCTAGTGGCGAGGTTCCGCTGCCCAACATCCCTGTCCGAAGGGACCGCTACAGCCTGCTGCGCCGCTTGCTGCGGACCCGTCTCGCCGGGTTCGGCCTGTTTCTTGTCGTGATGTTTGCCGTCATGGCGCTCGGCGCCAACCTCATCGCGCCCGGCAACCCGCAGCAGCAACACCTGGAAGACGTGTTTCAGCCGCCGAGCGCACAGCACATCTTCGGTACCGACAACCTGGGCCGCGACATCTTTGGTCGCCTCGTCCACGGGTCCCGAGTATCCCTAACCATCGGCTTGGGCGCCATTGCCTTCGCCGCCGGGATTGGTATCCTGATGGGCCTCCTCGCAGGGTACACCGGTGGCTGGCGGGACACCCTGCTGATGAGCGTTACTGACGCGATGTGGTCGTTCCCTGCCCTGGTACTGGCTCTCGCCATCACCGGCATCTTAGGCGCCGGGATTCCCAACCTCATACTCGCCATCGGTATTGTCTACACGCCGGCATTCGTGCGGCTCATCCGCAGTCAGACGTTGGCAGTCAAGGAGTTCGAGTACATCAGCGCCGCACGCACCATCGGCGCGGGACAGGGGCGCATTGCTGTGCAGCATATCTTGCCGAACGTGCTCGCTCCGGTCATCGTCCAGGCGTCGTTGAGTGTGCCGCTGGTCATCATCGTGGAGGCGTCGCTGAGCTTTATCGGCATCGGGGTCGACATCACGGTACCTACTTGGGGCGGGATGCTGCGCACTGGCTATCAATACCTGCAACGCGCTCCGTGGGTAGCGTTCGCGCCCGGCATGGCGATCTTCCTCGCGGCGCTCGGCTTCAATCTGCTGGGCGACGGCCTACGCACTGCGCTGGATCCGCGCCTGCGCCGCATGGTCGACGGCCGGTGACCAACCAGGTTCCCCGCGACGAGATCCGCGTGGCGTTGCTCTATCCCCTGACCGGTATGGAAGGCGCGCACGTCGGTCAGGTCGCTCTGTTCGGTATGAGGACGGCCGTGGGGCTCGCTCGCCTCAGGAACGGTCTGCAGGGCTGGAAAGTGCGCCTTTACCCGGTGGATGTTCAGTCTGCCGACACTGCACACCGCGAGGCGACGCGGCTGTTGGACGAGGAGCACGTCGGTATCATCATCGGCACGAACAAGAGTGCGTTCGCCGTGGAGGCAAGCGCGGTCGCCGCCGAACGTGGGCGAATCTACCTCGAGGCAAACGCTGCCGCCGGGGAAATCACCGGGCGCGGGTCACCGCTGGCGTTTCGGCTCAACTCTCCGCCGCGCGATTATGCACTCTCGGCTGTGGACTTCCCGCTGGAGCACCTGGCGCCTGCGTGGGGGATTGAGCCCACCGCGCTACGCGTCGCTGCACTCGGCTCCGACTCCGCCTTTGGCCGTGCGGTCAATGCCGCCATTGTGGCGCGTTGCCGGGAGCTTGGGGTGCCGTGTGTCCTCGACACCGTGGTCAGCTCGGCGCCGGGCGCACTGGAGCCGGCGGTCGCGCGCCTCATCGAAGCGAAGCCGGACGTTGTGTACGTCAGTCAGAGTGAAACCGCGGTATTAGATCAGGTCGCGCCGTTGCTCACCCGAGTTCGTCCCCGCGCCCTGATCGGTACTGGAGGCTGGACACGACTGACGCAAACGAACTGGCCAGTGGAGGCGATGGAGGGCATTCTGACTGCCGATACTCCGTTTCGCCCATCATCCAACCTCGCCTCCCTGAGCGACGAGGCCCGATCCCTCGAGCACATTTGGCAATCCGCTCTTGACGCGCACATGTACCACACGTCCACAGATGCAGACTGCGTGTTTATTGCGGCCATGTTGCTCTTTGGCTCCGTCGTCGCGCACTCACTGAGCAATGAGCCCCATGAACTGGCGGCCGCGATCCGGGCACTAGACATACCAGTGGGGCACACCATCAACGGCTATGGCGTGCGCTTCGACGAATCCGGCGACAACACCCGCTCGTTCCGGGCGATAGCGCAGTGGCGGGATGGGCGGCTTGTAACGGTAGCCCCGACCTTTCTCGCTACCCAACCGCTGGACCCACGGCCACCGGCGCTCGCCCGTCGGTAGCGCTGAGGTGCTCAGGCGTACTTGATCGCGATGGTCTTGACCTGGGCGTACTCATGAAGCGCCAGAAATCCCTTCTCGCGTCCAAACCCTGAGTGCTTGTAACCGCCGAACGGTAGCTCTACTCCACCTCCGGCACCGTAGTTGTTGACGAACACCTGCCCGGCCCTCACGCGGTTCGCCACCTGTAACGCCTTGCCGATGTCCTGCGTCCACACCCCGGCGACGAGACCAAACTCCGTCGCGTTGGCGATGTTGATCGCGTCCTCCACCGTGTCGAACGTGAGCACGGCGAGCACCGGGCCGAAGATCTCCTCGCGGGCAATCGACATGTCCGGAGTCACTCCGGTAAAAACCGTCGGCTCAACAAAGTAACCGGAACTTAGGCCCGCTGGCGTCCGCCCCCCGACGATCAGGCGCGCCCCTTCCGCCTCGCCTCGCGCGATGCATCCCAGGACACGTTTCCGTTGCGCATCCGAGATGAGGGGGCCGAGATCTGGGTCGTCCATCCCGGGGCCAAGCCGCAGCGTGCGCAGATAGGTCACCAACCGCTCGAGCACGACCTCTTGCACCTCGCGCTGCACCAGCAGGCGTGAGCCTGCTGAGCAGGTTTGCCCGGCGTTCTGCAGAAATGCGGTAGCGAGCACCGGCACGGCGGCGTCTAAGTCCGCATCGGCGAAGACGATTTGTGGTGATTTGCCACCCAGTTCAAGCACGATCGGTCGGGCAAAGCGGGCACTCGCCTCCATCACCAACCTACCGACCTCCGACGATCCAGTAAACGCCAGATGATCGATGCCGGGGTGGTTCGCTAGCGCCGCACCGGCCTCCTCGCCATACCCCGGCACGACGTTTATCGCGCCAGCCGGGAAGCCCACATCCTGCGCCAACTCCGCCAGGCGCAGCGCACTGAGTGGCGCTTCCTCTGCTGGCTTGAGTACTACGGCATTGCCTACAGCGAGGGCGGGCGCAATTGTGCGCGAGCCGATCTGCAACGGGTAGTTCCACGGGATGATGTGGCCGGTCACCCCGTGCGGTTCGTATACCGTAAAAATCTGATGACCCGGCCGGAACGGAATCGTTTCGCCGAACAGTTTGTCTGCCGCTCCGGCGTAGTACTCGAAGTAGCGGGCGGCGGTGTCGGCGTCCGCCCGGCCTTGCCGCAGCGGTTTGCCGGTGTCGCGCGATTCGATCGCGGCCAGTTCCTCGCGGTGCTCTTGCAATGCGAGGCTGAGGCGCATCAGCAAGCGGCCTCGTTCGGTGGCGCTCAGTGCCCCCCATTCGCCTGCCAGTGCGGCGCGGGCGGCCTCCACCGCTGCATCCACGTCCGGCGCCGTGCCGCGTGCCACCCGCCCCAGTTCTTCGCCATTGGATGGATCAAACACTGCGATAGTTTCGCCTACCTTCGGTAGACGCCAGGCACCGCCGATGAACGTCTGTCCCGCTGTCGTGGCCTGCCGATTCATGCCGCCTCCTGCCGTACCGTACCTCGCGCCAGCGCTTCCGCTTGCTGGCTGGATTGCCGGAATTCTGATCAATTCGACGGCGGCTATTCTCGCGGAACGAAACGAATGTTGCAAATTCGTGTATTCCAGGCTTCCCGAAGCGCGTTCAGCCTGGTAGCATCCGGGCACCGCACGCTACTGTGGAAAGCTGGAAGGTCCGACGCACTCGCGTCGCTGACCGAGTGACAATTCTCCTCGGAGTTGGCAATGCAACAGTCCGAGTTGCGGGGAACGACCGTTGCCGCCATGGCGGAAGCGCTGGCGGACGCCGGGGTCGAGTACCTCTTTGGCTACCCTGGCGGCGGCAGTAACCTCGAACTTATGCAGGCAGCCGCCGACGTGGGTATCCCTTTTGTGCTGACGCACACCGAAGGAGCGGCCGGGTTTATGGCCGCGGCCTACGGTGAACTGACGGGCCGCCCTGGCGTCTGTCTGGCAACCCTCGGACCCGGCGCAGCCAGCCTGATCAACGCTAGCGCCCACGGCCTGCTGGATCGCGCTCCTATGCTGGTTGTAACGGACCGTCACCCGGCCACGGTGAACGCCACCATGCTGCATCAGCGCTTGGACCACGAAGCAATGTTTGCACCGGTGACCAAAGCACAGTTCACCTTTCGCGACGGCAACGCCCGCACCGTTATGGAACAAGCCATAGGGCTGGCAGTTGCGCCGCTGCCCGGGCCGGTCCACCTCGATCTTCCATCTGACGAGGCGGTGGCAGTTGCTACCCCGGCGGCTCTCTGCGAACTGGCCGAACCGTTGACATCCGGGTCCCCCGAGCTGGACCAGGCCCGCCGCCTGGTTGCCAGCGCCCGGCGGCCCGTCGCCCTCATCGGCATGGCCGCGACCAACCCATCGAGCGCCGCCGCCGTCCATGCCTTTGTGGAGGCGCACGGCATTCCGTTCCTCACCACCTACAAGGGGAAGGGCGTCGTGCCGGAACCCCACCCGCTTGGATGCGGCCTCTTCACTGGCGGTGTCATCGAGCGGGAGATTGTGGACCAGGCAGATCTTATTCTGGCCTTTGGCGTAGATCCGGTGGAGTTCATCCCGAAGGTCTGGGGATACACACAGCCAACCCTGTACGTCAGCCCGTGGCCCTTGCCGGGCCAGCGGCAATTCACTCCGGACGTCTGCCTCGTTGGTGACCTGGCCGCACTGCTGCCCGCGCTCGGCGCCGACGGGGTCGTCTCCGATTGGGATCGCGATGCGTTGACCGCCACTTTGCGCTCGCACTATGCACGCATCGCCCCGCAGGTCGCAGGCCTCATGCCGAGCCGTGTCGTCCAAATTGTCCGCGAGCAGTCCCCGCCAGAAACCATCGCGACGGTGGATGCGGGGGCGCACATGTTCCCGGCCACCACGTTCTGGCAGGTACGCCAGCCGAAAAGCTTCCTCATCTCAAACGGGCTAGCGACGATGGGCTTCGCGGTTCCAGCCGGGATCTGCGCCGCGCTGCTGCACCCGATGCAGCAGGTGGTGGCTTTCACTGGCGACGGTGGGATGCTGATGACGGTGGGCGAACTGGAAACCGCTGCCCGGCTGGGGGTCAAGCTTACTGTCATCGTATTTGACGATCGGTCGCTCAGCCTGATCAAGATCAAGCAACTCCAACGCAAGCAGACTACGGCAGGCACTGACTTCGCGGCCACCGACTTTCCGGCTCTAGCCCGATCACTCGGGATAACTGGCCTGACAGCGAGTAGTGAACTCGAACTGAGAGACGTCCTTGCGGAGGCGAACCGGCATGAAGGTCCGGTACTCATCAGCGCCCGAATCGACCCGAGCGGATACAGCGCGATGCTGCGAGCCATCCGCGGCTAAAGGAGATTGCAATGGGTGACACAGGAGTCTTTTCCAGTCTGTATAACTCCATTCCGGAGGTTGCGGGCACCGCGAGGATCCGCCCCGACCTGATCGTGCAGGACGTCACGATGCGGGAAGGTCGCAAGGCTGACGGATCCGGATTCCGAACGGACGAAAAAGTCGTCATGGCGAAAGAACTGGCCGCTCTGGGCTTGCGCCAAATCCAGGTAGGCTGGCCCGGGAAGAACCCCAGCGACGTGGACGCCATTCGCCTCATCAAGGAGGCGGGCGTCACCACGCCCTTGGAGGTGATCGCCAACGTCTGGAAGGACGATTGGAAGGAGCAGATCGACGCGGTCAAGGAAAGCACGGCGGACTGGGTGCTGCTGACACATCCTGCGTCCCAGATACGACTGGAGTGGGTCCACGGCGTGGACACCGACCACGTGCTCAACCGGACCCGGGCATCCGTAACCTACGCCACCGACAAAGGGCTGCAGGTCCGATTTTCCTGCACCGACATGACCCGCACTCAGCTAGGCACAGCAATCGAACTGTACGAGGTTGCCAAAGCGTGTGGTGCGAGCCGGATCTCGATCTCGGACACCGTTGGCTCCGCAGGACCAATGGCAATGGCCTACATCGTCCGCAGCCTGGACCAGGCATTGGGACTGCCCGTCCACGCCCATTGCCACAACGAACTTGGCTTGGCGGTGGCCAACAGCCTCGCAGCCGTAGAAGCGGGGGCGCACATGATCGACGTCAGCGTCAACGGGCTGGGCGACCACGGAGGCAACGCCGCGCTAGAGGAGTTGCTGATTGCGCTGCGCGTGGTACACGGCATCGAGAACGGAGTGAACTTCCAGCTGCTTCTCGGGCTGTCGCAACTCGTTCAGCAGCTCTCGGGCATCACCGTTCCTGCGACCAAACCGGTGGTCGGCGTGGAAATCTTCACGCGGGCTATCCCAAACGGAGATCTTTCCGCTTATCGCACTGGCACCAACGAGGCCTACGCGCCAGAACTGGTCGGCCAGTCGTATCGGATCGCCTCAGGCGAAGGCATTCACTAAAACGTCACCAAGCCGGGCCGTATTGGCCCCATCCCACCGGGCGCGGTTCGCTCCGCAGCACGTGGACGCGGGGCGAAAGGACGGTGCGGCAAAGCGTTCCGGAAGTTGCGCCTCTCAATGATACCGGCAGTGGGGCGGGCAGCGACGCGCCGCCTGCCAGATGGCTGCCAACACGGCGGAAGACAGGGAAAGGGTGAGCATGACCGGAGATCCTCGGTTCGCGGTACGGAAGAACAAGATCAAGGCGAAGTTGATGGCTGGCGAACCAGCCATCGCCTGCTGGGTGTACTCAGTTGCTCCGGCGGTCGCAAGTATCCTCGGTTACATTGGCTTCGACGCCGTGATCTTCGACGCCGAGCACGCCCACTACGACTCGGCCAGCATCGAGAGCATGTGCCGTGCCGCCGACGAAGGGGATACCACACCAATGCTGAAACTCCCCAGCAATCACGACGCAACGCTGGCGTTGCGCGGTGTAAATGCGGGGATTGCAGGCGTCCACTTCGCTGACGTGGAAACCCAAGGACAGGCACAGGCCGCCGTAAACCTCATCAAATTCTACCCGTACGGCAAACGCGGCGTGGCATTCACCCATCGCTCTGGCAGGTACGCCATGGTGCACGGCTCGGAATACATCGAACAGGTGAACGCCGAGATGATGGCCGTCATCTGCATCGAATCGATCGAGGGTGTCGACAACCTACCGGAAATCCTGAAAGTGCCCGGTGTAGATGTTATTTCGGTGGGCCCACACGACCTGTCTCAGTCGCTGGGCATCCCCGACCAACTAGAGCACCCGAAACTGCTTGAAGCCCTCGACCGGGTCGTGGGAACTTGCCGCGACAAGGGTGTGCCGGTGGGCACCGGTGCATGGACGAAAGACATGCTGGAAGATAGGCTGGCCCGCGGCTTCCAGTACATCCACTGGCCGAACGACCTGCGGCTGATGAAAGAGCGCGGCATGCAAGTGCTGGACCTCTACCGCAGTTCCTTGCAGGCGGTCAGCAAAGACGGTGCCGCGTGAGCACGCCCCTGCCGGGAGGCGGTGCGCTGTTTCTGATCGAGCAGGTGGAAGTGATCGATCGTGGCGCCGGGATCGCCTCCGTGCCGCTGGTTGGAGGCGAGGTTGGCGCCACGAACCTATCTACCGGCATGACGCTTATCCCGCCCGGGGGCGCAATCCCGTTCCATACGCACAACGTGGAGGAGTCGGTGGTGCTGCTGGAAGGCATCGCTGACGTTGAGGTGGGAGGGCAAACATTCCGCCTAAACCAGTACGACACCACGTACATGCCTGCCGGGATTCCCCACCGCTTCAAGAATGTGGGCGACACTACCATGCGTATCTTGTGGATCTATCCGTCAATTCAAACCAGCCGGACATTGTTGGATTCCGGCCAGACGATGGACCACTTGGGCCGGTACGATTGAGCGACTCGCCAGAACTCGTCGTCTACTGCGGGCGCACCGCTCCCACCCTTGAGCCGCTGTTCGACCGCTTCCGGGAACAAACCGGGGTGCGTATGCAGGTCTGGATCGACGATCAGAGAATCGTGCGACAGCGCCTGGAGGACGAACGAGACGCGCCCGCCGCCGACGTGCTGATCTGCACCAACAGTATCGACCCGACTGAACTTGCCGATGCCGGTGCGTTGGCGCCGTACCTTCCCGCTGCGACGGCACGTTGGCCCGCTGGGTTTCTGGACGTTCATGGCCGCTGGGTGGCGTTCGTTGGATGGCCGCGCGCCATTGTCTACCAGCCAGCAAGCATTGTGGACGATGGGTTGCCCCGCTCAATCTTCGATCTGACCGCGCCGCAATGGCGCGGATGCATTGGCCTCGGTGGCGTGCTAGAACACTTTACGATCACCCAAATCGCAGCCCTCATCGCTGTACGGGACGAGCGGTTCGCTGCTGGATATCTGCATCAACTACGCAGCAACGATGTACGGATCTACGAACACAATCATCTGTTGCGCGTGGCCATTGCGGAGGGCGCGGTAGCCGCCGGACTGATGAGCTATCCGAACTATGTCCTGCAACGCCAGCGCGGGAGCGCGGTCGGGGCAATCATCCCTGACCAGACTCTGGACCAAATCGGTGCGGTCGTCAACGCCCACTGCATCGCCCTTGTAGATGGAGCACCGCACGAGCCGGCGGCGCGCTCGCTCATCGACTACTTCACGTCGGTGGAGGCACAGCGACTCCTGGCTAGCATCGCCGGAGAGTGTCCCCTGCACCCGGACGCCCAAGACGCCGCCCTGATTCCGCTTGAAAGCATCCGCCAGATTGGCGTGCCACTGACCAGCCTTGCACCGTACCTTCCGTCCGCCCGCGCCCTGCTCGCCAACGCCGGTATCGGCACGACAGCCTAAACGGAGGTTCCCGAGATGACCACCCCGATCACGTCAGACGAAAGCATCCATCTCGTCGCATTGGACCCGCTCCGCTCGCTGCTGGAGCAAGCGCTCGCCACGTTTGGCGTGGCGAAAGGCCACGCGGAGGCGATCGCAGAAGTCCTGCTCGACGCCGAAATGCGCGGCTACGACGACCACGGCGTCTACTTCCTGAAGGAATTGGCGACTTGGTATCGCAGCGGCGCGATGAACCCGAACCCCAACATCCAGGTACTCCGCGAGACGCCGACAAGCCTGCTGCTGGACGGCGACAAGGGATGTGCCGTAGTCGCCTCCCATCGAGCAATGGCCTGGAGTGTGAAACAGGCTCGCACGCACGGCCTCGCGAGTGCTGCGATTCAGAACTCCGGGCACTTTGTTGCCGCCGCACCGTACGTAACCGCTGCTGCCAAGGCAGGGTTCATTGGCCTCACGGCTGCGAACGTCACGCCATTGATGCCGCCGCCGGGCGGCAAGACGCGCACCCTGGGCACCAACCCGCTGGCCTTCGCCGCCCCCACCGGCGAAGGCACGCCCGTGGTGTTCGACATGGCGACGACCGGCATTGCAGGCTTCAAGGCGCGCCTCGCGGCGCAGCAGGGCCGCCTGCTTCCTGATGGCCTGGTGGCCAACGCCAAAGGCGAACCAAGCAACGACCCGAGGGACTTCGTCGCCGGGGGCCTGCTGCTGCCAGTTGGCGGCCACAAGGGGTTTGGCCTCGCACTGATGGTAGAAATCCTCTCGGGCGTGCTAACTGGCGCGGAGTTTGGGCGCACCGCGGGCATTACCGACGGCAAGGAAGGCCATTTCTTCCTTGCGCTGGATCCCGGTTTGTTTATTGCTCGCGAAGCATTCCTTGAGCGCATGGACGAACTGGTCCGCTACGTGAAAGCCAGCGACAGGATGGAAGGCGTGGGCGAGGTGTTCGTCCCCGGCGAGCGCGGACAGCGACGGGCTGCCCAGATCATTGAATCCGGCTGGGTGCCGCTC
Organism: Dehalococcoidia bacterium; assembly: GCA_046328265.1. Lineage (GTDB taxonomy): Bacteria > Chloroflexota > Dehalococcoidia > SpSt-223 > SpSt-223 > JANWZD01. Next base: position 414,208 of record JAXLWW010000002.1, read on the forward strand.
AACGACCTTTGCTGGAATGCTCTGGTGGATGTTTGCGGAATGGTGGGGCTAACGCCGCCGGAAACCGCCGCATGATCCGGCATCTCCGGCAACCGCCCGACTTCCCGTGGGGACCACTCTATCGTGGAATAGCATCTTTGCAACGTCCGGCAGGCGCTCCAGACTGTGGTACGGGAATAGCCAGTCGCCCAATGTGAGGAGGTACACGCAGCCTGTCAATTCCAGCAAGACCCCGATCGCGGGAACTTGGTGGCGAAGCAACTCCGACAACGCAAGTCCATTGGTTGACGACCTGGCTGTGATAGCCTGCATCCTACGTAGCTGTGCGTTCTTCGATGGAATGCGCCACTCGCTGATCACCCAAGATCGTCACAATTAGTACTGGACCGGTGTTCTGGGACGGGTGGCGTGATATTCGTCGCCGAACACCTTGAGGCGGACGGCCGGGTTGTGCTGACGATTGACCAGCCAGGCCGGGAGCGGTTCAAGGCCGCCGTTGGAGGCGACGACCACCGGCGTGCCCCAGTCGTCGTAGAAGGTGAGTGGCTCGCCGTTTCGCCGACCGATCGTCGTCAGCAGCAACAAGCGCGAGTAGACGCCCAGCGACCCGCCGTCCGCGCCGTCACTCCGGCGGTAGCGATCGACGTGGGCCTGAGTGCGTGCGCGGTACTCGTCACCACGACCGTTTATGCGCCTCCCTCAGGCTCTGGCCGCTCGTCGACGACGCGGCGCGCCTTCATCGTGTCTCCCGGGACGAAGATTGTGGCGAGGTCGACGATCTCGATCTTGGGGGTGACCCGTACCGACTCGCGCATCTCGACAGCGATTATGCGGCTGACTGACGCAGGATCGCCGGAAACGGCGAGGCGCAGGATGAGATCGTCCATCGAGAATGGGTCGGCGGGATCCTCCTTGCGAAAGACGATCTGGTATTCCTGAACCTCTGGCCGAGCGGTGAGCAGATCGTGGATCACGTCCGGGTTGACGAGCATCCCGCGCACCTTGGTCATCTGGTCGGCGCGGAACGGCGGCTGAAGAACGCGCTCGCCAGTTCGGCCGCAGTCCGGGCATGGGTCGCGGGCGAGCGCGGTGATGTCGCCGAGTACGTAGCGCAAGAGGACAGTGCCGCGACGGTTGAGGTGGGTCATCACCAGCAGACCCTGTTCGCCGTCTGGCAGGCGTTCGCCAGTATCAGGGTCGACTATCTCGAAGTAATGGAGATCGGGCGCAGGGTTCATCATCGGTCCGCCCTCGCGACACTCGACGAAACCGGTCTGGGCTTCGGTAAAGCCGAGGCGGACGTTGATCGCCGGGTTGGATGCGCCGAGGCGAACGAGACGCGCCCGGATGTCCTCGCGCAGCCCGCTCGGGCAGGCCTCACCGGTGAAGCAGGCGAGGCGCACCGACGAAAAGTCGGCGGCAAGTTCCTCGGCTCGCATCAACAGCCGTCGCAGGAAACTCGGCACCGCGCCGAGAACGGTTGCCCGCCGCTTCTGAACCGCGGCGATCGCGTCGTCGAGCGACCGCTGAACCGGAAACTCGGGGTATTTCGCGCCGGGCATCGCGTTGAGGACAAGGGCGCCGGTACCGTTGATGGCGGTCCGCATGAACGCCCCGCTGGGATAGGCGGTGAGGGGAAAGAGATTGGCGATTATGTCATTTTCCTGGATGCCGGCGATCGTCCAAAGGCGGGTCCAGCAGTCGAGGGTGGCGAAGAAATCGTGGGTGGTGCTGTAGACCGGAGTGGGCAGGCCGGTTGTGCCCGTGGTGTAGGCGATGTCCCAGAGGACACGCTCCTGGATCGGCAGGTCGGGCAGGTCGAGGCGAAAGGCTTCGGGGTCCCCCATCAAGTCGTGCTTGCGGGTAAGTGGCAGGCGTTGGAGGTCGTCAATCGTCCGGAGGTCGCCGGCGGTTAGTCCGAGTTCGGCGAATCGACGCCGGTAGAACGGGTGGCCCCGCTCGCACAAGTTGGTCATCCTGGCGACGGCCTCGTCCTGCAGGGCGCGGATCGTCGCCGGATGGTAATGGAGCACCGGAGCCGGCATTGTGTCTCCTAAATCTGTGCGCCTCCGGCCACATGGAGCGCTTCGCCGGTGACGAACGACGACTCATCCGACGCCAGAAAGAGGGCAGTCCGGGCGACTTCGTCGGTAGTGCCCTCACGGCCAAGCGGCACCGTCTCCTTGGCCCGGTCGGCGACCTGAGCAGAACCCCACGAATCGATCAAGCCGGGAACGAGAGCGTTACACCGGATCCCCTGCGCCGCATAGCGGCGGGCGATCAGCTTGGAGAGGGTGATGACGCCGGCCTTGCCGACGGCGTAGGGATGGAAGTTGCTGCTCCGCGCGAGGGCCGCGCCGGAGGAGGTGTTGATGATAGACCCACCGCCGCCAGCGATCATCACCGGCAGGACGTGGCGGCAGCAAAGATAGACGCTCGTCAGGTTGAAGCGGATCGACCATTCCCAAGCGGTTGGGTCAATCGAAAGGATGTCGCCGTCGTTGGCGCCGAGGGCAATCGACCGGCGCGTTCCGTCGGCCTGCCAGCCAAGCCCACCGACGTTGTTCCAAAGGACGTCAATCCGGCCGAAGGCTGCCGTCGTTGCCTCGGTCATTGCCCGGATGCTCGCGTCGTCGGTGACGTCCACCTCGACGGCGAGCGCCTGTCCGCCGTCGGCGGCGACTCTTTCGGCGACTTCTTGGGCGGCGTCTCGCCGCCGGTCGGCGACGACGACCGTCGCTCCTTCGCAGGCGAATAGCAGAGCGCCGGCGCGTCCCATGCCACGGCCTGCGCCGGTGATGAGCGCTACTTTGCGGTCCAGGCGACCCGCCATGCCGATCCCTCCCACGCCAGCGCGATTATGCCATCCTGGACGAGCGGTCCACTAGAATCCGGCCGTGCCGACCTATGAGCGCCTATTCTTGCCGGTCAGCCTGGCTCTGGTCGGGCTGGCATTCTCGCTGATCGTCCAACCTCCCTGGTTCTGGCTCGTCGCTGCGGCGGTGGTCGGGGTGGTGTGTGTGGGCACCGATTCGCTGGTCCGCGCCCACCCGAAGCATTATCTGCACGACGTCTCCCACTCGATGCTGTTCTGGATCCTGCCAGCGTTGATCGCACTCGGGGCGGCGCTCTTTCTGAGGTTGTTTGGCGGCGGAGCGCCAGTAGTCGGCGGGTTGGCCGGGGTGGCAATCTTGCTGACGTTGGTGATGCTTGCCGAGTACCTGTCGGTAGATCCCCGTGAGTCGACCTTCGCGGTTGCGCGCCTCGCGCTGAACCTCGCAACCTACCTCGCGGCCTTTTCGCTGTTTACCGCGATCTATGCGACCAAAGAACGTAGCCTGTACACCGCAACGACGGCGACGTTGGTCAGCACGCTGCTGGCGATCGAACTCTATCGCTCGGCGGATGCTTCGCCACGACGTACCTGGCTCTATGCCATCATCACTGGGCTGATGATCGGTCAGGTGACGTGGGGGCTCAACTACTGGCCAATCGGTGGATTGGCGGGCGGGGTGATCTTGCTGCTGGTGTTCTACGCGATCAGCGGGCTGGTCCAGCACTTTCTCCTCGGAAGGCTGCATCGCGGAGTGTTGGCCGAGTTTGGCGTGGTTGGGGTGGCGGGGATGCTGATCCTCGCCAACTCGAATTTCTGGGTACGATGAGCGTTGTCACCCTCGACGAGCTAAAGGTCTGGCGCGAAGACCTCCGCCGAGCCGGCAAGGTGTTGGTGCTCACCAATGGCGTCTTCGATCTGCTGCACGTCGGCCATGTCCGCTACCTTCAGGGCGCACGCATCTTTGGCGATGCGCTGGTGGTGGCGGTAGACAGCGACCAGTCGGTCCGAGCGCTCGCCAAAGGTGAGGAGCGGCCGATCGTGCCGGCGGCCGAGCGCGCTGAGATTGTCGCGGCGCTCGGCTGTGTCGATGCGGTGGTGATTTTCGACGGCCCGACGGCACGCTCGGTGGTGGCGGTGCTTGAGCCGGATGTGTACGTGAAAGGCGGCGACTACGCTGATGGTGCCAAGCCGTTGCCGGAGGCGGCGGTCGTCGAGGGATCCGGAGGACGAGTGGCATTCGTGCCGCTCGCGCCGGGATACTCGACGACCGGTCTGATCACCAGGATCCGCGGCGGCTAGCCCTCCAACGCGCGGAGTTGCGCCGCATACTCCTTGACCAGGCGAACGATCGCACCATACCGGGCGGCGTCACGAGAGACGTTTACCAGCAGGCCGAGGTCGTTGGGCGAGTTGGCCAGTCCGTCGAGATTGGTCAAGACCTGGTCGATCCCGAGGTCGGCAGCCTTGGCATCGAGCCCATCGGCGACTTGACGAACTCCCGCACGCAAACTGGCGAGGTTGGCGTTCGCATCATTCCGCTCGCGCTCGGCGCCGCCAAGCAGCGATTCAAGCCGTCCGGCGGCGTCGGTGACGGCGCTGACATCGGCCTGAAGCGCATCGACCCGTGAAGCGAGCGAGCCCAGCACGGTGCGGGCGTCGGCGATCGCATCTGCGGACTGGCCTTCGGCGCCCTGAGGAGCCGGTTCGGCGGCTGATTGGGGCTCCGCGCTCAGGTCATGTTCGACCGAGGTCGACTCGTAGCCACTGCTCGGCGCGACGAAGACCGGCTCTGGCTGGGGATGCTCTGGTTCGGCAGCCGGAACAGACTCAGGCTGCGCCCAAGACACCCGTTCGTCACCAGCGAAGCCGGGGGAAGCGCCCCAGGCGCCAGGATCTTGCTCGATGGCGGTCTGGTCGCTGTCGGGCGGCGGGGCCGCGAAGACCGGCTGGTCATGCGCCTCAATGACGGTTGCGCCAACGTCGTCGGTGAACTGCATGTGAACCTCGCCGACTTGGACGACGTCACCGGATCGGAGGATGACCGGGCCGCTGATTGCGCGGTGGTTGACGGCGGTGCCGTTGGTGCTTCCGAGGTCCTCGACGAGGAAGTCATTGTCGTAGAAGAAGATCCTCGCGTGACGGCTCGAGACGGTCGGATGGGCAATGATGATTTCGCAATCCGGCTGGCGGCCGATCACCTGCTCGGACTTGTCGAGCGTGAAGTCGGAGCCGAGCGCGCTCTGGCCAGTCAAGATGGTGAGCCGCGCCTCTCGCGGGATGCGCCCCTGCATACCGTTACCTCACTGCCTTGATGTGCCGCGCCAGACTGCGCGCCAGTCGCCAGTCTATCACAGGCCCTGGTGGAATTCGGCATCTTGGGGGAGCGGTCGATTGTCGAGCGCGGCAAGCACGGCATCGACGAATGCCCGCGGCCGTGTCAGGATGACGGGATGGCCGGCGTCGGCGACGGTGTGATAACGGACGCGGGGGTTGAGCGCCTGAAGCGATTCCCAGGCTGGCGAGGGCAGGGCTGCGCCAGGGCCAAGCCGCCGTATCAGGAGCGCCGGAACCTTGAGCCGCGCGAAGAGGGGCCGGAGGTCGGCGGCAGGACTACCATCGAAGGGGGCCATGCCGCGTAAGATCTCCGGGTCGTGCTTCCAGACGATCGCGCCGTCCGGACCGGTACGAGTGGCGGTGGCTGCCCAGGCGAGCAACCGCTCGTCGGAAAGCTCCCAGCCCCAGGCGGGAACGCGAAACTGCTTTGCCCATCCGACGACCTCGTCGAGCGAGTTGAATCGCTGGCCGAGTTGAGCCTGGTAGGTGCGGGTGAGCGACCGGCCACTTCCGGAGACCGGCATCTCCGGCGGTTGGTCATCCATCACGAGGGCACGGACGCGATCCGGATGAGCGGCAGCGAGGCAAAGGGCAGTCGCCGCGCCGAACGACGACCCCATCAGGACGCAGCGACCGATGTCGAGGGCGTCCCAGGCATTCTGGGCGTCGGCGAGATAGTTGGCCGGGGTGTAGCCGTCGGGCGGGGCCCAGTCGCTGTCGCCATGGCCGCGCGGGTCGATCGCGACCACACGGAAGCGGTCGGCGACGAGGTTGGCAAACTCGGCGGCATCCTCGACGTTGCCGGTGTAGACCGGGAAGTAGCAGATCGTCTCGCGCTGGCCGGCGTCCCAGTCGCAGACGTTGAGATGTAGTCCGTTGACCGGAATTCGGCGTTGAGCGGCCCCCACGTTGTCCCTCCGGAGGCCGTGATTGTAGGCGTTAGCTCTCGTTGGACGAGTAGACGACCTCGCCGTCGTGCCATTCCGGCTCACCATCGAAGAAGGCGGCCATCCTGAGGTAGCGTTCGTGCTGTTCGGGGCTTTGGGCGTTTTTCCAGTAGGCGTCGCGGTCGGTGAATCGGGTCGCCATGTAATAGATACCTGGCTCGTTGTCGGTGCGAAAGACCGAGGTTCCAATCAAGCCCGGGATATCCCGGACGAGTTCGTTGGTGAGCGCCATCAGGTCGGCTTCAGCGCCGGGCTTGAGTCGAAAGCGCGCAACCGTGCCGTACATCGTTCCCCCCTCCACGGTGGTTGGTCACCGTGCCCGAGGGATCAGTCTAGCGGGGAGCGATTTCGTTACGCGCGTTTCGACGATTTCCGCTCAATGCGACGGCCAGCACCAACTTGCCCGGCTTATTCGCGTAGGTGACTGGGCTGCCGTCATTTCCCAACTCGGCGGCGAAGAGATTGGGCGGCGATTCGCGAGCGAGATGGACGCCCTGGAGTGCCGATAGGGCGTTTCGCCGTCGTCGTGGTCCGGGGTATTAGCCGACCCGGGCTACCGGCGCCCAGGTACGGGCAACGTCAGCGAGTTTGTTCGCATCCCGAAGGTAGTTTTCGAAATAGCCGCAGGTGGTGCAGACGAAGCTGTCGAAGGGGATGCCGCGGCTGATCCGCCCGGTATAGACGTGCAATTGATTGAGGTGCTCAGTGATCCCGATGCCCCCGGGCCTCATGTAGACGGTTGCGCTGCGACAGCTTGGGCAGATTCCGCGATGCATCGTCCCTCCCGAGAACGTCTGATGGCGCCCAGATGAACTGCTCGATACGCTCGACCATATCAGCTTCTTGCCGGATGGCGACCCACAGCGGCGAAGACGGAGGCCGGTAGAGCAATCGCGCTCTTCGACAGCAAACACCGCGCTGACCGGCGAGGTCACAGGACCACGCGCAACGCGCCACACTCCACCGGAATTGATGTCACGATGATGGAACGCCACCAGGGATAACCGCGACCAGGCTGCTGACGCATCAGGTCACGCTCGAAGTTGGAGTGCCGAGGGCCAGAATCGAACTGGCGACACACGGATTTTCAGTCCGTTGCTCTACCGACTGAGCTACCTCGGCGCGTGGCAGCAACAACCCCCGCGGTGCGGGGGACCGCCAAATCCTAGCGAAGGCGCGGCCGGTGCGTCAACCCGAGCGAGTTTCTCCGGACATGGCGCGGTTTCGCCCAGAGACCGATGAAATCCTCGACACGTGGCGATGGCGGGCGATGAAGACCACCAGGGATCGGTTTCTCTCAATTTCGATACGTCGTCGAGGGCCGGACCTTGATTACCGAACAGCTTGTCATCGGCGTTCTCTCGACTATCACGTCATCCCCCGTCTGGATCCAAAGCTTGAGGAGATGATGACCTCGGTGAGGGAGGTGTTAGCGCAGGTCCGTAAGAGGAAGCGGCTCCCACGCCTGGTTGTGCCCCCGAGCGCGTGCTACCATCGAAGCACCGGTGAACCTCGAGACTCCTCCCGCTTCCTGGGGTGTTCGTGACGTCGTGATTGCGACCGTCGCTGCAGTCGCGCTCGTCCTCGTCGTGATGGGCAGCGTCGTAGGCGGGCTGCTTCTTCTCCAGAATGTCACCAACACCGCCCCGTTCGCCCGGCCGGTCTCGCTCGGTGCGATCCTCCTCTATGAGCTTGGCTTCCTGGCGATCGCGGTCGGGTTCGCGCATCGGCGCGGCGGTCTCGCCGCCCTCGGCTTTCGTCGGTTTGCACCGGAAATGTTGCTTGCGGTCTTCGGCCTGCTGGTGACCGGGTTTGTCATCCAAATCGGATATGGGCTGCTGCTCCAGGCGTTGGGGCTGGGGCAGGAAAACCCGCAACGGCTCGACCTGCTGGTCGGCAATAGCCCTCTCTCGCTTGCCTTCGCGCTCCTGAGCGCATCCGTCGTCGCGCCGATTGCCGAGGAGACATTCTTCCGCGGGCTGGTGCTCCAGGGTTTGAATGGCCGGCTTGGGCAGGTCGCGGCGGTGTTGGTAAGCTCGGCGCTGTTCGCTCTGTCGCACCTGGTTCCACAAGTGCTGCCACCGATCTTCCTCCTCGGCGTTTTTCTGGCGCTGCTGCGGATCTGGTCAGGGTCGCTCTGGCCGTCGATCGCGCTTCACGCGGCGTTCAACACCGTCTCGCTCGTGGCGGTCTTTGCGGCGAGCCGGCTGCCGGCTCCATCCTAGCGCGGGATTGGCTATGATCGGGCTGGTCTGTCGTCGGGCGCTCCGAGCGGCGGCGGGTCGGGACCGAGGTTTGAAAGACGATGGATCGACTTGAGACGGCGATGCGCTCCCTTCGCGGCAAGCGCACCGGCCTCATCCCGTATTTCCCGGTTGGCTTCCCAACCCGTGACTCCACCCTCGCCCTGATCCGGTCGGGGGAGCAGGCCGGGGCGGACGCCATCGAGTTAGGCGTGCCGTTCAGCGATCCGCTGGCCGATGGGACCACGGTCCAACGGGCGACCACCCGGGCGCTTCAGAATGGTATTTCGCTCGAGGACTGCTTTGCTGCGGTTCGTGATGCTCGTGCTGAGGGGATCACGGTCCCGCTCCTGTTCATGGGCTATTACAACCCGATTCTGCGCTACGGTCCGAAACGCTTCGCCCGCCGCGCCGCTACGGTGGGCGTCGATGGCTGCATCGTTCCGGATCTTCCTCCCGAGGAGGCCGGCGAACTCGATCAAGAACTCCAGGCGGTGGGCATCGCGCTGGTCCCGATGGTCGCGCCTACCAGCACCGACGAGCGCATTCATCTTGCGGTCCGTGGAGCACGCGGGTTCGTCTACTGTGTCAGCGTAACCGGCGTCACCGGGGCTCGGCGCGACCTGGCGAGCGACCTTCCGGACTTTGTAGCGCGCGTGCGGTCCGCGACCGACCTCCCCATCGCGATCGGCTTTGGCATCAGCACCGCCGAGCATGTCGAGCGGGTTGGCCGCTTGGCCGACATTGCCGTCGTCGGGAGCGCGGTCGTCGAGCAAGTCGATCGGCCATCGGCCGAGGAAGCGGCGGCGATGCTTGGCGATTTTCTGCGCCAACTTCGTAGCGCGGTGACCGCGCGATGAGCGTGCGCGGCGTTCGCGGCGCGACCACTGCCGAGGAAAACACCCAGGCGGCGATCCTGGCGGCCACACGCGAGATGCTGTGCGAGATCGTCACGCGCAACTCGCTCAATCTCGAGGATATCGCCAGCGCCTATTTCAGCACCACGCCGGACCTCAATGCCGATTTTCCCGCCGTCGCCGCCCGTCAACTTGGCTGGCAGGATGTGCCGCTCATCTGTGGTCACGAGATGGCGGTACCGGGGGCTCTCAATGGCTGTATCCGGGTGCTGCTTTTGATCAACACCGAGAAGACGCAGCGCGAGATCTCTCATGTCTACTTGAATGGAGCGGTCGGTCTTCGCTCCAACGTCCCACCGATCGAGCCATGATCGCCGTGTATCCATCCGGCCCACTGCCAGCCGACATCGCGTCCCGGAAACCACTGCCTCGATCCGCGCCCTGGCTCCTGACAGGTTCGGCCGGACAGTCGGCAAAGCTCGGCACGGCGACGGTCGCCTGGGCGAGGGCCCAGCACTGGCTCGTTACCGGGACAATCGGCCAGGCGCTCACGTCTCCCGAGTGAACACCGGCCGACCTGCCTTCGCGGTCAGCCTCGATGTATTCGAGGGTCCGCTCGACCTGCTCCTGGCGTTGATCGAACGGCGCGAGTTGGACATCACCGTCATCTCATTGGTCGCGGTCACCGACCAGTTCCTGCGCTATTTCAATGACGACGCCCCCGCTGATCTCAATGAGATCGCTGCCTATCTTGTGGTCGCCGCGAAGTTGCTGCTGATCAAGTCGATCCGGCTGCTGCCGCCGGACCCTCGGCCACAGATCGAGGGCGATGCCGATCCGGTCGAGGCAATCGACGCGGTCGAGGCGCTCGCCCGCCAACTCCGCGAGTATCGGCGCTTCAAGGTCGCCGCCGCCGCCCTGCGCGAGCGCGACGAGCAGGGCCTGCGTTCATGGCCACGCCGCCACCCGCTGCCGCCCGGTCTTCCTCGCCGCCTGGAGATCCACCTGCCAGCAGAAGGCATGGTACAACTCCTGCTTGGCGTCGCAAGACGTGCCGAACCGCCCAACGAACTCCCTCTGCCATCGCCGAAGCTCACCGTGGCCGAGCGCATCGAGGAAATCCGGCCCCGGCTGTCGCGCCTTCGGCCGGTCCGGTTTCAGACTTTGCTCGGGACCGCCCCAACGGTCGAATTGATCGTCGCGACCTTTCTGGCGGTGCTTGAGTTGTATCGACGGAAGGAGATCGAGATCGACCAACCCGCCCCTTTTGCCGAGATCGCGCTTCGCCGAGCCTAGTCCTCCCAGGTGCTGAACCCAAGGGCGCGTAATCCGGCGCGAGAAACTTGCTCGTCCTGGACCCCACTGCCGCCGGCTGCGCCGACCGCGCCGATGATTTCACCGTCGCGCAGCACTGGAAAGCCACCTTTGCTGAGGGTGATCGCTCCCTGGGCGGCGATGGTGAAACTGAGATAGACATGCGGCCACTGGACCCCGGTGTCGACCGCCGAGGAAGTCGGGCGGCCGAACCATGCCGCAGCACGCGCCTTCTGAAGAACCGACTCGCCCGCGATGATCGACGCCGAATCGAGCTTTGCCATCATGATCGGGTGGCCGCCGGTGTCGACGACAGCAACCGCCATCGGTAGTCGATTCTCTTCCGCGTAGGCGAGCGCGGCATCGAGGAGTCGGCGCGCCTCGGCGAGGCTCAGGCCATTTGGCATCGGTTTCCTCCTGGAGATGATCCAGGACAGGATAACTAGTTCGGCGAGAGGGCGGCGGCGTTCGGCCGGTGGGTGAGCGACAACCACGATTGGCGCCAACCGGACGGACCGGTCACCACCACCGGCAAACTCAGTGCCGGGACGCAGGCTTTGAGCCGTCCGCTCTCACCCGCGGGCAGGGCGCCGGTCTCCTCGGCGCTCCGAGCCGTCGCTGGCGTCAGAAAGTGGATCGCACAGCGATCATCGCCGGGTTCAACGGCGATCCAGACCAATAGTCGTTCTGCCCGGCCCGCCAGGGCGGTGACGATTCGGGGCGCAAGGCGCGTCAGCACTTGGGTCAGGACATCGTTATCCATTGTGCTACCTATTTCGGCAGCCAGATCGGCTCGCCGTACCCTCCGCGCCCAGCGAATCGTGGGGGGATGGATCCAGTCGCGCTCGCCCAGGACCCCAAGGGTGAGACGAGCAATCTCCTCGGGGAGTCTTGCGGCAGTCCATGCGGCCTCCGGGCGAAATGAATCGCGGTGAACCCCAGCATAACCACTCCCTGGCCGTTCGCGATGGCCTCCGGGCGCTTCTGGTGCGAATGCGCAAACTCGCCCTCGGTGCAATTCGTCACCGCGGTGAGCGCCAGGGTTTGTCCAGCACGCTCCCAGTATGCGCGACGCGTCATCGCGTCGAGGACGGCTCTTTCCCGCCCGACGTTGCCGTTTTGCTCACATAGCGCATTCACCCACGAGGTGGTTCGACATGAGAGACGGGTTCTGCTCCTTGGTAGAGCCAAGATCGAGCGCCGGTTGGTCGCGGTTCAAGGCAGCATCCGAATAGCTGCCCACGGCGTCGTAGGCGGCGTCCTGGTGGATGTCCGGGTGGGTTTCACAGCGAGGTTGGGTAATCCATTTGAACGGCTCAACGATGACCAACGTCGGTACCTGCCCAGCGTCAGCAGCAGCAATCACGGTTGCGATCATCTGGGCAGTCAGATGGCCGGGGAGGCCTAATCGGCCACAACAGAACGCGTCAATCGCCCCGGGGAGACGCCCGGCGAGTTGGCCGTAGCCCGGAATGCCGAACGTGAACACCGTGGTCGGCGGCGAGCGCGGGGAGGATTGTGAGGAAGTCGTCGGACGGTTCAGGGGTCTGGAGTAGCAGGACAAGCGGCGAACCTGAGCCTGCCCGGCGATAATGCTCTTGGCGGCCAGCCGGACCGATGTAGCCCCGGCGGATCGTGAATGTCTCAGTCATGGCTGGAATGCTACCGATAGGGGAACGCCTACCGTGGATTCATCGAAACCGGCAACGTCCGCCCGGTGGGCACGACGTGCGGGGGTCTTGTTGCACCCGACCTCCTTGCCCAGTCGGCATGGCGTCGGCGACCTTGGCCCAAGCACGGACGCCTGGCTTGATTTTCTGACGGCGGCAAGCGCCCGCCTCTGGCAGATCTTGCCGCTAGGTCCTCCCGGCTTCGGCAACTCACCCTATGCAGCCCTTTCGGCCTTTGCGCTCAACCCGCTGCTCGTCTCGCTCGATCGGCTGGCCGACGACGGCCTGCTCAGCGCCCAGGAACTGGCGAGCGTCCCGGAGAGACCGGACGGACCGGTCGATTTCATCGCCGTAGAAGCGGCCAAATCGGCAGCCGTAGCGCTTGCTCACCGACGCTTTGTTGAGCAAGGCAGGTCCAACCAGCGTTTCCATTGGTTCGTCGAGGCCGAACGCGCCTGGCTGGAGGATTGGGCGCTCTTTGCGGTTCTCCGTGATCAGTTCAACGGACAGTCCTGGACGCGCTGGGACCCACCGCTGCGCCGGCGGGATCCGGAGGCGCTCGAGAGCGCACGAACCACGCTTGCCGACCGCCTCGACTACCATCGGTTCGTCCAATGGGTCGCCAACGAACAATGGGATTTCGTGCGCCGGACCGCGAACGGCAAGGGGATCGGTATTCTCGGCGACCTGCCGATCTTCGTTGCCCACGACAGCGCCGACGTCTGGGCGCGCCCAGAAATTTTCCGACTGAACGAGTTGGGCGAAAGCACCGTGGTGGCAGGAGTTCCGCCGGACTTCTTTTCGGAAACCGGCCAACGTTGGGGCAATCCGCTTTACCGTTGGGATGTCTTAGCTGAGCGCAACTACGATTGGTGGGTGGAGCGGTTGCGCCGTACTCTCGCGCTCGTCGATCTCGTCCGGATCGATCACTTCCGCGGGTTCGAGGCGTACTGGGAAGTACCGGCTTCGTCGCCGACCGCGATCGAGGGGAGTTGGCAACCCGGCCCCGGCGCTCCCTTTTTCGAGGCAATCACGGCGGCGCTCGGCGACCTGCCGATTGTCGTCGAGGATCTGGGACTGATTACCCCGCAGGTGACGGCGCTACGCGATGCGTTTGGCTATCCCGGCATGAAGGTGCTGCAATTTGCCTTCGGCGATACCTCGGACAACCCGTATTTGCCGTTCAACTACGAGCGACACTGTCTGGTCTACACCGGGACGCATGACAATGACACCACCGCCGGCTGGTATCGCACGGCCAGTGAAACCGTGCGCGACCGAATTCGGCGCTATCTCGGCGTTTCTGGCGACGACATCGCCTGGGATCTGATCCGGCTGGCTTTGGGCTCGGTCGCCGAGATTGCAATAACGCCCTGTCAGGATCTCTTGTCGCTCGGGTCTGAGGCACGCATGAATGAGCCTGGCAAGCCAACTGGCAACTGGACTTGGCGGATAGGACCAGGAGCGCTGAGACCCGAGATCGCTCGGCGGATGGACGACCTCATCTCGCTCTATGGCCGGAGGGATCCTCCCTAAGCTGGCGTGCTACCCTGGCGGTATGGTGCAGACCCGCGAACGCGCAGCGGCGCGGCGCTGGTGGCTTCCGCTGCTTGTCGCCAGCGTCGGCTCGTTTGTATCGGCGACTGGGTTCGGTGCGGCCGGTCTCGCGCTGCCGCGCATCACCGAGCAATTTGCCATCGACCTGACAGTCGCTCAATGGGTGCCGCTGCTCCAGAATCTGGTCATGACGGCCACCTTGCTCCCGGCGGGCTGGCTCGCCGACCGGGTTGGCACCCGGCGCATCTTCATCGCCGGCACGATCTTGTATGCCGTCGGCTCGTTCGCGTCGGCGATCTCACCAACCTTCTTGGTCTTGTTGGCAATGCGCGGCGTGGTGATCGTCGGCACGGCGATGGCGACGGCGACTAGTCCGGCGATCACGATCGGTGTCGTTCCGCCCGAACGGCGTGGCCAGGCGTTGGGCTGGACGGTGACCTTCACCTACGTCGGACTGGCGCTCGGCCCGTCGTTGGCCGGGATCGCGATGGCGATCGGTGACTGGCCGGCCGCCTTTGGCTTCATCGTGCCCTTTGCCTTGCTGGTAGCCGTTGCCGCCTGGCGCTGGCTCCCAGCAGATGTCGGGGTGACCCCAACCGCTCGGGCGTTCGACGCGCTTGGCGCCGTGCTGCTGACGGTTGCGATCACCGGTTTGCTCCTGGCGCTCACCCAAGGCCCGGCTTGGGGATGGACCTCGCCGGCAATCCTGAGCGTCGCCGGAACCGGACTGGTGGCGAGCGCTGTGTTCGTGGTTCATGAACTGCGAACTGCCGAACCGCTTCTCGACCTGCGTCTGTTTCAGTCTCGCGTATTCGCCTCGGCAAACGTGAGCAGTATCCTGCTCTATCTCGGTGGCTGGACGCCGCCGTTCCTGATGCCGTTCTTTCTGATCGACGGTCAGGGGCTGGGTCCAGCCCAAGCCGGGCTGTTGTTGAGTGTCTTACCGCTGGCGACAATGGTGACCGCTCCGCCGGCTGGCGTTCTTACCGACCGCTGGGGGTCTACTGGACTTGCCGTCACCGGCATGGGTCTGGTGGCCGGTGGGCTGTTCCTGCTCGGTGGACTGTCCGCTGACGCGTCCGGACTGGATGTCGCTTGGCGGCTGGCGATCATCGGCCTCGGGATCGGACTGTTTACCACGCCGAACAACACCGCAGCGCTGAGTTCGGTGCCAGAGAACCAACGAGCCACCGCCTCGGCGTTGACCGGTGCCGTGCGGAACGTCGGCATGGCGGTCGGCGTCGCGCTTGCCGGAACGACCTACGCCGAAGTGCTGGCGCGGACCGTGCCGACACTGGGTCCGGACGCTGCCCGGTTGGAAGCGTTTCGCTGGGCGTTCTGGGTAGTTGCGAGCGTCACCGCCTGCGGTGTCGTTACCACGCTGCTGCGCGGCCGCCGCTAGCGACCGGGCGGGCAGGACCTACCAGCGACTGCCCCCATTGGTGCGTCCGCCGCGCTGACCAGCGCCCGGTGCGCTGCGATGGCTCTCGAAGCAGTCTGAGCAATAGACCGGCTTGTCCGAGCGTGGCTGGAATGGCACACGCGCTTCTTTGCCGCAGTTCGAACAGGTCGCCGAAAACATCTCACGACGGGAGCCGGATGTCGAATAGGAGGACGAGCCACTGTAGCCGGTGCTGTAGGTACCGCCGCCGCCATAGCCGCCATCGGCACCGCGTCGTTTGGAGCGGCAATCGCGACAGCGGGTGGGTTCATGGGTGAACCCCTTGCTGGCGTAGAACTCCTGCTCACCGACGGTGAACAGGAACGCCGACCCGCAGTCGCGGCAGGTCAGAGTCTTGTCGATCATCGCGCTGGCTCCTTCGCCCGGAGTTCTGGTTGAGCGGGTCAGCGCGACGCACTCGAGGTGATGGGACCCATCTGGGCCTAGCACGGTGACCGGCGGGCTGCTGAACGTGCTCCCGCTGTTGAGTATACCACATATCTCACTCATCGTGATATCGAAAGTACCGTGGAACGCCGTCCTGAGATATCAATCATCATGAGGAGACCCGGTCGGAGATAGGCTCCACCCCGGGCGTTTTCGTCTGCGTTTGCAGGACCCAAACGGTTGCGGATCGCTGTCGATGCACGGTAGAATAGAACAGACGTTCGAGGCCCAAACGAGGGCCAGAAGGATTGGATCGATGCCTGCTGTACTGACCGCTTCGACCAACGACCGCACTCGCGCCCTCGAGGCTGCTCTTGCCAAGATCGAGAAGGACTTTGGCAAGGGTGCGATCATGCGCCTTGGCGAACAGGCCGAACGCGCACCAATCGAAGCGGTCGCGACCGGCGCGCTCTCGTTGGACCTTGCGCTCGGGGTGGGCGGAGTACCCCGTGGCCGGGTGGTCGAGATCTACGGCCCCGAGAGCAGCGGCAAAACGACCTTGGCCTCCCACATCGTTGCCCAAGCGCAAAAGGCGGGTGGTTCGGCAGCCTACATCGACGTCGAGCATGCCCTCGACCCCCAGTATTGTGCGGCGCTCGGGGTGGACATCGGTGAACTGCTGATCTCGCAACCCGACAGCGCCGAGCAGGCGATGGAGATCGCCGAAGCGTTGGTGCGGTCGAATGCGATTGACGTGCTGGTGATCGACAGCGTTGCGGCGCTGGTTCCCCGAGCGGAGATCGAAGGGGAGATGGGTGATGCCCACGTCGGGTTGCAAGCGCGTCTGATGAGCCAAGCGCTCCGGAAACTGACGTCGGCGATCGCCAAGAGCCGGGCGGTGGTGATCTTCATCAACCAACTTCGCGAGAAAGTTGGGGTGATGTTCGGCAACCCTGAGGTGACCCCCGGTGGCCGGGCGCTGAAGTTCTATGCGAGCGTCCGGCTTGAGATCCGGCGGGTGGAGACGCTGAAGGTGGGAAGCGAGCAGGTGGGGAACCGGGTGAAGGTGAAGGTGGTGAAGAACAAGGTTGCGCCGCCGTTCCGTCAAGCCGAGTTTGACCTGATGTTTGGGAGTGGTATCAGCCGTGAGGGCGATGTGCTGGACCTTGCGGAGCAGCAAGGGGTGGTGAAGAAGAGCGGGAGTTTCTACAGCTACGGTGAGCAACGGATTGGTCAGGGTCGGGAGAACACCAAGGCGTTCCTGCGAGCCAACCCCGAACTGACCAACCAACTCGAGGCTGCGGTTCGAGCGTTGCACGCACCGGCGGCCGCCCAACCAGAGCCAGCGAACACCGACCGGTTTCAAGGTTCGTTGTTGGCGAGCGACGCGGGGTGATTCCACCAGTTGACGTCGCCGGACGGACCCGGCACGCCGTCCTTCGGGATCTGCCGCGGGTCGCCGAATGGGACGCCGACTGGGTGCGCCGTCTGATCGAACCGGCCGGCCTGCCAGACGGACTGGTCGGTCTGCTCGCTCTGGAGGCGGCGGTCGGGACGACCGCCCCAACGCCCTGCTTGCGGGCTTGGCTGGCCCTCCTCGATGCGTCGGTTGGCGGTGACCTGACGGCTGCCACGATACGCGAGGCGCTTGCGCTCGCCGTCGATGGCCGCCAGATTGTTCGTGATTTGCGCTGGGAATCAGCCGGCGCACCTCTCGTTGCGGCCGATGCCGTTCAGGCGATCGTCGCGGAGGCGGCGCTCGCGGCTCAATCGGCGAGCCAATTGGCGAATCGCCTGCCAAATTGCCTGCTAGTTGAGCGCTAAGCGCTACCGTATGGCCGTTTCACTCGTTATAAGTTCAGACGTCTCCAAGAGGGTGGATTGAGCGCCGCGCCGTTAGGCCGGAATCGGGTCCACCGGCCGCTGCGGTCCGAACCGCCCGCAACCGTCGGGCCGCGGCGGCGAGGTCGCTGGTCCAGTCACTCGGAGGAGGCGCCTTTTACCGGGGGTCGAGCGTGCTCGGCCCCCGGTTTCGTTTGTCGTCGGTCCACCGTATAGTAGGCGGCGTGTGGAGGGACGCGGTGATCGAGTTGGACGAACAGGTGATCGACCTGGCCGGTGACGATACCGAACCGATTGACGAGCGGATGGACGCGGGAATCCCAAGTTGGCTGGTCCAGACGGCGCAGGGCGGAATGGCCTATCGTGAAGTCGGGCCAGTCGACGCGCCACCGGTCGTGCTGGTGCATGCGGTTCCGCTCTCTTCGCTCGCTTGGGTGAGCGTCCTACCGCATCTGGCAGCGCGGGGACTCCACATCGTCGCGCTCGATATGCCGGGCAGCGGAGGCACACCGCCCGCCCCGATTGCACTCTCGGTCGAGGGGTACGCTGGCGCGCTCAGCGCATTCGTCGATGCGCTGGGGCTGAAACGGTTTGGGCTGATCGGCCACGCCTCGCATGCATCGGCTGCTCTGCGCTACGCCGTCGCCAATCCCGACCGTGTCGAGCGGTTGGTCCTCTCCAAACTGCCCTACGTCGACGAGGCTGGCAAGGCGAGGATGGGCCGGGCGACGGCGACCTGGTATCACCCAGACGGTTCGCCGGCAATGCCGCCGATCGACCAATGGGCGCCGCCGCCGGTGGTGAACGAGCAACGCTTTCGGGTGATGACCATGCGGATGAACTTCGATATGTACCGGGCCGGGCCACGATCGGCCGAAGGGCACAACGCGCTGGCCAGCTATGATTTTCTGCCGGATCTGGCAGCGCTGCGTGTTCCGACGCGGTTTGTCTGGGCGGAAGGCGATCATTTCATGTCGCACCGCGACCTGATCCTGAATGCCGCAGCCCACCTGCGACCGACGATCCGGATCGTCGCCGGGGCGAGTGCATGGCCGATGTACGAGCGTCCGCGCGGCTGGAGCGAGGCCGTCGGCTCCTTCTTCGGATCGTAGGATGGAGCGGGTTGTCGTCATTGCCGGTGACGACGTCGAACCGCTCGACCCACGCTTCGATGGCGGTATCACGAGCTATCTGGTCGATGGCGATATCGGGCCGATCGCCTACCGTCGCTTTGGCGAGGAGACCGCCCCGGCGGTCGTCATCACCCATGCTGTGCCGCTCTCGTCATTGGCGTGGGTGAACGTCATGCCCTACTTTGCCGACTATGGTCTGCAGGTCTTCGCCCTTGACCTACCGGGCAGCGGTGGGACACAACCAGCGGCCTCGCCGCTGGATCTGGACGGCTATGCCAGGGCGCTTGAGGCGTTTGTCGACGCGATCGGCTTCGACGTCGTGCATCTGGTTGGTCATGCGACCCACGCGGCCACCGCGCTGCGCTTTTCTGTCCGACATCCGGGCCGAGTTCGGCGACTGGTACTCTCCAAGACGCCCTTTCTGGACGAGGCAAGCCGGCGCCGGTTTGCCGGAACCGACCCCGGGCTCTACCGTGCGGACCTCCCCTTTCCGTCTCGTGAGCATTGGTCGCCCGTTCCACAGCTGGACGACGACCGATTCGATTTGCTGGTTCGGCGGATGCGTTTTGACATCGGCCGCGCCGGGCCGCGTTGGATCGAGGGGTATCAGGCGCTCGCCGAATACGACCTTGAGGCGGACCTGCGTCGTCTCCGTATCCCGTGTCGTCTCGTCTGGGGTGAGCTCGATCAGTTCGTGGCGCACCGGGATGCCATGGTCGAGGCAGCCGGCAACGTGGAGGTCGCGATCGTCGCCGGGGCGAGTGCCTGGCCGATGTACGAGCGTCCGCGCGGCTGGACCGCAGCGGTGGCCGAGTTTCTGACCTCGCCGGTCGGTTCGTTCGCTGCAGGGTCCGCGTGATGAAGAGGTTCCAATATTCTCGATTGGCGGTTTGAGGTTGCGGCTGTCGGCTCGGTAAACGAGAATAGCGCGACAGGCCGACCCTGGTGGGGGAACCAATGCCCCGATCGCGACGCCGCTCGCTCTGGCTCCTGATTCCATTCTGGTTTTTCTTCGTGATGCTTTGTCTGGTTGCCCCGCTGGCAACTGGCCTCGGGCTGCGTTCCCAGGTCGGCGCGGGGTCATTCCTGGGAGGGCTCGCCGGTGGCAGCCAACCCTGGATTGGGATCCGGATGCGGCCGGTAACCGCCGACGCCGCAAACGTCCTCGGACTGCCCAATACTGACGGCGCGATCGTCGATCGGATCTATCCAACCAGCCCAGCCGACCAAGGCGGTCTCGAACTGTACGATGTCATCGTGTCGGTCAATGGCAGACCAGTCACCAACGTTGACTCGGTGAGCGGTGCACTCAGTTCGCTGCGACCGGGATCGGCAGTCGAGATGACGGTGCTGCGTCCCAACCCGACTGGCCGCGGCGCACCGACGACCCAGGCCCTCACGCTGGTGGCTGGGCAGCGGCCACGCGTTGGCGAAGTAAGAGGCTGGGTTGACTACCGGAGCGCGGACGTCCCATATCAATTCCGGTATCCCAACACCTGGTTCATCGACGATATCGGCGCTCCCGCCGAGCCGATCCTTCTCGCACCGCCCACCCCCTACGACGATGTCGTCCAATTTCAGGTATCGGCAAACGTCCCGGCACTCGACGAGTGGTACCGGCTTGTGATCGAGAGTGCCCGCAGCGGAGCGGTCGACCTGAAGGTGGCGAACGAGCGCCAGGTGACCGTCGCCGGCCAGACTGGTCGCCGCGCGACCTTGAGCTTGGTGGGCGAGAGCAATGAGACCCGCCAGATCGAGATCGCGTTGGCTCGTGATCCCGCCAACAGCCGGGGCTACTTTGTCTTTCTCGCCGCCGACCCGGCGTCCTTCCCGGACCTGCTGCCGAACTTCGAGGAGATCCTTGCCAGCCTGACCATCAGCCGCTAGCGAGTGCTACACTCCGGCAGGATATTGCCGAACGGATCACGCCGTGCAAGAACCACAGGCAGAATCGACAGACTTTCTCGAGCCGAACTACCAAGAGGTCTTGGCTCTGATCATGTATGGCCGTTGGACCGAAGCCCAACGCGCCATCGAACAGATTCGGGAGATCGATCCGGATTACAAAAAGATCGCTACTCTCGCCACGATGGTCGACGAGGTGATCCAGACCTCGTTCTACGGCTTTCGCGTTCCGCCGCATGTCGCCGCCCACCAGTCAGACGTCGGCTGGGGTATGGAAGAGGATGACGAAGAACCGCCTCCTCCTCCCCCTCGGCGTCGTACCCGTTGGCCACTGGTGTTGGGTGGAGTGATCGTGGTACTGATGCTGATCGCGATCTGGATGATGTTTCCACGCTGAGATTGGTGTCAGACCGCGCATCCCGAACCTGGCTTCGCGCGCCGGACTTGACGGTTCGGCGCTCTCGATGGTCGAGCCAGGGGACCACAACCAGCCAGATGCGACCGGAACGTCGATCCACCGGAGTTGCGATCTGGCGTTTGAGGTAAATGATGGGTCGGTTGGGAGCGTGGCTGGCCGCCCAGTCGCGCCCGGTGGCCAGGCCTAAGTCCGGACGACGTCACCCCCTCCGCAGAGGCCGACTGCGTCGCTTCCGGTTCCCGACTACATTGTGGGAAGTCGGCGCGTGCTCGCTCCGACGGCTCAGGGCAAGACGATTGCGTCGTCGATGGCGGTCTTGATCCGCTGCTTTGGCATCGCGCCGACGAGGCGCTTGGCCTCGGCGCCATTCTTGAAAAGGATCAGAGTCGGGATGCCCATGATACCGAGCGACCCAGGGGTGGACTGATTGTTGTCGGTGTTCAGCTTGGCGAACTTCACTTTGCCGTCGTACTCATCGGCGAGCGCCTCGACCGCTGGAGCGATCTGCTTGCACGGTCCACACCAGGGCGCCCAGAAATCAACCAGAACCGGCACATCGCTCTGCAGGACTTCGCTCTGAAACGTACTGTCGGTTACTTCAATCAGGTTCGCGGCCACGCGTACTCCTTATTCGATCGGGATCGCGTCTAGACGGCGACTCCCCGGTATCCAAGGGTACCATGTTTCGGACCGATCGTTGCAACCGCAACGACCGATTCGGCGTTGATCCTGGTACGGCCCGAGTGTTTCGTACCGTGCGAACGTACGGTACTCTTGGAGTGGGCGCAGCGTGGCGTCCGGAGTTTGGAGCGATGAACAACCTCAAGACCCTTCTGTTCCTGGCGTTGCTGACCGGTCTGCTCGTCTTCGTCGGGCGACTGGTTGGCGGTTTCTCGGGCATGGTGATCGCCTTTGGCATGGCGATCGTCATGAATGTCGGGGCCTACTGGTTTTCGGACCGGATCGCGCTTCGGATGGCCGGAGCGCACGAGATCGACGAAGCCCAAGACCCGGCGCTGTTCTCGATGGTGCGCCAACTCGCGGAGACCGCTGGCCTGCCGATGCCTCGGGTTGCGGTCATCTCGAACGCGTCGCCGAATGCCTTTGCTACCGGACGTGACCCCCAACATGCGGTGGTCGCGGTGACGACTGGGATCCGCGAGATCCTGACCCCCGACCAACTTGCCGGCGTGCTGGCGCATGAACTGGCGCACGTCAAGAATCGCGACACCCTGACAATGGCGATCGTCGCGACTATCGCTGGCGTGATCAGCTTCGTCGGCCAGTTGGCTCAGTGGGCGCTGCTCTTTGGCGGGTTCGGGAGAGGCGATGACGACGACGGCGGTGGCGTACTGGGCGGTCTGTTTGCAGCGTTGATCGCCCCGATCGTTGCGATGCTGATTCAGTTTGCGATCTCTCGCTCGCGCGAGTACGAAGCCGACGCGGACGGCGCGCGAATTATTGGCGACCCGGAGTCCCTTGCTGGAGCGTTGGCACGGCTCGAGGTTGGCACGCAGCGCATCCCGATGTCAGCGTCACCCGCCACGGCGCACCTGTTCATCGTCAACCCGTTTGGCAGCCTGAATATCGCCAATCTGTTCAGCACCCATCCGCCGACGGCTGAGCGCGTCGCCCGGCTCCGTGAGATGCAGGTCGCTCCGGTTCGCCGCTAGCCGTTCGGTTGCGGTGGGCCAGGGCTGGGTACTCGACGACACGGCGGCGCAGCCGTTCTTTGCCGGCGGGCGGCACGACCTGCGGGCGGCGGCCTGGCGTCCCGGCGGAATTGAGGCGCTCGTCGCCGGCAACTTCGGGACTCTCGTTCTCGTCGACAGCGGCGTCCAACCGGTCGAGGTTGCCTCACGAGAGCATTTGCGTGGCATCGCTTGGCGACCGGACGGAGAGGTTGCAATCGTCGTCGGCGACGCCGGCGCTATCGTCCGCTACGACGGCAAGGCGGTCGCCACACCGCTCCTTACCCCGGTCAACCTCCGTCGAGCCGCTTGGCGGCCCGAGGGTGACGATTGCCTGATCGCTGGCAACGACGGGTTGTTGCTGCGCTGGCGCGACGGGCGAAGTCAGGCCGTTGGCTGGGGGCGCTCGCATTTGCGAGGTCTGGCCTGGCGGCCTGATGGTTCATTCGCGATCGTGGTGGGAAATGGGGCGCTCTATCGCTACTTGGCCGGTGAGGACGACCTCGAGCTTATCGCCGAACTACCCGATGGAGACCTGACCGGCGTAGCCTGGCGCCCCGACGGCGCCGGTGCGCTGGTGGTTGGCTATCGGCAAATCGCCGGGTCTCCGACCGAGCGGGAGAGCGTTGCTTGGCTCGTGTCCGCCGAAGGAGACCGGCCCGAGCCGGCTGTTGCGCCGCAAGCCGGGGTTGCCTTCGTTCATGCTGCTGCCGGGCACGACGGGTTCTGGATCGTCGCCCAACCCGTACATCGAGGCGGCGTGTCGTCAATCCTGCGCTGGAAGGGCGGACCACTCGAGGCGCTTTTCGTCCAACGCGAGGTCCGTCTGGCTCAAGTCGACCTGGCTGGCTCACGGGCGGTGGTCGTCGGTTCGCCCCGCGCAGCCTTCTTTCGCGCCTAGGTCGCCCAGCCTTTGGCGCGGTCGACGGCGGAGCGCCAACGCTCAATGGTCTCCCGGCGCTCGTGGGTGGAGATCGACGGTTCGAAGCGGTGCTCAAGTTCCCAACGGTCGGCCAGTGCCCCGCCGCCAGGCCAGAACCCCGCCGCCAGCCCACCGAGGAACGCCGCACCAAGCGCGGTCGTCTCACGGATCTTCGGCCGCTCGACCGCAAGCCCGAGCAGGTCGGCCAGTCGTTGCATCGTAAAGTCGTTAGCCGACCCACCGCCGTCGACCCGCACTCGCTCAACCGGAGCGGGGAACTCCCGGCGCATCGCCTCGAAAAGCTCGACGGTCTGAAGGGCGATTGCCTCAAGGGTCGCACGCACGAGGTGGGCGCGGCCGGCGCTGGCGGTGAGCCCGAGGATCGTTCCGCGAGCAGTGGGGTCCCAGTGTGGCGAGCCCAGTCCGCTGAAGGCTGGGACGAACACGACGTCGGCACTATCGGGCACGGATCGCGCCAGCGCCGCCGTTTCGGCCGCGTCGTCCACAATCTTCAGCCCATCGCGAAGCCAATCGACTGCCGCTCCGGCGGTGAACACCGCCCCTTCGAGGGCGTAGCAGGTTTCGCCAACTGCATCGAGTGCGAGGGTCGTCAGTAATCCCTGTTCTGAGGAAATAGCCTGGTCCCCGGTGTTCATGAGGAGAAACGCGCCGGTGCCAAAGGTGGTCTTGGACTCGCCGGAGGCAAAACAGACTTGGCCAAAGAGGGCGGCTTGCTGATCACCCGCGACCGCCACGATCGGCGTTCCCTCGGCCGTCTCACCAAAGACGCCGACCGACGGGCGAACCTCTGGGAGCATCGCCAGCGGGATGCCGAAGATCGCGAGAAGCTCTGGGTCCCAGGCACGCTGGTGGATGTCGTAGAGCAGAGTGCGCGAGGCGTTGGTCGGGTCGGTGCGATGGACCCCGGCAAGGATCCAGAGCAGCCAGCTATCGACCGTCCCACCGAGGAGGTCGCCCGCCTCGGCGCGCCGGTGGCCTTCCGGCACGCGGTCGAGCAACCAGCGGAGCTTGGTTGCCGAGAAGTACGGGTCGATCGGTAACCCGGTCTTGCGCTGGACGGTTTCGCTCCAACCTGCCTGGCGGAGCGCGAGGCAGGCATCGGCGGTCTGACGCGACTGCCAGACGATCGCCGGCCCGACCGGGCGACCGGTGGCTCGCTCCCAAACGACGGTGGTTTCACGCTGGTTGGCCAACCCGATCGCGGCAACCTGGCTCCAACTCACGCCGGCGTGGTCGAGGACGGCAGCCGCAGCCGCGGTGGTCGCGCTGACCAGTTCGAGGGCGTCTTGCTCAACCCAGCCGGGTTGGCGGAAGATCGAGGCGACCGGCACGTCGGCTTCGGCGACGAGGCGCCCGTCGCGGTCCACCAGAATCGCCGCCGAACCGCCGGTCCCCTGATCGAGGGCGAGGACATAGCGCACGCCGCCTCCAGTCAGGGCCGATCGTCCGTTGACCAGGCCCTATTCTCATCCACCCGGGCAGCCGAATCGTACCTGGAAAGTGGTCAGCAAGGAGGAGATGGTCCCGAAGTTGCTCGTCCAATCGTCCAGGCAAGTTAGGACGAAGCCTCGACCGAAATGGGACCGTATCCCCTAGCTACCACGCTGTTCGGGGCCGATACTCCGCTCAATAGGAGATCGGCCGGGGCCGGGGGAAGGGATCTCCGGTCGAGAGGGCCCCGATGGGGGGAAAGACCCACCGGGCGGAGGCGATCATGGACGAGATGTTTGTACCAGAGGCGACAGAGGAGGCTCCGGCGGCTCAGCCGCCCGAATCGGCGTTGGAGTTGGTCGATCGCATCGGCCCGGAGGAATCGCGGACCCTCCTCACCGCCGCCGTGCGCGAGTTCCTGGTCGAGGATCAACGCGAGGTTTGGCGGCGGCGCCGCGAGCGGCTGATCCATTTCCTGAACATCTTGGACTACAACCTCGATTACGATCTGCGGGTCCGCGGGCTGGCAAGCTAACGGCATAGCTGGCTCCCTGCGCCAACCTGCTGCGGCAATGGCGCAACGCGCGACGACTCAGGCGCCCTTCGAGCAATGCGATCGGGGTTCTTCGCTCAGGGGGGCAACGGCGTGAGACCTGAAAGGCCCGAGGCCATCCATTGCCGTATCGGTCGGGCCGAGCATCAATGGGCCAACGACCGCTCTGTGGAAGTGTTGGGAGTGTCCACCGGGCACGCGTCAGTCAGCACGGTCGCGGTCTAACCTCGCAGAGATGGGCTGGTGAGCCAGCCACAAACGCCGCTCTTTGATAGAATCGCCTTCGACGGCGGCCTGTCTTGCCGCCGACGGAGCATTCGCGATGGCCCTCTTGATGCCCACCGATTCGCCGGACCTGCTCACGCCGCGCCGGCGCACTCGCCCGGTTCGTGTCGGGCGCTACGTCATTGGCGGCGGTCAGCCGATCGTCGTCCAGTCGATGATCACCGAAGAAACCCGCGATGTCGACGCCTGCGTTTCGGCGATTGTCACGCTCGCCGCTGCTGGCTGCGAGTTGGTGCGCGTTACCACGCCGACACTGGCTGACGCCCGCTGCCTCGGTGAGATCAAGTCCAAACTCGATGCCCTGGGTGTGGACATCCCGCTTGTCGCCGACGTCCACCATCAGGGAACCGAGATCGCGGTCGCGGTCGCCCAGTTTGTTGACAAGGTGCGGATCAACCCTGGTCTGTTCGTTTTTCGCAAGCCGCGTGGCCGAAGCGAGGAGTATTCGGACGAGGAGATCCGCGCCGAGCGGGCCGCCATCGAAGAGGCGGTTCGGCCGGTGGTCGAGGTGTGCAAGCAGCGAGACATCGCGATGCGGATCGGCGTCAACCACGGATCGCTCGCCGAACGGATGCTCGTCACCTATGGCGACACGCCGCGCGGGATGGTCGAATCGGCGATCGAGTATCTCCAGATTTGCGAGGCGCTCGATTACCGGAACTTGGTCATTTCGCTCAAGGCAAGCCGTGCGCCGGTGATGATCGCCGCCAACCGGTTGATGGTGCAGCGGATGAGCGAACTTGGGATGGACTACCCGCTCCACCTCGGTGTCACCGAGGCGGGCGATGGCGATTACGCGCGGGTCAAGTCGACTGCCGGCATCGCCACGCTGCTCGCAGAAGGGATCGGCGATACTATTCGCGTCTCGCTCGCTGAGGACCCAGTCAACGAGATCCCGGTCTGCTACGACATTCTGCAGGCGCTTGGCTTGCGACGAACCAAGACCGAGTTTATCGCCTGCCCGTCTTGCGGCCGCACCAAGTTCAACCTCCAGACGGTACTGCGCGAGGTGAAGGCGGCGACGGGCCACTTGTCGGGTCTGAACATCGCGGTGATGGGTTGCATCGTCAACGGCCCTGGCGAGATGGCCGACGCCGACTATGGTTATGTCGGCAAGGGCGGCGGAGTGATCTCACTCTATCGTGGCCGCGAGGTGATCAAGACCAGCGTTCCCCAGGAGCGTGGTGTCGAAGAACTGATCGCGCTCATCCGAGCCGACGGCCGCTGGGTGGAACCGTAGCCCCAATTTGGCGCACAAAGGAACACGGCGTGAACGTCGATCCTTCAATCTTCAAGGCGTATGACATTCGCGGCATCTATCCGACCCAACTCGACGAGGACGTGGCTCGGGCGATTGGCCGCGCCTTTGTCACCTTTCTGGGCGCATCGACAGTCATCATCGGGCACGACATGCGGACGTCTGGCCCTCAGCTCCATGCTGCTGTCATCGAAGGGATCCGAATGCAGGGCGCCGACGTCGTTGACATCGGGATGGTCAGTACCGACCAGTTTTACTTCGCCTGCACCAAGTTCGGCTATCCCGGCCTGATGGTCACCGCCTCGCACAATCCGAAGGCGTACAACGGGTTCAAGATGGTCAAGAAGATGCCGCATCTGCTGAGCGGCGACGAAGGAATCCAGGATCTCCGTCGGCTCGTCGAAGGCGGGCGCTTTCCCGAGCCGGTGCGTGCCGGCGGTATCCGCCAGGTCGACCTCATGGACGAGTTCATTCAGGCGCTGTTGCGGCTGGTGGATCCGGCATCGATCCGACCGCTCAAGGTGGTCGCCGATACTGCCAACGGGATGGTCGGCCCAGCGCTCGAAAAGCTCTATGGCACGCTGCCGGTCGAGTTGACCCCGCTCTTTTTCGAGCCGGACGGAACGCTGCCGAATCACGGACTAGACCCGCTCCAGCCGGAAAATCGCGTCGACCTCGAGGCGAAGGTCAAGGAGATCGGCGCGGACGTGGGATTTGCCTTTGATGGTGACGGCGATCGCTTTTTTGTCATCGACGATCGCGGCCTGTTTATTCCGGGAGATTTCATCTCGGCGCTCCTGGCTCAGGATCTGCTCGCCAAGCACCCGGGAAGCAGTGTTGTCTACGATGTGCGCTCGTCTTGGGCGGTGCCCAATCTCATTCGGGCAGCCGGCGGCACGCCGCTTATCGAGCGTGTCGGACACGCGTTCATCAAACGTCGGATGGCGCAGGAGAACTCGGTCTTTGGCGGCGAAGTCTCCGGTCATTACTACTTCCGAGACTTCAACTTCGCCGACTCCGGGATGATCCCATCGCTGCTGATCCTCCGGCTGATCTCCCAACGCGGGATGAAGCTGAGCGAGATCCTCGCTCCGCTCGAAAACACCTATTTTGTCTCCGGCGAGATCAATTCGACGGTCGACGATGCGACCGCCAAGATGGCCCAGATTGGCGAGCGCTACGCCGACGCCGAGGTCCAGCATATCGACGGCATCTCGGTCACCTATGACGACTGGCACTTCAACGTGCGCGCCTCGAACACCGAGCCGTTGCTTCGGCTCAATCTCGAAGCGCTCTCACGCGAAACGATGGAAGCCAAGCGCGACGAGGTGCTGGCGCTGATCCGGGGTTAGCAGAATCGAAGCCGGATCCTCGCCGCCAGGCACTCCGGTGAGAATGGGGAACTCAACGCCCTGACGGCGTGAGACCGCAATCCGGTTACTCCTCGTCCTCCTGCAGGCGCGCCAACACCGAGATGTCCTCGAGGGTGGTCGTGTCGCCGAGGGATGGATCATTGCTGGCGACTTTGCGCAGCAGCCGACGCATGATCTTGCCGCTACGGGTCTTGGGCAGGGCATCGGTGAAACGAATTTCCTGCGGGCGAGCGAACTTCCCGATCTGATCGGCAACGAACTCGATTAGCTCGGCGCGGAGTTCGGGAGAACGGCTGGCCGTCCCTTTGAGGGTGACGAACGCGACGAGCGCCTCGCCAGTGATCTCGTCGGGACGGCCGATCACCGCGCTCTCGGCGACGAAGGGATGGGCGACGAGGGTGCTTTCAACTTCGGCGGTGCCGAGCCGGTGACCCGAGACATTCACCACGTCGTCGATCCGCCCCATCAGCCAGAAGTCGCCATCCTCGTCGTAGCGTGCGCCGTCGCCGGTGAAGTAGACATGGGGGATCTGTCCCCAGTACTGGCTGCGATAGCGAGCATCATCACCATAGAGCGTTCGCAGCATCGAAGGCCAGGGCTGGTCGATAACCAGAAAGCCGCCTTGGTTTGGTCCCTGGGGAATGCCGTCGCGATCGACGACCTTTGGTGAGACCCCAAAGAACGGCCGGCCGGCCGAACCGGGCTTCTGCGGGATGGCGCCGGGGAGCGCGGTGATAAGGATTGCGCCCGTCTCGGTCTGCCACCAGGTATCGATCACCGGACAGCGTCCGCCGCCAATGACCCGCTGATACCAGATCCAGGCCTCTGGGTTGATCGGCTCGCCGACCGTGCCGATCAGCCGCAGACTGCTCAGGTCGTACTTGCCGGGCCAGCTTTCGCCCTGGCGGACGAAGGTTCGGATCGCCGTCGGTGCGGTATAGAGAATCGTTACCTGGTACTTCTCGATGATCGACCACCAGCGGCCGAAGTCCGGATGCTGCGGCGCACCCTCGTACATGACGTTGGTTGCGCCGTTGGCCAGCAACCCGTAGACCACATACGAATGGCCGGTTACCCAACCGATATCCGCGGTGCACCAGTAGACGTCCTCGTCGTGCAAGTCGAAGACATAGTGGGCGGTGAGCGCGACACCAAGGAGGTATCCGGCGGTCGTGTGGAGGACGCCCTTTGGCTTTCCGGTCGAGCCGGAGGTGTAGAGGATGTAGAGTGGATGCTCGGCATCGAGCGGCACGGCCGGGCAATCTTCGGATGCCTCGGCCATCGCTTCGTGCCACCAGTGATCACGCCCTTCGGTCCAGTTGACCGGCGTGTCAGTACGGCGATAGACGATCACCGATTCGATGGTTGGGCACGCGCCATCTTCGAGGGCGGTGTCGACGTTCACCTTGAGTGGTATGACCGCTCCGCGACGCCAGCCGCCATCGGCGGTGATCACCGCCCGCGCACTGGCGTCGACGATCCGCTCGCGGATCGCCTCGGCGGAGAAGCCACCGAAGATGACGGTGTGGACGATCCCGAGCCGAGCGCAGGCGAGCATCGCGATAGCCAACTCGGGCACCAACGGCATGTAAATCGCCACCCGGTCGCCGGTCTGGAGGCCACGTGCCTTCAGGACGTTGGCGAACTTGGACACCTCGGTCTTCAATTCGCGATAGCTGATCCGGCGAGTGTCGCCGGGCTCGCCTTCCCAAAGAAAGGCGGCTTTGTCACCATTGGGTCCGTCGGCGTGTCGGTCGACGCAGTTGGAAGCGATGTTGATCTTGCCACCGACAAACCATTGGGCGTGGGGCTCTTTCCAGTCGAGGACCCGCTGCCAGGGCTCGAACCAGTCGAGATGTTGGGCCATGCGCGCCCAGAACTGCTCTGGCTGTTCGAGGGATTCGCGATAGAGCGATTCGTACTGCTCGATCGACCGGATGTGCGCCCTCGCGCTGAACTCGGGAGGCGGCGGAAATACCCGCCCCTCGCGCATGACATTCTCGATCTGTGGACCCGTCATCTCGTCTCCCACCTTGCCGATGGCACGCCCAGGGGATGGCGCCATTGTAGCCGAGGCTCTCGTGGGCCGGATCTGCTACTTGATGGCGTAGAGTTTGCCCTCTTCGGTGCCGATCAACAGGAGCCCGCGAGCCAACGCTGGGGAGACACGGATCTTTCCCGCGAGGGCGATCTCGAGGATCTTCTCGCCGCTGGCAGCGCCGAGGACGACGAGCCGCTTGTCTTCGGCGCCGGCATAGACGAGGTCGCCCGCGACGATCGGCGGGGCAACCGGCCCGCCAAACTGGTGCTGCCAGCGGACTTTGCCATCGAGTGCGTTGAGCGCGCTCAGCTTGCCATCGCTTCCCGGAACAAACAGGGCCGCACCGGCTGCCGCCATCGCCGCCTTGACCGGGGAGGCGACGTTGACACTCCACTTGTAGCCCGGCTGGGGCCCAGGCAGCCCGACCGGCAGACCCCAGAGATAGAGTTGGGCCTGGATCTCGCGAAGCTCCCATTCGAAGGGTGCGCCCTTGGCGAATGGGTCGATCGCCTGAACGACGCCGCGCTCGTTGGCGGCATAGGCGAACCCACCTGCGAGCAGTGGCGGAGCGTCGACGCCGCCACCGGTGCGGTAGACCCAGCGGGCAGCACCACTGCGGGCGTCCAGCAGGTGAAGCCGGCCATCGCGTGTCGCGACCACGACCATGCCGTTACCCGCCGCAGGTGGCGCGTCGATCGCCGAGCCGGCATCGTAGCGCCACCGTAGCGACCCACCGGCCGCATCAAGCGCCGAGAGCGTTCCATCGTTGGATGCCGCATAAAGGATCCCGTCAACCGCAAGCGGCGCCGCGCTCACCGGCCCACCGGTCCGGAATTCCCAGCGCATGCCGCCACCGGCGGCGTCGATCGCAACGACCTTGCCGTCCTTTTGGCCAATGAAGACCAGTCCGTCGGCGACGGCTGGCCCGGCTTCAACCGATCCCGAGGTCTTGTATTCCCACTTTGGGTTGCCGCTCACCAGATCGCGTGCAACTACCCGTCCATCGGCCAGTCCAACCAGCACCAATCCATTGGCAACGATCGGCGGGGCGGTGATCGGAGCGCCAAGTGTCTGCTGCCAAGCGACCCTGCCTTCGAGGACGGTGGCGGCCTCGGGGGCAAAGGCGGTGCGTGCCGGATTCTGACCGGCCATCGTCCAGGCTCCAGCCGGGGACGATGTTGTCAACGTAGAAAGTGGCGCATCCGTCGAGGTGGCTGGCGCGCCCGCTCCGCCAAAGCGGACGAACCCCACGCCAAGGATCAGCACCGCAAGGCCGGCGAGCGCCGCCTCTAGCGGCTTCTCCTGCACCCACTCGACGAGGGCGCCCAGCAGCCGGGCCCGGTTGAACCTTGGCCGAAACCGTGATGGCGGGTCGGTCGGCGGCGTTGGCTGTGGTCGGGGCGATTCGGGCAGGCTGGCGGGAGGTTCGAGAACGGCGGCCACCTCGGACGCGGCTCGCCGGTGGTGCAAGAGCAACGCGGCTCGTGGCCGCGAATCCTGTGGCGTTCCTGCACAGAGCGCGCGCAGAACCAGACCAGCAGCCAAAGGGCGGCGCGCCGGGTCGGTTGCGAGCGCCTCCAGCAAGGCCTGATCGACCGCCGAACCAAGCCCGCCGACCAGGGCAGTCGGCGCGGGCGGGTCGCCGCCAGGCAGCGGCACCGGCGGCCGGCCGGTCAGCAATTCGTAGACAAGCGCAGCGTAGGCCCAGACGTCGCTTCGGGTGGTGGCTGGGTCGCCGGCTCGTTGCTCCGGCGAGAGGTGGAACTGCCCGGCCAGAAGACCGGCGCGGTGCGTCGACGGCGCGAGCCAAGCTACTTGGGCCAGACCGAACCCAGCCAACGCGACCGTCCCGTCGGCGCGTCGCAGCACCGTCGCCGGCTCAAGGCCGCCGTGAACCGCACCACGGGCGTGGGCAAAGTCGAGCGCTTCGGCCACGTCCTGCGCGATCGGCAGCACCTCGCGCCAACTCTGCGGGCTTCCCAAGTGATCGGCAAGGGTGCCCGCGGCGTGATCGTCGGTGACCAGGTAGGGGATGCCATCGGCGTTGCCAAAGTCAAGCAGCGGGATGATGTTCGGATGGCGAAACTCGCGAGCGGCGGTCATGATCTCGTTGAAGCGAGCGGCGAGCCGACCGTCGGGGTTTCGCGGCAGTCCGTCCAACAGCCGGAGCACGAGGAGCCGGTTGCCGGACCGGACGCGAAAGTCGGTTCCAAATCGCGCCGTGCCGATCCGGTCGACGACCCGGTACGGGCCGACGAAACGCGCCTCGCGCTCCGGGGTTCGAGACTCCGGGCGATACCGTTTCATGCTGGGCAGTATAGGAAGCAAGCAAGCACGCTAAAAGAGGTTAGGCCCCGCCGGTGGTTCAGCGGACGTCCGGCGTCCCGGCCGGCCTGGGCGTCTCCGTCAGGAGGTCGCCCCGCTTCCACGCTGGCGCGCCGCGAGCGCGGCTGTCTCCCCGCCGACCTCGCCTGACACGTCGGCAAGACTGGGATTGCCCTGCTCTTCTTGCAGGCTGGGGTGTCCGTTTGCGCCGGTCTAGGCGGCGACGCTGCGTAGCACGTGCAGGGCGACTTCGCCGACCAATTGGAGCGTGTCGGGCTGGATATAGCGAGCGAGGTCGCCTTTCTGATGGTAGTTCTCGTCGAGCCCGGTGAAGAAGAAG
Organism: Dehalococcoidia bacterium; assembly: GCA_046328265.1. Taxonomy (GTDB): domain Bacteria; phylum Chloroflexota; class Dehalococcoidia; order SpSt-223; family SpSt-223; genus JANWZD01. Next base: position 447,332 of record JAXLWW010000002.1, read on the forward strand.
ATGGTTGGAATACCGGCGCGGGCGAAGGAGGCGTGGTCGCTGCCACCTCCGGCATTGGTCGCCTCGGGAAGTTGGCGTCCAAGTTCGGCCGCCTTTTCGCGCGCGGGCGCCGTCAACCGAGGCGCACCAGCAGCGGAGAGGCGCAGGTCAATCCCGACCATGTCGAGGTTGATCATGCCGAGCATCCGTTCCTTCTCGGCGTCGCTCAATCGTGAGACGTAATACCGGCTGCCAATCAGCCCGTTCTCCTCCGCGCCGAACAGGACGAAGCGGAGTTGCGCGCTCACCGGCGTGCCGGCCATCGCCCGCGCAAGTTCAAGAACGGTGGCCGAACCGGACGCGTTGTCGTTGCCGCCAGGTCCTTCGGCAACCGAATCAAGATGGCCGCCGACGACGACAATCCCGTCGCTAGATCCGGCACGGGTGGCGATCACGTTCTCGCTGCGGATCGTCTCGGGACGCGCATCGACCAGGAGGTGAAGTTCGACCGGCCCACGGGCGATCTGATCGGCCAGTCGCCGACCATCGTCGCGCGAGATGAAGATCGCTGGGATCTTGGCGACTTCACCAAGCGACGGTTGGATCAGACCCGCCTCGTTGTTGTAGATGACCACACCGGCCGCGCCGGCCGCGGTCGCTCGCTCGACCTTTTCTTGAAACGTGATCGTGCCGCGCTCGATCAAGGCGACCTTTCCGGCGATGCCCGCTGGGAAATCACTCTCCCGGCCGATGCCGGCACGAACCAGCGCGGCGGTGACGTCGCCACTGCCCGAATTGTTCAACGCGATCGCCTCGAGCTTCGTGGCCGGAGCGACGACGCTGGCGTCCAGCCGGCGCACCTGAAATTCGTCGAAGCTAAAGGTCTGACGCTCGACGGTGTAGCCCATCGCACGCAACTGCTCAGCGGCCCAGGTGGCGGCCTTGGTGTAATTCTCCGACCCGGCGGGGCGTGACCCAAAGACGGCGGCGAGTTGCTCGACCGAGCGCATCGCTCGTTCACCGGAAAAGGCTGGGTCGGTTGCCATCGTGAGCGGCGGAACCGCCGGGACGCCTGGGGCGACGGCCGGCGGCGCACCTGGTGCTTGGGGGACAGGCGCCGCCGGAGGCGCCGATGATGAGCCGATTTGGCAGCCGGTAGCGGCGACGAGAGCCAAGACGACGAGGAGCGTGGCGCGCGGGCGAAACATGGAAACCCCATCGGAGGCCGGAGAACGATCGGCCAGTTTAGAAAGTGTACCGGGAGACGACGGACCGTCGCGAATATCAGCCGGGCTTCTCGCCGCTCGGTGGAACGCCCGCCATCTCCGCCAGGTCGACCGCTAGGAACCGGTCGAGGAGACGTTTCTGCCAGACTATCACCAACACGGCAAGCCAGCCGAACGCCGCCAGCCCAATCAGCGCGTACTGCCAGCCCACCATTGCCCGGATCTCGAGGATGAACGAGAGGTCCGGAACGGTCACCAACAGCAGGTAGATCGCGAACAACGCGAGCGCCAGCACCGCCGGCCGGCGATCACCGGTGTAGCGCGCCCCAACCGCCAACCAGGCAAACGGTGGCCTGAGCAGCACCAGCAACGCCAACCCACAAACGACGCTGAAGGTGACGACCGCCGACTGGGCGATGGGGAGCACCCTGGTGATGACGTGCTCCGGTGGCAGGTCAGGCTGGAGAGCTTGAACATCGTTGTAGCCAATGATCAGAAAGGCGATATAGACCAGCATCCCGGCGACCGACAGGCTGAGCGCCGCCGGGACGACAAAGTAGAGCAGCGAGCGGATATGGCGACCACGAACGAGCGGCCCCGGTTCGGCCCAGGCCGCCAGCGCCAACGTCGGAAGACCGACCGTAAACAGTGTCAGGATCGAGGCCGTCTTGGGGGTGAAGGGAAAGCCGCCGACCACTGCCGACGAGATGATGAGTAAGGCGAAGTAGCAGACCCGGGTCAAGAAGAGACGGAGGATGTCCTGCATCCCGTTCAGAATGCGCTGACCTTCGCGTACTGCCGGCGGGAGCGCGGCGAACGAGTTGCCCAGCAAAACGACGTCGGCGACCGCCCGAGCCGCCTGACTGCCGGTCTCCATGGCGACCCCGAGGTCGGACTTCTTGAGCGACAAAACGTCATTGACTCCGTCGCCGATCATCGCAACGTAATGGCCGCGCCGCTTGAGCGCTTCGACGAGCGCCTCCTTTTGCTGAGGGGTGATCCGGCCAAAAACGACGCCTTCCTCGGCGACTGCCTCAAGCTGGCTCGGTGTCAGACCAGCCAAGTCGAGCCCCGAGACGAGCTGAGTATTGCCATCCAGCCCAGCCTGGCAGGCGAGCGCAGAGACCGTCTCCGGGTTGTCGCCGGAGATTATCTTGATCCTCACTCCGGCTTCGACGAAGCGGGCGAGGGTCTGGCGCGTCTCTGGTCGCAGCTCGTCCGATAGAGCAATCAGCCCGAGCGGAGCAAGCCCGTTTGGCAAGTGGGGTGTCCCATCGGGAGTTCGTAGGGCGCCACCCGTCGCGCGTGCCAGCAGGAGAACGCGCAGGCCTTCGGCAGCCCAGGCGGCGACCGTCGTATCGAGGGGCGGTCCGGTCAGCGCTGGCCGGAGCAACTCCGGTGCGCCAAGCACGTCCACGGTTCCGTTCGGATAGGCGAGGGCGCTCCACTTGCGGTCAGACGAGAAGGGGACTTCGTCGACGGTCGGCCGGCGCGTGCCCGGGCAGCGTTCTCCGATTGCCTCACTGGTGCGATTGCCGCCTTTGGAACTGGCGACGAAATCACCGAGCGCATCGAACAGCGCATCGACCGCGATGCCGACGGGCTCTGCCCGCTCGAAGCGGAGCTTGTTGGCGGTGAGCGTGCCGGTTTTGTCGAGACAGAGCACGTCGACATTGGACAACGACTCGACCGCGTTGGCCTGCTGGACGAGCGCTCCCCGCCCGGCGATCCGCACCGCTCCGGCGGCATAGGCGACCGCAATCGCCAGAAACAGACCGTTCGGCACTAATCCAAAGATCACCACCGACGCCTGGACGCTTTCGAGGATCGGCGTTCCAGCCAGAACGGAGTTCACCACCAGCATGAGTTCGAAGTAAATCACCACCAGCAACAGCACCCGGACGACAAGGTTGATCTTGCGCTGAAGCGGCGTGAGCACCCGCCGAAATGCCTTGGCGCTGAATGTGAGCGAGTTGGCGAAGCTGTCTGCTCCAACCCGAGTTGCGACATAGCGCCCCGTGCCGTTCACCACAAACGACCCGGAGTAGACCGGGGCGCCGACCATCTTGGCGATCAGGTCCGACTCACCAGTCAACAGCGATTCATCGACGTCGAGTTGGCTGTCGCCGACGATCTCGCCATCTACGACGATTTGGTCGCCCGCGCTCACCGCCAAAAGGTCCCCGAGCACGATCTCCGATGGATCGACCGATTGTTCCTCGCTCTCGCGGACGACCCTCGCCTTCGGACGTGTCAGCAGCGCGATGTGGTCGAGGGTCCGCTTGGCGCGCACCTCCTGAACGACTGAGACGACGACGTTGACCAGAATGACACCGACCGAGACAAGGGCATCGCTCGGCCGGCCAAGCAGGACAAGCGCCAGCCCGAGGCCAAACAGAACGTTGTTGATGAAGGTGAAGACGTTCTCGCGGAGGATCTGGACGTAGGAGCGGCTGGTCCGGATGGTGAGATCGTTGCCTTGACCCGCAGCCCGCCGACGCGCCGCTTCATCGCTGGTCAGGCCGCCGGCCGAGGTTGAGAGGGCGGGGATCGTCATAGTTCCAGGATAGCGGACCAATTCAGGCGGTGAAAACCGTCCTCGACGCTCCTGGCTCAGAGCGCTGCTCAGGGTCCTCCGGTTTCAGGGCGAGAGGCCGCGATCGGCGGTAGACCCCGGTCCCCAATGGGTCGCTACTGTGGGGAGACCACGGCTCAGGCGGCCGCGGATCCTCATCAGGAAATGACCTCTGAGCCAGGCCGAAGGTCGCCGGACCGATCGTCCCTTTTCTCCGTCCTGCCGCGCCGAGAAGCGGGATCACTTCAGTTCCGGGGCGTCAAAGGATGGTGTGGGTAAGCGGCGGATAAACAAGACGGCGGGCGCTTCTGCGCCCGCCGTAGGCCGCCAATGCGACAACTTAGCCGATGGTCACCACGTTGGCGGTGCAGACCGCGCCGCCGACGAGGAAGTTGTAATTAAAGGTGCCACGGCCGCCGACTTGGGCCTGCCATCGCCAGATGTAGCCCTTACCACCGCCGGAGACGCCAAGGAAGCGGGGTCCACCCGGTCCTTGGACCGAGACATTCACCGAAGGCCGCGACGATGTCACCGAGATAGTGAACATCTGATTGACTCCCGGCCGGCCCGGGTCGAAGCTCATCTGCTCGTCACCCTGGCAGGCGGCCGCAGGTGGCGCCCAGGGGTTGCCCCACCAGGGGTTCCATTGCTGCTGCGGCTGCCACGGCTGCTGCCAGCCCCAGGGCTGCTGCCAACCGGGGTTGCGCTGCCACGGCTGGCAGCAGTTCGCGCCCGGAGCGTACGGCTGGTACGGCCAGGTCTGGGGAGCCCAGATGCCCCAGGTGTAGTAGGGGTAGACCATCGGTCGGTTCCAGGCGCCGCCAGCGCCCCAGGGCTGATACCAATTTCCCCACCAGTAGTTGGTTGGGTAGTACGGCTGGGACCGGACCGTTGGTGGCGACCAGTGCGGATAGTAGGGCATGTAGTAGTACGGCTGGGAGAAGGTGACCGCGGCGTACGGAAAGCGACCGCCCATTCCGCCAGACAGTTCTTCGACCGTGCCGGCCTGTGCCGCGCCAACTGGCACCAAGCCCGCCGCGCCAAGCACGTCACCGGCATTTGGCACCAGCACTGCACCCGCTGGGGCGAAGTCGGTGTCGATCTTCCACTGCTGGAGCGCTAGCCGCTCGGTGCGCAGCGTTACGACCGGTCCGAAATCCTCGATCGCGACCGGCTGACCGAAGACTGTCGCGGCATTTGGAACAGCCTGATAGGCTGCTTCGATCGCGCTGTTTGCGCTGAGGAGCGCAGAATTCACATCGCCCGCGGTGGGGAGCGCATAGGTCGAGGTCAGCCACTCGTCGAGGCCGGCCTGAGCAAGAGCGCCGGTGACGCTCATCACCTGAACACCGGTCTCGGGCCGCCATTCAAGCACGCCGCGCTGGAACGCCTGAACGACGCTATCGTCGAGCACAAAGCGTTGGGTTACCGGATAACCGAAGGCATCGACGCCGCCCAGTCGCTTGAAGGTGTTGTAGAAGGGAATGCTGGAGGAATCGAGGACGGCGAAGCCGGTGCCAGCGGCGCCGTCTCCTCGCGTCTGGGTGTAGAACCAGCCATTCTGGATCGCCCAGTCGTCACCCGGCGCCGCTTCGCTTCCACGAGGGGCGATGCTGAAGAGCAACGCCAGCATCGCGCCGATCGAGAGCATGGCCTGGAGGGCGCGTCGTGGATGGGTCAACCAATCGAGTCGCATCGGCAACCTCCTAGTCGGTTGTGGCTCTTGATCGTTTTCGGCAAAAAGCCACGGCTTGGCCAGCCTGCCTGCCCGTACTGCCATTGTACACCTGGCAAGCATGCTGTCAAGATGCCGGAAGCCGTGGCCGCCGTTGTTGTGGGGGAGGCGTGGATTGATGTCTAGATGTTGTGCTTGCCAGCCAATTGACCCTGGATAATGCGTCTGACTGGCTGAGTAGGGTATTGGTGGGCAGCATGACGCCCCGCCTGGGTTCAGGCGGGGCGTTCGGGACGCGAGGGCAATCAGCCTTCGATGTCGAACAGCATGATCGAATCTGGCTGGCCGGCCGAGGATGGGCGCAAGACACCGACGAGCGCTTTGTGCAGGTCATGCGGCTCGTACTGGTTTTTCCCCTCGCGGTCGTCGAAGGAAATCACACAACCGAAGTCGAACCCGAGTGGGCGCGGGCCAACGTTGTCTCCGGCATGCACCTTGCGAACCGACTCGATCCCCTCGAGGCCGTAGAAAGCCTGCTTGAGCGCTTGCTTCTCGTCCTCGGTGATCCCTTCCTTCAGTTTGACCAGAACAATACGGCTGTACACGGCGTCCTCCGCCCATTTCGTCGCCCGAAGCGCGGCGCGTTCGGCGCGGCGTCGGGACGCCGGAGGATCCTACATCAAAGCTCTGATCTCTTTGGTAAGGGCCGGGATCACCTTCTTCCAATCGCCTTCGATCCCGAATCGCGACTGCTTGAAGATCGCCGCATCCGGGTCCTTGTTGATTGCGACGATCGTCTTGGCAGAACTGCAGCCAGCCATGTGCTGAACCGCGCCGGAGATCGCCACCGCAATGTACAACTCCGGCGAGACGGTCGTCCCGGTCAGGCCGATCTGCATGTGGGTCGGCACCCAACCGGCATCGACGGCCGCCCGGCTTGCGCCGACCGCTCCGCCCAGTACCGTGGCCAACTCCTCGAGTTGCTGCCAGTTCTCCTTCGCCTCGCCGACACCGCGGCCGCCCGAGACGATTCGGGTCGCGTCCTGAAGCTTGGGGCCGCTGGCGCGTTCCTTCTGGGTCTCCAACACCTTGACCGGACTGTCGGCGACCGTCACCGAGACGGCGACGACGTTGCCTTGGCGGCCGGCATCGGGCGCGAGCGGTTCCTGGGTCTTGGCGCGTACCGAAAAGAGTTGGGGCGAGCCTTCCGGCAGCACATCGGCCATCGCGCTTCCACCGTAGACCGGCCGAGTGGCAACAACCTGACCGCCGTCAACCCGCAGATCAACGACGTCGTTGGCAAGACCGAGATCTTTCCGGAAGGCATAGCGGGGAGCGAGGTCGAGGGTTACCAGCGACTTGCTGAACAGGACGACCGCCGGGTCGGCCTGCTGGATGACCGCATCAAGCGCCGGGACGTAGGCGGCATTGGTGTATTTCTCGAGGGCAGGCGCCTCCGCCAAATAGACGGTGTCGGCGCCGGACTGGATCAACTCCTGTGCCAACCCGGAGACGCCGCTGCCAATCAGCGCCGCGCTGACCGGCCCACCGGTCTGGTCGGCAAGCCGTCGCGCTGCGCCCAGGACTTCCTTCGTGCCGGCAAGCACGCTGCCTTCGCGGTGATCCGCGTAGACCAATACTCCCGAAGCCATTTCTCTCTCCATATCAGGCTCTGCTCTCCCGGGTCGGGAGAGGACGTCGGTACTCCCGCTAGATGACGCGCTCTTCGCGCAACCGGCGGGCAAGGTTGGCAGCCTGCTCCTCCGGGGTCTCGCCCGGGATCATCTCAATCTGCGATTCGACCTTTGGCACGTAGAGCCGAAGGAGTTGCACTTTACGGCCGGCGGCGCTGACGCCGAGGTCTGCGCCGCTCTTGACCTCTACCTTGGCCCGGGCGGCGGCCATGATCCCCTTGAGGGTGGGATAGCGTGGCTGGTTCGCCTCGTTGGACACCGCCAGCAACGCGGGTGTCGGAACGTCGAGGACTTCATAGCCATCCTCGATCAGGCGCTTGACGCGCAGCCCATTGCCCGCCACTTCGATACCGGCAACCGGCGTCACCGACGGGACGCCGAGCAACTCGGCCAATCCCTGCGGAACCTGGGCCTGGTCCCAGTCCGACGCCTGGCGTCCGCAGAGGATCAGGTCGAAGTCGCCGATACCGCGGATGGCGGCGGCAAGCGCGGTGGCGGTGGTGAAGGCGTCGGCGTCTTCGAAGGCCGGGTCGTCGATCAGCACGCCGGCATCGCACCCCATCGAGAGTGCCTGCTTGACCGCGTCTCGTGCCTTGTCCTTGCCGAGCGACAGGACGGTCACCCGGCCACCGTTCTGCTCTTTGAGTTGGACGGCCGCCTCGATGGCGTTGGCGTCGTACTGGTTGACCGTCGGCTCGATGCCCGAAGGTGGAATGACCTTCTTGGCAGCTTCGTCCACCCGGAACTGCGACGCCGGCGTCTCAGGGTCTGGTACTTGCTTGACGCAGACGATGATGTTCATCCTAGCTCCCCGCCGGGGCTGCAGGCTTCCCGGCTTGTATTGCCTGATCGACGAGTTCTGCGATATCGCGGACGCGGAAGGTGTCGACGGCGTCTTTCACCTTGACTCCGTCCTCGAACATTAGGTTGCAGTAGGGACAAGCGGCGGCCAACCCGGCCGAACCGGTGTCGAGCGCCTCTTGGGTCCGCAGATGGTTTATTCGGGTGCCAATCTTCACTTCGAAGAACGAATGACCGCCGCCACCGCCACAGCAAAACGCCTTCCGGCCAGTGCGCGGCATTTCGATGATGTTCAAGCCCGGAATGGCGTTCAGTACCTCGCGTGGCGCATCGTATACACCATTATGACGACCAATATAGCAAGGATCGTGATACGTCATCGTCTCTTCAACGCGTCCCTGGATCTGTATGCGGCCGCTCTTGATCAGTTGATCGATATATTCTGTGTGGTGCATCACGTTGAATTGGCCGCCAAACTGCGGATATTCATTCTTGATGGTATTGTAGCAGTGAGCGCAAGCCGTAACGACGTTCTTGACATTATAGCCGTTCAACGTCGCAATATTCTCCTGTGCCAGTAATTGGAACAGGTATTCGTTGCCGCAGCGTCGCGCTGGATCGCCGTTGCAACTCTCCTCACGTCCAAGTATCGCGAAGTTGACGTTCGCCGCTTGCATCGTCCGGGCAAACGAGCGTGCGACCTTCTGATTTCGCTCGTCAAACGATCCGGCGCAGCCGACCCAGTAGAGCACGTCGATCTCTTCGCCTTCGGCCGCTTCGGCAAGGATCTTGACGCCCAACCCTTCCGCCCAGTCGGCGCGCTGCGCCCTCGGCGACCGCCAGGGGTTCCCCGCCGATTCCAGATTGTTGAACAACCGCTGGAGTTCCGGCGAGAAGCGGCTTTCCATCATCACGAGGTTGCGGCGCATGTCGACAATCGCCGGGATATGCTCGATGAACATCGGGCACTCTTCCATGCAAGCCCGGCAGGTCGTACAAGACCAGAGCACGTCGTCGGTGATAACCTCGCCAACGAGGGTTTTGCCGTCCGGCGCGACCGGGCTGAGATCGGCCTCGGTTGGCTCGGTTGCTGCCTCGTTGGCCTTCGCGGCCTTCTGGGCGATGTAGCCTGGGCCGGCCGCCAGCAAGTGATAGCGGATATCGAGGATCAAGTTCTTCGGCGAGAGCGGTTTGCCCGAGGCGGTTGCCGGACAAACGGCATGACACCGGCCGCATTTGATACAAGCGGAACTATCGAGCAACTGCTTCCAGGTGAAGTCGGTCAATTTGGCAACGCCAAGCGGTTCGCCACGCTCAATCGCGCCCTCGAAGTCGTCGATCGGACGGAGCGCCCGGCCCGCCATCGGATTGAAGAAGAAGATGTTCAACGGCCCGAACAGGATATGGCTCATCTTCGAGTAGCCAATCCAACTGAGTACGGCGAGTGCCGCGAACAGATGGGTGAACCACATGACCTTGTGAAAGAGCAAGATTCCGCCAGCCGGCAGACCAACGAAAGCAAATGAAAGCGCGTAGGACACTGGTGACCAGATTGCCCACTCGGGATGAGCGAACGTCTCGGTGATGGCGATGCGAGGGGATTCGACGAGAAAGCCGGTCAGCGCCACCAGGGCAAAGAGCACCAACGTCAACCGATCGTCGAAGCGATACTCCAGTTTCGATGCCTTGAGAACAGCGCGGCGGTAGACGGCAAGCCCAACCCCGACCAGCAGCACCACGCCGAAAATATCGCCAAAGAGCGAGTAGACGAGATAGAAGGGGCCATTGAGGAACTCGACGTTGAAAAGGCGATGGCCCCAGTAGTTGAGCGATTCCATGATTGTGATGATGGTCAGCACGATGAACGAGCCATAGATAAACGAATGGAGCAGGCCCGCATAGTTGTCGCGACTGGTGCGGCGTTGGCCGAGCCCGTAGACGAGCATCTGGCGCAGTCGGCCCGGCAGGTCATTGGCGCGATATTCGGGCTTGCCGATCAGCCAGAGGCGATACCAACGGCTGATGCCCCAGACCATCAGAATCGCCATGATGGCCGCGCCGATATAGAGGACGACCCGTTCGTCGCCAATATTCCAGAAGGTGTCCCGACAGGGCAGGGGAGTACAGGTCACTTCCACGCCGGCCGTCCTTTCGATTGAGCTTTCCGACGGCCTCTCGACCGCCTTCGCTTTGTCGTCGCCGGGGCGGCGCCCGCGCGGGCCAGGCGCTGCAGAGGGGCGCTGGTTGTCGCTGTCACGGAGGTTGTGGCGCGCCGCCCACCATCGGGTGGAGCAACTCGACTTTGTCACCGTCGTGGAGCACGGTCTCGTGGGGGGAATGTTCGCCGTTGATCGCAACCATGATTAGGTCATGAGCGCTCTGGGCGAACTCGCGGTTGAGGATGTCGCACGCTCGCATTCCCGGCTCATAGGGAATCCGCTGCTCTTTCTTTCCTGACCGCGACAACTGCGGCAGGTCGAGGTACATGACCACCGAGATCACGCAGCTAGCCCCTCGGCCGTTTGCTCCCGTATACGAAAACCGGCGCTCCGGCCGCATTGTACGGAGCCTCGATCTCCCTCGTCAACCGAGGGTCTTGGTTCGTTTATGTCAATCATCTAGCGCCACCATCGCACCCCTCTCGCACGGCAGTCGAGAACTGCGCGTTTTGACGATCTCGTTTGGACCTCAACGCCGGCGATGGTACGGTAGTGACGTGTGGGCCTCTTCGCTCGTTTCGGCAATGCCAAGGATTGGATGGGCGTCACGAGCGACTCAACGCCTACGAAGCGACGGTGATCGAAGCCCTGCCCACCTCCCACCACCACCGGCGGCGTGGCAATTGTCTTGGCGCGACCGATGACGTATCGGTCCAACGACCGTTCGAAGTCGGTCGCTCAGGTTGCCGGAGCGTCCGCTTTCGCCATACTCCGCCGACCCTAAAGGTTCGACGCGCCCAGCGAGCGACCACCGCAGACGATCAGGGTCTGGCCGGTCATATAGGACGCCTCCTCCGAGGCGAGGAACAGCACCGCGTTGGCGATGTCGCGCGGGTCGCCGATCCGGCCAAGCGGAGTGTTTGCCAGCATCCGCTGGATGTTCTCCTCGCTGGTCTGGCGCAGCAGGTCGGTCATCACGGCGCCGGGGGCAACCGCATTGACGTTTATGTTGAATTTCCCAAGCTCGAGGGCGAGAGCGCGGGTCATCCCTACGAGGCCCGCCTTCGATGCCGAGTAGTTCGACTGCCCCGGGTTGCCCAACATCGCCCGCGACGAGATGTTGACGATCTTGCCGTAGCGCCGCTCGCGCATTCCCGGCAGCACTGACTTGATGAAGTTCCAAGCGCCGAACAGATTGATTTGCAAGACCCGCTCGAAGTCCCGCGGCTCCATCCGAAAGATCGACTTGTCGATGAAGATGCCGGCATTGTTGACGAGGATGTCGATCTGGCCCATCTGGCCGATCGCCTGTTCGACCATGCTCTGGACGCTCTCGAAGTTCGAGACGTCGCCGATCACCACCGATGCTCGCCGCCCCTTGGCGCGGATCGCCTCAGCCGCGGTTTCGGCGGTTGCCTGATCGATATCGTTGATGACGATGTCGGCGCCCTCTTCGGCGAGCCGCTGGGCGATCGCTTCGCCAATGCCTTTGCCCGCGCCCGTGACCAAGGCGACTTTCTCTCCAACCCGCACGGTCGTCCTCCTGGTTCGGAATACGGCAGCAGTGTATACCACCAGCCCCGGCTAGCCCGACTCGCGCGTCCGATGTAGCATGATGGCAGCCCCGGCTGGAGGAGTGCCATGCCCGTCGAACGGGCTGCTGTGATTGGTGCGGGAACGATGGGCGCGGAGATCGCCCAGGTCATTGCCGAACAGGGGATCCCCGTCAAACTCAAAGACGTTTCCCAGGAGTTCCTCGAACGGGGGATGCGCCACGTCGAGGCGATCCTCCGCCGAAGGGTCGAGCGCGGGCGGCTGACCGACGAAGAGGCTGCCGCTCAACTCGCCCGGATCGAGCCAACCCTCGGCTACGAGGATCTGGCCGATGTGGATTTCGTGATCGAGGCCGTCCCGGAGCGACTCGCCCTCAAGCAAGCGGTGTTCGGCGACCTCAACCGGGCTTGCAAGCCCGAGGCGATCCTCGCGACCAACACCTCATCGCTGTCGGTGGGTGCGCTCGCCGCGGCCAGTGGCCGGCCATCGCACGTTGTCGGCTTCCATTTCTTCAACCCGGCCAGTGTGATGAAACTGATCGAAGTGGTCGTAACTCCCGAGACCAGCGAAGAAACCACCGGTGCAACCATCGCGTTTGGTCGCCAGATCGGCAAGTTGCCCGTCCGGGTCGAAGAGTGCCCAGGCTTTTTGGTAAACCGGATCCTGTTTGCTGGGATGGCTGAAGGGATGCGCTATCAGCACGAAAACCGCGCCTCAGTCGCCTCGGTCGATGCGGCGATGCGCAACAAGGCCGGCGTACCGATGGGGCCGTTTCAACTTGCCGACCTCGTCGGACTGGATGTGACCGACGAGATCGGGAAGATCCTTGAAACCGCTTATGGCGACCGATTCTCGACGCCACCGACCCTCGGTGAACTCGTCGCCCAGGGCAAACTCGGCCAGAAAAGCGGCGAAGGCTATTATCGCAAGGACGGGACGACGATCGAGCTTGGATCCAACGAGGCCGATGGCGACCTGCTCGTTCAGCAGGTGATGGGCGCCTGCTTTCTCGAAGCGTTGCGCTGTCTCGACGAAGGCGTCGCAACCGCCAACGATATCGACCTGGCCATGCAGGCCGGGGCGGGTTGGCCGGTTGGGCCGATCGCCTGGGCCGAACAGATCGGTCTGAGCCGACTCTCGGCGATGCTCGGTGCACTGGCGGTGAAGGTCGGGCCACGATTTACTCCGCCAGCACGGTTCAAGGCGTTGGCAGACAGCGGAGGCGCCCTGCGCTAGCCGGGCGCACCCACTTTGGGCGGAGGGGCCGCGAATGGACTTCAGCTTTTCCGAGGAGATCGAACTACTGCGTCGCTCGGTTCGCGACTATGTCAACGGCCGGCTGCGGCCGCTCGAAGATCAGATTGAGCGCGAGGATCGCATTCCCGACGAGGTTGTTCGCGAGATGGCCGAGTTGGGGTTCTTCGGCTTTCCCTTCCCCGAGCACTATGGCGGCGTGGGGAGCGGCGAGGTCGGTTACTGTGTCGCGCTCGAAGAACTGGGCGCGACGAGTTCGGCGATCACCAACCTGATCGGCGCCCACACCGGCATCTGCGCGATGTCGATCTACCTCGCGGGCAGCGAAGAGCAGAAGCAGCAGTGGCTCGTTCCGCTCGCCAAGGGCGAGAAGATCGGCTCGTTTGGGCTGACCGAGCCAGAGGCGGGGTCGGACGCCGCATCAATCCGGACCACCGCCAAACTCGACGGCGATTTCTGGGTGCTCAACGGCCAGAAACAGTGGATCACCAATGCCCCGATCGCTGGCACGTTTGTCATCTACGCGGCCAACGACCGTGAGCGAGGGGCGCGCGGAGGGATCACCGCCTTCGTTGTGCCGCGCGACCTGCCCGGACTCACCGTTGGCGTCCCGGATGAGAAAATGGGGCTGCGTGGCTCCTTTACCGCGCCGGTCTATCTGGATACTTGTCGGGTGCCGGTCACCAACGTGCTTGGTCAGGTCGGCGGCGGGTTCGTCACCGCGATGACGGCGCTCGACGGCGGCCGGGTGTCGCTCGCCGCCGGTGCGGTTGGGATGGCCAAGCACATGCTCGCCCTCTCGATCCAGCATGCCAAGGCTCGGAAGCAGTTTGGGGTTCCGATCGCCTCATTTCAGGCGATTCAATGGATGCTGGCGGATATGGAGACGGAGATCCAGGTCGCACGTGCGCTCGTCTATCAGGCGGCGGCGGCGATCGACCGTGGCGAGCGAGTGTCGCATGAAGCGGCGATCGTCAAACTCTTTTCGAGTGAGATGGCGAACCGGGCGGTGGATAAGGCAGTGCAGATCCACGGCGGCCAGGCCTACATGAAAGGATCGCCGGTCGAGCGCGCCTACCGCGATGCCCGCATCCTCCGGATCTACGAAGGAACCAGCGAGGTGCAGCGGTTGCTGATTGCCGAGCACCTGCTGCGCTGACGGGCTAGGCGACGCCGCGCCGAGCGCGCCAATACAACGCCAACCCGAACAGTGCGAGCGGCATAAGCGCAGCCAACCAGAGCGGTGTGCCGCCCCCCGTGCCGGGATAGCTCCCGTCGCCGGTGCGGGGCAGTCCGACCGTCGAAGTAGCGACACCGGTTGCCACGCCGGTCACCGCCGCTGGCGGCGTGCCGGTGCCGGGAGCAGCGGTGCGGAAATTGACCGTCGCCTGGATTGGCGGGGTGAACGGAGTCCCGTCGTTCTGGCGGAGTTCGACGCGCAGCGTGTGCGCTCCGATCGGCACATTGGCAAAGGTGTAGTTGCGATCACCGGTCCGCACCTCGGGCAGGCTGTCGAGAAAGAGCGAAAAGGTGCCCTCTCCTTGCCGGTTGGGCGTGCCCGGTGGTCGCAGGACGATGTTTGACACGTCGAGTTGGACCGGCACGGTCGGTCCGCTGACCGTCTGGCCTTCGGTCGGCGAAAGGATGAAGAACGCCGGTTGGCCGGTCGGCGAGACGGTCGAGGTGGCGGTGAAGGTTGGGCCGGCCGGCGTGTTGGTCGCACCAGGCGGAGGCGGAGTATTGGTTGCGGCCGGCGGCGCGGTGGCGGTTGATTGCTGTTGGACGACGATCGTGCCGGTCATCCCCTGGCCTTGGTGAAACCGGCAGAAGTAGGTGAATGACCCGGCTTGATTAAACACCCGCTCAAAGGTGAAACCCGGTTGAACGGTTACATCCCAACAGCAGGGATCGTTGGCCACCTGGTTGCTCGAGGTGGTGGTGTGGGTGACGGAACCGGCGTTGGTCCAGGTGACCGCCTGCCCGACGTTGATCGTGACCGTCTGCGGCTGAAAGGCGAACTCAACCATCCGAACTTCGATGGCAGCCTGCAACTGCGGCGCGGCGCGCGACGGTGTCGGCGCTCCCGCAAGTACGAAGGTAGCGAGCACGAGCAGCGCCGCCGCCCATCGCACGATCGCCACGCCGTCTCCCTTCGCCCTGCCGCACGCTTGGCGCAGCACTGGCCGCGAGTATAGGCAGCAGGGAAGCTAGCGTTCAAGCAGGAAGCGGGCAAACACCTCGTCGCCGAGTAAGCGTCCGCGATCGGTCAACCGCAGCCTTCCGTCTTCGCATTGGAGCAGCCCAAGCCCTGCAAGTTCCGCGATCTCACTCTGCCAGCGGTCCTCAGCCCGCGCCCCGAAGCGTCTCGCAATGCCATCCAGCTCGACCCCTTCGGCGAGGCGGAGACCCAGAATCATCGTCTCCGCTAGCTGGGTCGCTTCGTCGAGTGACTCGACCCATTCGATCGGCCCACCGGGCCGTGGCACACCGGGCGCATCGAAATGCGGCCCATCCCAGCCCGCCAGGCCACCGAGATACTCATTCAAGTGCCGGTGGTCTCCGAAGCGTGCAATGACGCTCGACGAGTGCGCTCCCATCCCGAGACCGAGAAACGGCTGATTGCGCCAATAGATGAGATTGTGGTGACATTCGTGGCCTGGCCGGGCGAAGTTCGCGATCTCGTACCGCCGGTAGCCAGCCGCACCGAGCAACGCATCAGCCGCCTCGTAACAGTCGGCAGCCTCATCGGGATCGACCGGGGTAAGTTCGCCGGTTCGCTGGCGGCGCCCAAACTGGGTCGCTGGCTCGATCGTCAGCCCGTAGGTCGAAAGGTGCTCCGGCGCGAGGGCAACCGCTTCGGAAAGCGTACGGTTCCAACTGGTCAGGTCCTGGTCCGGCAAGCCGTACATCAGATCGAGGCTGAGGTTGTCGAAGCCGGCGGACCGAGCATCCCCGACCGCTGCCCGTGCATCGGCGGCGGTGTGGAGGCGGCCGAGGTTGCGCAACTGACGATCGTCGAACACTTGAACGCCGAGGCTCAGCCGATTGACCCCGGCCTGACGAAGCGCTGTCAGGCGCGGGCGGTCAAGGGTGCCCGGGTTCGCCTCGAGAGAGATCTCCGCGTCGGGCGCCAGTGAGAAAGCAGCCCGACAGGCCGCCAAGACCGTCGCAACCTGATCCGGCGAAAGTAAGGACGGAGTCCCGCCACCGAAATAGATGGTCGACAATTCGGCCGGCCAGACCGCGCCCCAGGCGACGATTTCCGCGCAGAGCGCGGCGACATAGTCCGACTGTCGCCGGCCGCGGCCGACCACCACCGCGAAGTCGCAGTAGAAGCATTTCGTCTGGCAGAACGGGATATGCAGGTAGAGGCCGAGTCGGTCCACTCTCTGAGTGTACGCTGCGCTCAACCGCCGTTCAGGTCGAGATCGTCGATCGCGATCTCGAAATACTCGCGTGGATAACTCTCGTATGGCTTCAAGTGCGCGCTCATCTCCGCGATCCGCTCGCCATAGCCGGGGTAGTTCGTCAATTCCTGGTAGGCAGCGATCGACTCGAACGTCCGCAGATGGGTGAAGTGGGTGCGGTCTTCGAGCGACCGCATGATCCGCCGGCCCTGGAACCCGGGGTGCTGGCGCATGAACGCCAGAAACTCCCCCTGGAGACGAAGATATTCATTGGCGTGCAGACCGTCGTCGAGCGCCCAAGCTTGACTAACGACCACTACCGGCACGTGCGGCCCCCTTTCGACTGGCTGCGTTCAGGATGCTTCGGTCCACAACTCCGAGCCTGGCGCATTGGCGAAGACCTCCTTGAGGTCGGCTTGGTGGGCCATCAGATAGGCGAAGCTCCAGATCCGGCGGGCGAGCGACGCCTCAGTCGGCTGGATCACCGGCCCGAGGTCATCGGGAAGCCCGGTAAGCCGGAGACGGTTGGCGGTGGGATCAGCATAAGCGACCGCTTCGGCGAACCCACGCCCAATCTGGTTGCCAGCCGAATCATGGATCACCACCGCCCCTTCGCGATATTGCGCGCCGTTGGCGAAGAAGTTGCTCTGGTCAAGGCAGAGCGGCTCAAACGTGAAATTCCGGATCGTCTCAGGCACGCGCTCGTCGAAGGCAAAAGTCCAACGCGCCGGGTGCCAGACGCCGGTCGCTGGGAAGATATCGGGGTCCGGGGAGCGCTCGGCGCGCGCCCAACGATCGACGGTCATCGTCCCGCCACAGTCGTGAAGGTCGCCGGCTTCGTCCATCAGCTTTCCGATTACCGGCGCCGTCATTATCCCTGGCTCGTTGGCGGTCTGCTGGTAGAAGGCGGCATGCTTGGCCGAATGTGGCGCAAACATGGTAAGGGAGTTGTTGGTATCAAACTGGGCCATGAACCAGTCCCATCCTGCTGGAGCAGGTGCGTTCTGGTTGATCGCGGCGCGCAGCACCTCGCTCTGCGAATTGCCGCTCAGAAAGCCCCACTGATGGTCAAACCAGAACAAGCCATCGCGCAGTGAGACCTGCTTACCGGCAATCGTCAACGTGCTGCCTGCGGCGAGACGGAGGCCCGGGATCGAGTAATACAGGCTCCCTGACCCGGCGATGCACGGCATGCAGCCGTCCTTGCCCTGAAGCAGCACACCGCGCGCGTCGTCGAAGCGCAGGTCGATTGCGAGGCGTGCCGGCGGTCTCTGGCCCCGGTCGATGCCGCTCGCCCTCACCGAGAGTGGCGCGAAGCGGTCGGTGCGCTCCAGACGGATCTCGTTGCAGCCAAGCTGATAGTGAAGCGGATCCTCCTCGACCAACAACAGTCCGCTGGTACCAGCCACGACGACCGGGTCGGCCTGGTAGTGGCGATCGCCGGCTCGGGAGATCGCCAATTGCAACTCGACGATCTGGTTTTCCAGGTCGCTCAGTCCGGCCTCGGCCGCCAGTTCAGGTGGCAGCGCCGCCTGGCGAAAGAGCATCATCTCGACGCCATACTCGTGCCCGGCATCGTCCCAGCAACTGCCGACGAAAAAATGCCAGCCGACCTGGCTGCGCAGTTTCGGGGCGTGGTCGCGTGGAAACTGCAAGTCGGGCCGCTCAGGCATCTGCTCAAAGCCTTGGCTGGAGTTCAGTCCGGTGAACGCGTTGACGACGATGTAGGCCTGGCGAGCGGTCAGGTTGCCAAGGTCATCGATCAGCCGTTGGTACCGCTCGCGATAGGACGGATTGTGGCTCTGGGGATGAGCGAGCAGCCAGCGCAGGTAACGGCCGATGCGTTCGCCAATGGCCGCCGGGCTGTTCTTTGGGTCGGCCAGGTGCTCCTGCACCTGGTCGGGAAGGCTCTCGCCAGGCTCGAGCCACAGCGCGTCGGACGCATTTCGTTCGGTGTCTGCATCGATTGCCATCGTTCTCTCCCTGCCGATTTCGGCCAGTCTAGCAGCGGGAAACCGTCAATTGGCGACGTTAGGCGACGGCAGATGGGAGAAGTTCGCGCTGGGATTGGGCGACACTCGCGGTGATGGCGCCTTCGCTCCGGATTTGAAGCGGCTGGATCGAACGGGCCGCGCTAGCCGCCACCGAAGAGCGGCAAAACCAAGGTGACGACCAGCAGCGTCAAGGCGAGAGCGCTCACGACGAGGGTCGTTCCCCAGGCGAGCAGCCGGGTTGGTAGCCCGTTGGCATGTTCGCCCATCAGTTCGTGGTCGCTGGCCAGTCGCGTGACGAAGATCAGGATGATCGGCAACAGCAGTCCGTTGGCGGCCTGGACGCCAAGCAGAAGCGCGATCAGCGGAATACCAGGGATCATCGTGATCGCCGCACTGAGCACGAGGATACCGGTGAACAACGTGTAGAAGACCGGCGCTTCCTGCCAGGTCCGTGAGACGCCACGCTCGAACCCGAAAGCCTCGCAGACCGCGAATGCGGTTGAAAGGGGGAGCACCCCGGCCGCCAGCAACGATGCGCCGAGCAAGCCGACACCGAACAAGACGGTGGCGTAGTCTCCCGCCACCGGCGCGAGCGCCCGGGCGGCGTCGGCGGCGCTTTCAATCGACTGGCCGGTGCCAAAGAGCGCGGCGGCGGTCGCAATCTGGATGAAGATGACGATCAGGTTGGCGAAGATCGAGCCGGTCGCCACATCGACCTTTTCCTCGGTCAGCCGACCGGCGCCGATCCCCTTGTCCACCACGGTGGCCTGAACGAAGAATTGCATGTATGGCGTGATCGTGGTGCCGATCAGGGCAATGACGAGGAAGATGTAGCCCGAGTTCAACTCGATGCGTGGAGTGACGACGCTGGTGGCCACGTCGCCCCAATTCGGCCCGGCCAGAAAGGCCGCCACCGGGTAGGCAAGAAAGACGAGGCTCATCACCAGAAAGACCCGCTCGATTCGAACATAGTCGCCCCGGGTGATCAGCAACCAGAGCGCCGCGCCGACTATCGGCACCACCAGAATGGGCTGAAGGCCGAACAGTTGGCCGGCGGCAGCGATACCGGCGAACTCGGAGATCGCCGTGCCGGTATTTGCGATCAGCAGCGTGAACATCGCGAACGTCGTCCAGCGGACGCCAAACCGTTCCCGGATCAGGTCGGCCAGACCCTTTCCCGTCACCGCGCCCATCCGGGCGCACATCTCCTGAACCACGAAGAGCGGCAGGCTGATCAGGACCATCACCCAGATCAAGCTGTACCCGTACTCCGCGCCGGCGGTCGAGTGGGTGGCGATCGCCCCGGCATCGTTGCCAGCATTGGCGGCGATCAGCCCCGGGCCGAGCAGCCCAACAAACGCCAACCAGCGCGGCGGACGGCGGCGGCGGCGCTGCACCTGACGAGCCAACGCCCGACGGCGGGCGGCCGCCTGCAACCACGGGCGCAGGCCAGGATCGGTTCCTGGCCTCATCCGAACAACCCGGGCCGTCGTTTTCCCTTCTCAAGGGCGAGGTCGAGTGCATCGTCGATAGTGACGATCCCAAGGAGGACCCCCGCCTCATCGAGGACCGGCAACGCCAACAAACTATAGCGACCGAGAAGTCGGGCGGCTTCAATCGCTGGATCATCCGGACGACAGCTGCCGGATGGGGCAACCGCGATTTTGCCGAGCGGCGTCTCCGCGGCGGCCAGCAGGAGATCGCGCAGCGGGACGAACCCCACCAGGCGCAACCCCTCGTCGACGAGGTAGACCCCCGGCAATGGGTCGGGCAGCCATTCTCCGGCGCGCAATTGGGCGAGCGCTTCGCCCGCCGTCGTCGTGGGCGCCATCATGACGATCTCGGTTGTCATCAGGCCACCCGCCGAATCGTCCGGATAGGACATTAACGACCGCACCGCCTCAGCATCTTCGGGATCCATCCGCCCGAGCAAGGCCTCCGCCTCCTCTGGCTCGAGGTCCCCCAGCACGTCGGCTGCAGCATCGTCGCCCATCTCCTCGAGGATGTCGGCTGCCTGGTCGGGATCCACCCCGCCGAACACCGAGACGGCCAGCTTCGGGTCGAGGTCCTCGACCGCGTCGGCGGCGCGGGCGTCGTCGAGGGCGGCGACGATCTCCCGGGCCTGGGGTGCGGCAACATCGTCCAAGATCTGAGCAAGGTCTCCAGGGTGGAGCCGCGAGAGCTTGGCATGGCGTACACCCGGCTGTCCGACCGGGATCTGACTGGCGAAGACGTCGATTGCATCCCAAGGAACAAGCCGGCGTTCGCCACGCAGCCACCGGCCAAGTCCAATCCGGGCGGCGAGCGCCGCTCCGCTCACGTCCACTGCCACGACACGCCAGATCTCACCTTCGGGTTCGACGACCAAGTCGTTGGCGCGAGCCACTCTGCCCCTGGTGAGGTCGATCACCTTGGTATCGAGCAGGTCTTTGTTGAGTAGGATCTCGCCGGGACGGCGGGCGAAAGGGCGGATGTCGATCCGGGATGTTGCCAGCCGAATTCCATTCTCGTCGACCTGGCGGACCTCGGTGAACGGGACGAACAACTCGCGCCGGCCGACGGTCCGGACGATCATTCCGACGACGATGGGCAGAGCCGAATCATCGAGCCGGGCGACGAGGTCGCGCAGGCTGCCAATTGCGTCGTTGCTTTCGCCACGCACCGGGGCACTCAACAAGGTCGAGAGAAACATGCCGCTATTGTATGCTCGCGCCGCTACGGCTTTGGCCGCGGCGAGAAAGGATACCGTTATGAAGCACCTCCTGCGAGCCGGAGCGCTCGCGATGGCCGTCATCCTATCCAGTGGCGCTGCCGCTCTGGCCGACACCGCCCAGGACATCAAGTCCGCTGCCCAGGCGTATGCGAGGCAACTTGCCCCCGGTGTCCCGATCGAGCGAGTCACGCTCGGAAGTGTGATCGGCGACTGGGCAACCGCAGTGTTGTACCCGCCGGAGGGCGTCACCGACCCGGCAATCGTGATCGTCCAACGAGTCAACGGCGCATGGATCGGTGTTGACGGTCCGGGCACCGCCTTTCCGCCTGAGGGTCTGCCGACCGGCGCTCCCGCCGACCTGTTCTGGGAAAACCCCTACGTCGGCGTTCTCGGAGATGAGGCGGTTGCGTCAATCGGGTGTACCCAGAGCGCCGGGAGCGGCCCAATTGTGCTCCAGGTTCCTTGTGGCGCAAAGAGCGTCGAAGCCAGCGGGATGCTGACCGTCACCGGTCCGGCGTCGACCGACCCGGCCTTTGGCGCCCCCCAGTATGAGATGGTCCTGGAGCGGCTTGGATTGGCTAACGGTCCATTCGACGACTGGGCGTTTGGGCGAATGGAGCAGGACACCGCCACGATAACATTCCCAGACGGCAGCAGCGCCATCAAGTCGGTGCGCTACTACCCGATCACCTCAACCCATGTTCTTCAAGTCGATTTCTTTGCCGGCGACAGCGTCCTCCGCTGGTTCTACCTCCAGACCGCCCCGAACGCTGCCGTCCTTCTGCTCAAGACGCGGGTCTATCCGATCGAGAACAACCCGAACGCGCCGGAGGCGCAGGCGGCAGTTACTCTGGCTCTCCGGTCGGTGACCCCAGGGGAAGACAGTCCGTCCTGGGACCCCGCCGCCGGGACGCCGGTCTTCACCGACCCGAACCAGGGCATTGTCGTCCGCAGCGGCCAACAGTTCAGCATCGCGCTCGACTCAAACCCGACGACCGGTTACTCCTGGCAACTTTCGCCGACGCCGGACCCGTCTGTGGTCGTGCTGGTCACCTCGCGCTACCAACCGCCCGCTTCAAGCCGGCCGGGCGCGGGCGGGGTCGAATTGTTGACCTTTCAGGCAATTGGCCCAGGCACCACCACGATCAGTCTCGGTTACGCTCGCCCCTGGGAGCAGAACACCCCGCCGGTTCGCACCGCTCGGTTCTCGGTCACCGTCCAGTAGGCTCTATGGCGTCCAGAGGCCGGAGGACGGCGGAGTACTGGCAGTCCGTGCCGAGCCCGCTGCACCGAAGATCTCACGGCTGACCAGCCTGGCGCTGAACGGTGTTTCGGAGCGATCCGATTCGCCGAGCGCGACCGCGGCAGCGACGGCACGCTTGGCGGCGACGTGTCGGCCGGTCAGCCAGAATATCGCCGCTGTTTCTTCGAGGATGTAACGAAACGCTTGGCGGGTGGCGTGGTCGAAGATCTCATGGTGGGCGCGCTGGGCGATCGCGATAAGCTGACTGTCGCGCGACACTCCCGCAACCAGCATCGGCGTCCGGGCCACCCGTTCGATCTCAGCCCCGTACTTGAGTCCGACCGGGGTCCCAAACCCAAGATTCTTGAACTCCCGCTCGTCGACCAACGCCCCCGACCCTTCGAGGAGCGAGGGGTCAAGCTTCACCTCGATCGGACGAACCTGACGGTAGATCAACGGCTCGGCGTAGGGGTCGTTCTCGGGGAGAAAGCGCGCCACCTCGGCGAACTCTGCCGGAACGGAATGTCCAGCGGCGGTGTTGCGCTGCATCGCTACTCGCAGCAGGTGCGCGGCATAGTCGGCCGGGATCTCTACCCAGACGCTGCGAGACTCGTCGTCCGGGTCCCGACCGGCCACGAGATCGGCAATCGCCGTCTCGACCGGCTTGGTGACGTCGTAGCGGCCGACGAGGCGAATGCCAACCCGCGAATCAACCCCGAGCATCAGGGCACGCCGCGCCCCGAAGGTCCCACGGACGAACAACTGGACGATGTGCGACCCCGCGGCATCGAAATTGCTCATCACCGCGCCAAGCAAGGGCGAGACAGGTGGCGCGGGCGCAGCCTCGATCGGCTGAGCGACGACCCCGGCAGATTTCAGCCGGTGAAGCGCCACCCGCGCCGCCTTGCGAACCGCCTTGTCCGAGTTGTTGGCCAACGGCTGGAGCCGGTCGACTGCATCGGCCGACCGGCTCGCCCCGAGTGCTTCGATCGCGGCCAGCCGACGCTCCGGGTCGTTCAACTGGACGGCGAGCATCTCGATGGCGGCGTGGGTTTCGTCGGTCATACCAGGCCCGTGGCCCAACGGAGAAGTTCGCGGAGTGTGCCAACTGGCCCGACCGGCGCCCCGAGCGCGGCGCTGAGTTGCTCCGGGGTAGTGTCATCGAGAAATCGGTCGCCGTCGACGTTCAGCATTGCCCGGGGGATTGCAACACCGTCGCCGAGGTCTCGACCATCGAGCGCCTCGACGATGTCTCGGCTGGTGAGCAGGCCGGAGGCGGTGACCGTCGATCCGAAGAAGGTGTTGTGGACCGGCGCCAACTCGGCTGAAAAGCCCTCCAGCCGTTGGCTCAGGTCGGCAAGAACCGGTCCGAGCGCCGGGGCTGCCAACTCGCCGCAAACGGCGGTGATCCGTACGGCGCGCGAAAAGCGAGGCGGACGCCGCAACACCGCCCTTGCCTGGTCAAGGAGATCGCGGACCATGCCGATGCCGTTTTGGAACTGGGGATAGCCGTCGTACCGCGAACTGGACGGCACTGGAACACCGGCGCGCAGATAATATTCGTCGGCGAGGTAGACCAGATCGCGGCCAAACTGACGGCGAAACCGGCGTTGATAGGGCCGCACGCGATCGATCACCGCGCGCGCCCCGGCATCGTCGACCAGGTCAGGACGGAGCCCTTTCCGGCGAAGCCGTTCGGCTAACTCTGGACGAACCTCCCGGCGAAACGCCCCGCGCTCCGACAGTCCGACCGGCACCACCCCGATCGAAAGCACGTTGGGAGCAAGCGCCGCCAAGTCTTCAATCGAGCGCTGCAATTCTTCGGCGTCGTTGACACCCGGCAAGATCACCAGTTGGGTGTGGCTCTGGATACCGTGCGAGGCAAGCCAACGAAGTTGTTCGAGCGCATCCGGGGCGGAAGGGTTGCCAAGCAGGCGGCGGCGTAGCGTTGGTTCGGTGGCGTGGACCGAGACGTAGAGCGGACTGAGGTGCTCTTCGGCGATCCGTTGCCAGTCTCGCTCGGCGAGATTGGTCAGGGTGACGAAATTACCATAGAGAAAGCTGAGCCGATAGTCATCGTCCTTGAAGTAGAGCGAACGGCGAAGCCCGGCCGGCAGCCCTTTCAAGAAGCAGAAGGCGCAGCGATTGTTGCATTCGCGGACACCGTCAAATAGCCCGTCGGAGAAACGGATGCCAAGTTCGGACCAGGCCGGCTTCGGGACGGCGATCGTCAGGTGGCGATCTCCGCGCAGAATCGTCAGCCGAGGGTGGCGGCCATCTTCGCGAAACTTGAGGTCGATCTCGTCGATCACCGTCAGGCCGTCGATCGCGAGCAGCCGATCACCGGGAAGGATCCCCGCCTGTTCGGCAGGACTGCCCGGTTCCACCGCGTCGACCAGACCGCCAGGTTGCCCACGATGCTCGGTCCGCTCAGGGGAAAGTTCAATACTCAGCACGGGCGAAGTATACCGGTGCGTCAGAATGGCATGCGCGGTAGCCGCGGCATCTTGCCACCCTTGGATGCGCCGACGTTGGCCATTTGTTTCATCATCTTGCGCATCTGGGTGAACTGGTTGAGCAGCGCGTTGACGTCGGCGGGGCTGGTGCCACTGCCGAGGGCGATCCGCCGTCGCCGGCTGCCGTTCAAGATCTCGGGGTGGCGACGTTCCTGGGGTGTCATCGAATAGATGATCGCCTCGACGCGCTTGAGGTCGCGGTCGTCAAGCGCTCCGGTCGGTAGATTCTTGGTAATCCGGCCCATGCCGGGGATCATTTCGAGGATTTGCTGAAGCGGCCCCATCTTCTTGAGTTGCTGGAGTTGGCCGAGAAAGTCCTCGAGGTCAAACGTTGCCTGGCGCATCTTCTTCTGGAGCTTGAGCGCCTGCTCTTGGTCAAAGGTCTGCTGGGCGCGTTCGATCAACGTCAGAACGTCGCCCATCCCGAGTATTCGCGATGCCAGCCGGTCGGGGTGGAACGGCTCGAGGGCGTCCGCCTTCTCGCCGACGCCGAGAAACTTGATCGGTACACCGGTCACCGACCGGATTGAGAGCGCCGCACCGCCCCGCGCATCACCATCGACCTTGGTCAGGATCAGCCCGCTCAGCCCGACCCGTTCGTTAAATGCTTCAGCAGTCCGAACCGCGTCCTGACCGGTCATCGCGTCGGCAACCAGTAGCGTCTCGTTTGGCCGAAGCTGGTCGCGGATCGCCACGACCTCTTTCATCATCTCGTCGTCGATTGTGAGCCGGCCGGCGGTATCGAGGATGACGTGGCTGGCATTGATCTCGCGTGCTTGGCGCAGGGCGTTCTTGCAGATGGCAACCGCGCCAACGGATGGCGCTTCGTGGTGGACCGGAACGTCGAGTTGCTTGCCGAGGGCGACGAGTTGGTCGATCGCCGCGGGGCGCCGGACGTCAGCGGCAACCAGAAGCGGCCGCTGGCCGGCGCGCCGAAGCTGCAGCCCGAGTTTGGCGGCGGTGGTCGTCTTCCCTGAGCCTTGAAGCCCGACCATCATCACGATGGTGGGCGGCTGGGACGCCATCTCGAGCCGGCTATTGCCGCCGCCGAGCATCGTCACCAACTCCTCATGGACGATCTTGATCACCTGTTGGGCCGGCGTGAGGCTTTGTAGCACTTCCGCGCCGATGGCCCGTTCCTTGACGCGCGCTTCGAATTGGCGGACCACCTTGAAGTTGACGTCGGCCTCGAGCAGCGCGCGGCGAACTTCCTTCATCGCCTCGTCGATGTCGCGCTCGTCGAGTCGGCCTTTGCTCGAAAGCCGGCGGAAGACGTCTTGAAGCTTGTCCGACAGGGATTCAAACATGCGGAACCTCGTCCCTGATTGTACGGCACGCCCCCGCCCCGCCTGCAGATGGCCTACCTTCGGGCCTGACCAAGCCGGCCACCGTCCCCCCGAGGAATCTCGTTCGTGCAGCCAGCGCCACTTTCGGGCTGGACTCATCGGCGAGCGATCTTCTCCGTTTGCCTGACGATCAGTCTCCGGAGGCGGTCCGGTATCTTCTGCGCGGCGTAACGGGAGGGTTCTGGTATGGGACGAGCGGACCGTTCTAGCGTGGTTGGGCGCCGACCGATCGGGTGAGATCGAGGGCGGGACCGACGGCGGTTTCCTTCGTCTCCACCCGCGCGACCGACTGGAACTGCTGAAGATGGTCGGCTGCGCGCAGCAGATTGCCGAGCGCTCCACGCACTAGCGGCTCGTACCGAGTGACGCTTTCTGGTGACGCCAGAAGGAGTTCGAAGACGCCAATTGCACCGGTCAAATCGTTGTTGATCAGGTGGGCCATTTCTCGTGCCGCCAGATCGATCCCTTCGAGACGCTCAGCCTCACGTTGAAGCGCATCGCCACGCTTGCGCTCAAGCGCGCTCACCACCAGCACTCCGACCAGATGAAGAAACCCGACGTCGAGGGTCGTCCAGTCGATGGTCTGGTCGACGGTGGCAACGCTGAGGAGACCGATCGCCTGGCCGCGCGCAACCAATGGCACCGCCAGAAACGAACGAACGCCGGCTGCCCCAAGGAGACCGCGCTCCACCTCGGCGTCGATCTCCTCGAGGCGGGAGGCTTGTACTGGCTCAAACGCCCGTAGCCGGTCAAGGATCCAGGGGAAGTCCGAGGTGGCAAATCGTGGCTCCCAGACCGCAGCGGCCGGACCGTCTGTCTGCCAGTGGTAGCGGATCTCCGCCGCCTCGCCGCCATCGGCGAAGAGTGCCACCGCCGCCCGATCGACGCCGAGAAAGCCACCGACGCTGCGCAACAAATCGGCGAGCCCTTCGTCAAGGCGGTCCTGCGGAAGGTTGATAAACTGCGTCGAGACCGCCGCCAACAATTGCTCGAACTCGAGACGGTAGACAAGAAGTTCCTCGGCGTCGCGCCGTTGGGTATTGTCGACCAGCACTCCCCCGACCTGCACGACCGAGCGGTCACGCAGGACCGGATAGAGGCTCGCGATGACGCTTCGGCGGGCGCCTTCGCCGATGGGCTCAAGTTCGATATCGTGGATCGCCAACCCCGTCTCGAAAACCTGGCGGACCTGCTCTTCGATCAACCGACCAAGCGCTCCACGGAGATGACCGTCCCGGTGGTCGGCCGGCCAACCGTCCGGCGCAAGCAGTTCGGCGGCGCGGACGTTCAAGTCGGCAACCGCGAGGTCGGGATTGCAGAACAGAAGCCCGACTGGCGCCGTCCGCATGATGGTATCGAGGTGTGCGAGGCTCTCCTCCCTCGAGGCAACCGCCTCGCGCAGGGCGCGCACGAGCGCGGCGCTGTCCAACGCCGAAGCCGCGAGGCTGGCGAGCGATTCGGCGACGCCGAGGTCGTTGGTGTCCAGTCGGCGGCTGGTTGCGGCGAGCGAAAGGGCGCCGATCGGCACTCCCCGTGCGACGAGAGGAACGACAATCGCGGATTCGGGGCGGGTTGGATCGGTGATGGTTGTCCGAGCCCAGGTGCGCAGAAGCAAGTCGGGCACCTGATGGTATAACTCCGACTTGGCGCTCCGAATGACCTCGACGACGCCGAGTGGAACCGTCGGTTCGAGCGGCAGGTCATCTCGGTCGAGGTGAGTCGGCTCCCCTGGCGAGCGCGCGAGGGCGATGCGCCGAATCGTCCCGTCGGGGTCCCGCACATGGATGGCGCACCACTCGGCGAGAGCGGTGGTCGCGAGGCGGGCGATCGTCTGGACGGTTTCCTCATAATCAAGCGAATTGGACAGAAGGTCGCGCGCATCGCGCAGGAACTGTCGACGACGGAGACCGGCCTGGGCGGCAGCAACGTCGCGGACGGTCACCAACAGTAGCCCGTCCGATGACCGCGCGATGCTCGCGACCGCCGGAACCAGCCTTCCGGATGACAGCCGGGCGGTGGTGTTTGGCTGGGTGGTCAGGCTCAGGCCGATCGGATTGGTGCGATAGGTTTCGGCTTGTCGGCGGGCGAGTGAGGCGAAGTCGGGCAGCAACGTCGCGACAGGTGATCCTTCGAGCCGATCGCGCGGGTAGCCAAGCTGAACGAGGGCGATCGTGTTGGCGGCCAGAACCGTGCCGCCTGGGTCGACAATCACCATTGGCTGACCGATTGCGTCGATGATCTCGCGGTATGAGAGGCTGCCGGACGGCTCGACCGGCGACGTGTCGGACTGGATGCGAATGGCGGCAACCCCGAGCAGCACCGCGAGGCCAGCGAGCACAACGATAGCGATGCCGGAGGCGGGCAGGTCGCCACCAAGCAGGCCACCAAGCACGAGAGCCAGGCAGGCACCGGCGCTCCCAGCCGCCAGCATCGTCCGAACCAGGCGAGACGACTGGGGCCGGCGTGCGCCGCCGAGCGATGAGGATCGAGAGGAAATTGGGCGCGGCGCGTTCACGGCGGCAGTGTAAGGGTCTTCAACTACCGCCAGGAATAGGAGCTTTCCCTACCCCGCCCGGGCCGGAGTTAGGACTTTTCGGCTGCGCTGCCGGCCGGCTGGTGAACCCGGATCAGCATGATCGGGATGTCCGACTCGCGCAACACCCGATCGGCGACGCTGCCAAAGAACAAGCGGCCGAACCCGCTACGGCCGTGGGTCGCCATGACGATCAACCCTGCCTTGCGTTCGTGGGCGGTGTCGAGGATTGCCGTTGCCGGCTCGCCGAGCGGAGCGACGCTCTCAACGGCGACCCCGTCGGCCTGGATCGGCGCCGTCGCTTCGGCTAGATACTGCAGTGCGCCTTCGGTCTCGGCCTCGATGATCTTCTCATAGCCATAGGGCGCAGTAATCCCGTAGCCGGCATCGAGCGGCTGGACGACCGGCGGTACGACCCGCAACGCGATCAGGTGTGCTCCAAATTGTTTCGCCAGAGCGACGGCATGAGGAATGGCCAGCTCCGCCAGCTCCGACCCGTCCAAGGTCAGGATGATCGGGTCGTACATAGGTCCTCCGAGGTAGATGATGAGCCCATGATACCCGGCCCAGCAGCAAGCGCGCCCTACTCGAGGTCGTCGCGGTGGATGAGCGCGAGCGCACCCGTCAACGGGGTGACGGTGGGGTCTTCGGTTGCGCTCTGGCGCAGCAGTTCGGCCTGTACGTCGAAACCACCATCAGGTCGAAGGTACTGACCGTCGGTATCGAGGAAGTAGCTGCCCGCCTGGTCGCGCAGATACTGACCGAGGATCTCGTCACGGACAATCCGACGCAACTCCGGATCGTCGATCGGGGCAAGCACCTCAACACGGTGGTCGAGGTTACGCGGCATCAGGTCCGCGCTCCCCAGCAGCACCTCGTCGGCCCCGCCGTTGCGGTAGTAGAAGATCCTCGTGTGCTCGAGGAAACGGCCGAGGACGCTCTGGACGCGCAACCTCGCGGCGATCTCCGGCCGGTCGCGCCGTAGGACGTTAATCCCGCGTACGAGCAGATCGACCTCCACGCCGGCTTCGGCAGCGCGTCCGAGCGCATCGACGCAGGGTCCATCAACCAGTTGGTTCATCTTCATGATGATCCGGCCACCGCCCTCACGCTGGTGAACCGCGATCTCGCGCTCGATCCGATCGACGATCCCTTTGCGGATCGAATACGGGGCGACCAAGAGCTTGCGATAGCTGGTCTGGCGAGAGTACCCGGTGAGGAAGTTGAACAGTTCCGAAACGTCGGCCGCTAACTCCGTCCGACAGGTGAGGAGGCCCAGGTCGGTATAGAGCCGGGCCGTCGACGGGTTGTAATTCCCGGTGCCAACGTGGACGTAGCGGCGAAGCCCTTCGCGGTCGCGCCGAACGATCAGGAGCAGCTTTCCGTGGGTCTTCAGGCCGAGCAGTCCATAGGTGACGTGCACCCCGGCCCGCTCCAACGCACGCGCCCACTCGATGCTGTTCTCTTCGTCGAACCGCGCCTTAAGCTCGACCAGCACCGCGACCTGTTTGCCGCGATCAGCAGCCCGCAGCAGCGCTTCGACGACCGGAGAGTGTGCCCCGACGCGATAGAGGGTTTGCTTCACTGCCAGTACGGACGGGTCGGATGCGGCCTGCTGGAGCAATTCGACAATCGGGTCAAAGGAATCGAAGGGATGGTGGAGCAGCAGGTCGTGGTCGCGGATCACCGAGAAAATGTCGCTCTCACGCAGCAACGGCGGTGTGCGCGGGTGGAAGGGACTGTCCTTCAGGTCGGGGCGTTGGATCTTGGTCAACTCCATCAAAGCGCCGAGCCCGAGCGGACCGTCTACGACGTAGACATCCGCCGGGTCGACCGGCAGCTTCTCGATCAGCAGGGTCCGCAAATAGTGAGGCATCGTCGAGTTGAGCTGAAGCGCGACGACCGAGCCGAACCGGCGGCGTTCGAGGCTTGCCTGGACCGATTCGAGCAGGTCGCCCGCCTCGAGGTCCTGGATCTGGACATCGGCGTCGCGAATGACGCGGAACGGGTGCACCTCACGGATCACCATGCCGGGAAACAGTTTGTCCAGGTTGGCCACGATCAACTCATCGAGCCAGACCCAAGCAGTGTTTCGCCCACTGGGTGCGGGAATCAGACGTGGCAGGACGGTTGGGATCTTGACGCGTGCGAAGCGCCGGTTTCCTTCCGGGTCGTCGAGGACGACGGCCAGGCTGACCGAAAGGTTTGAAATGAAGGGAAAGGGGTGGCCAGGGTCGAAGCCGAGCGGAGTGCAGACAGGAAAGACATCCCGTTCGAATGTGCGATCGAGGGCAGCGCGGCCTTCAGGGCCGATCTGGTCGAGCGTGGTCAGCCGGACACCGGCTGCCTCCAACGCCGGAAGCAACTCCACGCTCAGGCAAGCGCGCTGCGCATCCATCAACCGCTGGATCGCCGGCCTGATGACGGCAAGTTGCTCGTCCGGGGACATCCCATCCGGCGCGGGTTCGGTAATGCCGGCCTGAACCTGTTCGTGCAGGCCGGACACCCGGACCATCATGAACTCGTCGAGGTTGGTGTCGGAAATGGCGACGAACTTGACCCGCTCCAGCAGCGGATGGCGCTGGCGAACCGCTTCGTTGAGGACGCGTTCATCGAACTGGAGCCAGCTCAGTTCGCGGTTGAAATAGCGCGCCGCCCGGGCGTCGGCGTGGGCAATCGCTTCGTCGAGCATACGCCCCCAGAAACGTTCGGTTGCGGCTAAGCGTAGGGCGAGGGCTCTCCTCCAAGCAAGCCGCCGAAGGCCGTCTCTGCCGGCGGAGCGCTGACGATGGTTGTCGTCTCGATCAAGGACCGCCGGTCATGCCGGAGAGAGACGCCCACCGCGCCAGAAACCTACTGGCCCGAGGCGCCGACGCCGACCAGGCGGCAGAGCAGCGCCCCGGGTGGTGTGCTGGGGTTTATCGTCCGAGGACCATCACACATGAGATGACACCGGGCCCGCCAAGGGTATGGGCGAGACCGGTCTTGGCATTGGCCACCTGACGCTTGCCTTGGCGACCACGGATCTGATTGGTGATCTCGCCGATCATTCGGACGCCGGTTGCCCCAACCGGGTGGCCGGTCGCCTTCAACCCGCCAGAGACGTTCACGGGCAGGCCGCCCTCGAGGGTAGTGACCCCTTCGACGATCAACTTCCCGCCTTCGCCGCGCTCGCAGAAACCAAGGTCTTCATAGTTGAGGATCTCGGTGATCGTGAAGCAGTCGTGGCACTCGGCGACGTCGATCTGCTCGCGTGGGTCGGAGATACCGGCCTGGCGGTAGGCCTGGGCGGCCGCGGCTCGGGTTGCCGGGAAGCCGAGGAAATCGAAGTCCGGCCGATACTGGACCGAGAAATACCCACCCCAGGACGCCACTCCCGCGCCCTTGATCAGGACGTAATCCTTCTTGAGCCGCTCGGCGATCTCCTTGGTGGTCAGAATGACCGCGGCCGCCCCATCGGTCGTCGGACAGCAATCGAAAAGCCCAAGCGGGTCGGCGACCAACGGCGCCTTGACGACCTGGTCCTCGGTAATCGGCTTGCGGAAGTGAGCGCGGTCGTTGAGTGAACCGTTGTAGTGGTTCTTGACGGCGATCTTGGCCAGGGTGCCCTTGTCGTAGCCGTACTCTTCGAAGTACCGGTTGGCGAGCACGGCAAACATCCCGGGGGCGGTGCGTCCTTTGGTGAGCATCGGATGCGTCTCGGTGATGTGGCGGGCGACCAGCGACCCGCGCGGGCTAACCTCGCGCATCTTTTCGACGCCAAGCGCAAGCACCATGTTGTACTCACCGGCGGCAACCGCCATCGCGGCGGCCCGAACCGCTTCCATACCAGTGGCGCACAGGTTTGCAACACGAGTGACCGGAATGTTCGGCAGGTTGAGCGGGTCGGTGAGTGAGCTTCCGTCGTCGCCAAGCAGGGCATTGAGTTGTGGGAAGGCTGTACCAAGCCAGGCTGCTTCGATCTCGCCCGGGTCGATGCCGGCGTCCGCGTACGCCTCGTAGGCGGCATCGATCAGCAGATCGGTGTAGCTTTGCTCGAAGAGTTCGCCAAACTTGGTGACCCCAACGCCAATAATCGCCACATTGTCCGAGATCGGCACGGCACTTCCCTCCAGCCCGCCCTGGCGGCGGGTGTCTGGCAAGAGTATACAAAGAAGGGGGGGCATCCGCACGGTGTCCTGCCGCGAGCGCACCAGTTCCGGGTTGAAGCGTTCGCGCGACGGAGAGCACCTGGCCGGGTTGATCGAGATGGCGCGGACGCCGAGCGCCGAAAAAGGGTCGCCAACGCCATGATAGTGTCGCTGCCTTGCGCGGGCGCCTGCCTCCCCGACGTTCGGGCTAACCACCTCGTCGAGCCGCGAGATCAAGAGAACGGGATCGGCGGCAGTGTCCGTCCTCGCTCGTTGCCCGGAAGACCGCTTCCGGGTGGCCGAGATGCGGCGTCTGATTCCACAGCCATCCCCGGCAAGATGCGTCCAACACCACCGATTCTCGCCTTCCTTCTACCGAGAGCCGATGGAGAAATCACCGATCGAGATCGGGAGGGGGTCGCGTCGTGCGCAAGGTACGCCAATCTCAGCTACGCCGCATCAGATCCTCTCCACTACCCTGCATTCCTGCCAATTTGTGCGACGGCTTGACGCGCAGCGAATGGTTGCGTATGGTCGGGCTATTCGCTGGAGGAAGCTTCCCTATGGCCGGCCCACTCGACGGGGTCCGGGTGATCGACCTGACCGAAGGAATCGCCGGGCCGTTCGCGACCAAACAACTTGCTGATTTTGGCGCCGACGTTATCAAGATCGAACGCCCCGGCGGCGACCCCGCCCGACGGATTGGTCCCTTTCCCGGCGACCTCCCACATCCTGAGAAGAGCGGCATGTTCGTCCATCTCAACACCAACAAGCGCTCGGTCGTGGTTGATCCATCGACACCGAGCGGTCGTGAGATCATCCTGAAGCTGGCAGCCAACGCCGACGCGGTGGTCGAAAACTTCCCGCCCGGCACGATGGCGGGTTGGGGGCTCGGCTGGGAGGATCTTTCGGCGGTCAATCCGGCGGTTGTCCTGACGTCGGTCACGCCCTTTGGACAGGAGGGCCCGGCCGCCGGCCGCAAGGCGACCGACCTGACCTTGGCGACCCGATCCAGCTTCATCATCGCCTCCGGTGAGCCGGACCGTGAACCGGTCAAATACGCCGGCCGCCAGACCGAGTTCGTTGGCGGGCTGCACGCTGCCTGGGGAACGATGGTGGCGTTGTATCACGCGGGCAGCACCGGCATCGGTCAAACGGTCGATGCCTCGATCTACGAAGCAGCAGTCATGATCTCCGATCAGGCGATGCTAAGCATTGCTTATTGGAACGGCGGAGGACGCACCCGGACTGGCCGTCGGCCGTTACGCTTTCCGCCGGTGATCCTTCCGGTGATCGACGGGTATGTCTCCCTGCTGGTGACCGACCTGCAATGGCCGCGCTTTTGCCGGATGGCCGACCAGGAGGACTACGCCCGAGACCCAGACCTCGCGATCCAGCGCGGCCGGATGGAGCGCCTCGAAGAACTCGAAGTCGCATTCCTGCCCTGGTTTCTCAGCCATACGAAACAGGAAGTGTTCGATATCGCTCAGCAGTTCGGTGTGCCGATCGCGCCATTCAAGACAATCGAAGAAGTCCTCGAGGACCCGCAGTATGTTGCGCGCAACTACTTCCGGACGATGGTTCATCCGGTACTCGGGACGATTACGCTGACCGGCCCACCGGCAATCCTGACCGAAACTCCCTGGGAACTCCGCCGCCCAGCTCCTCTGCTCGACCAGCACGCCGAGGAGATCCTTCAGGGCGAATTGGGGTATCACGCCGAAGATCTGCTGGCGCTTCGCGCCGAAGGAGCGACCGGGTGAAACTGCTCACCGACATCCCAGGCGCACTGCGCGGCATCCGCATTCTGGACTACACCACCGCCTGGGCAGGGACCCGGATGACTGCCTACCTCGCCGAGGTCGGCGCGGAGGTCATCCACGTCGAATCGATCCAGTATCTCGACACCCACCGTGGCTGGAGCAAGTGGGCCTGGGGCGCCTCCGGCAACATGCCAAACAATGATCCCGGCAAACGGCCCTGGGAGCGCAACTCCCAGTACAACGAGTTCAACAAGAACAAGCTCGGCATCACCCTCAACCTCGCCGACCCCGAAGGCGTTCGTCTGTTCAAAGAGCTCGTCAAGTCCTGCGACGTGGTGGTAGACAATTACAAGGCTGGCACGACGACCCGCTTCGGTGTCGATTATGACCATCTCAGAACGATCCGCCCCGACCTGATCCAGGTTTCGCTACCCGCCTTTGGCACGACCGGGCCGTATCGCGACTACACCGCCTGGGGCAACCAGGTCACGGCCATCGCCGGCCACGGGCTGCTTCTCAACTACGAAGGCGACGACGAACCCGAACCGGGCGGCACCTACGGTGATCCCATCGCAGCAATCAGCGGGGCGTTCGCGGTCGTCGCTGCGCTGTTTCATCGGCGCAAGACGGGACAGGGTCAATACATCGAACTCGCCCTGTCGGAGGCAATGCCGGCGCTCCTTCCGGAAGCATTCGCCGAGTTCACCTTCAACGGACGCCAGCCGGTTCCGCACGGGAACTACGACCCGAACCACGTCCCTTGGAACCTTTACCCCTGCGCAGGCGAGGACGCCTGGGTCGCGATCTGCACAACCAACGACGCCGAAGCGCTTCGTCTCTTCGAGGTGATCGGCCGACCGGATCTCGGAGAGCGGTTTGCGAGCGCCCCCGCCAGACGGGTTGCCCGCGACGAGATCGACCGACTGATCGGCGAATGGACCGCGCCTCTGAACAAGCACGACGTTGCCGACCGCCTCCAGGCCGCCGGTATCGCTGCTGAACCGACCCAGCAGTACGGCGAGGTGCTGGCCGACCCGCAACTGCACGCCCGGCGGTTCTTCACCGACCTCGATCATCCCGAATGCGGCGTCTACCCTCACCCCGTGCAGGCGGTTCGCCTGAGCGTCTCCCAACCGCTTGAATATCGTGCCGCTCCGACCTACGGTCAGCACAACGCCGAGGTGCTCAAAGGCTTGCTCGGACTGACCGACGACGATCTGGCGGCGCTCATCGCATCCGAGGTGATCGGCGACGAACCACTCGAGGACGAGGAACGGCGGCGGCGGGGTCGCTCCGGGGCGATGGCCTAACCGCCCATCCCGGAGCCATTCGACCGGTGACCAGGCCCTTCCCCCTCAGCCTCTTCGGCGCGAGCGTGCCGACTACGAGTACGGCGGCATTCCGGCGAGGCGCCCGACCGATCGCGCTCAAGACCTGACGACCCGACGAGATGCTCACCTCGTCCGCCTCGGAAGGACCAAACCGGCTGCATCGGCTCGCAACGACAGGGTGCCGAACAACTCGGCACGTTCAAACAAGGCGGTCTCAGGACCGGTCCGCGACGGTCCACCTGCGAACTGGGCCGCTTAGGAAAGCCGTTCGAAGGTCACTCGGCCAAACTGGCGTGGATCGAACCCTTCGGCGCGCAGAAAGGCCGGCCGGATCTGCAAGATCTGGCTATCCACCATCCGTGGAGAGTCGCGGTCGATCTTGATCCCGTTGCGGCGAGCGATTGTCTCGAAGAAATCGTCGACCTCGCGGGGATCATCGATCAGCAACGCGTCGCCCTGGATCAGGACGTTTCGCTGCGGCCCGTCCTTACGTTCGACGAAAAGCACGCTGACCGTCGGATTGGACCGGACGTGACGCGCTTTGAGCGCCTGCCGGTTGGTGCGGACCCGGATGCTGAAGTCCGGGTCGGCGACCGCGCTGACCTGAGTCGTATACGGCCGGCCGCTGGCCTGGAGCGTAATCAAGAAACTCGCGGCTTTGCCGGAGTTCAGAAACTCCCGGATCGCGGCGCGCACTTCACCATCCATGGCGCTCTCTCGCCTCAGGTGGCGGCCATTGTAACGTCCCATCACGTGGCCCGTTGAACGACTCAGTCCCGGCCGTGTGACCGGCGAGTGCCGGCCCGGTCGCCGGCCGGGCGCACCCTCCCGCCAACGCTGGAAATCCCTCAGAATACGTACGTAGCCCACCCGGCGACCGGCTAAGCTCAGGCGGGTCGTTCTCGGTCGCACGGGAGGTCTCAGTGTATCGATGGCGCCGTCGCGGCGAGGGCTTCGTCCTCGAAGAACACGACGACATTCGCGCCTGGGTCGAGCAGCATGGCGGTCGGCCGGCTCGCCTGGCTGGTACCTCGTCTGGCGAAGATCCCGGCTTGATCCGGATCTGGTTTCCTGGCCAAATGGTAGGTCGGCTTGAGCCGATCGGCTGGGAGGCGTTCTTCGCCAAAATGTTTGAGAAGCGCCTGGCGTTACGCTGCTGGGATGGCGAAGGAGGAACCCGACCGTTCGCCCGGATCGTCTCACGGCCAAGCGACCGCCCAAACACCACGCCCGCTGAGATTCGGGCCCTCGCCAGCTAGGCCGGGCCGCGCAACCAGCCTGGCGCGCCAAGAACACTACCCGCCTCAAAGAACGCATAAACTCGACGAAATTCGGCGCGTTCCGCCGGCCGGTGGGACGCGACCTGCCAGATCGCTCGTTCGATCTCATCCAGCCGGCTGGTCAGCCCGGCTGGCGAATGCGGCACTGGGATATCGCGATAGCTCGGTACGCCCGGAAAAGAAACCGCCTCAGCCGGTATTGCCGGCACCAGGCCGAGGACAACGCGGGCATGGTTGATCGCCTCGATCGCCACCGCCCCAACTGCTGCCAGCCGCCGACCGCGGCTGTCTGGGCTGGCTGAACAATCGATCAACTCAGCCGGGCGCAACACCGCACGCCACTCCATCAGGCTTGCCTCGGACGCTCGGGCGGTCTGGCGAAATCCCTGCTGCACGCTCTCGACGTGGCTGAGGGTCTCGGTGGCCAGAAAGCTGACTCGAGCCGGATCGACGTCGCCATCGAACTCAAGGTATTCTCGGAGCGCAAGCCGCGTCTGCACGAACAGCCGCTGGAGGCGCTCCCAGGCCACCATGCCGTCACCAGAAAGCGACATGTCCCCCTCCAATTGGGCCCGCCGAGCCACGCCGATGGCTCAGGAGCGTGCCGTCCTCCACGGTCGATGTCTTGTATACCGGGCAACCCATCGACTGTCAAGCAGATGAGCAAGCAGGGCTGTCTGGTTGTTCGGCTCGGCGCGATCGGCGACACCATCCTGGCCGTGCCGGCGCTCGCGAGCCTGCGCCGACGCTTCGGACGAGTCGTCCTGGTGGGCTCGATGCCGGCCTTGACCCTGCTCGAGGGCGTGGTCGATCGGCTGATCGGTGTCGAAAGCCCAGAAGCGGCTGCACTCTTCGATCCCAGCGGGCGCCACGATGCCGCATTTCTCGAAGCAGCCGGTCCGCTCGCCGGGGCGGTTGTCTGGTTACGCTCGCCCGCACGCGTCGTCGCCGCACTTCGCCGCCTCGGCATCAGTCCGCTAGTCGTCGCTCCTTCCTTGCCAGCAGGACCGGTCCACGTCGTCGATCATCTGCTGACGACGGTCGACGCGACGCCCGGCGCATTGGTCGAACTTCCTGTCCCAGAACCGTGTCGCGACGAAGCGGCGGCGGCTCTGGCTGCTCGCGGCGTGACGTCAGCCGGGACAATCCTGCTGCCCGGCGCGGGAAGCAACGCCAAGCGCTGGCCAGTCGAACGGTTCGCCGCCCTGGCAGGCCGGATCAGCGGCCCGGTTGCGGCAATCGGCGGTCCCGCCGATACCGAACCGTTGGCGATACTACGGGCGTTGCTGCCGGCTCTCCCGGTCGTGGACGACCTGCCATTGCGGCTGCTGCCGGCCGGGCTGGCTGGCGCAGCCGCCGTGGTCGCCAACGATTCGGGGCCAGCTCACCTGGCGGCGGCGGTTGGGGCGCCATTGGTTTCCCTGTTTGGACCAACCGACCCAACGGTTTGGGCGCCGCGTGGGCCGCGGGTGATTATCCGGCGTGCGCCGGACGGCAAGATGGACGATCTCACACTAAACCTGGTGCTGTCGGCGCTCGATCAGCTGAAATAACCGGCGCAGGCGCGAGCCAGCCCAGCAAAGTCGGCATCGAGGGCGGCGAAGTCGCGAGCGGTGATCTGGCCAAGGGCGATCGCCTCGTCGAGCCGCCGCTCGATTGCGCTCGCGGCGGCGCTGACCTCCGGGCAGCCAAAGACGGCGCCCGACCCGGAAAGCTTATGAATGTGATAACGCAACCGCTCGAGCGCCCCGAGGTCGCCGGGCCAGACCACCGCCCGAGCCTGCTCGATCTCGCGCAGTCGGCGAGGGAGTTCGCTGAGGTAGCCACGACGTAACGCGTCCAGCCGGGATTGAAGCGTCGGCTCCGGTTCACTGGACACTGGCGCTCTCCCAAATGAGTCGCACCTTGGCGCTGAGGGTCATCGGGTCGAACGGCTTGGAGATCACGTCGAGCGCACCGAGAGCCCGGTACCGCTCGACCTCATGGCGTTGCACCTTCGCGGTCATGAAAACGACTGGCGCCTCTTCGCCAGCAGCGCGCAAGGCGGCCAGAGTCTCCAGACCGTCCATTCCAGGCATCATGACGTCAAGCAAAATGAGGTCGGGACGCGAACGTTGGGCCGCCGCAACGCCTTCTGGACCGGAGCCAGCGAGATCGACCAGAAAGCCGCCCACCGCTTCGAGCGCGAGCTTTGCGACCTGCCGGATATCGGGCTCGTCTTCGATCATCAGGATCTTGGCTAGCGCCCCCATCATCCCTCCGCAGGTCCGCCGCTCCGGTCTTCATTGCCCGACTCGGCGACCGACTTCCCGATCAAGCCGCGGATCGTTTCGAGCAGTTGGGCATTAGAGGTCCGCGCCTTGACGAGGGTGGCTGCAAACTGGCGGGCGGTATCGGGATCGATCTCGTGGGCGGTGAAGAGCACGACCGGCAACCTCGAGGCGTGGGCGACCTGGGGAAGCAACTCAATTCCCTTGCCATCGCCCAACTCCTGGTCGAGGATGACGAGATCATAGCCACCGTCGGCCAACGCGTCTGCCGCCTCGGCGACCGACCCGGCATCCTCGGTTTCGGCAGTCCCTTCCAATACGGCGCGGACCAACGCCCGAACCGCCGGATCATCCTCGACGTGCAACACTCGCGGCATCCGTCGCTCGGCTCGCCGTGCCGCCTGGCGCACCGCCGCGACCAACCGCTCATGATCGATTGGCTTGCCGATCCAATCGAAGATCTCCACTGCATCGCCGTTGAGATCGTCGTGGCCGCGCTCGGCCTGGACCGAGACGACGACGATCGGCAGGTCGGCGGTCTTGGGGTCGGCGCGCAGTTCGCGGATCAGGGCGATCCCGTCGGCGTCCGGCAACATCAGGTCGAGGGTCATCGCGAGGTAGGACCGTTGCTGGAGCAACCGGCGCGCGTCGGCCGCCGTATGGGCTGCATCGACCGCAAAGCCGGCCACCTGGAGCAAGAACCGTAAGACCATCGCGACGTCGGGGTCGTCCTCGCAGACCAGCACATTGCCGACCGGTGGAGCCGCTTCCCGTGCCGACGCCGCCGCGTCGGTGAGTTCGAACCAGAAGCTGGTTTCACCAGGTTCGGATTTGAAGCCGATCGACCCACCGAGGCGATCGACGATCGCCTTCGAGATCGACAGGCCCAGTCCGGTGCCGCCCTTCTGCCGACTATCGGAGGTATCGGCCTGGGCGAATCTCTGAAACACCCGATCATGGAACTCGGTCGGGATCCCGGGACCGCGATTGGTGACCGTTACGCGGATCATTCCATCGCCACGCCCGACCGCCACGTCGACCCGCTCCCCCGCTGGCGAGAACTTCGCAGCATTCGAGAGAAGGTTAGCCATCACTTGCATCAGCCGATCGTGATCACCATGGACGACCGCCTCGTCGGTGCGCTCAACGAGAGCCAAGCTGACCCCGAACTCGGCGGCGTAGCCTTCGTTGGCGGCGACCGCCGCCTCGACCAGTTCCATCAGGTTCAGCGGAACGCGCTCGAATTCGACTTTGCCCGACTCGATCTTCTCCACATCAAGGATGTCACCGATCAGACGAACCAGCCGCTCGCTGTTGCTGAAGGCAATCTCGACGAGTGCGCGCGCCGAGGCGGGGATCTCTCCGCCAATACCGCCGTTGAGCAGTCCAAGAGAGCCACGGATCGACGTCAGAGGCGTACGCAGTTCATGGCTAACCGTCGAGACAAACTCGTTCTTCAGCCGTTCGACTTTCTTGCGCTCGGTGATATCGCGGATGAGAGTGACGACTTCCTGGTCGCCGCTCTTGACGAACCGCGCCTCGCGGTCGTACGTCTTGCCGCCCGCCTGAAACGAGAACTCAAGAACCTGTGGTCCGCCGGTGGCGCTCGCTCGGTGGACGTGTTGCAAGAAGGCCGCCGCGCGATCGGCGGGAAAGACATCCCAAACACTGCGACCAACCACCCACTCCCGTGGCGCTGATTGAGCCTCAGCACGGCCCGGCTTGTAATCCAGAAAGACGCCATCGTTGGAAATCTGGAGCATCAGGTCGGGGATCGCGTCGAGCAGGGCGCGGACCTGCCCCTCGCTCCGCCGCAAGGCCTCGGCCGCCTGCTCGCGCTCGTCGATCTCCTCCTTGGCCTGGGCATAGAGCCGGACATTGTCGAGCACAATCGAGGCCAACTGAGCGAAAAGGCTCAAGATCTCGATATCAGCCTCGGTAAACGGCGGCTTGCCCGGCCGTTGGGCAAGTCCCAACACGCCGACCACGTCGTTGCCCGACAGCAGCGGCATCCCGACGAGCGAGTCGAACACTTCGACCCGTCTTTCATGCTGAAGCGCACCGTCCCAATGCTCGTAGTCATTCACAACGAACGGAGCCGCCGTCGCCCAGGCTCGCCCGGCCACGCCTTCGTGCAATTCGATCCGTCGGCCCTGAAGTGGCTCGAACACCCCGGTACCAACCCGCATCGACATGTGGTCGTGCGTCGGCGCCACCAGATGGATAAAGCCGTCGACGGTGGCAAACGGCGCACCGGCCCGGTCGACGATGGCGCGCAACACGTCGTCGAGGTTACGGCGATTGATCAAGTCGAGCGCCGACTCGTGCAGCGCCGCCAACACCTCGTTGCGCCGACGAAGCTCTTGCTCGGCGACGACACGCTCGCTGATATCACGTGCATTGACCACGATGCCGCGAACGGTCTCGTCGTCGAGCAGATTGGTTGCGCTGGCTTCGAGCATGCAGTAGTGGCCATCCTGGTGACGAACTCGAAACGCGAGCCGGCCGATCTGACTGCGCCCGGCGGTCACGTCTGCCAGCAACTCGCCGGTGACGACGAGGTCATCGGGATGGATCAGTCGGGCGGCATTCCTACCGACGAGGTCCGCCGGGGTGAAGCCAAGGATCCCTCGGGCGGCGTTGCTCGCGAAGCGGATCGTGCCGGTCGGGTCGACGATAATGACCAGGTCCATCGCATTGTCGGTGAGCGATCGAAAGTACTGCTCACTGCGGCGCAAGGCATCCTCAGCTTCACGTTGCTCGGTGATGTCGTGCAGGGCGCCGGCCAAGCCAGCAAAACTTCCATCCTCGAACGTCACCCGGCGCAAATAGGCATCGACTACGCGAGACCCGCCGTCACGCGTCCGAAAACGCATCACTCGGCTCAGTTCGCCGACTTCTCCCCGGTTGACACGCCGGATCGCCTCGCCGTCATCCTCGGCGCTGACCGCGAGAAAGGAACGAGCCGGCTGGGAGAGGCTCTCGTCGACCGAGAAGCCGGTCATCGCCGTCCAGGCGGGATTGAGAAAGCTCCAACGGCCCTGTGGGTCGGTCTGGAAGATGACGTCGCGGACATTGTCGACGACGAGGCGATACTGACTTTCGCGAGCACGCAACTCGGCGGCGTTTCGTTCGGAACGTATCGCCGCACCAATGACACCGGCCGCGGCGGTCAATGCGTCGACGACGCCGGCCGGCCAGTCGCGCTCACGTCGGCGCTCGTCGAACCCGATCGTTCCCCACCAGTCGTTGCCGGCGAAGATCGGTACGGTCAGCACCGACTTGATGCCGGATTGGAGGAGCAACGGTTGCTCCTCCTCCAAGAACGATGACACCGGCCCACTGACCGAGCGCCCAAGGCGAAATTCGTCCAGCCAGCGCCCGAACCCGGCGCTCCGAAGCGCCAGTCCATCGAGGGTCGATCCAAAGCCTGAGACACCGGGCGCGGTCCATTCGAAGCGCTGGTCGACCATGATGTCGTCGTCCATCGCCTGTCGGTTTTCGAACAGGTAGACCCGGCTGACCCCGGTTGCCTGGCCGAGCCG
Source organism: Dehalococcoidia bacterium (assembly GCA_046328265.1). GTDB lineage: Bacteria > Chloroflexota > Dehalococcoidia > SpSt-223 > SpSt-223 > JANWZD01. The sequence goes on from JAXLWW010000002.1 coordinate 490,320, forward strand.
TGCCAGGAAGTCCTGGGCATGACGCTCCCAGGGTGGCTCGCGCAGGAACCGGCCGGCGGCATACGAAACGGCCTCGAGAATCGCATCGCGGCTCTGGAGCGCCTCCCTCGTTTGAACGATCGGGGTGATATCGACGAAGACGAATGCGGCGCCGACTGGCACACCATCCTCGAAGAGCGGGTTGATCCCGTAGGAGACCGGCACCGTCGACCCGTCGGCACGCAGAAGCCGCCCGTCGACCGCGCGCGCGGCTCGCCGGCCGGCCAGAGCATCGGCGAGTGCCTCGGCAGGAGCCGAGCCATCAGGAGCGCCAAGGATACGCTGCCGCAGCGGCTCGCCACGCACCTCGTCCTCGGTCCAAAGCAGTAGCCGCTGTCCCTCGGCATTGAGCGACTGGATTCGGCCATCGCGATCGAGGGTGCACAAACCCGCGCCGATAGCGCTCACCAATGACCGGAGCCGGTCGCGTTCGGCCGCCATCCGGCTTTCCGAGGCCGCCCGCAATTGGGCGAGTACATCCTCCATCGGGTGCGCGGAAACGCTTAGGGTTTGCTCCCGGACCGCGCGGTCTCGTTGGAAGCCCTCATAGTCGCGGCTGACCTGGTTAAGCAGCGCAGCCCATTGCTCGGCGGTCGGGATCGTCGCCGGATCATCGAGACCAATCCGCTTCAACTGGCGCAGAAGGTCTGGGTGCATGGCCTTACCTTTTGGCGAACGTCGTCACCGTCATCGTCTGATTGTGCGCTTTACAGAACTCGCAGGAAAAGGGCGTGGTCTCGCCGTAGGAAGAGAAGCCGTCCTGGCCTGTTCCAGTTGATGTCCTGCGATGGTCGAGTCTGCTTCGAAGGGGTGACCTCGCCCCTCCACCTCTACCGTCGCAGCGCATACCTCCGTCGAGCGAAACCAGCCCGCCGTGCCAACGATGGTGCAACCAAGGACTGCCTCGCCGACGATCTCACCGATGTCAAGAATCCCAATCCGACCGGCCTCGGAACGGTTTGAACGATCCCGGCGAATGGGCCAGGATCGGCGGCGAATTCGGGTGCGGCAAACGCGCGCGTACGAGTAGATGGCGAATCCAGGTCGGCCAGACCGTCGCCCGTCCTGCCGTTTGCAGAACTAAAACCCGCGTGTTGCACCCTCGGCTTCCCTCGTCGTCGCTAGCCCGACGACACGACAGCAGCGGCACGAAGCCGCTCGATCCCGGCGGCAGCAGCGCCCAGGACGGCCGGGTCGGCCGCGGCGACCGTCTGCCAGCGCGCGTGTTGCGCCTCGAGCGCTACCAGCGTCCGGTGCTGGCGAAGGCCGGGGTCATACAATTGGTGGCGGATGAAGTTGACGATTGCCAGTGCGCTGTCGCGTACGATGCCGTCGACGATGGGATCGCCAACCGTCGCGTCGGGATGGCGCTTGCGATGTTGTTCGAGGCGTGTCCACGCTGAATCGACGACAGAAACGGAAAATCGATCGATGCGCGCGACGATGGCGGCAAGATCGAGATCACGATATTGGCGCCGGGTTTCTGGCGCGATATCGCGCAAGACGTCTGCTTCTCGCATCGGCGGGCGCGAGCGGCTCCAGGGCCAGCGTGGCATTCGGCCTCCCAGCTGAACTCTAGCGCGCCGACGGCCGGCGTGCGAGCGGCGAGACGAGCGCCTGGAGCCGGGCCAGAGCCGTTTGGGCTCGTCCGAGTTCGACCCTTGCCTCGAGCGTGGCGAAGCGCGTCTCGGCGCGGCCAAGCCATTGCTCCGCGGCAGCGTAGTCGCCGGCATCGAGCGCTATCTCGGCGAGCACTCGCTCGTTGAGCCCTTCCTCGATCGGGTTGCCTTGGCGGACGGCCAGAAGGCGCCCTTCCTCGGCGGCCTGGCGCGCCTCAACCAGACGCCCGGCGAGCCGGTGGATCTCAGTCAGCCACGCCAACGCCCGCCCGAGCAGCAGTTCGATTCCGGAGGTTCGAGCGATCTCGATCCCGGCTTGCTGCGCTTCCAGCGCCTCGGCATCGTCGCCGAGATGAGCGAGCGCCGGTCCGAGGAAGATCAAGGCGTCGTACTCGTAGATCCGATTGCCGGCGTCGCGAGCGCGGGCGATTGCCGCCCGGCCAACCTCGACCGTGCGCGGCCAATCCTCGCGATGCTGATAGATCGCCTCCAGAAAGACCAAGGCCGCTGCGACCGTCGCCGGGTCGCCGGTTGCCTCGGCTCGTGCGAGTTCGGCGGTCGCGTCGGCTTCGGCCTGCTCGAACTCACCCAAGACCGACAGCGCTGCCGCGGCAAGGTCACGCGAGACGAGCAACTCGCTCTCGCTCATCACACCGGCGCCGTCGTCGCCGAGCAGGAGATCTCGGCCACGCCGGCTCTCGCCGCGCAGGACGGCAATCCGACCAAGAAGGTGCCGGGCCCGGACCGTCAGCATCGGTTCGCCGGTGCGCTCGGCCGTCTTGAGCAGCGAGTCGAGCCGGACGGTGGCATTCAGAAAGTCCCCACGGATGTACAGGGCACTCGCCTGGGCAAGCGCCACCGCGGCTTCCAAGTTGGGGTCGCCGAGAGCATGAGCATCCGCCTCGGCTGGAACAAGCCAGTCATAGAGCTCGCCAGGGCGGACATAGAAGGCGGCTTGCGACAACTTCAGCCGGGTGAGCAGGCGCGTTCGGCGGATTGTCTCCTCATCTCCCAGGCCATCGAGCAGGGCGATCGCCTCCAGCAGCGCGGCACAGGCCTCGGCGTAGGCGAACGATCGCAGGGCATGGTCGGCAGCGATGACGAAGTTGGCGGCCGCGTCGGCGGGACGCTGCGCCTCGCGAAAATGGCGGGCAAGTTGGGCAGCAACGGACGTGGGACCAACGGCGCGGCCGGCGATCGCCTCTCCAGCACGGGCGTGGAGCCGGCTGCGCCGGGCGGCGCTCAAGTCGCGATAGACCACTTCGCGGATCTTCTCATGGGAGAAGCCATAGCGCGGCGCACCAGCCTGGGCGCGCTCGGCGAGGATCTGGGCCGCCAGCAGTTCGTCGAGCGCATCGAGCAACGCGCCCTCGTTCTGACCGGCAACCGCCGCCATCACGTCAAACTCGATCTCGTGTCCCAGCACCGACGCCGCCCCAGCCAACTGGCGCGCGTTTTCCGACAAGCGGGCCAGACGCGCCCCGATCACCTCGCGTACCGTGCGCGACACTGGGAGCGGCACATCCTCTTTCGCCAGTCGCCAACGCCCGCCGTCTCGCTGGACGATGCCGGCGTCGATCAACTCCCGCAGCGTTTCTACGATGAACAGAGGGTTGCCGTCGGTCTCCTCATAGAGCCGCCGACTGAGCCGGCCGACGAGGCTTCTCGACCCCGACAACTCCCGCAGGAGTTGGACCAGGTCGTCGTTGGCGAGCGGGCCGACCGCGATCTCGTCGTCCCAGCCATCGCGAAACAGCCGGGAGCGCAAGCCCGCAAGACCAGACGAGACGTCGTCGGTGCGATAGGCGGCGATGATGGTGACCGCCGCGTCGGCCTGCCTCCGGCGAAAATACTCCAGCCAGGCGAGGGTCGCCTCGTCTGCCCAATGCAAGTCATCGAGCACCAAGAGCGTTGGTCGCACGGCGATCGCCAAGAGACAGCGGGTCAGTCCTTCGAACAGGCGCGACCGTTCCATTGTCGGGTCAAGCGGCTGAGGCTGAGGGACGTCCGGCCGTCGGGAGCGCAACTCGGGAAGCAGTCGGGCCAACTCGGCCAGCCAAACCGGGTCAACCCGATCGAGCGCAGCCAGAAGGGTCCCACTTCCCAGCATGCCGCGCAGCGCTTCGACGACGGGGAAGAAGGGCGTGAGCCGCTCGGTTTCGCGGCCACCGCCGGCAAGCACGGTTTCGATGCCGCCGGCCAAATCGACCGCCTCGGCAATCAGCCGCGTCTTGCCGATCCCAGCCTCGCCGGCCAATAGGATCAGCCGCCCTTCACCACGGACGGCGGCAGTGATCGCCTCGGAAACCGCCGCAAGCTCGGCGTCGCGTCCGACGAGCGGAACCAGCCCGACTGCCGGAGTAGTCGGTCTGCGCAGCGCCGGGCGGACCGGCGATACTGATGGCGGCGTCGCACGCTGGAGACGTTCGGCAAGTTCGATGGTGGACGGCGATGGCTCTACCGCGAGCTCTCTCGCCAGGGTCTCACGACATCGATCGAACCATTGGAGTGCGCCGGCTCGGTCGCCCAGCCGGACAAGGAGCGCCATGGCCATCCGATAACTCGCCTCCCGAAGAGGGTCGCGGGCGATGAGCGTGCTGACGGCCGAGCGCGCACGGCCGGGTTCGCCGTTCGCTTCATAGGCGCCAGCCAGCCATTCCAGCCCGGCGAACAACAGCGAACGCAGCCGATCACGCTCGATGGCAAAGATGTCGTCGTAGAACGAGGCGAGCAGGTCGTCTCGATAAAGGGCGATTGCCTCCTCGACCACGGCAACCTGTGGGGGGCCTTGCTCGGCCTGCGCGAGGGGCGCGAGAGCGGCGCGGAACTGCCAGACGTCAACCCACGCCGGCGCAGTCGGGTTCCAACGAAGCGTTTCGCGCCCGGCGATCAGCCAGGGGACCGGAGATGGGGGAAGGGCTCGGCGCAAGAGATAGACCGCGTGGCGGAGACGGTTGCGTGCCGCCGCTTCGCTCGAATCGGGCCAGAACAGAAAGGACAATCGTTGGCGGTCATGGCTGTCATCGTGCAGGAGGAGATACGCCCAGAGAGCCTGGTCGCGTGGCGACCCAAGATCGGCGATCGGACGATCACCATCAGACGCCCGGAGCGCCCCGAATAGTCGGATCTGTAGGTCGGGCACCCTCAGCCCCCTCGCTCCTCTGTCCTTCAGCCTACCAGATTTGAAGAGAGACGATAGGCTTGCCCGGCGGACTAGCTGAACAAGAGTTCGACGTCATCGCGGGTGAGCGACTTCATCCCGCCACCATCGGTGGTAATCAGGTGCTCCACCAGAGCACGCTTGCGCGCCTGGAGCAGCAGCATCTTCTCCTCGACCGTCTCACTGCTGATGAGCTTAGTCACGATGACCGGCTTGGTCTGGCCGATCCGGTGGGTACGGTCGGTCGCTTGCATCTCGACGGCGGGGTTCCACCACGGATCGATATGGACGACATAGTCGGCGGCGGTGAGGTTCAGCCCGAGTCCGCCCGCCTTCAGGCTGATCAAGAAGAAGGGCACCGTCCCGTCGGTCTGGAAGCGGTCAACTTCGCCCTGGCGATCCTTCGTCGATCCATCCAGATAGCAGTACGAGATGCCCAACTGGTCCAGTTCGCCGCGAACCAATGTCAGCATCTGGACGAACTGGGAAAAGACAAGCGCCCGATGTCCTTCGGAACGGAGAGTAGCGAGCGTATCCAGCAAGAGTTCGAGCTTGCCCGAGCCGCTGGGTAGGTCGGGGTCGACCAGCCGCGGGTGATTCGCGATCTGACGCAGTCGGAGCAGTCCTTCGAGGACCCGCATGCGCGCGTTTGGCATTCCGCCGTCGTCGATCAGTCCGAGCAGTTCGGCGCGATAGCGGTCGCGCATCTGGCGATAGGCCGATTCCTGGCTCGGATCGAGCGACGCGTAGACGAGCCGCTCGGTGCGAGGCGGCAACTCAAGCGCAACCTGGTCTTTGGTCCGGCGTAGGATGAACGGGTGAACAATGGCGCGAAGCAGCCGGGCGGCGCCTTCGTCCTGGCGGCGCTCGATCGGCCCGGCAAACTCGGTACGGAAGTAGTCGAGCGAGCCGAGCAGGCCCGGATTGAGGAAAGAGAACAGCGACCAGAGTTCGATCGTGGAGTTCTCAATCGGCGTGCCAGTCAGCGCGAGCCGATGTTCGGCGCGGAGCAGCCGGACGGCCTTGGCCGAAGCGGACGCCGGGTTCTTGATCGTCTGAGCCTCGTCGAGGATGACGTAGCCAAACGAGCGGCCACGAAGCAGGGCAATATCCTTCAGCAGCGTACCGTAGGTGGTGAGCACGAGGTCGTACCCGTCAAATGCCTCGAGTTGTTTGCTGCGTTTGGTTTCGTGATGGATAAGCACCCGAAGCTCGGGGGTGAAACGGCCGGCCTCGCGTCGCCAGTTTTCCAAGAGCGAGCGCGGAACGATGATCAGGTGGGGTGGTTGGGCACCGGCCTCGTGGAGAGACTGGAGGAAGGCCAGGGCCTGGACGGTCTTGCCAATGCCCATGTCGTCGGCAAGGCAGCCACCGAAACGATTTCGGCGCAGGAAGTGCAGCCAATCGTAGCCGGCTTTCTGGTAGGGCCGAAGTTCGCCGACAAAGCCTCCTGGTGGCGGAACTTCCTCGATCTTCGCCCCACGCAGTTCTCTCCGCCGTTGCTCGGCCGCGGGATCGATCTGGATGACATCGGCCTCCAGCACCAGTTGATCGATGAGGCTGAGGTGACGAGCAGCGACGCGCAGCCCACCGTCGGCGTCGCCCGCCAGGGCGAACAGGTGACGGTAGCGGGCGATCCATTCCTGGGGGATCGCGCCGATCGACCCGTCCGCGAGCTTGACGGTGCGAGAGCGGCGGCGCAACGCTCGTTTGATCTCGGTCAACGGGACGACGACTTCACCAAAGCGGACGACCGCTTCGAGATCGAACCAGTCGATCCCCGACGAGACGCGAAACGAGATCGTCGGGGTGTGTCGGTTAACTCGCGCTGAAACGAGTTCCTCCTCGCCGTAGATCTCGAAGCCAGCAGCGATGAGTTTGGGCGCCTGGTCCAGCAGAAAGTCGATCGGGCTGACGTTCGATTGCAGGGCGAACTTGCCCAACTCGGTCCCTCGGCGCAGTCGGTATCGCGCCATCCCGCGCACGATCTCGTCCTCGCGCTCGGCTTGACGGTGAACTCGAGCGAAGCGCCGGCCGGAAAGCCGGACAGTGGAGAGAAGCGGGGGCGATTTCGCCGGCCGAACCTCGGCCTCGCCGTAGCCAAATTTGAGGTTGACCAGGAGCGACCCATCGACGTCGCTGAGATAGGCGCGCGGGACCGGGTCCGCTTCGATCTCCTCCCATTCGAGCACCTTGCCGGAGATCGCGACACGTTCTGAGAGCGGGGTGAGAAACTCCGAGACGAATTCCTCGGCCTCGTTGGCCGGTATCGATAGGTTTGGGTAAGAGAGCAACGTCGCCCCGCCGCCAGGATCGTCGACCGCCATCACCTCGTCGCCGATTCGGACCCACAGCGGGTCGATCGAAAGGGTCTGGGCGGAGGACAGATCAATCGGGTCGGCGGAACTGCCGGAGCGCAGGGCGGTTCGCAGGGCATAGCCGCTGCCCTGCTCTTCGAGCGAGAGCAAAATCGTAGCCCTCTTGTCGCGGATGAAGACGCGATCTTGGAGCGGATTCCCCTCGGTGCCGACGTAGACGAGTTGGCCAGCGAGACGGGGAAATAGTTCGGCGGACGACGGTACCGGACCCGCACTGGTGCTGTGGTAGTAATTACCGATGCGGTTCATCCAAACCGCCTGGTTGGCGATCTCGGCGGTCGCCTGATCGACGTAGCGATAGCGGCTGTCCACCCGGGAGGAGAGCCGCTTCGCCTCGACCGACAGCTTCCGCTCGGCAACTGCCGCAGCGAGCGCTCCCGGGTCGTCGGGCAGGTCGGGCGGCAGGACGGTCCGGCGCAGGGTGTACGGAATGACTTCGAAGCCACGACCGCCGGGCTGCAGGCTGAAGACGATCCGGCTGAAGTTTGCCGCCCGTCCATCACCCTGGTCGTGGCTGGAAGCTTGTCGAAGCACTGCCCGCCAGGGGCTGCGCGGATGGGCGCGCAACTCCTCCTCGAGGACCTGCAACGCCGCGATCCGATGACGGCAGCTTTCCCAGCCCCAGTATGGCTGGCAGGAGCAGAGCGCGGTCGCGGCATTTGCAGTGGCGGTCACCTTGACGGTCTGGCGTCTGCCCCGATCGTCGACCGTCAACTGCGCGAAGCCGTCGGAGAGCGAGGCAATCGTCACGGCGCCGTGGTCGACGAGGCGGTCTGCCTCGTCGACGACTCTCCGGGTGGCGCTTGCCATCAGGCTGCGCAAGTTGAGCTTTTCGGGGCTCAAGACGAGGACGACGGGAAGGCGGGGCAAGTGATTGATCACCAGCCGAGTGTAATGCCACCGTGCTCGGACGGTCGACCATCAGAGCCTGACGGCCATCCGCTGCCCGTCGGGCACGATGCGACGGTCGGAGTGCGTCCGGACGGTGTGCAGCCGGATGGCAGTCGCCCGACTGGTGCGACCGGAGGTCGTGTTCGTTGCCCTCCAACTCGGCGACCCGGCCGCGGTGGGAGGCGAGCATCGCCTCCTCGTCGATGACCGAACCATCGTCGAGCCAATCGGTGGCCGCGGAGCAGTCGCCCCGACGATATCGACCCCGCGCTCGCGGGCATCGTCGGATAACCGAACGCCAGCGAACTGCCACAGCTTTGCCGGCTGGACCTTGATCGTCCGCACAGAACAGCGGCCAGCGGCCACGCCAACACGAAGCGGCATGGTCTCCGGCTCGTCCTCACAAGATGGCGTATCATCGTCGCGCCAATGGAGACGCCCGCCCGTCAGAGATTCATCTTGCCGCCCGGATGGCAGACCCTGGTGGCGTTCATCGTCATCATCATTCTGGACATCCTGATCGGTTCGAACTTGACCGCCGAGTTGGATGAAGAGATCGATACTGGCGACGCGGTGATTGCCGTCCTCGTTGGCTACATCTTCGAACTCGTCTTGCTCCTCTTCGCTGTCGTCCTCTGGATGTTCCGGCGGACGCGCCTTCTGCGCCGACTGCTGTTCGTGCTGGTCGCCCTCGTCACCTTCGGGTTGTTGGTGAACGTAACCGGGTTGGTGCTGAGCCTCGAGGATTATCCCAACGATATCGCCTATGACTTGCTGCGCGATGCCGGACTGCTCTGGCTCGACAACGTGCTGGTGTTCTCGATCTGGTACTGGTTGATCGACGCTGGCGGCCCCGAGCGCCGGGGCGCACGGACCGAACCCAAACCAAGCGACTTTGCGTTCCCTCAGCAGACGAGCGTCATCCCCGGCTGGGAAGCCTGGCGCTCAAGCTATTTTGACTACCTATTTCTTGCCTTTAGCCACAGTACGGCGTTCAGTCCAACCGACACCGTCATTCTGTCGAAGAAGGCAAAACTGCTGATCATGGTCCAGGCCGGCATTTCACTGGTCATCTTGGCGATGATCGCCGCCCGGGCGATCAACATCATCCAATCGGGGCCGGTGGGTTAGCGGCGCTTCTTCGGCTGATAGGCCTGTTTCCGTCGTTGGCGTTCCATGCCCGCCCTGCGCTTCGGGTAGACCGTCCGCAGATAGTGGATGACGTAGACAATCAGCGCGATACCGACGATGGCATCGAGCAAGAGCCAGAGCCGCATCCCGAAAAAGCCAACATCCAGCAACCGGAAGACGACGACGATCAGCCCGATACCGGCGATCCAGAGGATGCCCTGGCCGATGTTGCGGGCGAGGCGGGCGTGGTAGCGGTCGTGCCGAAAGTAATGGTGGGGGGCAAGCCAGACGAGATAAATGCCGATGGCGATGGCGATCGAGAAGATCGCGCCGAGGATGGTGTACCAGCTCGACGCCGGGCCAGGCTGGGCGTCGAGCCAGCGCGAGAGGTCGAGCAGCTTAGCCGGATCAAAGGGAGGCACGGCGATCCTCAGGCTCGGAGAATTGCGCCAGTATAGGCGGGCGCAGCAGGTGCTGTCCTAAGCCGACGACGTACCGTTGCCGCCAACGAGCCCGTCGATACGTGCGATAAGTTTTGGCACCTCGCGCGCGTCAACCCAGCGTGCCACCGGGGGCGGTCGATGGCCTCCGGGCAGCACCTCGACCGGAAAACCAAGATGGATGATCCCGACGATCCGGTCGGTTTGGTCCAAGCCGAGAAGTGCGTTGGTTTCGGGCGCGACGGCGATCGGACCGCTCGTCCAAAATGTACCCAGCCCGAGTTCGGTAGCGGCCAGCAGCATGTTCTGGATTGCGGCAGCGGTGGCGGAGTAATCCTCCTCACGGCGAATCACATCGCCCGCCTGCTGACAGGCGACCACGATCAAGTTTGGCGCTCGCAGCAGCTTCGCCCCGGAATCAGCAGCCTCGGCTTCGATTTGGTCGGCCGGCAGACGCTTTTCCTGCAATTCACGCCGCTTAAGCGCCCGGCGAAGTTCGGCGAGCGGCAGCCGGCTCACCCCTTCGAGGATGACGAAGCGCCATGGCGCGGTCAGATGATGGTTTGGGGCCCAGGCCGCCGCGTCCAGCACCAGCCGAACCAGGTCGCGGGGAACCGGATCGGGCCGGTAGTCCTTGATCGTGCGTCGGGCGCGAATAGCCTCCTGGACACTCATCGACATCTTCACGCACTCCCCGTGCGATCGTAGTTCATTCGGTCTGATGCCACCAAGCGCCGGTCAGGCGTCGCCCTGGCCGCCACCGCTGCGCATTCGGCGGCGCCGTGCCGAAGGGGATCCCGGGAACGTCAACCAGCCAGACGCAAGCGAACCAAATGAAGTTCCTGATGACGAGGGAGAGGTCGGCTGGTCCTGGGCCAGGTGGGTCGGGTATAGTACGGTGACGACGTCGTCGAACTGACCTTCTGGCGACCCATTCGGCGCAGTGAGGCTCCGATCCGAGGCTGAATGAAGCGGTTCGCGCTTCCGGCACTTTCTATTGCCGGCTCGATCGCCTTCTACCTGGTGCTCGTCTTCGTCGCCTCTCTGAGCGCGGCGACGCCGACGATGCCCGTTGCCCACGCCAGCCAGACCTCGGCCCAGCCCGCGCAACGGACGCTCGACACCTTCCCGATGGCCCTCACGGTTGCCACCCACACGATCTCCAGTCAGGTGCTCAAGCGCAACCTTCCGTATCTGGTCTACCGTCCAGCCGCTTCCATCGCCGACGAGCGCTTCCCGGTGCTGTACTTGCTGCACGGGCTCAGCGCTGACTGCACGCAGTGGCAGGGGATCGGGGTGGTCCGCGAAGCCGATAAGCTCATCGCCCGCGGCGCGATCCCACCGATGGTGATCGTGATGCCATCAGGCGAAGACGGCTACTGGATGAACCATCGCCCCGATGGTCCTCGTTGGCGCGACTATCTGATCACCGAACTGATCCCAACCGTCGAGGCCCAAGAGCCGATCCAGGCGATGCGTGAGCTTCGGGCGATCGGCGGGATCTCGGCTGGTGGGCATGGCGCGCTCCAGCTTGCCTGGAACAATCCTCAACTGTTCGCGATCGCCGGCGCCCATAGCCCGGGGTTGCGCACCGAACGCGACGCGTTCGCCTTTTTCGGCAAGGGGCTCGATTACGAGCGCCGTGACCCGGTTACGTTGGCCAAGCAGGTAGCGCGGCTCGATCTCGACATCTGGATCGACACCGGCGACAGCGATCCCTGGCGTGCCCGGGCCGAGACCCTGCACCAAACGCTCGACGAGCGCGGGATCAAGCACATCTTTAGGCCGCAGCCTGGCGGTCACGACGGCCAGTATTGGGCGGGACGGGTCGGCGAGTACCTCACCTTCTATGGGACTGCGCTCGCTCGACGGCAGAATGCTGTCGCCTCGCGTGCCGCTACCCTGACCGACAGCGCCGAGGCTGCCTTCGCCGCTCCCTAACGTGATGGAGTGGCTGCACCGCCGCCAACCTGTGCTAGAATGCCCGCCGGGCGAGCACGACCGAACCATTGCCCCACTCAGAGGGACAACGGGCACGTCCGGAGGAGACGGTGGACAAGATCCGGGTGCTTCTGGTCGACGCGCAAGCGATCTTCCGTCAAGGGATGCGCAGCATCCTCGCGCATGAGGAAGACTTCGAGATCGTCGGCGAAACCGGGGACGGCGTCCTCGCCTTCGAGATGGTCGATCGGCTCCAGCCTGATGTCGTCATCGCCGACGTCCGCCTACCAAACCTCGATGGCCTCGAGTTGACCAAGAAAGTCCGGATGGCGGCGCGGAGCACGGCCTTCGTCTTGCTCTCCGGCAGCGGCGACGACGAAGAGATGCTCTTTCAGGCGATCCGCGCCGGAGCGTCGGCCTTTTTCAGCAAAGACGCGGTCACCGACGAACTGCTCGCCGCCGTCCGCCGCGCCGCCGGTGGTGAGTACCTGATCAACGAGACCGTCCTCACCCGGCCGCAGGTCGCATCGCGCGTGCTGCGCGAGTTCCGTGAACTCAATCTCGTCGAGAAGGACATCGAGCCGCTGTTTGCGCCGCTCTCCAACCGCGAGATCGAGATCCTCGATTACATCGCCCGCGGCAACTCCAACAAGGAGATCGCCCGGGCCCTCAAGATCAGCGACCAGACGGTCAAGAACCATATTACGTCAATTCTACGAAAGCTCGCGGTCAACGACCGGACGGCGGCGGTCGTGTTCGCTCTGCGCCGCGGCTGGATCAAAGTCGATTAGCGCGATTCCCGGCGGAAAGGGCACCAGGTGAGCGACGACGGCCAGTCCGGCCAAGGCATGATCGAATACGCCTTGATCATCTTCCTGGTTGCCGTGGTGGTCATTGCCGTCCTCGTTCTGGTTGGACCGCGCATCGGCAGTATGTACTCCTCGTTGGTGCAAGCGATCTAGCGATCCCATCCCGGCCGGGCGTGGGCCATCACCAACCCTCGGACCGAGCGCGCCCCCGCCTCTCGAAGCGTGCGCGCACACTCATCGAGCGTCGAACCGGTGGTCGTTACGTCGTCGATCAAGATCACTTCGGCCGGCGCCGAACCTCGCGCCGCGAACGCCCCGGTCAGATTCCGTCGTCGCTCGGCGCCCGACAACCCGACCTGGCTCTGCGTCTCCCGAACTCGAATGAGCCCCTGCCAGACGGTGGCCCGGCGAGCGGCCGCCGCCCGCGCCAGCACTCCAGCCTGGTTGAACCCGCGGTTGCGCTCGCGGCGAGAGTGCAGCGGTACCGGCGCGAGCAGGGCGCCCGGTTCGATCAACGGCTCGAACCACCGTCCTAACTCCCGGCCAATGTCCGAGACGCCGTGGTATTTCATCCGGCGAATCGCCGCCGCCAGGGCGCCGTCGTAGGGACCGAGCGAGCGCACCGCATCCAAAGCTGAGCCACGCCAACAGCGGCAATCATCCTTCGTTCCACACCGCGGACAGGCGGCGTCAGGAGCGAAGCAGTCAGCACACAGATAGTGACCCGCCCGCCGGCATCCCAAGCAGCGACGTGGATAAACCAGATCGAGTAGCCAGTCGAGAATCGCCCAACCCCTTGATCTTAAGTCGGATAAAAGTATACAGTGGAACGGTCACAGGAATACTCGCTACTCCAAAGGAGGCCGAAACTGACCGGATTGACTGGTTTGGCCGTCCGACCGCGACTGCTGAGTGAAGAGATCTACTCCACCCTCCGACACGCCATTATCGAAGAGCGGCTGCCGCCTGGAATGAAAATCGTCGAAGAGCGGCTCGCCAGCGAACTCGGGGTGAGCCGTATCCCACTGCGTGAGGCGCTCCACAAGCTCGAACGCGACGGTTTCGTCGAATCGCTGGCTCACCGCGGCTTTCGGGTCGCTTCTTTCTCGGAAGACGATATCCACCAGATCTACGAGATCCGCGAGTTTCTCGAAGTGCCAGCAGCGGTCAAGGCGATCGGCGCCCTGCGCCAGAACGGCTTTGGCCCACTTCAGGACGCGCTTGAGGCGATGCGCGAGTCGGTCACCACCAGCGAACCGGTCAGAATCGTTGGCCATCACGTCCGCTTTCATCAGATCATCTACGACGCTGGCGACAATCCCCGGTTGGCCGAGATGCTCGGCCCGTTCATGGAACTGGGATTCACCTTCCGGGTGGCGCGCCGTGCTGGCATCAACGGCTGGGACGAATTCCTCGACGCTCATCAACGTCTGGTCGACGTGCTCCGCGATGGGACCCCCGAAGACGTCACCCGCGAGATGGTCGATCACCTGCGGCTTGGCCGGCGTACCTCGTTGAGCGTTCTGATCTAACTCCCACGGCACTCTCCTGCCCGCCTAGCGTCGAGTTGCCATGGCGACCTAGAATCGTGGTGATGAACCTCCCGGCGCATCTCCTGCTTCCTCTCGTGGCCGTTGTGGTTTCTTGCTTTCTCGTCGCCTGCACAGGACGTGAAGCGGCGCCCGCGGCGATCACGCGCCCGCCGGTGCTCGTGGCGATCGGCGCGTCGGACTCGGTCGGCGTTGGCGCGTCCGACCCGGCACGCACCGGCTGGGTGCCTCAACTCCATCAGAAATTGCCTCCCGACACCCGGCTGATCAATCTCGGTATCTCCGGAGCAAAGGTCGCCGATGCGCTCAGCCAGGAGTTGCCAGTAGCGCTCGATGTCGATCCGGACGATGTCGTTGTCTGGATCGCGGTGAACGACCTCTTGGGTGAAACGCCGTTGCCCGACTACGAGCGCGATCTCGACCTGCTACTTGGCGCACTCACCGGCCGAACCCGCGCTCGCGTCTACGTCGCCAACGTCCCCAACCTCGGCGCTTTGCCGAACGCGCCAGGCCTGGCCGCCTCGTCCGGCATTAATCCGGCACGGATTGCCCGGGCTGTCGGTGAATGGAATGACGTGATCGCCCGGGTAGTGGCGCGCCACAACGCCACCCTGGTCGACCTGTCGGCGGGCTGGCAGGAGTTAGCCGAAAACCCGGGCTATATCTCAGCAGACGGCTTCCATCCGAGCGACGACGGGTATGCTCGGCTGGCCGATCTGTTCTGGGGCGTGATGCAAGCCAGCGGGCAGCCAAGCAGCCGATGAGCCTCGCGGTCGCCGCACCAGTCATCGAGGCGCGTGGACTCTGGCGGATCTATCACGCCGGGTCGAACGAGGTGCTGGCGTTGCGCGGCGTCGACTTCGCGGTGCAGGCCGGTGAGATGGTCGCGATCATGGGGCCGTCCGGTTGCGGCAAGACGACCTTACTCAACTGCCTCGCTGGACTAGACGACCCAGACCGTGGCGATGTGCTTATCGAGGGGCTGAATCTCCGTAGCTTGTCCGACGACCGGAGAACGATCCATCGGGCGCGCCGGATGGGCTTTGTCTTCCAATCCCACAACCTCCTTCCCGTCTTGAATGCGGTCGAGAACGTCGAACTGC
The DNA here is from genome assembly GCA_046328265.1 of Dehalococcoidia bacterium. Lineage (GTDB taxonomy): Bacteria > Chloroflexota > Dehalococcoidia > SpSt-223 > SpSt-223 > JANWZD01. The sequence goes on from JAXLWW010000002.1 coordinate 505,381, forward strand.
CGATGCTGGTCGCCGGTGTCCGAGCGAAGGAGGCGCGTCGACGCAGCCGGGAAGCACTCGAGGCCGTGAATCTGTCTGACCGGCTCGACCACCGGCCCGCCCAACTGTCCGGCGGCCAGCAACACCGCGTGGCGATGGCCCGGGCGCTCGCAACCGACCCCGCCATCATCTGGGCCGACGAACCCACCGGCAACCTCGATTCAGAATCGGCAGGAGCGATCCTCGATCTGTTCCAGCGGCTCAACCGCGAGCGCGGCCAAACCCTGGTGATCGTCACCCACGCGCTCGACGTCGGCGGGCGCTGCGATCGAGTGATCCAGATGAGCGACGGACAGATCGTGGCGTGAACAGCGTCTTTGGCGTCTCGACGAACCTGCTCCTGGCGGTGCTCGGCGCGAGTTGTCTCGTCGTGCTGCTCGGGCTGGGGTTGGCAGCAGGACGGGGCGCGGTGTTGCTCCGGATCGGGCTCCGCAACGTCCCGCGTCGGCCGCTACGCACCGCGCTGGTCACCGCCGGCCTGGCGGTCAGCACCGCCGTCCTGACGAGCGCCTTTGCCACCGGCGACACCATGACCTCCAACGTTCGGCTGCTGGTCACCAATCAGGTCGGCCGGGTCGACGAGTTGATCGTCCTCTACCGACGTCAGACCCAGTCGATCGGCCCGCAGGACATGATTCAAATTGTCACCGGCCAACTCGTTGGCGGGTCGCGTGCCTACTTCAGTCAGCGCGAGTACGACCGGTTGGCGCGCGCGATCGGCGAGCAATCGGCGATTGCCAGTCTGACACCTTCGATTGTCGAGCCGATGGTTGCCGCCAACCCGGCCAGCCAGCAGGTCGGCTCGCACCTCAACGTGATCGGCCTGCCGGCTGTGGGTGCTGGCGTGTTCGACGAGTTTTATGATGGGACGAAACGGCGCTTTTCGTTGGGTGACCTCGGCCCCGACGAGGTGTTTCTCAACGGGGTCGCCGCGACGATGCTCGACGCGACCGAGGGCGATGAAATCCTGATTTATTTTGGCCAGGAGCGGCCGCGACTGGTCGTCGGCGCGGTGGTCAACTCGGAAGCTATCGGCGACGGTCAGCCCGCCCTGGTGCTCCCACTGGATCGGCTCCAGGCAATCGTCGACCAGCCAGGCCAGATCAACCGGATTCTGGTCGCGAACACCGGCGACGCGGTGACGAGTGTCGACCGCACCGGCGAAGTGCTCCAAGCGCTCCGCAGCGTGCTGGTCCGCGACGACGTCGCCCGGGCAATGCACGAGATCCTCCACACGGATCTCGCTCAGAGCGAGATCACCAAGGCGCTTGCCCAGACCCCTCCCGCTCAGCGGCCGAAGCTCGAAGCGCTGCAAGCCGCCAGTCGCGAGCCGCAGGTCACCCCCGAATTCAAGACCCTGCTCGGCGACCCCGAGATCATCGGCCGGATCTCATTCGTGTCCTTCTTGCTGCGCGGCACCCCGCAAGGCAGTCGGCTCAACGAACAGTTACGTCAACTTACGGGCCTGACCGTGCTCGACCTCAAGCGGGCAGCGCTCGGCCGTGCCGAAGAGTACGGGACGGTCATCACCAGCATCTTCTTCGTCGTCGGCATCCTCGCGATTGCCGCGGCCCTGGCCCTGGTCTTTCTCGTGTTCGTGCTGCTTGCTGCAGAGCGGCGCGGTGAGATGGGCGTTTCACGGGCGATCGGGATGCGGCGCGGCCAGTTGGTGGCAACCTTCCTCTACGAAGGTCTCGCCTACGATCTTCTCGGCGCGCTGCTTGGCGTTGCCATCGGCGTGGCCGCCGGCGCATCGGCGGTCAACTTTGTCTCGGGGTTGCTGGTTGGCTATGGGGTTGCAGTCCAACCGTTCGTCTACCCGCGCTCGCTGGCGATCACTTACCTCGCCGGGGTGCTGCTCACGTTTCTGGCGGTTGGTGGGGCGGCCTGGCGCGTCTCGCGGCTGAATGTCGTCGCCGCCATTCGCGACCTGCCCGACGCCCCGGCGCCGACGATCGCGGCGCTCACCGTGCGGCCGTTTGTCTTGCTGGCGGATGCGTTGCGCCACCCGGCCCGGCTACGCGAGGTTCCGGCCGCCCTGCTCGGATTGGTCTGGGGGCTGACCGTTCGTGGCCCGGTGCTCGTCGCCGCAGGGCTTGGGCTGCGAGCCGTCGGTCTGGCGACCATGGACTGGGCAGCGTTCGCCCTTGGTGTCGGCCTCACGATGCTGGGTCTGACCTTGCTCGGACGTTGGGCGCTCTCCGGGATCGCGGACTGGGGCGGCCGTCTCGCGTTCTCGGCCGGAGCGATTGTTCAGATCCTCTGGTGGCTGGACGAAGTCGCTTTCGGTCCGTTTGGCCGCTGGCCGTTCCCGGACCCGAACGTCGGGGCGTTTGCCCTGCGCGGATTGGCGATCGTGCTGGCGCTTGTCTGGCTGGTGTCGGTCAACCTTACCGTCACGCTCCGGATCGGCACGCTGGCGCTGCGGCCGCTGCGCGCCACCCTACCGGCGGTTCGCCTGGCGGTCACCTACCCGGCGGTGCGGCCGTGGCGGACCGCGATGGCCTTGATGATGTTCGCGCTCGTCATCTTCACGATGACCCTGGCGACCGTGCTGCTGAACGTGGCGGTGAACGCCTACGGCGACCCGACGCGCGGCCAGGTCGGTTATGACATCCGGGGCGAACCGGCGACCAGCGGCACACCGCCGGACGTCCGAACCGGCCTCTCCTCGGCGATCGCGATCAAGGAGAGTGATTTCGCGGCAATCGGCACGATCTACGCGCTACCCGCCGAAGTGCTCAACCTCTCCGAGCAGTCCGCGCTCTGGCGGCCGACGCCCGTCTCGCTCCTTGACCCCGAGTTGATCGGCGGGATTCCGATCCGGCTGGTGGCCTGGTCTCCGCAGTTTCCAACTGCCGAGGCAGCCTGGCTGGCTTTTGGCGAACAGCGGAACTTGGCGCTGGTTTCCTCGCGAGATCCATTGACCGATACCGTCTTCGTTCCTCAAACGGTCTGGGTGCGCGAGCCACGCGGCGGACCGCCAGTCAAACTGGACGTGATTGGGAGAATCGATCCGTCCGCCGGGGTAACGCCGGGGATCGTCGCTCCACAAGCCGCCTTTGCCACCGCTCAGCCGGATGTGCGCGCCTATTTCTTCCGGGTCAACCCGGAGGTGCCGGTCGAAGATGCCGCGTTGGGGCTCACGCTCTCGTTTGGCGATGCCGGGCTGCGCACTCAGGTGGTCGGCCAGGAAGCGGCTCGCGCCGCGGCGATCCGAGCGGTGCTGACCTACCTTCTCCAGGTCTTCCTCGGGCTGGGGCTGGTCGCCGGGCTGGCGGCGCTCGGCATTCTCGGCGTGATGGCGGTAGTCGAGCGGCGCTCACACATCGGCGTGCTGCGGGCGATCGGTTATCGCAAGTGGCTGGTGATGCTGGCGTTCTTGCTGGAATCGACGATGACCGCCTTGCTTGGCATCGCGGTGGGGGTCGTGGCCGGGGTGCTCCTTGCCGCCCAGATCACCGCGTTGCTGGCGCGCGGCAGGCCGGAGATCCAACTGGCCATCCCCTGGAACGAGCTTGGCCTGATTATCGCGATTGCCGGCGGCGCGGCGGTGCTGACGGCGCTCTTGCCGGCCCGCCAGGCTGGCGCGGTGCGCCCAGCCGAGGCGATCAAGAGCTGAAACGCGAACATCTGGCGCGCCGGCCGGCCAGCCGGTACCCTCAAGTCCAAGACCACCTCGCGAGGGACGCATGGCCGAACTCCATCTGATCTCCTGGAATGTCAACGGCATCCGCGCCGCCGAGCGCAAAGGCTTCCTCGACTGGCTGGCGAAAACCGGCGCCGATGTGGTGGCCGTTCAGGAGACCAAAGCATCGCCCGACCAGCTTTCGCCGGCCTTGCTCAATCCGCCGGGCTATTTTTCAGCCTGGAATGCTGCTGAGAAGAAGGGCTACAGCGGCGTGGTGACCTACTCCAGAGAGACGCCGCGCGCCGTCCGGACTGGGCTGGCCGATCCGCGTTTCGACGGTGACGGCCGGGTGCTGGTGACCGAATTCGAACCGTTCACCCTCTTCAACATCTATTTCCCCAACGGCGGGCGCGGACCGCAATGGGTTCAACACAAGATCGACTTCTACGACCGCTTCCTCGAGATCGTCGCTTCTTATGTCGCCGAAGGCCGGCCGCTCGTGGTTACCGGCGATGTCAACACTGCCTTTGCCGAAATCGATCTCGCCCGGCCGAAGGAAAATGCCAAGACCAGCGGCTTTCTGCCCGAAGAGCGCGCCGCGCTCGGCCGATTCTTCGACGCCGGACTGGTCGACACCTTCCGACTGGTGCGCCCAGAAGAGGTCAAGTATTCGTGGTGGGATCAGCGTTCCTTCGCTCGCCAGAAGGGGCTTGGCTGGCGGATCGACTATTTCTTTGTCTCACCAGACCTGAAGGAACGGGTGATCGACGCCGACATTCATTCGGAGGTCGAGGGCAGCGACCACGCGCCGGTCAGTCTGCGGCTGGAGGTCTAGCGCCGAGACAGGGCAGGCGAGCGCCCGATGGTCGTGTACACTTCAAGCAGATTCTCCGCACGTAGGATGCTCCCCTGAGCCGATTCCGGGGCGGCGTGCGGCCCGGACGGGCATGGACCAGCGACATATCCGCAATTTCTGCATCATCGCGCACATCGACCACGGCAAGTCGACGCTCGCCGACCGCCTGCTTGAATACACTGGCACGATCAGCCAACGCGAGATGGAAGAGCAGGTGCTCGACTCGATGGATCTCGAGCGCGAGCGAGGTATCACCATCAAACTGCACCCGCTGCGGATGTACTACACCGCCAGCGACGGCATCGAATATGAGCTTAACCTGATCGACACGCCCGGACATGTCGACTTCACCTATGAGGTGTCGCGTTCGCTCGCCGCGGCTGAGGGGGCGATCCTCGTCGTCGACGCAACTCAGGGCATCCAGGCCCAAACGCTGTCGAACGTCTATCTCGCGCTCGAGAACGACCTGCATCTGATCGCGGTGATCAACAAGATCGACCTGCCAAACGCCGAGCCGGAGAAGGTCGCTCACGAGATCGAGGACGTGATCGGCATCGGCCGCGCCGACATCGTCATGGCGAGCGCCAAGGAGGGCAAGGGCACCCGCGAGATCCTCGAGGCGATCGTCCGAGAAGTGCCACCGCCGGCCGGGAGGCTCGACGCGCCGACCCGCGCGCTCATTTTCGACTCAAAATACGATGCCTATAAGGGCGTGATCGCCTACGTCCGGGTGATGGACGGTGTGCTAGAGCGCGGTCGCAAGTTGCTGTTGATGTCCAGCGATAAAGAAGTCGAGCCGATTGAAGTCGGCATCTTTCGCCCCGGCATGACGCCAGTCGACCGGCTCGAAGCCGGCGAATCGGGCTATGTCGCCACCGGGCTCAAGCAGGTCCGAGACTGCCGCGTCGGCGACACGATCACCCTGCTCGAGCGGCCGGCTACCGACGCCCTGCCTGGGTACCAGCCAGCCAAGCCAATGGTCTTTGCCGGGATCTACCCGGTCGAAGGCTCCGACTACCCGCTCCTTCGCGATGCGCTCGACAAGTTGAACCTGAACGACGCCTCGCTTGTTTACGAGCCGGAGACATCCGCCGCGCTCGGCTTCGGCTTCCGCTGCGGCTTCCTCGGCCTGCTCCATATGGAGATCATCCAGGAGCGCCTTGAGCGCGAGTACAACCTCGAACTGCTGGCGACCGCTCCGAGTGTCGAGTATCACGTCACCAAGACCGATGGCGAGCAGTTGGTGGTCGACAACCCGGCAGACCTCCCGCACGGGTCGGTGATCGAAGACATCGCCGAGCCATGGATGACGATCACGGTGATCGTCCCGTCGCGCTATATCGGCCAGATCATGGAACTCGTCACAACCCGGCGCGGCGAATTCACCAAGATGGAGTACCTCGAAGCGACCGGCCGCTCCGAGAGCGCCGCCAGTGACCAGCGGGTCTTGCTCCAATACGACATTCCACTGAGCGAGATCCTGATCGACTTCTACGATCAACTGAAATCGCGCACTCAGGGCTACGCCTCGCTCGACTACACCTTCAAAGAGTACCGCTCCGGGCGGCTGGTGAAGCTGGATGTGCTGGTGAACAACCAGCCAGTGGATGCCCTCTCGCTGATTGTCGACACCGGATCGGCCTACGAGCATGGCAAGCAACTTGTCGAGAAACTGCGGGGTCTGATCCCTCGCCAGATGTTCGACGTCCCGATCCAGGCGGCGATCGGCAGCCGGGTAATTTCGCGGGAAACCGTGCGGGCGCTCCGCAAGAACGTGCTCGACAAGTGCTACGGCGGCGACGTGACCCGCAAGCGAAAGCTGCTGGAGAAGCAGGCCGCCGGAAAGAAGCGAATGAAGCGGATCGGCCAGGTCGAGATCCCGCAAGAAGCCTTCCTTGCGGTGCTCCAGATCGGCCGTTAGGCTGCTTGAGCCGCGGAAGCGATCAACCGCTTGAGCGCGGCGTGACCCCTTGCGTGTTCACCATCATCAACCCTTCCCCCGAATGACCGGACCGCATCACTCGGCGGGGATGGTTTAAGGCCGCTGACGCGAACCGGCGCCTCCCCGGGATTGGCAATCGGAGGGTCGACGCCGTCGTAGGCCGTTTCAGAGTGCCCGATCCAGGGTGGGACGTTACCGGGCGGCGGCGAGGCGGTCGATGGTCGGCTTTGCCGAAGAGATCGATATGGCGAGGTTGATGCCCTGGACGGCGCGCCCGGCGTCGGACGTGATCCGCGATGTCACCACGCCGATGACTTCTCCGCGAGCGTTCACGAGCGGCCCGCCACTGTTTCCGGGGTTGACCGCCGCATCGGTCTGGATGTACTTCAAATCGGTGCGCTGGGCGTCGCGCACGCCGGAGACGAGGCCACGGCTGACGCTCGGCTCGCCCGGCAGATTGAGAGCATAGCCGATCGCGATTACGTCTTCCCCGGTCCGCAAGGCGGTCGAATCGCCGAGCCGCACCGCTTGCAAGCCTTGCGCCTCGATCCGGACAATCGCGAGGTCACGATCCTCGTCGCGCGCGACCACCCGGCCCTGGACCGATCTCCCACCGGATAGCCGGACGGTCACCGTCGTCACCCGCGCCACCACGTGCGCATTGGTCAGGATGTTCCCCTGGCTGTCAAGAATCATCCCGGTTCCGGTCGAATTGTTGGCCGAGATCTGGACGACCGATGGCTTGAGCCGCTCGACGATTTGAGCGGCGGTCAACGCTCCGCCCGGCGCGGCGGTGGCGCTTGGTCCGCTGGTCGGGACGTTGGTTGCGTTACGAATGGCGGTTGGGCTGGCGAGGGCGGTCGGACTGGCAGGAGCGCTCACGATGCGGGTTGTCGGCGTTGGGCTTGGGGATCGGTTGACCAGAGGCGACGCGCCGATTGCATAGACGAGCGCGCCGCCACCGATGGCGAGCAGCAGCACCGTGAGCGCCCCCATCACGTAGCCGAGGCAGAACGGCCCGGAGCGCATCAGACGGCCACGAGTTCGACGGCTTTTCGCAGGGTCTCGGTCCAGCCGTTGCGTCCGCGCGGGATGTGGAGTTGGCTTGCGCCGACCCGAACCGTGCGGCCAAGCGCACGCTCGAGGCTGGGGCGGTCGAGCCGACCAGCGACTTGGATGACAACGTTCTCATCGCGCGTGGTAATCGCTTCGATCCCTCGACCAGCGGCCATGGTGCGCAAAGTCCCGATATAGAGCAGGTTCCTCACCGGCTCCGGCAACTCGCCAAACCGGTCGCGGATCTCTTGGGCGAGGTTCTCAACCTCGCCTGGCGTCCGCGCCCCCACGAGACGATGATAGAGTAGCAGCCGGGTCGCCTGATCTTCCACAAAATCATTTGGCAGGTAGGCGGGCAGACGCAGGTCGATCGCCGGAGTGGGCGTGGGCGGCGGCAGGACCTCGGCCACCGGCCTCCCTTCCACCGATGCCTTCAGTTCGGCAACAGCTTCGGCAAGCAGCCGGGTATACAGCTCGAAGCCCACCGCGTCGATGTTGCCGCTCTGTTCGACACCCAGCAGATTGCCCGCTCCGCGGATCTCAAGATCGCGCACGGCGATCTGGTAGCCCGCGCCAAGCTCGCTCGCCTCGAGGATTGTTCGAAGCCGCCGCTCGGCAACCTCGCTCAGGCGTTGGTCGCGTGGAAATAGCAAGTAGGCATACGCGCGGTTGGCCCCACGCCCGACCCGGCCGCGAAGCTGATAGAGTTGGGCGAGACCGAAGCGGTGAGAGTCGGCAATGACAATCGTGTTGGCGTTCGGGATGTCCAGCCCCGACTCGATGATGGTGGTGCAGACCAGAACATCGGCTTTACCGGCGGCAAAGTCGATCATCACTCGCTCCAACTGCTCCTCGGGCATCTGGCCGTGGCCGATCAAGATGCGCGCTTCAGGGACGAGTTGGCGCAGCCGGGCGGAGACCGACTCGATGTTGTACACCCGATTGTGGACGAAGAACACCTGGCCGCCGCGGTCAAGCTCGCGCAAGATCGCCTGACGTACGAGCGCGTCGTCCTGTTCGGCGACGGTCGTCTTGATTGCGAGGCGAGACTCGGGCGGAGTGTCAATCCGGCTGAGGTCACGGACGCCGACCAGCGCCTGATGGAGCGTCCGCGGGATCGGCGTCGCGGTGAGGGTGAGGACGTGGACCTCGGCGCGCATCCGTTTGAGGGTTTCTTTGTGGACGACGCCAAAGCGCTGCTCCTCGTCGACGACGATCAGACCAAGGTTCTTGAACTGGACATCCTTCTGGATCAGCCGGTGGGTGCCGATGACGATATCGACTGCGCCATCGGCCAACCCGGCGAGGATGCGCTGCTGTTCCTTCTCCGACTTTAGCCGGCTCAGTCCTTCGACCGTAACGGGAAAGGCCTCGAGGCGTTCTTGGAAGGTCTGGAGATGCTGTTGCGCCAACACCGTCGTCGGTACCAATACGGCAACTTGAACGCCTTCTTGCACTGCCTTGAAGGCCGCCCGGATCGCGACCTCGGTCTTGCCATAGCCGACATCACCACAAACCAGACGGTCCATCGGGCGCGTTCGCTCAAGATCCTCTTTGGTCTCGAAGATGGCGAGCAACTGGTCAGCGGTCTCGACATAGGGGAACGACGCTTCAAGTTCGCGCTGCCAGGCCGTGTCCGCACCGAAGGCATGACCCTGGCTGACCGTCCGGACGGCGTACATCCGCAACAGGTCGCGGGCGATCGCCTCGACCGCCTTCTTGACACGTGCACTTGCTGCGCCAGTCGCCGCTGGAGGCAATTGAGCGCCGGCATTCGCTCTGAGCCGCCGATATAGCGACTGACCCGGTCGATCTGGTCAGTCGGGACGAACAGCCGGTCGGTATCGGCATAGTCGAGGATGACGTACTCGCGCGCTTCCCGCCCCTCGATGGTTCGCGTCGTTAGCCCGGCGAACCGGCCAATTCCATGCTCGACATGGACGACGTAGTCGCCCGGCCAGATCGGTCCGTCGCCGGCGGCTGGTGCTGAAGCGCGCCGATCGAGATCCGTCGTGGCTTGGCGTGGCGAAAATCTCGTGGTCGCTGTAGACGGCCGGACCGCCGATCTGCCGGCCTCGGCGACTGTCACTTTACTGGTCATCGCGATCGTCCCGTGGTCTGGCAACGCCGGTTCTGATCCGTCTGCCGGATGCCGATCCCCCTCGTCGAGGAGTTCGTGGAGGCGCGCCGACTGGTGGCTGGTAATGACAACCGGTCGGCCCTGCTTCTGCTCGACGGCGAGGCGTTGAAAGAACTCCGGCAACCTCCCGGCGAACGCATCGGGAGGGAAAAAGGGAAGCCGGATCGCCGGCCGAGACGTCTGGTCGTCCTCGCCCCAGGGGTTGATCTCCAGGCGACGGCTCATCCGGGCGATCGCGGCAATGACCTCGTCCACCGCCATCAAGGGCAGCGGAAACCCCGGCGGGATCTCACGCCGTGTCACCAGTTCATCGCGCAAGCTGACAGCCTGCTCGACCAAGGCTTCTGCAGCGAGCCGCACATCGCGGACATCCTCGACCAACAAGAGCGTATCCTCGGGGAGGTACTCGAAAACGCTCGCTCGTGGCAAGAGACCGGCGTAGAAATCGATGCCATCGAAGGTGTCTCCCGCGCGGATCCGTCCGAGGTCGTAGGCCATCCGATCGCGCGCCTCGCCGGTGAGCCGCGACAGGTCGAGCGGCGGGATCTCAGATGCCAGCCGCTCGCGCGCCGGGCCAACTGCCGCCTCCGTCAAGATGCCGGTCGATCGCTGGCTGATCGGGTCGAAGGTCCGCAGGCTGTCAATCTCGTCGCCAAACAACTCGATCCGGATTGGCTCGGTGAGGGTCGGCGAGAACACATCGAGAATACCTCCTCGCCGAGCGAAACTACCGGCAGAGGTGACTGCCGTCACCGCTGCGTAGCCCGCGCCGATCAGAAAGGTGGTCAACTCGTCCAAGCGGACCCGCTGGCCGACCGTGAGCGTCCGCGTCCGCTCTTCTAGTGCTCGCGGCGGCAGCGTACTTGGCAAAATCGCCTGGACCCCAGCAACGACAATCGGCCGCGCCGTGCTGGCCAGCACCCGGAGAGCGCTCAGCCGTCCCTGGGCGGTAATCGGGTCGGGCAGAACGCGCTCGTACGGCAGACCTTCTGGCTCGGGAAAGAGGGTGACCGTCCGGCGCGACCAGATCGCAAGTTGGTCGGCGAGGGCTTTGGCGCGCTCCGTGCGCCCGGTGACGATCAGGATCGGCCGGTCCGTTGACTTCGCCAGCGTCGCTATGGCCGCCGGGATGGCCGCGTGCAATACGCGCAGCACGGCGGGACGCCCATCGGCCACGGCGGACAGCGTGTCATCAAACGATTGGTGCTTGCGGACAGCGCCGAGCAGGCGCTCGAGATTCACGATCGGAGTGTAACGCACGCCAAGACTCCAGCTTCGACGCAGGTCCTCTCATCGGTTCCGCCGAGAAGCGTGTGCCGACCGAAGGGGAACGGACGCGGTAGCGGTCTTGTAGAATCGGGGGATGAACCAGACTCCGCGGCCGCGCGCCATTCGTCGGGATGAGCAGGGACGGCAAATTGCTACCGAGTGGGCTGACGGCCGACAGGGGACGATCGGATGGGAACGGCTTCGCTGGTCCTGTCCGTGCGCAACCTGTGCTGGCGAGATGGGCATCCCCGGACGGCTGGCGAGCGTGACCGCGCTGAGCGAGGACGAGACAACCCTCGAGCAACTCCGCGGCGTTGGCAACTATGCGGTGGCCGCCCTCTGGAAGGACGGCCACGACACCGGGATTTATCCGTTTACATTGCTTTACGCGCTTAGCTTTCCCGAGGTGTAGTCTGGGCGAGGTCCCCGTTGGTTACGCCAGCCTGGCGAAGCTGTGGCACCCGGTTCATCAGGTCGTTGATCTTCATGCCGGTAAGCGTCTCGACGAGCGCCGGCACCTGGGCGATCATCTGAGCAACGTCGGCGGTGATCTGGTTGACCCCTGCACCGTGCGAGCCGTTGCCTCCGGTTGAGACGACGGTGATCTTGTCGACCTTGGTCAGCGGCTCGGCCATCGCCCGGACGACATCGGGCAACCCCGAGAGCAGTTTGTCGACGATTGCCGCCTCGTTGTACTCGTGGAATGCGCCGGCCTTCTGGGCCATCGCCGCCGCTTCAGCTTCACCCTTGGCGCGGATGACCTCGGCTTCGGCGAGGCCCATCGCGCGGGTGCCTTCAGCGTGCCCGGCGGCTTCCTGCTCGATTCGGCGGCGTTCGGCCTCGGCAATCGCGAGGATCCGGCCGCGCTCGGCATCGGCGAGTGCGAGGATCTTCGACTTCTCGGCCTCAGCCGATTTCTGGACGGTGGCAACGAGTTCGCGCTCGCGGCGCTGGATCTCGGCCTCTTGCACCTTCACCATCTCTTCGCGCTGGACTCTCTCGATGGCGACCTGTTCGGCCATGACCTTCTGCTTCTGGATGTTCGTCTCGATCTCGTAGGAAGCATCCGACTGCGCCTTGGCTCGCTGAACCGCAGCCTGATACTCCGCTCGCTTGGTTTCGAGCGTCCGCTGTGCCTCGGCCTGGACCGCCAGTGATGCCGTTTCGGCGATCACCCGTTCCTGATCGGCCTTGGCGCGGGCGATCGCTGCTTCGCGCATCGTCTCGGCCTGTCGAATTGCCGTGTCGCGCGATGCCTCTGCGCCAGCGACGTCGGCGTCCCGCTTGATCCGGGCGACGTCCGGCTTGCCCATGTTGACGATGTACTCGTTGCGGTCGGTGATCTCGCGGATGGTGAATGAGACGACTTCCAACCCCATCTTCGCGAGGTCGTCCGACGACGTCGTCCGCACCCTCTCGGCAATCATCTCCGGCTCTTTGACGATCTGCTCGACGGTCAGTTGACCGACCATCCCGCGCAGGTGACCTTCCATCACCAGCCGGATCGCCGCGTCACGATCGTCTGGCGACTTGGTCAGGAACTGCTCAGCAGCGGTTCGGATCGCCTGCGGATCGGACTTTACCTTGATCTGGGTGACGGCCTCGACCTTCACCGCGACGCCTTGGGAGGTGTAGAGGTCCTGCTGCGGGGCGACGTCAAAGGACATCAACTCGAGCGAAAGCTCCTGGGCGTTCTGGACGAGCGGCAACACCACCCGACCGCCGCCGGTGACGATCTGCGATCCACCTAGCCCGTAGATGATCAGCGCGCGGTTCGGGCCGACCACTCGATACAGCCGAGCAGCGATCGAAACGAGCGTAAAGAACACGACGACCAGAACGACCGCGATAACCGCGATGGCAATCAACTCCATAACCCCTCCCCCTACTTGAAAAACTCGTCAACTGGCTCGACGTAGGCCAAACCCTCGTCGTAGCGGACGATGACGACCTCCGCGCCGCGCGGGATCGCCGCAGCGGTGGAGGCTCGCGCCCCCTCGACACGCTGGCGCCCGCCTTTCTGGAAGACGATCTCGCCCGCACCGCCCTCGCGGATCGAGGAGCTTACCCGGGCAATCGTTCCAGGAAGTTGATAGTCTCGCTCCAGCATCGGCCTCGTCTGCCCACCGTAGATCACCTTGGCGAGAAACCAGAAGATCGCCCCGCCGGCAAGCAGTCCGGCAACCACCGCCAGCAAGAAGACATACGGCCCCCAGATCGGCCCGGCGATACTGAGCGCATAGCCCACGCCGCCGAAGAACGTGACGAACGCCGCCAGCACCTGGAGGTTGAACGGTGACGGTCCATCGGTGGCGTGGCCGACATCGTGGCCGACATCGTGGCCGACATCGTGACCGACATCGTGGCCGACATCGTGACCACCGGGAATCTCAACAGAGCCGGTATGGACATGGGGAATGCCACTGTGGCTGTCCGCGCCATGCAGGAGATGGCTGCCCAAGACGAACGAGACAACGGTGAAGAACAGCCCGAACAGGAACGCCCCGAGGTAGATCGCTGCCATGACGTCTGGAATCATCGTTCGACGACATCCGTCCCGGAGGCGGTTGCCGCGCCGCGGCCCGGGTCGTTGTAGCGGTTCATCGCCATCTGGACGCCCTCGACGATGGCAGCCTCGACGGCGGCGACAACACGACCAATCGCATCATCGATCATAACTCGCTCATCCGCCCGGAAGTTCCCCAGCACGTGCGCCGTCACCCGCTCGTCGTCGCGTCCCAAGTGCTCTTCCTCCAGCGGGCGGCCGATGCCGATCCGGATTCGCGGAAACTGGGTCGTCCCGAGTCGCTGAGCAATTGACTTGAGACCATTGTGGCCACCCGAACCACCCTGTTCGCGGATACGAACTGTCCCGAGCGGCAAGTCAAGGTCGTCACACACAACCAAGCAATGCGCGGCATCGACCTGGGTGAACCCCTTCAGCACGACGACCGAGTCGCCCGACAGGTTCACAAAGGTCTGCGGCTTGGCGAGCAGAACGCGCTCACCCGCGATCGTCCCATCCGCGATCTCGGCCTTGCCATGCTTGCGGCTAAAGCGAAGCCCGTGCTTGGCTGCAAGCGCTTCGACAACCAGGAATCCAACGTTATGTCGATGCCTCGCGTACTGCTTACCGGGGTTGCCCAGGCCGACAACCAGCATCGCATAGCGTCCAACCGTGAGGCGCTCGGGGTCGGGATCGCGGCGGAAACGTTCGAAAAACCGTGGCATGCTTGCTCCGGCGGTGCGCGGCGATTCTACCCCACCTGCCGGTCGTAGCACGCGGAGCGTATCCTTGGTGGCGATGAACCGTCCACGCTGGCGCGCGATCGCGATCTTCCTGGCGCTTGCCTTCGCCTGGTCGTGGACTGGTTTCCTCGTTCCACTCGCCTTCGGCGAACCGGGGAGCGCCCCGCGCCAAATCGCGATGGCGGTCGGCTGGACCAGCGCGATGTGGGGGCCGGGGCTGGCGGCGATCGTCGTCACTCTGGCGGTACTGCGCGAGCCGTTTGGCTCGCTCGGATTGGGCCGGTTCGGGCCGTGGCGCTACTACCTCGTGGCCTGGCTGATCCCACCCCTGCTGGCGGTCGCGGCCGGCATCGTCAGTTGGGCTGCCGGGCTTGGCACGTTCGACCCGACCCTGAGCGCGCTCCGGCCGGCGCTTGCCCGGCAAGGGATCGAAGACCCGGCCCTCGTCTGGGCGCTGGTAGGGCTGCAAGTGGCGATTGCGCTGACGGCCGCGCCGGTGTTCAACGTGCTGTTCGCCATCGGAGAGGAGATCGGCTGGCGCGGCTTCCTGCTTCCGCGTCTGGAACCGCTCGGTCGCTGGCGTGCCGTCGTCTTGAGCGGGGCGATCTGGGGTTTCTGGCACGCCCCAGCGATCGCTCAAGGCCACAACTATCCGGGCCAGCCGGTGCTGGGCATCGCGTTGATGGTCGGGTTTTGCGTGCTGATCGGCACGTTCTTCAGTTGGCTCTATTTCAGCACCGGCAGCACTTGGGCGCCGGCGCTCGCTCATGGTTCGCTGAACGCCACGGCGGGCCTGCCGCTGCTCTTTCTGACCGGGGTCAACCTGGTCCTCGGTGGAACGCCGACCAGCCTCGCTGGCTGGGCGCCGCTGGCAGGGATCGCAATTTGGATTGCTCTGACCGGCCGGATGAAGACGAACCCGCCCACCGGGCAATCGGCCGACACCACCGCTCAGTAGGCGTTCTTGTCCGAGACCACCGAGAGCAAGGTGCGCAGCATGATCTTGAAGTCGAGCCAGAGCGTCCAGTTCTCGACGTACCACAGATCATAGGCAGTGCGCTCTTCGATCGAGGTGTTGCCGCGCAGTCCATTGACCTGGGCCCAGCCGGTGATGCCGGCCTTTTCGCGATGGCGGTCGATATAGCGCGGGACGCTCTGGCTGAATTGCTCGACGAAGTGCGGCCGCTCCGGGCGTGGACCAACGACGCTCATGTCTCCCAGCAGCACGTTGATGAATTGGGGAAGTTCGTCCAGCGAAAAGCGGCGCAGCACGCGCCCCAACTGGGTGCGACGCGGGTCGTCCTGCTGCGCCCAGACCGGGCCAGTGGCCATCTCGGCGTCCGGCCGCATCGAGCGGAACTTGATCATCATGAATGGCCGGCCATCCAATCCGACCCGCTCTTGGGCGAAGAAGACCGGTCCGTTTCCCGAGGTCAGCTTGATCAACAGCGCGGTCATCAGTAGAAACGGCGAGAGCAGCACCAGGGTCGCCGCGCTTACGAGCACATCAACCCCACGCTTGACCGCGAGGTTCCAGCCGCGAAGTTGGACGTCGCGCACCGAGATCAGCGGCATCCCTTCGAAGTCTCCAATTGAAACCTCGGAGGCGATGATCTGGAAGATGTCTGGGAAGACGCGGATGTTGACGTTCTGGCGGTCGCAACGGCCGATGATATCGAGGATTTCGCGATGGCTCAGGTTCGGGTCGGCAATAATCACTTCACTGACATCGTGCTCGTACACCAACCGGGAAACGTCCTCGGGCACGCCAAGCACCGGCACACCGGCAACCTCAGATCCGGGCGTAGTTGAGCGAGCCAGCACGCCAACCGTCTGGTAGCCGAGCCGGCGCGACCCGGACGCCTTCTGGATCAACGTGGCGGCAATCTCGCCGTCGCCCACCACCAGCAGCCGTTCTGCCCCAACCCCACGGCTGCGCAGAACACCGTGGATCCGGTATTGCGCCAGTCGTTGCAACCAAATGAGCGCGATCGCCAGGATCCAGATGATCGGCAGGATCGCGCGCGAGTAGTCGAAATCACGATAGGTGAGGACCGAAAGGGCGAGCGACACCAGCAACGCTATCGAGCATGCGCCGAAGATCTTGTAGAGCTCGTCGATCCGGCTGGCACTCTTGGCAAGCCGATAGAGCTTGGTGAAGGTAAAGACAATCGGCACCGCGAGGGCAAATACCGCGGCAAACGCCAGGTACGGCTCCCAGGGGTGGATGGCAATCACCGAGATCCAACCCGACTCAAAACGGATGCGGTAGGCGAGGACGACCGCCAGCACCGCCGCGACGATGTCGCCAACCATCACCAAAAGCGCCATCAACGGACGGTAGCGTGGAATAGTCGGTCGGCGGACGTCCCCGGCCGGGCTCCCGGGGTCGGTTGCTGGCGAAGTCGCGACAACCATTAGCTTGCTTGACGCAGACGCCGCTCCGGCCGAAGGCTCTGCGGAAGAGGGACGAGCGGAGCGATCCGCAGCGAGGCGATCGTCAGCCAGCGGAAGAAATGGATCGCGCCGACAATCAGACCGTTCAGCACGGCCGGGCGCGACCGGGCGTAGTGCTTGCGGTAGAAGATCTCCATCGCGCGGTAGAACTCCACCGTCGTTCGAGCGCGGCGTTGCCGGCTGCTCTGGCCTTTGTAGTGCAGCACCGTCACCGCAGGATTATAGCGAACCGTCCAACCTTGCGCTTTCAGCCGAAAGGCCCAGTCGAGATCTTCGCCATACATGAAGAACGTCTCGTCGAGCAGTCCGACCTGATCGATAGCCGTGCCGCGCACCATCATGAAGGCGCCAACCACCGAATCGACCTCGGTTTCGACATCGGGATCGAGATACGTCAGGTTGTACCGGCCAAAACGGCGGCTCCTGGGGAAAAGCTTACTCAGACCGGCCAGACGATAAAACGAGACCGTCGGATCAGGAAACGACCGTCGGCAGGCGAGGTCGAGAGTCCCATCGGCGAGCAGCAGCTTTGGTCCAGCCGCGCCAACTTCTGGCCGGGCATCAAGATAGGCGATCATGTCCGCCAACCCACGCGGCGGCAGCACCGTATCGGGGTTCAAGAGCAGCGCATAGCGGGGGCGTTCGGCATTCGGGCGGTCGAGGTAATCGCGGAGCCCGATGTTGTTGGCATAGGCAAAGCCGCCGTTGTGCGGGCTTTCGATCAGCCGGACGGCGGGGAACTCCTCGCGTACCATCCGGGCGCTGTCATCGCTCGACCGGTTGTCCACCACCGCCACCTCGAAAGCGGCTCCTTGCGAGGCAAACAAGGAGCGCAGGCAATCGCGCAGCAGTCGCTCGACGTTGTAGCTGACGATCACGATGAAGACATCGGTCATGCTGCTGGCAATTGTAGGTGGGTGATCCGGGACGAACAACCAGGTGGGCAACGGAGCCTATCAGCGGGGAACGGGAACCCCGGCAATCCGACGGATCGCCGTCAGGTCAAGGTGAGCGCGGACATGGGCCGCCAGTCGGTCGTAGGCCGCGTCGCGCGAGAAGGACGCCGAGCGAACGGCGCGGCCCCGCCGTGCCGCCAAACTGCCCAGCAACCCGGCTCGAAAGTCGTCCGTTTCGAAGAGGCCGTGGATATAGCATCCGGCCGCCAGTCCGTCCGGCCGGATCGCGCCGTCGGTGGACGCGGATCGATCACCAGCGCGCTCGGTGATCGCCAGCCAAGGCGCGTCGCCGCCACGCCGCGTCCGGCCGTGATGGATCTCATAGCCGCGAAACAGCCGGCCGGACACTCCGCGAAAGACGCCCGCGCCGGAGAGCGCTTGACCGGCGGCGCGAACCGTCTGCTTGTCGGCGGCAAACTCGGTGGTCACATCCAGGAGCCCCAGGCCATCGACAGCGCGATGCGACGATTCGACCTGATCGGGATCGAGGATCGCCCGGCCCAGCATCTGGTAGCCGCCGCAGATCCCCAGCACCGGTCCGCCCGCTGCCACCCGCGCAACGATCGCCCCAGCCAGCCCGGTGTCGCGCAGCCAGTCCAGATCGGCGGTGGTGCTTTTGGTGCCGGGCAGGATCACCAGCTCAGCGTCGCCAAGTTCCTCGGGACGCTCGACGAAACGCAGATCGGTCTCGATGGCGAGCGGGTCGAAATCGTCGTAGTTTGCGATGTGCGGAAGGCGGACGACGGCGATCTCGACCCGGCCAGACGACTTGGACGGGCGTCGCTCGGCCAGCGCCACCGAATCCTCCTCGGCAAGGCCGATCTCCGGCAAGAAGGGGACAACCCCCAGCACCGGCTTGCCGGTGCGCTCCTCCAGAAAGTCCAGCCCGCCCTGTAGCAGGGTGCGATCTCCCCGGAACTTGTTGATGACGAACCCGGCGATTCGGTCGCGCTCGTCTGGTTCAAGAAGTTCGAGCGTCCCGACGAGTGATGCCAAGACGCCACCCCGGTCGATATCACCTACCAGCAACACCGGCGCTTCCGCCAGGTTGGCGATCCGCATGTTGACGATCTCGTCGGCTTTCAAATTGATCTCGGCGGGACTTCCCGCGCCTTCAATCACGATCAGGTCGTAGGACGAGCGCAGCCGGGCCAGCGATTCGGCGACGACTGCGAGCAACTCGCTCTTGTGCTGGTGATAGTCCCGGGCGCTCAAGGTTCGCCACGGTGCACCTCGAACGACGACCTGCGAGCGCATCCCTGGCTCGGGCTTGAGGAGGATCGGGTTCATGTCTACGGTTGGCTCAACCCCGGCGGCGGCGGCCTGCTCGGCCTGGGCGCGACCGATCTCCCCACCGTCGATGGTGACCGCCGAGTTGAGCGCCATATTCTGAGATTTGAACGGTGCAACGCGCAGGCCGTCCTGTTTGAAGATCCGGCAAAGCGCCGTCACCAGCGCGCTCTTGCCCACCGAAGAGGCCGTTCCCTGAACCATCAGCGTTCGGGCGAACATTGCCCCTCCAAATGGCAGGTGTCGTTCAGAATGTAGGCGATCGCCCCTTCCGGGTAGATGTCGAAAATCGACAGCGAGGCATTGTCCACCCGAAAGCGCCAGGCCGCCGCATCCGGCATCCCCAACAATGCGGCGTAGAGCGCCCGCAGCGACCCGCCGTGGCCGACCAGCACGACCGCCGGCGCGGGTGGTTCGGCCAGCAGTTCTGCCAGCAGAACTGAGACACGCCCAGTGACCTCGCTCCGCGTCTCGCCGCCGCCGGGCGGCCGGCCATCGGATCGAAAGACTTCCTCCCAATCACCAGCGAAGTCGCGGGTGATCTCGTCAAAGGTCAGTCCTTGAAACGCGCCGAGATGGCGCTCGCGCAGGAGGGGGGCAGCCGTGACACCGATGCGGTGCGCGGCTGCAATCGGCCCGGCAGTCTCGACGGCACGCCGCAGGTCGCTGCTCAGCACCGCGCCGATCGGCTCGGACGCCAGCCGTTGGGCGACCGCCACGGCCTGAGCCAACCCAAGCGCCGAAAGGCCGACGTCGGCATGACCCTGGGTGCGCCGCTCGGCGTTCCAAGTGCTCTCGCCATGGCGGATGCAATAGAGTCTCAGACCATACCCTCCTCGTCCGGCCAGGCCGAAAGCAGCCGGGAGATCGCCTCCGGCGGCCCGGCGGCGATCCGCAAATACCCTGGCAGCCCAAAGGATGCGCAGTCGCGCACCAGCACGCCGCGTTCGAACAGGGTTCGCCGCACGGCGGCAGCATTGGGGACGGCGACGATCAGGAAGTTCGCTGCGCTCGGGACCGGTGACAACCCGCGCCTGGCCAATTCGCTGGCAACGCGATCCAGCCCTTCACGTGCAAGGCAACGCCCACGCTCCGGCCAACCAGGATCGGCGAGCGCAGCCAGTCCGGCAGCGATCGCCGGAGCGCCGACGCTCCAGGGCGGCGCGATCCGCCGCAGGACGCCGGTGGTCTGGCCCAGCGCGTAGCCGATCCGGACCCCGGGGATGGCATACGCCTTGGTGAGCGAACGGATCAGCAGGAGATTGGGCCGGTCGAGCAGCGCGAGCAGGTCCGGGGCGTCAGTAAACGGCAGGTAGGCCTCGTCGATCGCCAGCAGCGTGTCCGGCGCACGGTCGGCAAGCGCGGCGAGTTCCGCCGCGGCAATCAGCGAGCCGGTCGGGTTGTTCGGGTTGCAAAGAAAGAGGAGCGCCGGATGCAGCCGATCGAGCGCGTCGGTAATCCGATCGATCGGCGGAATGAACTCAGGTGCTTCGGCGCGAATCTCGACCGGAGACGCGCCAGCCACCTGGATCGCTCGTGCATACTCGCCGAAGGTTGGCCCGACGATCAAACCGTTGCGGCCAGGACCGGCCGACGCCAGAGCGGCCAGCCAGATCAACTCAGCCGCCCCGTTGCCCGCCGCCACCCAATCGGCCGGTACGCCAAGTTGCCCGGCGACCGCCCGGCGAAAGCTCACGGCATCCGGTTCGGGGTAGGCGTCGACCCGGGCGTTTCGGATCGCATCGAGCACCGCCGGCGGCGGACCGAGTGGCGAGGTATTGGCGCTCAGGTCGAGAACGCCGGTTCGGTCGGGCGCTTCACTCGCTGCCAGCGATCCGTGCGGGGTTGCTTCGATCGAGAGCAGTTCCGGGCGAACCGGGATCATCGTCGCCAGGCCAGGTGTGCGAGGAGGAAGGCGGCGAGCAGGATCAGCCAGGCCAAGCGTGCCGTCCGGCGAGCGGCGGCGATGTCGGCGGCATCAGGCGCAGGAGCGCCGGCGTTTAGCCGGTAGTGGCCGGGCTTTTCGAGCGCTCTGCCGAGCAGGCCGGCCATCGCCGCCATCGGCCACCCGGCATTCGGACTGGCCGTCTGGCCCCGGTCGCGCCCTAACGCCATCAGACCCGCCCGTCGATCGGGGCCGGCGGCGATCAGCAGCAGGGCGGCCAACCGCGCCGGGACCAGATTGGCGAAGTCGTCCAGTCGAGCGGCGGTCTTGCCGATCCATTCGTAGCGGCCACGATACCCGATCATTGCGTCGGCGGTGTTTAGCCAACGATAGGCGAGCGCCCCCCCCAACCCGCCGGCCGAGTAGGCGAGCGCTGGACCAATGAGGCTGTCCGAGAAATTCTCGGCGACCGATTCGACTGCGGCAGCGGCGACCTGCTCGGCGCTTAGCCCGACGGTCTCGCGGCTGACCAGCCAACGCAGGCCGTCGCGCGCCCCAGCCAGATCACCCACCCCGAGGCTCACCTCGACCCGAGCAGCCGCCAGATCAAGCGCACGCCAGGCCAGACAGCACTTCAAGACCAAAGCCCGCAGCGGCAGCAGCCAGACCCGCCCGGCCGTCAGCCGGTCGATGGCGACACCACCCGCATAGCAGATCGCCGCCCCACCCCCGGCGAGCAAAGCCCCGCCGAAGAGTTGGACCAGCGGCGAACCGCGCTGCAGCGCACCCTCGGCTACGCCGATTGCCTTGCCCATCCAAACGACCGGGTGAACGACTGCCGGCGGTTCGCCAAGCAATGCGTCGATTGCCGCCGCCAGGGGCAACGCCGCTGTGGCGCCCGCTCGGTCCGCGACGCTCATCTAGCCTTCGAGGTCCAGACTGGAAGCGCCGGCGAGATACTGTTCGCCAAGCCGAACGTAGTTCCGGCCACTGCGCTCAAGCCGGGCAAGTTGCGTGTCGTTGAGTGGTCGGAACTTCGCCGGGACGCCCAGCACGAGCGAACGATCGGGAACCTGCATGCCCTCCGCCAGCACCGCGCCGCCGGCCACCAGACACCATTCGCCGACCTCACAGTGTTGGACCACCACCGCGCCCATCCCGATCAGCGTGTTGTCACCACAGCGCAGACCGTGGAAGACGGCATTGTGGCCGATTGCGACGTGCTGGCCGATTCGCATCGGCTGACCAGGGTCGGTGTGAACCGACACGTTGTCCTGGACATTGCTGTAGGCGCCGATCACAATCGGGGCGAACTCGCCGCGGATTGATGCAAACGGCAGCACGGTGACATGCTCCTCGATGGTGACATCGCCGCAGACATAGGCGAGCGGATGAATAAAGGCGGTCGGCGCGATCTTCGGGGTCATCCCATTGAAACTGACGATCATCGTGGCTCCTCGACGATGGTTCGGACGAGTTCGGCAAGCGGGACGGTCTCGCCAGCCAGCCGTTGGGCGATGGCGGCCGCCCCGCCGCCGGTAAAGTCGCGCCGCTCGATCGGCTCACCGGCGAGCAAGATCAGCCGCCGGGCATCCTCGGCAGCGGCGAGACTACGCAGGTTGGCCGGTCCCCAGCAGGCGTCAACCACGACGACCACATCGGCCTCGCGCACCCACTGGCGGTGGGCGGCGTCGGCTTCGTCGTCGATCGGGGCAAACGGACGATGAACGAGAACCCGCGCTCCGGACAGCCGTGCGGCGGGCAGGTCGGTGTCTCCTTCTCCAAGCGGCCCAACCGTCAGATCGAAGCCAGCCTCGGTCAGCCGCGCCAGGACCGGCGCGCCGCGTCCTCCGCCAGCGATCACGTGGACCCGGCCACGTGGTGCCGGCCTGCCGACGATTGGGAGCAGCCGCGCCTCAGGCAGCCCGCTGATCGGGTCGGTGTCGATCGCGGCGCGAACGCCGAAGGCGGTGGCCAGAATGGTCGGCGAGAGCGCCTCGGACGGCGGTGCATCGGCGATTACCTCCCCGTCGCGAAGGACGATCAGCCGGCTGGCATACCGCGCGGCGAGGCGGAGATCGTGGATCGCGGCGACGACCGCCAATCCAGCATCAGCCAGCCGACGGACAAGTTCGAGCACTTGCACTTCTTGACGCAGGTCAAGGCTGGCGGTCGGCTCGTCGAGGAGCAAGAGCCGCGGCTCTTGGGCGAGAGCGCGGGCAATCAGCACGCGCTGGCGCTCGCCGCCCGACAGCGTTGCGACCGTCCGTCCAGCCAGCCACTCGGTATCAGTCGAGCGCATCGCCAGCCGGGCAATCGCCCGGTCGCGCTCGCCTTCCACCGCGAAGCGGCCCAGATGCGGATGCCGCCCCAGCAAGACGAGGTCCTCGACCAGCAGGTCACCCTCGACCGCGGTGCTTTGCGGGACGTTGGCGACCAGCCGGGCCCGCTCGCGGCTGGAATAGCTGGCAGTCGGCTGGCCGTCCAGCAGCACGCTGCCTTCGGTGGGTAGAAGGAAGCCGGCAGCCAACCGCAGCAGGGTCGACTTGCCCGCGCCGTTTGCCCCGGCCAGCGCGACGATCTCTCCGGGGCGTACCTCGAAGGTGACGCTCCGAACCAACCAACTCCCGCTGGCCCGGAAGCCAACCCTCTCGACGCGCAGCCGCGGGGGGTCGGCGGTGGAACGTGAGTCGGCCATCGTCGAAGGGTAGGTCATCTCACCACCCGCCGATGCGCGACCGGTTGCGCCAGAGCAGGAAGACGAAGAAAGGAGCACCGAGCAGGGCGGTCAGGACGCCGGTTCGAAGCTCGGCCGGCTGGAGGATCGTCCGGGCGGCGGTGTCGGCGACGACCAGAAAGACCGCGCCGCCAAGCGCCGACACCGGCAGCAGCAGACGATAATCGCCGCCAACCAGCAGCCGAAAGCCGTGCGGCACCACCAGCCCGACAAAGGCGATCGTTCCGGACATTGCTACCGCCGTCGCCGTCACCAGGGCGACGACCACGAGCACCGCCAGTCGGGTTGGTCCCACCGGAAGACCGAGTCCGTGGGCGGTCTCGTCGCCCTGGGCCAGCACATTCAGGTCGCGGCCAAGGCTGGCGAGCAGGAGTACCCCGATCGCCACCACCGGCAAGAGCACCTGGACGTGCAGCCACGAACGTGCTTCAAAGCCGCCCACGAGCCAGAAGATCATCGAGCGCACCAACTCCTGGTCGCCGGTCATCGTGATCACCGCCGAGGTTAGTCCGCCAGCAAAGGCTTGGACGGCCAACCCGGCCAGGATCAGGGTCGTCGGGACGAGCCGTCCGCCCGCCGTCGCGATCAGCGACACCGCCCCAACCGCGGCAATCGCGCCGCCGAACGCGGCTAACGGCAACGCCCAGCCTGGTGCGCTGGGGCTAGCCAGGTGGAGGCCGATCGCGATGACTGCGCCGAGCGCCGCACCGCCGGAGACGCCAATGATGCCCGGGTCGGCCAGCGGGTTGCGATAGACCGCCTGAAGCGCCGCGCCGGC
This sequence comes from Dehalococcoidia bacterium, assembly GCA_046328265.1. Taxonomy (GTDB): domain Bacteria; phylum Chloroflexota; class Dehalococcoidia; order SpSt-223; family SpSt-223; genus JANWZD01. The sequence continues at coordinate 529,666 of JAXLWW010000002.1, forward strand.
AGTCGCGAGCGCCGCGCCAACCAGCAAGGCAACCATAATCCGTGGCAGGCGGATCTGCTCGACGATGCGTTGCTGGGCAGGCGTCGCTTCGCCGACCGCCAGCCCAACCCGCCGCAGGATTGTCGAGGTGGTTGCACCCAGCGGCGCCGACGCCGGACCGATTGATGCCGAGACGACGACCACCAGCAAGAGCAACCCGCTCAGCCCGGCGATCCAGAGCGCCAGGCGCGTCCGGATCGGGCGGCGTTGGGCGTGGACGCCGGGTGGCGCGACCGGCGGAGCCGGAGCGGTGACCGGCAGACCGCTCACGCCGCCCTCGCGAGGGCACTGGCGACGACCCAGCCGGCCGTCTCAACCAACTCGACCGCCGCGCCAAGGATATCCCCCGAAACCCCGCCGATTCGGCCGAGGGCAAACAGCCCGAGCGCTCCAGCGACGACCACCGCGCCGAACATCATCGGCAGAGCAGCCCAGCCAGCCAGCATGCCTGCCGGGGCGAGCGCTACGGTGCTGGCAAGGACAAGCGCGCTTGGGGTTGCCCCGGCGCGCCAGATGCTGCCAAGCCCAACCCCGGGACGGGCGCTTGGCAACAGTGCGCTGAGGCCGATGATGGTCCAGCGGGCGATCGCTGGCACGACGATCAGCGCCGGGAGGCGCAGCGCTCCCTCAAGTTCGGCGAGTGCAGCCGACTTGGCAAGTAGCGTGAGAGCGACCGCCGCCACTCCAAACCCACCGACCCGCGGGTCGCGCATGATCGTCAGCCGGTCCTCAGGCGTGCGGTGAGCGAGCAGCCCGTCGGCGCTATCGGCGAGCCCATCCAGATGCAACGCTCCGGTGAGCGCAGCCAGGAGCGCGACCAGCAGCACCGCCCGAACCATCGGGCCGACCAGGCCGGCGAGCGCGAGATCAGCCCCCACGAGCGCCAAGCCAAGCACGAGGCCGACGAGAGAACACCAACGGACCCCAGCCGCCAGGGACGATCCACCCGACACGGGCAGTACGGTGAGGAACTGGAAGGCCGTCAAGATGCCGTTCACGCCGTACGTGCGTCCTCATCCGCAACGAGGGGGCCGGCGACCGATGCGCCATCCCAGGTGTTCATCTCGGACAGGATCCGGCAGGCTGCCTCGACGAGGGGCATGGCGAGCGCCGCACCGGTCCCCTCACCGAGGCGCAGGTCGAGATTGATCAGTGGTTGGAGACCAAGCTCGCGCAAGACCACGCGTTGGCCGATCTCGACCGACGCGTGGCCAGCGATCAGATATGGTTGCACCGCCGGAGCGAGCCGATAGGCAAGCAGCGCCCCGGCGCTCGAAATGAACCCATCGATCACCACCGGCGCGCGCCGAGCCGCCCCGGCGAGGCAGACCCCGGCGATCGCCGCGATCTCGAGGCCCCCGACCTTGGCGACGACGTCGATCGGGTCGGACGGGTCGGGCTGATTGACCGCTAACGCCCGCTCGATGACGGCGATTTTGTGGGCAAGCGTCGCGTCGTCGATGCCAGTGCCGCGGCCAGTGACCCGCGGCACCGGCTCACCGCTAAACGCCGCGACCATCGCGCTCGACGGCGTGGTATTGGCAATCCCCATGTCGCCGGTGCCAAGCAGGGTTGCGCCGCCATCGATGGCCGCGTTGGCGGCATCGATCCCGGCGGCGATTGCCGCCCAGGCCTGATCGCGCGTCATTGCCGGCCCCTCGGCGAGATTTGCCGTCCCTCGGGCAACCTTGCGGCGCAGCAATTTGGGATGTTTGGGCAACTCGGCGGCGACGCCAACGTCGAGCACCAGCACGTCGGCGCCTGCCAGCCGGGCGAGGACATTGATCCCCGCGCCGCCGGCCAAGAAGTTCAACACCATCGCCGGCGTGGTATCCGGACCAAACATGCTGATGCCTTCCGAGACGACCCCGTGATCGCCGGCGCAGGTAATGATGGTGCGTGCCCCCAACTGCGGGATTGCGTTGCCGGTGATGCCGGCGATCTGGGTGGCGAGATCCTCCAACCGGCCGAGGCTGCCCCACGGCTTGGTGAGATGCGGCTGGCGGGCGCGGGCCGCTTCCATCGCGGCATGGTCGAGCGGGCCAATGGCAGCGCAGGTGCGTTCGACGAGTTCACGCATGGGGCGGTCCTCCGACAACAAAACACTCCCGGGTCCGTTGGACCGGGAGTGTTCAACGGACCCCACGCTCCGCGGCGCGGGCATTCCTGATGGGAGGAGTCGACCTGGCTCTCGGCGTACGCCGATCACAGTTGCGGGACAGCGCCGGATTTCCACCGGCTTCGCTCGTTCGCCCCCATGAGGGCGATCCCACCATATGCACTTGGCGGTAGTCTACCAGCCGCGCCACCGCCGCTCAAGGCGCTTCGGCTCATGGATGGGCCGACGGCGAACTGCTTTCGCCGGGGCGGCGATTAGGATACGGTTAAGCAGACGAAGTTCGGAGGACCGATCACGACGACCCTAAGCCCGGAAATGGGGCTCCGCGAGCGTTACCAACTGTTCCGGCCGATCGGCACGGATGAATCGGCGGAGATCTACTTCGCCCGCGATCTCTCCGACGACGCGCCGGTTCGGGTGCGGCTTTTCCGGTCGGCGGCCTTTCCCGACCGGGCGAGCCGCCTCTCCGCGATGCACCAACTTGCCGCCGCGCTCGACTGGAAGCATCCGGGCGCGGTGCCGTTACGTGAGCTTGGCGTCGAAGGCGACCGGCTTTATGTTGTGAGTGAGCGGCCGCGCGGTGCTTTGTTGCATGAGCGGCTTGCCAGCGCCGAGCCGATGCCGTTGGCGCTAGCGGCCAGCATCGTCGAGCGCGCCCTTGAGGTGATCGACGCGGCGATTGTCGCCGGGGTCGCCCATCCGGGTTTGACGCCCGGCAACGTATTCACGACGCCGTTTGGCGGAATTGAGGTGGGTGACGCCGGCCAGCCGATGGCGCTCGCCCTTGACCGCGACAAGGTACCAGCAGCGGTGTTTGTGCGCCCGCCCGAGGCGCCGACCGGCCGGCCGGCGAGCGTCGCCGAACATCTCTATGGCGCAGCAGCGCTGCTGCTCTGGCTGGTGGCCGGCAGTCCGCCGTTTCCCGGCGAGACAACCGAACGCGTGATGCGCCGCCATCGCAGCAAGATCGCCCCCTCGCTCGCAACGGTGTCCCGCGATGCCCCGGATGGGCTGGTCCAGGCCGTCGCGCGCTGTCTGCGCAAAGACCCGGCGGGACGACCGACGACGATCGCGTTTCTGCGAGACCCGCTCCACCAGGCGGCACGAAATGCCGACTGGCCAGCGCCGGCAACGGTTGGCCCAGCGCTTCCGGCCGATGAGCCGGAGCGTCGTCGCCGTTGGAAGCTTCGGTTACCCTTCGGCCGCCCGGAAGCAAGCTAACGGTTGTCCCGTCGTTGACCTGCTGACTACAATGCCGGTTCGCGTCCGGTCGTTTACGGCTGGGCCGCGGGAGGCGTCCATGAGGCGGTTTGCGGCGGCGATCCTGACCGTGTTGGTCCTTTCGCCGCTCATTTCCTTTGGAACGGCCGGCGCGCAGGAAGCGGATATCGCCCTGCCAAACGGCCGTTTCTATACTCAGGCGAGTGGCGACGACTCACGCCGCACTGGCTTCGCGGTGGTCGACGATAGCCGATCCCGGTTCTGGACCGAATTTCAGCGGCTAGGTGGGGCGCAGACTGCCGGGTTTCCGATCTCGCGACGCTTCAACCACCAGGGTTCGAGACCCGGTCTTCCAAAAGCTCGTCTTTCAATGGAAGCCTGGTGAGAACAAGGTCGACTATCTCAACGTCTTCGACGTACTGGGTGATGCCGGCAAGGATGACTGGCTGGCGTCGGTCAAACAGGTTCCAAACCGCGGCAAGTTCGACGAGCAGGGCAAGCCCTGGGAGCAGATCGTCAGCAGTCGGATGGCCCTGCTCGACAAGAACCCGGCGATCAAGGCCGCCTTCAACAACGTCCGTGGCAACCCGATCGAAATGAATGGCCTGCCGACCAGTGAAGTAACCGATTACCAGAACGTCCAGGTCCTGCGTGCCCAGCGAGTGGTGTTCCAATACTGGAAGGTCGACGTGCCATGGGCGCGCGCACAGACGGTGACGGTGGCCAACGGCGGCGACGTGGCCAAGGAAGCCGGGATCTTCCCGGCCGACGCTCTCCGGCCGATGACCCTCGTCGAGGCGACCGCGCCCGAGGGAAGTACACCGCCCAGTAATCCGCCAACCACATCCGGCGGCCCGGCAGCGACGCCGACCCCGGGCGCGGCTCCGGCGGCGACCACAGTCCCGCCAGCGTCGACGCCGCCGCTGAACCTCGCGCCGGGCGAGCAGTTGAAGGTGGAGTTGACCGGCGCGGCGACAAGCCCCAAGCCGGGCCAGCAAGCGACGCTGCCGGTGCGCGTCACCGACAGCAAGGGAAGCCCGGTACCCGGGGCGATCATCCTCGTCCTCGTCCACTACCCACTCAAGTCCGACGATACCACCTACGCCACCGACGGCGTCTTCTTCTCGCGCAATCGTACCGACCAGAGCGGGGCGGTCAGTGCGGAGTACATGATTGATGCAAAGGTTCCAAGCGGGCTTGGTATCTCGATCGAAGTTTCGGCGCTCTACCCGCCCGCGGGTGGCCGGCTGACCTTACCGATGGTCGTCGGCTAGCGTTCGTCAGGAGGATCTCATGCGGCGTCTCTTCGCAATCTTCGGCCTGACGGCGCTTCTGCTCGTCTTTGCCCTTCCTGGCTCGGCCCAAGAGCCGGACAGCCCACTCGTCGGCGGGCGGTTCTATACCCAGGCTTCGGGCCAGCCCGGGCTCGGTTTCGCCGTGGTGGACGACGCCTCCGCGGCGATCTACAGCGCCTATGTCGGCTACGGCGGTCCAGAGGCGCTCGGCTACCCGATCAGCCGACGCTTCAACTCGGGCGGGGCGATCACCCAGGTGTTCCAACGCGCCACCCTTCAGGCTCTCTCGGGCGGTGTCCGGCCGCTGTCGGTGATGGACCTCTTGAGCACCGCTGGGCTGGACAACTGGCTGGCGCAGAACTACAGCATCCCGCCGGTCGACCCGACGATCGATCCCGACGCCGCGCTGGCCGAGTCACCGTCGCACGGTGCAGCCTACGGCTGGCTTGGCGCGGACTTTAACGGGCGGGTGACCTCACGGGTGCAGGACTTCTCCACCGTTCGGACCCTGCGCACCCAGCGCTCGGCGATCTACGAATCGCTCGCCGATGGTTCCCTCTTCTATGCGCCAGCCGGGGAGATCGCCCGCGACGCCGGCATCTTCCCAGCAGCGGCATTTCGCGCTCAGACCCGGGCGCAGGCGGCTGCCGGCGAGCCGGCGGGCGGACCAGGTTCTCCACCGGCGGTTGGGGCTTCCGACCTTCCGCCTCCGCTCTATCTGGCGGTGGTTCCGGCGGTAAAGTCGCCGGTCAGCGGCGAGTTGACCAAGCTGACGGTGCGGGTGACCGATCTGAACGGCCAACCGGTCGCGGGGGCCAAGGTGCTGGTGATCGTCCACTATCCGCTCAAGCCGGGCGACGAAGAGGCCTACACCGTCGACGGCGTCTTCTTCGGTCCGGAGACGGATTCGCGGGGCACCTCGGTGGTGGATGTGACCATCGATCCGGCGGTGCCGGCCGGAGTGACCTGTCAGTTCGACGTCTCGGCGGTCTATCCGCCGATGGTGGGGAAAGTCACCCTCGATTTCACGGTCGGCTGATCCAGCGCAGGCGAGCATGCCGGGGCGTTTGCTCCGGCTTTTTGCTGCCCGGCGTGGCAGCCTCTTGCCAAGCTGCCTGCAATGCGCTAGCTTCCCTGCTTGCAGGTGGCGGGGTGGGCATCAACCGGCTAGACCGTTGGACCAGCCCGCGGCATCTGCCCGGTACGCTCTAGCTTGGATGCAGCATCTTGGGGTATGATGAGACATGCGCCCAAGATATTGCGCTCCACTGCTGGCCTTCGGGCCGGAGTGGATGCCAAGCGCCACAAGGGGATGGACGATGCAGTTGTCTCGGCGATTTCGCGCTCTCGGTCTCGCGGTGTTGCTCGGCAGCACCCTCATCTCGCCGATCTCAGCCCGGGCGGATGAACCGGTCAGCGATCCAGCGGCGGCGACCCCGCCATTCGAGGCGGGCGCCGACGGCGGTACCTCGACGCTCTATGTCCCATCGACGCCGATAGTACCGCCACTGTTTGTCACCGTGACCGCTGACGATGGGCTGGCCTCGGGGACCCCGGGATTGCTAACCGTGCGGGCGGTCGATTCGGTCGGCAACCCGACCGGCGGGTTCGCGACGGTGATCGTCCACTTCCCGCTTGCTCCGGACAATTCGGCCTACTGGACCGACCTCGTATTGCTCCTGCCGATTTACGAGAACGGTCTGGGGACCGCCCTGGTGACGATTCCCTCGGCCGTACCATCCGGCACTCCGGTCCTGATCGAGGCGCATGCCATCCTTCCGCCGCACACCGGCAAAGGCGAGTTGGAGTTGGTCGTCGGCTAGCCCAATAGGCTGCAGGCTCCGAACGCCCTCGGCTCGGCCCGGGGGCGTTCTTACGTCCCCGTCGATCCACATGGCTCCCGACCAGCCTCCACCTGCGGCGTCTCACCGGATGGACCTGCCACTCGCCTCCAGCGCCCAACCTTGAGCCAAGCTTGACCCGTTCGGCGACGGATCGTTCACCTTGACGAGATGGCGGAACGAGTGCTCCGTTCTCGACGCGCCGGCCACACCTTCAGACAGGCCCTGATTAGATCAGGACACACCGCCAACGTGGCACGCCCGCATCCGGACCGGGGACGACCTGCGGGAGCGCAACGGCTACTCGCCCGGCTTGACGAAACCAGCGAGCAACGAAAAGGGCCGGCTCCTTGAGCCGGCCCACGGTCACGAAGGAAGGTGCGGCCTAGCGGCCTCCACCAGCCCCCGGCAAGCCACCACCGCCAGCAGCGGTGTTGAACTCCGCCGACCAGCCCAGCGGTGAACCACCCGCCTGGACCCCACGGCTGGTGTAGTTCCCGTTGCGACGAAGCACACCAGACGACGGGCTCGAACCCGGCAACCGCTCATCCGACGCCGTCGAGAACCACATCCAACTGTAGGTCCCAAACGCTCGGCCACCACCGTTGTCGAGGATCACGTAGAACGGTCCTTGCACCTGACCTTGACGCACGTAGTGGTTGATCCACCCAATCTGTTGCTGGGAGGCCGACAGCCCTTCCAGTTTCCCACGGTTGGTGCTCGGGTTGCCCGCTCCGCTATCAACCACCCGAACGCTCGTCGGCAGACCCCACCGGACATCGACAAACGCATGTTCGCGAAGCGTCCGGTTCCCCACCAGACCGAGAATCACCGTCGCGTTGCCAATCGTCGCTTGGATCTCGCCGCTAAACACCGGCGGCCAATCCCGCGTGTTCGCTCCACCAAACTGTGGCACGCCGGCAGGACCTGCGCCTCCCGCCGGCGGACCGGCTGGGCCTGCGCCCGGGCCTGCGCCCGGACCTGCGCCCGGACCCGTGCCTGGGCCTGCACCCGGACCCGGCCCCGCTCCCGGACCTGGGCCTGCGCCCTGAAGGGCCGCGACATTGCCGCAGGCGGTGTAGAGGCTCGCCTGCTGGGGCGAATGGTGGATGTTGATGGCGTGCTGGCCGTTGGCCAGGGTGGTCACCGGCACGTCGACGATCGTCTCGGACCGGCCGTTGTTCAGGTTGTTGAGCGGCACTGCCGGCTGCGGAGTGAGGTTCTCGCAGGTTCCAAGATGGAAGTGCGCCGGCTGAACGCCGCCCGGACCACCGGTGGTCTGGATGACGACGAGGGTGCGGTTGCCCTGTCCGGTCAGGACGGCGGTGCCATTCTGGCCGGAGTTGTTCTGCGCCCGGAGTTGGACCGTGACGACCTGTTGAGCAAGCACATCACGCGGCGCCGTCAGCATTGGCAGCCCAAGCACCGTCAGGGCCCCGAGGCCGCCAACGATCCTCAGGAGGCGCGCTCTACGCATGGGATCCTCCTCTTCGCTCACCCGCCACGTGGGCCCGTTCTCCCCGAGCAGGCAAAATCTGCCGGTCGGCCAGGTGCTCGTTCGAGCGCCAGCCTATTCGCCGCGCCACAGTACACGAAAAAAGGCCCAACCGTCAACCGCACGCGGCGACAGCCGAGCCTTGGACTTGGGCGCCCGAGTTGGTCTTAGCGGCCGACGCCGCCCGGCAGCCCTGCGCCACCCGCTGCGGTGTTGAACTCAGCCGACCAGCCCAGCGGCGAACCACCTGCCTGGACCCCACGGCTGGTGTAGTTGCCGTTGCGACGAAGCACACCAGACGACGGGCTCGAACCCGGCAACCGCTCGTCCGACGCCGTCGAGAACCACATCCAACTGTAGGTCCCAAACGCTCGGCCACCACCGTTGTCGAGGATCACGTAGAACGGTCCCTGCACCTGACCTTGACGCACGTAGTGGTTGATCCACCCTATCTGTTGCTGGGACGCCGACAGACCGGTCAGTTTCCCACGGTTGGTGCTCGGGTTGCCCGCTCCGCTATCAACCACCCGAACGCTCGTCGGCAGACCCCACCGGACATCGACAAACGCATGCTCGCGAAGCGTCCGGTTCCCCACCAGACCGAGAATGACCGTCGCGTTGCCAATCGTCGCTTGGATCTCGCCGCTAAACACCGGCGGCCAATCCCGCGTGTTCGCTCCACCAAACTGCGGCACCGCCGGCTGTTGGGCGGATACGGTGAGGGGGCCAAGTACCATCGGTGCGGCCAGCGCGGCGATCGCGCCGAGAGCGCCAGCAACTGCCTTGAGACGAATACGTGCCATGCTTTCCTCCTTTGGGAGCGCCGACTTCAGGAAGGCGCCAACAGCAACAGGTGAGGCGCGATGGCGCGGAACCGCGGGGCGTTCTTGCGCTTGCTTGCCCCGCAGGCCGCAGGATACATCAGCCGAACCACGGCAGTCAATGGGGAGATCGGTGGAATCAGCCGAATTGCCCCGGTTCGCCACATCGCCGGAGAGCAATGAAACAGGGCCGACTCAAGGAGCCGGCCCACGGTCACGAAGGAAGGTGCGGCCTAGCGGCCACCACCAGCCCCCGGCAAGCCACCACCGCCAGCAGCGGTGTTGAACTCCGCCGACCAGCCCAGCGGTGAACCACCCGCCTGGACCCCACGGCTGGTGTAGTTCCCGTTGCGACGAAGCACACCAGACGACGGGCTCGAACCCGGCAACCGCTCATCCGACGCCGTCGAGAACCACATCCAACTGTAGGTCCCAAACGCTCGGCCACCACCGTTGTCGAGGATCACGTAGAACGGTCCTTGCACCTGACCTTGACGCACGTAGTGGTTGATCCACCCTATCTGTTGCTGGGACGCCGATAGCCCTTCCAGTTTCCCACGGTTGGTGCTCGGGTTGCCCGCTCCGCTATCAACCACCCGAACGCTCGTCGGCAGACCCCACCGGACATCGACAAACGCATGTTCGCGAAGCGTCCGGTTCCCCACCAGACCGAGAATGACCGTCGCGTTGCCAATCGTCGCTTGGATCTCGCCGCTAAACACCGGCGGCCAATCCCGCGTGTTCGCTCCACCAAACTGCGGCACGCCGGCCGGACCGGCGCCACCCGCCGGCGGACCGGCTGGCGCTTGTGCCGCGGTGACGACGATTGTGCCATTCTGGCCATCATGGACGGTGCAGGTGTAGTTGTAGGTCCCTGGCGCTGTGAAACGGAAGCTGAAGGTCTGTCCCATCCGGACGAGCGGCGAATCGAGCGGCCCACTCGGCACCGAGGTCACGGTGTGCTGACCGGTCTCGGCGGTCCAGGTGACGGTCGTTCCAACCGGAACGGTAAGCGAGGCCGGCACGTTGCTGCCGGACCGGCCGCCATTCCAGAGCATCCGCACGTCTGCTGCGCCCTGGGCCGAGGTCGAAACGGGTGCGAGGAGCGTGGGTAGCAGGAGTGCCGCGACTGCGGCCATCCCGCTGACGGCGCACACGAGGCGCTTACGGAGCATAATCTGACCCCCTCTTCGTCCAGCTCGATCCTCAGTTCACCGCGGCGTCAACGCACCGGCGCCGATACTGGAGAAACGAACAGCCGCGGGATTACCCGCGGCTGCATGGTACCGGATTCTTTCCCGGCGCTGAATATTTTTTCGCCGGTGGCTACTGACCGCCGGGAACGGCCGCGCCAATGCCGCCGGGCAACGTCAGCGGGGCGTCGGTGCGAATGCGAGGCGAGACGTAGGTACCCTGAGTACGACCGACCGAGGTGCCATTCGCACCACCGGTGGCGAACCAGAGCCAACTCCAACTCTCGAAGGTCCGGCCGCCGTTGTCGACGACGACGTAGAACGGACCCTGGGCCTGGCCAGCCCGGACGAAGTGGTTGATCCAGCCGACCTGCTGGGCATCGGGGGCGAGGCCCTCGAGCTTGCCACGGTTGGCCTGGTCGGTGCCGGCAAAGGTGTTGGTCACCCGGACATTGGCCGGTAGGTGAACGCGCACGTCGACAAACGCGTGCTGGTTGGATGTCCGGTTCGACACCACCACCAGCATGCCGGTCAGATTGCCGACCGTCAACTGCGCCATCTCGGAAATAACCGGCGGCCAGCTGGATGCCTGTTGCGCCGCCGCCGGCTGTGCGCCGAGAAACGGCGTTACCGCCAGTCCGGCGGCCATGAGCGCGAGCGTTCCGGCCTTAAACAGTCGCCGCATAACTCCTCCACGCCTAGCTTGGACTTCCCATCGCCGGCGGCCCTGAACGCCGACGCCGAAGGTCTCCCGCGGGAAACTGAGTGGAATCGCCCGCCGGAAGATAACAAAGTACCCCGGATTTCCCCGGTCGGGCGGCAGTCTACCATCCAGCTTAAACCGAGTCAATACAATAACGATTCGACGCCAAGATCGTTCCAAATGGCCGTATCGACGAGGGGACCTCGTTGTGAGGCCACCAAATCGAGTGGTACAATTGAACTGTGTCCACCGGATCCGGGCTTGTCGAGACCTTGTGGGCCGGATTCGCGACCATCAACCGTCGTCCCGCCCTTTTGCTGATTCCTCTCGCTCTCGATCTGCTCGTCTGGCTTGGTCCGCGCCTGTCCGCGCGGCCCGCGGTCGAGGCGGCCGGCGAGTCGCTTGGGCGCTGGCTGACGACGATGGCAGCCGATCCCGCGCTTGGTTCTTCAGCCGACCAGGCCCGCCAGGTCGCCGAGGAGTTGCCACAACAGTTGGCGCTGCTGGGCGGTGTCAACCTGGTGGCTCTCGTCGGCTGGGCGCTGCCGGGAGTGGTTGCGGTCGATCAGGACTTCGGCCAGTTGGTGCTGCCGCTGTCCGGAGGCGCTCTGGCCGGCGCGGTCGTGGCGTTGATTGCCGGTGGGCTGGTGTTGGCGGCGCTCTACTTCCAGCTGGTTGCGCAGGCCGTTCGCGGCGAGCCGGTCCAGCTTGGGACAGCGTTCCTGCACCTGCCGCGCTTTGTCGCCCGGTTGGTGCTTTGGTTGGTGCTGCTGACCATGGCGGCGTTTGCAATTGGGATCCCGGCTCTACTGGTGATCGGGCTGGTCGGATTGGTCAGTCCGATGCTGGGGGTCGGCGTGGTGCTGATGCTCTGGTCGCTCGGTCTGATCGCGGCGTGGTGGCTGTTCTTTCATACGAGTGCGATGTTCGTGAGCGATCTCGGACCGGTTCGGGCGCTCTTTGCCAGCGTTGGCGTGGTGGCACGAGAGCGGGGAGCGAGCTTGCTCTTCGTGGCGATCGTCTGGCTAGTTTCGACCGGCTGGGCGCTCGTCTGGAGCGGATTCGAAGGAGTGCCGGGGGGTGGATTGATCCGGATCGCCGGCCAGAGCTACTTGAGCGGCGGACTGGCCGCCGCCACGATGATTTTCTATCGCGACCGGTTTGCCGCACAGGTGCCGGTCACGCGGTCGGGGCAGCAGCCCGTCTGACCGGTAGCGGGTCCTGGGAGGACAGATGGCGACCAACGTGCGTGAGCTTGCCCAATACACCTCGAAGGACATCCAGGTCCTCGAAGGTCTTGAGGCCGTCCGGCGCCGCCCCGGTATGTACATCGGCAGCACCGACCAGCGCGGGCTGCATCACCTCGTCTACGAGATCGTCGACAACAGCGTCGATGAGGCGATGGCCGGCTTCTGCACCGAGATCACGATTACCCTGAGCCGGGACGGTTCGGTGCTCGTCGAGGACAACGGCCGGGGCATTCCGGTCGACACCCATCAGAAGACCAAGGTATCCGCGCTCGAGACGATCATGACGGTGCTGCACGCCGGTGGGAAGTTCGAGCATTCGGCCTACAAGGTATCGGGTGGCCTGCACGGCGTCGGTGCGTCGGTCGTCAATGCGCTGTCCGAGTTCGTCTGGGTCAACGTCCATCGCGACGGTAGGATCTACCGGCAGGAGTATCGGCGCGGCGTGCCACAAGGCCCGGTCAAGCCGGTCGGCAAGACCGACAAGCGGGGCACCACCACCTGGTTCCTTGCCGACAAGGACATCTTCAGCGAAATCGATTACAGCTTCGAAACCCTTACCCAGCGCTTTCGCGAAACGGCCTACCTGACCAAGGGGCTACAAATCACGATCGTCGACGAGCGCGACGACCGCGAATTGACCTTCTATTTCGAAGGCGGAATCGTCTCCTTCGTCCGCCATCTCAACAAGCATCGCAACGCCGTCCACAGTCGTCCGTTTTATGTCCAGAAGGAATACGAGGCCTCCTCGGTGGAGGTCGCCTTTCAGTACAACGACAGCTATGCCGAGTCGGTCTTCAGCTTCGCCAACACCATCAACACGGTGGACGGCGGCACCCACATGACCGGGTTCCGCACCGCCTTGACAAAGGTCCTCAACGATTACGCCCGCAAGTCGAAGTTCCTCAAGGACGACGACAGCAACCTGACCGGCGACGATGTGCGCGAAGGATTGACCGCGATCGTCTCGGTGAAACTGGCCGAGCCGCAGTTCGAGGGCCAGACCAAGGCGAAGCTTGGCAACGCCGAGATGAAGGGCCAGGTGGAATCGGCGATGTCCGAAGGGCTCACCGCCTACCTGGAGGAGAACCCGGCCGAGGCGCGCCGCATCATCGACAAGTGCATCACCGCCGCCCGCGCCCGCGAAGCGGCGCGCAAGGCCCGCGACCTGGTTATCCGCAAGAGCGCCCTCGAAGGAATGACCCTCCCTGGCAAACTGGCCGACTGCTCGGAAAAAGACCCGGCGCAATGCGAACTCTACCTCGTCGAAGGGGACTCGGCGGGTGGTTCAGCCAAACAGGGACGCGACCGCCGCTTCCAGGCAATCCTGCCGTTGCGTGGCAAGATCCTCAACGTAGAAAAGGCTCGCGAAGACAAGATGCTCGCCCATGAAGAAATCCGGGCGATCATCACCGCGCTCGGGGTCGGCATCGGCGACATCTTCAACCTGAGCAAACTTCGCTACAACCGGATCATCCTGATGACCGACGCCGACGTCGACGGCTCCCACATCCGGACGCTGCTACTCACTTTCTTCTTCCGGCACATGCCACAGTTGATCGAAGAGCAACATCTGTTCATCGCCCAGCCGCCGCTCTACCGGGTCGCCCACGGCAAGGACGTACGCTACGTCTACTCCGAAAAGGAGCGCGACGAGGCGATTGTGGAGATGGGCAAGCCGAAGAATGTCGCCATTCAGCGCTACAAGGGTCTGGGCGAGATGAACCCCGAGCAACTCTGGGAGACGACGATGAACCCGGCGACCCGGACGATCCTCCAGGTCGGCGTGGAGGACGCCGTCAACGCCGACGAGATTTTCGAGATGCTGATGGGCGACCAGGTGCCGCCGAGGCGTCAGTTCATCCAGGCTCACGCCCAGAGCGTCAAGAACCTGGACGTCTAGCTCGGCGGCTGCTGTTGACAAACGCCCCCGGCAGATAGGTCCGCTGCGTCGCACCGGGTGACGGGCCTGGCCCCGGACCCGGTCCGGGTGGCGGGTCGGGCACGGGCGTCGTCACGTACGGACCCGCTCCGTTGGTCGACCAGACATCGCCCACCGCGATCGTCACCGGCACGGTCACGACCTGAGCCGCCCCGCTGATCGTGATCGTCGCGCTGGCAAAGAAGCCATTGGGCAACCCACTCGGGTTCGCCGAGATCACCACGCTCGAGGGCGCGGCCCCGGTCGTAGGCGCGAGGGTAAGCCACGACGCGTCGTCGGCGCCGGTCCAGTTCAGCGCCCCAGCGCCGATATTGCTCACCCCGAGCGTCGCCGTCTGCACCGCCGTCGAACCCGTCGGGACGTGCCAGGCAACGCTCGTCGGCGCGACCGAGAGCGTCGGGCCGGGCAGGCTGAGGTCGTCCTTGACGACAATCGTGATCGCCGTGCTGGCCGACAACCCGGCGCCGTTCGTCGCGGTCAAGGTGATTACGTTGGTCCCGACCGGCAGGTCGGTGCGCGAAATCTGCGGACCGGTCCCGAGCGGTCCCTTCTGGTTGCGCCAGGCAAGCCCGCTATTCGGCACGCCGCCGTCTTGAGGATCCTCGGCAACCCCGCTGAAGTTGACCAATTGCTCCCAGAAGAACTGGTTGCCGTGGCCCGGCGCGAGGATGTACGGGATGGGTGGCTTGTTCGCCATCGTGAACGGTGCGCTGTCGGCGCGGGCGGTCTGAGCGCCGTCGCTCGCCACAACCCGGAAGATCGCCGTACCGCCGCCCAGTCGAGCGGTGTCGAAGGAGACCGAGGCGCCGGCCACCCCAGCGACGACCGGTTGGAAGCTCACGCCACCGTCACGGCTATAGAGGACATCGAAGCGCAACGGATCGCCGTCGGCGTCACTGGCGGTCCAACCGAGCGTTGCGACCCCGCTGACTGGCCCCGACGGGGCCGGTTGGAGCGCGACCGCTCCGACCGACGGCGGGTTCGCACTGATCGTCCGACTGCCGAGCACGACATTGTCGGCGTTTCGGGCGATCTGGACGATGCGCGTTCCCGCGACGAAGGGGACGATCTGGTCGAAGGTGGTCGTGGGTACCGGCATCTCGTGGAGCGCGTAGCCGGTGAACGAATAGGTCGCCAGGTTCGTTCCGTCGGCGGCGAGCAATCGGATGCTGTAGGGGCCGGGTGGCCGCGCCGGGATCGAGGTGGCGCTGGGAATGCGGCTAACCCGGGTGAAGGCAGCGCCGGACGAGTAGATCAGCCCGCCGACGCTCAGGAGATCGCCCTCGACCTTCGGCTCGAAGCGCTGAGCAACGATCGAAGATGGATTGGCGATCATGTACTCGTACATCCCGTTGTAGGTGTAGTCGGAGAGCCACTCGCTCGAGCAGTAGCTCATCACGTCGGTCCAGATCGTGCCAGGGAGGACCGCCGGCTTTATCTGAAAGCCCGCGTCGCCGGGGTCGAAGCCCATCAGGCTGCCATCGTTCGGGCCGATCTTGGCGTCGGGGTACGGGTAGCTCGGGTCATCGCGGCTATGGCCGCAGCCCTCGACTGTGTTCTTGGTGGCCGGGTCGTCGCCGTTCGCGGACGGATGGCCGCGCCCGAGGGTATGGCCGATCTCATGGCCGGCATACCAATCGCCGTAGGTCTTGTCCTTGTCCCAGCTACCGACCGGAGTGCCGACCGGCCCGGAGCTAACCTTGCCATCGGTGGCAAACCCACGCGGGAAGATGCCGGCGGCATCGGAGATCATTCCATAGAAGAAGATGCTCGGGCTGATCCCGTTCTCCGATCGCATGCCAGGCATCAGGGCGTTGGTGAGCGCAGCGGCGCACAGCGAACTGTTGGCTACCCATTTGCCATTGGCGTCCTTCTCGACCTCGTCACATGCCGCTGCCGAGCGATCGACGCGCGTGCCAAGGCTTTCGTCGAAAACGTACCAGGTGTTGACATTCAGTCCCGGGGTGCTGGTGTCGTTGGCGAAGGTGAGCGTACTGGCGAGCGGATAGGCGCGCAGCAGCCAGCTATAGGTCAAGGAAACGTCGTTGATGATGTTCGGGTAGTAGATCTGGTTGTTGAGCTGGTAACCCCAGGCGACAAATTGCACCTTCAGGCGTGGTGAGTTCTTCAGAGTGAGCGGCCCAACCGACATCACGTTGTTGGCATAGCTGGCCTGGGGCGGAATTCGGTTCGGGTTCACCTCGGCTTGCAGCCGCAGGCTCGACCCGCTGACCCAACTCCAGGGCAACTCGAAGAGGAAGCTGTGATTGATCGTGGCGCGGTCGGGGCTGGACGGGACGGTCAACAGCTTGCCACTGCTATTGACCGGCCAGAGCGTCAGCAGCGGTGCGTCGGGATTGGTCAGCTTGGCAGTTACCCCCGATACGGACGGACCATCGGATTTGACATGAACACGGACGAAGGTTCGCCGCCCTTTGATCAGCGGCACGCCGTTCGAGAGATTCTGGATGCCCTGGGTCACCTCGATCGCGGTGACGCGCAGGTTCGTCATCGGCAGGGCGGCGGCGTCTTTGGCGAGCCGATTGATCGACCCTTGCTCCTGCCAAAAGATGTAGTCGCCGATTTCGGAGAGGTTGCGAAACTGCTCGCTACCGATGAGCCCGGCATTGACGACGTAGAGGATGTCGGTTGCCCCGCTCGGCCCACGGCCGCGCCGCATCACGTGCCAGTTGACCGAGGGAAAACAGGGGTCCGGGGAGCACGGCAAGTCTTGCGCCTCGAAGAAAAACAGCCGCACCCCATCGGCACGCAGGCCGCGGATCGCCGCTGGCTGCGGATTGGCGCTGGTGTAGAGCAAGGTGGCCGCGCCGCCAGTCAGGTTGTTGTAGCGGAAGATCTGCTTGCCCTTGCCGTAGAAGACGTACTTGGAGAAGAAGCAACTGGGCGGGCTGATCAGACAGACGGACCGGATGCCTTCGGCAAAGAAGGCCGAGACGCCGCTGTCGATCGTCAGGTCGTTGTTCGTGGCGGGGTCGTAACGATGGAGTTCACCCGCTCGCAGCCAGTAGATGTACTCACCGTCCGTTGCCAGCGCCTCGCCTGAGCCGCTGAAGCCATACAACTGGGTCTGGGACCCGGTCGCTTTGACCACGCGCCTTAGGAACGTCTGGCTGGCGCTGTGGGTCAGCGCATAGACGTTGTCGGCATCAATCGTCAACGCGATCGGCGTGGAATACTGAGACGCGCCGGTATTGCTGACCGCAGCGCTCATCAAGATCGGCGGGTCGCCGACGTTCGCCTCGACCGGCAACTGGACCAGCCCGCTGTTGTCTACCCAGTAGACAAAGCTCTGGTCGGCAACGATGTTCGATCGGACGTCATAGGGGTTGCAGACGCCAGACGGCCGCGGGTCGTTCTGCGAAAAGAGCGTGCGGATCGTCCCACCGTAGTAGGGAATGCGCAGGACCCTCTCAGGATCGGCGGCGGCTTGCGGCTCGGCATTCTGAGCGATAATTGACGGCGGCGGCGGCGGGCAGAACGCTTCACTGTGCCAGAATAGCTTGGGGTCGGTCAGCCAGTAGGAGGTGACGCCGGCGGTGACAAGCTTGTCCGGGGTGTCCAGAGTGGTTCGCTGTTCAGCCTCGGGCGAGGCGGCCGGCATCGGTGGGGCCGGGCGTGCGTCGATCGGCGCGGGTGGCCAGAGCGCTGCCAGCACGATGCCGAGAACCACCAGGGCCGGTGAGCGGTTGGAACGCCACCTTCCAAGAGGCATATCGACCTCCTTCGCGGCCGACAGCGAACAGCATCACCCTACGCCCCGAGTGGGAGAAAGGGAATAGCCCGTTTGGGCAACCCCGGCCTGGCTGGCTACTACGTTTGGCGGTCCAGCCAGGTCGTGAGGTCGGCGGGCAGTGGTGATTCGACCTCGATCCAGGCGCCATCGCGCGGACGGCGAAAGCCGATCCGGTGGGCGTGGAGAAACTGCCGGGGCGGGGCGTCCTTGCGCGGCCGGCCATAGACCCGGTCGCCGACGACGGGATAGCCGATTGCCGCAAGATGAACGCGGATCTGGTGGGTACGCCCGGTCAGCAAATTGACCTCGACCAGGCTGAACGGACCGACGTCGCGTACCCGAGCATACTCGGTGCGTGCCTCACGGCCTCCGGCGACGACCGCCATCTTCTGGCGGTAGCGCGGGTCCCGGCCGATCGGCGCATCGATCCGTCCCTGCGGTGGGTCGGGGTGGCCTTCGGTGACGGTCAGATAGACCTTGCTGACCAGACGGTCTCGGATCTGGCGGGCGATCGCCCGCTCGCCCTGGGCGGTCTTGGCAACGATCATCACACCCGACGTGTCCTTGTCCAGGCGGTGAACGATGCCCGGGCGGGCGCTCTCGCCAAGGCCCGCCAGTTTGCCGCCCCTCGCCAGCAAGGCCTGGACGAGGGTGCCGGTCTGGTGACCGGCGGCAGGGTGGACGACCAGTCCGGCCGGTTTGTCGATCACCAGAAGGTCCTCGTCCTCGTAGAGGATCGGGATCGGGATCTCCTCACCCTCGAGGACCAGAGGCGGCGGGATCGGCACCGCCAGAGTGACGCGTTCGCCGCCGGCCAGTCGCAGGCCTGGCTTTGCCGGCTTACCATCGACGGTGGCGTTGCCGGTCTCGATCAGGCTGCGGACGAACGCCCGCGAAAGGTCCGGCCGCTGGTCGGCCAGAAAACGGTCAAGCCGCGCCCCGGCCTCGCCGACCGCCTCGACAGTCTCAGCCACCGGGCTAGACGACGTCTTCCCCGGCGGCGGGCGTGGGGCGCTGCTCGCGCGGCGCAACGAAGATCAGGTAGTAGCCGAGCAGGATCACGCCGACCACAATCGAGGAGTCGGCGATGTTGAACACCGGCCAGTAGGGGAACTCGATGAAATCGGTGACGTAGCCTTGATAAAGCCGGTCGATCAGGTTGCCGATCGCGCCACCGAGTTGGAGACCCAACCCGAGCCGGACCATCCAGGCGTCCGAGGGGAGTCGGCGATAGTAGTAGATGATCAGCCCAACCGCGATGATCGCAATTGCGGCGAAGACGACGCTCCGGTCCTGAAAGAGCCCGAAGGCCGCGCCGGTGTTGTTGATATGGCGGAGGTGAACCGGCCAATCCTCGGGTACTGCCACACCGAGCGGGAGCGTCGCCCGCACCCAGATCTTGGTCAGTTGGTCGAGCACGACAACGATCGTCGCCGTGACGACGAAGAGCCAGCCTAATTTCACGATCCTGATCCCCCCGGATGCGTGAGAAATTCTACGACATGCCGCAGACCATCCGCGCTCGTATCGCTACCCGAGGGTGAGCGCGACGATCCCCAGCACCATCAACCCTGCCGCCGACAGCCGACGAAGGGCGTGCTTCTCACCAAGGAACCTCGTTCCGAGGAATGCGCCGATCAAGATGCTGATCTCGCGAGCCGGCGCGATCGTGCTGACCGGACTGGCGACCAGCGCCGTCAGGACCAGGATGTAGGAGAGGGGGCCGAGGATGCCGACGCCAATCGCCTCGCGCCAGAACTGCCGCCACGACCGTGTCGTTCGCTCCCAGTTGCGGATCGCATAGGGAGCGGCGATCACCGTCCTCCCGAAGTCATTGCCCCAGTTGAAGATGACCGGCGGCACCAACAGCACGCCGACGATCGTCTTGTCCCAGACGGTATAGGAGCCGATCAGCGCTCCGGTAATGAGACCGAACAGGATCGCCTTGCCATCGCCACCACGCAGTGCGCTGGGGCCGCCGGTCAGCAGAAACGCGCCGACTACGATCGTCGCCCCGCCGGCGAGAGTGAGCGCCGATGGCCGCTCACCGAGGATGGCAATCGCCAGTACCGTCGCCAGCGCCGGCCCGGTGCCGCGCGCCAACGGGTACACCAGTGACAGGTCGCCGACCCGGTAGCCCTGCTGGAGGGCGATGTAGTAGACGAGGTGAAGGGCGGTGCTTCCCGCCATGAACGCAAGAGCGGCTGGCCCGAGCGCCGGCTGCTGGATCAGGAAGATCGCGAGGGCGACCGGCCCGTAGACAACCGTCGAAACGACGCAAAACAGCCAGACAAACGTGAGGTCGCCGCTCGCCCGCTTGGCGAGAAAGTTCCAAAGGGCATGCAGGGTCGCCGAGGTCAGGACCAGCACCAGCGCGACGAGTGTCAGACCGCCCCCAGCACCCAGAACTCAGTCGCGTGACCGGATCACGCCGGCAACCTGGCCGACAAGGCGCGCACGGCGCACTACGGAGTGTCCGCGTTGATCGGGTCGTGAACGCTGATCGGAGAGCGCTCCGCCGCCGGCGATGATAGCGCAGCGTCGCCGACGACGCGGAGCAAACCGGTGGAGCCGGCGTGGCTGCTCCTGTTCTGCGTTCCAACATCGGTTCCCTTTGCCCAAGGCCAACGGTGCATCGTCCGCGATCCGGCAATCCTGGGCCGGATCGGCCACTATACTTGCCGCCGGAGGGCCGCATGGATCAACTTGTCTATTTGAATGGGTCAATCGTCGCCTACGCCGATGCCCGAATCCCGATCGAAGACCGAGGCTACCAGTTCGGCGACGGCATCTACGAGGTGATCCGGATCTACAACGGCCGCCCCTTCACCCTGGATCGCCATTTCGAGCGGCTACGCCGGTCGGCCGACGAGATCCGCCTTCCCCTGGACATCGAGCAACTCCAGGCCGATGCGCTCAGCCTCATCGAACGCCAGGGCCTCGACGAAGCGACGCTCTATCTCCAGGCGACCCGTGGGGTGGCGATCCGCAACCACGCGTTCCCCTCGGTGTCGACGCCATCGGTGCTGATGCTGGTCCGGCCGGCCGCGCCGCCGAGCGACACCATGCGCCAACAGGGTGTCCGCTGCCTGACCGTCCCCGACGATCGTTGGGCGCGCTGCTCGATCAAGAGCACGAATCTGCTCTCGAACGTCCTCGCCAAGCAACAGGCGGTCGAGGCTGGCTGCTACGAGGCGATCTATCTGCGTGATGGCTTTATGACCGAGGGTTCAAGCGCGAACAGTTGGGCGGTGTTTGGCGGCGAATTGTGGACTGCGCCGAAGTCGAACTACATCCTCGGCGGGATCACTCGCGATGTGCTGGTAGAACTGGCACGAGAAGACGGCCTGCCAGTGCGCGAGGAGCCAGTGCCGGCGCGGCGATTGCCCCAGGCCGACGAGTTCCTCGTCTCTTCGACGACCGCCGAGGTGCTGCCAGTCGTCGAACTGGACGGCCGGCCGGTCGGCGCCGGTCGGCCCGGACCGGTCTGGGAGCGCTTGCACCGGCTTCTCCAGCGGCGTATCACCGCCGAATGCCGCCCGGAACTTGCCGAGGCACGCTAGAACAGCGGCTCGTCGTCGTCCTCGAGCACGTCACGGATCTCGACCGCCAGGCGTTTGCCGATCGTCCCGGCGATTCCGGTGAACTTCTGGCGAGAGCCGACTTTGACCGGCAACGGCCTGGCGGTGAGCGTATCGAGCGTGATCACGTCGCCTACGTCGAGATCGAGGATGTCGGCGATCGGGATGCGCGATTCCCCGAGGCAGACCGATACCGGTAGCCTCATCCCCTGCAGATGTTGGGTCAGCGTTGCGGCTTGCTCCTCATTCCCCTGCTTCTTCTGGCTCAGCCAGATCTCCGCCGACAGTTGGGGGATGATCGGTTCGATGACGTTATGCGGGATACAGAGCGAGATCGTGCCGTGGGTACCCAGCACCCGCACTTCGAAGACGATCAGGACGACCACATCAGTTGGTAGGGCGATCTGGACGAGCGACGGATTCAGGGTGGTGTCGTCGAGCCGGGGCCGCACCTCGATGATGCCGCTCCAGATCTCGCGGATCGAATAGAGCAGAGTGTTGGCAACGGTGCGCATCAGCGAGATCTCGATCTCGGTGACGGCGCGCCCGGCAGACATCGGTCGTCCCGGCCCGCCAAGCAACCGGTCGACGATCAGGTAGGCGAGTTCGAAATCAAGTTCGACGATCGCCCGCCCCGGCAGCGGGTCGAGCGACACGAGATGAAGCACCGCCGGGTCCGGCCGTTCGTCGATATACTCCTTGAAGCGCTTTTGTTCGAGCAGCATCAAGTTGCATTGGACCGATGTCCGGGTGTTGGCGGTGAGCGAAAAGGAGAACGAGCGCGCCAGGTTCTGGTGAACGATCTCGAGGGTCCGAAGCTGATCCTTGGACAACTTGTCCGGCTGACGGAAATCATAGAGCCGGATCGTCGAACCAGCCGGCGATACCGGCGTGACCGCCCGTGGGTTGGGATCAGTCTCGGTTTCGGTTTCGCCGCCGAGGCCGGCAAAGAGCGCATCGATCTCGGATTGGCTCAGCCCCTTCGGATCGTTCATGGTGGACTCCTCGTAGGATCATCGGCAGGAATGCGGCTGTCGGCTAGCGCCGGCCCTCGTTGATCGCGGTGCGAAGACTGGCGTACTTAGCGCTCACGAGGCTTGCGACCGCATTGAAGCGCAGGCTCGTTTCGGCGAGGCGAGCCATCTCCCGATCCAAGTCGACGGTGTTGCCATCGTTGCGGCGGGCAGAGGGCGGCGCTGAGGTGCGGCTAACCAGTTGCCTCGCACCGGCGTTCTGGCCGTCGATGGTGAGGTGCGCCGGGTCGGTTGCGACGAGGGTCTCGGGAGTGCCCATCGCCAAGCGGAGTGCTCCTTCGAAATCGACATCGGTCGCCTGGTAGTTAGGCGTATCGACATTGGCGATATTGGCGGCGATCGCTTGCTGACGCTGGGCCAGTCCGCCGAGCGCCGCGGTCAGGCCGCGCAGAGTCTGTCCTTCGAATGGACGGATCGTCATGCTGGTTCCTCCCGGATCACGGTGATCCTCGGGCGCGGAGATTGAACCGAACCGTCGCGATCTCCTCGCCAAGCTTGATCTCCTGGGTGCGGGCCTCGGCGTCGTTGCGCTCCTGCTCGCGCTGTTTGAGTTTTTCGATCGCTTTCTGGTCCTGATAGGCGACGACGAGTTCGGCCCGGGTCGCATCGGCCTGGCGGCAGGTCTCGGCGAGAACCGCTTCGGCCCGAACTAGCCGCCGCTCAAGCAGTTCGTGGTAGGCCTGGGCCTGGGCGATGGCGCGCAGGTCGACTTTGCCGGTGGCCTGGCGGCGCAGCAACCCGGCCCGCACCTCGTTCATCTCGCAGCGGATTTCATCCACCGCCGAGGCGTGGACAGCGCGCCGCCGTTCGATCTCGGCGAGCGCCGACTCGATGGTCTCCGAACGACGGCGGCGCAACTCCAAGACTGGATCGAGCCGAAAGCGCAGGGTCATCCATCACCACCGAGGGCGATCAAGCGGTCAAGCGTCCCGTCCCAGGGGGCCGGGTCGTCCACCGCCTGGCGGAGGAAGTCGAGGATCTCGGGCATCTGGGCGATCGCCCGGTCGATCATCGGATTGCTACCGGCGACATACGCCCCGATGTTGATGAGGTCACGGGCGTTCTCATAGGCCGCAAGCAGTTCGCGCACCCGGCCGGCGGCGACCTGGTGGCTTTTTGCGGCGACGCTCGACATCAGCCGACTGACACTGTTGAGCACGTCGATCGCGGGGTAGTGGTTCTGAGCGGCCAATTCACGGCGCAGCACCAGGTGACCATCGAGCACGCTGCGGACGGTATCGGTGATCGGCTCGTTCAGGTCGTCGCCTTCGACAAGCACGGTATAGAAGCCGGTGATCGTGCCGGTTTCGTTGGAGCCGGTGCGCTCGAGCAACTTCGGGATGAGCGCAAACACCGACGGCGGGTAGCCTTTGAGCGCCGGCGGCTCTCCCACCGCCAGGCCGATCTCGCGCTGGGCCATCGCAAAACGAGTCACGGAATCCATCATGAAGTTAACGTGCTGGCCGCGAGCGCGAAAGAACTCGGCAATGCCGGTCGCCACCCAGGCCGCCTTCAAGCGGATGAGCGCCGGCGCGTCACTGGTGGCGACCACCACAACCGACCGAGCGCGTCCTTGCTCGCCGAGGTCGCGGTCGAGGAACTCCTGAACCTCCCGGCCGCGCTCGCCGATCAGGGCGATTACGTTGACGTCGGCGTCGCTGTTGCGGGCGATCATCCCAAGAAGCGTGCTCTTGCCGACCCCCGACCCGGCGAAGATACCGAGCCGTTGCCCTTTGCCAACGGTCATCAGTCCGTCGATGGCGCGCACACCGGTGACGAGCGAGTCGACGATCCGTGGCCGGCTCAGTGGAGGCGGCGGGTCGGATTGCAAGGGGTACTGCTGGTGAACACCGAGAGGGCCAAGACCATCGATCGGCCGTCCGAGACCGTCGATCACCCGGCCGAGGAGTTCGTTACCGACCGGCACCGAGAACAGTCGGCCGCGGCTCGTGACCTTGGTACCGGGCTGGATTCCGGCAAGTTCGGCGAAGGGCATCAACATCACCCGGTCGCCCTTGAACCCGACCACTTCGGCGGTAATCGGGTAGGCGCCATCGATATGCAGGCCGCACAACTCGCCGACCCGGCTCATCAACCCTTGCGCCTCGATCGTCAATCCGATCACCTGGACGACACGCCCCTCGGCGCGCACCGGTACGCAGGTCGCGGCGGCCGACCGGTAGCGCCCCAGATCAATGCGAATGGTCATCGAACCCTCCCGCCGCGCGCAGTGCTCGGCGGATCTCGGTCATCTGGGTATCGAGTTGCGCATCGATCCGGCCACCTTCGAGTTCGAGGATGCAGCCGCCCGAGGCAACGTTGCGATCGGAAAGGAAGGTCCACTCACGGTCACGATAGGCCGGACCGCGTGTCTCGGCCCAGTGGCCGACCACCAGATCGTAGTCATCGGGATGGAGACGCACCTTAACCGTCGGGCTGGCGGCGAGGTGGTCGAGCGCCTGCATCATCGAAGCGAGGGCAGTCTGATCGTCTTCTGCGCTGATCCGGCCGACGATCCGGCCGGCGACGGTGAGCGCCAGCTCGACGATCTGTTCTTCGGCATCGCGGATCGCCTGCTCCCATTCGACGATTGCTCCGTCGACGATCGCCACCAGGCGCTCAAGACTGGCCAGACCAGCCTGGCGTCCGGCCTCGAACCCCTCGGCCTTCCCCGCCTCGTAGGCATCGAGTTCGGTCTGGAGCGCGGCCTTCTTTGCTTCCTCGAAGAGCGCATCTGCCTGCTGGTGAGCCTCCGCGACGATCCGAGCGGCTTCGGCTTCCGCCGCAGCCCGCAGCTCGGCGAAATCCGCCATCGGCACGGATGGCTCGTCGACCGCACTCTCTGCGACCAACGACGCGGACGGCGTGCCGACCGACCAGGTCTCGGCGACCCGCACCGCCGCGGCCTTGACGACGCGCGCCATCTAGAGCAGCACCTCATCGCGGTTGTTGCTGCGGCTGAGCACGATCTCCTCGGCTTCGTCGAGGCGGCGCACCACCCGGACGATGTTCTGCTGCGCCTCTTCGACGTTCTTCAGCCGGACCGGGCCGAGCGCCTCGAGGTCGTCCTTGAGCGTCTGGGCAGCGCGGCTGCTCATGTTCGAGAGGATGCGCCGCTGGACATCGTCGGTGCAGCCGCGCATCGCCAGCACCAAGTCGCGTGAGTTCACATCGCGCAGGATGCGTTGGATCGACCGATCGTCCAGCTTGGCGATGTCCTCGAAGACGAACATCTTCTTGCGCACTTCTTCGGCAAGGGTCGGGTCGAGACTGGAGAGGATGCTCTTCTCGGTCGAGCGGTCGACCTGGGTCAGGACGCGCACGAGGTATTCGAGGCCGCCGACGTTCGACAGTTCCTG
Source organism: Dehalococcoidia bacterium (assembly GCA_046328265.1). Classification (GTDB taxonomy): domain Bacteria; phylum Chloroflexota; class Dehalococcoidia; order SpSt-223; family SpSt-223; genus JANWZD01. The sequence continues at coordinate 555,310 of JAXLWW010000002.1, forward strand.
CCCCGAGACAGCCGACAACTTGCGCTTGAGCGAACGCTCGACGGCTTCGACGACTTCGGGCGCGGTGCGGTTCATCGCCGCGATACGCGAGGCGACCTCCCCTTGCAAATCGGAATCCAGATGGGCCAGCACCTGTGCCGCGCCAGCGGCCGGAAGATGGGCCACGACGAGAGCAATCGTCTGTGGGTGCTCCCCCTGCAAAAAGCTCATAACCTGACTGGGGTCGATCTCGCGAACGAAGTCGAAGGGGTTGGTGTTCTTGCCGCTGACCCGGTCGAGGATCTCGCTGGTCTTGCCGGGGCCGAGCGCGCGTTGGAGGATCTCGCGAGCGTAGTCGATCCCGCCACTCGCCAGATACTCCTCGGCCATCGTGGTCTGGAAGGCTTCCTCGAGGACGCCGATCTTGGTCTCCATGTCGAGCCGCTCGAGCTTGAACACCTCGGAAATCGCAATTTCGAGGCGGTCGTCGCTGATCATCTTCAGCAACTGCGACGAGAGCGTCGGACCCAGGGCGATCAGGAGTGCAGCGGCCTTCTGACGGCCGGTCAGCCGACGGCGGGGAAGGCCGCGTTCCTCGGCGGCACGGTCGCCGGGTATCATGGGTGGCCTGGCCATGCTATTCCCTCTCGTCGATCCAGCGTTCCATGATCTCGGCGAGCACCGCCGGTTTGGTACGAGCGAGGTTGGCGATTTGTTCTTCCAGCGCCCGGCCCCGCACCGAAAGCGGCTGGTTCTGGTCCTCGATCTTCGTGCGCATCGTATCGAGCGCCGCGGCGAGGCTATGCTCCTGGTTCTCCCGCGCGGCCGAAAGATGCTTGGCGGCCACCTCGGTAATCGAAATGCCGCGCGGCGCCTCGGCGGGTTGCTTCTTGCTCCCGAAGAGCGAACCGATGATCAGCAGGGTGACGAGCAAGGCGGCCACCACACCGGCGCCCTTGGCGGCGGTCAGGTAAAGCTGCTGCTGGGCGGACGCCTCGAGCGAGCGGCGTTCGGCGTCCTGAACGCTGCGGTCGAAGGTGATATTCGAGACGGTGATCGTATCGCCGCGCTCGGCCGACAGTCCGGCCGCGTTGGCGACCGCCTGGCTCACCGCCTGAACCGCGGCGGGGTCGTTGAGGTTGTCGACGAAGACGGCGACCGTCATTCGACGGACCGTGCCGGGCGCCTGAACCGTTGAGACGACCGTCTTGGATAGCTCGTAATTGGTGACGAGATCGCGCTTTTCGAAGGTGTTCTGACCGTTGCCCTGGGTCTGGCCGTTCGCACCGGGGACGTTGCTGGTGACACCAGGAACGCCGGCCGGCGGGGTCGTGCCCTGATACCGCTCGGTGGTCTCGCGCTGGCTGCGCGGCGCACCGTTGGCGTAGCTCTCGGTAGCCGTCTGAACCTGATCCCAGCTCAGGTCGGCCGAGACGCGGGCAGATGCTCGCCCTGGTCCGAGCACCCGGTCCAGCATCGACTGGACTTTGGCCTCGGTGTCGCGCTCGAAGCGAGCCTGAGCCTCGAGGTGGGTCTGGGCGGCGCGGCTGCCGGTCGTCTGGGCACTGTCGCGTTCGTCGAACAGGACGTTGCCGTTGACATCGACGATCGAGACGTTCTCGGGCTTGAGCCCCTCGACCGAGCCGGACACGAGGTTGGTAATCGCCCGGACGGTGGTCGATTCGAGCCGCTGACCGCCGCGCAGCTTCAGGACGACCGACGCGGTTGCCGGCTTTTGCTGGGTACTGAACAGTTCCTCTTTGGGTAGAACGATATGGACGCGGGCGGTTTCTATCGCCGCCATCGTCCCGATTGTCCGCGACAGTTCACCTTCGAGGGCGCGCTGGAAGTTCAGCCGCTGGTTGAAGTCGGTCAGACCGAGCAAGTTGGTTTGGTCAAACAGTTCGAAGCCGACCTGGCCGCTCCTCGTCAGCCCGGCCTGAGCAAGCGTCAGGCGCGTCTCGTGCAGCTTGTCGGCCGGCACCTTGATCGTCGTGCCGCCGTCAGCAAGCTCGTAGGGCACCTTCATCTCTTTCAGCTTGGCGACGATCGCGCCGGCGTCCGCTTCGCCAAGTTTGGTGAAGGCGACGGCGTAATTGGTCTGACTGGCCGAGAAGGCGAAAAAGCCGGCTGCGCCGAGCGCAAGCACCGCAACGACGACCAGGCTGGCCTGCTGCGGGCGTGAGAGCGTTCCCCAGAGGGTGAGCAGTTGCTGTTGAAGGCGTTGCAGGGCGGCGGGCATCGTCCGTCCAATCCGGGATGCGCCCAGTTCCGGCGCATGGCCAGATGGTAGGCCGCGCTACCCCCGGCGGTTCATCGGGATTTCCCCGAATCGACGGCAGGACGGTCCCGTCTTTGGGGACGGGGGTCCTGAACCCCATCCCCTCGGTCCAATCAGGCCCGTTTCAGGGCAGGAGGTTGCGGCGACGGTTGGGTTGAAGCGCCTCGTCCACCGAAGTGGTCGCTTCGGCTGGACCCAGTCGTTCCCCCTCTCGTTTCAGGAGAGGGGGTTAGGGGGTGAGGTCTCGCCTTACCGAACGGCGACCGGCTTCTATCGGGCGGATGGCTGCTCGGCGAGCGCACGATCGCCCGGACGCACCGCATGGGGAGCGGGCCAGGTCTGGTACCCCAGTCGGCCGCGTGTCGCCGCCGTGATTGCGACGGCCAGCGCCAGGTTCAATCCAGATGTGACCAGCAGGGCGATCCAGTAAACCGCGCCGACGAGCGCGGCGTCGGGCAGCGGGATGAACAGCGCGTTGACCGTATTGCCAGTGGCGTGAAACAGAATGGCGATCAGGGTGCTGCGGCTGCCGTTGACGAGCCAGGTATAGACGAATGTCAGCCCGACGATGTTGACGAAGGTGACCAGAATCGAGGGAAGCAAGGCGACGAGCGAGCCAAAGCCATGCTGGGACTCCGGGCTGGCAAACAGCACCGGCAGATGCCAGGCAGCCCAGAGCGCCCCGAGGATCAAGCTGGCGACGACCGGCGAACACCGTTCCTGGAGCCGCGGCAGGGCGAAGCCACGCCAGCCGGGCTCTTCGTTTCCGCCCTGGGCAAGGGCGATCAGCACGAACGTTGGAATGACGAGCGCCAGCCGTCCCGGCAACAGCGTCAGGTCAACCGGCAGCCCGAGCGCGGCGAAACCGGCGATCGCCAGCGCCATGACCGCGAACGGCAGGCCGACCGCGGCCAGATACCAGCGAGGCGCAACGCGCCAGCGGACCAGCCCGCGCGCCCACTCGCCGAACGCGCCTCCGCCGAGCAGGGCAGCGACGATCGCGGCTGCCACGGCTGGGCCGAACCCGCCGGCGAAGAGTGCCAGAGTCCCGAGCACGCCGCCGACGCCAAGCGCCGGCGCAAGCCAGGCGAGCCAGGACAACCCGTAGGCGAGCGTGAAGAATGCGGCGATGGGATGGCGACGAACGCGAGTCAGGAAGGCCATCGCTATTCCCCGTCGTCCGGCCAGCGGGGGCGCCCCACGGCTGCAGCGCCCCGACGCGGACTGACTCAAGGCTACGCGCCCGGGCGGCCAGCCGACAGGGCCGAAGGGCCTCGAGGCGGGGTCCATCCAACCTGCACATGGCGGATCGAGAGCATGCCGCCCCGTCAGGGGGCAATGGGGAGGCGCCCTGACCGACGCGACGGGTTCAGCCGGCCCGGTCGAGTGTCGCGGCGTGCCGCCGCTCGGCGTAGGCGCTGTGGGCGCGTACGCCCCGGCGCAGGTCAGCGCGTTCGATCTCGATCTCACGTCGTTGGTCGAGAATGATCTCGCTCGTGCCGGTGTCGAGACGCTGGATCTGGACGAGGATGGCGCGGGCGCTGTCGAGGTCGGCGGGGAGCAATCCGGCGAGGTCAAGGAAGGATGTCCGCTCGTCGAGCAGGGCGGCAACCCGTTCGGGGTCGCCGGCGAGTGCGGCATCGCGCGCCGCGACCGACAAGTCCAGCGCGCGACGGAGAGCCTCAATCGCCATCAGGCGACCGCCGCCGGCCGAGCAGCGAGGTTGCTTTCCAAACTGGCAATCGCCTCTTCCCAGGTTCCCTTCAGTTCGCGCAGAAGACGGACGGTGTCGGGGATCGCTTGCTGGTCGCGCTTGAAGTCGGCTTCGCCGATCCGATCGATCATGTAGCGGTAAAGGCTGAACAGGCTGTTGGCGACCTCGCCGCTGTTGAGATCTAGCCCGCCAGCCAGTTCGACGAGGATGTCCTGAGCGCGATGGAGGTCGGCGCGAAACGCGTTCAGGTCGCCGTTGTCACGGTGCATCTCGGCACGTCCAAGGAAGCGGATCGCGCCGCCGTACAGCATGACGATGACCTGCCCGCCGGTGGCGGTCTCGCCTTGAACGCGCTGGTATTGCTGGTAGGGGTTTACGATCATCTGCTCTCCCGCGCCGCTGGTACTGTCCTTATCGGCAAGCCACCTGCTCGCCTTAACCGGCCTTTGGCAGTCCGGCGAGCGCCTGGACGAGGGCACTCTGGTCGTTCTTGAGCTTCGAGAGCGCCTTCTCCATCGCGACAAACTTTTTGGTCAGTTGCTCTTCCTTCTGGACAAGCCTCCGCTCCATCTCCTCGACGCGGTCCTTGAACGCGTCGATCTGGCTGGTGATCTCGTCCTTGCGCTGTTCGAGCGTTCCGCCGACATCGGTCAGCACCGCGAGGAAGTCCGCCCCCTTGTAGGCGACGCCCTTGGTCGCGACGGTGGTGGTGATGGTGTGGCTCCCGTCGACGAGCGCACCGCCAGCACGCAGCGTCACGCCTGGGATCAGGGTGGTGTTGACGCCGTCCACGCCGATCGTCCCGGTCACCTTCTGCTGGGCGGTTCCGCCAGTCGGGGTGAATACGGCTTCGATGGTCCCGTCGGCTTTGGTCGTGATCGCATAGCTGCCCGATTGGCGTGCGGCCGGGTTGCCGCTGACGCTCGCAAGCGACCCGGTGCCGCCGGCTTGCAGGCTGGTGGTCTGGGTGAGCGAGCCAAACACTTCGCGTACCGCGAAGGGGTTGTTCTTGAGCGCCTCGGTCAGCTTGGTTTCGTCCAGCACGAGGTCCTTGGTCGCGCCAACCGCCGTACCGACCGCGCCAAAGGTGATGCCAATATCGGCCAGCTTGGTGGCCGACCCGGTCAACCCATCGCCCGGGCTGATCAGGATGTTCGTCATCGACACCTCGACGCCACGCAGCAGCGAATCGCCGGTGAACGGGCCGCCGGTCTTGGTGGCGACGTCGTAGGTCGTCTGCTGACGCAGATAGGCCATCGCGCTGTTGTAGGACCCGACGAAGTCGCGGATCGCGCCGAGCGTCGTGCTGGTATCCTGCGAGACGGTCACGGTAACCGGGGTGGCGCTCACGGCCTTCAGGTTGATCGTGACGCCCGGGACGATGTCGGCGACGGTGTTGCTGGCGCTGTATTGGACCGCGCCGCCGGCCACCGAGTCGATCCGGTACATCGCGGTGTCGCCGACGGTCGTCGTGGCGATCGACGCGCCCGCGCCGTCGACGAAGCCAACCGCTTCAAGCAGATTGCCAGCGCCCGCAGCGGGATTGACCGCCTGAACGGTGATCGCCTGCGAACCGGTGGCGTTGTTGGTCAGGCGCAACTTGTCGGTCACCGAATCGTAGGCGGCGACGACGCCGGCCGCCGAGGCATTGATTCGGCTGATGACGGTGTTGAGCGAATCGACCGCCGGGTCGTAGGCGATCTCGATGCCGTTGATCTTGAAGGAGCCGGCGGCGGCGTTCAGCCCGGTCAGCCGGGCGCTCGTGAGCGTGCTAGCGACCTGAGCGACGCCGAGGTTTCCGGTGGAGGTGATCGTCTGGTTCGGTCCTTCGGTGGTGTTGGGCGCGGCCAGCAGCTTTGCGGCGGTCAGGAAATTGCTGGTATCGGCCCCGCTGCCAAGCTGGATCGTGCTGGCGGAGGTGAGCTTCAGCTTGTTGGTCCGGCCATCCGAATCGGCGACGAGCGAGGCGGTCACCCCGGCCCCGGCGTCGTTGATTTTGGCGACGATCGTGTTCGCGCCCGCGCCGTCCACGCCATCGGACAACACGGTTGCCGCGTCGATCGTGATGGTCTTGCCGTTGACGGTGAAGGTACCAGCGGTGGGCGCAAGACCGAAGCCGGCTGAGGCGAGCGAGACATTCGTCGTAACCGCCTGGCCAATCGCAGCGCCGCTCTGCGAGCGAGTCGAGGTCGCCAGCCGGTCGACCCAGACCTTGAAGGTGCCGTTTGCCGCCGAAGCGCCAGCCGTCACCGTTGCCGGGGCGACGCTCGCCGAGGCGACATCGGTGCTGACCGACTTGGCATTGAGGGTTGCGCCGTCGGCGAGGCCGGACAGCTTGGTCTTGACAGCGAGCAACCGCGAGGTGATGTCGGTCAGGATCTTGCTGCGGCTCTCGGTCTTACTCTGCTGAGCGAGCACCTTGTCAAGCGGACGACGCTCGACCGACATCAGCTGGCCGATGAGGGTCGCGGTATCGATGCCGCTGGCGAGGCCGCTCAGCGCAAAGGGACTACCCATCGTCGCCTCCGCGACCTAACTTTTCTTGTCGAGCATGACGCCAAGGTAGCGGTTGATCTCGGCCGCCACGCGCAGCAACTCCTGTGTCGGCACTTGCCGGATCACCTTGCCACTGTCGGCGTCGATCAATCTCATCACATAGCGGTCGGCGCTTTCGTCATAGCTATACGCCATCCGCAGCGGGGCGTCATCGGGATTCTGCTGATCTTCGCGCTCGTGCTCCACCGGGCGAGGCGGTGCGCCGCGTTGCTGGCGGCGGGCCTGGGGAGCGGGGTCGCCGAGCGCGCTCACCCCTTCGGGACGAAACCCGGCTGCCCGCACCGGGTCCACCGGGCCAATCCGCAAGATGTCCATCGATCCTCCGCCTCTCTCTACCCCTTAACCGTCGCCGCGCCACGGGCGTTTCCGTGGCGACGGCGGCGGCCTCTGCCGTGCCTCCGGTTAGCGCAGGAGGCTGAGCACGCTCTGGGGGAGCTGGTTGGCCTGAGCAGCGACGCTGGTGCCAGCCTGCTGGAGGATCTGGCCACGCACCATCATCGACACTTCCAGCGCAAAGTCGGCATCGACAATCCGGCTCTGGCTGGCCGACAGGTTCTCGAAGCTGATCGACAGGTTGTTGATCGTGTGCTCCATCCGGTTCTGAAGGGCGCCCATCTTGGCCCGCTCGGTCGAGACCGACCCAATCGCCGCGGTGATCTTGGTGATGGCGTCGTTGGCGTTCGACGCGGTGTCCACCTGCAGCGAGCCAACCGCCAGACCGGCCGAGCCGCTGGTCATGTTGCCCAGCCCGAAGGTGAGGGCGTCGTAGGTCTGGGTCGTGCCGGTGCCGATCATCATCGACGCGCCGCCGCTGACCGAGAAGGACGAGTTGCCGGAGCCGAGCATCGCGCCAGAGCCGGCTGCGTCGATGCCGGAGCCGAGCAGATCGAACTGGAAGCCGCCGAGGGTCACCGACGTCGCCGCTGCACCGGCCGACACCAGCATCGAGAACTGCATCGCCGCGACCACGCCGACCGACCCGGTCGATCCACGCGACACCGTCACGGTGTAGTTGCTATGGGTGGCGTGCTCCCGGCGCTCGCCACGCTAATCGTGTAGGTCGTCGCCGCAACCGCACCAACCGCTCGCGCTGCGCTAAAGCCGGTCCCGACAATGAGGTTGGAGCCGACGTTGGCCGTCGTCTGGGCGAGGTTGCCGTTGATCAGGTAGGTGTCGCCAAACTGGGTCGTCTGGGCAATCCGGGTGATTTCCTGCTGGAGGTTCTGGAACTCGGCGGTGATCTTCGAACGCTCGTCGCTGGCAAGCGACCCGTTAGACGCCTGAACGCTCAGCTCGCGCATCCGCTGGAGGATGCTCTGGCTCTCGTCGAGCGCTCCTTCCGCCGTCTGGATCATCGAGATGCCATCCTGAGCGTTGCGTACCGCCTGCCCGAGACCACGCACCTGCGCTTGCAGCTTCTGGCCAATCGCCAGTCCGGCGGCATCGTCGCCGGCGCGGTTGACCCGCTTGCCGCTCGAGAGCCGCTCGAGGGCTTTGCCGAGGTCATAGCCGGAGACTTGCAGGTTGCGCATCGCGTTGAGTGAGTTGACGTTGGTGTTGATCCGCATTTCCGTGATTTCCTTCTCGGGGCGTCCGTGCCCCGTCCCTTCCGTGGTCCTCGCCCCGTTTGGCGAGGTTCTCCTACCCTGCTCTTTCGGCGCGTGCGGCCGATCTCTTGAGTCCCGGGTCTGGCGGGGAGCCGGCTAGCTCCCCGCCGAGGTCGCCTAGCGCAGCAAGCTGAGCACGCTCTGGGGGAGCTGGTTGGCCTGAGCAGCGACGCTGGTGCCAGCCTGCTGGAGGATCTGGCCACGCACCATCATCGACACTTCCAGCGCAAAGTCGGCATCGACAATCCGGCTCTGGCTGGCCGACAGGTTCTCGAAGCTGATCGACAGGTTGTTGATCGTGTGCTCCATCCGGTTCTGAAGGGCGCCCATCTTGGCCCGCTCGGTCGAGACCGACCCAATCGCCGCGGTGATCTTGGTGATGGCGTCGTTGGCGTTCGACGCGGTGTCCACCTGCAGCGAGCCAACCGCCAGACCGGCCGAGCCGCTGGTCATGTTGCCCAGCCCGAAGGTGAGGGCGTCGTAGGACTGGGTCATGCCGGTGCCGATCATCATCGACGCACCGCCGGTGACGGTGAACGAGGACACCGCCGACCCGGTGATCAGCGAGCCGCCCGTCGCGAGGTTCGAGGCGAGCAGGTCGAGGCTCACGCCGCCAACGGTGACGCTGAACGAGCCGGCCGTCGGCACGCTGAAGCTGACTGCCGAGACGACATCGCCCGAGGCGTTCGCCCCGCGAGTCAGGGTGACCGTCGCCGGGCCAGTCGCGCCGGTCGAGGCGTTCGTCACCGCCACGGTGTAGGTCGTTGCCGCAACCGCACCAACCGCCCGAACATTGAGGAAGCCTTGCGCGGTGGCGAGGTTCGCGCCGATTGTCGAGCCGGCGGTCTGGGCGAGGTTGCCGTTGATCAGGTAGGTGTCGCCAAACTGGGTCGTCTGGGCAATCCGGGTGATTTCCTGCTGGAGGTTCTGGAACTCGGCGGTGATCTTCGAACGCTCGTCGCTGGCAAGCGACCCGTTAGACGCCTGAACGCTCAGCTCGCGCATCCGCTGGAGGATGCTCTGGCTCTCGTCGAGCGCTCCTTCCGCCGTCTGGATCATCGAGATGCCATCCTGAGCGTTGCGTACCGCCTGCCCGAGACCACGCACCTGCGCTTGCAGCTTCTGGCCAATCGCCAGTCCGGCGGCGTCGTCACCGGCGCGGTTGACCCGCTTGCCGCTCGAGAGCCGCTCGAGGGCTTTGCCGAGGTCATAGCCGGAGACTTGCAGGTTGCGCATCGCGTTGAGTGAGTTGACGTTGGTGTTGATCCGCATTCCCTTGTTCCCTTCCTGGGCATCCTTGCCCGGTCACCTGTGGAGGTTTTCGGCAAGGAAGGAAGGGATCTGAAGGCCCGGAGAATCAAAATGCCCCCCGTTCTCGCGGAACGAGGGGCGAGTGGCCGCGCGGCGGCGTTTAGCCCTGAAGCAGGCTGAGCACGCTCTGGGGGAGCTGGTTGGCCTGAGCAGCGACGCTGGTGCCAGCCTGCTGGAGGATTTGACCACGCACCATCATCGACACCTCGAAGGCGAAATCGGCGTCGATGATCCGGCTCTGGCTGGCCGACAGGTTCTCGAAGCTGATCGACAGGTTGTTGATCGTGTGCTCCATCCGGTTCTGGAGGGCGCCAAGCTTCGCCCGTTCGGTCGACACCGAACCGATCGCCGTCATCAGTTTGGCGAGGGCGTCCTGGGCGTTTGAGGCGGTGTCCACCTGCAGCGAGCCAACCGCGAGGCCGCCCGACCCGGCTGACCTGTTCGACAGACCGAACGAGAGGGCATCGTAGAGCTGGGTGTTGCCGGTGCCGATCATCATCGACGCTCCACCGGCGACGGTGAAGACCGAAGCGCTGCCGCCAACATGCTCGGCGACACCGGCGTCGATCCCGGAGCCGACAATGTCGAGTTGGAGGCCGGCAATGGTGATCGAACTGGTCGGGGCGCCTGCCGAGACGAGCGCCCCAAATTGGACGGCCGACACGACACCGACTGACCCGGCCGAACCGCGCGAGATCGTGATGGTGTAGTTGCTATGGGTCGCGGTGCTGCCGGCGCTGGCGACGGTGATGGTATAGGTCGTCGCCGCCACCGCGCCGGTCGGCCGGATCCCCGAGATGCCATACGAGGCGACGATGTCCGAGCCGCCGATGGTGGTGGTCTGGGCCATGTTGCCGTTGATCAGGTAAGCGTCGCCAAACTGGGTCGTCTGGGCAATTCGAGTGAGCTCGGCCTGGAGGTTCTGGAACTCGGCGGTGATCTTCGAACGCTCGTCGCTGGCAAGCGTTCCGTTGGCGGCTTGAACGCTCAACTCGCGCATCCGCTGGAGGATGCTCTGGCTCTCGTCGAGCGCTCCCTCGGCGGTCTGAATGAGCGAGATGCCGTCCTGAGCGTTGCGCACCGCCTGCCCGAGGCCACGCACCTGCGCCTGCAGCTTCTGGCCGATCGCCAGCCCGGCGGCGTCGTCGCCGGCGCGGTTGACCCGCTTGCCGCTCGAGAGCCGCTCGAGCGCCTTGCTCAGGTCGTATCCGGACACCTGCAAGTTGCGCTGGGCATTCAAGGAGTTGACGTTGGTATTGATCCGCATCGCGTTTCCCTTCTTGGTTCCCGGCCTTGCGTCCGGTCACAGGAGAGGGGCCGTCTGGCCTGGCCCCGGGCCATGGGGGCAGCGCGCCCCCTCTCCTCCTCGCGCTCGCCTTCGAGCGCAAGATTCTTCCCTAGGCTGCTTCCCGTTCGAGCGCCGCGGCCTCGAGAGCGCTCCACTTGACGAGGAAATACTGCCGGTCGCGTTCGAGCGTGACGGGGTCTGGCTCGGCGACATCGGTATCGATGGCGACGGCGGACGGCAGGTAGACGACCCGATACCCGCTCGCCTTCATCAGAAGTCCGTAGTCGGCAAAGGCGGCCTGGCCGGTGCGATAGCCTTCGTCGAGGCCGTGGGCGGCGACGAGCAGGTCGAGCCGAAGCAGGCAACCGTCGGGCGGAGCGAAATGGACGAGCACCGGCAGGTCGAGGCGGGGCGGCCGCGGAATGTTGATCGCCGAACGGCCGTCCGGCTGGATCCAGCCGCCGGCTGAGACGGTCGTGCCGTCGTGGCTGAGTACTCGCGGGGCGACCATCGCGACGCGGTCGTGCTGCTCGGCGGCGGCAACCAGCTCGCTCAGCCAACCGCCCAGTGGAAAGAGGTCCGGCGGGAGCACCGCGAGGTACTTGCCGCGGGCAATGGTTGCTGCCTGGTTGACGGCACGCAGCAGGCTGCCTGGCTCATCGTTCTGGATCAGGCAGACGTCGCCGGGCAAGTCCTCCACCGCGGCGGCGAGGTCCGCCCCACCGGCCACATCGACGAAGATCGCCTCGCAGGGGAACTCGTCGCCGACGGCCTGGCGCAGCGCCTGGTAGGCGAGCCGCAGCCGCTCGGCTCCGCCGTCGACCGGGATGACGATCGATACCGACGGTGCTTCCTCTGGCTGGTCGTCGCCCTCGACCGCCAGCCAGCGGCCGCCGGCGGGGTCGTACTGGGCGACCGGCCGGGCCGGGTTGCCGGCGACGCGGGTGTAGGGCGGGACGTCCGTCCGGACGGCCGCGTCAGCCTCGACGATTGCACCGATGCCGACCCGCACCCGCGGTCCAAGCGTCGCGCCGTCGCCGATCTCGACGTGCTCTTCGATCACCACCCAGCCAGGGGCGATCGGCTCGCCGTCCGACGCAGGATCGAAGTCGCGCAGGCTGACGCCGCTTCCGATCCGCGCCGACTGGCCAATGACGACCTGGTTGGCGGTTGCGACGCTGAAGTTCTGGCCGATGATGACGTCGTCGGCGATCGTCAGCAGGAATCGTGCTCGCCGCTGTCTCCGGTCACGACCTCGAGCGAGGCGTTCGGACCGATGGTGACGCGGTCGCCGATCAAGACACGACCGGGGTTCGTCACCAGCCGGACTGGCGCCACCGTCGATTCCGAACCGATCCGGCCCCAGAGCGTCTCATCGGCGGCGGCGCTGGTCTCGCTCTCAGGCTGAGCCGCCTCGATCACCGAGGTTCCATGCTGGAGCGCGGCAATGACCGCGCCGAGATCGCTCGGCACTTCGTCGATCGCGTCGCCGGCAGCGTGTTGCAGTTCCCAGACCTTGGCAGTGGTAAGGAAGGCGTAGGCGGCCATGCCGGCACTAAAGAGGAAGCCGGGCATTCCGTCGCGGGCGCCGGCGGCGGTCTGGTAGCGCGAAGCAAACTCGGCAGAGGCGGCGGCGACCATGTTGGTCCAATTCACCTTGCCGCCCAGCTCGAAAGTCTGGCGCGCCTCGATGGTGGTGAGGCGGTTGATCTCGGTGACGAGCGCCTCGACCGTTGGATACATCGAACTGCGAATGGCGATGTCGTGGGTCTCGCTCGAAAGCACCGCACCGACGCCAAAGAGGGTGATCGAGCGGTTGAGCCGGGCGCTCTGGCGGGCGGTTGTCGGGCGGAAGAAGCGCCACTCGCTCATTTGCGGGTCGATGCCGGTGTGGCCGAAGCGGTGGCCGAGCAGGGTGGTCTGGATTGGGATCTTGAAGCCGTTGACCGGCGGGTTCTTTGCAGCAGCCTGGCGGAGCAGCTCGGCGAGCGTCTCGCTGCAGGTCTCCCAGGGATTCAAATGGAAGATCCAGTCGCCGGTGGCCTCGCCGAAGGCGAATTCCTTGGCCGGTTCCTCGTGATCGTAGGGCTGGTGGGCGATCACCCGGTCGGCGTGGCAGGCGGCGATTGCGGCGGTGGAATCCGTGGAGGCGAGGTCGACGACGACGACCTCGTCGCACCAGCGGACGCTCTGAAGGCATGCCCCGAGCGTCGCGGCGGCGTTGCGCGCCACGATGACCGCGGAAATCCGCGGGGCGGGAGCAGCCGGTCCTTCCGGCAGCTCGTCCACGTTCATCCCTACCTCGCTTTCGGGCGGTCCATCGCCCCCAAGCCGCTCGGCGGCCCGTCAAACTGGCGGAAGTGTCCGTCGCCAGGACCCGCCTAGAACATAGGGGTTCCCCCGAAACGGTTTAGGCAGATCTCCTCATTCGCCTCGCGCAGCCGCCCCTCTAGAGTTCGGCACGGAAGCGCGGGGGGGCTGGCAACCAGCCGCCCAGCCGGACGAATCCAGCAGCAGGCCGTCGTGGCCGGGGGGCAAAGCGTGTCGACGTCCAAGGAGCGAGCCGACATCGTGATCTTCACCGAGCATGTCGCTCGGGAGCTCGATGTCGCGACCGCGCTCAAGCATCTGATCGAGCGCCAGTTTGGCCTGAAGGTCCTCGTCCGCTCGATCGTCCACGGGCTGACCGAGACCTTGCACGACGTGGCGATGCCGAAGGTCGTGGCGATCCCGTACGCCTATTCGTCGATGAACGACTCGATCGGTCAGACGCTCGCCGCCTGGCCGCAGTCGGTGTACGTCAATCTCCATTACGAACAGTTCTTCGACAAGACGAGCGCCTACGTTTGCGGGCCGATGGATGAGTTCGCCCGTCACCGGGTGATGCACCTCGCCTGGGGCGAGTTCTTCGTCGAGTTCCTGCTGGCGCACGGAACCCAGGGCGACGGGATCATCCTCAACGGCAACCCGGCCTTGGCGCTCTACCGCGAGCCGTACGCCCGCTTCTACGACACCCGCGACGACCTGGCCGGGCGCTACGGTCTGGACACCACCAAGCGCTGGATCTTCATGCCCGAGAGCTTCAGCATGGCCTTCGTCGAAGACGCCATCATCGAATCGATGGTGTACGCCGGCGCGAACGACACCGAGGTACGCGTATCGCGCAAGCAAGCGTCGGTGGCGTTGCGCGAAGTTGCCCAGTGGCTGAAATTCGCCGCCGAGAAGGCGAACGTCGAGATCGTGGTGCGCCCACACCCGGTCGTGCCGCTCAGCCAGTTCACCAATGCGTTCATCGCGGCCGCCGGGCCGCTGCCCCAGCATTTGCACTTCATCAAAGATGGAACGGTGCGCGAGTGGATCCTCGCCTGCGATGCCAATTGCGCGTCGTTCAGCACCACGATGATCGACAGCGCGGTCGCCGGCAAGCCGACCTACCTGCTGCGTCCGCTGCCCTTCTCCGAGGCGACGGTCTATCCCTGGCACAAGCTGGTGCCGAAGGTGAAGACATTGGCGGATTTTATGAAGGTCGCGCTCGGGCGGGTGGATGGCGATGACTGGCGTTGGCTCCAGAAGTGGGCGACCGAGACGATGCTCAGCCAGGGCGACGTGATCCAGAACCTCGCGAATGTCCTGGCGGCGGCTCACCGCGAGGACCCGCGCATCCCGGTGCGCATACGGAACGGCGGCGATCCGTTCACCGAGCACGAGATCGACGAGCACGCCAAGAGCCGGCTCAACCCGCTCTGGGCAACCAAGAAACACGAGATGGACCGCTACAGCGACGCCGAGGTGGCCGAACGAGTTGCCCGCTGGGAGCGGGCGTTGGCAGCCTAGAAGTCCGCTCGAAAGCACGGAGGCGAACGAGACGATGACGTACACGGAAACCTTGATCGCTGGCAGGCGATCTGCGACGATTTGCTGGTCGGTCACGAATTCGATAGTTGCCGTCGGTCGCGCCGGCCAGCCGAGCGCCCGCGTCGCTTCACACCGCGCCCCAACGAGTGTGGCGCATCTCCGTGAGGCCCGGGCGGGCGGTCGTTTCGCGGCCGGCAGCGCCTGTTTCCGCGATGGCGTCAGCCTGCGGCGCAGTTCCCCCGTTTTCCGGGGGCTCGCATGACAACCCTCGCGCTGATCCAGGCCCGAATGTCGTCCTCGCGGCTGCCGGGCAAGGTGCTGGCGGATATCGCCGGCGAGCCGATGATCGTCCGGGTCGTCGACCGAGTACGCCAGGCCGAGACAATCGATCGCGTGGCCGTCGTCACCAGCGACCAACCGGACGACGACGCCCTTGCCAGGCTCTGCGCCGACCGCGGCATTCCTTGTTTCCGCGGCTCACTCGACGACGTGCTCGATCGGTTCTATCGCGCCACGCTCGCCTTCGAGGGCGAAACGATCGTGAGGATCACCGGCGACTGCCCGCTGATCGACCCAGCGGTGATCGACCGGGTGGTCCGGGCATTCGAGTTGGGCGGCTGCGACTACGCAACCAACACCCTGCGCTACACCTACCCGGACGGGCTCGACGTCGAAGTCTTCGACCGGGCCGCGCTCGCTCGGGCCCATGCCGAGGCGGTCAAGCCGTCCGAGCGCGAGCATGTGACGCCGTACTTGCGGCTGTCGGGGCGATTCCGGACGCGCAATGTCGAGCACGCGACCGACCTGTCGAAGCGCGGCGATCAATGGTGTGTGGACACCGCCGACGACCTCGATTTCGTCCGGGCGGTCTACTTCCGTCTTGCCGAGGTCCCGGGTTTCGGTTTCGAGGACGTCTTGGCGTTGCTGGAGCGCGAGCCGATGTTGCTGGCGATTCAGGCGGCGAAGATCTCGAACGAGGGCTACTACCGCTCGCTCTATCAGGAAGCGACGCTCGGAACTCGACAGGGTTCGCCGCCGGGCCGGCTGATTCGGCTCGAAGGCGCCTACGCCTTCGACGAAACCGGCAATTCCTTCGTCGACTACGCTCAAAGCCTCGAGCCGGTGGTGATCGATTTTGGTCGGGTTGAGACGATGAAATGGCTTGGTCAGCGGCTGCAAGACGGGTTAAACGCCCTCGCCGCCGAGGCCGGCCTGGGGGCGCGGATCGGCAGCAGCGGCCACCCGCTCTGCGCCTCGCTCTGGTTTGCCGACCAAACCGGCGCGGACGACCCGCAGCTTGCCGCTCGCTTCGCCGACGAAGCCGCCCGGCGTGGGGTGATCGTTCAGGGCCGCCACCATCTGGGGGCGGGCCACGATGACCCGGCGATCGAAGCGACCCTCGTCGCCTATGCGTCCGTACTCAAGGCGTTGGCGGCCTGGATTGCCGAGGGCGAGCGCGGGCGCTCGATCGAGCGAGTTGCGACTGCCGGGCGGGCGCGATGAACGTCCTGCGCCGGATCGTCCAGGCGTTGCTTGGCGGTCGACAGCCGGCGCTAGTCCCCGTCCCACGGCAAGGAAGGGCGCTCTCCGCGCCACGGAAATGGAGTTCACGATGACCACCCGGCTGCGACGCTGCTCGCGCTGCATGATCCCCGAGACCCACGAGACGATCGTCTTCGACGAGGATGGCGTCTGCAACGTCTGCCTCGCCCACGATAAGAAACGCGAGAAGATCGACTGGGCCGCCCGCAAGGCGCAGTTCGAGGAACTGATCGAAGGCGTCCGCGGCAAGTATGCCTACGACTGCATCGTTCCCTTTAGCGGTGGCAAGGACAGCACCTTCACCCTCTACCACCTGATCCGCGAGTATGGCCTGAAGCCGTTGGTCGTGCAGTTCGACCACGGGTTCTTGCGCCCGAAGCTGGTCGAGCAGAACGTCCGGACGATGAAGACGCTCGGGGCGGATTTTCTCTCCTTCCGGCCGAACTGGCGGGTCGTCCAGAAGCTGATGCTCGAAAGCCTCAAGCGCAAGGGCGATTTCTGCTGGCACTGCCACACCGGCATCTTCTCGTTCCAGATGCAGATCGCGGTCAAATTCCAGGTGCCGCTTCTGATCTGGGGCGAGCCAAGCGCCGAGTACACCGCCTACTTCGACCACGACGAGATGGAAGAGGTGGACGAGAAGCGCTTCAACCGTTTCGTCAATCTGGGCATCACCGCCGACGACATGGTCGGGATGATCGAAGGCGTCGAGGGGCGCGAGATGGAGCCATTCCGCTACCCGCCGCTTCGTGAGCTTCGCCGGCTTGGCGTCCGGTCGGTCTGCCTTGGTTCCTACATTCCCTGGGACGTCAAGCGGCAATCCGAACTGATCCGCCGCGAACTGGGCTGGGAAGGCAACGTCGTCGAGGGCGTGCCGGAGGAGTACTACTACGAAAAGGTCGAGTGCTTCATGCAGGGGGTACGCGACTATCTGAAGTACCTCAAACGCGGCTACGGCCGGACCGCCCACTTGACCAGCCTCGACATCCGCAACGGCCGGCTCGATCGCCCCAGCGCGGAGCAGTTGGTTGCCGACAACGATGGTAAGCGGCCGGCCAGCCTCGATCTATTCCTCGAAGCCACCCGGCTGGACGAGGAAACCTTCCACCGGATCGCCCTGACCCACACCGTCGCGCCTTGGCAGCCCGACGTTCGATCGATCCCGCTCGGCGAGCCGCTCCCCGACCAGGGCAAGTTCATCCGCGCCGGCAATGTCCGCGACTGACGCGCCGCCCACCCGCCCAGGCAGCAGCGGGGTCAGCGGGTGAGGTCTTGGTGGGGATGAGGTCATGATCGCCGTCGTCGACTATGGCATGGGCAACCTCCATTCGGTTCGCAACGCGTTCGACTTAATCGGCGCGGATGTGGCCGTCACCGGTGACCCGGTCGAGATCCTTCGGGCCGAGCGGATCGTCCTGCCGGGTGTCGGGGCGTTTGGCGAGTGCGTCAAGAACCTCGAAGGGGCCGGGCTCCGCGGGGTCCTCGAAGAAGCGGTCCTTGGCCGGCGAACCCCGTGGCTGGGTATCTGCCTCGGGAGGCAGGTGCTGGCGACCACCGGCGAAGAGTTCGGGACTCACCAAGGGCTCGGCTGGGTGCCGGGGGTGGTGCGGCGCTTCGACGAGGTGGGGCTGATCGTGCCGCACGTCGGCTGGAACGAGATCGAGCCACAGGTCGAGTCGCCGCTTTTTCGCCGGCTCGGCCATGCACCCTGTTTCTACTTCGTCCACAGCTATCGGTTCGTCGCCGACGACCGGCGCATGGTGGCGGCCACCTGCGAGTACGGTGGCTCCTTTGCCGCCGCGATCCTCTACCGCAACATCTTTGCCACCCAGTTTCACCCGGAGAAGAGCCAGGACGTCGGGCTGCGGTTGCTCGAAAACTTCCTCGATTGGGAGCCGGTATGCTGAAGCGCCGCGTGATCCCCAAGCTGCTCCTGAAGAACGGCCGGAATGTCAAGGGAACCCGCTTCGTCGACCTCCGCGACACCGGTGCGCCGATCACCAATGCCCGGATCTACGACGCCCAGGGGGCGGATGAACTGATCTTCCTCGACATCGAAGCGAGCGAAGCAAACCGCGGGCTGCTCTACGACATCATCGCCCGGACCGCCGAAGAAGTGTTCATGCCGTTCTGCGTCGGTGGCGGGGTACGCAGCGTCGAGGACGTGCGACGGCTGCTGCTGGCCGGCGCAGACAAGGTGGCGATCAACAGTGCCGCCATCGAGACGCCCGAGTTGATCACCGACGCCGCTCGACTGTTTGGGTCGCAATGTGTGGTCGTGTCGGTCGACTTTCGGCGCGACGAAGAACTGGCTCGCGTCTTCACCCACGGTGGAACCCAAGCCACCGACCTCGACGCCCGAGAGGTATGCCGGCGGGCGGCCGAACTGGGCGCGGGCGAGATCTTGCTCACTTCGATCGACCGCGACGGGACGATGGGCGGATACGACCTCGAGATCACCCGCCAGGTGGCCGATTCGCTGCGGGTGCCGGTGATCGCCTCAGGCGGCGCCGGTTCGTCCGAGCATCTGGAGGCGGCCTTCGTCGAGGGCCACGCTTCGGCGGTCGCGGTCGGCAGCCTGTTTCACTTCAGCGACCACTGCCCGATCAAGGTGAAGGCCCAACTGAAGATCGCCGGCATCGACGTCCGCGCAGCCTAGCGGCCAGAGCCGCGAGGCGGTACGCTCAACGGGACAGGAGGAGACCGTGGCCACCGAGCGCCAGGCGACCTACCCCTACCGGATGAGTTGGGAGCAGTACCTCGACTGGTTGGACGAGGACACGCTCGCGGAGTGGATCGACGGCGAGGTGCTCTTGACCAGTCCCGACAACGAGCAAAACGATGACATCAACGGGTTCCTTTTGGCAATCCTCCGGGCCTTTGTGGAGACCAACGACCTCGGGCGGGTGTTCGGCTCGCGCTTTCTGACTCGCTTGTCGCGAAGCGGCCGGCAGCCGGATGTGATGGTGGTTCTGACCGAACACCTCGACCGGCTTGAGCGGACGTTCCTGCTCGGGCCGCCGGACCTCGCCATCGAGATCGTCTCCCCAGAGAGCCAACGGCGCGACCGCGTGGAAAAGCTGCGCGAATACGAGCAGGCCGGCATCCCGGAATGCTGGCTGCTCGACCCCGAACGCCGTGATGCCACATTCTTCGTCCTCGGCAGCGACGGCCGCTACTTGCCGGCGCAAACGCCGGGCGGCGTCTTCGAGTCCCGAGTGCTTGCCGGCCTGAAGTTGCCGGTCGAGTGGTGCTGGTCGCCGCCGCCGTTGTTGACGGCCCTGCGCCGACTGGAGTTCGCCTAGCCACGGCGATCAGGTGCTATCACGTTCGGTGGACGGCACGGCCATTAGTTGATACAATCAACCGTTGTAGCTCGCCACTGTTGTATGAGTCACCCGATGGCGGGCCTGGAGTACCGTATGTCATCTTCCCCAGTACAGCCGGGAGAGCCTGTCGAACTTGCCATGGGTGGTAGGCGACTGGCCACCGTCGTCGCCGGGTTGATGCTCACCCTTTTCTTGGCGGCGCTCGAAGGGACGATCGTCTCGACGGCGATGCCGCGGATCGTCGCCGACCTGAATGGCTTCGACCGCTACTCGTGGGTGGCGACCGCCTACCTGCTCGCCTCGACGGCGATGATCTCGCTGGTCAGTAAGCTGTCGGATATCTACGGCCGCAAGCGCCAGTTGATGATCACGATCGTCGGTTTTGTCGCTGGAAGCGCTCTCTGTGGATTTGCTCAGACGATGGATCAATTGATCCTCTTCCGGACGATCCAGGGCCTCGCCGGCGGCGGGTTGTTCTCGTTGGTCTTTTCAGCGAACGCCGACATCTTTCCGCCGGCCGAACGCGGTAAGTGGCAAGGGCTCTTCTTCGGGATGATTACCACGGCGGTGGTGCTCGGACCGCCGATCGGCGGGTTCCTCGCCGAATCGCTCTCCTGGCGCTGGGTCTTTTATGTCAATATTCCGCTCTGCATCGTCGTCCTGACCACGCTGGCCCTCGGCTTTCCCTCGACACCGCGGGCCGCGACGGCTAGTTGGCGTCAGATCGACATTCCCGGCGCAATCACGCTGACGACCGGAATTACGGCGCTCCTGCTCGGCATACTGCTGGGCAGCGAGCGACGAGACTGGCTCCAGCCGGAGATCCTCGGGCTGTTTGGGCTGTCGGTAGCGGCGTTCGCCGCCTTCTTCTGGCTCCAACCGCGCTCGCCTGAGCCGATTGTGCCGCTCGATCTGCTCAAGAGCCCGGTGGTGGCGATCGGTTCGGCGGCCGCCTTTCTGGTCAGCTTCTTGATGGTCGGAACGAGCCTCTACTCACCGCTTTACATCCAATCGATCCTCGGCGATTCGCCGACGAGGTCTGGACTGACGCTACTTCCGCAGATCGCGACCGGGTTGGTCTTCAATATCGTCGGCGGGCAATTGGTATCGCGGACGGGCCGCTACAAGCGCGTGATGCTGGTTGGTTCGATTCTGATGCCGATCGGGTTGACGGCGTTGGTGCTCACGGCGCCGATGGCCAATCGGTTCTGGTTCGTCGGGTCGTTGATGGTCTTTTCAGCCGGCTTTTCTCTCCTAATGCCGCAGTTGAACGTCGCGATCCAGAACGCCCTCCCGATGAGCCGGATCGGCGCAGGGACCGGGATGGTGACGCTGCTTCGCTCGGTCGGCCAAACGATGGGTGCGGCGGTCGTCGGTGCGGTCGTGGTGACCGTCTACGCCGTTGCGCTCGGGCGTGGCTTGCCGGCGGCGGCGGCGGCGCTCCCGCCGGAGGTCCTGACCCACCTGACCGATGCCCAACACTTCCTCGTTCCCGGCGCCGCGTCGGTGGCGCTTTCGCCTGAGATCGACCCGGTGCTCGGCCAGCAGGTACTCGAGGCGGCGCATGGGGCGTTGCTCTCCGGGCTGGAAGCGGCGTTCGCGACGATGTTGCTCGCCGGACTGGTTACCAGCATCCTCGTCGTTGGCTTCTTGCCGGATGCCGAGCTTCGACGCCGGGCGACGACTACCGACACACCGTCGGCCGAGCCGGTCCGACAACCGGCTGGCGTTGGAGGTTGAGGAGGCGCGATGACCAACAGTATCGCCCGGCCTGACGTTCTGCCACTCAGCGCGGTCCTCGGGCGGATAGCCCACCTTCTGCCGAAGCGGATAAGCCGGTGGCTGGGTATCGGCGGCCCGTCTTTACGGGTGCTCTTTCTCGCCGAGCAGCACGATGGCATCAGCCAGTCGGAGATCGAGCGACATTTCGAACTGGATGGCGCGGCGGTGACACGCCTCGCCAAGCAACTCGAGGCCGACGGGCTGATCCGTCGCGTTCCCGACCCGCTCGACAACCGCTACACCAACGTCCATTTGAGCGACGCCGGCCACGAGACGCTCGGTCTCGTCCGCCAGCGGATGCACGGGTTCGAGGCGGCGCTCTATGCCGGGATCGCGCCGGAGGATCTCGCCTGTTGCCGGGACGTCCTCGAACGGATCCGGGAAAACCTCGCCAGCCTCCCGACCGCCGGCGACGCGTAAAGCGCGGCGAGTGCAAGCACCGCCGCCCTGCTGAGCGCGGACGGCAACGGGACAAATGCGTCGAAGATGAAGCGATTGTCGATTGGCGAGACGCCGTCGGTCGCCCAAAGGGCATTTTGAACCGGCGTCAAGGGACAGCCATCGGTGATTGCCTGGAGCGCTGCCGGGATCGCCACCACCAGCCCGGCCAGCCAGGCGCGCCGTCCACGCACGATCAGGAAGCAAAAGGCGACCGCCACCGCGAGATAGACCGCCAGATGGACGACGTTCAGGATTGGCGCGGCGATGCCAGCCGGCGTTGGCGACCTCGGCACAAAGCCACGCGCCAGCAGCGACCCAAACAGCGCGTCCGCGCCGATGGCTTGAACGAGGCAGAGCGCCAGGAAGACGACCAGCGTCGCCGCCCGAAATACCCGATCGGCGTGCTGTCTCACGAGTTTCTCCTTTCCCGTCTGGATCTACGGAGCGACGCGCCGTCTGGCTCAGCGCAAGGTGCGGACGATCGGCCACAATGGGCCGGGAGGACGATTGGTGGTCTCTACATCTTCAGGGCGAGTGCGGTTCGATCACACCGCCATCGCCGTCAGTCAGAAAGCGCCCATTCTCGACCTATTGCGCGAACTCTTCGGCGGCACAATCGCCTGGGACGACAAGCGCGGTCTCGAAAAGCAAGGCTTCCGCGCCGCCCAACTCGACCTCGCCGGAACGA
The DNA here is from genome assembly GCA_046328265.1 of Dehalococcoidia bacterium. GTDB lineage: Bacteria > Chloroflexota > Dehalococcoidia > SpSt-223 > SpSt-223 > JANWZD01. Next base: position 577,683 of record JAXLWW010000002.1, read on the forward strand.
TCCTCGAGGTGATCGAACCGGCGGGCGAGGCCAGCTTCCTGCACCCGTTCCTCGCCAAGCGCGGACCCGGGCTGCATCACCTGACCTTTAAGGTCCACGAGTTGGATCGGCTGTTTACCGACCTCGAAACGCGCGGCGTCGGGCTCACCGGCATCGAGCGCGACACGCACGGACGGGTGGTGAACGGGTTTACTCGCCCGACGGGCTGCTTCGGCGTCCTGGTGCAATTTCGCCCCGGCGAAGCCTGGCTCAAGGACGCGCTCCAGCATCACCCCTCGCGTGAGGGCTTGCCGCCACCGTTGCCGGCGCGGGCACGGCTGCGAGCAACTGAGATTGCCGTCCCGGACGGCCCGGCGGCGCTCGGCTTCTTCCAGACGATGCTTAGCGGCGAGATCGGCGAACTGACTGGACAGGATGGCCGGTTTCGCCAGGCGCTCAGCGTCGGCGGCACGAACCTCGATTTCCTCTGGCCGGCGGAGCCGGGGGCCGCGCTCCACGCGATCGACCTCGACGTCATCGCCTGGAGCGAAACGTTGGCGGCGGCGCGACGGCTCGGCCTGCCGGTGCGCGAGGGTGATGCGCATGCATCGATCGGTCCGGACAACCCGACCGGCGCTCGCTATTCGCTCCGACGCGTCTTGAACTGAGCGGGCGCCGCCTGTCTCGATACCCGGCGCGATAACAGCGCCGCCGCCCCCTCTCCCGCCTGACGGCAATCTGGTGCGGTTGCCCTCGAACGGGAGGTGCGATATAGTACTGGTTCAGAACATGAGTTCTAGGCGGTCTTTATGTCTGACCATTCCCGCATCGAATGGACCGACGCAACGTGGAATCCAGTCACCGGGTGTACCCAGGTGAGCCCCGGCTGTGATCACTGCTACGCGCAGTCATTTGCAGAGCGGTTCCGTGGTGTCGCAAATCATCCCTACCAGCAGGGCTTTGACTTGCGGCTCTGGGAGAGTCGGTTGGAGCTTCCGCTGTCGTGGAGGCGTCCACGACGGATCTTCGTGAACTCGATGTCCGATCTCTTTCACCCCGAGGTTCCCGATGACTTCATTCGTCGGATCTTCGATGTAATGCTGAGGGCAGACCAACATATCTTCCAGGTACTGACAAAACGGCCGGCCCGGATGGCACGGCTCGCTCCATCGCTGCCGTGGCCGTCGAACATCTGGGCGGGCACGAGCGTCGAGCTTAACCGGTTTGCCTGGCGTGCCAACCGCCATCTGCGCCGAGTACCTTCGGCGGTTCGCTTCGTCAGTGCAGAGCCGTTGCTTGGCCCGTTACCGTCGTTGCAGCTTGACCACTTGCATTGGCTCATTACCGGCGGTGAGAGCGGCCCGCGAGCCCGACCGGTTGAAAGCGATTGGGTGCGTGATCTCCGCGATCGCAGCACAGCCAATGGAGTAGCGTTCTTCCACAAACAATGGGGAGGTCGCACATCAAAGGCTGGGGGGCGCGAGCTGGATGGGCGAACCTGGGATCAGCTCCCAGGTGAAGCAGAGCGGATGCTGGTGGCTGTGGCATGACGGGCGACACGGAGGAGAGCCTTCCGCCTGTGCCGCCGTGGTCAGACGAAAAGCTCGACGTCCTGCGGTGCTACCTCGGCGTCATCTCCGCCAACCCGGCGGCGTTTCGAGGAGGTCGGGGTCGTCCCGGTGGGTTCATGCTTGCCACTCGGAGCGCCCGAGCGCGGTACTACGTCGATCTCTTTGCCGGCTCTGGTCGCGGTAGGCATGAAATCACGAAAGAGGCGATCGACACGTCGCCCGCTCTGGCCTTGAAAGCCGGGCCACCCGAATTCACCGCGATGTTCTGGGTCGAGAAGGATCCGACCAACATCAAGTCGTTGCAGGTCATCCGTGATAGTCATCCTGACAAGAGGATCACCATCCTCGAAGGCGACGCTAACGAAAGAGTGGATGATCTTCTCCGGCTGATCCCTCACGATGGCCCCGTACTCACGTTCCTCGATCCGTGGAGTACCCAACTCGATTGGCGTACTGTCGAGCTTCTTGCTGAAAGAAATGCGACGGCCTACAAGTTCGAGCTACTAATCCTGTTCGCATACAACATGTCACACGCACGCCTGATGCCGCGCGATCCCAGTCGGATGACCGAGGCCCTGGAAGCAAAGCTAGACGCGTTCATGCCGAGCCCCGAGAGATGGCGCAAGATCTACCTGCGACGCCCTGTCCTCACCGCCGATGAGTATCGGCGCGCGATTCTTGGTGAGTATCTAGACGGGCTTAGACGTCTCGGATACCGGTATGTGCCGGAACCCCGGCTCATCCATGACTACGATCGTCGGCCACTGTACTTTCTGGTCTTCGCCACCAGCCACGAAGCTGGTGAGAGAGTGATGACCCACTGCTTCAGCAACGTCCGACCGCAAGGCCGCAGGCAACGTCTGCCAGGTCTGTGACACACCTGCCGGCGCCGCACTGTCAGGGACGGTTTCGAGTAAGAAACCACGACAAGGAAATGACCCGCGGCCTTCTCCTCAATCGGAGGCGCCGCGTGTCTCGATACCCGGCGCGATAACAGCGCCGCCGCCCCCTCTCCCGCCTGACGGCGACGAGAGATGCCGAGGTCTAGCGGACGACCTCGGCGATGGCGACATAGACCGGCTGGAGCGTCGGGGAGGCGGGAGTGGTGAAGCTCCGCTCCTCGCCGATGGCGGTGCCGCCGGCGCTCGTCGCTCGGGCGCGGAAGAAGTAGGTTCGGTTCGGCTGGAGGCCCGAAAGCGCCGCCGTCAGGCTGCTGTCGTCGCTGCTCGAAAGCGTCGCCGGGGTCGCCGTCACCGTCTGGTCGTAGATGCCACTTGTCGTCCCAACGTCGAACACCAGCGCCGTCTCGACCCCATTGGCGTTGGCGGTCCCGTTGAGCGTCGCGCTCGTCTGAGCCACATCGGTCGCTCCAGCGGTTGCAGCCGTCGGCGCCGCCGCGCCGCCGGTGTCGGGGGTGGTGAAACTGCGCTCGCTGCCGAGCGACGTACCACCGCCATTGGCGGCACGCACCCGGTAGAAATAGGTGGTATTGGGCAAGAGGTTGATCAGGATCGCCGAGACGGCGGTGTCGGTGGCGCCGGTCGCGCTACCGGGGGTACCGGCGATGGAGTTGGTGTAGGCGCCGCTGGTCGTGCCGTAGTCGAACACCACCGAGGCCGTGTTCCCATTTGCGTTGACCGTCCCTTGGAGGGTGGCCGACGTGGCCCCAACTCCCGAGGTTCCTCCGGTCGTCACGGTGGGGGGCGGAACAACCGGGCCGCCGCTGCTGGTGGTGAAGCTCTGAACGCCGCCGGTGACGGTCCCGCCGGTGCTGGCTGCCTTGACCCGATAGAACACCGTCGTGCCGGGCGCAAGCCCGGTCAGGATGCCGTTGACCGCCACCGGGGTCAGGCCATCGACGGTGGCCGGCAATGACGCCAGCACGTTGGTGAGCGCGTCGGCGCTGGTTCCCCACTCGAAGCTGACGGCGGTCGAGAGGTAGCGCGGGTCGATCAGACCGCTGAGCGTGGCGCTGGTCTGGCCGACGCCGGAGGCCGCGTTGGTGGTCGCGACCGGCGGCGCGGGGACCACCAGGGCCACGTCGTTGTTGGGGGTCGCGTTGTAGCGGATGACGAAGGTCGTGCCGTTTGAGACGATCGTCGTTCCATCGGCGAGGCTGGCAAAGGTTCCGGCGACCGGATCGGTCCCGTCGTTGTCGACGATCCGGAAGCGGTCGCCGGGGTTCGGGGTGTAGGCGGGGTTCTTCGCCACCACCAGAGATCCGCCCTGGAGGGCAACCGTCCCGGTGACAGCAATCGAATCGAACTGGCTGGGCGCCGGGCCGTCGATCTCGACGGTGTAGACCGAGGTGGCGGTCAACGTCAGGTTGCCGGTGGACAGCAACCCGGGACTTGTGCCGGGGGAGAGACCGCCGGAGATGGTGACCGGGCCAATGACCCGGCCGGCGCCGGAGAGCGCCTGGCCTGACGGAAAGACCAGCCCGCCGACCGAGGTGATGGTCTCGGTTGGGCTGAGGACAAGGCTGGGCATCGTGAGGTTGGGGCCGATGAGGGTCAGACCGAAGCCGTTGAGCACCAGACTGGAGAGACTGAGGGTCCCGGCGGTGATTGTCGATGAACTGGTCAAATGGACCGGGGCAAAGATATTGACGCCTCCGGTGAACGAGAGCGTCCCGCCGTGGGCGACGCGGGCTGAGTCAAAAGGGACGTTGAGCGAAACACCGCTCAGCCTCTGGGTGCGGACCTCGCCGGCCGGGCCAGATCCGGGCGACCGGACCCTCAGCCTGATAAAACTGGCAACTATCGACCCGCCGGTCTGGCTGATGACCGCCGTCCCGGGGTCGCGCTGGGCGGAGACGACGCCGTTGCCAGTCGTCTCGTTGGCGGTGACGAACAGGTCGCCGCCGTCGGTGTTGATGTTCTGCGAAATGGTGACCGAGCGGCCAGCCTGGAGGGTAAGGTGGCCTCCGTTGCCGCTAGGGTTGTTGACCTGGACCACATTGGCCATCACGATGTCGTTGCTCGCCTGAAGGGTGAGCGGTATCCCTTTCTGCAAAATGCGCGTCCCGAGGGAATTCTCGGCGTTGACGTTGTTCGCGACGCCGAATTTGAAACTGAGGCGATTCAAATCCGCGGTGGCGACGAAGACCTGACCACCGTTGGTGTTGAAGCGGATGAAATAGGCGCCGTTATGGGGGTTAGGAGTGACGCTGCACGTGGTGGTGGCGGCCGGCGCGAGGACCGAGTCGTTGGTGACGAGCAGGAAACCGCCGGAGGCAACGCCCCGGCCGGTGCCGCCGTCGTGGAAGGTGGCCGTGCAGCCGCTCGGGACGTTCGGCGACAGCACGACGAAGTCGTCTCCGTCAATCGTCTTCAATCCGCCCGACCCCACCCGATTGTTAAGCTGGCCAAAGAAGCTATTGGCGTTAGAGACCGTCCCGGTCAGCGGCCCGCCGCCGGACAACCGGGTAACCAGTCCGGCGTCTGGATTGGACGCGTTCGCCGTGGGGGAGGCGAAGGCGTACGCGCCGTTGGGCAGCGCGATATTCTGCCCGCTGCCAACTTCGTCGCCGATGGCGGCGCCGAGGAAGCTGTTCGTCGCATCGATCGTCCCAATCGCCCCGGTCGCACCGTTGACCCAGGTGGCTGCCCCTTTTCCAAAGTCGGCAGCACCGCCGCTGCCCCACTCAGGCGAGAAAATGACGAAGTTCCCATCGGACAGGATCAGGATGCCGCCGCTGCCGGCCTGGTCGCCGGTGGCCGCGCCGACGAGCGAGTTTGTGGACCCGAGTTGGCCGGTGCTTGCGTTGTTGGGTGCCTTGCCGGTATTGCCATTGATCCAGGTGACCGCTCCGCGGTTGGCGTCGCCAAGGAAATCAAACAACCTCGAGACGGCGACACCATGGCCATTTGGCAGGGCGAAGAGCAGGTCGCCGGCGCGGTCGCCCGGCTCCTGGCCGACGAGACTGGTGCCGTTCGACACCTGGACACCGGCGCAACTGCCGTAGGTTCCGCCGCTCAAGGGAGTGCACCAGCGGATCGCCCCGCGGTCAGCCTCACCCCCCTGGTCGTAGGACGGGCTACCAACGAGGTAGCTGTCGTTGGTCAGCGCCACCAGGCGCTCGCCAATCGAATCGGTCGTTCCAATGCCGGTCAGGCTGTTGGTCACCGCTACCCGGGGGGAGAGATCAAATCCGCAGGAATTGCCGCCGCCTTGACCGTTGCAGGCCGTCACCGCGCCGCGGCCGCTGTTCCAGAGCGGTGACTTGATGACATACCTCGCCCCATCCGACAGCGGGACCACCCCGCCACTGCCGATCTTGTCGCCGGCGAACTGGCCGACGATCGTGGTCGAAGTACCCAGGGTGACGGTTCCCTCCTGTCCATTCTCGGAACCAAGAGTCACCGCCCCGGCATCGACCCCGCCGGCATCCGAGTCCTTGCTGACCACGACGTATTTGCCGTTGGCGAGAGCAACGACTTCGGATCCAACCTGGTCATCGGCGGAGACACCCAGCAGCTTACGAAAGCCGGCTGTTACTGCGCTGGTATTGGTCTTGCCGGCGCAGCCGTTGTTGACGCCACTGCCGTCGCACCAGGTCGCCGCGCCTCGCTGGCTGGCCCCACCATTGTCCCAGTTGGGATTGCCGACAACGTACTTGCCGGACGAGGAATCGCCGAGCATCGGCGTCACCCCGCCGAAGCCAACCCCGTCGCCGCTGGTGTTTCCCGTCAGGCAATCCGCGGCGATCGGGACACCAACCGGGGATGCTGCGGTACCACTCATCAAGCAGGCCGCCCCGACGCTCGAGTCAGCCGCAGTTCGCCAGTTCGGCATCGCCAGCACCCACTTACCGTTCGGTAGGCGGGTCGCGCTCGCGTTGAGTGCGGCCAAGAGGCTGTTGCCGACCGCACTGTTGGTCGCGTCGACGATGTCGGTGACAGTCGAGTTGCCCTGCAGCCAGGTCCAGGCGCCGGCCGCGCCGCAAGGGCAACCGGTCCCGCTCGGCTGGGTCCACGCCGGCGAGAGGATGACGATGTTGTCGCCGACCGTCAGGGTCAATACGCCGCCCGAGCCAACCTGGTCCTCGTCGGTCTGTCCGGTCAGGGTGGATTGCAAGGCCCCGGTTACCGCGTCGAACAGGAAGACCGCGCCCCGGTTGTTGTCGCCGACGGTATCGTGGCCCGGCGCGGTGATGACCGCATTGCCATTCGAGAGCGGCACGATGTGCTGGCCGAAGTTGGCGTTGGCCGAAACCGTCCGGCCAAGCTCGAACTTCGGGAACGCGCCAGACGAGTTGGTGATGTTCTTGGGGTCGAACAGCACCCGGCCCGGCTCACCGGCCGGGGCGCTGACATCCGGCTCGACGGCGGCCACCAGATCGAGTTTGCCGGACACTTCGACGAAGCCGCCGTTGCCGGCCAGGGCCCCGCCACGCGCGAGGATGGTGGCCGACGCTTCCGTCGTCCCATCCGCCCAGACGATCACCCGGCCACCGTCGCCGGCATCGAGCGCCGAGGCGCTCACGAGGGTCGCCACACCAAGCGAGGTCTCACGGGCGTTGCGGATGGCCGGGTTGGCGCCCTGGTAGTCGCCGCCAATCAGAATCTCCCCGCCGCCGAGCACCCCGTCGGCCACCACCCGTGCCCCATCCAGCGCGATCTCGCCGCCAAGGAGGTGGATCGTCCCACCGCGCTCGCCGCTGGCTTCGATCCGCCCACTCGAGAAGAAGGCCTCGGCGTCGATGGTGACGCGACCGTCGTCATCGGCAAGGATCGCCGACGCCTCAATGGCGAGGTAGCGCAACCGGGCGCGGATGAGCGCCTCGCCGCCGCGATCGCCACCGGCGTCGATCGTCCCGCCCTGCTGGATCGTGTCGCCTTGCAGGCGAATCAGCCCGCCGGCCTTACCACGCGCCGAGATCATTCCACCGGCGTTGACAAAGGGGGCGGCGAGGTCGACCACTCCGCCGTCGCGGCCATCGTCAGCGCTGAGGTGTGAGCGAGGGGCGAGGTTGAGGGTGTCGGCAGCCGAAAGGCGGATCGAGGGGGCGCTCAGGGCGGTGCGGACCGCGAGCCGTTGGGCGGAGAGGTCGAGACGTCGTGCTGAGAGCGGCGCCGAAACGAGCACTTCGGCGTCGCTGGAGACGGTCAGCGGCCCGGCAAGGGCCAGACCTTCAAGGGTCAGTTTGCCGCCAATGTGCTCGATAGCGCGCAGATCGTCGACCCCGGCCAGCGAACAGACGCTTACTTCCTCGACGTCCTGCCGGAGGCGCAGTTCTCCCGCCTCATCGACGCCGAGCGTCGCCGTCCCTTCGACGGTCAGGACGCCTTCCTCGAATCGGGCAAAGCTTGGCGTGCTACAGGCGGCCGCCGGCGGTGGTGTGAATACCGGCAGCAGTCCTGCCAGAATGACGGCCAGGCAGAAACGAATCGCTTGCGGAGACCAGGCGACCATCGAACCCACCCCAACCCGCGACCGATCGGGCGCTCCGATCAAACCGCCGAACCGCCGGCTTGTCTATCCGCCGAAAGGGGGAGCCAGGGAGGGCTAGCCCGACGCAAGAGACCAGCGGGGCGAACGGCAGGTCGCCAGGGTTGCCCGCCCCCTAAACTGGACCGTCTTCCCCCTCTCCCTTCAGGAGAGGGGGACCGACGGGGTGAGGTCTCGCCCGCAGTAGCCGGCTGCCACGCTCGAAGGTGAGATATTCGATCGCCCAGTTGGCGACGACGATCAGCCGGTTGCGAAAGCCGATCAGGTTGAAGATATGGACGCCGGCCCAGAGCAGCCAGGCGACGAAGCCGGTCAATTCGAGGCGGCCGTGCGAATAGACGGCGGCGTTGCGACCAATGACCGCCATGTCGCCGAGATACCGGTAAACGAATGGCTCGGCCGGCTTGCCGGTGAGCAGGCGAACGACGTTCTCCGCGGCGAGGCGGCCCTGCTGCATCGCGACCTGGGCGACGAGCGGCAAGGGCGGGCCGTCGAGCACCGCTGAATCGCCGACAACCAGCACATTCGGCGCGGCGCGCACCTGCAGGGTGCCGTCGACCTCGACGCGGCCGGAGCGGCCGAGCGGCAGCCCCCAGTCGGCGAAAGCTGGGTCGCCGCGAACGCCGGCAACCCAGATCACCGTCTCGGATTGCAGCCGTTCACCATCGCCGAGAGTGACGCCGTCCGGGTCGACGGCGGTGACGGCCGCTCCGAGCCGAACGTCAACCCGAAGCTTTGCCAGCCGACGGGCGGCCCAATCACTCAGTCTCTGGGAGTAGCTCAGCAGAATCCGGTCGGCGCGTTCGAGCAGGACGATCCGCACCTCGTGCATATCGAGTTCGCGATAGTCCTTCTGGAGTGGCCCCCAGACCAGTTCGCTGAGCGCCCCGGCGAACTCGACGCCGGTCGGTCCGCCACCGACGATCAGAAAGGTAAGCAGCCGCGCCCGATGCTCTGGGTCGCTCTCGCGAGAGGCGGCCTCGAAGCGCGCGAGGATGTGATCGCGCAGGGCGATCCCATCCTCGAGGGTCCGCAGCGGCCAGGCGTGAGCCTCGGCGCCGTCGACGCCGAAATAGCTGGTGGTGCTGCCGGGGGCAAGGATCAGGTAATCGTAGGAGACCGGACCCCGATCGGTCTGAAGGAGGTTCTGCTCCGGTTCGACACGCTCGACACTCGCGAGCAGGAAGCGGAAGTTGTCTTGCTTGCGAAAGATGGTCCGCACCGGGTAGGCGACGCTTTGCGGCTCGAGTTCGGCCGCGCCGACTTGATAGAGCAGCGGATAGAAGGTGTGAAAGTTCCGCCGATCGATCATCAAGACGTCCACCGGCGCATCGGCGAGCGCCTTTGCCGCCCAGAGACCGCCAAAGCCGGCCCCAACCACCGCCACCACCGGCCGTCTTGCCTCGCGAGTCATCGTCGACCCCTTCCGCGCCATCACGACGCGATTGTGCAGGATTTCACAAGTATTGACGGCACGGGCAGCCAGCCGGTTCCCCGGCTCGGTCCGGACACGACCATTTGCCCACGCTCGATCGAACGAGACCCACTCCCAACGCAGCCGGGGGTGTGCCCGTTTCTCATCTGCCTCGATTGCTCGGCGGGGTCTGGTTAGACAGCCTGCGGTACGCGTCCGTTCAGGTAGTCCAGCAATGCTGTCCATTGCTCGCCGTCGCGTCCATGAGCGAGGCGGGCGAAGCCGCGGATAATCTCGGCGACCGCGAGGGCGTCTGCGCCGGCAGCCACGCCGTGGGTGTCTTCGGCGCCTTCGACGTACAAGTCGAGAAGGTGTTCGACATCGGTCAGGGTACGCAGGTTCATCATCGGCTCCTGTCATCACGCCGCGTTGCGACGGTTGTTGTGATCGGATCAACGCCGGTAGAGCCCGCCAGGTGGCAGCCAGGCGGGCGATCCGTGGGCCGTTTGGCGAATTCAAATGAAGCTCTACAATCCACCCGGGGTTCGCTGGGGAGTTCGGATCGATCGTGAACCAGTTAACGGCTGGCACCTTGAACTGCCAGCAATTTCCCGGAGGATCTTGATGTTCCGACTTGGGCTCGCAATTGCCCTCGGGGCCCTTGCCGTCGGCGCATGCGCGCCGGCGACTGCGCCCCCGCCAACGACGACCACAACCCAGAGCGGCGCTCCTGCCACGCCGCAGGAACGGCGTGCTGCCAACCAGGTTCTGAAGATCGCCAAGACCGGTCTGCCGCTGAATGCCAGTCCGGAAAGCTCGGCGTTGAACAACGACGTGATGGGCGCGGCCTTCGACTCGGTGCTGCGCTTTGGCAAGAACTTCGAATATCGGCCGGGCGTGGCCGAGAAGTGGGAACTCCGTCAGGCCGACAATACCTGGCGGCTGACACTTCGTAAGGATCTCACCTTCTCCAACGGCGAAAAACTCACCGCCGAGGACGTCGCCTACACCTTCAACATCATTCTGGAGAAGCGTTGGGCGCAACTGGCGAACATCTCGTTGGTCAGCAAGGCGGTCGCCGTCGACGAGGCGACCGTCGACGTCCAGACGCGAACGTTGGACGCGACGATCCTCAATGCGCTGCCAAGCATCTTCGTGGTGCCTGCGAAATATCACGCGGCAAACGTCGCCGAGTTCGGGCTGAAGCCGATCGGCTCAGCGCCGTGGCAACTCGTCGAGTTCAAAGCTGCCGATCGGGCGATTTACCGGCTGCGGGCTGGCTATACCCATCCTTACCGCAAGCCGACGGTAACCGAACTGCAGTTCTTCGCCATCCCCGACCTCGGCCAGCAGATCAACGGCCTTCGCGGCGGCGAGATGGACCTGATTTCCGGCACCTTTCCGACCGATCAGGTGGACATCCTCAAGACTCAGGGCTATCAGGTCCAGATCCAGTCGGCCGGAGTGTCGGCGGCGCAGATCCTCGCGCCGGAGATCGAGGCCTACGGGTCGCCGCTCAAGGACGTTCGGGTTCGCCAGGCGCTCAACTACGCGATCAACCGCCAAGCTCTCGCCGATGCCTTCTACAAGGGGTATAGCGAGCCGGCCAGCCAGATCGCCGACCGGACCGCACCTTACTTCGACCAGAACAAGAAGCCCTATGCTTACGACCCAGCCAAGGCCAAGCAACTGCTCGCCGCGGCCGGCTACCCGAACGGGTTTGCCCTGACCGGCGGGATCGTCTTTTCGCCGCTGAATTCGAACCCGAACTTGGTCGCCGTCATGCAGGGCGCATTCAAAGACATCGGCGTCGACATCCCGGTCAACCAGATGGAGCAGGCCGCCTTCACCGCTCGGATGAACGGCAGCCAGGGTCCGCGTGGGGACCTCTCGATGATCCAAATCGCCGATGCGCTCGGGTCCTTTGCCCAATTGCCGAACCTCTTCGATTGCGCCAGGGAAGGGTTCACGATGCGCTGGTGCAACCGTGAATTCGAACGGCTGTTTGTGGCGAGCAAGGGCGAGCCAGACGCCGCCAAGCGCAACGCGATGCTGCGCGACGCGTTGAATGCCATCGACGCCGACGTCCCGTATGTCCTCCAGGTGACGGTGCCCCAGTTCGCCATCACCAACGCCAAAATCAAGGGCTTCGAGTGGACCACTCGCAGCTTCTACGACTTCGACGGGGTCTACCGGATCGACTAGCAGCGGGAATCTGCGGCCGCCGGTGAGCGGCCCTCTCAGACGAGTCGGCCGTCCTTCCGTGGAGAAACTCCAACCGTTGACAGCGTCGTACGGCGGTGGGACAATCGGGCCAGCCAGAATAGCTCTGGCGGTGTCGGTCGCGTTTGGCCTGGAGGTGGGCCATGCCGCGCTTTCGTCCCGTCGGTCCTTCCGGCTCTCCTCTTCGGCTGCTGGCCGGGTCGTCGCTCCTGCTCGGGGCGGCCTGGCTGATGTATGCACTGCTCGGTGGCGCGGCAGCAACCGCCGCCTGCGGCATCGTCGCCTCGGTCGGGCCGAACCTGATCGGCAACTTCGGCGCCGAGGACGACACCGGCGCCGCGACCAGCGCCGGCTACGTTCAGCCCTCTTGCTGGACGGTCGTCTCCGGCAAGATGTCGGTCGTCAAGTACAGCGCCTTTCCGGCAATGCCCGGCCCGGACTCCCTGCCGGGCCAGAACCTCTTCTACGGCGGTAGCCCGAAGGGAACGATCCGTCAGAACATCGACCTTTCGCCGGTGGCTGCCCAGGTCGATGCCGGGGCGCTCGGGGTGCGTCTCGCCGGTTGGTTGGGCGGCCCCGGCAATGTCGACATCGTGATGGGCTTGGACGGCGCATTTCTCAATGCCCAGGGCAACATCATCTACGCCGACAGCCCGGTGATGAGCAACGAGTTGAGCGATCGCAACGGCCAGACCGCGCTCTGGTTTTACCAGCGCTTTCGCGCGGTGCCGCCCGGCACGCGGACGATCCGGGTGACCCTCGCCTGCGTCGGCCTCCCCGACCCCTGCCCGGGCTACGCCGACAACCTCATCCTGGAACTGAGCGTCGTCTCGACGCCGACGCCGACCGCCACCCAGCCAACCCGAACGCCGACGATCACCCGAACGCCCACGATCACCCGAACGCCGACCCGAACCACGACGCCGGCGACGCCAACCCGGACGCCGACGATCACCACGTCGCCCGCGCCAAACGCCAAACTCGAACTCGAACCAGCAACGTTCGAGTCGTATTACAACCCGGGCAACCTCGAGCCACTCCGAACTGTCTTTACCCTCACCGGCCGGTTGCGCGACGACATCAATTGGCAGGCAGCCGTCACCACCAACGACGGTGGCAGTTGGCTCGGCATCAACCGGTCTGCCGGAGTGCTCGACAAGGACGAGTCGGTTGGGATCGGCGCGGTGATCGACACCTATGATCTGAAGCCGGGAATCTACCGGGGGCGAATAACCGCCTCCTCGGCCCAGGCGCCGGGCGGGTCGGTGATGGCGTCGGTCGTGATCACCGTCATCGACAAACCGCTGGTGTTCGTTCCCGGCGTGATCGGCTCGACCCTGCTCGACCCCGCGAGCAAGAACTATGAATGGTGGTTCTGCTGCCGCTTTGTCGGCGATCCCTGGGCGATCACGATGTGGCCGACCGATACCCGCCGGGTGAACCTGATCGCCGGCGACGCTGGCCGGTCGGCCTACGGCATCAAGGATGTCTACGGTAATTTCCTCTCCTTCCTGACCTCGAATGGCTTCGTCGAGTATCAGGTGAACAACCTACCGAGCCGGCGCACCGCCGCCGGCTGCGACCTCAGTCAGAAGAGCAACAATCCGAATCTGTTCGTCTTCGGCTATGACTGGCGTATCGAGAACGAGACAACCGGCGTGCTGCTGGGAGAGTATGTCCAGTGCATCCGGCGCTTTTACCCCGGCACGAAGGTCACCCTGGTGGCTCACAGCATGGGGAACCTGGTCAGCCGAAACTATGTCATCTCTCACCCGGAGCGGCATTACGTCGAAGGGCATATCGCGATCGCGCCGCCCTGGCTGGGAGCGGCCAAGCCAATCGGCAACTACCACCTTGGCGATTTTCTGCCGGAGTTGATCTCCCATCGCGCGTTTCGCGAGATGTCGCGCTCGTGGCCGGCGCCGTTCCAACTGCTTGCCTCGCGCTGGTTCTTCATCCTCGGCGGCAGGCCGCTCGCCCAGGAAAACTGGGATCTGGATCGATCGGGCGTTCCGACGAAGGTCTACCGCAGCTATGACGAGTATTTACGGGCGCTCGACCAGATGTTCGGCGTGCTCCTCTATCCCAGCAGCTACAACGCCGGCTTCCACGACAACTTGTTCGGGCCGCAGGATGATTTTCGCAATGACACCAGCGGGGTCCGCTATTACGTGCTCTACGGCATTCAGCCGATCGACGCGACCGCACAGCAGATCGTCTTCCGCACCAGCCAACTCTGCCGCTCGGTTGGGCCGATACGGATCTGCAGGACCGAAGCCCAGTCGGTTCCGGTCCTCGGGCCGGGTGACGGAACGGTGCCGCAACTGTCGGCCCAGCGGATCGGCAACGGGTTCGATCTCAACAGCAAGCTGGGATACGTGTTCCCGGAGATCCGCAGCACGACCAACGACGACGTCGAGCACGCCGCTCTGGTTCGCAACGTCGAGGTAAAGCAGAAGACCCTCCTCGCGCACCGCGTCCTGAACGACCCCGGCACGAAGATCGAATCGACCCGCCAAGCCGTTGCTGCACCGACCAGCCTGCCGTCTCGCCAGGTGGAGGTGCAAGGGATCGACCGCCTGACGGTCAGCGACAGCGTCGGCAATGTCGTGGTGCGCGCGAACGGCATGATGACCGGGTCGGTGCCGAACGTGACGACCTTCCAGATTGGCGAGACGTCGGTTCTGGTCGTCCTGCCGGCGAGCGGGGTCTACACGCTCACGTTTCGCACGACTGACCCGACGCTCAGCGCCGAGGTGACCAGCGTGGCTGGAGGCGCGGCCACCTCGGCGACGCGCTATCTGGAGGTGCCAATATCCCAAGGGGTAACGGCGACACTCTCGCTCGGGTCGAGCGTTGCCCTAAGCTACCCCGGCGCTGGAGGAACGACAGTCATCCCGCCAACCTTTCAACGAAGCGGATCGTCGCTCGACGTCACGCCACCGACGGTGAGCGCGACGGTTGCCGCCAGCGGCAGTCTGAAGGTGGTCACTTTGAGCGCGACCGACAGTCAGAGCGGACCACCGAGCCTCTGGGTCTCGCTGGACGGGGTCCAGTTTGAGCCGTACAGCGGGCCGATCTCGGTGGACCCGACGACAACGCCGACCGTCTTTGCCTTTGCCGAGGACGGCCAGGCGAACCGTTCGAGCGTGCTCCTGGTGGACCTACGGCCGAAGCTGCTTTTCGCTCCGGCGACCGATCTGCGCTCCCGACGCTAGCCCTGCGTTGCGCGGATGCGGCGGGTGCCTCACTATTTCCTTCATGGCCCGAGAGAACGACATACGGGTGGGCGGCCCCGCAGCAGACATGATCGGCATCGCCGACAAGCGGAGTGCCACCCTACGCCGCCAGGTGGTCGACCAGCAGTCGTCTGACGAAGACGACTCCGCCGAGCCCGAAAGCCAGAGCAAACGCCCCTGGTGGCAGGTGATGTGCCTGACCGGGGTGGATTACTTCTCGACGCTCGGCTACCAGCCGGGGATCGCGGCACTTGCTGCCGGGCTCCTGTCGCCGCTCGCAACCTTCATCCTGGTGCTCTTGACGCTCCTTGGCGCCTATCCGATTTACCGGCGTGTCGCAAAGGCGAGCCCTCACGGCGAAGGGTCGATCGCCATCCTCGAGCGACTGTTGAGTTGGTGGCAAGGCAAACTGCTGGTGCTGGCATTGCTTGGCTTCGTTGCAACCGATTTCATCATTACCATCACGCTCTCGGCCGCCGACGCCACCGCTCATATCCTCCAGAATCCTTTTGTGCCGCAGGCGCTCGATGGCCAAGCGGTGCCGATAACCCTGCTGTTGATCGGCCTGCTGGGAGCGCTCTTCCTGCGCGGCTTTCGCGAGGCAATCAGCCTGGCCGTGACCTTGGTGACCATCTATCTGCTCTTGAACTTGATCGTCATCGTCGTAAGCATTCGCCACCTGTTGGAAAACCCGATCGTGGTGGAGAACTGGCAACAGGCGCTCTTTGTCCAGCACGGCAACCCGTTGACGATGCTTGCCCTGGCGCTGTTGCTCTTTCCAAAACTGGCTCTCGGGTTATCCGGTTTCGAGACCGGGGTTGCGGTGATGCCGCTCGTTCAGGGCGACAAGAGCGACACCTACCAAAAGCCGACCGGCCGCATCCGAAACACCCACCGACTCCTCCTCACCGCCGCCCTGATCATGAGTTGCTATCTGATGGCAAGTTCGGTCGTCACCACGACCATGATCCCGCAAGAGGAGTTCAAGGAAGGTGGCCGAGCGTATGGGCGGGCACTCGCGTTCTTGGCCCATGGGTATCTGGGCGACTGGTTTGGCACGGCCTATGACCTCAGCACCATCGCGATCCTCTGGTTTGCCGGCGCGTCGGCGATGGCCGGGTTGCTCAATATCGTGCCACGCTATTTGCCGCGCTATGGAATGGCGCCCGAGTGGGCGCGCGCGACCCGGCCGTTGGTGCTGGTCTTTACCACGATCGCCTTCGTCGTGACGGTGCTGTTCCGGGCGAGCGTCGACGCGCAGGGTGGCGCGTATGCGACCGGCATGTTGGTTCTGATGTCGTCGGGGGCGATAGCCGTTAGTCTGTCGATTTGGCATTCTGCTAGGCGGACGGCGTTGCTTGCCTTCGTCCCGATCACACTCGTATTCCTCTTCACCACTGCCGTGAATATCGTCGAGCGACCGGACGGCATCAAGATCGCCACCGTCTTCATCCTTGCCATTATCGCGATATCGATCACCTCGCGTGCGCTACGTTCGACCGAACTGAGGATCTCTCACGTCGAACTTGACGCAACCGCCCGGCGCTTTATCGACGAGGCCGCTCGTCACGGCGATATTCGGCTGATCGCCAACCACCCCGATCGGCGTGACGCGCGCGAGTATCTGCTAAAGGAAAAGAAGGAACGCGAGGCAAGCAATATTCCACCAGGCGACCCGGTGCTCTTTCTTGAGGTGACGGTGTCCGATGCCTCCGAGTTTGCGCCGGTGCTGAAATTAAAGGGTGAGGAGATCGGCGGCTACCGGGTGCTCTCCGCGCAGCATTCGTCGATCCCAAACGCGATTGCCGCGGCGTTGCTGTATATCCGCGATCACACCGGGGTCCGGCCGCATGCGTACTTCGACTGGGTCGAGGGGAATCCCGTCGCCTATCTTGCGCGATTCATCTTCTTTGGCGAGGGCGATATTGCGCCGGTGACGCGTGAGATCCTCCGCAAACAGGAGCATGATCCATCGAGGCGGCCGGCGATCCACGTCAGCTAGCGGTCAAGCAAGTCGATCGGCTCGGCTGGGTCGGTTGCCCGAATGTGGTCGCCGAAGTAGGGGAAGCGGTCGCGCAGCGCCTCGGCCATCTGCCAGGCAGCGAGGCGATAGGAGAAATGGCCGGCCGGCTTGCTACGGATCTCGGCGATATAGGCCGCTTCGGCCAGATCCATCTTGAACACCGATCGGCAGCGCGTGGCGAGTGGTAGCAGATAATTCGAGGCTGCCGGATGGGTACGTGCGAGAGAGCGCGATGCTTCGTGGGCGCGGGCGATCGAATCCTGATAGCCGCGGTGCAGGCCAGCGCCGATCGCCGACTCGGCGGCCGGACCGAGGCCGCGGACGAACACGTCCTCGGCGCTCTCGATGCCAAAGATCGGTGAGAGTGGCTGAAGCAGTTGGACGCAGCGGCGATGGCGGTGGAAATCCCGGTAGGCCCCGAGGTCGATCAGCAGGTCGAACTTGACGGCATAGCCCGAGCGATGGAGCCGTAGCAGGTCGTCGTGCCGGTCGCGACAGCGCAGCGTCAGGTCGAGCACGGCGCGCTTCCGTTCCTCCGGCCAGTTCTGAACGACGCCCTGGGCCTGGCGGTAGGAGCGACCATGCTGGTCGGCACTAAAGAGCGCGGAGACGAGAACCTCGTCAAGCGGTGTCTCTTGGTCGGCCAATTCGACGCGGGCGCGGGTGTCGGGCGGGATGCCGTTCAGTTCGCGCCGGGCCAACTCGGCAAGTTCGCGGTGGACCCGCGGGCGAAACTGCTCCGGGCGGGTGTACTTGACCAGGGTGGGCGCAGCCGGCGCCGGCGCAAGGAGTGTTCGAAGTTCCTCGATGGCGGCGCGGGCGTCCGGGGTGATGCCGTTGGCGGCAACGATCGTATCAATCCTGTCGACGACGCTGGCGGTGAGCGGCGCTTCGGACGGCCGCAGGCAGGCATCGCGCAACGCTTCGCCAATCCGGCGGACCTCTTCGACTTCGTCGGCCAGAAGCCGGCTGATCTGCCCTTCCAGCACCCGGGCGCTCACCACCTGGCCGACGCTCGTGGCCGTCGCAAGCGGCAGCAATCCGCGCGCCACGTCGAAGGCTCGCGCCCGCAAGGTCCGGCGGTATTGCCCCTCGTCCATCTCCTCCGGGCGAGGAATTGCGGCGGCAAGTTGGTCGGTCAGGGCGCGGGTCAGCGACCGGTAGTCGGCGAAGAGCCGGTCGGCGACCGCCCGGAAACGCTCGACATCCTCGCCCTCGAGGTCCGGCGGTACCACGTAGCCGGTCTTGGAGAAATCCTGGTAGCGGGTCGAACGCTCCTGTCCATCCCAGAGCGGCTCGTCGACCAGGGCGATCGCCGCGAGGATCGAGATGTCCTCGACGGCAAAGAAGAGGTGGGCGAGGTCGGCGATCGAGCGGTGACCGTATTGGAAGTAGAAGGTATCGAGAAAGCGCTCAGCCTTTTCGGTGTTCAACTCGGCGATGCTTTCGAGCATCGACTGGCTCGACCGGCTGTACTTGGCCATCGCGTAGGCCTGGATCTCGGGGGGAACGCCGGTAACGCTGTAGACGCGCATCAACCCACCTGCCGTTCGAACGCTTGCTTGCTTTGCCGACTGTAGTAGCTCTGCTATCCAGCCGGTAGCGGTTAGATCGGATGCGGCCGACAAATCGACCGCGCCACTCTCAGTACGGTTCTCGGCAGAACAGCAGATGGAAGATAGCCTCGCGCGTCCGCTCTGCCGGGGGCTTCCCCTTCCTGAAATTAGCGGCTTGACAAGGCAGGCGGTCGCGCGCACGATCCTTCACAGGAGGCCAGAGCACGATGAAGACTTTTGTCGATCTCGAGGTGGGCCAACGCCTGCCTCCGCTACAAGTTCCCGTCACCACCGAATGGATCGCCACCGACGTGGCACTCGCCCAGGACCCCGCGGCGCCCGAAAAGAACCCCGACCATTTTGGCGGGCCGATCGCCTCGCCGACCCTGACCAATGCCGACTTCGATCGCTTTCTCCGGGCGAACGAGTACAACATGTCAGGAGTGATCCCGACCAAGACCAAGCAAGAGTACTTCGGCCCGCTCCACCTCGGCCAGACCATCGAAACAACCTGCGAGGTGATCGACAAGTACGAGCGCAAGGGGCGCACCTACATCACCTTCGAGTTTGTCACGTCCGATCTGACCGGCAAGGTCTTGATGAAAAAGCGCGACACCTTCCTTCAGATGCCGCAGGAGGCGAGCTAATGCAGGCGACGATCGACACTCCGATTGGCGCGGCGATCCCCGAACTGAAGGGGATCGCCACCAACGTCCATGCCCGCACCGACCGTACCACCGAGGCGAACATCCACGATGACGTCGCCGCTCAGAAGCTTGGCTTCGCGCGCGGGTTTGTCGCCGGTGGTCAGAGCATCGCCTGGATCTCGCGAGCGCTCGTCCACTATTTCGGACCCAGCTATTTCCAGACGGGCCGCTTCGAGGCGACCTACGTCTCGCCGGTGTTCGACCAAGACCCGATCACGATCAAGGGGACGGTGCGCGAGCGTATCCCCGAGGGCGACGGCGTGCGGTTGGTGCTGGACGTCTGGCTGGAGCGTGAGGACGGGACGAAGTCGGTGGTCGGAGCAGCCTCGGCGGTCGTCAAGGGCTGACCCACGGTCGCGGTTCCCACCACGCCCCGTCTCGGAGATCACGCGCTTCTGCACGCCGTTGAACGCTACTCCGTTCAAATTGTATGCAGAGGATAGTGTTCGTGATAGAGTAGGCGACAGCCGTCCAACGGCTGCGAGCGGTGGGCGGCAAAGGAGGAACCGCGATGATCCGCCTCTTCAGTCGTCTCGTCGTTCTCCTGACCGTTGTCGGGATGGCCTGTGCGCCGTCCGCGCCGGGTGGGAGCGTACCGGTGCCAGAAGCCAAACCGGCGGTGCCTCAGCGCTTCGTCTGGGGGTCGGCCAGTTTCGTCCCAACCCTCCACCCGTTCATCTCGATCCAGGGCTCCCAGCGGCGCTTCGATATCTACGACACTGTACTGGCCCAGAACGCCGATGGGTCGGTCGGACCGGCGGTGGCAACGAGCTGGCGGACGGTCGACCCGCTGACCTGGGAGTTCAAGATCCGCCAGGACCTGCGCTTCCACGACGGCGTTGCGATGACGGCGGAAGATGTCAAGTTCTCGATCGAGAGAGCCAACGACCCGGCCAAGAAGTACGCCATCAGTGGCCGCCTTGGAACGTTCGGCCAGACGACGATCGTCGACCCGACTACGGTGCGGGTAGGGACCAAGACGCCCGACCCGCTCTTTCCCAAGCGGATCATGCTGATCTCGATCCTGCCCAAAGCCTATCTCGAACGGGTTGGCGATGACGGCTTCCAGAACGCGCCGATCGGCACCGGCCCGTTCCGGGTGGCAGAGTGGAAAGAACAGGGCCACCTGACGGTCGTCGCGATGCCCGAGCATCCCTACCGCAAAGCGACGTTGACCCAGGCGACCATTCGCTTTATTCCCGAGCCGTCGGCGCGCCAGGCCGGCCTGCGGACCGGCGACCTCGACTATGCCGATGCCATTCCGCTTGAGCAGGGGCCAGCGTTTCAGTCAGCCGGGTTCAAGCTGCTGGCCTACGACAGTGGCTCGTCGGCTGGCTATACGATGGACACCGTCATTCTCGATCAGCCAACCCCCTTGCCGACGCGCGACAAGCGCGTCCGTCAGGCGATCAACTACGCCGTCGACAAGGACTCGATCGCCAAGAACATTTATCGTGGCTATACCAAACCCGAGCAATGCCAACTGGTCCAGCCGGAGACGTTCGGCTTCAACCCACGGCTCAAGCCGTACCCCTACGACCCGGCCAAGGCGAAGCAACTTCTCGCCGCCGCCGGTTACCCAAACGGTTTCAAGCTCGAACTCCGCGGTCAGCGCACGTCCGCCGAGGCAGAACCGCTCGCCCTGTTCGTCCAGTCGCAGCTAAAGGACGTCGGGATCGAGGTCGAGTACCAGGTTATCGACCCCTCGACCTATCGCGACCTGTTCTACGGCGACCGGACCCGTCCCGGGCTGTTCGTCCATGGCCTGACCAACCGTCCGGCCTTCGACGCCGATTTTGCGCTGACCTGGTTCTCTGGCACCAATGTCGGCGGTACCCGCCACTACGACAACGCCGAGTTCGACCGCGCCTACCTCGCCAGTCAGCAGGAGATGAACGAGGCACGCCGCCTCGAGCTGCTCCAGAAGGCCCTCGAGATCTTTTGCGAAGACCCGCCCTATCTCTTTCTTGTCCAACTGGCGAGCATGGCGGTCCACCAGGCCAGCGTCGACGGGATCGAGCGCCGGGCCGACAACTCGCCGGACCTGAGCAAGATCAAGCGCACCTAGCCGGGAGAACCTGGCATGATTGCCCCCTCGGCGGCGACGCCGCCCTGGGGGTGCTATGAGCGACGACCTGCGCAGTGCGATACGGGCAGCAATGCCGGCGGCCCGCGCCGACCTCGAACGACTGGTGCGGATTCCCTCGGTCGCCTTTCCCGGCTACCCGGCTGGACCGGTTCGCGAGGCGGCCGAGGCGACGCGCGACATCCTCGCTGCCGCCGGCTATCAGCAGACACGGCTGCTCGAAATCGAAGGGGGCCAACCGGCCGTCTACGGCGAGATACCCGGACCGCCCGGCACGCCGACCGTCCTGTTCTATGCCCACTACGACGTCCAGCCCGCCGGCGACGGCTGGACCGGCGACGCCTTCGAGCCGACCGAGCGCGACGGACGTTTGCGGGGCCGGGGGACGGCCGACGACAAGTCGGGCATCATCATGCACGCCCTCGCGGCGCGCGCCTACGGCGGCCGGCCACCGGTCGGGGTCAAGGTGATCGTCGAAGGCGAAGAGGAAACCGGCGCAAGCAAACTCGAAGCGCAGATCGCCGACTATCGCGATCTCCTGCAGGCCGACGTGATCGTCGTGGCCGACACCGGCAACTGGAAGCTTGGCGAGCCGACCCTCACCACCACGCTGCGCGGCGTGGTCAAGGCGACCGTCGAAGTACGGACACTCGAGAAGGCGGTCCACAGCGGACTGTTTGGCGGGCCGACGCCCGACGCGCTGACCGCCCTCGTCAAGATGCTCGCCGCGCTCTACGACGAAGCCGGCAACACCATCATACCCGGGCTTGAACGCCAGCCCTGGGACGGAATGGCCTACCCCGAGGACGAGTTTCGCCAGCAGGCCGGGATCTTGCCGGGGGTCGGCCTGGCGGGCGGCGGGTCGCTGTCCGAACAATTGTGGGTCAGCCCCGCCGCGGCGATCATCGGGCTGGACGCGCCACGGGTGGAGGGCGCCGGGAACGCGTTGGTCCCGCGGGCGAGGGCGACGATCGCCTTGCGACTGCCACCGGGCGAAGACCCGACGTCCGCATTCGGATTGCTCGAACGTCACCTGCGCGCCGCCGCTCCCTGGCAGGTCCAGGTGGACGTGGTTTGTGACGGGGTCGGCTCCGGTTTCGCGGCCGACACCGCCCAGCGTGCATTCGGCGCGGCGCGACGCGCCCTCGAAGCGTCCTATGGGACCGAGGCGGTGCTGATGGGCTCGGGCGGGTCGATCCCGCTGATCAGCGGGTTGGCCGCAACCTTTCCGGCGGCGGCGATCGTCCTCTGGGGCGTCGAAGACCCCGACGCCGGCATCCACGGTCCAAACGAGGGCGTCGACCTGTCCGAGCTTGAACGGATGGCGTTGGCCGAAGCGCTGCTGCTCAAGGAACTTGCTGGCTGATGTGACGGAGCCACACGGAGATGCGCATGTTGCTTGAGGGTAAGGTAGCCGCGATCTATGGCGGGGGCGGCTCCATCGGCGGCGCGGTCGCCCGCGCCTTCGCTCGCGAAGGGGCGACGGTGTTCCTCGCCGGCAGACACCAGCCATCGTTGGACGGGGTCTCGACGACGATCCGCGATGCCGGCGGGTCGGCGGAGACCGCCATCGTCGATGCGCTCGACGAAGCAAGCGTCAACGGCTTCGTCGACCGGCTGACCGGCAAGACCGGGAGGCTGGACATTTCGTTCAACGTCATTGGACTTCAGGATGTCCAAGCGGCGTTGGCTGATCTGTCGGTGGACGACTTTCTCAAGCCGATTGTGACGGCGATGCGATCGCAGTTTCTCACCACCCAAGCGGCGGCTCGAACCATGATTCCCCAAGGCACGGGGGTAATCCTGACGTTTGGTGGCTCTGGTCCGCAGACCCTACCGGGGCTGGGCGGCCTGAAGGTCGCGCTCGATGCCGTAGCCGGGCTACGCCGCCAATGGGCCTGTGAACTGGGCGAGCACGGGATTCGGGTGATTACCCTCAAGACCGGTGGAATTCCCGAGACCCTGCCGGAGGGTTTTCCGGGTAGGGACGCCATCGTCAGCGGCATTCAGGACGCCACCCTGCTCAAACGAGCGGCCACCCTCGCCGACGTTGGGACCGTGGCCGCCTGGGCCGCATCGGACCTCGCGCGGACCATAACCTCGACCGAGATCAACATCTCCGCTGGAGGCATCGTCGACTAACCCGGGCGGTCTCCGGCTACGATCTGAGCCGAGACCTCAGCCCGAGGATGCCCCGGATGGCCCCAAACCCGCCCGAGACGATTTCCCAACCGCGCTGGCACGCGATCGACCGCGCCGAGGTCGAAGCGCTGCTGCGAACCGGGCCTGAGGGGCTGAGCACGGGCGAAGCGGCCGCCAGGTTGGTGCGGTACGGGCAAAACGTCCTGCCGGAAGCGCCACCGCCAAGCGACCTGACCATCCTCGTTCGCCAGTTCAAAAGCCCGCTGATCGCGATCCTCTTCGTCGCCGGGGTGGTGACGATCCTGCTGGGCGAATATGTCGATGCCGCGGTAATCGCGGCGGTCGTCCTGCTCGATGCCGTCGTCGGATTCGTCCAGGAGCGAGGAGCGGAGCGCTCAGCGCGGGCATTGATGACGTTGCTGACGCCCCGAGCGCGGGTGATTCGGGACGGTCGCGAATGGGACATCGAAAGCCGCACGCTGGCGCCGGGTGACCTCGTGCTCGTCGAATCGGGTAGCCGGATCCCGGCCGACCTGCGGCTGATCGCCACGACCGGGCTTCGCGTCGACGAATCGCTGTTGACCGGTGAATCGACGCCAGTGGAGAAGTCGAGCCGTCCGGTTGAGGCCACCGCGGAGTTGGCCGACCGCCGTGACATGCTCTACATGGGCGCGGTGGTCGTCAATGGCCGTGGGCGTGGCTACGTCGTCGGCGCCGGGCGCCAGACCGAGCTTGGCGCAATCGCCGAGACCATCCGCACCAGTGAAGTGGCCGAGACCCCGCTCCAAAGCCGGATGAGCCAGCTTGGCCGGGTCATCGGGATCGTCGTCGGGGTTGCTGCCATCGTGGCGTTCGCCATCGGCGTCGTCGTCGGCCAGAGCCCGTCTCAGATGTTTCTGGTAGCGGTCGGGCTGGCGGTGGCGGCGGTGCCGGAGGGACTGCCAGTCGCCTTCACGATCACCCTCGCCCTCGGGGTGCGGCGAATGGCACGCCGAAATGCGATCGTCCGGCGCTTGCCGGCGGTCGAGACACTTGGCAGCACCACCGTGATCGGCTCGGACAAGACCGGAACGCTCACCGAGAACCGGATGACGGTGCGGCAATTCTGGGCAGCCGGGCGCTCCTACGCGGTAGCCGGCGAGGATGGGCTGGCAACCGGGGTGCTGCTGGCAGACGACGAGATCGCCGAGCTTCCCGAACACCCGGCCGTCTTCCGAGTGATTGTCGCCGGTGTGCTGACCAACGAGGCGTCGGCCTATTGGGTCGACGGCGACTTCCAGATGCAGGGTGACCCGACCGAGGGGGCGTTGCTGGTGGCAGCGGCACGGCTCGGTGTCGAGCCGGAAGCCCTCCGGGCGGCCCACGGGCTGAGCGCCGACCTGCCCTTCGAGCCGGAGCGCCAGTATTCGGCGAGCGTTCGAACCAGCGGCGAGCGATTCGAACTCTTCGTCAAAGGGGCGCCCGAGCGAGTCCTCGCGATGTGCGACCGCCAGCAGCGCGACGAAGGGAGCGAACTGCTCGATGCCGGGGCGGTCCAGGCCCAAGCACAGGCGCTGGCGAGGCGGGGTTTGCGGGTGCTTGCGTTCGCTAGCCGGACGTTGCCCGGCCCGCTACCGGCCGCCGAGCCGTTCCCCAGGTTGGCCGGGCTGACCTTTCTCGGCCTCGCCGGAATGCTCGACCCGCCGCGGCCGGGCGTTGCCGACGCGGTCGCCGGCTGTCGCGCTGCCGGGATGCGCGTCATCATGATCACCGGCGATCACGCCGTAACCGCGCGGGCGATCGGCGAGTCGCTCGGACTATGCGAGCCGGGAGCCACGGTGGTGGGCGGCGCTGAGATCTCGACGATGAGCGATGACGAATTGGCCGAGGCGGTGCGCTCGGTGGCGGTCTATGCCCGCGTTGCGCCGGACGACAAGCTGCGGATCGTTCGGACGCTCCGCGAGCAGGGAGAGGTGGTTGCCGTCACCGGCGACGGGGTGAACGACGCTCCGGCGCTGAAGGCCGCCGACATCGGCATCGCGATGGGGAGAGGCGGGACCGACGTTGCCCGCGAAGCAGCCTCGATGATCCTGACCGACGACAACTTCGTCAGCATCTATGCCGCGGTCGAAGAGGGCCGGGTCACCTTCGACAACATCCGCAAGGTGACCTTCTTCCTGATCTCGACCGGGGCGGCGACGATCGTCGCATTGCTCGTCTCTCTCACGTTGCACTGGCCGATCCCGCTGCTGCCGGTCCAGTTGATCTGGCTGAATGTCGTCACCAACGGGTTACAGGACGTCGCCTTAGCGTTCGAGCCGGGCGAGCGTGATGTGCTTCAACGCCGGCCGCGCCGTCGGACGGAAGGACTCCTGTCCGGCCGGCTCTGGCGACGGACGTTGCTGACCGGCCTGGTGATGGGGATCGGCACCCTCGCACTCTTTCGCTGGGAACTGGATCAGGGCGCCGGCCTTGAACGGGCTCGAACCGTGGCGCTCACCACGATGGTGCTGTTTCAGACGTTCCAGATCGGCAATGCTCGCTCGGAGTTGGAGTCGGCGTTTCATCGCAGCCCGTTCTCGAACCCGTTCTTGCTGCTCGCTGCCGCGGTGGCGGTGGCTGTCCATGCCGGAGCGCTTCTATTTGGCCCGACCCGGTTCCTGCTGGGTGTCGAGCCGCTCGATTGGGCGGCGTGGCTGCGAATGACGCTGGTCGCTCTCTCGGTGGTGGTCGTCGTCGAGGTGCAGAAGTTGGTCCAACGCCGGCGGAACTGACGCTACAATGGCGCGGCTGGAGGGACGATGACCGCCAAAGCGAATCCCTGGCTTGCCGCACCCTCGCCGAAGACCGAGTTGCCGCGCGAACAACTTCAGGCGCGGATCGAGCAGTTGCTCGCCACCCAGAACATGTGCGTGGTGGCGACAATCGGCCGGTCCGGGCCGGTTGCCAGCCCGGTCGAGTACTACAACCACGGGACGACGATCTACTTTGTCTCGAACCCCGGTGCGCCAAAGCTCAAGAACCTCGAGCGCGATGGACGGATCTCAGTCGCCATCTTTCAGCCGTTTGTCGGCTGGCCAAGCGCCCGCGGCTGCCAGATCTTCGGAACCGCTGAGATCCTGCGGTCCGGCACCGCCGCCTACGACGAGGGGATGCAGGTCTATGGCTGGCAGAAAGGCGCTACCGATCTTGGCCTGCCGCTCGACCGCTCGCCGCAGATCCCGTTGATTAAGCTCGCCCCGGATCGGATCGTCTATACCGAGCATTACCTCCGGAAAGAAGGCTATGCGCCGCGCCAGGTCTGGCGGCGCGAAGACTAGCAGCGAATGCTACCATTGATGGTGCAACCGTTGTCTGAAGGAGGACCGGTATGACGCGTCCGCAGATCGGGACGAACCCCTCGCTTGCCAAGCTCGAGACCGAGACCTACGTCGATTTCATCGAAGGGCTGTTCCGCTTCATCGGGAAGCTCGAACCGACGTTGCGCCAGCGAGCCGAAGCGGAACTTGCTGACTATCGGGAGCGCGTCGGCCACGATCCGCAGGACGTCGACGAGGCGCACGCCGTGCTCGGCCGGTTGCCGATCGTCGCAGCGCGTCACCGCATCCGCCACAGCATTCAAGACATGAACCATGACGCGATCCTGAGCGACCTGCGCAGCCGCGAAGCCGAGTTGGTCGCCGAACTGGACCGCTACGATCGGCTTGGTCCGGGCAGCGTCCAGTACGATCCGAATTGGACGGTCCCGGCCTACGCCGCTCGTGAGATCCATCGGATGCCCGGCGGCTATGTCACCGACCCCCTCGCTGGCTACCTCTACCAGTACAGCACCAAGTCGTTCTTCGGTGGCCGTAACGACCGCGACGAGTTCCATACCACCAGCGTCGGCAAACTGCCCGTCCCGGTGGACGGCCAGGTGCGGCGTATCCTCGACATCGGCTGCTCGGCCGGCCAGAGTGCGACGGCGCTCAAGCAACGCTTCCCGCAGGCCGAGGTCTGGGCGATCGACGTCGGTATCCCGATGCTCCGCTACGCTCACAAACGGGCGGTCGACCTCGGCGTCGAGGTCCACTTCAAGCAGGCGCTCGCCGAGCAAACGGGCTTTCCGGATGGGTCGTTCGACCTCGTCCACGCCTTCATCCTGTTCCACGAGTTGCCGCAGGACATCGCCGTGCGCGTGGTGGCGGAGGCGGCGCGGGTGCTGCGGCCGGGCGGACTGTTCCTGGTGACCGATTTCCAGACCCGTCACTCGCCGCGCGGCGACGGCCGCGGCGGCGGCATACTGGGCGAGGTGATGGGGAGCGTCGACCAGCGGCACAACGAGGAGCCGTATCGCTGGGACTTCACCCATTCCGATTTCGAGGGGCTACTCGGGCGGTATTTCTCCAAGGTCGAGGTCCGGGCCGAAGGGTATGGGATGCCGCTGCGGGTCGCCACCCGCTAGGCGCGAGTTGAAACGCAGAGGAGGAGCGCGATGAACCGACCCCAGATTGGCACCAATCCGGTGTTCAACGAGATGGAGACCGATTCGTACCTGGATTTCGTCCAGGGGCTGTTCGGTCTGGTCAGCAAACTCGATTCGACCGCCCGGCCACTGGTCGAGGCCGAGCGGGCCGCCTTCCGCGAGCGCGAAGGGCGCGACCTTCGCGACGTCGACGAAGCGAACGAGGTCTTGGGCAGGTTGCCGATCGTGGCGTCCCGCCACCGCATTCGCCGGACGATCCAGGACATGAACCACACCGCGGTCCATTCGGACCTCGTCCAGCGTGAGGCCGAGTTGATCGCCGCGCTCGATCGCGCCGACACGATGGGTCCGGGCAGCGTCCAGTATGACCCGAACTGGGTGGTCCCCGAGTACACAACCCGCGAGATCCACCGGCTGCGCGGCGGCTATGTCACCGACCCGTTGGCGGGGTTCTACTACCACGCCAATACCAAGCAGTTTTACCGCGGCCGCAACGACCGCGACGAACAGCACCAGGACAGCATCGACAAGCTCCCGATCCCGGCTGACGGCCAGGTGCGGCGCATCCTCGATCTTGGCTGCTCGTCCGGCCAGAGCGCGACCGCGCTCAAGAAGCGCTTCCCGCAGGCCGAAGTCTGGGCGATCGACATCGGCATCCCGATGGTGCGTTACGCCCATTTGCGGGCGCTCCAGATGGGTCTTGAAGTCCACTTCAAGCAGGCGCTCGCCGAGCGGACCGGGTTTCCGGATGGATCGTTCGACCTCGTCCATGCCTTTATCCTGTTCCACGAACTGCCGCTCGACGCCGCCGACCAGGTCATCGCGGAAGCAGCGCGGGTGTTGCGGCCGGGCGGGCTGTTCTGCATTCTGGACTTCCCGACTCAGGACACGCCCCAAGGCCAGAGCCGCGGTATCTACGGCGAGATCCTCGGCGACATCGATCGCCGCCACAACGAAGAGCCGTACCGCGAGGATTTCACCCATTGTGATTTCAGCGCGATGCTGCGCCGGCATTTCCCGAAGGTGGACGTGCTCAACCAGGACGGGCTACCGCTGCGGGTCGCGACCAAGTAGGCGCAACCACCGTAGCTACGCCACCCCCTCGATCCGTTCGAGGGGGTGGTTTCGCTTCTGAGCCGATCAGAACCCTTTTGGCGCAAGTGGTACGTAGAAATCGAACCGAAAGAGGCCGCGAAACGCGGTTGCCGCGGGCGCTGAATCTGGACCAAGGTCGATCGCGCCAGTGTGGTAGTCGTCGAGGTCCATGACGAAGAGCTTGGTGCTGGTATCACAAGACCCGGCCGCCGCCAGGTTCCCGACATAGAGCTTCTTGCCATCCGGGGTAATCGCCGTGACGTCGGTGCCATAATAGCCGCCAGCGCAGTTGCTCAGGAGGCTGATCGTTCGCAGCGGTTGGAGTGTGCGAGTATCAAGAACGATGATCCGGTCGGGTGTCGAAGCGATATCCGCGAGATAGCCCTTGGTTCCATCGGCGGAAAAAGCCATCGATTGAATGTTGCCAAGGGTCAGGTTCTTGGCCGAGGCGGTGATCTTGCCCGGCCCCTCAATCTGGTACACCTCGACACCCTTGAAACCGGTGACGAAAAGCTGCCGCGAGTCCGGTGAGACGTAGGAATTGAGCGGCCGGATATCGAGCGCGAATTCGCTCGCCGTGTCGGCGACCGTGCCGTCACTTCCGAGCGTGAGGACGTACAGTTTCTGGTTGCAATAATCACCGCCGTAGACATTGCCGTATTTGTCTACCGACACACTCTGTACGACCTTAGGCTTTGACAGGGTGAGGTACTGTTTGAGCGTTCGCGTCGTGAGGTTAATCGTGGCGATGCCCTGGGCGATCGAGTAGCCGCAACTGGCCATCGCGCCGTCGCTCACCACGGCGAACCGGCCATCCGGGGTGATGGCGATATCTTCCGGATGGAAGCTCGGCGTGGTGGTGGGGACCGCTCGAAAGTCAATCGAGTCCTTCAGCTTGGGGTGGTCGATATCGGAAATGTCGACGAAAAGCAGTTTCTGGCTCAAGAACGCCGACACGAGCGCGGTGTTCTCGTCCGGAGTAATCGCGACATCCAGCAACTCCTGACCCACGTTGGCGAGGAACGGGCCGGTGACGGTATCCGTAGCGGGGTCGATGATTGAGATCGCACTGCGAAGCGAGTCGGCGGTGATGCCCTTGTAGCGTGGCGTCAGGGCAGCCCCGTTGGAACCTGGCGTCGCGCCGCTGGCCGAAGTGAACGCGGAGTTGGGCGCCGCCGATGCCAACGACGGCAAGAGGAAGACGACAACAAGCAGAAAGCGGAGCATGGCCGGACCTCCCGGACGCCACCGGGTCATCCTCCCGGAGATAGCGGCGCGGCCACATCGGGGCAAAGCTCGGCTGGCGTCGATCATTTCAGAATTTCACCGCAGATCGCTGCGCTGCGAAATGGCCGAATATCCTAGCCAGGCCGGGTACTCTGGACGTTGGCGATGCTCGTTCGGGTCGCCCGCAAGGAGGCTCCTTCGTCCGGTCTGCCGAAGGGCGCGAGCGGCGAACGCGACTGTCGATCCACGCCGCCAGCAGGAACCCGGTGTCGGAGCCCCCGACCATCTCGGCGTGTTGTCCTATTGGCTCGACGAAAAACGGGCTTCAGTTGACTGCCTCGAAGGTGACTGGATCCGCCTCCGGCCAGGAACTGATGACCCCGATGACCATCGCGGTGAAGACGGCCCAACCAACGAGTGCTCGCGGCACGCGAGATCCTCCTGGGCCGTGACAGCTATTTGGGGAGCGGCGCCGAATAGAGTTTCTTGTCGGCGATGTACCAGATCTTGCCGAGCGCCTCGTCGACGGTGAAGGCGCTGAGGCCGGCAAAGTTCTCCGAGACGAGTTGGCGCTGAAAGCGGCCGTCCTTGTCGAAGACGACGACCCGCTGATTCGCCGGGTCGGCGACGTAGACGCCACGAGCGGTCGCGCCGGTCAGAATCGCCGTCGGCTTGTTGAGCGGCTTGTCGAGCGAGCGCAAGTCGAACTCCGATCCGACGCCCTCGACAAACTTCCAGACCCTGCCGCTATCGGTCAGGATGTAGATGTTGCCGTCGATAGTGAAGTCTCGGGCGTCGCCGATCTGGGCGCCTTCGAGCATGCCCTTCATCTCGGTGTCGTAGCCGTTCCAATTCGGCAGGTAGCGCCAGACCTGGTTTCCCTTGGCGTCGAGCACATAGAGGTTGCCGACGTAGCCGCGGATCGCCTGGGCGCTCTGCCAACTTGCCGCGCCGCGGACGGCAAGTTCGACGAGCGACTTGTTCGCCGGTTGATAGAACAGGTTGCGATCCCGGTCGAGCAGCATCACACCGACCCGCGCCCGCGCATCCACCGGATAGAGCCAGGCAATCGCCAACGGGTCGCCGACGGGCGTCTCGTCGGACGGCGTACCACGCACCGCGACAATCTGCGGCTCGGGCGGCTTGTTTGGCTCGAGGGCGATCCGGCGCAGCCCCCAGCCGGTTGGGTCGAGGACATAGGCGGTCGTCCCGGCCTCGACCACCAACCCGGTCGGCTCCTTTGCGCCGGCTGCCGCGAGGTCGGCGATCTGCTGGACGCCACCCACTCGCGCCACCCGATCGAGCTTGAGCGCTTCGGCGCGGATCGACTCTTGCAGCTTGGTGGCGGCTGGGTCATCCTTGCGAGCGGTCAGGGCGCGCTGGGCGGCAAACTCAGCTTCACGCAATCGGGTCCGAGCGAACCCCTGATCGGTGGAGGCGACCGACGCCCGGTAGGCCCGTTCGGCTTCGGTAATCGCGGTGACGTAGGCTCCTTCGCCGCGGTCGTTGTTGAACATTGCCGGGATACCCGCACCGAGGCCAACGAGCACGATTGCCAGCAAGACCCCGACCGCGAGGTAGCGAGGCCGCAAGCCGGGCTTTCCGCTCTGACGCTCCGGCCGGAGCGGCTCAGGCTGCGGATCCGGGTGCGCTGGCTCTTCCCGCTCGCCAGCGGCTGGAAGGAACAGCCGGACCATCGGGACGACGCCCTTCAGCAACGCCGCCGCCGCGCCACCGGCGCCGCTCACCACCCCTTCGATCGGGATAGAGCGCAGGGTCTCGGCGCCGGGAACGGCGAACGAGCGGGTTCGGCTTTCCTCAGGCAGGGCGCCCGGCTCGAAGATGATTGCCCCAAGCTGGTTGCCAATTGATGCGCTGAGCGCCCGAGCGCCACGCTTGACCCCGCCCCGAAACCAGGCGGCAACCTGGCTGGCCTCGGCGTGATCGAGCAGGTCACCACTGGTCAGAATGACGAGATCGTCATCAGCAAGTTGCGCCCGCAAGAAGAGCGGGACACCCGGATCGTCGTCACCAAGCGGCGGTCCGATGACATCCGCACCCACGTCGAACAGTTCGCCATCGCGTAGCACATAGGCACGCGCCGAGCCGGCCAGGCTAAACATCGCCTCCCGGCCGCGCAGGACGGTGAGCGCCAGGTCGAGCCGGAATCGGTCTTGCGGCAGGCTGCGGCGGTTTTCCTGGGCGACCTCGCGGCTGGCGCTCTGGATACCTTCGACGAGTTTGGCACTGGTAGTTCGGCTGGAGCCGACAAATTCTCCTTCGATCTGGTCCATAGCCAGGGCGGCGTCAGCACGGGCCGGCCCGCCGATCAGAGCATAGAGCGTTTCTGGGGTGCGTGTCCCGTCAGGCTTACGCCGACCGACACCTTGCCGCACGGTAAAACCGCTCGGAAGGATCGCGCCGACCGCCGCAAACTCGGGCTCGTGCACCTCGGCTTTGTCTCGCATGAGGACTGCCATAGCACTGCTACCCGCAATGGTTGAATCTGGCTGGCGACGAAGCCGCCGGTCATCAACAGTAGGAGCGTCGGCTGGTTGCTTCAAGGGGATCGATGCGGATTCCCGCCGGTTTGTGACTGGTACAATCGAAGGGGTAGGAGGTCAGGATGGTGAACGTCGCACTCCCAGCGGGAGCAGCAACTCCGAACCTTTGGGAGATGGCGCTCGCACAGTTCGATGCCGCCGCCGACCGGCTCAAGCTCGACGACAATATTCGGGCGGTGCTGCGCTCGCCAAAGCGGGAGCTCATCGTCAACTTCCCCGTCAAGATGGACAACGGCAAGGTACGGGTCTTCACCGGCTACCGAGTGCAACACAGCGTTGCCCGCGGACCGGCCAAAGGCGGTCTGCGCTATGCGCTCAACGTCGACATCAACGAGGTGCGCGCACTGGCGATGTGGATGACCTGGAAGACCTCCCTGATCGGCCTGCCGTATGGCGGAGCGAAAGGCGGCGTCGTCTGCGACCCCAAGGCAATGTCGCCAGGCGAGGTCGAGCGGATGACCCGGCGCTATGCCACCGAAATCTCGATCATCATCGGCCCAGACAAGGACATCCCCGCCCCGGACATGGGGACCGGTCCACGCGAGATGGGCTGGATCATGGACACCATCAGCCAGCACACCGGCTATACCGTGTCCGGCGTGGTAACCGGCAAACCGCTTTCGATCGGCGGGTCAGAGGGCCGGGTCGAGGCCACCGCGCGTGGCGTCGTGGTAACGGCGGCAGCAGCCGCCCGGCGTCTGAACCTCGACCTGCGTGGCGCGTCCGTCGTCGTTCAAGGATTTGGCAATGTCGGCGCCGGCGCTGTCAAGCTGATGACCCAATCCGGGGCGAAGGTGGTTGGCGTATCAGATGTCAATGGCGGCGCCTACGATCCGAACGGGATTGATTATGACAAATTGCGGCGCTATGTCCAGGTGACCGGGACGGTCGCCGGGTTCGCCGACCGGATCACCAACGCCGACCTCCTCGAGCTTCCCTGTGACATCCTGGTACCGGCGGCGACCGAGAACCAGATCACCGCCGCGAACGCGGACAAGATCCGGGCAAGGATGGTCGTCGAAGGGGCAAACGGTCCGGTCACCCCGGACGCGGACTCCATTCTCGCGAGCCGTCAGATCGTCGTCGTTCCAGATATTCTGGCCAATGCCGGTGGTGTCACCGTGAGCTATTTCGAGTGGGTCCAGGACCTCCAAGAATATTTCTGGGAGGAGGCCGAAGTGAACGCTCGGCTCGAGCGGCTGATGACCCGGGCCTTTGACGCGACAGCGGCGGTTTCTACCCGTGACGGCGTCGACCTGCGCTTGGCGGCCTACATGCTGGCGGTCAGCCGGGTGGCCGAAACCATCGCCGCGCGCGGGCTCTATCCGTGAACCGGCAGGAGCGGCTTCGCGTCCAGCAGGCGCGGATTCGCGGGCGGGTCGAGCAACTCGCCGAAGAACTGACCGAACTGTTCGTCGTGCTGGGCGACCGCTCGCCGCGGCTGCGCGAGGCGGCCGACGCCGATCTGACCCAGATCGTCGGACGCTACATCACCGACGAATATCTTCATCTGGGTCTGGCAACCACCGCCGAGCCGGCAGGAGGAGCGAGGTGACGGCCTGGAAGTTAGAGCCAACTCTGCGCGGACGCACCGGCGGAGATGTGGCAATCGCCGTTCAGCCGTTGGCGATCGTCGACCCGTCGGCGGTGGAGATGCTTGGTCGGTTTGGGCTGCAGCCACCGGCGACGCCAGGCGGGCTTTGGAACGGGACGGTGGATGTTGGCACCCTGGCCGAGATTGCGGCGCTCGAGATTGTCGGCTACATCCACGATGCCAGCACATCAGCGGGCAGCGGGGTGGCGACGACCCGGCGAAGCTTCGTGCCGCCAACGCCGGCCAAGCGCGGTCACACCAAGCTCCCACCACGCCGCGAGTAGGC
The DNA here is from genome assembly GCA_046328265.1 of Dehalococcoidia bacterium. Classification (GTDB taxonomy): domain Bacteria; phylum Chloroflexota; class Dehalococcoidia; order SpSt-223; family SpSt-223; genus JANWZD01. Next base: position 612,286 of record JAXLWW010000002.1, read on the forward strand.
CCGCCCCCTCAGTCGGCGACCTGCCAGGGCATCGGCGACAATGACCGCATCGGCCCAGAGAAAGCCAGCGAACAGCCCGGCGATCACATCGGTCAGGTAATGGACCCCGAGATAGAGACGCGACAGCCCGATCCCGGCGATCACCACAAGCGTGACAGCCGCCACCACCAGTCGTACCCGCCCATGCACCCGGGACCAGACCAGCCAGCCGACGAAAAAGTAGAAGGCGGCCGACACCATCGCATGTCCCGACGGAAACGAGAACGCCTGGGCCGGAACGATCGCCAGGACCGGCGCTGGACGGGTGCGAGCAAAGAGATCCTTCAAGACGCTGTTGAGCAGGTGGGCGCCGACGGTCACGACCAACAGTTCGACGGCCAGCAGTCGGCGGCCGCGCAGAACCAGCCACGCCACCAGCCCAACCAACAGTACAAATACCAACTCGTTCCCGGCTGCCGACGCCCACCACGCCAGCGCGTCGAGCGCCGGCGATTTGTGGACGGCAAGCGCCGATAGCACCGCGAGGTCGAGCGCCTCGGTTTCTCGCTCGAGGACTCCGTTGGCGATCCAGGAAAAGGCCCAGATCGAAAGCAATCCGGCCGCCATTCCGGCAACGAGGGTCAAGCCGAGAGCAGTCAGGACGCGCCACGGCCGGTGAAAGAGCGAGATCATCCCGTCGGGAAGCGGTGGCATGCCGTCAGGATGCGGTATCCGGCTGCCCGGCGCAATCGCACCGGGCAGCGAGCGTTCAGTCGATCTTGTAGACCGAGTCGCTGTTCCAGAAGGTGGCGGCCTCGACCTCGAAGCCCTTGACCTTGGGGGAGGCGAGGAAGAAGCTCGGCGTCGCCAGCATGTAGATATAGCTGATCTCGGCCTGGTGGGCCTTGACCGCGTCGCGGATGTACTGCTCGCGCTTGGCGGTATCCGGCTCGGCGTAGGCGAGGTCCATCAGCCGGTCGAACTCGGGCACGCACCAGATAACCCGCGCCGGCGGGTTGTTGCAGGTGACGAACTGGCGGAAGAAGAGCAGGTTGCCGAGCGCATCCGCGCCACTGGAAGAAATCAGCTCGTTTCGCACCTGGTTGTTGCGGGCGTAGAACTTGTCCACCCAGATCCCAAGCTCATGCCGCTGCAGTCCGACCTCGACACCGACCTGCTTCCACGAGTCCTGGACGGCGAGGAAGAGCGAGTCGACGACGCCCGCGCCGGTGTAGTCGATCGGGTTCTGGATCTTGAACCCGTTCGGGTAGCCGGCCTCGGCCAACAGGCGCTTCGCCTCGGCGGGGTCGTACTTGAACGGAGCGATGTCTTTGTTGAAGGCCGGTGTGCCGGGAATGGCGATCTGATTGAGCGGCTGGGCATACCCACGGTAGAGATTCTTGGCAAGCGAGTCACGGTCGATGGCGTAGTTCAAGGCCAGACGGACGCGCTTGTCGACCAACGGCGAGCCGTTCTTCTCGTTGGCGAGTTTGTCGATCGCGATCAGCGAACTGGCGAGGTCGGCGACGATCAGGGTGTTGCCTTCGCGCTTGGCGGTGTCGGCCTGGTCGGGCGATGCGCCAGTCCAGACGATGTCGATCTCACCGAGACGCAGTCCGTTCATCAGCGCGGTCGGCTCGGGGATGGCCCGCCAGATCACCTCGGTGGCAACCGGCTTGCGGAAGGGATGGGTGTAATTGGCGCGCAGTTTGTAGCGGAAGATGTCAGCGCTCTTGAATTCGGCGAGTTCGTACGGTCCCGAGCCGATCGGCTTGATCGCGAATTCATTCTTACCAGTGCTCTCGTAGTAGCGCTTGGGCAGGATATAGAGGTACGGCGTCCCATACAGCAGCGAGCTATCGCGCCCATCGGTCAGCAGGTCGACGGTGTACTCGTCGACGACCTTGACGCCGGCCAGCTTTGGAAGCAGCCCGCGCTGCGGCAGCGGCGGCGAGACCTCGAGCATCATCTTTCCGGTGAACTCGACATCAGCCGAGGTCAGCTTGTCGCCGTTGGAGAAGGTGAGATCCTTGCGCAGGGTGAAGCGCCAACCCTGGTCGTTTGGCAAGAACTCCCAGCGTTCGGCGACCGCCGGCTGGAGTTGGAACCCCTTGCCGAGCGTGGTGAGGGTGTCGAATTGGTTGCTGAAGATCTGGTTGTTCGCCGAGGAACTCTCGGGACTGGCGCTTGTCGGAAAGCCCGGCCGGCCAAAGCGCAAGACCTGCTGAGCAGCACGGCGTTCCTGCGGCTGGGAGGGTGCAGCGGGTTGGCTGGGCGTTGGCGACTGGGCTGGAGCGCAGGCCGCCGCCAGCAGTACGGCGCCCAGAAGCGCCCGTACGAGCGGTAGGTGCATCGTGTCCCCCTTCAGAACCGGTGCGAGCCGCCGACCGTGACGTCCCGCCCGCAAAATTATTCACATCCCGGCGGTCGGCGGCAACGTTTCGCGGGAGGCGATACTCCGGCCAGTTGACGGAGACGGCTATTCTGGATGAGATGAATCTGGTGAACGAGGGAGAACACCGGACCAGCCGGCTCACCTACGCGATGAGTTCTGCGGTCGAGGCCAAGCTTCGCCTGGGCACGGCAACGTTGCGCCGGTCGGCCTGGGTGCTGGGCGGAGTGGCGTTGGTGGCGGCCGCGTTCGTCTTTGTTGCGCTCAATCTGTCCTTCGGACCGGCGTTAGCGCATCCTTCGCGCTGGTCACCCTGGTCGTTGCCGGTCTCCCAACTTGGCTCATCATCCGGCGCGTTCATGGCCGTTTTGCGACCGAAGAAGCGGCGTTACGCACCGGAGTGGTCATTCGCGAGCGGCGGATCGTCACCGCGGCCCGTCTGCTCCACGACCGCGACCGTCCGGACGAGTTCTGGATCGAGACGAACGGATCTCCACCGCTGCGTTTCGAGGTCGGTTCGTCCGATGCGCTCGCCGCCTGGCAAACCGGTTGGGCGGCAACGTTCGTCTTTCTGCCGGACAGCCGTTGGTTGCTGGCTGCGGTCGACGACGACGGACGGGTGATCTACCACGCCGAGCAGTACGACCCTGCCGCCGACCCGCGTTGGGAGGAGTGGCTGAAGACCGGTTAGCTCACCGGCTGCGGCTCGGTGCGCTGGCCACGAAGACGCCGGAAAAAGCGCGGTATGTCGCCCTCTTCCCAGGTGACCAACAACTGCGCCGCGTTGAACACCGAGCTATAGGTGCCGGAGATGATGCCGAGCAACAGCGCCAGCACGAACGTCCGGGTCGGCGTACCGCCGAACAGGTAGAGCGCCAGCAAGGTCAGAATGATCGTGATCGACGTGCTGACCGACCGGCCAACCGTCTGCATGATCGAGTGATTGACCACCGCCGGGAAATTGCCGGTGCCGTGACGCTTGAGATTTTCCCGGATCCGGTCGAACACCACGATGGTGTCGTGGACCGAGAAGCCGATCACCGTCAGCATGGCCGTGATGAACATCGAGTCCACCTCGACGCCGGCGACCTTGCCGAGGATCGAAAAGATTCCAAGCACGACCAGCACGTCGTGGACCATCCCGACGATCGCGCAGACACCATAGCGGATCGGGTTTGCGACCTGGCGGAAGGCGAAGGCGATATAGAGGAGGATGGCGATCGAAGCGGCAGCAACCGCGATCGCGGCGTTGCGAACCGTCTCGGTGGCGATTGTCGGCGACACCGAGTTGTAGTCGATCAGCCGAACGTCACCAAAGCGTTGGTTCATCGCACCCAGGAGTCGGTCGCGGTCGCCCTGCTCGACCAGGTTGCCGGATTGGTCGCGCACTTCTTCCTTGAGCGTCCGCGTCCGGATAAGGTACTGGCTATTGCCACTGTGTTGGATGATCGCGTCGCCGAACCCTTGCTGGCCGAGGAAGTCCCGCAACGCTTCCTGGCCAACCGGCGTGCTGAACTGGACGGTAAAGGTCGTACCGGACGTGAATTCGATCCCCGGTACCAACGACGGCGGGATGAGCAGCGAAATCAGTCCGGGGATAATCACCAGCATGGAGAACAAGTAATACCAGTTGCGCTTGGAGACGAAATCCAGCACGGCAGTGGCTCCTCCGCCGCCAGAGTCTAGCCGACCTCCAGCGCACGAGCCAGCATAGTTGGCGGGTCGGCTACACTTGCCTGTCCAAAGGAGCCGCTTCATGCCCGAGGCAAGCCTCGAACGACGTAAGCAGGCTGCCGCCCAGAACTCGATGCTGGTCACTCTGGTGATGACGGCCGCCAAGCTCAGCGTCGGACTGTTGACCGGCAGCCTCGCCATCCTCGCCGATGCGATCCAGTCCTCGCTCGATCTCGTCTCGACCACGATCACCCTCTTTGCCGTCCGCTTTTCGGCCCGCCCGCCGGATGCCGATCACCCCTTTGGCCACGGCAAGTTCGAGAACGTTTCCGCCTTGCTGGCGTCGGGCGTTCTGTTGACAACTGCCGGCTGGATCGTGGTCGAGGCCGTTCAGCGGCTCGCCGGCGGCGTTGGCGGGGTCCGACTGGACCCCTGGGCGTTTGTCGTCGTCCTCGTCTCGATGGTGGTGGACCTGACGCGATCGCGCGCCCTTAAGCGGGTCGCTCGTGAGACCGGTAGCCAGGCGCTCGCTGCCGATGCGCTGAACTTTGAGACCGATATCTGGAGCAGTGTCGCGGTCCTCGTCGGACTTCTCGGGGTTCTGGCCGGGGAGGCAACCGGCGTAGCGTTGCTGCTGCGAGCCGATGCCCTCGCGGCGATTGTCGTCGCCGGCTTCATTGTCTTTGCCAGCTTCCGGTTGATGCGCGAAACCCTCGACGTGCTGACCGACCGGGTCGAAGCGCCGCTCGCCGACCGGATAGCCGCCATCGCTCTGGCGGTGCCGGGGGTGCTGTCGGTCGTCCGGGTGCGGGCGCGGCGTGGCGGTCCGACGACCTTCGTCGACCTCGTCGTCACCGCCGACCGGTTGGCCCAGTTTGTCCAGAGCCACGAACTGACCGAGCAGATCGAGCGGGCGATCGAGCGCGAACTCCCGCGCGCCGACGTCGTCGTTCACGTCGAGCCGGAGGCGATGCCCGACGAGAGCTTGCAAGGTCAGGTGCTTCATGCCGCCCGGCTTCACGGACTGGCGGCCCACGACGTTCAGGTCCGAGAGGTCGTCGAAGGCGCCGAGATCGACCTCCACCTCGAGGTGCCGCGCGAACTGACGCTCGCCGAGGCCTATGAGCGCGCCAGCCATCTTGAGACGGACCTCCGCCGGACGACCGGGTTGGTGGCGGTAAACGTTCATCTCGAAGCGCCCCATCCCGGCCGAAGAATCCAGAAACAGGTGACGCGCGAACGGAGCGAGGTGGTTCGCCGGTTGCACAACGTCACCGAGATGGTCGCCGGGCCGGGAAGCTGCCGCGAGATCCGGCTCTACCAGTCACCCGAGGGAGGTGGGCTCGATGCCGTCGTCCAGTTGGCCCTGCCCGGCGATCTAAACATCGACGAAGCACACACGCGCACCGAAGAGGTCGAACTGGCGTTGCGGCGGGCGGTGGCCGCCCTGCGGACGGTGCTGATCCGCACCGCGCCGCGGGATGAAACAGCCAGCCAAACGTCCTGTATGGACCCAGCCAGCCCGGGGGGGCCAGAATAGGCAGTAGCGCAAACGGTAACGAATCTGCCGAAATCCTCGTTAGAGGCACCGAAGCGATGCCCTAGCCGAGGAGGCTCCTGTGAGACGAATTCCGCTCGTCATGGCGCTGTTGCCGCTGCTCGCCGGGCTGGTGATGGCGTTCGGGATACCGGCAGCCTACGGCACCGAAAACCGGCCGGGCGAGGCTACCAAGACCGGCACCCCGATCAAATCGGTCACCCCGAACAAGACGGTGACCAAGACGGTCACCCCGAAGCCCGAGGATCGCCCGTCCGATAACGAGCGCTGCCGATTCGCATCCGACCGACCCTCCGAATGCCGCAAGCTTGAAGTCCGCGGGATGAAGCCGGATATCGGGGTTGCCAACAGCCGGCTCGCCGTCGAAATCTTCGGCAAGGGCTTCGATCCCGACCTGAAGGCGGTACTGGTGGAGCTTGACCCGGCGAAGATGCCGCCGCTTGGTCCGCGCGCCGTCGAGCGCGTCGCCTTCTCGGCGCAGTCGTCGAACGACCCGCCGAAGAACCTTCCGGCGCCAAACGCGCCGACCTATCCGATCGAGATTCAACGGGTGTCACCCGAGCAGGCGATCGGCGTCGTGCCGCCGGTGCCGGCCGGCCGCTACGGGCTGCTGGTCGCCAGCGGCGGCGAGCGCGACTACACCGCGCCGGCCTTCCTCGCGATCGGCGACGGACCGTATATCGGCTCGGTCAGGCCGGACGTCGCCAGCAACGAACGGCCCATCGAGTTGAAGATCGAGGGCTACAACTTCCAACAGGGGCTGACGGTCACGCTCCAACTGACCTACGCGCCGCCGTTCACCGCGACGCCGCCGCTGAGCCCGACCAAGCCCGTGACCGGGCCTCTTGAGGCCCAAAGCGGCGACCGTCCAAACCTCCCTTCGCTGCCCCGTCCGCTCGCGCCGGTGACCGGACCGACCATCGTCCTGACCGATGGACTGAAGGTGGAGCCACGCGAGATCAAGGCGATCGTCCCGCCTGGGCTGGCGGTGGGCGTCTACCTGCTGACGGTGACCAACCCGGACGGCAAGAGCGACAGCGCGTTGCCCGGCCTCGTGATCGTCGGGCCGCGATCGGGCCATGACCTCGTCGCTGGCGAAATCTGGACCGACCCAAAGACGGTCCGCGTCGACGACGACGTGCGCCTTGGACTGCGGGTGAAGCGGCTTGGTGGCGACGGGGTGTTGACCGGGGTCAAGGTGACTTTCTACCTCGGTCGGCCTGAGGAAGGAAAGCCGATCGGCACAGCAACCTTGCCGCCGCTCAGACCGCATGAGGGCGAGAGCGCATCGGTGGTCTGGAATACGGCCGGGTTGAGCGGAACGGTCGCAATCTCGGCGATGGTCGACCCGGACGACGTCGTTCGCGAACTCACCGAGTTGAACAACGTCTCCGGTCGGTTGGTCCGCATCCTGCCGCCGAGCGACGGCGACGAGACCGCTCCAAAGGTGACGAGCGTCGAGATCGACGGCGGCGTTTCCACCAGCACCGATCGCGCGGTGTTTCTCTCGGTCCAGGCGTCGGACGAAGGCAGCGGGCTCAACTCGATGCTGATCGTCGAGAAGGTGTTTTTCAGCGGCCCACGAGAATGGTCGTCGATCAAGGTCGGCGAGTGGATGACCTACAGCAGTGGGATCTCGTACACGCTCTCACCGGACGCCGGGGTGCATTACCTGGCGGTGTTCGTCTCCGACAAGGCGGGCAACATCTCGCGGCCAGGTGTCGATTGGGTGAACTATCTGCCCGTGTCCGATGCGGTGCGCGCCGGCCAGGTCAAGCTGTTCCGCGAGGACCTGCGCGCCGGTGACACGATCAGCATTTCGCTGACAACGCTGAGCGGCGACGCCGACCTGTATCTGTTTGGCCCCGGTGGCCGGCTTGGCTTCTCGATAAACCCGACCACGACGGCCGACTCGATCGTCTTTACCGCTCAGACGACGGGCCGCTACGTGATCGAGGTCGAGGGCTTTGTCGCCAGCACCTACTCGTTGAATTGGACGGTTGGCAAAGGCGGCGCATCGGCGTTGGCGGCGTCACCGGCGGCAGTGCCGGAGGGCAAATCAGTGCGCGACGTGTCGGTCGGCTATGACGTGCCGCTGCCTGACCCCAATCTCGATGCCATCGAAGCGGACCCCCGGCCCACCTCGACGTCGATCGGGTTGTTCATTCCGGCTGCGCCGGTCAACCAGGCGCGGTAGGGCAACACCTCGCCTCTGTCTCCTCGCGGGAGACGGGGGCGTCTCGTTGCCCGGTCCTTTCTGGAAGCCAGAGGGCGGAGGTCTCCCGGCTTGAGGGTGGGCGCAAGCGCTACTCGGGGAACTCGGCCTTGCGCTCGCGCTCCATCAACGCCATCGCAGCTTCATGCGCCGGCACGCCCTCGAACAGGACGCGGTGCATGGCGTTGGCGATCGGCAACTCGATCCCGAGCGCAGCGGCGAGAGCTTTGGCGGCGACGGTCGTCGGCACGCCCTCGGCTACCTGGCCAAGCCGGTCGAGCACCGCATCGAGCGACTCACCCCGGCCGAGGCTGATCCCGACCTGGTGGTTCCGGCTGGAGGGGCTGGCGCAGGTCGCGACGAGGTCGCCCAGTCCGGCCAGACCGGCGAACGTCTGAGGGTGGGCGCCCGCCGCCACGCCCAGCCGGGTCATCTCGGCCAGGCCACGGGTAATCGCGCCGGACTTGGCGTTGTCGCCCATCCCCAGGCCGTCGCTGATCCCGGCGACGAGCGCGTAGACGTTCTTGAGTGCGCCACCAAGTTCCACCCCGACGATGTCGCGGTTGGTGTAGACGCGAAACATCGGGGTCATCAGCAGTTCCTGAGCGCGCGAGGCGGCCGCCCGATCGTGCGACGCCACGACGGTGGCGGCCGGTAACCCGGCGGCGATCTCCTTGCTCAGGTTCGGCCCGGACAGTGCGACAACCCGCTCAGTCTGGTCGGGAAGCTCACTGGAAACCACTTCGGACATCCGTCGAGTGGTCGCGATTTCGATCCCCTTGGCGGCGCTGACGAGAATTGCCGAAGGCGGCGTCGCGCCGGCGATCTGGCGGACATTCGCCCGCATCGTCTGCGAGGGGACGGCGAGGACGATTACTTCGGCTCGGCCGAGCGCCTCCTCCGGGTCGGCGGTCAGAACAAGGCCGGGGGGAAAGGGGTGGCCGGGCATCCGGCGGCGGTTGCAGCCATCGCGCTGGAGCGTCGCGGCCTCCTCGGGCGTGCGCACCAGCAACGAGACCGGCCGACCGGCACGCGCCCAGAGCAAGGCGAGGGTCGTGCCCCAGGTTGATGCTCCGACGACGGCGATCATCGCGCAGCAGGCCGCGCCTGCTGGACCCGCTCGCCGAACTTTCGCTCGGTCCCGGCGCGCAAGCGACTGATGTTGTCGCCGTGGCGGACGATCAGCAAGGCAGCGGCAGCAAAGGTGAAGACGTAATACTCGCCCGGATAGCCCGCGCCGAGCAGGCCGAAGAGAACGAGGGCGAGCAGGGCGGTGATAGCGGCGACGATCGACCCGAGGGAGACATAGCGCGTGAGTGCGATGGTGGCAAGAAACGCTGCGATGGCGATCACCGTCGCCAGAGGCGCAAGCAGGACGAACGCACCGACCGAGGTCGCAACCCCGCGACCGCCCTCGAAGCCAAGGAAGAGCGACCAGTTGTGACCGGCGACTGCCCCTAAGCCGGCGGCCACCTCGGCCAACGGCGTCCCAAGGAGCAGCCGAGCTACCAAGACCGGCAGCAGTCCTTTGAGGATGTCGGTAATCCCGACGGCGACGGCGAACTTCCAGCCAAGGGTACGAAGCACGTTGGTCGCGCCGGTCTTGCCGCTGCCGGTGGAGCGCACATCCACTCCACGGAAGACCCTGCCGTAGACGACGCTGCTGGGAAAAGAGCCCACAACATAGCCGGCCACCAGGAGCAAGACGACGGCGATCGCTTCGTTCATCCTCGTTCTTCACTCTCGCGCTGACGGAAGACCAGCCGGATCGGGGTACCGGCGAAGTCGAACCGCTCGCGCAGCTTGTTCTCGAGGTAGCGTTGGTACGAGAAGTGGAGTAGCTTCGGGTCATTGACAAACAGCACGAAGGTTGGCGGGTTCACTTCGGGCTGTGTGGCATAGTAGATCCGAAAGCGCCGACCGCGCACGTGGCCCGGCGGATGCTGGGCGGTTGCTTCGGCGAAGAGTTGGTTCAACTGGGCGGTAGGGATGCGCTGTTGGCGGCGGTCGAACACGTCGAGCGCCGCCGAGAGCACGCGATTGACGCGTTGGCCGGTCAGCGCCGAGATAAACAGTACCGGCGGGTCGGGGAGAAACTTGAACGCGTAGCGGACTTGGTCGGTGTACCGGTCGGCGGTATAGGTGTCCTTCTCGATCAGGTCCCACTTGTTGACGACGACGACGAAGCCTTTCGCCGCCTCGAGGGCGTAGCTGGCGACGTGGGTATCCTGGGCGGTGATACCCTCGGCGGCGTCGATAACCAGCAGAACGACGTCGGCGCGATTGACTGCCCGCACCGAGCGCAAGACGCTGTACTTCTCGATCCCTTGCTCGACCCGGCCGCGTCGTCGGATGCCGGCGGTGTCGATCAAGCGCACCGGCCGGTCGTCGACCTCGACCAAGGTGTCGATGGTGTCGCGCGTCGTGCCCGGAACGTTCGAGACGACCGAACGCTCGCGCCCGACGATCTTGTTGAGCAACTGAGACTTGCCGACGTTTGGCCGGCCGATGATCGCCACCCGGGCAATCGCTTCGTCCTCTTCTTCCGGCATTGCCTCGGGAAGTTGGTCGACGACCGCGTCCAGCAGATCGCCAGTTCCAGTCCCCTGGATCGCCGAAACCGGGATCGGTTCGCCGAGGCCAAGTTCGTAGAACTCGACGGCATCCTGGGCATAACGCCGGCTGTCACTCTTGTTGACACCAAGCAACACCGGCTTGCCCGAGATACGCAACAGGTCGGCCGCCTCGCGGTCGGCGGCAGTCACCCCGCTGCGGACGTCCACCAGCAAGATGACAACGTCGGCTTCGGCGACGGCCTGACGCACCTGGTCCTGGACGTGGCGGGTCAACTCATCGGCCGGGGCGACCTCGAGGCCGGCGGTATCGATCAGGATAAACTCGCGGCCGTTCCAGTCGGTATCGCCGTAGAGCCGGTCGCGAGTCGTGCCGGGAAGGTCTTCGACGATCGCGCGGCGCTCGCCGATCAGCCGGTTGAAGAGGGTAGACTTGCCGACGTTCGGCCGGCCAACGATGGCGACGACTGGCTTGGCCATCGCGGATCCTCGCTTTCGCCCGCCCGGCAAGGCGGCGCACCGGAGCGCACCCACTCACACGGCGTGGGCCGTTGCAGCTTACACCCTGGCAGGCGTGCCAGACGAGTGACCAAGCAGGTCGACCAGCAGCGCTTTCTGAGCATGGAGCCGGTTTTCGGCCTGGTCGAAGATAACCGAGCGTGGCCCCTCGATCACCTCGTCTTCGATCTCCTCGCCGCGGTGAGCGGGCAGGTCGTGCATCACGATAACGTCCGGCGCGGCCAGGCCGACCAGTCGACGGTCGATGACAAACCCGGCGAAGTCTTCGCTTCGAACCCTAGCCTCAGTCTCCTGGCCCATACTGGTCCAAACATCGGTGTAGAGGACGTCCGCCCCTTCGGCGGCCACCTCAGGCCGGCGGACGATCCGAACCTCCCCGCCGGACGCTTCGGCGCGGGCGCGGGCGGCCTCGAGAATGTCGGCGGGTGGGTCGTAGCCCTCCGGGCAAGCGACGGTGACCGAGAGACCAGCGGTCGCCCCGCCGATCAGCAAGCTGTTGGCGACGTTGTTGCCATCCCCGATGTAGGCCAGATTCAGCCCGGCCAGCCGCCCTTTATGCTCGCGGATCGTCAGGAGATCCGCCAGGCACTGGCAGGGATGCTCGGCTTCCGACAACGCATTGATCACCGGGACACTCGCAAAGCGGGCGAACTCGGCGAGCAGGCTCTGGGCGTGGGTGCGGACAGCGACGGCATCGACCATCCGGCTGACGACACGAGCGACGTCGCGCGGGGGTTCGCGCTTGCCGAGGCCGACTTCCGGCGGCGAGAAGTAGATCGCCCGGCCGCCCTGGTCCGTCATCGCTACGTCGAACGACAGGCGGGTTCGCAGCGACGGTTTGTCGAAGATCAGGGCGAGCGTCTTGCCGATGAGCATGCTGCCACGCGGGCGCGCCTTGAGCGAGTCGGCGGCATCGAGCAGCGCGAGCAGGCCAGCGCGATCGAGATCGGCCATCGAAACGAAATCACGCTTGGGAGCGCGAGCGGTGGTCATGGCGGCGAGTATAGGGGCGGGCTTATGGTCGCGGCAAATTGCTATACTGGCCAAATGGAGCCGCGTCACCTGCCGGAGCCGCTGGATGGCCGGGCGATTCGCCAGTGGTTTTCCGATCTCGGGTTGACGCCCTATCAGTGGACCAACGGCCCCTTCGACCGCTACACCGCCCATCAGCATGCCTACGACAAGTATCTCGCGTGCGAACGCGGCGGGATCGTCTTTCACCTCGACGATCGCGACATCACACTGTCCGCCGGTG